>NZ_JAXAWA010000002.1:0-1336889 GCF_033949445.1 Janthinobacterium sp. GMG2 | reverse complement strand
CAACACCAACACCAACACCAACACCAACACCAACACCAACACCAACACCAACACCAACATCAGGGATTAGCACTGAATCACTTGCCAAGAAAATTGGCGTATGTGATGGGATGACTAATTTGTTGTATAAATTCGCAATTGCTGCGGGTGCATGCATTACATTGATATATTTATTTAGTATTAAGTTCTTTCCTACTGGGATGACCCCGGGTGAAGTCGTATTTTTCGGTTTTGTTGCGTTGACATTTGGCATCCTGTACTGCTTGCTATTATTTTATGGTGCGTTGTCATCCATTTGGTTCATCAAGGTTCTTTCCTGGATTGCGCATTTCATCCGCTGGTTGCGGCCGGGATACTCCGTTGTGCCGTATACTTTGCCCGCCTTGATCAATGGTATCGAGTACCTCGTGGTATCAGTATTTATTTGTTTTTTTGCAATATATATTTCATATATTCAGGATGATGCCGCTGTTGCCATGTTATTGCTGACGTTCTTTACTGCCGGCTTTATATCTATCTTGCTGGCGACCGTTGGCCGGCACGTGCCAGCAGCTGGCGGGGCGTCAACTTTTCCCCTGTGGAGACGGATCATTGCGGCCGCGACGGTGCCTTTAGTGATTGTCTTGCTCATTGGCCCAACCATGAAGATGGTGCATATGGTTTTTGAAGGCCTGGGTGTGCGTAATCCTAACGTCAGTATTGAAGTTTCAGAAACTGAGCTGGGTGAAATCGAGCGGATTGCTGAAGTGATAGGCCGGCCAGTGTTGGATTGTCGTAGAACTCCTGGTGGGCGATTGTTGGTGCACAATGCGGATGTGTTATGGAGCAGCATTGGCAATGTTGCCATGGTGTCGTTCAGCGTGCGAGCAACTAAAGAGCCAGGTTATTTCAGTGCCGATCCAAAAATACTCAGGGAGGCGATCTTGCGGCTTGATGCTACCTCGATGCGTATTATTAAAACTGAGCCTAAAATGGATCCCTGTTTTGACGTATCTGCTGACATGTTATTCGAAACAGGTAATGAAACATTAACCTCTGTGGCTGAAACCAGTCTGAATTCCGTCGCAGATGCGATTCTGGCATCAGGCACGCCTGGCCGCATCATCGTGCGCGGCCATAGCGATGCCCGGCCTCTCAGTCGATCAGTTGCTGGTAAGGTCGTTGATAACCAGCATCTTTCCGAATTGCGAGCCGAAGAGGTCGCTAAAGTCCTGAAGCCTTTGCTTAAAGTGCCTTCCGCGATAATTGTGTCGGAAGGAGTGGGGCGCCGGGAGCCGAAGGTTAAATGCGTTGAAATGCCAGGCATGACGCAGTACGAACTTGAGCGTTGCCACGCTCCTAACCGTCGCGTGGAGATTCGGGTTCATTACGTGCGCGACACTAAGCCACAGCAACAGGTTGCATCGGTGGGGAAGTGAGCATGTAGCGTTAACAGGCACGTGACGGTATGGCGCGTGGCAACAAACGGGGCGCTTTCGAGTTTGTTGTCCGGCTCACCTGTTTCATGCCTGATGCTAAAGTGCATCATCGGTTCCTGTTTTCAGGCGCTTTTTTTGCCTGGGCCGCTTATGCTTGCGCCACCGCGCCTGCCGCTTCGAGTATCAGCGCCGCCACTTCCACGGGGCGCGAAGCCAGCGACGCGTGGCTGGCGTTGAGCGTGATGACCTTCCTGGCACCCAGGCGCGCCGCCATGCGCTCCTGGTTGACGGGGGAAATCATGCAGTCGGCGCTGGAAATCTGGTACCAGCTGGGTTTGTGCTTCCAGGCCGGGTCGCTGACGGTGTCGCCGAAGGTGCTGGCCAGCGGCGCTTTCTGCACCACCCCCAGCACGGCGCCTTCTTCCGCGTCGAGGTCCTGGCAAAAGCTGTCATGGTACTGCTCGGGCTTGACCCACAGATAGCCGTCGCTGTCGCCCTCGAGGCTGGCCGCGCCGATGGGCGGGTGTTCCTGCGTGATGCTGCCCGGGCTTTCGCCCGCGTCGGGCGCGAAGGCGGCGATGTAGACGAGGCCCGCGACATTCGGCGCATTGCCGGCCACGCTGATGACGGCGCCGCCGTAGGAGTGTCCTACCAGCAATACCGGGCCATCGATTTGCGCCACCATTTTGCGCGTGCGCTCGGCGTCGTCGGCCAGCGACGTCAACGGCAGTTCGACGGCACGGATGGCCGTGTGGCCGTGGCGCCGCAATTCGACAATGACGCGGCTCCAGTGGGCGGCGCCGCCCCAGAAACCGTGGACGAGGACGATGGTGGCTTGCTTGCTCATGCGAATACTCCTTGTGGCGGTAGCGCCGACGGGGGGCGACACAGGCCGCGCGGCCCGTCAGCAGGCGGCAGCGCAGTGTCCAGCCTGGCTATTGTAGGCCGTTCCCCGGCTGCACGCATCGCTTATCGAATGAGCAATCCCGGTTAAAATATTGTCTGGAGCATCGAGTGTCGCATCGGCCCTTGCTGGCTTGCCCAGATTCCGCTCCGGTTGATATCCATAACAAACTACATGACAATGAAATTAGTATTCACCGCTACGCTGGGCCTTTTATCTTTGCTTCACACATCGTCCTCCTTCGCGGAGAACGTCAATGGAAAAAATCTCTACATGCAGCGATGCGCCGTGTGCCACGGAGCGGAGATCAAGGGGACAGGGCCGCTGGCAAATAAAAGCAACCCCCGTACCCCCGATCTGACCACCGCCGCTTTCAAGAAACGGCTCAATGATTATCCGGGCGTGATCGTCTCGTCGGTCATCCTTCGTCCGAATGGCGACCTGATTCCGAAAACCTTGAAAGAGAATGGCGTCAAGATTGCGCCGCACGCCTGGAGCGTGAAGGATTTTCGCGATCTGAATCAATACATGAGCGGCGTGATTTTACAAAAACGATGACGCCGCACGGCATGCCGACATGACCGAACGGCCGCGCTAGTGCGACACCAGCACCGGTAACGTCATCTCCTGCAGCACCGTGCGCGTGACGCCGCCCAGCAGCGCTTCGCGCAGGCGCATGTGGCCGTAGCAGCCCATCACGAGCAGGTCGCAGTGCCGCTGGGCCGCCATGGCCAGCAGGGCCGTGCCCACGTCCTGGCCCGGCGGCGTGTCGTGCTGCAGCACCTCGACGTTGACGCCGTGGCGCGCCAGGTACAGGGCCAGGTCGGCGCCTGGCTGCTCGCCATGCGCGGCCGGCTGGGCGTGCGAATTGACGACGGCCAGCGTGACTTGCCGCGCCCCTTGCAGCAGCGGCAGCGCATCGGTGATGGCGCGCAGCGCTTCGGCGCTGCCGTTCCAGGCCAGCAGCGGATGCTGCGCGATGCCCGCTGGCGCGGCGGACGGCGTGTGCGGCACCATCAGCACGGGCCGGCCGCAGTGGAGCATCAGGTATTCGGGCGTGCCGGCGATGACGCGCGACGGCGTATCCTGCGCATCCGTCTGGCCCAGGATCAGCAAGTCGCAATAGCGTGCCTGCAGCAGCAGCGCGCCTTGCGCGTCGTCGTCGACGAAGCGCGTTTCATAGGTTCCCAGGCCTTCTTCGCGGGCGATGCGCTCGAAGTCGTGCAAGGCCTCGCTGGCCTGGGTGCGCAGCGCCTGCATCTGCGCCGGCGCAAACTGCAGCGCGTTGACGCCGCCGCCATACGCGTAGCGCGAGATGCCGCTCATGGCCGAGCCGATCAGGTGCGCGCCGTCGGCAACGGCAAGGCGCACGGCCAGGCGGATGCGCTGGGCGCAGTGGCGGGAATTGTCGACGTGGACCAGCAGGGTGGTGTAGGGCATGGCGTTTTCCTCGGTAGTCGCTCGGTTGTCGCTTGGTTGTCGGTGGTCAGGTTTGCAGCACGTAGCGGCCAGGTGCGTCGCCCAGGTCGGGCCCCATGGGCGGCGGCGCCACTTGCGCGCCGGAGCGCTGCGCCAGCCATGCCTGCCAGGCGGGCCACCACGAACCGTCGTGGTGCGGCACGTCGCGCTGCCAGCTGTCCGCGTCGATGTAGGGTGCGTCGTGGCCGTGCGTGGCCAGCTGGTAGCTGCGGCGCGGCTGGCCCGGCGGCGAGACCACGCCCGCATTGTGGCCGCCCGAGGTGAGCAGGAAGGTGACGTCCGTGTCGGTCAGCAGCTGCAGCTTGTACACCGAGCGCCACGGCGCCACGTGGTCCGTCAAGGTGCCGACGGCAAAGATGGGCGCGTCGATGTCGGGCAGGGCGATGTGGCGGCCCGCCGTGCGGTAGCGGCCTTCGGCCAGGTCGTTGTGCAGGAACAGACGGCGCAGGTATTCCGAGTGCATGCGGCAGGGCATGCGCGTGGCATCCGCATTCCAGGCCATCAGGTCGCTGTCCTGCTCGTCTTCGCCAAGCAGATAATGGCGCAGCTGGCGCGACCAGATCAGGTCGTTCGAGCGCAGCAGCTGGAAGGCGCCCGCCATCTGCTTGGTATCGAGGTAACCCTGCTTCCACATGGCCGCTTCCAGGAAGCTGACCTGGCTCTCGTCGATGAACAGCGACAGTTCGCCCGGTTCCTTGAAGTCCGCCTGCGAGGCCAGCATGGTGAGGCTGGCCAGGCGCGCATCGCCATCGCGCGCCATCGTGGCGGCGGCGATCGCCAGCAGGGTGCCGCCCAGGCAGTAGCCGGCCGCGTGCACCTGCGGCGCGCCCGTGATGCGCACAACGGCGTCGAGCGCCTCCATCACGCCCAGCTGGCGGTAGTCTTCCAGCGACAGCTCGCGGTCTTCTTGCGTGGGGTTTTTCCAGGAAATCATGAATACCGTGTGGCCCTGGCCCACCAGGTAGCGCACCAGCGAATTGTGCGGCGACAGGTCGAGGATGTAGAACTTCATGATCCATGCGGGCACGAACAGCAGGGGCGTCGCATGCACCTTGGCGGTCGTGGGCGCGTACTGTATCAATTCGATCAAGTCGTTGCGGTAGACCACCTTGCCCGGCGTGACGGCCACGTTCCCGCCCACCTTGTAGCGGCGCGTGTCGGGCGCATACGGTCCCATGGCGGCGCGCTGCCAGTCTTCGGCCAGGTGCTGCGCGCCGCGCGCCAGGCTGGCGCCGCCGCTCTCGAGGGCCGCTTGCTGGACCACGGGATTGGTCAGCATGAAGTTCGACGGTGCCAGCATGTCGAGCCACTGGCGCACGGTAAACGTGACGACATCCTCGTGGTGCGGCGTGACGCCGCGCACGCCCGTGGTGGCGCGGTGCCACCATTGCTGCTGCAGCAGGAAACCCTGGTAGACGAGGTTGTACGGCCAGCGCCGCCAGGCCGGATCGTCGAAGCGCCGGTCCTGCGGCAGCGGCGCGATGCATGGCGGCTCGAAGGCGCCGCCGGCCATGGCCGATTGCAAGGCATATTGTTGCCAGCGGCCGATCTTCTTCCACGCTTCCTGCAGCAGGGTTTGCTGCTTCGACGGCGCCAGCGCCAGGTGGCTGAGCCAGTCGGCATAGGCGTTGCCCAGCGCGGCCGGCGAAATGCCGCCCGTGAACTTGCCCAGCCAGGCGTTCAGCAGCAAGTCCAGGGTGGCGCCTTCCGGCGCGGTCTCCGGATAATCGGGCGCCGGCACGCCTTGCCAGGCGCTGCCCAGGCGCTCATGTTCAACGTCGTGCGCCGCTTCGCTCGGCTGCGTCTTGCTCATCCAGGGCTCCTGTCATTTTTTTACAGGATAGCAAGAGCTTGTTTAAAAAATTATGATCTACATCAAGTTTGGCCGGATGCGTGCAGCATGTGGCTTGCCGCCTGGATGGCCGTGTCCGTTTCCTGCACAAACAGCCGCAGTTGCTCTTCCAGCGCATCGAGCCGCGCCAGCAGCGCACCCTGCGGCGCCTTTGCCGCTTCTCGCTCGATAGCGGCGGCGATGGCGACGGCCGGTGCGGCGCGGAAATTGGCCAGCAAGCCGGCCAGCGTGTGCGCCTGCCGGCTGACGGTGGCCCGGTCGCCCGCGCGCAGTGCCGTGCGCAGTGCCTCCAGCTGCGCCGGCAAGCCGGTCAGGAACGATGCGCCGATGATGCCGATCACGTCGGCGTCGGCCTGGGCCAGCGCGGCGCCGTAGCCGAAGCGCGGCGTCTGTTTGTTTATCTGCAGCACATGCTGCTCGATCAGGCTGTGGAAGGCGGCCGTGCGGAACGGCTTGGACAGGTAGTCGTCCATGCCCCCGGCGATGCAGCGTTCCCGGTCGCCTTCGAGGGCGCTGGCCGTCATGGCGATGATGACGCTCCGCGGCATGCCTTGCGCTTCGCGCGCGCGGATCTGCGCGGTGGCTTCGAAACCGCCCATCTCCGGCATTTGCAAGTCCATCAGGATCATGTCGAAATGGCCGGCGGCCTGGCAATCGAGGGCGATGCGGCCGTTTGCCGCGTGCGTGACGCGGTGGCCCGCATTCGACAGCAGCACCGTGGCCAGTTCGCGGTTCATGGCGTTGTCCTCGACGAGCAGGATGTCCAGGCCGGGCATGCTTTCGCGTACGGCCTGGCGTGTCGCTACGGGCGCGGCGCTGGGCATGCCGCGGCGGGTGCCCAGCACGCTCATGGCGACGGTCAGCAATTCCTCGGGGCTGGCAGGCTTGAGCAGGTAGCCGCCAATGCCTAGTTCGCGGCAGCGCGCCGCGTCGCCCAGGCTGCCGCAGGACGACAGCATGACGATGGGCGCCTGGCTCCAGTGGGGCAGGGCGGCCAGCGCCGATGCCGTGTCGAAGCCGTTCATGCCGGGCATGGCGAAGTCCATGATGACGCAGTCCGCCGGCAAGGCGCCGCGGCAGTGCGCCAGCGCCGCCTCGCCCGACTCGCAGGCGGTGACCGTGGCGCCGCTGTGCTCGAAGATCCGGCGCAGGATGGTCAGGCTGCTGGGATTGTCGTCCACCAGCAGGATGTTGCGTGCGGCCAGCGAGGCGCCGGGCGGCGGCGCCAGGGGCTGCTGCTCGCCGATGGGCAGGGCCAGGTCCACGGTGAAGCAGCTGCCCTTGCCCAGTTCGCTCGTCAGGCCGATGCCGCCATCCATCATCGTCACCAGGCGGCGCGTGATCGACAGGCCCAGTCCCGTGCCGCCGAAGCGCCGCGTGGTCGACCCGTCTTCCTGCTGGAAGGCGTCGAAGACGGCCTCCTGCATGTCGGCGGCGATGCCGATGCCCGTGTCGCGCACGCTCAGGCGCAGGCTGGCCACGCCATCGCCGCTGGCGCGCAGCCGGGCGCTGACGACCACCTCGCCATGCGGCGTGAACTTGATGGCGTTGCCCGCGAGATTGGTCAGCACCTGGCGCAGCCGGCCCGGGTCGCCGAGCAGGGTGTGCGGCAGCGCGGGGTCGACGTCGAGCACCAGTTCCAGGCCGCTGGTCTGCGCCCGCATGGCGTGCGCGCGCATGGTTTCCTGCAGCAGCTGGCGCAGGTCGAAGGGGATGCTTTCCAGGGTCAGCATGCCCGCCTCGATCTTCGAGAAATCGAGGATGTCGTTGATGATGCACAGCAGGGCGTCGGCCGAGGCTTTGACGATTTCCAGGTATTTGCGCTGGTGGGCATCGAGATCGGAATCGAGCACCAGGTCCGTCATGCCGAGGATGCCGTTCATCGGCGTGCGGATCTCGTGGCTCATGTTGGCCAGGAATTCGCTCTTCGAGCGGCTGGCCGATTCGGCCACTTCCTTGGCCAGCAGCAGCGCGCGCTCGGCCGCCTTTTGACTGGAAATGTCGACGATGGTGCCCACCAGACCGTGCAGGCTGCCGTCGGACTTCAGCAGGGCCGCCTTGCTGCACAGGACATCGACCTGCCGCTTGCCGACGGTCAGCCGGTCTTCATACGACTGGTTGCCCCGGTCCTGCAGCAGTGCCAGGTCGTGCTGCAGCGCTTGCTGCGCCTGCTGCTGCGGCAGGATGTCGGCCACCGTCAGGCCCGGGATGCGCGCCTGGTCGAGGTGGAAGAAGGCGCAGAAGGCGCGGTTGGCGCGCAGGTAGCGGCCCTGCACATCCTTCAGGTACAAGGGGATAGGGATGGTTTCGATCAGCGCGTCGACGAAGTTGAGGTTGTGGCGCAGCTCGCGCGCCGCCTGGCGCCGCTCCGTGATGTCCGTCAGGCTGCCCGTGATACCGGCCAGTTGCCCCTGGCCATCGCGTTCGGCGCGCGCGCACACATCGATCCAGCGCACGTCGCCGTCGCGGGTCACGTAGCGCGCTTCATGGCGCATGCTGTCGACCTGGCCGCCCAGCAGCTGGGACAGGCCGGCCGCGGCGCGGTCGCGGTCGCGCGGATCGACGAATTGCAGCACGCTCTTGCCCAGGCTGCCGGCGGCGCCAAAGCCCGTGATGGTGTGCCAGGCGGGGTTCAGGAAGGTCCAGGCGCCGTGCAGGTCCGTGCGGAAGACCACTTCATTGAGGCTGTTGACGACGTTGCGGTATTCGCGCTCGCTTTTCGCGATGGTCTCGGCCATGCGCTTGCTGTCGCTGATTTCCGTGCGGATGGCGATGTACTGATAGGGTTTTCCGGCCGCGTCGAGGAAGGGCACGATGGTGGCGTCGACCCAGTATTGCCCGCCATTCTTGGCGTGGTTGCAGATTTCGCCGTGCCAGACCTGGCCGGCCGTAATGGTTTGCCACATCTGCGCAAAGAAGGTGTCCGGATGCGCGTGCGAATTGATCAGGCGGTGCGTCTGGCCGATCAGCTCTTCGCGCGCGAAGCCGCTGATGGCGCAGAACTTGTCGTTGACATAGATGATGACGCCGGCCGTGTCGGTGATGCTGACAATGGCGTGCTGGTCCATCGCAAAGCGCTGGTTCTGCAATTCGATGCGGCGCAGTTCCTGCTGCGACACCAGCTCGGCCAGCAGCACCGACAGGCCCTCGATATCGCCTTCCTGCGGCAGGCGCAGGCCGGAATCGTTGTTGTCGAGCAGGCGCACGGCCGCCACGCGCAGCGACTGGATCACGCGGTTGCGGCTGGCCAGTTCCGTGCGCAGCAGGTCATTCGTCATGCTCAGTTCATTCGAACTCAGTTCCAGGCTGCGCGAGCGCAGGTCCAGGTCGCGTTCGGACTGTTCGTAGGCGCCGTCGATGCGCTGCAGCAGGGCTGGCAAGCCGGCCAGGAAACCGGCCAGTTCGGGCGGCGTGTCCGCCTGTCCGCACAGTGTCTGCGCCTGTTCCAGCAGGGCGGCGCAGGCGCTATCCGAGTCGATATCGCAGACGCGGTTCAATTGGCGTGCCAGGGTGCGGTTCATGCTTCGCTCAACACAGTCACGGTCATCGTCTGGTTGTGCAGCTGGCAGGCGCCGGATGGCTGGGCGATGCCGATTTCGCCGTTCGAGTAAAAGCCGGCGATGCAGGGCGCGCCGCCCAGCAGGTCGGCCACGGCTTCGACCTCTTCCTCGGCCCGGTCGCCCATCACCAGCTTGCGTCCCACGCAGCTGACCAGCAGGGCCAGCTGGTCGCCCTGCGCATCGGCGTGGGGGGCGACGCTGCGCGCGGCCGTCTCGGCCCCGTCGATCAGCCGGTTGGTACTGGAATGCATCAGTCTCAGGTAACCGTCGGCGAGGATGTCGCCGGCCAGGGTCAGCGAACCTTGCTCTTCATCGACGGCGAGGATGGTGCGAAACACATTGCTTTTTTCATGCGCGGCCGTGAGCATTTCAAACGGGAACAGCAGGCCTGAAGCGGGCAGGTCGCGCGCATGGTCGCCCAGGTACAGCTTGTAGATGTCGAGCGCCCGCGCGCCATCGAGGCCATACAGCACGTTGTCGACGCAGCGCGTCACCTTGCGCGCGGGGCCGAACGCTTCCCAGCCCGCATGGCTGCCGTAGCCGAGGCGGATGCGTTCGCCGTACAGGCCGACGGCGACGATGGTATTGTCGGCCGCGCCGCGCGGGCCCAGGGTCCACGTCTGGAGGAAGGCGCCGCCGTCCGCCGCCAGTCCGCCCGACACCGTCACGCCAGGCGGCAGGTTCGCCTGCAGACCCGCGATCAGGGCGCTGCCGTTGATGGCCACGCCCGTGCCCAGCATGAAGACGGCCGTCAGGCCATCGTGCGGCAGGGCCTGCGCCAGGCGCTCGCCCGTGTCGTGCGAATCGGCCATGTCGCAGATGATGGCGTCGGCAATCGCCACCGTGGTGTGGGCGAAGCGGATGGCGGTGATGACGCAGCTGTCGTCGTGGACGCGCTTGCCGGCGATCTCGCCTGCCGTGGAGCAGCCGGCGATGACGGCGCCGGGCAGCTGCCGGCGCAGCGCCGCCGTGAGGTCGGGCGTGGCGAAATAGGGGCAGGCGCCGAAGACCAGCACCAGGTCGGGCGTCATGGCGGCCAGCGGCGCCAGGGCCGCATCGAAGTCGGCATGGCTGTTCAGGATCAGTTGTTGCACGCGCATGGCAGGCTCCTCGCTTACAGTGGGTGGGCGTGTTGCTGGACGGGGTCGGGCAGGCTGTCGCGGATGGCGAGCACCTCGTCCCAGGCGCCCAGGAAGGCGTCGAGGCACAGCGGGCAGAAATGGCCGCCCCGGTTTTCCTCCAGGTACTGGCGCGCCTGCGCCAGAGGCCAGGCCGGCTTGTACGGGCGCTCCGAGCTGAGCGCGTCGAAGACGTCGGCCACGGCGACGATGCGCGCCGACAGCGGTATCTGCTCGCCCGCCAGGCCGTCCGGATAGCCGCTGCCGTCATATTTTTCGTGGTGGCCGCAGGCGATTTCCTCGGCCAGGCGGATCAGCGGCGAGTCGCTGCCGGCCAGGATATGGCCGCCGATCTTCGCATGCAGGCGCATGATGGCCATTTCATCGGGATCGAGCCGCCCCGGCTTGAGCAGGATATGGTCGGGCGTGGCCAGCTTGCCCACGTCGTGCATGGGCGCTGCCTTGAGCAGCAGGTCCTGCCATTGCGCATCCATGCCCAGGTTCCTGGCGATCAGCGCCGAGTAGCGCGCCATGCGCATGATGTGGGCGCCCGTTTCCGGGTCGCGGAATTCGGCCGCCCGCGCCAGGCGCGTGACCAGTTCCATCTCCCTGGCCGTGACGTTGGCGATGGCCTGGGCCACTTCGTGTTCGAGCAGCTTGGCGCGGTCGGCCAGCATGGTTTGCGCCGTGCGCAGGGCCAGCAGATTGCGCACGCGCAGGCTGAATTCGATGGTGTCGACGGGCTTGGTGAGAAACTCGGTGACGCCCAGCGAAAAGGCCTGCTTGCGCACGGCGCGGTCGTTTTCCGTGGTCACCATGATGATGGGGATGTCGGCCATGCCGCCCATCTTGCGGAAAATGCTGAGGAACTCGTTGCCCGACAGGCTGGGCATGCGGTAGTCGAGCAAGACCAGGTCCGGCACGTGCGATTCGCACCAGTACAGCGCATCGACGGGATCGCTCATGCAGACCGTCTCGATGCTGCTGGCCTTGGACGCCAGGGTCGATAGCAGGCTCAGGTTGGTGTCGTTGTCATCGACGATCAGGATGCTCATGGTGTCTCCGGCGGATGGCGGTCAGGTGGCGGACGGGACGGCGGCGGCTGGTTCAGGCCGCCAGCTCGCCCGTGGCGTGCATGCCCAGGCCCGCCAGCAGGCTGTCCATGTCGAGCACGATCAGCATGCGCTCGCCGAGGGCGCCGATGGCCGTCACGTGGCCGGCCATGGCCGAGCCGTGCAGCTGCGGCGGTGGCTTGATCTGCGCCGGCGCCAGCGGCACCACGTCGGCCACGCGGTCGACCACGATGCCGGTGGCGCCATGCGCGAAGACGAGGATGATCACCACCGTCGAGGCATCGTACGCGGGCTCGGCCTGGCCCAGCGCGATGCGCAGGTCGGCCAGCGGCACGATGCTGCCGCGCAGGTGGATGAAGCCCTTGAGGAAGGCGGGCGCGTTGGCGATGCGGGTGACGGCGCCGTAGCCGCGGATTTCCTGCACCAGGCCGATGTCGATCGCGTATTCCTCCTTGCCGAGTCCAAAGACCAGCAATTCGCGGGCGCCCGCTTGCGCCCGTTGACCCGCTGCCGCGGCATGTGTCGTCGTCGTTTCCATGTGCTTGCTCCTGTCAGGTGCTGCGTACTGCATGAGACTGCGAAGATCGCCGGGCGGGGTTCAAGCCTGCTCGACGCGGTTGCGGCCATTTTTCTTGGCCTGGTACAGGGCGGCGTCGGCCTGCGTGAAGCCCGCTTTCCAGTCGCCGTCCGCCGGCAGCGGCGCCAGGCCGATGCTGATCGTCGCGGCGATGGGCGCGTGCTCGACATCGACCTGCGCCGCGGCCACGGCAAGGCGGATGCGCTCGGCCACCTGGCGCGCCCTGGCCAGGTCCGTATGGGGGAACAGCAAGCCGAATTCCTCGCCGCCCACGCGGGCGACGACATCGGCGGCCCGTGCCTGGGCCAGGATGATGGCCGCGATGGCTTGCAGCACGGCGTCGCCGGCCGCATGGCCATGCTGGTCATTGACATGCTTGAAGAAATCGATGTCGGCGATGCCGATGGTCATCGGGTGGCCCGAGCGCCTGGAGCGCGCCGCCGTGCGCACGGCGTCGATTTCGAAGGCGCGGCGGTTGGGCAGCTGGGTCAGGGGATCGCTGAGGGCGATGCGCTGCAACTGCTGCCAGCGGGCCGCGTTCTGCTGTTCGATGGCCAGTTCGCGGCGCTGGTCAATGAAAAAGGCGCCCATGAAGTTTTCATCGTCGAGGGTGCCCAGGTCCATGGCCTTGAGCACGATGGGCAGCATCGTGCCATCGCGGTGGCGAATGGCGAAATGGCGCTTGTGGCCCAGCACCCTGGACTTCGTGTAGCCGGCCAGATACGCGCCGTTCTGCGCGCCATGCTGCTCGCGCACGGCGTCGGGCAGCAGCGCCTCGATCGGCTGGCCTGGCAAGCTGCCCGCGGCATAGCCGCTCAGCGCATACATGGCATCGTTCGCATAGCGGATGCGCGAGCCCGCATCGATGATGACGGCGGCGTCATCGGCGGCGTCGAGCAGGCGCAAGGCCAGGATTCTGTTCATCTGCTTGTCCCCTACAAAGAAGGTGGAGATGCCGTGCGGTCGAGGCAAAGAGGTCTGCCGAACCGCCTTGGGCGCTCCTTTATACGCATCATACATCAAATAAAAATGATTTCAACGAATATTGTGATTTTCATGATTTTATTTGGATTTTCGACACAGCTAAGTTCGGGGGCGTAGAGCGTAAACAGCTGATGCTGGGCCATTTCTTCCTATGGTGAGCAAAGTTTTCTTCTTTGTTTCGTTTGCTCGCGGAAAGAAAAAACGATTTTTTCGTGAATTTATTTATTGTATTCGGTAAATTTATGTAGCAAAATGCAGTGAAGCAACACCATTGACTGTGGAGAGAGGAGACGGACATGCATACGAAGATGTCGGCAAGAGGCAGCGTAGAGGCGGGCAAGGGCTATCCACACGGGGCGCAGGTGCGCCATGCATCGATGCAGCGCCTGAAGGCGATCGCTTACCTGGCCCTGTTGCTGGCAGTGGTGCCGGCCGCGGCCTGCATCGCCACGGGACGCGCCGGCATGCCGGCGCCGTTCAGCGCCATGTGCGGCGTGGTGTCGTGCGCGGCAGGCGAGCATGGACTCTAGCTCGCGGCCTGCGCCTCCTCGCGTATCCATGCCATGAATGCCTGGACGGCAGGGCGCGTGGCCGCGTCGGGCCGCGTCACCAGGTAGTAGGCAAAGCGCGCGGGCCAGGGCAAGTCCAGCACTTGCACCAGGCGTCCCGCGGCGATTTCCTCCTGCGCGTACAGCTGCGGCACCAGGGCCAGTCCCTGTCCCGCCTCGGCCGCGCGTATCAACAGAAAATCATCTTCGAAGGCCGAGCCGCGCAACGCCCGCGCCGCATCGGCGCTGCCGTCCGGGGCGCCATGCGCGGCCAGCCACAAGGGCCAGTCGGCGCGGTCCGTATCGTGCAGCAGCGGGTAGCGCAGGCAATCGCCGGGCGTGGTGATGGGCGGCTGGCCTGCCATCAGGGCGGGGCTGGCGACGGGCACCAGCACGGGTGCCATTAACCGCGTCACCTGCAAGCCCGGATACTCTCCCAGGCCGTGGCGCAAGGCCACGTCGACCCTGTCGCGGCGCAGGTCGACCAGCGCCGACGTGGCTTCCACGCGCACCTCGATTTGCGGGTGGCGCTGGTTGAAGCGGCCCAGGCGCGGCACCAGCCACGCGGCGGCAAAGGTGGCGACCGTGCTGACGGTGAGCGTCTGGCGCCCACCCATGTCTTCCAGCGCCTGGCTGGCGCCGGCGATCTGCGCAAAGGCACCCAGCAGGGTGGGGTGGACCATGGCGCCCGCTTCGGTCAGGCGCAAGCCCTGGCGTTCGCGCGTAAACAGGGGCATGCCGACCCGTTCTTCCAGCAGGCGGATTTGCTGGCTGACGGCGCCCGACGTCACGTGCAGCGCTTCGGCGGCGGCCTTGATGCTGCCGCGTTGGCCCACTTCGACAAAGGCGCGCAGCGCCTGGAGCGGTAAAGGATGTTTCATTGATATAGTTTTTCTATAGTAAGACAGCAAAAATCATCGTTTCCATTCGCTGAAAATAAGAGCGAGGATGGCGGTGTTTGCAACGCTTATTTTACTTCAGTAAAACTATATCGACAGGATACTCCATGCACAGCATCACATCCCCCGCGGGTTCGCTTGAACTCTACACCGACAGCTCGCCCAACGGCTTCAAGGCCACCATCGCACTGGCCGAACTGGGCTTGCCGTATCAATTGCGCCATGTGCGCATCGACCAGGGCGAACACCGGCTGCCCGCTTTCCTGGCCCTCAATCCGCACGGGCGCATTCCCGTGCTGGTCGACCACGAGACGGGCGTCACCGTGTTCGAGTCGGCCGCCATCCTGCTGTACCTGGCCGAGAAGACGGGGCGGCTGCTGCCCGCAGCGCCCGCGCAGCGCTGGGGCGCCATCACCTGGCTGCAATTTCATGCGGCCAGCATGGGGCCGGTGCTGGGCCAGCGCGTGCATTTCGAGATCGAGGAGAGAGGCGCAAATGCGGCCGCCACGGCACACTTTCGCCAGCTTTGCGGCGCGGCGCTGGCCACCATGGATGGCCGCCTGGCGGCCAACGCCTACCTGGCCGGCGACGGCTATTCCATTGCCGACATCGCCAGCTTCGGCTGGCTGCACATCGCCCGCATCGTCGGCTTCGATTTATCCGCCTGGCCCCATGTCAGCAGCTGGTACGCCCGCGTGGCGGCGCGTCCGGCCGTGCGGCTGGGCGTCACTATCCCCGCGCCCGCCACGGGCGCCTGATTTTTATCGAGGAACAGCATGAGCAATGACATCACGGCAGGCGCCTCGTCGCAGGCCTTCACGCAGCACCGCGGCTACCGCCGCATGTTCGCGCCCGGCGCGCTTACCCTCGGCATTTACCTGCCGCTGCGTTTTTACCAGGGCGACATGCGGGCGCTGGCCGGCCAGGCCGACCTGGTCGCCGCCATGGACAGGCAAGGCTTCGCCGCCGCCTGGGTGCGCGATATTCCCCTGTTCGACCCGCGCTTCGGCGATGCGGGCCAGCTGTTCGACCCATGGACCTATCTCGCCTACCTGGCGGCGCGCACGGACTCGCTGGCCCTGGCCACGGGCAGCGCCATTTTTACCCTGCGCCATCCGATCGACCTGGCCAAGGCGGCCGCCAGCATCGACCAGTTGTCGGGCGGGCGCCTGGTGCTGGGCACGGCCTCGGGCGACCGCGCCAGCGAATTTCCCGCATATGGCGTGCCGTACGATACGCGTGGCGAACGCTATGCGCAGGCCGTGCACCTGTTCCGCCAATTGCTGCGCCCTGGCCCCGTGGATGTCAGCAGCCCGCTGGGCAAGCTCGAGGGTCTCGAACTGCTGCCCAAGCCCGTGGCGGGCGCCATTCCCCTGATCGTCACCAGTTCCTCGGGCCAGCCGCTTGAGTGGATAGGGCGGCATGCCGATGGCTGGCTGACGTATCCGGAAGCGACCGATACGCCGGACGGGCCGCGCCGGCTGGCGGAAAAGATCCGCGCCTGGCGCCAGTGCATCCCGGATGGCGGCTTCCGCCCACACATGTGCAATGAGTGGCTGGACCTGGTGGACGACCCCGACTATCCGCGCACGCCCGTGCGCAGCGGCTATGTGCTGCGCACGGGGCGCAAGGGCTTGATCGATCTGCTGGGGGAATGGCAGGAAGCGGGCGTCAACCATGCGGCACTGGGCATCCAGCATGGCCGGCGTCCGGCCGCCGAGGTGCTGCGGGAGCTGGCGCAGGAAGTGCTGCCGCATTTTCCTTCGCATGCGGCACCGGTCAGCGCCGTGCCACGCTGGTAAGCCTGCTTAGAACGCCTGGCTGGCCGCGTAAATGAGCAAGCCGGCCAGGCCGCCCACGATGGTGCCGTTGATGCGGATGAATTGCAGGTCGCGCCCGATGGCCAGTTCGATGCGTTCGCTCATTTCTTCCTTGCTCCACAAGTCGAGGCGGCTGGCGATGAAGGCGCCCACCTCGCCCCGGTAGCGGCGCACCAGCGAGCCGCTGCCGGCGACGATGGCGCCGTTCAGCCATGCCCGCGCATGGTCGTCCGTGCCCAGCACCCGGCCCGTGTTGCGCGCCAGGCTGGCGATGGCTTGCGCCAGCACGGGCTGGTCCGCGTGCAGGTCGGCCAGCACGCGCGTGCTGATGTGCTTCCACACGTCGCCCAGCATGGCTTGCACCGTGTCGCTGGCGATCAGTTGCAACTGGTAGCGGCGCACCGTGTCCTGCCACTGCGGGTCGGCCTTCAGGTGCAGCGCGCTGTCGGCGATCCAGCCGGCGATGCGCTGGCGCAGCGGGTGATCGGGATCGATGCGCACGGCGATGGCGAATTTTTGCAGCGAGGCGATCATGCGCGGCTCGTACGCTTTCACGGCTTTTTTGATCAGCGCGTTCTCGATCTGGAAGGCGCCCAGCACGAAGTCGCCGATGGCCGCGTGGTGCGCCTCGTCGTCGAGGTAGGCGGCGCCGCGGTCGAGCAGGAAGTCCAGCAATTCTTGCGGCTTGCCGTCGGCGATCAGCGCATCGATGCAGTCGGCCGCCACGTCCGACAGGTTCAATTGACCCAGGTAGCCGCTGGCCTGTTCGCGCAGCAGGTGGCCCAGCTTGTCGTGGTCGGCCATCGCCAGCAGCTGTTTCGCCACGCCGGCGCTGGCCATGCCCAGCTGCCGCGCGTGGGCTTCGTCGGCCAGCCAGGCGCCCAGGCGCGCGGCGGGGTCGGCTTGCGCGATGCGCTCGGCGATGCCTTGCTCGGTAATGAAATGGTTTTCCACGAAGGCGCCCAGGCTGCGCCCGATGTCGGCCTTGCTGTTCGGGATGATGGCCGTATGCCACAAGGGAATGCCCAGCGGGTGGCGGAACAGGGCGACGACGGCGAACCAGTCGGCGATCGCGCCCACCATGGACGCTTCGGCGAACGCTTCCACATAGCCCCAGGCCGGGTGGCCGCCGCGCTGCGAGCGGGCCACGGCAAAGACCAGCGCGGCGAGCAGCAGCAAGCCAACGGCCAGCCACTGCATGTTGCGCAGGCGCGCGCGCTTGAGCTGGTCCGTGCTGTGGTCCAGCTGTTTGATGAGGTCGGGGGAGCGTTGCATCGATGGCGGTCTGCGGGGTTGCGAGACCGCCATCTTACTGCGATGGCGCAGTGGAGGGATTACTGTTGCGGATGCAGCAGCGAACGGCGGCGCGCGTAGCCGAAGTAGATGACCAGGCCGATCACGAGCCAGATGGTAAAGGCCACCCAGGTGACCCAGCTCAGGAAGGTCATCAGGCCCACGCACAGGATCACGGCCAGCGCCGGCACGTACGGCACGCCAGGGCAGCGGAAGGCGCGCGGCAGGTCCGGACGCTTCTTGCGCAGCACCACGACGGCGACGGAGACCATGGTGAAGGCGGCCAGGGTACCGATGTTGATCAGCTCAGCGAGGATGTTGAGCGGGATCACGGCGGCGATCAGGCCGAAGACGATGCCGACCAGCCAGGTGGCGAAGAACGGCGTGTGGAAGCGCGGGTGCACGGTCGACAGGCGCTTGGGCAGCAAGCCGTCGCGCGACATGGCGAAGATGATGCGCGTCTGGCCGAAGGCCATCACGAGGATCACGGTGGTCATGCCGAGGATGGCGCCCAGGTCGACGAAGCCGGCGATCCAGTTTTCACCCGCATACTGCAGGGCCAGCGAGACGGGATGGTCGACGCCGAGGAATTTTTGATATGGCACGATGCCCGTCATGATGGCCGACACCACGACGTACAGCACGGCGCACACGGCCAAGGATCCTATGATGCCGATCGGCAGGTCGCGCGACGGTTTTTTGACTTCCTCGGCGGCCGAAGTGACGGCGTCGAAGCCGATGAAGGCGAAGAAGACGAGGGCGGCGGCGCTCAGCATGCCGTGGTAGCCGAACGGCATGTAGGGCTGCCAGTTGGCGGGCTGCACGTGGCGCGCGCCGAAGATGATGAACAGCAGGACCACGCCTACCTTGATGGCCACCATGATGTTGTTCAGGCGCGCCGATTCGCGCACGCCCCAGCCCAGCATGGCCGTCAGCAGCAGCATGATGACGAGGGCCGGCAGGTTGATGAAGGTGGTCACGCCAGGCAGGGCGCCGGGCGCTGCCGTCAGGGCGACGGGCAAGGCGATGCCAAAGCCTGACAGCAGCGACTGGAAGTAGCCGGACCAGCCGACGGAGACGGCGGCCGCGGCCAGGCCGTACTCGAGCAGCAAGTCCCAGCCTATCATCCAGGCGGCCAGCTCGCCCAAAGTGGCATAGCTGTAGGTGTAGATGGAACCGGCCACGGGCACGGTGGAAGCGAATTCCGCGTAGCACAGGGCGGCGAAGCAGCAGGCGACGGCCGCCACGACGAACGACAGCGACAGGGCGGGCCCGGCCGTCAGGGCGCCCGTGCCGGTCAGCACGAAAATGCCCGTGCCGACGATGGCGCCTATGCCCATGAGGACAAGGTCGAAGGGCCCCAGCACTTTCGCCAGACCTCCCGGTTTCTTGCTGTGGGCGATCATGTCATCCAAATTCTTGGTTCTAAATAAGCTCACTGTGTCTCCTGGTGGTTTTTGTCATGGCGCCATTGCCGCCTCGTGAGTAGCACGACGCAGCCAGATTCTAGCCCACGCGCCCTTGATTCCAGAAGGAAAACCGTACGGTGCCGTGCGCGCCAGCCCCGCAAACTTGTCCGGCAGGCAAAAAAACAGCCCCGGATGGTGGCCCGGGGCTGGAAAGGAGACTGCTACAGTTGGTTACTCTGGCTTACTTGGCAAAGTGCGCTTCGATCTCTTCCAAGGTCTTGCCCTTGGTTTCGGGGAGCAAAAACGCTGCCGCCAGGAAATACAGCACCGTGCAGCCGGCGCCAAAGAAGAACAGGGTCGAATAGCCGTGCAAGCCCACGGTCGGCAGGAAGATGGCGGCGATCACCGTCGAGACGAACTGGTTGACCAGCAGCGCGATGCTCATGCCGTTCGAGCGGATGCGCGTCGGCATCAGTTCGGACAGGGCCAGCCACACGCACACGCCCGGTCCCACGGCAAAGCTGGACACGAACACGCAGATGGCAATGGCCACCAGCCAGCCGTGCGTCGACGAGGGCACGGGGCCCAGGCTGGCCTTCTCGATGCGCAGCGGCGCTTCGTGTCCGGCGGCCGGGTCGGCGAACGGGTTCAGGTGCAGCTTGCGGAAGAACGCGCCGATCACGCTGTCAGGCTGCACGGCGTCGTCGCGGGCGATCGTCACCTGGCGCAGCACGGGGTCGTCGCTGCGCAGGCTTTTCACGTTGGTGAACGGGCCGTAGGCGTAGGCGATGGTCAGCTGCTGCGGCGTGCCGTCGGCCGCCGCACCCAGGGCCGTCAAGGCGGCCGCGTCGAGGTTCAGGGCCAGGCCATCGGCCTGCACTTGCGCGGCGATGGCGGGGCGCACGTCGGCCAGATGCGCTTCGGCGCCGCGGAACAGCAGGCCGGCCGCCAGCAGCGAGACGACGATGCCGCCCGTGCCCAGCATCAGCAGGAACTTGCGGCCCTTGCGGTCGACCAGCAGCACGGCCACCACCGTCATCACGGCATTGAGTACTTTCAGCAAGACGTCGGCCATGTTGGCCGAGGCGCCCGACAGGCCGGCCTGGTTCAGGATATTGACGACATAGGCGAGGATGGAATTGATGCCCGTCGCCTGCGTGCAGGCGAGGATCAAACAAGCGAGCAGGAAGGGCAGCACGTAGCGGCGGCTCAGCAGCGGGTCTTTTGCCTTGCCGCTTGCCTTGGCCGTATTCTCGGGCGTATCTTGCATCTCGCGCAGCTCGATGTCGGCGGCGGCGGGCAAACGCGTGCGCAGCAGCGACTGGCGCGCCTGCTCGATGCGGCCCCGTTGCGCCAGCCAGCGCGGCGACTCGGCCAGCAGCAGGGCGCCGACGGTAAACACGAGGCCCGGCGTCAAACAGACCCAGAAGATGCTGCGCCAGGCCTGGTCCTTGGCCGTGAAGATGGCGGCGACGCGGCCCGCTTCCGGCAACGCTTGCGCGGCCTGCGTGGCCGTTTCCACCGTCTGCGCCTGCATCAGGCCGATCAGGGCGGCGGCCACCAGGCCGATGGTCAGCAGCAGCTGGAACAGGGCGGCGCCCCGTCCGCGCTGCTGCGCGGGCAGGCATTCAGCCAGGTACAGGGGCACGACGACGCCGATCAAGCCGCCGCTGATGCCTTGCAGCAGACGGCCCAGCAGCAGCGGCGTGTAGCCGTCGGCCAGCGCGATCAGCGGGATGCTGGCGCTGAACAGGGCGCCGGCCAGAAACATCACCCAGCGCCGGCCCAAGAGGTCGGCCAGGGCGCCGGCGAACAGCGACGACAGGACGGAACCCAGCAGCACGGCGGCGACGATAAAGCTCAGTTGCTGGGCTGTCAGTTTCCAGGCCACGGAGGCCGTCGATTCCAGGTAGGGCAGGGCGCCGGCGATGATGCCGATGTCTATGCCGTACAGCAATCCCCCCATGCCGGCAATAAATAGCAGGTAGCGCATGGCCCACACGGGGGCCTTGTGTGACGTGTCGTGCATGGTAACTCCGGGACGGGGTTGAGGTTGTGGATGGTCTAGCGGGTGGAAAGATCGATGGCCGTGCCTTCGACGAAGACGGACACTGGCTGTAATTGGGAATCGAGGACGACGATATCGGCCCAGGCGCCCGGCGCCAATCGGCCACGTTCGGATTCGCCCAGGTAGTCGGCCGGGTACAGCGACAAGCGGTTCGAGGCGTCGGCCAGGTCCAGGCCCAGGTCGACGAAATTGCGCAGGGCCTGGTCCATGGTCAGCACGCTACCGGCCAGGGAACCCGTGGCCAGGCGCACGCAGCCCAGGCATTTGTAGACGCGCTGCGTGCCCAGGCCGTACTCGCCATCGGGCATGCCGGTGGCCGAGGTGGCATCCGTCACGCCGTACAGGCGCGGGATGGCGCGCAGGGCCGCGCGCAGGGCGCCCTTGGCCACGTGCTGCAGGTCGGGGATGATTTCCGCGTATTCGGCATGCGCGAGCGCCGCGCCGACCATGCCCGGGTCGTAATGCGTCATGCCCGTCATGCCGTTGTACAGGTGGGTAAAGCCGGACACGCCGGCGTTCAGCGCGGCCACGCCTTCGTCATACGTGCCGGCGCTGTGGCCGATCTGCACGCGGATGCCCATGGCCGCCAGTTGCGGGATCAGTTCCAGATGGCCGGGGATTTCCGGCGCCATGGTCAAGACCTTGATGGGCGCGATGGCGTGAAAGCGCTGCACCAGCGCCAGGCTGGCCTGCACGACGTCGGGCGGCTGCGCGCCCAGGCGGTGCAAATTCAAAAACGGTCCTTCCAGGTGCACGCCCAGCATGCGCGCGCCGTTGGCGGGGCGCTCGGCGATGACGCCGGCCAGGCCTTGCAGGGCGCACAGGATCGACGGTTCCTTGGCTGTCAGGGTCGTGCCCAGCAGGGCCGTGGTGCCGTGGCGTGCGTGCACCTGCGCCACGGTGGCGCCCGCGTTCCCGCCTTCCATAATGTCGACGCCGGCCGCGCCGTGCACATGCAGGTCGATGAAGCCGGGCAGGATGGTCAGCGCGCTGTCGGCGGCAGGGTCTTCTTGTATCTGGACGATGCGCTGGTCAAAGGTAATGGTGCCCGTGATCCAGCCAGATGGGGTAAGGATTCTGCCGCTCAGCATGTGTTATTCCGCTATAAAAAGTTCGATGCCCAGCTTTTGCAGCCCTTCGCGGTACTCCTGGCTGATGCTGGCATCGGTGATGACGGTATCGACCCGGTCCAGCTGCACGATGCGGTGCAGGCTGACGCGGCCGAACTTCGAGGCGTCCGTGAGGACGATGATTTTCTTCGCCCGTTCCACCATCTTGTGGTTCAGGCTTGCTTCCGCTTCGTGATGGGTGGTGACGCCAAACTGCAGGTCGAAGCCGTCCACGCCCAGAAACAGCTTGTCGAAGCTGTAGGCCTGCAGACAGGTTTCCGCCTGGCTGCCCTGGATCGACAGCGACTGCTTGCGCAGCAGGCCGCCCGTCAGGATCAGGTCCACGCCGGGCGCGTCGGCCAGTTCCCACGCGATGTTCAGGCCATTCGTCGCCACCGTCACGCCTGTCGCGTCGCGCAGATGGCGCGCCAGCGAGATGGTGGTGGTGCCCGAGTCGATGATGATGTTGTCGCCCGGTTCCACCAGCCGCGCCGCATACGCGCCGATGCGCTCCTTCTGCTCGTGGTTGATGGCATCCTTCTGGCGTATCGTGTGTTCAAGCGGGGGCGTGCGCGTGAGGGTCGCGCCGCCGTGGCTGCGCGTGGCCATGCCTTGCGCTTCCAGCGCATTCAAGTCGCTGCGGATGGTGACCGCGGACACGCCGAGCTTTTCCACCAAGTCGGTCACTTGCACCGAGCCCTGCTGGGCAAGCATTTGGAGGATGGATTCACGGCGTTGGCTGGTATTTCGCATGGTGGCGGGCTCGGTAAAAAGTGAAAATACCGAGCTTAACAGATTGCCGCTTCGGCAATGACGGGGACTGCCGCATTGCGGTTGCAGGCGCGCGCATATTGCGCCAGCAAGCTGCCGATCTTGTGCTCGATCAGGTCCGATGCCTGCGCCGGCAAACTGCCCTGCACCACGGCCAGATACTGTTCCGGCAAATGCTGGCTCAGGAGCGGCAGCGGAATGGCCACCGTATCCAGGTTGGCCAGCAGCTTGCCGACGGCGGCCGCCACTTCCGGCTCGCCCCAGTAATAGCGGCAACGGTCGCTCAAGCCGTAGCGGCGCATCAGGCGCTGCTCGTCCGGCGTGCCCAGGTAATGCTTGATCCAGTTCTTCGGCTTGGCCACCATCACGTCGTCGAGCACTTGCATCAGCTGTGACGTGGCGTGCGCCGGCAGCAGTTCTTCCTCGATCTGGCACAGGGCGAACAGCGCCTCGCGCAGCGCGAAGGTGGCGGCCGGGCCCACTTTCAGGATGGCGAAATGGTCGCGCACCATGGCGTGCAGCGCCGTTTCGCGCTGGTAGTCGGTGGAGTGGGCTTCGAACACGAGGCCGGGCTGCTCGGCGACAAAGGCCGACAGTTCTGTGGCGGCATCGGCATCGTAGTGCTGGATGCTGCTCTGGTCGAAATCAACGCCAGGCTGCACCACCATGGCGATGACGCGGCGCCAGGCGCCATGCAATTCCTTGTCGAGGAAGGCGCGGCGGTGCACGTCGAGCGTACGGCGCGCCGCTTGCGGGCTGGTGACGGCGCCGGCTTGTGCCAGCGATGCTTCGCCGCCGGGAACCGGTACTTCCGTACCGATCACGTAGACGGGCGGCGCAAAGCCGGCGGCCGCCGCCGCTTCCTCGGCGACGATGCACAGGCGCGCCGAACGGGCGGCCACTGTTTCATCGTCGAGCTGCAAGGGATCGTCGGCACAGCGCATGCTGCAATCGAGGTGGATCTTATGGAAGCCGGCCGACGCATACGCGGCGATCAGGGTTTCGGCGTGGTTCATCGCGGTGGCCGCATCGAGGTGCTGCCAGGCGTTCGGCCCCAGATGATCGCCGCCCAGCACGAGGCGGCTGGCGGGGAAACCCTGTTCACGGGCCAGTGCCAGCATGGTGTCGCGGAAAACGGCCGGCGTCATGCCCGTGTAGCCGCCGAACTGGTCGACCTGGTTCGACGTCGCCTCGACCAGCAGCACCGTGTCGTACTCGCTGGCCACGCGCATGGCGGCGCGCAGCACGCTCGGGTGGCTGCAGCAGACGGCGTACAGTCCCACGCGCTCGCCGCGGCGGTGCGCCTTGATCACTTGCTGGATCGGGGACAGGGTAAAAGTCGGGTTTTCCGCTTGCTTCATCATGTTTACGCCTTTGTATGTTGTCGTATCAAAAGGGCCGCGCCGCGTGCGCCGCCGGCGTCGCCAAAGCGGGGCGGCAGAATGGGCGGCACGTGCACGCCGGGGAACAGATGGCGTTTCACGGCGGCCGGCAGCTTGTCGTATAGGTGCGGCAGCTTGGACAGGCCGCCGCCGAGCACGATGACGTGCGGGTCATAGGCCAGCACGAGGCCGGCCAGCGCGTGGCCCAGCACGTCGAGGTGCACTGCCACCGTGCGCTGGGCCACGGCGTCGCCCATATTGGCGCGCGCCACGATGGCCAGCGGCTCGGCGCCGTCGCCGCCGAGGTGCGCGTGGAGTTTGCGCATGGCGGGGCCGGAGACATAGCGTTCCAGGCAGCCCGCTTTGCCGCACGGGCAGTCGTAACCGGCCAGGCCATGCTGCGCCAGCAGGGTGGCGGGCAGGCTCCAGTGGCCCCATTCGCCGGCCACGCCGTTAAAGCCGCGCAGCAGCTGGCCGCCCACGCAATAGCCGCCGCCGGCGCCGGTGCCGAGGATGGCGCCGAACATGCTGGCGGCATTGTCGGCCGCGCCGCCTTGCGCTTCCGACAGGGCGAAGCACTGGCAATCGTTGCCGATGGCGACAGGGCGCTGCAAGGCTTGCTGCAGGGTTTGCGCCACGAGGCGGCCGTTCAGGGCCGGCACGTTGGAACTGAGCTGGCGGCCGCTGGCGCTGTCGATCACGCCAGGCAAGCCGATGCCGACGGGCGCCGTCGTGCCCAGTGCCGCGTCGCCGCGTGCCACCAGGCCGGTGATGGCTTGCACGAAGGCGTTGAAATCGTCGCCGGGCGTGGCGACCCGTTCGCGGAACACTTCTTCCAGCGCGCCATCGCGGTCGGCAAACGCGACCAGCTCTATCTTGCTGCCGCCGATGTCGATGCCGTGGTAGCCGGCTGTGTGATTAGAATTGGTCATGGCCATAGATGGTGACGCCTTGCACGACACGGTTGACGATGCCGCCGGCGAATGGATTGTCGGGGCGCAGTTGCAGCAGTGCGGACTGGTGCAGCGCATATTGCTGCGCCATCAGCAGCCACAGCGGGGCCAGCCAGGCGTCGGGCCAGGCCGGCGCATCGGCAGATAAGTCACCGCCGATACCGACGGTCAGGCACGTCTGCGCCACGCTGTCGCGCTGCAGTTCTTTCAATAGGTCGTCTTCGTACTGGCGCGCCAGCGGCTTGCTGCTGCGCAGCAGGATTACCAGCGACTCCGTGGTGACGGCCGATTTCGGGCCGTGGCGGAAGCCCAGCGGCGTATTCGCCATCGCCATCACTCTGCCGCCCGTCAATTCCAGGATTTTCAATGCGGCTTCCTTGGCCAGCGCTTCCAGCGGGCCGCTGCCCAGGTAGACGACGCGCCGCACCGGTGTCGAACCGAGGTCCGCCACGGGCGCCGACCAGTCGCGCAAGGCGTGTTCGCCCAGCTGCGCCAGGGTGTCCAGGCGAGACAGATCCGTGTCCTTGCCCAGTACCGACAGGGCCGCCAGCAGCATGCTGCTGAAACTGCTGGTCATGGCGAAGCCGCGGTCGCAGCTGCCTTCCGGCATCAGCAGATTATAGGTATTGCTGTCGTTTGCGCCCTGGCGCGCCAGCTTGCCGTCCGCATTGCAGGTGATGTTCAGAAAGCGCGCGCCGGGCACGACCTGGCGCAGCAGCTCCACGGCCGCCAGGCTTTCCGGGCTGTCGCCGCTGCGGGCAAACGAGACGAGCAGGGTGGGCGCGTCCGCTTCCAGGTACAGCTCATGGTGGGTCAGCAAAGTCGTGGTGGCGATGGCGCGGATCTGCGCGGGCCAGGCCGCATTCAGGGTATCGACGACGATTTCGCCCACATAGGCCGAGCTGCCGGCGCCCGTGAGGATGACGCGTTGTTGGGGGTTCGACAGCGCGTCGCCGAGGAAGGCGGCCAGTGTCGCTTGCTCCTTGCGCAAGATGCCGGCCAGCGCGCGCCAGATAGCTGGCTGGTGGGCGATTTCCTCGGCCGTGTGCAGGCCGCCGATGTCGCGCCAGGTTTGAATGTCACGCTGAAGAAGGGTAGTCATGAGAGGTCAGTAAAGTGTTTGTTGGAGAAAGCATAAATACTAAATTTCGAAAAGTCAAATACGAAAGTAAAACGAAAGTAAATAGTTTGGCGGCTTGCGAAATAATGTCGTTTTAATGGCCATGAAGCATGCTGCGGTGCAGCGCAAAAGCCCGTGGCGGCGCGGCCTGTCGCTGAAATGCCACGATAACGAAAGTATGTTTTGTGACATTTTGGTGAAACGTAAGAAAAATGCGCCAATTCTGGGCATTTTATTAATAAATTGCCGCTTTAACTTTCTTTTGATTGACGATATTTATTTTTCTTCTTAAAGTATTTCCATCACTTCGATTTTCTGAAAGCCAGCAGATGAAACCTCTCCCGCTTCCCCGCCGCGCCCTTGCCGCCTGCGTCCTCGCCGCCCTTGCCACTCTGGCCGCACCGGGCCTGCAGGCCGCGCCTATCGGTAACCTGACCAGCTTGAGCGCCGTGCATGCGGCCGACGTGGCCAAGGGCGAGGCGCTGGGCTGGGAACTGCGCAGCGACACGGGCATGCAACTGCGCATCAGCCTGCCGCAGGTGGACGTGCTGCGCATCGAGGCCGGCGGCAAGGCAGGCTTGACGGGGCCCGGCGACAAGGCAGCGCCCATCGTCGTGGGCCAGCCTGCCGCGCAGGTGGCGTACCAGATCAAGGAACAGCCCGACCATATCCTGATCAGCACCGATGCCCTGAGCCTGCGCATCGATCGCAAACCGCTGCGCTTTTCCCTTTTCCGCAACGGTGATGCGGTGCCCTTGTGGCGCGAGGTGCAGCCGCTGTCGCTCGACGACAAGCAGGGCGTGCAGGTGCTATCGAGCCTGCCGGGCGAGCGTTATTTCGGCGGCGGCCAGCAAAATGGCCGCTTCGAATTCAAGGGCAAGCAGGTGCCTGTGTCGTATTCGGGCGGCTGGGAAGAGGGAGACCGGCCGAATCCCGCACCATTTCTCATGAGTTCACGCGGCTGGGGCATGCTACGCAATACCTGGTCCGACGGGAACTACGATCTGCGCGACAAGGAGCAGATCTCGCTGCAGCATGCGGAAGGCCGCTTCGATGCGTATTTCTTCGTCGGCAAGGACTTGCGCGACGTCGTCGCCCGCTACACGGACTTGACGGGCCGCGCGCGCATGCTGCCCCGCTGGGCGCTGGAATACGGCGACGCCGATTGCTACAACGATGGCGATAACGTGAAAAAGCCCGGTTCCGTGCCGAAGAACTGGACGGACGGCCCCACGGGCAAGACGCCGGACGTGGTGGAAACGGTGGCGCGCCAGTACCGCGAACACGACATGCCGGGCGGCTGGATACTGCCCAACGACGGCTACGGCTGCGGCTACACGAATTTGCCGGAAACGGTGAAGGGCCTGGCCGGCTATGGCTTCCGCACGGGCCTGTGGACGGAAAACGGCGTCGACAAGATCGCCTGGGAAGTGGGCCAGGCGGGCAGCCGCGTGCAAAAGCTCGACGTGGCGTGGACGGGCAAGGGCTACCAGTTCGCCATGGATGCGAACAAGTCGGCCTACGACGGAATCCTGAACAACTCCGACAGCCGGCCGTTCCTGTGGACGGTGATGGGCTGGGCCGGCATCCAGCGCTACGCCGTGGCGTGGACGGGCGACCAGAGCGCCAGCTGGGACTACATCCGCTGGCATATCCCGACCCTGATCGGCTCGGGCCTGTCCGGCCAGGCCTATGCATCGGGCGATGTGGACGCCATCTTCGGCGGCAGCCCGGAAACCTATCTGCGCGACTTGCAGTGGAAAAGCTTTACGCCCGTCCTGATGGGCATGTCCGGCTGGGCCGCGGCCGAGCGCAAGCACCCGTGGTGGTTCGATGAGCCGTACCGCCACATCAACCGCCGCTATCTGAAGCTCAAGATGCGCCTCACGCCGTATATGTATACCCTGGTGCGCGAAGCGGAGCAATCGGGCGCGCCGCTGGTGCGCGGCCTGATGTGGGATTACCCGCAAGACCCGGCCGCCTATACGGAAGCCTATAAATACCAGTTCCTGCTGGGCCGCGACGTGCTGGTGGCGCCCGTCTACCGCAGCCAGGCCGTCAGCGGCGGCTGGCGCAAGGGCATCCACCTGCCGCAGGGCACGTGGTACGACTACTGGGATGGCCGCCAGGCCACGGCCGACGCCAAGGGGCGCGACCTCGATCTGCAGGTGACGCTCGATAAACTGCCCGTGTTCGTGCGCGCCGGCGCCATCCTGCCCATGTATCCAGAAATGCTGTACGACGGCCAGAAGCCGAAGGATCAGCTCACGCTCGATATCTACCCGCACGGCGATTCCGACTACACCCTGTATGAAGACGATGGCAACACGCGCCAGTACCAGGGCGGCGCCTTCAGCCAGCAAGTCATCCGCATGCGCCAGACGGGCGCCGACGTGCAGGTCGACATCGGCGCCGTCGATGGCCAGTACCAGGGCCAGGAAGCGCGTCGCGCTTATGCGCTGCGCATGCTGGCCGGCCAGGCGCCGGCCGCCGTGCGCGCCGGCGAACGCCTGATCGCGGCAGCCGCCGGCCGTGCCGCCTACGACAAAGCGGCAGAGGGCTGGTATTTTGATGCGGCGGACAGACAAGGCACCTTGCACGTGAAAGTGGCGGCGCAGGATATCCGCCAGCCTTTGATCCTGCAGGTTGCCGGCGCGCTGGCCGTGGCACGCACGGATGCCGACTTCCCGGCGGCGCCCGTGCCGGGCCGCGCCTTGCCGGCCGACGCCATGCAGGTGGTGGCGCGTCCTGCGGAAGAAAGCGGCTATCCGCTGGAAAACGCTTTCGATGGCAAGCCGGAGACGTGGTTCCGCACCGTGCGCAGCCCGTCCGTGAAAAGCGGACCGCATGAATGGGTGATCGGCTTCACGGAACGGCGCCTGGTGGACGGCGTCGAACTGGCGCCGCGCAACGACCAGCACTGGAAGCATGGCCAGGTGCGCGACTATGAAATCTACATCGGCGACAACAACGGCGAGTGGGGCGCGCCGCTGCAGCGGGGCACCTTGAAGCTGCAGGAAGGCCCGCAGACGATCAACTTCCCCGCCACGGCCGGGCGCTTGCTGCGCTTTCGCGTCATGAGCACGCAAAATCCGGAAGGCGATGGCGCGGCGTCCCTGGACCCGATGGTAACGGCGGCGCAAGCGGGTCCGGTGGCGCGCGCGTTCGACGCGGCGCTGGCGACCGACGTGGCACCCGTCACCTTGTCCGCATTCCGCGTGCTCGAACACAGAGTGGCCGAAGGCGAGGAAGTGCAGCGTTATCTGTCGGACCTGGCGCTGCCAAAGACTATCGCGAAAGACCGGCCAGCCGGCAAGGCGGCCGAGATGCGCATGAACGGGCTGTGGTTCCGCAAGGGCCTCGGCGTGGGACCCGCCAGCCGCATCGACTTGCAGCTGGCGGGCAACTGGAATCTGCTGCGCGCCGACCTGGGCGTGGACGATAGCTGCCGCAGCGCGGGCGGCTTGCAATTCCAGGTCTGGAGCGGTGAGCGGCTGCTGTACGACAGCGGCCTGGTCACGGCTCCCGGGGTGGTCAAACCCGAAATCGACGTGCGCGGCCTGAGCCAGCTCAGTTTGCGCACCCTGGGCGCGCGCGGCGCCCACCCGGCCCAGGTCTGCGGCAACTGGGCCAATGCCGTACTCACCGGCACGGAAGGCGCGACAGTCAAGCCGCGCTAACTGCTTCAATCATTTCACTAAAAAGAGCCCCTCTTCGGACCGGGGAGGGGCTCTTGCAACCTGACGAAAACAAATCACTTATAAAAAGGGAGTTGAGAATGCACTTGAAAAAACTGATGGCCGCGATGGTGGCGGTAGGGCTGGCTTCAACGGCGCTGGCGGCGGAGGAGGAGAAACTGCAGCGTGTCGAAGTGACGGGGTCCAGCCTGAAGCGCATCAACGCGGAGACGGCGTCGCCCGTACAGGTGATCAACGCCAAGCAGATCGAGAACATGGGCGCGCTGACCTTGCTGCAGGTGCTCGACAACCTGCCCGCCGCCCGTCCGGCACAGCAGGATTTCCGCTCGATGTTTACGGGTTCCGATGGCGGTTCGCAAGCGAACTTGCGCGGCATGGGCGCGCAGGGCACGCTGGTGCTTTTGAATGGCCGCCGCCTGTCGTTCTATGGCGCGCCGGCCGGCTTCCAGACCATGTTCGTCAACATCGACGCCATTCCCGCCGCCGCCATCGAGCGCATGGAAATTTTGACGGATGGCGCCTCGGCCGTGTATGGCTCCGACGCCGTGGCCGGCGTCATCAACGTGATCACCAAGAAATCGTACCAGGGCCTGGAAGCGCGCGCCAACGGCGAGTTTTCACCGAGCGTGAAATCGTATGGCGAGCGCCAGGCCAGCGTGCTGTATGGCCTGGGCGACCTGGCCAGCGATGGCTACAACATCTACGGTTCCGTGAACGTCTACCAGCGCGACCGCATCGCGCTGGCCGATACCTGGCGCAAGCGCCCCTCGTATTTTTATGTAAACAATCCCAATTTCATCCCGAACATGCGCGTGGGCGTGGGCAGCGAACCGGGCGTGATGAATCCCGGGACCTTCTTTGTCTTCGACAAGGCGAAGAACAATGCGCGCACCCAGCGCGCCGTCAATGGCTGCAACAACAGCATCACCGAAGCGTCGGGCACGCGCTGTGTGTGGAATGCGCTGCCCAACCAGCTCGACACGGGCCCCACCTCGGAGCGCGCCACGGCCTACGTGAGCGGCCGGCTGAAACTCGGTGGCGACATGGAAGCGTTCGCGGAAGGCGCTTTCACCCACATCAAGATGCGCGGCGAGAATGGCCCGTCCAGCTTCAATAGCGGCAGCACGAACAACTGGTTCGCGCGCAACACGGGCAATACCCTGAACACGTTTGCCACGCCTTTCCTGAGCCCCAACAACGCCTACCTGAAAGGCAAGCTCGATGCCGACATGGTGGCCAAGATGGGCGGCGCGGCCGGCTTGAATTACCTGCTGCAGGATGCACAAGGCCACTTCGGTCAGAAGAACGTCGATGAAAACTACCGCGCGCTCGTCGGCCTGCGCGGCAGCATCGGCGGCGGTTGGGATTTTGAAACGGCGCTCAGCGTGGCGGGCAGCCATTCGACGCTGTTCCAGACGGCGAACATCAACATCAAGGGCTTCGAGCAGGCATTCGGGCCGTTCCCGAAAGACCCCGTCAGCGGCCGCACGTATATCTCCGACAATCCCGCCTACAAGTTCGGCGAAATCAGCGAGGCGAATGCGGAGCTGGTGCGCAGCGCCTATCCGACCTTCGCCATCGAATCGTGGACCAAGCTGATGACGTGGGATGCGAAGGTGGAAGGCACCCTGTTCAAGCTGGGCGAGCGCGAAGTGCGCGCCGCCGTGGGCACCAACGTGATGCGCGAGAGTTTCCTCACGCCCGGCAACGCGGATGCGGCCAATGGCCTGATCACGCAGCAGGGCGGTTCCTGGTTCGATGGCCGGCGCACCATCGCGGCCGTGTTTGGCGAAGTGGTGGTGCCGCTCAGCGACACCCTGGAAGTCAACGCGGCTGCGCGCCTGGACAAATATCCGCATTTCTCGGCCAACCTGGCGCCCAAGCTGGGCGTGATCTGGCGCGCGCGGCCCGACCTGATGCTGCGCGGGACGTATTCGGAAGGCTTCCGCGCGCCCAACCTGGCTGAATCGGGCACGGGCGGCGTCTTTGCGCAGGTGGGCGGCATCCGCGACACGGTGCGCTGCGATGAAACGAACGCCATGGCGCGTGCACTGATGAAGTCCAAGGTGGCGACGGATGCGGACCTGGGCAAGAGTTTGCTCAATTCGAACTGCTCGACGACGGTGGGCGGCCTGACGCCGCCGAACCAGAACCTGCGTCCGGAAAAAGCGAAGATTTCCACGGTGGGCCTGGTGCTGCAGCCGGCCAAGGACGTGAGCATCTCCATCGATTACTGGTTCATCAACCGCCGCGACGAAATCGTGCGCCAGGACTTCAACGAGCTGTTTACGGAACTGGTGGACAAGTACGGCCCGACCCTGGCCGGCACGTCCAGCGCCATCCGCAACGACCTGACGGATACGGACCGGGGCAACGTGGCGGCGGTGGTGGCCATGTGCGCCAATCCCGCCAACGCGGGCGTGTGCACGGGCGGCGTGCCCGGCTACTCGGTGGGCAACCTGGGCGGCTTGATCAACTCGTATTCGAACCGCGGCCGCACCCTGATGGATGGCGTGGACATCGATGCGCGCACGCGCTTTGGGCTCGGTGACTGGGGCAAGCTGAGCACGGGCATCGCGGCCACCATCCGCAAGCGCGACACCCACGACAGCGAAGACGGCAGCGATATCAAGGGCAATACCGTCGGCTACTACGATTCGCCGCGCTACCGTGCCACGGTCAACGCCGACTGGAGCTACCGCAACTTCGTCAGCAGCGTCTTCATCAACTATTCGGGCAAGACGCGCTGGGCCTACGGTCCCTGGGACAAAGACAACACGCCGGAAAACTGCACCGCCGCCTCGGTGGCGCTGCCGGCCGGCCAGTGCAAGGGCGCGCCGTCATACACGACGGTCAACCTGGCCTTCAGCTGGAAGCCGGTGAAGAACCTGGACGTGGGCCTGAACGTGAAAAACGCGTTCAACAAGAAGCCGTACTACGACCCGAACGGCTGGGAAGGCTACAACCATAGCCAGGACCTGTTCGGCCGCCAGTTCGCCCTGTCGGCCAGCTACAAGTTCTTTTAATACGTGACGCTGCCCCGGCCCGTCTATGCGGGCCGGGGTATTGGCATGGAAAAGAAAAGACAATATTCCGAAATGCACAATACGAAAGATAAACGTAAGTGAAAGCAGAGTGCCATGGCTGCTTTCGCGTTTTTCTCCCCGTTTTTTTGCGCCGATTCACGATTTCTGCTTACCTCGCTGCAGTCGCGTGTATCTGTCATACCACGATAACGAAAGTTATGGGACGCATCACAGATTAAATCGAAAGATAAAATGCCTTTATTTGCCGGATTTCTCGATAAATTGCCGTTATAACTTTCTTTTTGTTGACGATACTTATTTTTCTTTTTAAAGTAATCCCAAGAAAACGAAAATCAGCCGATACGGACTGATTTCCCGGAAGGTGCAACTGCCTGGAGCTACCTTCCGACGACCACCATAAAAATTGCATCCCCCCGGCTTCGCCCTGGAGCGGGGAGGGCGCGCATAACCCTCGATATAGACGGAGACACACCATGCATACCACCGGACTCAAATTGCGCGACATCAGCCGCGCCGCCGCGATCGTGATCGCCCTGGCGGCCGGCGTGCCAGGCCAGGCCTGGGCACAGTCGAACGCCACCAGCACCATTTTCGGCGAAGTGAGTGCGCCGGCCGGCGCCACCGTGGTGCTGGAAAACCTGGCGACGGGCGTGCAGCGCACCTTGACGCCCGATACGTCGGGCCGCTACGTGGCCAACTCCATGCCGCCAGGCCGCTATGCGGTGCGCGTGCTGCGTGCCGGTTCGGTGGAAGCATCGCAGGAAGTCGAAGCGCTGATCGGCGCGGGCGCGGAGGCCAACTTCGGCCCGGCCAGCGCGGCAGGCACCGTGGGTCAGGAGCAGACCGTCGTGGTGAAGGCGTCGCGCAATCCGATCGACGTGTCGAACACGAACAATGGCGTGATCTTCACGGCCAAGGAATTGAAGGCGCTGCCGGTCGGCAATGATGTGGCGTCCATCGTGCAGCTGACGCCGGGCGTCTCGCGCGGCACCAACAGCGTGTACGGCAATGCGCCATCGATCGGCGGCTCAGGACAGTCGGAAAACGCGTTCTACGTCAACGGCTTCCCCATCACGAATATCCTGACCCAGGTGGGTGCGTCGGAGCTGCCGTTTGGCGCGATCTCCAACCTGCAGGTGCTGTCGGGCGGCTACGGTTCGGAATTTGGCCGCTCCACGGGCGGTGTGATCAACATCACCACAAAGAGCGGCGGCAACAAGGTCGAATTCGGCGGCAAGGTCTCCATCATTCCCCGTTCGCTGAAGGGCGAGCCGGAAAACACCTATTACCCGAACACGGGCGCCAATCCCAAGACGGACGGCAATCTGCTGTACTGGAACCGCGACAATGGCAGCACCAGCAAAGTGGTGGGCCTGTACGGCAGCGGCCCGCTGATCAAGAACAAGCTGTTCGCCTTCGTGGCGCTGGAACAGACGCGCACGGACAGCCAGTCCGTTGCCGCCGCCGCCGACTCGGGCACGGCCCTGGCGCGCGGCTGGAGCACGAGCCAGAGCAAGGTGGACCGCATGATGGCCAAGCTCGACTACAACCTGACGGACGACCATCACTTCGAATACACCAAGCTGTATGACCGCACGAAGACGGACAGCCAGGCATATGGCTACAGCTACGCCACGCACGCGAGCAATGGCGTACAGGCAGGCAAGGGCGAGACGACGGTCAACTGCTGCGGTTCGTCGGCCGCGCCGGGCGCCAACATCGACATATTCAAGTACACGGGCTACCTGACGGACAACCTGACCGTGACGGCCATGATGGGCGAGTCGCGCACCTCGCACACCCGCACGCCGAACGGCTACAACCCGCTGCTGGCGCAAACGTCGTCGAATACCTCGACCCAGGTGCCTGGCCTGACGTACGCCAATCCGCAAACGGTGACGGGCACCCTGGTCGACCCGTCGTCGGAAGACCGCCAGAAAGCCAAGCGCCTCGATCTCGAATACAAGCTGGGAAAGCACTCGCTGCGCGGCGGCATCGACCGCATCGACGTGGAATCGAAAGTGGGCCTGAGCCTGGCCGGCGGCCACCGCTGGAGCTATCAGCGCGCGACGGATCCGAACCGGGCCATCAACGGCGCCTTTGAGACGCCGGCCCAGGGCGGCGGCTACGGCGCGCAAGGCTATTACGTCAGCAAGGACTTGAACGCCAACCTGGCGCGCCCGACCAGCGTGCAATCGGCGCAATACATCCAGGACCATTACCAGGTCACGGAACGGGTGCTGCTGGACCTGGGCCTGCGCCGCGAACAGTTCACCAACTACAGCACCGATGGCGTGGCCTTCATTTCGCAGCGCAACATGATCGCCCCGCGCGTGGGCGCTACCTGGGATTACCTGGGCGACGGCACGCTGAAATTCTTCGCCAATGGCGGCCGCTACCACTTGCCCGTGCCATCGAATTTGTCGAGCAACATGGCCAGCCCCTTCCTGGCCACCAGCGAGATGTACACGTACACGGGCATCGATCCCGTCACGGGCGCGCCGACGGGCCTGCACGCGATCAGCAAGCCGTATTCGGCAAACAATGCGTATGGCCAGAGCCGCGATGCGCGCGAAGTGACGGCCGTCGGCTTGAAGCCGCTGTCGCAGGATGAATTCTCGCTCGGCTTCGAACGCGCCCTGAGCAAGAAGCTGGTGGTGGGCGCCAGCGTCCTGTACCGCAAGCTGAACGACACCAACGACGACACCTGCGACGCGCGTCCGCTGCAAGCCTGGGCCACGCGCAACAGCGTCGACACGAGCAATTGGGGCGGCTTCCAGTGCGCCATCATCAACCCGGGCCGCGACAACAGCCTGATGGTCGATTTTGATGATGGCAAGGGCTTGCGCCGCGTGGATATTTCGGCGGCGGAGTGGGGTAATCCGAAACCGGCACGCACCTACCGCGCCCTGAACCTGTTCATCGAGCACCCGTACACGAATGGCTGGTACGGCAAGCTGACCTACACCCTGTCCGGCTTGAAGGGCAATATGGAAGGCCAGACGGACAGCATCGGCGGCGGCGACGTGGGCCTGACGGTCAGCGACGACCATAAGGAACTGATGTACAACGCGTATGGCTATCTGCCGGGCGACCACCGCCACGCCTTCAAGGCCTACGGCTTCATGCAGCTCATCCCGGACGTGACGGTCGGCGCCAACCTGTCGCTGACGTCGGGCGCGCCGCGCAACTGCATCGGCGCGCTGCCCGACAACCTGAAGTTCGAGAACGACTACGGCGATTCCTACTTCTATTGCGATGGCAAAGCGGCGCCGCGCGGCAGCCAGGGCCGCCTGCCTTGGCAAGCCCAGCTGGACATGAATCTGGCCTATACTCCCAGCGCCGTCAAGGGCCTGAGTCTGAAAGTGGACGTGTTCAATGTGTTCAACAGCCAGACCGTGACCCGCTACAACGAGACGCGCGAAGACCATGGCGCCATCGCCCGCAGCTATCTGCAGGTGGCCGGCCGCACGGCGCCGCGTTCCGTGCGCTTCACGGCGGAATACACCTATTAAACTGCAGCCAGCCTGCCGTGCGGCGGGCCGGCGACGATCATTACCAATGGAAGCGAGAAGAGACCAATGACGACACAAATCAATCGACGCAATTTCCTGTCCGCCAGCGCCGCGCTGGCCGGTGGCGCCATGGCCGGCAGCGCACTGCTGCCTGGCGAGGCCAACGCCGCACCCGCCGCCGGCCGCGACAAGGTCCGCCTGGGCCTGATCGGCACGGGCATGCGGGGCCAGGTGCTGCTGGCTGAACTGGTGCGCCGCGACGACGTGGAAGTGGTGGCCCTGTGCGATATCGAACCGATCATGCTGAAACATGCGCTGGGCCAGGTGGCCAAGGCCGGCAAGCCCCGTCCGCGCACGTATGGCGAAGACCGCGACCAGAAAGCCTACAAGCGCATGCTCGACGCGGGCGGCCTCGATGGCGTGATCATCGCCACGCCGTGGGAATTCCATGCGCCGATGGCGATCGCCGCCATGCAGGCGAAGATCGCCGTCGGCTGCGAAGTGGTGGCCGGCATTACCCTGCAAGACCACTGGGATGTCCTGAACACCCAGCTGAAAACGGACACGCCGTACATGTTGCTGGAAAACGTGTGCTACCGCCGCGATGTGATGGCCGCGCTGCAAATGGTGCGCGCGGGCCTGTTCGGCGAACTGCTGCACCTGCAGGGCGGCTACCAGCACGATTTGCGCGCCGTGAAATTCAACAGCGGCAATCCGGCCAAGCCGTATGGCGGCGGCGTGGAATTCGGCGAGAAGGGCTGGTCGGAAGCCCATTGGCGCACGCAGCATTCGGTCGAGCGCAATGGCGAGCTATATCCGAGCCACGGCATCGGCCCATGCGCCATGTACACGAACATCAACCGCGGCAACCGTTTTACGCGCATCAACGCCTTCGCTACCAAGGCGCGCGGCTTGCACGACTATATCGTCAAGCAGCCGGGCGGCGCGCAGCACGCGAACGCCAAGGTGAAATTCAAGCTGGGCGACGTCGTCACCACTACGCTGGCGTGCGAGAACGGCGAAACCATCATCCTGCAGCACGATACGAGCTTGCCGCGTCCGTATTCGCTGGGCTTCCGCGTGCAAGGCACGGACGGCCTGTGGATGGACTTGAACAATTCGATCCACATCGAAGGCGTCAGCAAACCGCACCAGTGGGACGACTTCAAGGCTTACCAGGACAAGTATGAGCATCCGGTGTGGCGCAAGTACGCGGCGCAAGCGGAAGGTGCGGGCCACGGCGGCATGGACTTCTTCGTCATCCACGCCTTTGTCGAAGCGCTGAAAGCCAACGCGCCGATGCCGATCGATATCTACGATGCCGTGACGTGGAGCGCCATCACGCCGCTGTCCGAGCAATCGATCGCCGCCAACTTCCAGACCCTGGACTTCCCGGACTTCACGGGCGGGCAGTGGAAATCGCGCAAGCCGATCTTCGCCCTCGACGGCAAGTACTAAGCCGACAGAACCCGCTACCGCACCAGCTGCCGTAGCGGGTTTTTTCTATCCACTCAGTTTTTCAACCGCGGCGCAGGTGCGCAGGCCCGTGTTCGCCCGCCGCAAAGCTTCACCACCAGGAGACGTTGATGAAACACAGAAGTTCATTACTCTATGCCATCCTTCCCGCCATGCCCTTGCTGCTGGCGGCCTGCGGCGGCGCCACCGCCACGGGCAACGGCAACACGGCCTTGCTGGCGGCCAGTGTGGCGGCGCCCGCCACGACGGCGACCGTGGAACTGGCCGGCAACGCCTTCATCACCAGCGGGAACGCAGGCGCCGTCATCAACGAACGCGGCCTGGCCGGCTGGAGCAATCCCGATGCCGTCGCCAGCACGTATTTCCGCGTGGCCGGGGCGGGCTCCGTGCAGGTGGCGCTCGACGCCAGCCTGGCCGATGGCGGCAACAGCACCATCCGCGTGAAGATCAATGGCACGCCGTTCGACGTCAAGCTGGCCGGCAAGGAGCGCAAGACCTATGCCGTCGGCACGGTCAATGTGCCGGCGGCCGGCTATGTAAAGGTCGACATGCAGGGCCTCAAGCGCGTGAAGGGCACGTTCGGCGACGTCGCGGCGCTGAAGGTGACGTCGAATACGGCGCTCACCTATGCGAATGACCGCGCCAACTACTACTGGTCGCGGCGCGGCCCGTCCGTGCACATGGGTTATACGGTGCCGGCCAATACCGAGTATTTCTATAACGAGATGACGATTCCCCAGGGCCAGGACGCCATCGGCTCCTATTTCATGGCCAACGGCTTTGGCCAGGGCTACATGGGCATCCAGGTGAAGTCGCCGAGCGAGCGCTGGGTATTGTTCTCCGTGTGGGACGCCGACAATGGCGCCAGGACCACCCTGGTCAGCAAGGGCGCCGGCGTGGTCGACAATGCGTTTGGCGGCGAGGGCACGGGTGGCCAGACCTATCTGTCGTATAACTGGGCGGCCGGCACGACGTACCGCTTCATCACGCGCGCGCGGCCCGACGGCAATGGCGGCAGCGATTACTCGGCCTGGTTCTTCGCGCCCGAGACGGGCAAGTGGTGCTACATCGCCACGTGGAAGCGGCCGGCGATTTCCACGTATCTGACGGGCGTGCATTCCTTCCTCGAGAACTTCATTGACACCCTGGGCTACACGGAGCGCCGCGTCCAGTTCGGCAACCAGTGGGCCAGGAACGTTTCCGGGACATGGACCGAAGTGACGGCGGGAAGGTTCACCGGCGACGCCACGGCCACGAATGCGCAGCGCATGGATTATGCGGGCGGGCTGGAAAACGGCAAGTTCTACCTGCATAACGGCGGCTTCTTCACTGACTACGTGAAAACCAGCCAGAACTTTACGCGGCCCGCGATGGGCCAGGCGCCGGCCGTCGATGTGAGCGCCTTGCCGATGCAATAGGCGTTGATCCTTAGCCCGGTTGCTTGCCCACCATCGCGTCGATGCCGCGGTAGTAGGTGAGTGGCCGGCCTATCGTCACGCCCATCAATGCCGCCGCCTGGATGATGTCGTCCGTGTCGCGCCGGTAGACGATCAGCGCATCCATTTCGTCGGAGCCATTGCCGTCGATCTGGATCAGGTCATAGCCGCCTTCGTCCACGGCGCGCTGCGCCAGTTCCGTATCGAGCCACTCGAAATAGGGCAGCACGCTGCCGCCGCTTTCCTTGAGCAGTGCGTACGGGAAGTCGGGAAATTCGTCGAACATGTCCTGTATCTGTTCGTGCAGTTCATCGATCTTGTCGCTCGACGCCATATAGCCGGCCAGCTGCGAGAGCATTTCCACCGCATAGGCTTGCGCATCGCTGTCGACCCATTCCTCGCGCGGCGCGGAGGGAGCTTCGGTGATGGCGGCGACGGCGTCGTCGAGTTCCTCGCCTTCCAGATCACCGCAGGTCAGCTTGGTCAATAGTTCGGATAAGAGCATGGTTGCCTTTCAGGGGAGCAGCACGGCCACGGTGGCTGCCTTGTCGATGAAGTTGCCAATACTATCATTGCCGTGCAGCTTGCCGCGTTCCGCAGAAGTCGTATGGCGTCCTTTGACTACTTGTCAACTAGACATTTTCGTGCCAGGCGGATACACTGAAAATATTTCCAATTAGCAATATTTATCTGGACTCATGCAGGCACAGGCGCGCTTGCCGTCCTTTGCCCTTTGCCCATCACTTGTGACCCATTTCTTCATTTTATTCAGGATCATCCATGTTTGTCCGAACCACCATGCTGCGCGCGCTGGCGTGCGCCGTCTTGCTGCCTGCGCTGTTGTCGGCCTGTGTCACCGGCCGCAATAGCGCGCCTGCGTTTACCTACACGACACCCGACCTTGCCAAGGGCGTTGTCGTCGGCACCGTGTTCGAGAGCTCCGTCTTCGAGGCGCATGGCGCCAGGTTCGGCATCGTCAGCAGCGACCCTGCCGCCCTCGAGGGCAAAAGTCTGTGGTTATCCAGCCATGCTCCCGCCGGCCAGGTCGCCTTGCAGAATGTCTTGCCAAAAGTACCTACGGGCAAGGGCAGCACCTTTGCGCTGCAGCTGACGCCGGGACGCTACAGCGTCATCATCTGGCTGCTTGACTATGGATTCAGGTCCAGGTACTCCGAATCGTCGCCGAAGCCGATCGAGTTTGACGTCGTTGCTGGCAAGGTCATCTACCTGGGACGTCTGGATGCCAACCGTTTCCTGCAAGTGGCTTCGATACACGACAATTTCGAGGAAGATATCGCATACCTGAAGAAAAATCCCTTGCTGGCCAATGCCAGCATCGAGAACAAGGCGCTCGAGGTGCGTGAATGGTGGCTAGAGGACGCCCTTGGCAAGGAAATTCAGGAAAGAAACCGCGCCAAATAAGCACCTGCAGGTCGCGCCGCGCACGCGTCACTCTGTACTGCAGGCGCGACCCTGCGCTACATTTTTTGCTGCATCAGAGCGGCCAGGCCTGCTTGGTGACGGCCACGCCGACGATGTAGGCAAATACCAGCACGGCGCCCGCGAAGGCTGCGCCGCGCACGGCTGGCGTCTTGCCCCGTTTCAGGGCGATGGTGCCCAGCACGATGTAGGCCACCAGCGCGCACAGTTTGGCGGCCAGCCAGGGCTGGCTGCCCGGCGACTGGCCGCTCCACACGGCCAGGGTGATGGCGCTGGCCAGCAAGGCCGTGTCGACCAGGTGCGGCAGGATTTTTACCCAGCGCTGCTGCAAGGCGGGCGAGGCGCGCAGCATCCATGCGCCGCGCAAGAGGAAAAGCAGGCCGCTGGCGGCGGCGCAAGCCATGTGGAAATGCTTGAGGCTCAGATAGTCCATATGTCCATGCGGTCGTTATTCAAAGTAGCGCCAGCATAGCCGCCTTTGGCGCGCCGCGCCATACGCCGTCGGAGGGACGCGCAATCAGCGGCACCATTTCATGTACACGAGCTCCGGGTCTCCCTCGTCGAGATGGTCGATCTGTCCGCTACGCACGAAACCCGCGCTGGCGAACAGCCGTTGCGCGGCCAAGTTGGACTGGTTCGTCGAGGTGAATAGCTTCTCAGTTTGACACGCGGCTTCGGCGGCGGCCAGCAGGCCCACGCCCACACCGCGCCGCTGGTAGGCGGGCGAGACCACCACCAGCGAGACAAAGCCGTAATCGAAGAAATCGTCGCGCGTGAGGACATAGCCTGCCACCTGGCCCGCCCGGATGGCCACTTGGCAGTGCCCCTGGCCGACGGCGGCGCGCACGGCCTCGCCCCGGCTGGCGTGCGCCTGCGCATAGGCATCGCAGGCCAGCATGGCGTCCACATCGCCAGCCTGGGCCGCGCGCGTGATGATCTTGTCTGTTTCGTCTCTGTTCTGCATGGCGTTCTTTTTCTCCCGGCGCCGAGTGTGCCAAAAATGCGTCCGTTTGTAAAACACCCGCCATCCAGGCTAGGTCCATACCCCGCCATCTAGTCACTTTTGCCGATGCGGCTATCCAGATTGCCTTTCCAGAATCACCCTGTGGCCGATAGTGCCTTTCCCCTCTGCCACGTAAGCTGGTCGGGACGGCTGGCCAGACGGCCAGTGCATTCATGGAGAAACATCGTGGCTACCCTAGATGGCACTAAGAACAACAGTAGTAACAAGGCAGTCGAACCCGGCATGCGGCGCAAGCAGGCGTCCGTGCTGATCAGCAGCACCTTCGCATTTACCATCTGCTTTGCAGTCTGGATGATGTTTGCCGTGCTGGGCATCCCCATCAAGACCAGCCTGGGATTGACTGAAACACAATTCGGCCTGCTGGCCGCCATGCCCGTGCTGACGGGCTCCCTCGTGCGCGTGCCCTTGGGCATCTGGACGGACAAATACGGCGGACGCCGCGTCTTCTTCTGGCTGATGCTGGCCAGCGTGGTGCCGATCTACCTGATCTCCTACGCCACCGCCTATTGGCACTTCCTCGTGCTGGGCATGTTCGTGGGTCTGGCGGGCGGCTCGTTTTCCGTCGGCACGCCCTACGTGGCACGCTGGTATGAAAAGGAGCGCCGCGGCCTGGCGATGGGTATCTTCGGCGCCGGCAACTCCGGTTCCGCGCTGACCAAGTTCGTCGCGCCCGGCATCGTCGCCGCCTTCGGCTGGCAGATGCTGCCCAAGGTGTATGCGGTAGCCATGCTGGCCACGGCCATCATCTTCTGGCTGTTCTCATACACGGACAAATCGCACCTGGCGCCATCGGGCGAAAGCTTCAGCGCACAGATGAAGGTGCTGAAGGATCCGCGCGTGTGGCGCTACTGCCAGTACTACTCGGTGGTGTTCGGCGGCTACGTGGCGCTGGCGCTGTGGATGACGAAGTACTACGTGGCCGAATACGGTTTTGATTTGAAACACGCGGCGCTGCTGGCCGCCTGCTTCTCGCTGCCGGGCGGCGTGCTGCGCGCCGTGGGTGGCTGGATCTCCGACAAATACGGCGCGGCGAAAGTCACCTGGGCCGTGATGTGGGTGTGCTGGGTGTGCTTCTTCCTGCTGTCGTATCCGCAAACACAGATGGTCGTGGAAACCGTCACGGGGCCGCTGGCCTTCCATATCGGCCTGTCGCCGCTGTGGTTCACCGTGCTGCTGTTCATCGTCGGTATCGCCATGGCCGTGGGCAAGGCGTCCGTCTTCAAGTTCATCGGCGATGATTTTTCCGACAACATCGGCGCCGTCTCGGGCGTGGTCGGCCTGGCCGGCGGCTTGGGTGGCTTCATCCTGCCCGTGATGTTCGGCGCCCTGGTGGACTTCACGGGCGTGCGTTCGAGCTCCTTCATGCTCCTGTACGGCACCGTCTGCGTCTCCCTCGTCTGGATGTATTTCTCGTTCAAGCCGCTGCGCGCGGCACCTACCAATCAACCTGCAGGAGCAAAAGCATGAGCAGATATATGATCAATACCTGGGAGCCGGAAACCCCGAGCTTCTGGCAAAACACGGGCAAGGCCACGGCCGCGCGCAATCTGTGGATATCGATTCCCGCGCTGCTGCTGGCATTCGCGGTGTGGATGGTGTGGAGCGTGGTGGTGGTCAACCTGCCCAACATCGGCTTCACCTACAGTAACAACCAGCTGTTCTGGCTGACGGCCTTGCCGGGTTTGTCCGGCGCCACCTTGCGCATCTTCTATTCGTTCATGGTGCCGATCTTCGGCGGGCGCCGCTGGACGGCCATTTCCACGGGTTCCTTGCTGATTCCCGCCATCGGCATCGGCCTGGCCGTGCAGGATGTGAACACCGGTTATCCGACCATGCTGATCCTGGCGCTGCTGTGCGGCTTCGGCGGCGGCAATTTCGCCTCCTCGATGGCCAACATCAGCTTTTTCTATCCTAAGGCCAGCAAGGGCTTCGCGCTGGGCATGAATGCGGGCCTGGGCAACCTGGGCGTGTCGGTGGTGCAGTTCGTCGTGCCGCTGGTGATCACGTTTGCCGTCTTCGGCGCCTGGGGCGGCGACTCGCTCACCTGGGTCAAGAATGGCGTGAGCAAGGACATGTGGCTGCAAAACGCGGGCTTCATCTGGGTGCCGTTCATCGCGCTGTCGACTTTGCTGGCCTGGTTCGGCATGAATGACCTGGCGTCGGCGAAAGCGTCGTTTTCCGAACAGGCCGTGATCTTCAAGCGCAAGCACAACTGGCTCATGTGCTGGCTGTACACGGGTACCTTCGGCTCCTTCATCGGTTATTCGGCCGCGTTTCCGCTGCTGATCAAGATCCAGTTCCCCGACGTGAACCCGCTCGATTACGCCTTCCTCGGCCCCCTCGTCGGTGCCTTGGCGCGCGTCGCCGGCGGCGTGATTTCCGACAAACTGGGCGGCGCCCGCGTCACCCTGTGGTCCTTCCTGCTGATGATCGGTGCCGTGCTGGGCGTGCTGTACTTCATGCCGCAAGCGGGCGTGGGTGGAAGTTTCAACGGCTTCTTCTGGATGTTCATGCTGCTGTTCGCCGGCACGGGCATCGGCAACGCGTCGACCTTCCGCATGATCCCCGTGATCTTTTTGACGGAACACCAGCGCGCGGCGGCCGGCAAGGGCAAGGCGGCGCAGGAGCAAGCCATCGTCGACGCCAACAAGGAAGGCGCGGCCGTCCTGGGCTTCACCTCGGCCGTGGCCGCGTATGGCGCCTTCTTCATCCCGAAAAGCTATGGCACCTCGATCGCGCTGACGGGCAGCCCCGACGCCGCCCTGTGGTGCTTCATCGGCTTTTATGTCAGCTGCATCGCGATCACCTGGTGGTGCTATGCGCGCAAGAACGCGCCGATGCCTTGCTAGTTAGCGTCAGAACGCCGGGCGAGTCCTGCTTGCCTGGCGTTGAACACAGTAAGAGGTAGTCATGGAAGAACTGGAAAAATTCGTCAACGGCTTCAGCCTGTTTCAGCAGCAGTATTTCAGCGAGCCGCAAACCCTGTACGACAGCCTGCGCGACGGGCAGCGGCCCTCGACTCTGCTGATCGGCTGCTGCGATTCGAGGGTCGACCCCATGCTGCTGACGGGCAGCGACCCGGGCGACATGTTCGTCGTGCGCAATATCGCCAACCTGGTGCCGCCGTGTACCCCGGACGCGCCGCCCGGCGTCAGTTCGGCCATCGAGTTCGCCGTCTGCAAGCTTGAAGTGGCCAGGGTCATCGTGCTCGGCCATGCGCGCTGCGGCGGCATCCGCGCACTGCTGGAACCGCAGCCGCGCGCGGAAGGCCAGGAAACGGACTTCGTGGGCCAGTGGATGCGCATCGCCGAACCGGTGGCGCAAAGAGTGCGGCGCGAGCTGGCGCACCGTTCATCGGCGGAACAACACCACGCGTGCGAGCTGGCCAGCATATTGCAGTCGCTGGACAACCTGCTCACCTACCCATGGCTGAAGCGCAGGGTGGAGCAGGGCGTGTTGAAATTGCATGGATGGTATTTTGATATCGACAGCGGGGCGCTGATGGCGTATTCCGCGCGCCAGCAGCAGTTTTTGCCCCTCGTCTGTCCAATAGAAAGGGCGCGTCATTTGCACGAGCGCCCTTGGCCGGATGCAGGCAGATAATCCGAAACGTGCGGCCAACAAGGTGTCGGATTACGCTACGCTAATCCGACCTACGTCGCTCCACAGTTGCCTCGTCAGGTAGGTCGGATTAGCCCGCAGGGCGTAATCCGACAAGCTCCCTCAACTAAAACGTAACAAATCCCCGCTGCGGTCAAACGCCAGCAGGCTGTCGATGCGGCCTTGCTCGATGGCCGTCACCATGGCGCGCAGGGGCGCTTCGCATTCCTGCGCGGCGGGCGGCTGGCCTTCGCGACCCGCCAGTCCCGCCACGAAGACCACGTCCCAGTGCGTCTGCATCTGTTTCGACTCCTCCTTCAACGTCTCGAAGCTGTCCAGTTCCTCGGGCAGCTTGTCGGCGCACATCACGGGCGTGAGGGACTTGCCCTGGCCGCCAGGCTGGGCCTGCGCCTGGGTAAAGGTGAACAGCAGGCGTTGCGGCTGCTCCTGGTTGCGGGCGCTGCTCAGCAGGCTGGCGTAATCGGTAATCGGCATGATGCTCTTTCTCTGTGTTGAACGATGACGACAGGTATACCGCAGCTCCGCCGCGCCGCCCATAGGCAATAGTGACTATCCGGGTGACTACGCGCCTATGCATTCCTGGTGCCGGAAACCGACTTCTTGCCAATACCGCCGGGCACGGCGCATCGATAGACTGTTTGTATCGACGCTTGAGCCATCGTGCTTGCAGCGTTTTTTAAGACCTGGCGCCGCTGTCGGCGGCGCAATGTGGAGGTAGCATGAGTCACTTTCTGGACCGCCTGAAATTTTTTAGCAAGCCCGCCGAGCCGTTTTCAAACGGCCACGGCACCGTGGTCGATGAAGACCGTACCTGGGAAAACGCCTACCGCCAGCGCTGGCAGCACGACAAGATCGTGCGCTCCACGCATGGCGTGAACTGTACCGGCTCGTGCAGCTGGAAGGTGTACGTCAAGAACGGCCTGATCACCTGGGAAACGCAGCAAACCGATTACCCGCGCACGCGGCCCGACCTGCCCAACCACGAACCGCGCGGCTGCCCGCGCGGCGCCAGCTATTCCTGGTACGTGTATTCGGCGCAGCGCGTGAAGTATCCGATGGTGCGCGGCCGCCTGATGGAAATGTGGCGCGAAGCGCGCAAGACCATGGACCCCGTCACGGCCTGGGACTGGATCAGCCAGGACCCCGTGCGCTCGCAGCAGTACAAATCCATCCGCGGCCTGGGCGGCTTCGTGCGCGCCACGTGGGAAGAATCGAATGAAATCATCGCCGCCGCGAATGCGCTGACGATCAAGAAATACGGCCCGGACCGCATCGTCGGCTTCTCGCCGATTCCCGCCATGTCCATGGTCAGCTATGCTTCCGGCACGCGCTATCTGTCCCTGATCGGCGGCGTGGCCCTGAGTTTCTACGACTGGTACTGCGACTTGCCGCCGGCCAGCCCGCAAGTGTGGGGCGAACAGACGGACGTGCCGGAATCGGCCGACTGGTACAACTCGACCTATCTGATGGTGTGGGGCTCGAACGTGCCGATGACGCGCACGCCGGACGCCCACTTCTACACGGAAGTGCGCTACAAGGGCACGAAAACCGTCGCCATCTCATCCGACTACGGCGAAATGGTGAAGTTCGGCGACATCTGGCTGGCGCCGAAGCAGGGCACGGACGCCGCGCTGGCGCTGGCCATGGGCCACGTCATCCTCAAGGAATTCCACTCGGAAGGGCAGAGCGCCTACTTCCGCGACTATGCGCGCCAGTACACGGACTTCCCCATGCTGGTGCTGCTCAAGGAGCATAACGGCACCCTCGTGCCCGACTACTTCCTGCGCGCTTCGCACCTGGACAACAATCTCGACGAAACGAATAACCCCGAATGGAAAACCCTCGTCATCGACGAGACCACGGGTGCCATCACGGCGCCGGCCGGCTCCATCGGCTTCCGCTGGGGCGAGTCGGGCAAGTGGAATCTGGAACAGAAGGCTGGCGGCAGCGGCGCGCCCATCGTGCCGATGCTCTCCATGATCAACGACAGCGACGCCGTCACGGAAGTGGGCTTTGCCTACTTCGGCGGCAAGGACGCGTCCGACATGTTGCTGCGCAAGGTGCCGGTGAAAACCATCCGCCTGGCCGATGGCACGACGGGCCTGGTCACCACCGTGTTCGACCTGACCCTGGCCAACTACGGCATCGACCGCGGCCTGGGCGGCGAAAACGTGGCGGAAAGCTATGACGACGACGTGCCGTACACCCCCGCATGGCAGGAAAAGCACACGGGCGTGAAACGCGCCGACGTCATCACCGTGGCGCGCCAGTTCGCGGAAAACGCGGACCAGACGCGCGGCAAGAGCATGGTCATCGTGGGCGCCGGCTTGAATCACTGGTACCACATGGACATGACCTACCGCGGCATCATCAACATGCTGATGATGTGCGGCTGTATCGGCCAGTCGGGCGGCGGCTGGGCCCATTACGTGGGCCAGGAAAAACTGCGTCCGCAAACGGGCTGGACGCCATTGGCCTTCGCCCAGGACTGGGTACGTCCGATGCGCCAGATGAACGGCACCTCGTTCTTCTATGCCCACACGAGCCAGTGGCGCCACGAAAAGCTGGAAACGGGCGATATCGCCTCGCCATCGGCGGCCGGCGGCACGGGCGACCTGACCCTGCTCGACTACAACGCCAAGGCTGAACGCATGGGCTGGCTGCCATCGGCGCCGCAGCTGCAAACGAATCCGCTGGAAGTGGCCAAGGCCGCTGCCGCCGCAGGCCAGAAGCCGGCCGCGTATGCGCTCGACCAGATCAAGGCGGGCCAGCTGCAGTTCTCGTGCGATGACCCGGACAATCCGGCCAACTTCCCGCGCAATATGTTTGTGTGGCGCTCGAATATCCTCGGCAGCTCGGGCAAGGGCCACGAGTACTTCCTGAAATACCTGCTCGGCACGCAAAACGGCTTGCTCAGCGATGAAGAAGACTGCCTCACGCCGAAACAGGTGAAAGTGCGCCCGGCCGCGGAAGGCAAGCTCGATCTGCTCGTGGTGCTGGACTTCCGCATGTCGACCACCTGCCTGTATGGCGACGTGGTGCTGCCGACGGCCACCTGGTATGAAAAAGATGATCTGAATACGTCGGACATGCATCCGTTCATCCATCCGCTGTCGGAAGCCGTGCAGCCGCTGTGGCAATCGAAGTCGGACTGGGAAATCTACAAGGGCATCGCCGAGAAATTCTCGGAAATCGGCGGCGAGCTGCTGGGCACCCAGCAAGACATCATCCTCACGCCGCTGATGCACGACACCCCGGGCGAACTGGGCCAGCCTTTCGATCCCAAGGATTGGCGCGCCGGCGAATGCGAAGCGATTCCCGGCAAGACCATGCCGAACATGACGGTGGTCGAGCGCAATTACCGCGACGTCTACAAGAAGTTTACCTCGATCGGCCCGCTGCTGGAAACCATCGGCAACGGCGGCAAGGGCATTTCCTGGAAAACGGGCCATGAAGTCGACGTCCTGCGCGGCATCAACCGCACGGTGCTGGACGAAGGCGTGTCGCAGGGCCAGCCGCGCCTCGATACGGCCATCGATGCGGCCGAGATGATTCTGTCGCTGGCGCCGGAAACGAATGGCCACGTGGCCGTGAAAGCCTGGGCCGCGCTGTCCTCCATCACGGGACGCGATCATACGCACCTTGCATTGCCGCGCGAGCATGACAGCATCCGCTTCCGCGATGTGCAGGCGCAGCCGCGCAAGATCATTTCTTCGCCCACCTGGTCTGGCCTGGAAAGCGAAGAAGTCAGCTACACGGCCGGCTATACCAACGTGCATGAACTGATCCCTTGGCGCACCCTGACTGGCCGCCAGCAGTTCTACCAGGATCACCTGTGGATGCGCGATTTCGGCGAGGGACTGTGCGTCTACAAACCGGCCATCAACACGAAGACGACGGAAGCGCTGCTGGGCACCAAGCCGAACGGCAACAAGGAACTGGCGCTGAACTTTTTGACGCCGCACCAGAAGTGGGGCATCCACTCCACGTATTCGGACAACCTGCGCATGCTGACATTGTCGCGCGGCGGACCGCACGTGTGGCTGTCGGAGACGGACGCGCAAGCTGCCGGCATCGTCGACAACGACTGGATCGAAGTCTTCAACGTCAATGGCAGCCTGACGGCGCGCGCCATCGTCAGCCAGCGCATCCCGGCCGGCATGACGATGATGTACCACGCCCAGGAAAAGATCATCAACGTGCCTGGCGCGGAGATGACGGGCAAGCGGGGCGGCATCCATAACTCGGTGACGCGGGCCGTGCCCAAGCCGACGCACATGATCGGCGGCTACGCCCAGCTGGCGTACGGCTTCAATTACTACGGCACGGTGGGCTCCAACCGCGATGAATTCGTATTGGTGCGCAAGATGAACAAGGTCGACTGGCTCGAAGGCCCGTTGCAGGAACAAGGAGCATAGTATGAAAATCAGAGCGCAAATCGGCATGGTGCTGAACCTGGACAAGTGCATCGGCTGCCACACCTGTTCCGTCACATGCAAGAACGTATGGACCAGCCGCGACGGCGTCGAGTACGCGTGGTTCAACAACGTGGAAACCAAGCCCGGCATCGGCTATCCGAAGCAGTGGGAAAACCAGGACAAGTGGAACGGCGGCTGGCGCCGTACGGATGCGGGCAAGATCGAGCCGCGCCAGGGCAGCCGTTTGAAGATTCTGGCCAATATCTTCGCCAACCCGAACCTGCCCGCCATCGACGAGTACTACGAGCCGTTCACCTACGACTACGAGCATCTGCAAAGCGCGCCGCTGTCACAGACGCCGCCGACGGCCCGTCCGATCTCCGTCCTGACGGGGAAAAAGATGGAAAAAATCGAGTGGGGTCCGAACTGGGAAGATGACCTGGGCGGCGAGTTTGCCCAGCGCAGCAAGGATAAACTGTTCGACAACATGCAGAAGGAGATGTACGGCACGTTCGAAAACACCTTCATGATGTATTTGCCGCGCCTGTGCGAGCATTGCCTCAACCCGACGTGCGTGGCGTCTTGCCCGTCCGGCTCCGTGTACAAGCGCGAAGACGACGGCATCGTGCTGATCGACCAGGACAAGTGCCGCGGCTGGCGCATGTGCATCTCCGGTTGCCCGTACAAAAAGATTTACTACAATTGGTCGTCCGGCAAGGCGGAGAAGTGCACGTTCTGCTTCCCCCGCATCGAAGCTGGCCAGCCTACCGTGTGCTCGGAAACGTGCGTGGGCCGCATCCGCTACCTGGGCGTGCTGCTGTACGATGCCGACAAGATCGAAGCCGCCGCCTCCGTGCCGCAGGAGCAGGACCTGTACCAGGCGCAGCTCGACCTGTTCCTCGATCCGCACGACCCGGCCATCATCGCCGAGGCGCGCCGCCAGGGCATCCCCGACCTTTGGCTGGAAGCGGCCGTCAAGTCGCCCGTCTACAAGATGGCCGTCGAGTGGAAAGTGGCGTTCCCGCTGCATCCCGAATACCGCACATTGCCGATGGTGTGGTACGTGCCGCCGCTGTCGCCGATCCAGGCGGCTGCCGAATCGGGCAAGCTGGGCGTGAACGGCATGCTGCCGGACACCCAAAGCCTGCGCATTCCCGTGCAGTACCTGGCCAATCTGCTGACGGCCGGCGACCAGCCGCCCATCGTCACGGCGCTGGACCGCATGCTGGCCATGCGTGCCTACATGCGCAGCAAGACGGTGGAAAAGGTGGAAAACCTCACGGTCCTGAAACAGGTGGGCTTGAGCAAGGCGCAGGTGGAGGACATGTACCACATCATGGCCATCGCCAATTACGAAGACCGCTTCGTCATCCCCAGCAGCCACAAGGAAATGGCCGAGGACAGCTTCAACGAGAAGGGTTCGTGCGGCTTCAGCTTCGGCAACGGCTGCTCGGACGGCACCAGCGAACCGACCTTGTTCGGCAAGAAAAAACACGGTTCGGCCATCTTCATGCAGATGCCGAAGTCGCGCAAAACGGCGCCTGGCGCTTAAGGAGTTGATATGGAACACGCTATGCATCACTACCAAGTCCTTTCGCGCCTGCTGCTGTATCCGGAGCCAGAGCTGATCGCGCACCTGCCGCAGCTGGACGCCGCGCTGGCGGCCGTGCCGGAGCAGCACGCGCTGTTGCGGCCCTTGCTGGCGCACCTGGAAAGCAGCAGCCTGATCGACCTGCAGCAGCAGTATGTGGCCACGTTCGACCGCAATCCGTCGCACTCGCTGCATCTGTTCGAGCATATCCACGGCGAATCGCGCGACCGGGGCCAGGCCATGGTTGACCTGATGGAGGAATACAAGCGCCATGGCCTGCAAATGGTGGGCGACGACTTGCCCGACTTCGTGCCGCTGTTCCTGGAATTTCTCGCACAGCTCGACGAGGAAGCTTCGGCACCGCTGCTGGGCGACGCCGTCCACGTGCTGGCGCACATCGGCCGCAAGCTGACGGCCAACGGCAGCCCGTACGCGCCCGTCTTCACCTTGCTCGAACGCCTGAGCCCCGTGGCGGCGGAAATGCTGGCCGAACCGCCGGTGCGCGACATGGATGAAGCGCTGGAAACCTTCGGTCCCGGTGCGGACGGCGTCGAACCGCTGCTGCGCCAAGGTCCGGCCCAGGTTCCGGGCGGCGTCCATCCCGTGCATTTTCACCCGCAGCCGCGGCGCGCCGCTTGAAGCGCGTCCGCATGAGGAGAGTACATCATGAGTAATTACTTGCATCAATTTGTGTATGGCATTTATCCATACATCGCGCTGGCCATCTTTTTCCTCGGTAGCCTGATCCGTTTCGACCGCGAGCAATACACGTGGAAGTCCGATTCCAGCCAGCTGCTGCACCGCGGCAGCCTGCGCCTGGGCAATATCCTGTTCCACATCGGCATCATCGGCCTGCTGTTCGGCCATGCGGCCGGCTTGCTCACCCCCGTCTGGGTGTGGGATACCCTGGGCGTGTCGCACAGCCTGAAGCAGGGCGTGGCCATGGCGGCCGGCGGCGTGATGGGCGGCCTGTGCCTGGCCGGCATCCTGATCCTGCTGGTGCGCCGCTTCAGTAACGACCGGCTGCGCGCCGTCACCACAGCCGGCGACAAGCTGGTGATGGTGTGGATCTTGCTGACTTTGCTGCTGGGCCTGTCCTCGATCTTCGTCTCGGCGTCGCACATGGATGGCCACATGATGGTCTTGCTGATGAACTGGGCGCAGCACATCGTGACCTTCCGCGGTGACGCCGCCAGCTTCATCGTCGATGCGCCGCTGGTGTTCAAGCTGCACCTGTTCATGGGCATGTCGCTGTTCGTCATCTTCCCGTTCACCCGTCTGGTGCACGTGTGGAGCGGTTTCGGCGCCATCGGGTACCTGGGCCGCGCCTATCAACTGGTACGCCGCCGCTAAGAAAGGAATCACATCATGGGAATCTCCGTCAATGGCATCGATATCGACGATGCCGACATCGCGCAGGAACTGCCGCATCACGACGGTGCGGGCAACCCTTTGAAGCAGGCCGTGCATGAACTGGTGCTGCGCCGGCTGCTGCTGGAGGAAGCCGAACGCCTCGGCGTGCAGGGCGACAGTATTGACGACCGCATCGAAGCGCTGTTTGCGCAGGAAGTGCGCGTGCCGCCCGCCGACGATGCGGCTTGCCGCACCTTTTATGCGCAGCGCCCGCAGCTGTTTTGCAGCGGGGCGCTGGTCGAGGCGCGCCACATCCTGTTCCAGGTGACGCCCGAGGCCCCTCTGGAGCTGCTGCGCACGACGGCGCAAGCCGTGCTCGACGCCTTGAAACTGGCGCCCGAACGCTTCGGCGAACTGGCGGCGCAGTATTCGAACTGCCCGTCGGGCGCCCTGGGGGGCAACCTGGGCCAGCTGTCGCCGGGCCAGAGCGTGCCGGAGTTCGACGCGCTGCTGTTCCGCCTGGAAGCGGGCGCGCTGGCCGGCCATTTGCTGGAAACGCGCTTCGGCTACCACATCGTGCAAGTGCTGCGCCGGGTCGAGGGCCAGCCCATCGCCTACGAGGCCGTGCAGGCGCAGATCGCCGACCGCCTGTCGCGGGCCGCGTGGCAGCGGGCCGTGCACCAGTATCTGCACTTGCTGGTGGGGCGCGCCGAGATCGCCGGCATCGAGCTCGAAGGCACGGCCAGCCCGCTGGTTCAGTAGGTAGCAATGCGTAGGCCGAAAGGCGTAGGCCGCTAGGCCTTCTGGGGCACAGCCAGATCGTGCCCCAGCCTTTACAATCAAGTAAGAAACAGGAGTAGCGTCATGGGTAGCGTCAAGTTGCAGGACCGTTTTGGCCGTTCGATCGATTATGTGCGGCTGTCCGTCACCGACCGCTGCGACTTGCGCTGCAGTTATTGCATGCCCAAGGGCTTCCGTGGCTTCGAAGAGCCGAAGGACTGGCTGACGTTCGACGAGATCGAACGCCTGCTGGGCATCTTCGTTCGCCTCGGCACGCGCCGCGTGCGCCTGACGGGCGGCGAACCGCTGTTGCGGCGCAACCTGCCGGAACTGGCGCGCAAGCTGACGGCATTGCCTGGTTTGCAGGACTTGTCGCTGTCGACCAACGCCACCCAGTTGGGCAAGCACGCCGTGGCTTTGCGCGCGGCGGGCGTGGACCGCATCAACGTCAGCCTCGATTCGCTCGACCGCGCCTGCATGCAGCAGATCACGGGGCGCGACAGCCTGCAGCCGATTCTCGATGGGCTGATGGCGGGCAAGGCGGCCGGTTTCGACCCGATCAAGATCAATATGGTGGCCATGCGCGGCATCAATGACGGCCAGATCGAGGCCATGGCGGCGTTTTGCATCGAGCAGCAGTTCATCCTGCGCCTGATCGAAGCCATGCCGATGGGCAGCACGGGCCGCAATGCCAGCTATATGCCGCTCGGTCCCGTGCGCGAGCGCCTGGCGGCCCGTTTTGGCCTGGTGCCGCAGGCAACAGAGCTCGGTGGCGGGCCGGCGCGCTACATGGCGACAGCCGATGGCCGCTCGAGCATCGGCTTCATTACGCCCATGTCGCAGCATTTTTGCGCCAGTTGCAACCGCGTGCGCCTGTCCGTCGATGGTACCCTGTACCTGTGCCTGGGCCAGGAAGAGAAATTCGCCCTCGGCCCCATGCTGCGCGGCGGGGCCACGGATGCGGAGATCGAAGCGGCGATCCGCGCCGCCATCGAACTGAAGCCGCAGCAGCATGATTTCAATACGCAGCCCGATAAAATTATCAGGTTCATGGCACAGACGGGCGGCTGAGGCAGTTTGCATTTACATTCAAGGGCGGTATGAAATTCAAGGCGATGTTTTCCTCCTGGCAGAAGCTGTCGACCAAGATCGTCGGCGCGCTGCTGCTCATGCTGGTGCTGGCCTTGAGTGCCATCGGCTGCACCCTGTTCCTGTCCTGGCAGCTCGAAGGCAGTTCGGCCGCCATCAATGAGACGGGCCGGCTGCGCATGCAGACCTACCGCCTGACCCTGCTGCTTGCCAGCGACGCGCGCGAACAGGCGCGCCAGCAAGTGCTGCTGATCGACGAGACCCTGGCCAAGATCGGCCACGGCGACCCGCAGCGCCCTTTGTTCCTGCCCCCCAGTACGGCCATCAAGTCCGAATTCGAACGCATCGGCACGGCCTGGCGCGGCGCCTTGCGCCCGGCCGCGCTGGCCGCCGACTCCACCGCGCGCGCGCGCCAGTTCGAGCATGACGCCGATACCTTCGTGGGCCAGGTCGATCAACTGGTGCGCCTGATCGAGCATGATAGCGAACAGCGCACCTTCTGGCTGCGCGCCTCGCAGCTGATCCTCGTCGGCATGGCCGTCATCGGCACGGTCAGCATGATTTACCTGATGTTCATGCTGATCATCGAACCGGTCACGCGGCTGCGCCTGGGCATGCAGCGCATGAAGGAACGCGATTTCAGCGTGCGCCTGGCAGTGGAAAGCAATGACGAATTCGGCCAGCTGGCCAGTGGCTTCAACCAGATGGCCGACCGCCTGCAGGCGCTGTACGGCAACCTGGAAGAGGGCGTGCGCAGCAAGACGGCCACCCTCGAATACCGCAACCGCGAACTGGCGCTGCTGTACGAAAGCGCCGCCTTTTTGCAGCGCCCGCAGCCGCTGGAAGACATCTGCGGCGGCTTCATGCAGCGCATCGTCGATTATTTCGAGGCGGACGGTTCCACCGTGCGCGTGCTCGACGCCGAGCGGGGCAACCTGCACATGGTCGTGCATACGGGCCTGTCCGAGGAACTGGTGGCGTCCGAGCATTGCCTGAAGGTGGGCGACTGCCTGTGCGGCACGGCTGTCGAGATGAAGGTGGCGAAGGTGCACGACATGCGCCGCATCGACAAGGCGCACGAGCTGCGCTGCCACCGCGAGGGCTTTGCCACCGTCTCCGTCTTCCATATCCATGCGCACGAACAGCACCTGGGCTTCTTCAACCTGCATTTCCGCCATGCGCGCGTGTTTTCCGCACGCGAGCTGGCCTTGCTGGAAACCCTGGGCCAGCTGCTGGGCATCGCGCTGGAAAACCTGCGCCTGGCCGCGCGCGAACGCGAAATGGCCATTTCCGAAGAGCGCAACCTGGTGGCGCAGGGCCTGCACGACAGCATCGCGCAAAGCCTCAATTTCCTCAACCTGCAGGTGCAGATGCTCGACGACTCCGTGCGCAACGCGCGTTTCGACGAGGTGGCGGGCATCGTGCCGGCCCTGCATGCTGGCGTGAAGGAAAGCTACGAGGATGTGCGCGAACTGCTGGCCAACTTCCGCAGCCGCCTGATGGAGGATGATTTGATCGGCTCCTTGCGCGCGGCCGTGGACAAATTCCGCCGCCAGACGGGCATCGACGCCGAACTGCTGGCCGATGTGGACGGCGCGCCGTTCCCCCGCGAGCAGCAATTGCAGTTATTATTCATCGTGCAGGAAGCGCTGTCGAATATCCGCAAGCACGCCCAGGCCAGCCACGTCGAAGTGCGCCTCGCCGATCATCAGGACTTTACCCTGACGATCAGCGATAATGGCGTCGGTTTCGACGCTGCCGCCGTGCTGGAAAAGGGCGACAGCCATGTCGGCATCCATATCATGCGCGAGCGCGCGCAGCGCATCGACGCCACGTTCGACGTACATGCCTGCCAGGGCGGCGGCACCACGGTCGAACTGCATCTGTCGCGCGAGCAGCGCCGCGCCGCCTGAGTAACTACCTGAAAGTATAAAAAAATGGAGACACCCGATAAACCGATCACCGTCATGCTGGTCGACGACCACGCGCTGTTCCGCAGCGGCATACGCTCGCTGCTGCAGCGGCATACGGATTTTGCCGTCGTGGGCGAGGCGGCCGATGGCGTGGAAGGCATCAAGCGCGCCATCCAGCTGCAGCCCGACGTGGTGCTGCTGGACCTGAACATGGCCGGCATGTCCGGCGTGGAAGCGCTGCAGCTGATGCAGCACGATTGCCCCGATACGGCCATCGTCATGCTCACCGTGTCCGAAGACGCGGAAGACCTGGCCACGGCCCTGCGGGCGGGCGCCTGCGGCTATCTGATCAAGAACATCGACGCCGACTACCTGGTGCGCGCCATCCGCCGTGCTGCCGCCGGCGAAGTCGTCATCGCCGAAGCCATGACGGGCAAGCTGGTGGCGCAGCTGCAGGCGGGCACGCGGCGCGAGGAACCCGTGTCGGAACTCGACAAGCTCACGCCGCGTGAAAAGGAAATCATCGATTGCCTGTCGCGCGGCGAGAGCAACAAGGGCATCGCGCGCACCCTCGACCTGGCCGAAAGCACGGTCAAGATCCACGTGCAGAACGTACTGAAAAAACTCAATCTCACGAGCCGCGTGCAGGCGGCCGTGTACGCGGTCGAGCACCGGCAAGGCAAGTAGCCGCGTAGTTGGGGTCAGGCCCGCCGGGCCGGCCCCATGGCCGCTGCCATCCATTCTTCTAGTCCTTTTTGCCGATGGCCGCCATCGCGCTTTTAAAGTAGTATATTGAATATATCTTTAAAAGAGAGCCCATCATGGCCATCACCCCGATCAGCGAACCATCTTCTCCTCCCGCCGCCGCCAGCGCGGCGCCCTGGCAGGCCGGCCACGCCGTCTGGCAACTGGGTTTTCGCCCGTTCTACCTGCTGGCGGCCGTGTTTGCGGCCATCGGCATTCCCCTGTGGCTGGCCAGTTATGCGGGCTGGCTGACGGGCGGCCTGCAGGTGGGACTGGGCTGGCACATGCATGAAATGGTGTTCGGTTTCGCGCTGGCCGTCGTCGTGGGCTTTTTGTACACGGCAGGACGCAACTGGACGGGCTTGCCGACGCCGCACGGCGTCCAGCTGATGGCGCTGGTGGGGCTGTGGCTGGCCGGGCGCGTGGCCATGCTGTACGGTCCCGGCCTGCTGCCAGCGCTGGTCGACTGGCTGTTCCTGCCGCTGGCCGCCTGGCCTTTGTACCTGGTGCTGCGCCGCTCGGGCAATACGCGCAACCTGTTCCTCGTCGGCTTGCTGGCCCTGCTGGCGCTGGCCAATGGCCTGTTCCACGCGGCCGTGCTGGGCTGGCTTCCGCTGTCGCTGTTTGTGCCCGTGCAGGCGGCCATTTTCATCATCGTGCTGATCGAATCGGTGATCGGCGCGCGCGTGATCCCCATGTTTACGCGCAATGGCGCACCGGGCAGCACGCCCGTGGCCAGTCCGAAACGCGCGCTGGCGGCCGTGGCCTGCATGGCGGCCGCCGCGATCGCGTGGCTGGCCGGCGCGCCAGCCTGGCTGACGGCGCCGCTGGCCTTCTGCGCCGCCGGCGTGTCGCTTGCCAACCTGCTGGCCTGGCAGCCGCAGCGTACGGTGCGCGTGCCGCTGCTGTGGATTTTGCACCTGTCGTATGCGTGGATAGGCATCGGCTTTGCGCTGCTGGCGGCCGCCAGCCTGGGCCTGCTGCCCGCCAGCGCCGCCTTGCACGCGCTGACGGTGGGCTCGATGGCGGGCCTGATCATCGGCATGATGACGCGCACCACCCTGGGTCACACGGGTCGCCCGCTCAAGGGCGGGAAGGCGGAAGCGGCGATGTACTGGCTGATCCAGCTGGGCGCGCTGGCGCGCCTGCTGGCCGCCGTCGGTCCCGCCGCGCTGTCCATGCCGCTGCTGCTGGCCGCTGGCGCCTGCTGGTCGCTGGCCTTTGGCCTGTATGCATGCGTGTATGCGCCGTATCTGTGGCGCGCCAGGGTGGATGGCCGCGAAGGCTAGGCTGGCAAGTTTGTCATTGGCACGGCCGCCTGGCCGGGCGGCGTCCGTGCCGTGTATGCGGCGGCGGCCTCGATGGCCTGCGCCAGTGCCTGTTCCAGTGCATCGAGGGCGGCGGACGCATCGTCGCCCGCGTGCAGCAGCTGTTCGGCTTGCTGGGCCGCGTGCACGGTGGCGGGCAGGGCCAGGCTGCCGGCCACGCCGGCCAGCTTGTGCGCCAGCGCGGCGGCGTCGGCGCGTGCATCGGCCGCCAGCAGCGCGCGCATGGCGCCCACCGTGTTGCGGTAGGTGCTGCCGAAGTGCGACAGGTGCTGGCGGTAGGGGGCTTCATCGAGCCACTGCTCCATGCCTTGCACCAGGTCGATCACGGGCGCCGCGCCGCCCGCCCGCACGGGCATCGCCGCTTCGGCGACGACGGGCGGCAGGGCCGGCAGCCCTTGCGCGTGGCGCCGGTGCGCGCGCGCGATCAGGGCAATGGTCTGCGGCACGTCGAACGGTTTGCTGATGAAATGGTTCACCCCCGCTTCCAGCGCCGCCGCGCGCTGCGTCTGGAACGCCCCGGCCGTCAGCGCCACCACGGGCAGGTCCTGGAACTGCGGCAGCTGGCGCAGCGCGCGCGTCGCCTGCAAGCCGTCCATGACGGGCATCTGCACATCCATTAGCACGATGTCGACGTCGGCCGGGTGGGCCAGCAGCCAGTCCAGCGCCTGCTGGCCGTCGCAGGCGAACGAGGGCAGGGCGCCCTGGTCGCACAGGATATGGTTGACCACGTCCCGGTTGATGTCGCTGTCGTCGACCACCAGCACGCGCACGCCGGCCAGCACGCGCTCGCCCAGCGCCCCATGAACAACGTCCAGGCCCACGTCCAGGCCGGCCGCTTCGGCGCGCCGCTGGCGCGCTTCCATCGTCGCGTTGTACAGGCTGGACGCCGTCACCGGTTCATTGAGGATGGCATCGGCCGGGTTGGCCGGGTCCGTACGGCGGCGCGCGGGCGCTGTCGCCGGCGTGCCGCTGGCCGCCAGGATGACGATGGGGCAGTCCTGCGGCGGCAGGTGCTCGCGCAGGGCGCGCGCCGTGGTTTCGCCGTCCATGTCGGGCATGCGCGCGGCCAGCACGATGACGCCGGGCCGCGCGTCGTCGGCACAGGCCAGCGCATGCTCGAGCGCCGCCTGGCCGCCGGAGACGGCATGCACGCTCCAGCCCAGACCCTGCGCCACGGCGGCCACGGCGCCGCGCGCGTCGGCCTTGCCATCGGCCAGCAAGACGCGCAAGCCCTGCATGTCGGGCGAGGACGGGACGCTGGCGGCCATCAGCTGCAGCGGCACCGTGAAGCTGAAGGTGCTGCCCTGGCCCGTGACACTGGTCAGGCGCATGGAGCCGCCCATCAGGCGCACCAGCTGGCGACAGATGGTCAGGCCCAGGCCCGTGCCGCCGAAGCGGCGCGTGGTGGACGTGTCGGCCTGGGCGAAAGCGGAAAAGATCGCCTCCTGCACTTCGGGCGCGATTCCGATGCCCGTGTCGCGCACGCTGAAACACAGCACCGCGGCGTCGCCGTCGCGGCTTTCCAGGGCGCTCGTCAGCTCGACCGTGCCCTGCGTGGTGAACTTGATGGCATTGCTGGTCAGGTTGACCAGCACCTGTTCCAGCCGCAGCGCGTCGCCCATCACCTGGTCGACGCCGTCGGGCAGCGGCCCGATGCGCACCTCGATCGGCTTGTCATGCGCGGCAACGCCCATGCTGGCGGCGATCTTGTCGATCACGTCGGCCAGGCGGAAAGGCGCCTGTTCGATGGTCATGTGGCCCGCCTCGATTTTCGACACGTCGAGCACGTCGTTGATGATGCCCAGCAGCGACTGGCCGGCGGCGCGGATCTTGTGCGCCATCTGCAGCGCTTCGCCATCGAGGCCGTCGCGCTCCAGCAGCCAGGCCATGCCGAGGATGGCGTTGAGCGGCGAGCGGATTTCATGGCTCATGTTGGCGAGGAATTCCGCCTTGCTGCGGTTGGCCGCTTCGGCCGCGTCGCGCGCCAGCAGCATGGCCTCTTCGGCCTGTTTTTGCGCGCAGATATCCTGGGCAAAGATCAGGGTGGCCGGTCCATCCTTGAGCAGCACGCGCGTGGTGGTCTTGAACATGGGCACGGGCAGGCCCTGCTTGCCCAGGCCGACGGCCTCGAACACCTGTTCGCTGGGCGAATCGGCCTCGATCAGCGCTTCGTTGGCGGCCAGCGCCGCCAGCGATGGCGGGGAAATCATGGCGGACCAGGGCAGGCCGTTCAGATTGTCTTCCATCGTGTAGCCGTGCAGATTGCGGTAGCGGGGATTCGAATAGATGAAGCGGCCGTGGCGCAGGATGGCGATGGCCACGGGCGCATCTTCGATCAGGGTGCGAAAGCGCGTTTCGCTGTCGGACACGGCTTGCATGGCCTGGCGCTCGCTTTCCTGTTCCGCATGCCAGGCGGCCTGCTGCCGGCGCCGCCGCTGGCTCCAGAACAGCAGGCTGGCCGCGGCCAGCGCCAGCACGGCAAAGGACAGGACGTAGCCGAGCGCCTGGCGCCGCAGCGGGGCGGCGATGGCCGCTTCTTCGCGGCTCAGGCCAATGATCAGGGCGCGGTCCATGTGCAGGGCCGTGGGGGCGATGGTCGCCATGGCCATGATGCGGGGGGCGGTGTGGGCGCCGGCGCCGGCAATCTCGACGCCGCTCAGGACGCCCGCCTGGTAGCCGCTGTCGCGAAAGCGCCGCAGGAAGCTGCCGGGGACGTCCATATTGCCGCCATTGGCAGTCCTGGCCGGATAGTTGAGGAACTGCTGGCCGTCGCCATGCAGCACCACGGCCCACACGTCGGGGGCGTACATGGCGGTGCGGAACTTGGCCGTGAAGTATTCGGGGGCGAAGGTGGCCACCACCACGCCGGCAAAGCGGCCCTGTTTGTCCTGCACCATGCGCGATGCCGTGATGACCAGGTCGCCCTTGAAGGAATGGAAGGGCGCCGAGATGTACAGCATGCGCGCGTCGGGGGCGTCGCGCGCCGTCTGGAAGTAGCCGCGGCGCGAAAAATCCTGGTTTGCCAGTTCCGCGATGTTGGTGGCGACCGCCTTGCCTTGCGCATCGATGACGAGCATGGTGCGCACGCCCGGCATGGCGTCGACCAGCGCGGCCAGGCGCCGGGGCAGCGCCTGGCCGGCGTCCGGTGCGGGGCCGGCGGCCAGATAGTCGCGGATCACGCCGCCGAGCACCAGGTTGGTCGCCGCCAGGTCGACTTCGATGTTTTTTGCCAGCAGCGCCGTCAGCACGCTCAGGCGCTCGCGCTCGGCCTCGTCATGCCGCGTCGCTTCGGCCAGGTGCGCGTAGGCGAGGGCCGCAGCGACGATCAGCAGCCCGAGAAGCAGGAACAGCCACTCGATCCATCGTCTGCGCAACGCCGCCGCCTCTGTGTGATAGCTCATGTGGCGATGCTATACCCGATAGGGATGGAGAACAACTTTTGCGCACAACTGGCGCAACTATGCATGTGATAGTGTGGTCAATTTGCCGCCCAGCGGCAGCCGCAGGCGGAAGACGGCGCCCTGGCCCGGCGCGGATGCGACGCCGATGCTGCCGCCCATCAGCGCGACGAGCTGGCGCGCGATGGCCAGGCCCATGCCGGCGCCATCGTGGGCGCGGCTCGGCGAGTCGTCGGCCTGCGAGAATTTGTCGAAGATCACGCCCTGCTGCGCCTGTGCGATGCCGATGCCCGTATCGCGCACCTCGATCTGCAGGTCCGCGCCGCTGTGCGTGACGTGCACGTCGACCCGCCCGGCGGCCGTGTAGCGGATGGCGTTATCGAGCAGGATGTCGAGCACGCGCACGAAGCGGACGCGGTCGCAATCGATGCTGGGCGGCGTGGCGGGCGCCACTTGCGCGGCCAGCTGCAAGCCCTTGTGCGCCGCGCGCGGCCGGTGCGGCGCCAGCGCCAGTTCCAGCAACTGGTCCAATGGCGCGGCGGCGGACTCCAGCCGGACCTGATCGTGCTCGAGCGCGCTCAATTCCATCGCCGCCTCGACCATGGACAGCAACTCGCGGCCGCTGTCCTGTATCGTTTGCGCGTAGGCGGCCTGTTCCGGCTCGCGCAGCTGCTCTTGCAGCAGCTCGGAGAAACCGAGGATGCCGTTGAGGGGCGTGCGCAATTCATGCGACATGTTCGACAGGAAGCGCGACTTGGCTTCGCTGGCGGCGATGGCCCTGGCGCGGCTGTCGACCAGGCGGCCGATCAGCAGCACCAGCGCGGCCCACGACAGCACGATCAGCGCGCTCGTGACGGCTGCCATCAGCAAGGCCTGGTTGCGGCGCGAGACGTAGTCGGCCAATACCGTGTCGCGGTCCAGCCCGACCAGCATGTACAGCGGGTAGCCGGCCAGTTTTTCAAACGCGTAAAAGCGCACGATGCCGTCGACGGGACTGCGTTCGGTGAAGCCGCCCCGCGTTTTACCTTGCATCAAGGAAAATACCTTGCTGGCGCCGATATCCTGGCCGATGGTGTCGGCGGCGCCGACCCGGCGCGCGCGCACCACGCCGTCGCTGCCGACAAGCTCGGTGGAGCTGTTGTCGCCGAGGTCGACTTCGTCGTACAGGCGGGTAAAGTAATACGGGTCCATCGAGACCACGACCACGCCTTTGAACCGGCCATCGGCATGGTTGATGCGGCGCGTCATCTGGATCGACCATTTTTGCGACACGCGGCCCAGCACCGGCTTGCTGATATACAGTTCGCCGCTATCGCGCTGCATGTGTACGCGGATGTGTTCGCGGTCGGCCAGGTTGGTCGGCTGGAAGGGGCGGCTCGACAGCACCATGTCGCCCTGTTCGTCGACGATGGTAAACAGGTTGTACAGGGGGCCGGGCCTGAGGCCTTGCCGCAGGTCCGTCACGATGTCGAGGCCGCTACCCAGCGCCTGGTAGCGGCTGCGCAAATACGTGGCCGCCTGGTCCGCCGCCTCGATCGTGCGGATCGCATGCTCGTCGAAGACGCGCGCCATGCTGCGCGCATCGCGCCCGGCGCCGGCGATGGCAGCGTCGTAGGCGTGCCGCAGTTGCAGCACGGTGATGCTCCACAGCCCCGCCAGCAGGATGGCCATGAAGAGCGACAGCAGGGTGCGCGCATCCCAGCGCTCCCAACGCTGCCAGGCCATGGCCTTCCCGTATCTGTGCTGTTGCATGCTGCCTCCGCAAGGGTTGTCATTCTGTGCGCGATTTATCAATTATAGTGAATATGATTGAATTTATCGAATAAAATGATTTTTATGCGGGAAGTGTTGTATTGAGCGCCGGCCCTGGCGGCTAACGTGTCGCCGCCTGGCGCGTCAGCCAGCGCTCGACCATGTCGCGCAGCTGGCTGGCCGTAAACGGCTTGGACAGGTAATCGTCCATGCCGGCCGCCACGCAGCGCTGCCGGTCATCCTCGGTGACGCCGGCCGTGAGGGCGATGACGGGCAGGCGCGGCGCGCCGCTGGCCGCTTCGCGGGCGCGCAGGGCCTCGCACGCCTGGTAGCCGTCCATGACGGGCATCATGCAATCCATCAGCACCAGGTCGTACTGCCGTTCGGCCAGCGCCTGCAGGCCCAGCGCGCCGTTCTCCGCCGTATCGATGCTGTAGCCGCGGGATCCCAGCTGCAGGCACACGAGCTGGCGGTTCAGCGCCGTGTCCTCGACCAGCAGGATGCGCGCGCCCGGTTCCGGGGCGGATTCCGGCGCTGGTGCAGGCGCGGGCGCGGGTGTGGATTCGGATGGCGCTGCGGTCTCCGGCTCCGGCTCCGGCGATGTGGCGGCCGGCGTCCGCGGCGCCAGGGCCAGGGCCGCCTCGTGCTCCTGGCGCCGCAGCAGGGACATGATCAGCGCGATGGCCCCGGCCAGCACGAGCAGGCTGACCACGGCCGCGCCGCCCATGGTGCGCAGCATGCGCCGCCAGCCCGCCAGGTAGACCTCGTCCGTCACAGTGACGTTGACGGCCAGCGGATAGTCGCGCACCAGCCGTATGCCGGCCAGGCGGTCGACCGGGCGTCCCTGCTCGGCCGCGCGCGGCGAGTCCACCTGCAGCACGCCATCGGTCTTGCCCTGTTCCAGCAGGCGGTAGGTGCTGCCCGTCAGGTTGCGTTTGCCCATCATGGCGGGCACGGCCGGCCAGCGGGCCAGCAGCGTGTAGTCGCTGCGGTACAGGGAAAAGGCCGTGTGTTCGCCGATGCTGGTGCTCTGGAAGAATTTGCTGAAGAAGTCGCACGACAGGCCGACCAGCACCACGCCCAGGAAACGGCCGTCCGGGCCGCTGATGCGCCGGCTGATATAGAAGGTCCAGGCGCCATTGCCCTTGTTTTGCACGGGCGCGCTCACATGCATGCCGCCGTGCGGGTGGCGCCGGTGATATTCGAAGTAGTCGCGCTCGCCGAGGTGGATGGACGGCGCGGGAAAGGCGCGGCTGAAGGCCAGCACGCCGGCATCGCTGCCGACGATCGATACCACGTCCACTTGCGGCACGCCGCCGATCTTGTGCCGCAGCATCTGGTGCATGGCCGGGGTGCCAACGGCGGCGGCCAGCGCCTGCGCGTCCGCGGGGGCGGCGGCTTCGATCTCGCTGCTGACGCTGTCGAGCACCAGGCTGGCCGCCGTCATGCTCTGCGCCGTGTTTTCCGCCAGCAGCAGCGACAGATTGGACAGGTCCTGTTTCCAGTCATCGACGGCTTCGCGGTGCAGCACCACGCCGGAGACGACGATGCGCAGCGCCAGCAGGCCCACCAGCACCAGGCCGACGATGGCCGCCGTGGTGCGCGGCCGATAGTGGTGCACCAGGCGCAGGACGGCCTGGCGCGCGTTCATGCCTGCGCGCCCGTGTATTCGAGCATGCTGCGGCGTACTTCCTGCTCCACTGCGCCGATCAGCGCCGCCGTTTCGGCCAGCCAGTCCGGTGCCGCCACGCCCTGATGGCGCACCAGCTGCTCGAGTGCCGCCAGGCGTGCCACGAGGGCGCCGGCGCCCAGCAGGGCCACGGTGCCGCGCAAGGTATGGCAGCTATGCACGATGGCTTGCGCCGCACCGCCGCGCACGGCCTGCTCGACGCGTGCAAACATGGCCGGCGACGTGTCGAGGTAGGTCTGCGACAGGGCGCGGAACATCTCGAGGTCGTGGCCGGTGGCGTGGAACAGCACGGCAGGATCGATGTGGCGATAGGCTGGCATGGCGGCTCCGTGGCGAAGGGAAAGCGGCGGCGGGTCAGGCGGCCAGGCTGTTGCGCCGCGCGTGGCCGGCGCAGCAGGCGCGCAGATAGCCGCGCAGCTCGTCGTAATTGACGGGTTTGGCAAAGAACACGACGCCTGGCGGCACGCCGCCCCGTTCCTGCAGCTCTTCCTGCGTCAGGCTCGACAGCATGGCGATGTGCATGTCCGCCAGCAGCGGGTCGGCCAGGATGGTGCGGATCACTTCGTAGCCGTCGATGCCTTCCATGACGATGTCGGCCAGCAGGATGTCGGGCTGGTCGCGGGCGATTTCCATCAGCGCCTGATAGCCGTTCTCGCAAAAGCGCAAGTCCGCCTGCAAGCCCCATGAACCGATCTGCTTTTCATACAGCGCGCGCTCGATCGGATTGTCTTCGATCACCAGGATGGACGGCGGGCGGCCCGATGGGGCGGGGCGGCTGGCCCGCGCCGCGCGCTGGTCCTGTCCCGGCTGGCCGGGATTGCCCTTGTAGGCTTCGACGGCCGCGAGGGGAATGCGCCGGTGGCCGCCCTTGGTCTTCCACGCTTCGATCACGCCGGCCTCGACCAGTTGCTGCACTGAGGTGACCGAGATGCCGAGGATTTCGGCGGCCTTTTGGGTGGTGCAGACGTCTGCAGTGTGCATGATGGGCTTTATGGTCGCGATGAAGTTGATGGGAATGATACGCAATCGGGCTCAAAAAATCAATTTCAACGAATTAGATGAATTCACTGAAAACCTGGCGTGCGGCTGGCCGGACTCGCGTGCGCGTACGGCAGGGGGCGGGATGGGTGTGCGGTTCCAGGATATCGCGCCATTCGCTCCACTCCGCATTGCTGTGGCGTAGCAGGGTTTCCATGTGGCCTGCGTCCAGGCCCAGTACCCGCGCCGTGGCCAGGGCGGGCTCGCGCGGCCCCGCGCCGTTGCGCAGTATCAGGTCGGCGAAGCTGCTGGCCAGCTTCAGCAGCCAGGCCAGGTCCGTCATGCGCCCGGCCCGTCCGAAGCCGGGCGGCGCGGCATGGCAGAGCACGGCGTCGCACAGGATGTCCGCCATGCCCCAGCCCCGCATGAGGATGGCCGACAGGGCCAGCTGGTGGTGGCCGAAGCGCTGCGATTCTTCGCACAGCAGCCGGGCCGTGACGCCATTGCCGTACTGGCCCAGCAGTTCTCCATATTCCTGCGGATGCCCGGTGGCCAAGGCCAGCTGGCCGCAGTTGGCCAGCAAGCCGCAACTGTACAGCTCATCGGCCGGCGCAAGCTGCAGCGCGTCGCCGGCCACACGGGCGGCGCACGCCATGGCCAGCGAGTGCGACCAGTAGCGCTGCGCGTCGAAGTGCGCGCACGTGGGCGCTGGCGGGGCCGGAGTGGCGCACGCCTGGCGCAGGGCGGGCAGGCCGATGGCCGCCAGCATCGCGGCGCTGACGGCCGCATGCCTGCGCCCGCCCGGCGGCACGCCCGCATTCGCCAGGCCGATGAGCTTGCCGGTCATGGCCGGATCGCAGCCCAGCTGTTCCGCCAATTCATCGAGCGCCACCTGCTGCTGGCACAAGGTGGCCAGCCAGTGGCGCCGCCAGGCGGGCGAAGGCAGGATGGCGCCGCCGGGCAGGAACGCCAGGTCGATGTGCGTGCTCATGGCCGGCTTCCTACGCCGTTGCAGTCATCGGCCTGCGCCGTGCCCGCCGTCTGCAGGGCCGTGACGGCTTGCGACAGCGCATCGAGCGCCATCAGCAGTTCCGCATGCAGGCGGTGCAGGGCGCCGATATCGTTGGAAAAGCCCGCATGCACGGCCTGGCGCGACAGGGCCTGCAATGGGAGCAGGCCCATGGACTGGCTGCCGTCGAGAATTTCCTGTGCCAGCACTCTTGCCGGGGCAGCCCGCTCGCAGCGCAGCGCATGGGCGATGCCGGCGAGGCGGTCGCGTGTCTCGGCCACGAACAGGGCCAGAATCTCGCCCTGCAGGCGCCGGTCGTGGCCGAACATGGCGTCCAGGCGGGCCGCGTCGAATGGCGGCGTGTCCGGTGCCTTGGGCGCTGTCGATGGTGGTGCGCTGTCAGCCGCCTTGGCCGGCGGGACCGCTTTGCGCATTTGCAGCAGCGCATGCAGATCGGCCGGTGCCGCGCGGCCGGCCTGGCGCCAGCGGGTGCGGCGCCAGAGCAGGGCGGCCAGCAGCAACAGCAGGCCTGCCAGCGCCAGCGCCGGGCGCATCAGCGAGAGGTCTTCGCAGCGAAGAAAGGGGTGAATGGCAAGGAAGGCGTTCATGGCAGTGCTCCAGTGCGTTCTATGCGAGTGATCCTGCGTGATGGCGGACCTAAAATACTTCCCAGTCGCCCGAATCGGCGGCGGCCGGCGCCGCTTTCCTGGCCTGGCCTGCGGGGCGCGTGGAGACCAGCTTGAGCGTCGCCTTGTGCTGTGCGGGCCGCGGGGCGGCAGGCGCGCGCGGCGCCGCGCCGGCCTGTCCCTGCGCCAGCTTGAAGGCGCCCACCACGCCGGCCAGCCTGGCTGCCTGCTCCTGCAGCGATTGCGATGCCGCCGCCGCTTCTTCGACCAGGGCCGCGTTCTGCTGCGTGACTTCATCCATCTGCGTGATGGCGCGGTTGATTTCCTCGATGCCCGTGCTTTGCTCCACGCTGGCGGCCGAGATTTCGCTGACGATGTCGGTAACGCTGCGTACCGTGTCGACCACTTCCGTCATGGCCGCGCCGGCCTGCTGGACCAGCTTGCCGCCTTGTCCCACCTGTTCTACGGAGTCGCTGATGAGTACCTTGATTTCCTTGGCGGCCGCGGCCGAACGGTGCGCCAGGTTGCGCACTTCGGTGGCCACGACGGCGAAGCCGCGCCCCTGTTCCCCGGCGCGCGCCGCTTCCACGGCCGCATTCAGGGCCAGGATATTGGTCTGGAAGGCGATGCCGTCGATGACGCCGATGATGTCGGCGATCTTGTTCGACGCGCTGTCGATCGCTTCCATCGTGCGTATCACGTCGCCCATCACTTGCCCGCCCCGCTGCGCCTTGTCCGAGGCGCTGATGGCCATTTGCTGGGCCTGGCGGGCATTGTCCGCGTTTTGCCGCACGGTGGCCGTCAGTTCTTCCATGGCCGAGGCGGTTTCTTCCAGCGAGCCCGCTTGCTGTTCCGTACGCGCCGACAGGTCCAGGTTGCCGGACGCGATTTCGCCCGAGGCCGTGCCGATGCTGTCCGTGCCGGAGCGCACTTCGGCCACGATGCGCACCAGGCTCGCGCTCATGTCCGCCATGGCCTGCATCAGCTGGCCCACCTCGTCGTTCGAGGTGGCGCGGACCTGCACGCTGAGGTCGCCGTCCGCGATGGTGCGGGCCACGCCGATGGCGTCGGCCAGCGAGGCGGCGATGCGCCGCGCCAGCAGCAGGCCCATGCTGGCTACGAGCGCCGTCACGGCCAGGGACAGGGCGATGGCAATCCAGCGTGCGCTGGCAGCGGCGGCGGCGCCATCGGCCGCACCTTTGGCCGCCAGGTTTGCGTTGTAGCGGTGGTGCGCGGCGAGGGCGTCCACCAGTTCCTTGATGATGGGCTGGTGTTGCACCAGCAAGTCGCGCGCCGCGTCCAGTTCACCGGCCTTCGACAGCGCCAGCACCTTGTCGCGCACTTCATCGTAGCGCAGCAGCACGGCGCGGTCGGCGGCCAGCAGCGCGCGGTCCTGTTCATCGGTTACATCTTCTTTTTCATACTGGTCGAGCGCCTTGCCGACCGCCGCGCGCGCTTCCCTGATGCCCGCTTCCAGCTTGGCGCGTCCGGCCGCATCCTTGCTGGCCATGTGCTGCCAGACGGCCGTGCGCATCTGTGCGAACGGTACGAAAGCGTCGTTCAAGGTGAGCAGACTGGGTACCGTGTTGACAGTGGCATAGCTGGCCGCCGTGTACACGCGGTCCATCTGGTAGATGCCAAAGCCCGCCAGGGCGGCCAGCCCGAGGACGACGGAGAGGATCAAGGCGTACAGCCGTTTAGCGATGGTCATGATGGGCGCCGCTCCAATGAAGTGAAATTCAAGAAAAATGTTTGGCTTTGGTGGTTTTTTCCATTTTACGATAAAAATTCGTTTTATTCGAGAAATTTGTTGTTGAATTATTTTATTCAATGATTTTCATTGAAAACATATGCTTATAGCGGGCTGGACGGTAAGACCGTGTATAAAAAGCCACACGGTGTGTACCTGGCCTTCTGGCGTGTGGCACGCTTTGCCGATTAGTGAAAAAATGGAATTCCTTGATCGCCATCAAATACGGTGCGCAGGCGCGTGCCGCCGACTGACTCTTGTAAAGGAGCATCATGACTGCCTCTGCCCGGCCTGGACCCTTGCTTGTCATCACCGCAGTCATCTTCATCTTGCTGGGCCTGGCACTTGTCGGCGGCGGCGCCTGGCTCGTCAGCCTGGGCGGTTCCTGGTATTACGTCGTGGCCGGTATCGGCATGCTCGTCGCGGGCGCGCTCGTTTGGAAGGGGCGGCGCAGCGCCCAGCTGTTTCTCGCGCTGCTGTTGTTCGCCACCCTGATCTGGTCCGTGATCGAAGTGAAGTTCGACTGGTGGCAATTGCTGCCGCGCCTCGATATCTGGTTCGCCGCCGCCGTCTGGCTGCTGCTGCCCTTCGTCGACCGCCGCCTCGATCCGCCATTGACGGCCGGAGCGAAACCGCGCGACGCGGGCAAGAGCGCGCTGGCCGCCGCCGTGGTACTGACGGCTGCCGTGGGCGTGTTCTCGCTGTTCCAGGACTACTACACCTTGCATGGCGAAGTGCCGGCCGAGAACATGGCGGCCGCACCGCAAGGCGATTTCGCGCCCGGCGTGGCGCCCAACGACTGGGCCGCGTATGGCCGTTCCGGCTATGGCGACCGCTATGCGCCGGCCGCGCAGATCACGCCGGCCAACGCGTCGCAGCTGAAACAGGCATGGGTGTACAACACGGGCGACTTCAAGGGCCCGAACGATCCGGGCGAGATCGCCAACGAAGTCACGCCGCTGAAAGTGAACGGCATGCTGTACCTGTGCACGCCGCATAACATCGTCATCGCGCTCGATCCGGACACGGGCAAGGAGATCTGGCGCCACGATCCGAAGATCAACCGCGACGCATCGACCTACCAGCACATGATCTGCCGCGGCGTCGCCTACTGGGACGTCAACGCGGGCCGCGCCAAGGGCGACCCGGCACCCGAGGCGGCCGGCATGGAATGCCCGCGCCGCATCCTCGCGCCCACCATGGATGCCACCCTGATCGCCGTCAACGCGGATACGGGGGTAGCCTGCAAAAGCTTTGGCGAAAATGGCGTGATCGGCCTGTACCACGGCATGGGCATGAAGAAGCGGGGCTTTTTGATGCCGACGTCGCCGCCGGCCGTGGCGCAAAACGTGGTGGTGATGGCCGCCAGCGTCACCGACAACTTTTCCACGGAAGAGCCGTCCGGCGTGATACGCGGCTACGATCCCGTCACGGGCAAGTTGATGTGGAACTGGGATGCCTCGAACCCCGACGACACGGCGCCGATTGCCGATGGCAAGACCTACACGAACAATTCGCCCAATTCCTGGGGCGTATCCAGCGTCGATGAAAAGCTGGGCATGGTGTACATCCCGATGGGCAATGAAACACCGGACACGTGGGGCGGCAACCGCAATCCCCATGGCGAGAAATACAATAGCGCCATCGTCGCGCTGGACCTGGCGACGGGCAAGGTACGCTGGGTCTACCAGACCGTGCACCACGATATCTGGGACATGGATATCGGCGGCCAGCCCACTCTGGTCGACATCGACACGCCGAAAGGCAAAGTGCCGTCCGTCGTGGCCACGACGAAACGCGGCGACATCTATGTGATCGACCGGCGCGATGGCAGCCTGGTCGTGCCGGCGCCGGAAAAACCGGTGCCGACGAACAACCCGGCTCCCGGCGACCGCCTGTCGCCCACGCAGCCGTTTTCGGCCCTCACTTTCTTGCCTGAGAAAAACATCAGCGAAACGGATATGTGGGGCACGACGCCGTTCGACCAGCTGGCGTGCCGCATCATCTTCCGCCAGCACCGCTACGAAGGGCCGTTCACGCCGCAAACGGTGGCCGAAGGCAAGATCAAGGGCGCCATCATCTCGCCGGGCCCGCTCGGTATCTTCGAGTGGGGCGGGGCGGCCGTCGATCCGGGCCGGCAATTGCTGCTGGTCAATCCCGACTACATGGGCTTTCTGGAGCGTCTGGTGCCGCGTGCGCAAGCCAATGCGAAGGGCGGCACGGGCTCCGAAATGGGCTTGCAACCGCAGACGGGCGTGCCGTTTGCCGTCGAAATCAAGCCTTTTCTTTCGCCGCTGGGCTTCCCATGCCAGGCGCCGCCGTGGGGCTATATCGCCGCCGTCGACTTGCGCACCATGAAAAAAGTGTGGATGCACAAGAACGGCACCACGCGCGACAGCGCCCCCGTGCCCATCGCCTTGCCGCTGGGCGTGCCCAGCCTGGGCGGCATTAGCACCACGGGCGGCGGCGTGGCCTTCCTCAGCAGCACGCTCGACTACTACATCCGCGGCTACGACGTGCGCAATGGCAAGACCGTATGGAAAGCCCGCCTGCCGGCCGGCGGCCAGGCCACGCCGATGAGCTATGTCTCCGACAAGACGGGCAAGCAATATGTCGTCGTCATGGCCGGCGGCCATGGTTCGCTGGGCACGAAGATGGGCGATAGCCTGGTGGCGTTTGCGTTGCCGGATGAGGCTGTGGAGAAGAAAAAGTAGAAAGTGGAGGGCAAGCACCTGGAAAGAGCTGGGGTCAGTCGCTTCGCGATCGGAATGCGCCCCATTGGTACGCATTCCCCCGACGGGTCTGACCCCAGATTTTATTGCGCCGCCAATCCCAGTTTCAGTCCCACCAGCTTGCCCGGCGCGGCCTCCGTTTTTTCCGGCGCACCGGCGCTGACCCTGGCCGCGGGCGTGCCGTCCTGCTGCAGGGCGGCCAGAATCGCCGCGCTGCGCTGGGTGCCCAGCTTGCTCAAGGCGTCGGCAGCCAGGGGCTGCTTAGCTTCCAGCTGCTCGCGCAAGCCCTTGTAGAAGGCGCCCGTGTCGGCCACTTGCGGCTCGCCTTCGATCAGCTTGCCCAAGCGTTGGAATACGGGGATTTTTGCCGGAGCCGATGCGTCAGCTGATGCGGCCGCTGTGGCAGGAGCGGCCGATTCCGCCGCCTTTTTCTGCTTGTCCAGCTCGGCCTTGCCGAAGCGTTCCGCGTACAGGTCGCGCAGGGCGCTTCGTATCTTGCGTTCACCCAGGTTCAACGGTCCCGGTTCTTCGCCCGCTTCCAGCTTGATGCCGGCCTTGGCGGCGACGGCGCGGCGCACGGCCTGGGCGCGCAGGGCGGCCGCGTCCGTATCGCTGTACTGGCCAGGCACGGCCAGCTTCAGCTGTTCGCGCTTGGCGAGGATTTGCGCCACCTGCTTGATTTTTTCACGCTCGGGCGGTAGCAGTACGGCGCTGCCCGCATCGAAGTCGATCGATTCGAGCTTGTCGGCGCTGATGCCGAGCAAGTTGCCCAGCGCGCGGAACGGCGCCGTGACGATTTTCGTCAGCACATTGCCCACGGCTTTCCAGATCAGGGCGCCATAGCTGAATTGCGGGTCGTTCATGTCGCCCGACACGGGTAAGCCCAGGTCGATGCGCCCGTCGCTATCCTTGAGGATGGCCAGCGCCAGTTCCAGCGGCAGCTTCAAGGCGTCCGGGCTGTCGATGCGCTCGCCCAGGGTCAGCTTGTCGAGCACGATCTGGTTGGTGCCGTCGAGCTGGCGGTTGCGTACCTTGTATTGCAAGTCCAGCGAAATCTTGCCTTCTGCCACCTTGTAGCCGGCGAACTTCATCGTGTACGGCGAGGCGGACACCATGTCGACATTCTTGAAGACGACGTTCAAGTCCGTGTTGTCGGTCGGGGCGAACGGATTTAATTGGCCACGCACGCGGGCCAGGCCGAATTCGTCGATGCGGCCATCGAGTTCGATCTGGCTGCGCGCATCGCGCTTGGTCGACAGGCCCGTGACGACGCCATTGAGTTCATAGATCTTGGCGGCGAACTGGGGCCGCAAGCTGAGGTCGGCAAAATCCAGCTTGGCGTTTTGCAGGCGCACGCGGCGCACGCGCACGGGGAAGGCGGCGTCGGCTGCCGGCGTGGCGGAGGCCGCAGGAGCGGGGGCCGTGGCCGTGGCAGGCTCGGGCGCCTTGACCAGCAGGCGCTGGGCATTGAGGCTGCGGTCGTTTTCGATGATCAGCTGGGCGTTTGGTTCCACCACACGCAGTTCGGGGATGTCGACAAAATCGGGGCCCACGCTGGCCGTCATCTTGTCGGCGCGTACGCTTTTCCATGAGGCAAAGCGTTTGCCATCCGTTTCATTGAGCACGAGGCCGGCAATATCGACGCCGCCCACATAGCGGACCTTGGGCGCTTTCGGCGCGCCGCCGCCCGTCGTCAGACGGCCGCTGCCGGAGAGCGACCCGCTTGCCAGTTTCAATTTGATATGCTGCGCCAGCAACGGTTGCACGGGCGCCAGGGTCAGCTGTTTCAAATTCAGCTGCGCATCGACGGCGCCCGTGCCCGGCACGAACTTGCCATTGGCCGCCAATAGGCCGCCTTCGCGCAGGCCCACGCCCAGTTCAAACGGCAGCGCCTGTTTCATGTCGTTGCTGACGTTTTGCAGTGACAAACGGGCATCCTGCACATTGACCTTGATGCCCGTTCCCGCGTCATCGAAACGGGCGCCGAACTTGCTCAGTTCTACCTTGTCTACCTTGGTGGACCAGGGCGCGGATGGCGCGTCCTTGGCAGGGGCGGCCTTGCTGGAGGCAAACACGGGCAGCTTTTGCGCAATCGCAAATTCCCCCTGGCGGTTGCGCGCCAGGTCGATCTGCGCGCCGCTGGCCGTCACGGCGCCCAGGTGCACGGTATGCGCGGCCAGATCGATCTTGCCTTCTGTAAAGCCCAGTTGGGCCAGCTTGAACGGCGTTTGCGCGCCCCGTTGCATGGTGAGGTCGGCCAGGCCGAACTGTGCGCCGTCGATGACGGTGGCCATGCCCGATGGACCTTGCTGCAAGCCCAGCTGCAAGTTCAGCTGCAGCTGTCTGGCGCTCAGCTGCAAGGCCGGCGAGACGGTTTCATCGATGGCGGACACGTCCACATTGGCCAGCGCCAGCTGTTTCAAGTCCACTTTCCACTTGCCGGGCGTGGCTGGTGCGGCGGGCGTGGTGGCGGCCGATGCTGCTGGCGCCGGATTACCCGACAGCATCAGGTTCGCCACGTCGATCTCGCCCTTGCTGTCGCGGCGCACGGCCACCTTGCCGCCGTACAAGTTGACCTTGTCGACCGTGACCTTCTGGCCTGCCAGATCCACGTTCACGCCGGCGATGCCCAAAGTGTTCAGCGACGTAAAGGCGTCGCTCTTGCCACTTTGTACCAGCGCCAAATCGCGCAAGGCGAGGCCGGCGCCTTTGACGGTCGCTTCCAGCTTGCCGTCCGCATAGGAAAAGGCGTAAGGCAGGCGCGCCGACAGCTTGCCGCTGGCGACAGTCGCGCGCGTATAGGCTTTCAAATACGCGGCCAGGCCGGGCAGGGAAGCGTCGTTCAGTATCAGTTCGCCTTCGCCACGGATGGGGCTGAGCGAAGCCGTGCCGCGCCAGTGCAGCTTGCCGCCGCGCGCCGCATCGGCACTGAGGCTGTAGCTGCCGTTGGCGTCGGGCAGGGTGGAGATATTATCGAGCGTAAAGTTGATCGGCGTGAAGTTGTCCGCATAGCCGGCCTTCTGGTCTTGCCAGTCCACTTTGCCTTGTTCCAGCGCAAAGTGGGCGATGACGAGGCGCGGCATGCCGCCTTCGCTCTTTTCCGGATGGTTGCGTTGCCAGGTGGCCAGCACTTCGGCCAGGTTGAACTTGCCGTCCGGCGTAATCGTCAGTTGCGCTTGCGGCGCCGTGATGCGGATTTCCGCCAGGCTCCAGGCACGGCGGACGATGGATTTCCATTCCAGCTGCACGGCCAGGGCGCCGATGGACAGCAGCGGTGCATTGTTTGCGCTGGCCGCTTCCTTGAAAGCGATCTTGTCCGCTTCCAGGCGCAGGGTAAACGGGTTGAAGCGCACGTCGGCGATGCTGGCCTGGCGCGCGAGTTCTTTTTCTGCAAATTTGGGTAGCTGGTTTTTGATGACGTAGGGCACCAGCCAGAAGCCGGCCGCACTGTAGGCGGCCAGGGCGCAGCCCGTGCCCAGGGCCCAGCGCTGCCAGCGTTTCCAGCGAAATGTTTTCGTCTGCACGCTTTTGTTGTCGATTGTGTTCACGAACTTACCTTTTAGTATCTTGTTGGGCGGCACGTCTTGCGCGCCGTGACTGTCAGTATGCCTCTTTGCGGCCTCGTCTGCAAAATCCAAACGTGTTCAAGTGATAACAGGCGCCAGAGGGAGCTAGTTTCTTCTGTAAAACTCACACAAACTCACCTTTTCTTGATAATGATTCTCATTATCGGTATCATGTCCGCTAACCGTAAGTTTCCGCTCGCCCTAATTTTCCAATTGAAAGCCTGACGCCATGCCTGTTGCCACTCCCCGCACCCGTTTACTTCCAGTGGCGGCAGCCTTGTCGCTGGCCTTCGCTTCCCACGCCGCGCTGGCGGCCAAGGCGGCCAGCGGCCAGGACGAGCCGACGGCTGGCGATGAGAAAGTCATGCAAGCCGTGCAGGTGACGGGCGCCCGCGCGCAAGGACTGGTGCCGTTGACCACGGAGGCGGGCAGCTTTCGGGGCGCCAGCATCATGGACGTGCCGTCGACCGTCAACGTGATCACGCGCGAATTGCTGGAGCAGCAAGCCGTGTCCGGCCTGTACGACGCCGTGCGTAATACGGCCGGCGTGACGCGCCAGCAAAATGGGGGCGAGACGTGGGATCAGCTGGTGATACGCGGCATTGCCGTGGAAAACCGCACGAATTACCGCCTCAACGGCTCCATGCCCATCATGAACTTCTCGCAAGTGCCCATGGAAAACAAGGAGCGGGTGGAAGTGCTGAAGGGCGCTTCGGCCCTGTACTACGGCTTTACGTCGCCGGCCGGCGTCGTCAACTTCGTTACCAAGCGGGCCGGCAGCCAGCCCGTCACCAGCATGGGCTTGAGCCTTGATGACCGTGGCAGTGCCGTGGCGAATGTCGACGTGGCGCGCCGTTTTGGTGCGCAGCAGGAATTCGGCGTGCGCATCAATGCCGCTGGCGGCACCCTCGGTTCCTACCTGGATGATGTCGGCAATGGCAACCGCCGCTTCCTTTCCACGGCGCTCGACTGGAGAGTGACGAACAAATTGCTGCTCAAGGCCGACCTCGAGTACGAGCGCCGCAGGGTGACGGAGCAGGCGGGCGTGGCCTTGCCAACGGCCGTGAAAGGGGTGATCAGCTTGCCGCGCGCCGTCGATCCGCGCAAGCTGATCGGCCCGGACTGGTCGAATTTCGAAGCGCAAACGAAAAACGCGCAATTGCGCGCCGACTACGCCATCGCCGATGGCTGGGCCTTGACGGTGGAGGCGGGCCACGCGGAAACGGCGCGCGACCGCCGCCTGGCGATCTTCCGCCTGAACAACGCGGCCGCGCTGGCCACGGGCGCGGGCCGCATCACGGGCAATATCCAGCACAGCGTGATGGCGTCGGACTTGCTGCGCGCCGAACTGGCCGGCAATTTCGCCACGGGTTTCATCGCCCATGAACTGACCCTGGGCGCGTCGCGCACGGACAAGTCGCAAGATCCGATTTACCAGAGCAATTACACGATCGCCTCGCAAAACCTGTACAACCCAGTGCCCGTGACGACTGTCGTGTTCGGCCCCAAGCCGACGGCGCCGACGACGGCCGGGCTCGACACGCGCGACACGGGCTTGTATGCGCTCGACCGCATGGTTTTCAGCCAGCAATGGCAAAGCGTCATCGGCGTGCGCCGCAGCAGCTATCAAAGCGACCAGGGCGCCAGCCACTACGACGTCAGCAAGACGACGCCGATGGCCTCATTGATCTACAAGGCCACGCCCGAGCTGTCGTTCTACGCCTCCACGGCGCGGGGGCTGGAAGAGGGCGAAACGGGCCCGACGGGCACGGTCAACCAGGGCGTCAAGATGGCGCCTGGCGTGAGTAAACAAAAGGAGCTGGGCGCACGCTGGCTGACGCCGGGCGGTACCTTGCTGTCGGCGGCGCTGTTCGACATCACGCGCCCCGGCTATTACACGAATACCAGCAATGTATTCACCTCGGACGGCGAACAGCGCTACCGTGGCCTGGAACTGTCGACCCAGGGCAAGCTGACGCGCCAGTTGTCGTGGCAGACGTCGGCCCAGTTCCTCGATCCAAGCTTTGCGCACATCAACGCCGACTACAACGGCAAGGCGCCGGAAAACGCGTCGAAACGCACGGCCAGCGTCTTCCTCGCCTACGCGTTTGACACCGTGCCGGGCCTGTCCGTCAACGGCGGCGCGTATTACTACAGCGCCCGTCCCGTCAACGACCTGAACCAAGCCTTCCTCGGCGGCGTGAGCCTGTTCAGCGCGGGCGCCCGCTATGCTAGCCGCGTGATGGACAAGGCCGTCGTGTGGCAGCTGAACGTGGAAAACGCGGCCGACAAGCGCTACTGGGCTGGCGCCGGCACACGCCTGGCCTCCGGTGCCCCGCGCGCCATCAAGCTGTCGATGAAGGTGGATCTATAAGGCTTGACTTGCGCGCTGTCCACGGGTGACCTGCGCTGATACAATGTTGCCATGTTCATCAGCAAAGGCAAGGCCGGCATCGTCCTGTGGATCGCGTGTATCGCCATCTTCCTGGCCACGCTCGCCCCTACGGTATCGCGCGCGCTGACGGTCGCCAGCGGCCTGGCCGTGCCCAGCCTGGAAATCTGCTCGGTGGCGGGCGGCATGAATATGCTACCCGCAACATTCTCCACGGATAAGCCCGATACCAAGAGCAGCATGCGCATAGGCGATTGCCCGTGCTGCAGCATGCATGCGGCAGCCCTGGATGTGCCGCCCACGACCCTCGTGCTCGCTTCCGGAGAGCTCATCACGGGCTTGCTGCCCCTGCTGTTCTACCAATCCGCCACGCCCTTGTTCGCCTGGACACCTGTCCAGCCTCGCGGGCCGCCTGCCGCTTTCTGATCTGTCCCTTTCCCTGAACTGCCTTGCGCCGCGCGTATCGTGCGCTTGCGTCTGTTCGTCTTGCCCATACAGAATCTGAAAGCAGCACCATGAAACATTTCCCCTTATTGATTTCCCTCGCCATCGCCATGCCCGCCGTGGCGCAAACCCGCACTGAACAGGTTTTGCCCGAGATGAAAGTCATCGTCACGGCCATAGGCGACGGCTACCGTCCCGCCGCCGACACGGCGCTCATGTTGTCCAGCACGCCTGGCTACAGCGTGGCGGCCGGCGGCGGCGTGTCCGGCTTGCCGGTGGTCAATGGCTTTGCCGATGACCGGCTGAAAATACGCATCGACGGCATGGAACTGACGTCGGCCTGCGCCAACCACATGAATGCGCCGCTGTCGTATATCGATCCGCAGCAGGTGCAGCGCATCCGTCTGATCGCGGGCGTGACACCCGTCAGCGCGGGCGGCGACAGCATAGGCGGCACCATCGAAGTGCAGTCGAACGCGCCCGTGTTCGCCCAGCCCGGCGCGGGCCTGCTCACGCAAGGCAGCTTTGCCGTGTCGGGACGCAGCGTCAACAACAGCGTGGCGACCAGCGTGAACGCGTCGGCCGCCAGCGACAGCCTGAGCGTCGGCTACAGCGGTGCCTACACGCGCGGTCACAGTTATGAGGATGGCCACGGCAATAAAGTGCTGGCCAGCATGTTTGAAAGCATCAACCAGTCCATCGTGCTGGCGGCGAAGCGCGATGGCCAGCAGCTGACCCTGCGTGCCGGCGTGCAGCACATCCCGTACCAGGGATTTCCCAACCAGTACATGGACATGACGGACAACCACGGCCAGTTCGCCAACCTCGCTTACCAGGGCACATTTGCCTGGGGCGTGTTTGACGCGCGCGCCTACTGGCAGCAGACGGATCATGAAATGGGTTTCTTTACGCCCGAGCGCAAAGGTTCGATGCCGATGATCACGCACGGGCGCAACACGGGCTATGCGCTGATGGCCAGCCTGCCGACCGCTGCGGGCGAGTTGCGCCTGGGCCAGGAGTGGCACGGCTTCCGCCTCGACGATTACTGGCCGGCTGTGCCCGGTTCCATGATGATGGGACCGCGCACCTACCTGAACATCAACGACGGCAAGCGCGACCGCACCGTGCTGTTCGGCGAACTGGAAACGCGCCACGATGCGCGCTGGACGAGCGTGCTGGGCTTGCGCGGCGAATCCGTGCGCATGGACACGGGCGACGTGCAATCGTACGGCACCAACATGATGAACATGCCGGACGTGATGGCCGCCAGGGCTTTCAATGCGCGCAGCCGCAGCCAGCGCGACACGAATATCGATGCTTCCGCGCAAGCCACGTTCACGCCAGACTCGGCCAGCAGCTATGAATTCGCGCTGGCGCGCAAGGTGCGCTCGCCCAACCTGTACGAGCGCTACTCGTGGGGCCGGGGTTCGATGGCGATGACCATGACCAACTGGTTTGGCGATGGCAACGGCTATGTGGGCGATATCGACCTCAAGCCCGAAACCGCTTACACGGCGGGGTTCACGGCCGACTGGCATGGCGGCGGCGAGGAGGGCTGGTTCGTGCGCCTCAACCCCTATTACAGCAAGGTCGACAATTACATCGACGTCGACGTGCTGTCATCTTTCCACCCGTACATGAAAATGGGCGCCAACGGCAATTTGCTGCGCTTTGCCAACCACGACGCCAAGCTGTACGGCGCCAATCTGGCGTGGCAGCTGCCACTGACGAGCAGTGCACGCTGGGGCAGTTTCATGGCGACAGGTAACGCCGCATACACGCGGGGCAAGCGCAGCGATGGCGGCGACCTGTACCGCATGATGCCGTTCAACGCCTTGCTGGCCGTCGAGCACAAGCTGGGCGCCTGGAGCAACCGCATCGAAACGAAGATCGTGGCCCGCAAGGACAAGGTCGACGCGCGCCGCGTCGAACCGGAAACAGGCGGCTACGCGCTCGTCAACCTGCGCAGCAGCGTAGCGCTGAGCAAGATGGCCAGCCTGAGCGCGGGCGTGAGCAACCTGTTCAACCGCGCGTATGCAGACCCGCTGGGTGGCGTGTATTTGTCCGGCTTGAAAGCGAACGGCGGCGCCTTGCAAGCGTTGCCGGCCGAGGGCAGGTCGATTGATCTGGGGCTGCAACTGAAGTTCTAAGGCGGGCAATCAGCGGGCGCCTTCCTGCGCGGATGCGGAAGGACGGCGCCTGCTGGCATTGCCGCATCGGCGAGCGCCTGGGGTTTGTGACAATGTGCGCGTGTATCTTTTTCAACACCATCCTCTGACTATCCGGCACAGCGCCATCAATTTCCGCCTCCGTTCTTTTTTCGCCGTGATCCCGTGAGGACGCGCAGCGCGGTGGCGATCGGCACCTTGTTCTTGGCGAGGTAGGCGGCGGCCGTGGCCGTATCGAGCATTTCCTGAAAAATAATGCCGACTTCGACCTTTTGGGCCGTCAAATCGTCCTGCCTTGCGCAGTCGAGGATATCCATATTTGTAGCAGTGACTTTGTCATTCTTGGAGCGCATTTTTGCCTCGGTGGAAAAGAGAAAAAATGTCTCCTTTTATTTGCCTTTAAGATAACTTATTTTTCTGACTTTGTGGTAATTTTTCTTTAATCGATAGTGCATTCAGGAATTAAATTTAGCTATCATCAGGGATAGGGCTGCCGGTTCTGGTATTGCTTGACGGAACATTTGGCTGCATAGTGGGAACTGCAATCAAACGGCGGTTAGCTGATGAGGCCCAAAAATTATGACAAGTAATGCCAAACTGGCCGTCCTGATCGATGCGGACAATGCCCAGGCGTCGATCATCAAGGAGTTGCTGACGGAAGTATCGACTTTTGGTACCGCATCGGTGAAGCGTGCTTATGGAGACTGGACGACGCCCAATTTGAAGGGTTGGAAGGAAATCCTGCATTTGATGGCCATTCAGCCGATCCAGCAATTCAGCTATACGACAGGTAAAAATTCGACGGATTCATCGTTGATCATCGACGCCATGGACTTGCTGCACTCGGAAAAACTGGACGGCTTTTGCCTGGTATCGTCCGACAGTGATTTCACGCGCCTTGCGACACGGATTCGCGAATCAGGACTGGCCGTATATGGTTTTGGCGAAAGAAAGACGCCGCCAGCCTTCGTCGCCGCCTGCGACAAGTTTGTTTATACGGAGATCTTGCGGCCGGTGACACCGCCGCCTTTGGCAGAAAAGCAGCAAAAACCGCTACATGCGATGGCGCCTGTCTCCCTCGACGCGGATACGCGGGAAGTGTTGCGCAAGGCCATTATCGCCGCGGCGCGCGATGACGGTTTTGCCTCCTTGAGCAGCGTCGGCAGTCTGATCCTGAAAAATAACCCGGCCTTCGACCCGCGCCACTATGGCTGCCAGAAATTGAGTGAGCTGGTGCGCCGCCTTCCTTTCGTTGAAGTCAAAGAAGTTCAAAGCGAAAAGAATCCTGCCATGCATCTGTACATCAAATTGAAATAGGGAAGCAGCCGGGCCATCATGACAGATGATCCCCCGTCACCCATTGCCTGATCATCCATCGTTTGCCAGCGGCGCCCGCATGCGGTCTAATCATGGTTTGTTCCTTCACGAGGTTGACATGCTGCCCACTTCCGCCATCGTCGCGCTGCGCGAAAAATTTCCCCTGATTACAGAACTGATGGCCTTGCAGCCCTTGAGCTGGTTCAATCCCGGCATTGGGCCGGCGGCCGAGGGCCTGAAAGACGTGGGCTTGACGGCCGATGACGTGGCGCAGGCCAGCGCGCGTCTGGCGCGTTTTGCGCCGTATCTGGCCAAGGCTTTCCCGGAAACGCAGGCCAGCGGCGGCATCATCGAGTCGCCCGTCGTACCGTTGCCCGCCATGCAGGCGGCGCTGGGTTTGGCGTTAGACATGACAAGCGGTCAGCTGTGGCTCAAGCAGGATAGCCATTTGCCCATTTCCGGCTCGATCAAAGCGCGCGGCGGCATCTATGAAGTGCTGAAACACGCGGAAATGCTGGCGCTGGACGCGGGCTTGCTGAAAGAAGGCGATGATTACAGCCTGCTGGCCAGCGACGCCGTACGGGCGTTTTTCGGCCAGTATGCGATCGCCGTCGGCTCGACGGGCAACCTGGGTTTGTCGATCGGCATCATGAGCGCGCGCCTTGGCTTTCGCGCCACTGTGCACATGTCGGCTGACGCGCGGCAATGGAAGAAGGACAAATTGCGCAGCCACGGCGTCACCGTCGTCGAGTACGCGACCGACTACAGCGTGGCCGTGGAAGCGGGGCGCAAGCAGGCGGAAAGCGATCCGACCTGCCACTTCGTTGACGATGAAAATTCGCACGATCTGTTTCTCGGCTACGCGGTGGCGGGCCAGCGCCTGAAAGCCCAGTTCGCCGCAAAGAACGTCACGGTCGATGCTGAGCACCCCTTGTTCGTGTACCTGCCGTGCGGCGTGGGCGGCGGCCCCGGCGGCGTGGCCTTCGGCTTGAAGCTGGCCTTTGGCGACGATGTCCACTGCATCTTCGTCGAGCCGACCCACTCGCCATGCATGCTGCTGGGCGTGTACACGGGCTTGCATGATGGCATCAGCGTGCAGGAAATCGGCATTGACAACCTCACGGCCGCCGATGGCCTGGCCGTGGGACGCCCGTCCGGCTTTGTCGGGCGCGCCATGCAGCGGCTGATCGACGGCTACGCCACCGTCACGGATGAAGAACTGTACCGCTTGCTAGCGACCTTGGAACAAACGCAAGGCTTGCGCCTGGAACCGTCGGCCGTGGCCGGATTCGCGGGCATTCCTGCCGTGCTGGCCGCGCCGCAATACCGGCAGCACCTGGAAACGGCCACGCACCTGGTGTGGGGCACGGGTGGCAGCATGGTGCCGGAGCACGAAATGGCCGCTTACGTGGCGCGCGGCCGCGCCTTGCTGGCGGCTGGCGCCGCTTGATGCCGGCCGGCGCTCCGCGCATGGCGACGCTGACGGCCAGCCAGTTTGCCAACCTGCACACGTTTCTCGTGGCAGCGCGCCATGCCAGTTTTGCGCTGGCCGCGCAGGAACTGGCGCTCACGCCCAGCGCCGTCAGCCACCGCATCGCGCGGCTGGAAGCGGGTCTGGGTCTGCGCTTGTTCGAGCGCCTGACGCGGCAGGTCAAGCTGACGCAGGATGGCGAGCGCATCTTCACCGCGCTGCAAATCGGCTGGGATGGCTTGCATGCGGCGCTGGCCGGCGGCGATGCGCTCACGGGCAGCATCACCATGCATGCGCGCCCCTCCATCGCCCAGTGCTGGCTGGTGCCGCGCCTGGCAGGTTTCACGGCGCAGTATCCGGACGTGTCGATCGATTTGCGCGTGGGAAATGATAGCGTGGACTTTCGCGCGGGCCAGGTCGACCTGGCTTTGCATTACGGCGACGGCAGCTTTCCCGGCCTGGCTTCGCGCAAGCTGATGGGCGAATGGCTGGCGCCCGTGTGCAGTCCGGACTATGCGCGCCAGCACGGCTTGCTCGATGCGCCGTATCAGCTTCAAGGCGCGACGGTGCTGCACGACACCCTGGCCTGGCCCGCCTGCGCGCCCGATGCCGAGTGGCGGCTGTGGCTGGAAGGGCAGGCGCCCGGCGTGAACTTGCCCGCGCGCAGCCTGCGTTTCGACCGCGCCGACCTGTGTGCGCAGGCGGCCATCCACCACGCGGGCGTGGCCATGGGCCGGCGCCAGCTGGTGCAGCCGTGGCTAGATAGCGGCCAGCTGATCCTGCCGTTTGGCGGCTTTGCCTTGCCCAGCCCGCAGGCGTATTACCTCGTGCACAGCGGACGCGCCGCGCTGCCGGCAAGAGTGCAGGCCTTGTTCGATTGGCTGCTGGGACAGGCAATTTGATACACTGCGCGCCTTGTTCAAGAAAGCGCACGAAGGAAGCACCATGCACGCATCATCCCCACTGACCTCCACGCCGCCACAGGAATTGCGTACGACTGCGCTCGCCTGCCTGCTCGAACCGGACCCGGCAACGAAGGTGGCGATGGTGGCGGCCATGGCCGAAGCCCAGCTTACGCTCGATGCGCACCTGCCTTTGGCGCCGACCGGCCCCGTGCCGGGCCGTCCCGAACGGCCGGAACTGGTGCCGCCGCGTCTGGTGGGGCGGCGGTCGATGATCACGCCGGAAGGGCGCGCCATGCTCGTGCATGCGCTCGCGCACATCGAATTCAATGCGATGAATCTGGCGCTCGACGCGCTGTGGCGCTTCCCGGATTTGCCCTTTGATTACTACACGGACTGGCTGCGCGTGGCGAAGGAGGAGGCCACGCACTTTGCCATGCTGCAGGCGCACCTGCAGGTGCTGGGCCACACGTATGGCGACTTCCCCGGTCACGACAGCCTGTGGGAAATGGTCGACAAGACGCGCGGCGACGTGCTGGCGCGCATGGCGCTCGTGCCGCGCACCCTGGAAGCGCGGGGACTCGATGCGATTCCGCCGCTGCGCGCCAAGCTGGCGCAGGCGGGCGACATGGCCGCCGCCGCCATCCTCGACATCATCCTGCGCGATGAAGTGGGACATGTGGAAATCGGCAACCGCTGGTATGGCTACCTGTGCGATCAAAGGGGCCTGGAGTTGCGCGCCACCTATGCCGAGCTGGCGCTGCGCTACGAAGCGCCGACCCTGCGCGGCCCGTTCAACCTGGAGGCGCGGCGGCGGGCGGGGTTTTCGGAGCTGGAACTGTCCGATCTGCCCGCCTGACCTTGCTTACGGATGGGCCGTGATGCTGATGTGCCAGTGGCTCAGGTGTCCCGTCTCGATGTGCACTTTTGCCGGCTTGGTCCAGGCGCCAGCGCCGGGGATATTGTCGGTAGTGGCGGCGGAAAAACGCCCGTCGACGAGGGCCAGCTTGATGAAGCGGGGGCCGATGTAGATCACGCGCGTGCTGGCCTGCGCCGCTTCCAGGGCCAGCATGGCGCGGTTCGCCGCAATCCACGCCACCAGGGCTGCCAGTTTCGGCTTTTGCGCGGGGTTGGCCACCACTTCCGCCTTGGCGGCATTGATCAGATTTTGAATGGCGGCGCCATCGTTCTGGCCGCCCAGCGCGTCCGTGTAGCCGCCCGCGCCGTCCGCGTAGCGCAAGTCGATCTGCTGGCCGTCGCTGTGGCCGCTGTGGCCGAGGATGGAGCGGCCCGTTGCCGTCTGCGTCACGTGCTGGCCGCTGATGTCGTCGAAGCGGTAGGCCTTGCCTGCCAGCCAGGCGATGGCCAGGCGCGTGGCCCACGAATCGCCGCCAGGGTCGCGCGTGCCATAGCGCCGCGCCGCCAGCGCGGCCTCGTTGTCGGCCAGGTACAGGGGGATGTAGGCCGTGTCGCCCTTGAATTCCACTTGCCCCCCTTCGGCCGGGTCGGAGCTGGCATCGACATTATCGATGCGGCCCTTCAGACGCACCGTGACGACGGCCTTCTTGTCGAGCTTGGCGCCGGCAAAGGCGGGCAGCACCAGGCTGGGAAACTTTACGGTGCCGGCGGTCTTGGTATTGGTCTGGGACAATAAATTCTCCGCGCTGAAGGCGGGATTGCCGCCGCCCGACGAAATGCCGATGTTGACTTCCGTAATCGTCGCCGCCGCCGGCGTGTAGTGCAATTCCATCGGCAAGGTGTGCGTGGCCGTGGCCGTTCCCTGCGAGACGGAAACATACGGCCCCGCCAAATTGCCCGTCAGCTTGATCGGCTGCAGCACGGGGTGGGCGGCCTGGTTCGGTGAGCTGAACTTCGCCAGCGTCACCTTCAAACCCTTGCACGCGAGACTCAGTTCCACCGTCGTCACGGTGGCCAGGGCGCTGTCGCCGATATTCGTGGCGCTGACGTTGCCACCCAGGTTCAGCGCGCCATTGCTGGTTTGCTTGCTGACGTCGACGCACTCCGTCCTGACGATGGTGCCTTGCGTGAAGTGCGACTGGTTGACTGCGCCCGTGGCGGCCAGGTTGACGCCGGGCAGCCCTGTCACGGCGTATGACCAGGTATCGTTGTACTGGCTTTGCGCCGTCGTGTAGGTGGGATACTCGGCCGTGCTGACGGTGATTTTCACGCCCACGTTTTTCGTGCCCTGGGGCACGGTGAAGGCGATGGGCGAGGTGATGGTCTGGTTTTGTGCGGCTGCAATGGCCGTGAAGGTCTTGCTGCCCTCGTCAGCCTGCGGCGTGGCGTCGCCCGCGGCGCGGGGGCTGGCGGGCAGGTCGCGCGCGGGCGGTCCGGCGCCATCCTGCGTGACGCGGCCGGCCGCATAGGTCTGCGCCCCGCCGCGCAAGGCCAGGCTCGCCGCATACGGATAGACGATGTCGACATTGACGTTGCTGCTGTTCTCAAAAACGACGGCGCTGACGCTGACCACGTTCGGGTGGACGAGATCGTTCAAGGTCAGCTGGTAGGTATCGGGCAGCACGCCATCGAAATGGAAGGCGCCCGTGGCGTCGACCACGGCCACCTGGCGCTGGTGGTTGTTGTAGCCGGCCAATAGCATCTTCTTGCCGGCCAGTCCCGTGGCATTGCCGCCCGCCGGGGTGCGCAGCTGTCCTTGCAGCACGATGCCGGATTTGATGACGATCAAGGCATAGCTGGCCGTGAACTCGCCATCCTGCGAGACGAAATTGAGGTTCAGGTCGTAGCTGCCGTTGGGCAAGGATGCGAGCAGTTGTTGCATGGCCGTGGCGCCGATGCTGAAGGTGCCGCTGGCCGCATCGAACGTCCAGTAGGTCTTGAGGCTGATGGCCACGTCATTCGGGCCGGACAGCAGGCCGTCGCTGTCATCCTGCAGGGCCATGGGGGCCGCATCCACGAGGCGGAACGCGAGGCCGCCCGGCTGCAGGCGGTTGTTCGGCCCCAGTCCCGTGATGGCCAGCACGGGCGCCGTGGTCGGCACGCTGCCGTCATCGTTCGGCTCCACATAGGTTTCCACAGCCGTGGGCAGTTGCGTCTGGATCAGCAGGTCCAGGGTCGTGACCTTGCCGCCCTTGCTGAGGGAAAATTGCGCGTGCTGGTCCACGCCCGTGTCGCCGGGCGTGGAAAAGCGCAGGCTGCCGTCCTGCAGCAGCACGTCCGTCACGGCCCCGCTGGCCTTGACGCTGTCGGCGCCATCGGGAAAGCCCAGCTCGGCCAGCGGCAGCACGATCACTTGCGCGGGCCGTACGGGGTCGAGGACGATGCCGTCGCCGGTACTGAAGGTCCATGTCAGGCCGGAGCTCTGGAAGGCGATGCTGCGCTCGATGCGCACGGTGATGGTGTCGGCGGGCGTGACGGTGGCGCCCGCGCCGATGCTGCCGGCCAGCACGTTGCCATCGATGATGGTGCTGCCTGCGGGCGCGCTGGCCAGCACGGCTTGCACGTTGACGGCCGCTTCGCTGCCATTGTTGCGGATGTGTACGCGGTAGGTGTAGTCCCAGGCCGTGCGGTTGACGCGCTGCTCGGCCACTTTTTCCAGCAAGGTCACTTCCAGTTCGCCGGCGGCCTGGGTGGTGCCGCTGGTGGTCGCGGCGGCGGCCAGCATGAGCTTCGGCGCGGCCGGCTGCGTGGGATCGTTCGGCCCGCCGCAGGCGCACAAGGTCAGCGCCAGCGCGGCGCCTGCCAGCTGCCGGCGCCGCAGGCAGGCCATGGCCAGTACGCCCGCCAGCAGCAGCCATGGCGTGGACGGCAGGGCGACGGCGGCCGGCTGCGTGATGCCCGCCTCAAGCTCGATGAAGGAGACGGGGTCGAGGATGGAAAACGGCTGGGCGCCGGGGCTGCCCGCGCCCAGATAATCGAAGGTGACGGAAAAGCCCGTGAGCGTGGCACCGGGGACGATGCCGCCGGCCAGCGCCAGCGCGTCGAGGTAGCCGCTGGCGGGAATGGCGGGATCGGGCTGCACCAGCAGCACGTCCCAGCCTGGTAGCGTGGAGGCGCTGTGCAGGTTGGCGTACTGGCCCACGCTGAAGAACAAGGTGAATTCCTCGATGGGCACGGCCAGGGTGGTATTGCTGACCGTATAGTCGTAGCGCCACTGCGTGCCGCCCAGCGATGTTGCCGTGTAGCCGATGCTGGTCGCGTGCGCGGCGGACATTACGCATAGCAGCAGCGCCAGCAGCGCCTGTTTGATAAAGCTCATGATCGTTCCCCCATAGACTGGCGCCAAGCGTGCCCAAGCAGGAGGTCAAGCAGGAAGCGTTCCTGCATCGATTGTGCTTTAAAAACAAGGGCTTGGCGGCAATGGGACGGAGCAGGTGTCAAATTTTCCGACACGGGACGTCATGGCTGAGCCTGTCAGCGCTGTCCTACCCGTCTTGTCGAAACTGTCTGATTGTATGCCTTGCGGAAACACGCGATGATCGTGTTCATGCTGCAATAGCCAACCAGTCCGACGGAGTACGCGATGCAAAAGCCAGACCAGTCCATCCACGTGAACAAGCCCTTCCTGCTGATCTGCCTGTTTACGTTCTCGACCCTGGCGGCCACCTTGATGAATACGGGCGAGGCCCAGCCGGACGATGCCGCGCCGGCACCCGTGGCGCGCGATGCCGGCCATGGCGCCTTGCCTGTCTGCAGCAGCGATGCGCTCACGCTGTCGGCACATTGCCAGCCGGCGCGCCAGGCTTGATTGCACCCTGCAGCCGCTGCTGCAGCAAGGCCAGCACGGCCGCTTCCTCCGGCGCCAGCGCCTGCAAATCGTCCTGCATCTGCTGCCGCGCCCGCTCGCGCATGCCTTCCAATAAACTGCCATCGAGATACGATTCCAGCACGGCCGGGTGCACATAGCACTTGCGGCAGATCGTCGGCGTGTTGCCCAGCTTCTTGGCCACGGACTCGATCGCCTGCACGATGTTCTTCTTCGCTTGCGCATCGGAATCGACCTGTTCGAACGCCTGCAGGGCCAGCGCGGCCAGCAGGGTGCCGGACCAGGTGCGGAAATCCTTGGCCGTGTAGTCTTCGCCCGTCACCTCGCGCAGGTAATCGTTGACGTCGCCCGAACCGATGCCGTGGCGCGCACCATCCTCATCGACATATTGGAACAGTTCCTGGCCCGGCAGTTCGCGCATGCGCTGCAGCACCCTGGCCAGGCGCCGGTCGCTCAGGCGGATATCGTGGCGCACGCCGCTCTTGCCCTTGAAGTGAAAGGCCACGGCGCTGCCGTCGACCTGCACGTGGCGCGTGCGCAGGGTGGTCAGGCCGAACGATTTGTTCGTGCGCGCATATTCTTCGTTGCCGATGCGCATCATCGTCAATTCCAGCAGGTGCACGATGGTGGCCAGCACTTTTTCACGGGGCAAGCCGGGCAGCTGCATGCCGCGCGCGACGGCGGCGCGGATGGCGGGCAGGGCGCGGCCAAAGCTGAGCATGCGCTCGTATTTCACTTCATCGCGCACCTGGCGCCAGCGCGCATGGTAGCGGTACTGCTTGCGGCCCCGCGCATCGCGCCCCGTCGCCTGCAAATGGCCATTCGCGTGCGGACAGATCCACACGTCCGTCCAGGCCGGCGGGATGGCCAGCGCCTTGATGCGCGCCAGGGTGGCGGCATCGCGCACGATCTGGCCATCTGCGTCGCGGTAACGGAACTTGCCGGGCTTGCCGAATCGGGCGATGCCGCTTTGATGGTCGCCCGTGTAGCGCAGGCCGGCGGCGCGGGCCGTGGTGGTGGCGGATATTTCCATGGATATAGCGTACCTTGTACGCCGCGCACCTGCCGCGCCGTTATGCTAAGGTGCGCATTCGTAACGCCGTGCGCGGCAGACAGGAGCAGCAGATGTTTGGCAGAAAAAAGAATCTGGAAGAAGACCACGCCCCCCAAGCCGACAAGCAGTATGAAAAGAAATACACGGATGACAGCTTCTGGGACAAGGTCGTCAAGTTCGCCAAGACGGCGGGACGCGAAGTCATCGAGAAAGCCCTGTGGCTGTACTACGCGGCGCAGCAGCCGAACACCCCGTTGTGGGCCAAGACGGCCATCTACGGCGCGCTCGGCTATTTCATTTCGCCCATCGATGCGATTCCCGACATCACGCCCGTGGTCGGCTATGCGGATGACCTGGCCGTGCTGGCGGCGGCTGTCGCCACGGTGGCCACCTACATCACGGCCGAGGTCAAGGAACGGGCCGCCGAGAAACTGCGCGGCTGGTTCGGCGCCTAGCTTGCCGGAGCGGGCTGGCCCGGCTGGCCCTTGATGGCGTTGCGGTATTTGGCCCTGGCCTCGGCCTTCTTGACCGCCTCGTTGGCGATGTTCTGCGCCTTGATGCGGGCTTTTTCACTCTTGCTGCGCTGCTGCGCCACGTCCTTGTTGCCGATGCGGTTCGTCATGCCGGTCTCCTCGTTGATTGTCAAATCTGACCAGCACAGCATACTTTCTTGCCTGGGCGCCACCGTGCGTCCGCTCACACAAGCGGCATGCCTACCGCGCTTGCGCGCCGCTGCCGCCATGGGCCAGCAGGCGCAGCACGACTTCTTTCTGGAATGAACGAAACTCCTTGTCGGCGCTGACGTTGGCGAAGGCCAGCACGGCCGTTTTGCTGGCGCGGTCGACGCAGACGACGGATGCGGCGCCCGGATCGCCGCCGCTGTGCGTGGCCAGCGGCCTGCCGTCGACGTCGCGCAGCAGCCACACGAGGGCTTGCCGCACGGACGAATCGGCGGGAACGACGGGGGCCGCTTGCGGCGCGAAAAACAATTGCAGGGTGGAGTCTTGCAGGTAGCGGTGGCCATCGACCCGGCCGCCATTGCTGAAGATGGCCAGGAAGCGGGCAAAGTCATGCGCCGAGCTGCGCAGCAGGCCGGCAGGCCAGTCCGGATAGCCGACGGGCGGCAGCGCTTGCAGGCCCGGTTCCTTGTGCGCATACGGCTGGGCGACGACGGTGCGCCGCGGCAAGCCGGCCAGATTCCACGCCGTGCTGTCCATGCCCAGTGGTTCGAACAGGTGCTCGTGGGTAAAGGCGTCGAGGCCATCGGGGTTCAAACGGCCCACCAGATAGCCGAGCAGGGCGATGCCGACATTGCTGTAGCGCCATTCCGTGCCGGGCCGGGCCGCAAACGACACGTCCGCGTCGTACCAGGCGCCGCCGCGCGACAGGTAACCCTTGACGAAGTCGCGCAGCGGTAATCGCGGGTCGCCCTGCACGGCAAACGTCGTCGTCTTTTCGTACACGGCGTCGGAAATGCCCGAGGTGTGGCTGAGCAAATGGCGAAAGGTGATGGGCACGTCGGGAAACTTCGGATGCATGAGCGGGAAGTCCAGGTAGGCCGCCACCTTGTCGTCGAGCTGGAAGGCGCCTTGCTCCAGCAGCATCATGACGGCCGTGGCCGTGACGAGCTTGCTGACGGAGGTGACATGGAACACCGTGCTGGCGTCGGCCTTCTTGCCGGCCTGGATGTCGGCCCAGCCATAGCCGCGCGCGAAAATCGTTTGCTCGCCGCGCACCACGGCCACGCTCATGCCCGGAGTTTCCGTGCGGGCCAGGCCATCGCGCATGAAGCCGTCAAATGCCGTTTCCCACGCCAGCCTGGCCGGATCGGTGGCGCAGCCCGTTTGCAGCAGGGCCATCGAGACGCCCAGTCCCAGCACGCTTCTTCGTTTCATTGCTTCTCTCTTTTGCCATTTTTAATTATCTTAACAATATTTCCGCCCGTCATAGGCGCAATTGACAAAACATTGCTTTGAAGCAGTGATAAATAGGTGCCGCCGGCGCCTATTTGCGCCAGTAGCGTTCCAGCAGCGGTTTGACCGTCAGGCCGTGGGCGACGATGGAGAGGATGACGACGACGAGGGTGATGTCGGCCAGTTCGCGCGCCAGGCCGTCCGCCAGGCCATGCGCGATTGCATAGCTGAGGTAGTACAGCGAGCCGATGCCGCGCACGCCGAACCAGGCGGCCAGCCCGCGCAGGCGCAGGCTGGTGCCCGAGGCCAGCAGACCGAGCATCACGCTGGCCGGGCGCGCCACCAGCAGCAGGAACAGCGCCACGCTCCACGCCTGCCAGCTCCAGGCGGCGGCCGTGACGGCGCCGCCCAGCAGCAGCACCAGGGTCAGTTCGGACAGGCGTTCCAGATGTTCCTTGAAGACGAGGGATTCGCCGCTGACCGTCAGCGTCACGTCGCTGTCGTGCGGCTTGGCGGCGGACACGGCATGGGTTTCCTCGGCTTGCAGCAAGCCGTGCCGGTCTTTCGGCGCGCCGGCCAGCCGCAGTTCCGTCTGGCGCAAGGCCACGCCGGCGAAGAACACGGCCAGAAAGCCCCACGCATGCAGCCACGTGGACACGCCGTACACGAGGGCGATCAAGCCCAGGGCCGCCAGGTCGTCCAGCATCGCGTGTTTCGGCTCCTTCGCGCGCACCTGCCAGCCCAGCCAGGCCAGCAGCGCGCCGCCGGCCGCGCCCAGGGCGATGGCGCCCGCGCTGGCCCAGACCAGATCGCGCCACAGCCAGGTAGCGCCGTTCGGCCCCAGCTCATGCAGGCCCAGCAAGCCCAGACCCAGCATGACGAAGGGAAAGCCACTGCCATCGTTCATGCCCGCTTCGCTGGTCAGCATGAAGCGCAATTGCTCGCGGTCGCCCGCATGGCGCAGCTGCACGTCGGTGGCCAGCACGGGGTCAGTGGGCGCGAGGATGGCGCCCAGCAGTATGCCTGCGCCCAGGGGCAGACCCAGCACCAGGCACGCAAAGGCCGCCACCAGGGCCACGGAGATGGCCATCGACAGCCACGCCAGGCGCAGCGGCGCCAGCCAGCGCGCCAGGCTGAAGGGCACGGGCATCTTCACGCCGGCGGAAAACAGGGAGATGAGGACGGCGATTTCCGTCAGGGTTTCCAGCAGGGGCGCTTGCTGCACCAGGTCGAACGAAAACAGGCCAAGGAACATGGGGCCCAGCAGCAGGCCCACGCCCAGGTAAGCCATGGCCGAGGTCAATGGCAGGCGCGCGATGCCGTCGGCGCCCAGGCCACGCGCCAGCATCAGGCAGCCGATCAGGATGAACCAGGCGGTGGTGCTCATGTGAACCATTGTAGCGGCGCGCGGGCAAGGGCAGCGCGCCGCACGGTTTTTTTATGCTTTGTGCAGCGACACGCTGTCGTTCTGCGCCTGCATGGCGTGCAGCTCGATGGGGTCGTGCGTCGAGCGCAAGCGGGGCAGGCCGTGCGGATAGTGGGTGGTGATGAAGGCCAGCATCTGCTCGCGTACCATGCAGCGCAATTCGAACGCCGTGCCTGAATCGACAGCGCTGATGAGGAAACGCACACGCACGGCCCGCTCGTTCGAATCCGTCGCCTGCACGGTGCAGACCCGGCCATCCCATTGCTTGGCGCCTTCGCAGATGCGCGTCAGTTCCGCGCGCAGCGGCTCGATCGGGATGCTGAAATCGAGCCACAGGAACACCGTGCCCAGGATCTCCGAGGAGGTATGCGTCCAGTTCTCGAACGGATTTTCAATGAACCACTGCAGCGGCACAATCAAACGGCGCTCGTCCCATACGCGCACGACCACATACGTGCCCTTGATTTCCTCGACCGTGCCCCATTCTCCGTTGACGATCAGCACGTCGTCGATGCGGATCGGTTGAGAGAACGCAATTTGCAGGCCTGCGATGAAATTGCCGAGCACGGGACGGGCGGCAATACCGGCCACCAGGCCCGCCACGCCGGCCGAGGCCAGCAGGCTGGCGCCGATCTGCCGCGCGCCGGGCAAGGTCAGCAGCACGAAGGACAGGCCCAGGAGGACGACGATGGCGTGCGCACTGCGCGTCAGCACACGGGCCTGGGTGATACGGCGCCGCGCGCGCAGGTTGTCGGCCGCGTCGACGGGATTGATCTGGGAAATCGTGATGCTGAGCGACTCGATGCATTGCATGGCCAGCCAGGTCAGCGCGATGATCAGCGCCACGCTGGCCAGGTGCGACATGGCGACCAGGCCCGGCGTGTCGTCGGGTGCGCTGGCCAGCACCATGCGCAAGCCGAAGACGATCAGGCACAGCTGGCTGGCGCGGAAGGCCTCGCGCGCGACGTTGCTGGCAAGCGGGTGGCCATTGGCCAGTCTTTTCAGCAGGCCGATGCCGGCCCGGTGCACGCCGATGGCGACCAGGGTGACGAGCAGGGCGGAAACGAGCACGGTCAGCGCCGAGCGCAGCGGGCCTCCCATCAGCGAGTGGAACGTGCTGAGATCCATAGGCGAAAACTCCTTGTTCTTAAATGAAATGGATGTCGGAAGCGGGTATTTTACGGGCAGATGGCGTAACGGGGGCGTGCGTTGCCGTACGGATAAGACTTGCATCAACGTGGATACTTGCAGAAATTGCTGCGCTGCGCCATGTCACGTTGACGTTTCAATACGGAAAGCAAACGGGCGTCGCCGCAGTGGAAACATAGTCATACTTGCCATGCTTTTTGTTTTTGCAAAGGAAAACGATGATAGTACGATCACTCCGAATGTCCTTGCGCTTCATCCTGCCACTGGCCCTGGTGCTGGGACTGTTTGCCTATATTGTGGTACCCCTGCTCGACAACATCACCCTGCGCTGGTATGTGCGCGACCTCGACAGCCGGGCAGAATTGCTCGCCGGAACCCTCCGGCCTTCGCTCACCGAATACCTGCCCGCGCAGGATGCCACGCGCATCAGCGAACTGTTCCAGGGCGCCACGCGCGACGAGCGCCTGATCGCCATCGGCTTTTGCGACAATGCGGGCCATTTGCTGTACCAGTCCGCGCAATACCCCGCTTCCATCGGCTGCTGGAGCACGCCTTCCACGGGCGGCCTGTACAAATCCCTGGCGCAATTGCCGCAAGGGCAAGTCCATATCAGCGAAACGCCCGTGATGCAGGATGCGTCCCAGCTGGGCCGGTTGGTGCTGGTGCAGGACATGAGCTTTGTCGAGCGCCGCAATACCGATACCAAACGTTTTATCTTTGCCTTCCTGGCCGTGCTGGCCGTGCTGATTTCCCTGATGACCGTGTTCGTGGCCCACCTGAGCTGGCGCGGCTGGCTGGCGGCCGTCAAGGACATTTTGCGCGGCGAATTGCTGTCGAAGAATAATCCCGCCGTTGCCGCCGCCGCACCGGCCGCCGCGCCCGCGCCGCCGCCGGAAATGCAGCCGCTGATCGGCGACTTGCGCGAATTGCTGCAGGAATACCACCTGGAACGCCAGGGTGATAACGGCTGGTCGTCCGACTGGACGCCGGACAAGCTGCGCGCCTTGCTGGAAGCGGACCTGTCGGGCGACCAGGTGCTCGTGGTGTCGAACCGCGAGCCGTACATCCACACCAAAACGGAGACTGGTGTTGCCGTGCAACGCCCCGCCAGCGGCCTGGTGACGGCCGTGGAAGCCGTGATGCGCGCCTGTTCCGGCACGTGGATCGCGCATGGCGCCGGTTCCGCCGACCGCGAGACGGTGGATAAACTCGACCACGTGCCCGTGCCGCCCGACAATCCCAGCTATACCTTGCGCCGCGTGTGGCTGACGCAAGAGGAAGAGCAGGGATATTATTATGGCTTCGCCAATGAAGGCATGTGGCCGCTGTGCCATATCGCCCATGTGCGCCCCGTGTTCCGCTCGTCCGACTGGGAGCAGTATGTGAAGGTCAACCGCCGCTTTGCCGACGCCGTGATCGCGGAAGCGAAGACGGACAACCCCGTCGTGCTGGTACAGGATTACCACTTTGCCTTGCTGCCGCGCATGGTGCGCGAAGCCTTGCCGAAGGCGACGATTATTACCTTCTGGCATATCCCTTGGCCGAACTCGGAATCGTTCGGCATTTGCCCATGGCGCGAGGAAATCCTCGACGGCTTGCTGGGCAGCACGATCCTCGGCTTCCACACGCCATTCCACCGCAAGAATTTCCTCGAAACGGTGGACCGCTACCTGGAAACGCGCATCGAGCCGGAAGCGTCGACCATTTCCTATGGCGGCGAGATGACGCAGGTCGAGGATTATCCGATTTCCATCGCCTGGCCGGAAGACAACCCGGACCAGCCCGACGTGGCCACGTGCCGCGCGCAAATCCGCAGCGAACTGGGCGTGACGCCCAACCACTTGCTGGGCATCGGCGTGGACCGCCTCGATTACACGAAAGGCATCGTCGAGCGCTTCCAGGCCGTCGAGCGCATGCTGGAACAGCAGCCCGGCATGGTGGGTAATTTTACTTTCGTGCAAATCGCTGCCCCGAGCCGCGCCTCGCTCGATGAATACCAGAGTTTCGACGCCAGGGTGCGCAAGATGGTCGAGCGCATCAACCGCCGCTTTGGCAGCGGCGACTACGTGCCCATCCTGCTGAAAGCGGAACACCATGGCCAGGACGATTTGCAGCGCTATTTCCGCGCTTCCGAAGTGTGCATGGTGACAAGCTTGCATGACGGCATGAATCTGGTGGCCAAGGAATTCATCGCCGCGCGCGAAGATGAGCTGGGTGTGCTGGTGCTGTCGCAATTCACGGGCGCGGCGCGCGAGCTGCACGAAGCGCTGATCATCAACCCCTACCATATCGAGCAGGGCGCCGACGCCCTGTACCGCGCCCTAGTGATGCCGCCCGTGGAACAGCGCGAGCGCATGAAGAGCATGCGGGCCCGTGTGAAACATTTCAATGTCTACCGCTGGGCCGGGCGCATGCTGCTCGATGCGGCCCGTCTGCGCCAGCGCGACAAGGTCATGACCAAGATCGATGCCCACAGCCGCATCAAGCGGCGCAAGGGGATCTGATGGCGGAGATCCCTGACGATAGCGCAGCCTTGCTGCAACTGCTGAGTGCGCCCGGCAGCGCCGTTTTCTTCGACTTCGACGGCACCCTGGTCGACCTGGCGCCCACGCCCGACGGCGTGCGCCTGGAAGCGGGCGTGGTCGACGCGCTGATGCTGCTGGCGCGCTGGCATGGCGGCGCGCTGGCCCTCGTTTCCGGCCGCCCCGTGGCGCAGATCGATGCCATGCTGGCGCCGCTGATCTTGCCCGTGGCCGGCGTGCATGGCGTGGAGCGGCGCGGCGCCGACGGCACACGGCATGTGGCGGCCACGCCCGACGTGTCGTCCGTGCTGGCGCATGCCCGCGCACTGGCGGCGGTGTACCCCGGCTTGCTGGTGGAACACAAGCGCGGCGCCGTGGCCCTGCATTACCGGCTGGCGCCGGAATTGGAGCAGCTGTGCCTGCAGGAAATGACGCTGGCCGTGCAAGCGTGCCCCGGTCTTTTGCTGTTGCATGGCAAAATGGTTCTGGAAGCCAAGCCGGCCGCCACGGACAAGGGCGGCGCCATTGCCGCCTTCATGGCCGAGGCGCCGTTCAAGGGACGCCGTCCCGTCTTCGCGGGCGACGATACCACCGACGAGGCAGGTTTTGCCTATGTTCAACAAATTGGGGGGCAGGGCGTGAAAGTGGGCAGCGGCCCCAGCGCCGCCAGCCTGCGCCTGGCCAGCCCGGACGTCTTGCGCACCGTATTGCTGGCCGCGTCCGTATCCCCGTTCAAGGAGTAGCCGATGACGACATCCTATGACACCCCCAGCGGCGCCCACGCGTCCGCCGCCACCGCACCGCCCGGGCAAGCGTCCCTCAACTGCGGCGTGGTGGGCAATTGCGCCTTCAGCGCCCTGATCGACCAGGCAGGGCAAGTCGTCTGGTCCTGCCTGCCCCGTTTCGATGGCGACCCCGTCTTCAATACCTTGCTGGACGCGACGGAAAACGGCAGCGTGTGGGCCATCGACATTGAAAACTTTGCCCGCAGCGAGCAATTCTACGAGCCGAACACGGCCGTACTGCGCACGCGGCTGTACGACACGGATGGGCGCGGCGTGGAAATCACGGATTTCGCGCCCCGCTTCCTCAGCCGCGACCGCATGTTCCGCCCGCTGATGCTGATCCGCCGCGTGCGTCCGCTCGATCACGCCGTGCGCATCCGCGTGCGCCTGCGCCCCCGCTACGACTGGGGCAAGCTGGCGCCGCAGGTCACGCAGGGGAGCCACCACATCCGCTATGTGGGGCCGGAACAGACCTTGCGTCTGAACACCGATGTTTCGCTCAACTATGTGCTGAGTGAAACGTATTTCGTTCTGGGCGGCACCGCCAACTTCCTGCTGGGCCCCGATGAAACCCTGGCCGGCGGCATCGACGAGACGGCGCGCATCTTCGAAAAGGAAACGATCAACTACTGGCGCACCTACACGCGCCGCCTGGCCGTGCCGCTGGAATGGCAGGACGTGGTCATCCGCGCGGCCATCACATTAAAACTGTCTTTATATGAAGACACGGGCGCCATCATCGCCGCCATGACGACGAGCATCCCGGAAGCGCCAGGCAGCAGCCGCAACTGGGATTACCGCTATTGCTGGCTGCGCGACGCTTTCTTCGTCGTGCGCGCACTCAATAGTTTGTCCGAAGTGGGCACGATGGAAGAGTATTTGCGCTGGCTGACGAATATCGTCGCCCGCTCGAAAGGCGGCCACATCCAGCCCCTGTACGGCATCGGCCTGGAAGAGCAGTTGCCCGAATCCATGCTCGACCACTTGCCCGGCTACCGGGGCAATGGTCCCGTGCGCGTCGGCAACCAGGCGCAGGAGCACTTTCAGCACGACGTTTATGGCAACATCGTCCTGGGCGCGGCGCAGGCTTTCCTCGACCACCGCTTGTTCCACCGGGGCGGAAAAGCCGAGTTCGCCGCGCTGGAAGCCGTGGGTGACCAGGCCTTCAAATTGCACGCGGAACCGGATGCAGGCATGTGGGAGCTGCGCACGCGGGCCAGGGTCCACACCTCGTCCATGCTGATGAGCTGGGCCGCCTGCGACCGCCTGGCCAAGGTCGCCCATAAACTGGGCTTGCCGGACCGGGCCGAGCACTGGAACAGCCGCGCCGTGCTGATACGCGAGAGATTACTGCGCGAAGCGTGGAGCGAGGAGCGCCAGGCCTTCGCGGAAAGCCTGGGCGGGCGCGACCTAGACGCATCCGTGCTGCTGATGGCGGAAGTCAACTTCATCGACCCCATGGACCCCCGTTTCATCGCCACCGTCGACGCGCTGGAAGCATCGCTGTGCGACGGCCCCTACATGCGCCGCTACGAAGCGCCCGACGACTTCGGCAAACCGGAAACGGCCTTCAACATCTGCACCTTCTGGCGCATCGACGCCCTGGCGCGCATCGGCAGGAAAGACGAAGCGCGCAAAATCTTCGAAACGATGTTGATGGCGCGCAACCACCTGGGCCTGCTGTCGGAAGATACGCACCCGGTGACGGGGGAGATGTGGGGGAATTTCCCGCAGACGTATTCGATGGTGGGCCTGATCAACTGCGCCGTCAGGTTGTCGGCGCCTTGGGATAGCGCTATTTAATTGTGCCATGTCATTACGCGCCAGGTCATCACCAGCCTTGGTGCGCAGGAATACGAAATGCCGAATGGCATCCACACTGATCAATACGAAATACCGAGATGACGACCGCAAACGACATTTTAGCGACAATAAATGACAGCATTTTTCTTGAGACTATTTTCCAGAAAGATACTGATTGGGATGCTGTATTGTGCGCCAGGGAATCTGTTGAGTTTGATGGCGCATGGTGTGCCAGCTACGAAAAAGTGACCTCATCTTGTCCACCTGAAGGCGCCCTGGTGAAGGGGATCAGGGAGGTCGCATTCAAGAAAGTGTATCAGATCACTGAGAATTCCGACCTTGCTGGCTATGTGTCGGACGATATGGGCCTGATTGCACAGGCATGCCACGATAAAGTCGAGATCGACTTTATCGACAATCTCTGGAAAACCTATATGCGCGGAGAGTTTCCAACTTGAGCTGATACAGGCATGGTCCAAAGCGCAGATGGCATGCGGCGTCATTATTATTTCAATGTCAGCGCGGCGCTTCTGCGACTCCATTTCAGCTGCCAGTTGCGCGCTCGCCACGCCCATACAGCCTGCACTCCGCCGCCAGCGCCAGCAAATTCGGGTCGCGCTCGCGGCTGCTCAGCATCAGCAGGGTAATCTGCTGATGCGAGCCGTAGCGCGCGTCCAGCGGCAGCAGTTCGATGCGCGAGCTGAAGGCCCGGACCCGGCCGGGCAGCAGGCTGTAGCCGATGCCGCCGCTGACGAGGTTGATCAGCGAGAAGATGTCGCCGACCCGCATGGCCGTGTCGGGCACGAAGCCCGCCAGGTCGAACGCGTGGTTGAAGCTTTGCGAGGTGACGAAACCTTCGTTCAGGGTGACGAATTTGTCGTTGCGCAGCTGCTGCAAGTCCACCGAGGCGGCGCCCGCATAGGGCGAGGCTAGCGGCGCGGCCAGGTAGACGTCGTCCTGGAACAGGGGCACGGCCACCAGCCCGGCATGCTGTTCTTCTTCCTGCACGCCGACGATGATGGCGTCCAAACGCCCATCGGCCAGGCTTTGCAGCAGTTCGCGGTTCGAGCCCAGGGTCAGGTCGATGTCGAGGCCGGGCCGGCGCAGCTTCAGGGCGATCACCAGTTGCGGGATGCAGTGCAGGGTCAATGAATACAGCGAGCCGATCTTCAGGCGCACGGGGTTGATGCCCGACATTTCGCGCACCTTGCGCACGCCTTCCTCGCACTCGGCCAGCGCGCGCCGCGCTGATTCGGCAAAGGTGTAGGCCGCATGCAGGGGGATCAGGCTGCGGCCCTCGCGCTTGAACAGGGGGCAGCGCAAGCCGTCCTCCAGCGAGTGCAGGGCGCGGTGCACGCTGACCGTGCTCTGGCCCAGCGCGTCGGCCACCCGCGCCAGGTTGTTCAATTCCATAAAGCTGAGAAAAACCTCGAGCTTTTTCAGCGTGATTTCTTCGTTGATGGCCATGATCACCGTGATTATCGTGAGTTCATTAACTTCAGGGTAATGAACATGGTAGCAGGTTGATTGTCGCGCCTCCGTTTTCACTCTATCGTCAGGGTTCGATAGCTTAATTCGGAGGCAAGATGTCAACCGCCACAGCAGCGCCAGCGCAGCGGCAAAAACAATGGGACACGCGTCGCACCGAGAAGCGCCGCCGCCTCGACGCCGTGCGCCACTACGCGAGCGGCCCCGTGCTGCAGCAGGGCGACATGGTCGCCGTGCTCGAAGCCTTGCTGGCGCCGGGCGACCGCGTCGTCCTCGAAGGCAATAACCAGAAGCAGGCCGACTTCCTCGCCCGCATGCTGACCCAGGTCAATCCCGACAAGATCAATCATCTGCACCTGATCATGCCCAGCGTCAGCCTGCCCGAACACCTGGACCTGTTCGAGCGGGGCATCGCCCGCAAGCTCGATTTTTCGTTTGCCGGCACGCAAAGCCTGCGCATCGCCCAGTTTCTGCAGGATGGCTTGCTGGAAGTTGGCGCCATCCACACCTACATCGAACTGTATGCGCGCCTGTTCGTCGACCTCACGCCGAACGTCGTCATGGTGGCCGGCTACATGGCCGACCGCCAGGGCAATCTGTACACGGGCCCCAGCACGGAGGACACGCCGACCCTGGTGGAATCGGCCGCCTTCCGCGACGGCATCGTCATCGCCCAGGTCAATCAGATCGTCGACGACGTCAGCGATTTACCCAGGGTCGACGTGCCCGGCTCGTGGATCGATTTCGTCGTGCAGTCCGATAAACCGTTCTTCATCGAGCCGCTGTTTACCCGCGACCCGCGCGTGATCAAGCCCGTGCACGTGCTGATGGCCATGATGGCGATCCGCGGCGTGTATGAAAAACACCAGGTGCAGTCGCTCAATCACGGCATCGGTTTCAATACGGCCGCCATCGAGCTGATTTTGCCCACGTATGGCGAGCAGCTGGGCCTGAAAGGCAAGATCTGCCGCAACTGGGTGCTGAACCCCCATCCGACCTTGATCCCTGCCATCGAGACGGGCTGGGTCGAGAGCGTGCACTGCTTCGGCGCGGAACTGGGCATGGAAGGCTATGCGGCCGCGCGGCCCGACGTGTTCTTTACGGGCCGCGACGGCTCCATGCGCTCGAACCGAGCCCTGTGCCAGCTGGCTGGCCAGTACGCGGTCGACCTGTTCATCGGCGCCACCTTGCAGATGGATGGCCTGGGCAATTCGTCGACGGTGACGAATGGCCGGCTGGCCGGCTTTGGCGGCGCGCCGAACATGGGCCACGATCCGCACGGCCGGCGCCACCCGACGCCGGCCTGGCTGGACCTGATCGAGACGGACGATCCGCTCGCGCGCGGCAAGAAGCTGGTGGTGCAGATGGTCGAAACGTTCCAGGATGGCGGCCAACCGACGATCGTCGAATCGCTCGATGCCGTCGCCGTGGGCCAGGCCAGCGGCATGCCGCTGGCGCCCGTGATGATCTACGGCGACGACGTCACGCACGTGCTGACGGAAGAGGGCATCGCCTACCTGTACAAGGCCCGCTCGCTCGATGAACGCAAGGCCATGCTGGCGGCCGTCGCCGGCGTGACGCCGATTGGCCTGCGCCACGACCCGAAGACGACGGCCAAATTGCGCGCCGACGGCCTGATCGCGCTGCCCGAGGATATCGGCGTGCAGCGCGGCGCGGCGAGCCGCTCGCTGCTGGCCGCGAAAAGCATCGCCGACCTGGTCGAATGGTCGGACGGCCTGTATCAACCACCCGCCAAATTCAGGAGCTGGTAATGATTGCAATGAGCACAATGATGACAATGACGCCGGTGCGGGAACGCTGCGCCGCGTTGGGACGGCAAGTGCTGCAGGCGCTGCTCGATGAAGTGACCTTGACGCCGAAACCGGGCTTGGTCGATTTGCGCAGCCGTGGCGCGCACACGGACTTGAACTGGGCCCTGATGTGCCATTCGGCCTGCGTGCTGGAGCCCGTGTTTGCCGCCATGGCCGACGCTGGCGCGCAGAGTGAAGACGACGACTTGCTGCGCCAGCGCATCGGCGCCATCGGCCGCGATGGCGAAGCGCTGATGCTGGCAGCCACGGGCGGCGTGAACACGCACCGTGGCGCCATCTGGGCACTGGGCCTCTTGGTGACGGCGGCGGCGCAGCAGGGCGCGCGCGGCGCATCGCTGGTACCAACAGCCGTGGCGGCGCGCGCCGGCGCGCTGGCCCGTTTGCACGACCGCGGCGCGCCTGGCGCCACTGGCAACAAGGGCGAGCTGGCGTGTCGCCAGTATCAGGTCGATGGCGCGCGTGGCCAGGCCCGGGCCGGCTTTCCCCTGGTGACAGGTGCCGGATTGCCTGCCTTGCACGCTTCGCGGGCGCGCGGCGACAACGAAACGACGGCGCGCCTGAACGCTTTGCTGGCCATTGTCAGCCAGCTCGATGACACCTGTGTGCTGTCGCGCGGCGGCGAGCCTGCCTTGCTGGCAGTGCAGGCTGGCGCTGCGCGGGTACTGGCGGCCGGCGGCGCGGCCACGGCCGCCGGTACCGAAGCGCTGCTGGCCCTGGAAGCCGTGGCGCTGGCGCGCGGCGTGTCGCCGGGCGGCGCGGCCGATCTGCTGGCGGCCACCTTGTTCCTCGACCGATTGACGCAAGGAGAAGCGCATGGAAACGCGTGACTATACATTCCCGGCCGGGCCGCCGGCGTCTAGCCGCGCCTTGGCCGGCGTCGTCGGCTCGGGCGACCTGGAAGTACTGCTGCAGCCGGGCGACGATGGCGTGATCCGCATCGTCGTCAACACCTCCGTCGATGGCAAAGGCGCCGTGTGGGACGCGCTGTTGCAGCGCGTATTCGGCGGCGAGCCGCTGCCGGCGGCGCGCATCGTTATCAACGATTGCGGCGCCACGCCGGGCGTGGTGCGCATGCGCATCGAACAAGCGTATGAAGAATTGCAAGCGGGGAGGGCGGCATGAGCACATTGCAGCAATTACTTGAGCGTGACAGCTTCATCGAACGGGGCGCGCGCAGCCGGGCCAAGGCCTTGCTGGATGCGGGCAGCATGCGCGAACTGCTCGACCCGTTCTGCGGCATCGCTTCACCGTGGCTGCCCAAACAGGGTGTGACGGCCCAGGCGGACGATGGCGTGGTGGTGGCCAAGGGCCTGTTCGGCGGCCAGCCTGCCGTGGTGCTGGCCATCGAGGGTGCTTACCAGGGGGGCAGCATGGGGGAAGTGGGCGGTGCGAAGATCGCCGGCGCGCTGGAACTGGCGGCGCGCGACAACCGCAACGGCAGACCGACGCGCGCCGTGATCCTGTTCGAGACGGGCGGCGTGCGCCTGCAGGAAGCCAACCTGGGCCTCGCTGCCATTGCCGACATCCATGCGGCCATCGTCGACCTGCGCCGTTACCAGCCTGTCATCGGCATTACGGCCGGCACGGTGGGCTGCTACGGCGGCATGTCGATCGCGGCGGGCTTGTGCAGCTATCTGGTCGTCACGCGCGAGGCGCGCCTGGGTCTCAACGGGCCGGCTGTCATCGAGCAGGAGGCGGGCGTGGACGAGTTCGACTCGCGCAACAAACCGTTCATCTGGAGCCTGACGGGCGGCGAACAGCGCTTTCACAGCGGCTTGGCCGACGCCTATGTGGAAGACGACACGGCGCAGATGCGCGCCACGGTAGCCGAATTGTTCGCGCGCGGCGTGCCAGCACAGCACCGCAGCAGCCAGGCCGACGATTTTCTCGCCCGCCTGGCGCAAGTGGACGCCGGCCCGCAAGCCACGCCGCAAGCCGTGCGCACTATCTACAGCAAAGGAACCGCAGCATGAACGCCATCACCGATACGAGCCGGGGCGCCGTCTGGCTCGCGGCCCTGACGCAGCATGCCGCGCCGCTGCCTGATTATCCGCCTTCCGTGCGCGTGGCCGACGCGCCGCTGGCGGGCGAACCGGCGCGCTACATTGCCGTGCTGCCCGACCCGGACAACCGTTTTACGCGCGCCCGCACGGGTGAAATCGGGCTGGTCGAGGCATGGCAGCTGGCGCGCGCCGTGCGGCAGGCGGTGGTCGAGGACCAAGCGCTGGCCGTGAAACGGCCCATCGTCGCCGTCATCGACGTGGCCAGCCAGGCGTATGGCCGGCGTGAAGAAGCCTATGGTATCCACCAGGCGCTGGCCGGCGCGGCAGGCGCTTACGCCGAGGCGCGCCTGGCCGGCCATCCCGTGATCGGCCTGATCGTCGGCAAGGCCATGTCGGGCGCCTTCCTTGCGCACGGCTACCAGGCCAACCGCCTGATCGCGCTCGACGATCCGCAAGTGATGGTGCACGCGATGGGCAAGGCGTCGGCGGCGCGCATCACTCTGCGCACCGTGGAAGCGCTCGAAGCGCTGGCCGCCAGCATCGCGCCGATGGCCTACGACATCAAGAACTATGCCACCCTGGGCTTGCTGTGGCAAACCTTGCAGGTGGCGCAGCCGGACGCGCCATCGGCACAGGACACGGCCGCCGTCGAGGCCTGCCTGCGGGCGGCCCTGGCCGACATCCGCGCCGATCCGCTGGCGGACCTGTCCAGCCGCCTGGGCGCGCCGCATCGCCAGGCGTCGGCAAAAGTCAGGGAGGTGCTGGGGCAGCAGTGGTAGGTGAAACAACAGAGAAGACTTCAAGTCATTCCATTCCTATAACGGAGACAAATCATGATCATTTACGGAACCGCACTGCTGGCGTTATGCCACTTGCTCGGCATCTTCCTGGGCGACCTGCTCGGGCAGCTGATGGGCGTCAAGACCAACGTGGGTGGCGTGGGCATCGCCATGCTGCTGCTGATCTGCGCCCGTCTCTACATGCAGCGGCGCGGCTGGCTGCCGCAGATGACGGAGCGGGGCGTCGAATACTGGGGCGCCATGTATATTCCCGTGGTGGTGGCGATGGCCGCGCAGCAGGACGTGGTGGCGGCCTTGCGCGGCGGGCCGGTGGCCGTGCTGGCCGCCATCGGTTCCGTGATCGTTTGCGGCGCAGTGATTTCCGCCATTAATCGTATGGAAAGCCCGGCTGCCATCGCCGCCGCCGAAGCCGACTCGATGCTGAGCAAGGAGCACCGTCATGCTTGATCTCTTTGAAAAAGCCGCCATCCACAATGGCCTGGTGACGGCATTCGCTTTTGTCGGCCTGATCATGCTGCTGTCGGTGGCGCTGTCGAAATACCTGACCCTGGGCCGCGTGCATGGCTCGGCCATCGCCATCGTGATCGGTCTGGGCCTTGCTTACTGGGGCGGCGTGCATAGCGGCGGCCACAAGGGACTGGCCGATCTGTCGCTGTTCGGCGGCATCGGCCTGATGGGCGGCGCCATGCTGCGCGACTTTGCCATCGTCGCCACGGCCTTCGAAGTGCAGGCGACGGAAGCGCGCAAGGCTGGCCTGATCGGCGTCGTGGCGCTGATGCTGGGCGTGGTGCTGCCGTTTCTCGTCGGTGCCGGCGTCGCGTATGCATTTGGCTATTCGGACGCCGTCAGCATGACCACCATCGGCGCCGGCGCCGTCACCTACATCGTCGGCCCCGTCACGGGTGCGGCTATCGGCGCCAGTTCCGACGTCATGGCCCTGAGCATCGCGGCGGGCCTGATCAAGGCCATCCTGGTAATGGTCGGCACGCCCGCCGCAGCGCGTTTCCTGCGCCTGAAAACGCCGCGTTCGGCCATGGTCTTCGGCGGCCTGGCCGGCACCGTCAGCGGCGTCTCGGCGGGCCTTGCCGCCACCGACCGCAAACTGGTGCCGTATGGCGCGCTGGTGGCCACGTTTCATACGGGCCTGGGCTGCTTGCTGGGACCATCGTTGCTGTTCTTCGCCGTCAAGGCGGTGGTGGCCTGATGGAAGCCTGGCGCGCGCATGATTTGCTGTGGCTGGACGGCTTGCCGGACGGCGCATCCTTGCCCGCCTGGGCCGACTCTGCCTGGCTGCAGGCGGCGCCCCTGGTGGTGCGGCGCGCCAGCACGGCCCTTGGGCGCATCCCCGTGGGTATGCGCGGCATGCTGCGCAGCGAGCGGCATGCGTGCGAAGTGGACGCCGCCGCCGTCGTGCGCCGCGTCACGCCGGAAATGCTGGCGCATGCACCAGTGCCGGATTTTTCCTGCGCCGCGCTCGACGCGCTGCGGCAAGTTGCGCCGCTGCTCGACGCCACGGGCTGGCCTTGGGGGCCGACGGGCGGCGTCGGTTTCGCGTTGGCCAGCGGCTTGCCCGTGCTGCGCGCCGACAGCGACCTCGATCTCGTGCTGCGCATCGGCGCGCCGCCGGACCTCGCCCAGGCCGACGCCCTGCGCGCCATCGCGGCCACTGTCACGGCGTGCCGGCTGGACCTGCAGATCGATACGGGCCGTGGCGGCTTTGCGTATGCCGAGTGGGCGGCGGGGCGGGGCCGGGTCTTGCTGAAAACGGATCACGGTCCCGTGCTGACGGCCACGCCATGGGAGCTGGCATGAGCGTCTTGTTTACCTTTCCCGGCCAGGGCGCCCAGACTCCGGGCATGCTGCATGCGTTGCCCGGCGATGCGGCCGTGGCGGCGGTCCTGGCCGAAGCGGCTGAAGTGCTGGGCCACGATCCTTTGGCGCTGGACACGGCTGCCGCGCTGGCGTCGACGCGGGCCGTGCAACTGTGTTTGCTGATCGCGGGCGTGGCGATGGCGCGCTCCCTGGCCACGCGCGGTGCGCTGCCCGACATGGTGGCCGGCTTTTCCATCGGAGAATATGCGGCGGCCGTCGTCGCCGGCGCGCTCGATTTCACCGACGCCGTGCGCCTGGTGGCGCGGCGCGGCGAGTTGATGGAGCACGCGTATCCGGCCGGCTACGGCATGGCGGCCATCATCGGCCTGGACCTGGCGCAGCTGGAACCCTTGCTGGCGCAGGTGCATGGCGCTGCAACGCCCGTATATGTCGCCAACCTGAACGCGCTGCGCCAGATCGCCATTGCCGGCAGCGAGCCCGCCTTGCACGCTGTGATGGCGCTGGCCCTCGCGCATGGCGCCAGCAAGGCCAAGCGCCTGGCCGTCAGCGTGCCGTCGCATTGTCCGTTGATGGCGGTTGCCGCCGGCGACATGGCTGCCGGCTTCTATGGCGTGGTCGTGCGCCGCCCATCGCTTGTCTACCTGAGCAGCAGCGCGGCGCGCGCGCTGTTCGACCCGGCCCGCATCCGCGACAGCCTGGCCGCCAACATGGCGCAGCGCGTGCAATGGTCCGCTACCGCGCGCCTGGCGTGGGAACGGGGGGCCAGGCTGGCGCTGGAAATGCCGCCCGGCAGCGTCCTGACGCGGCTGACGGCGCCAGACTTCACGGATGGCGTGGCCATCTGCTGCGACGGCAACCGGGCCGACAGCCTGCTGGCGCTGGTGAGGCGGGAGCGGGATGGCGCCGCGCCTTAGAGCCTGGCGCTCAGTCCAATCTGGAAGCCACGGCCCGGCAAGGGCGCGATGTATTTCAGTGGAGAATTGTGTGGCCTGGCGTCCTCATCGAGGAGGTTGGTGCCGCTGATGAACACGTCGATGCCGGCAAACGGCGAATTCGGCACTTGCAGTGCGCGGCTCACCTGGAAGTTCACCATGGTGTAGCCGTCGAGCGGCACTTCCTCGCTGACGCTTTTTCCCAGGTACTTCTGCTTGTCGTACCGCGTACCGGAAAGTCGCGTCTTCCACCCCTTGTTTTCCCACAATACATTCGCGCCATAGCGGTTGGTGGGCATGTTGGGCAGGTAGGCGCCGTCGTTGTGCACGCGCAGCTTGTCCGGATTGTCCGCCTTGTTCTTGACCAGGTCGGCAAAGGCGGAGAGGTTCAGCTTGCCGTAGCCGCCAAGCTCAATGAGCTGCGAGGCGTCGATCTCGAATCCCTTGACCGTCGTATCTGTCTGCTTCCAATATTTTAATGGCAGGCGATTGGCCGTCTGCAGTCCCGAGTGGCCAAGGTACAGAAAGTTTTCATACTTCATGACGTAGCCGGTGGCGGACAACTGGAAGCCGCGATGGCCGAACAATCCGGTAAGCTCGGTATTCCGCGCGCGCTCGGCCTTCAAATCCTGGTTGCCTTCTTCCTGGGTCATGATCGAATAGTGGCGGTTGCTTGCGTACAACTCATTGACGTCGGGCGCTCTTTCCGACGAGGCATGGCGCAGCTTCGCACCGAACAGCTGGCCAAGCTTGGCCGAGGCCCCGAGGCTATAGCTGTTCAGGCTGAACGACCTGTCCTTGAGTTTGGAATTGCTCGCATTCCTCGACGTCTTGAATCCGCTCTGGCGGATGTCGTGCTCGACTTTTTCATGGCGAAAACCGGCATCGAAGGTGGCCCAGTCGGCGTCGAGGTTTTCCTTGACGAACAGTGCGCTGCTGGCCGTGCGCGTATCGGGAAGGTAAAGCTGCGGCCCGCTGCCGGTGATGTCGCGGGATTGATGGCTCAGGCCAAGCAAGCCGCTCAAAGGACCCGCGCGCCGGTGCGCCAGCAGGAGTTCGGCTTGATTGGTGTCGAAGCGGTAGTCATTTGCTTTGGCCGCTCCCAGGCGTTCTCCCGACGTATTGTTCAGGCGTGACACGCGCAGTTGCGCGCTTTCCATATACGCGACGGGGTTGCGCAGAGTGGCTTCCAGCGCATATTTATCCTGGCTGATCACGACACCGACGGGCAACCCCTCGTCATAATTCGCGCCGAACGACTTGTTTTCCATGGAAAAGCCTGGCACGCCGTACTCGCTATTCTTGGTGTCGAGGCTGACGGCCACGTAGCCGCGATCGAAAAAGTAGGTGCTGCCGACGGCAAAGTGGGAATTGCTGGCATGGCTGTTGCCCAGGGTGCCGTGGTAATCGGGTGTCACGTCCTTGTTGATCTTGTTCTGCACCGTCTTTGGCGTACCGGGCACATAAGCGGGGTTGGCCGGGTTGACGTAGGTCTTGCGCTGCCAGACGGATGTCGGCTGATTGGTATAGAAGGAAAAATCGCCATCCGCCCAGTCCGGATTTTCCGTCATGAACTGGTCGATAAACGGTTGCGAAGCCTTGTTGTAGACTTGCTGGATCCGCGCTTCTTTCTGGCAACTGTCGGCCAGGAAGGTATTCACGCCGCCTTTCACTGGGAACAGCTGGCTGTTGCACACGCCGGCCTTGCTGTTGCCGGGAATATCGTAATGCCCGATCTTCTGGAATGACATCTGCAGATTCGTCGAGAAATGTTTGCCATCGTTGAAATTCATGCGCAAGCCTTGCGCGTCGGCATCGTTGAAGCCCTTGCGCAGTACAAATTCAAGGTCTTTCTCCTTGCTCTCCATCTTCCTGGAAATGAGGCCGGAATCGACGTCCACGCTGCCGCCGATCGCATTGCCGCCGAAACGTACGCTGTCGGACGATTTGTTGACGCTCACGCTGCGCGCAAACAGCGGGTCGAAGGGGATGTTGATATCGCCGCTGAGCGCATTCATGCCGAGGATGGACTGGCCATCCTCGAGGATTTGCACGCGGCTGCCGCTCAGGCTGCGAATCACGGGGGCGCCGGCATTCGGGCCGAAGGCGCTGCTTTGCACGCCCGATACATGCTCGAGCATGCCGCCCAAAGTCCTGTTCTGGGCTTGCGTATTCTCGACGATGACGACGCTGTCGATGCTGGAAGGCCTGTCCGCGTGGACTTTGATGGTTTGCAGGGTGACGTCGTCCGCCGCGTAAGCGAGCGGGGCAGTGGACAGCATGGCGGCTGCGAATACGTGATGGCGCATAGGATTCTCTAAAAGGCGTATGGGATGCTGGCGCTGGACGCAGGCGCAGCGCGAAGTAATAAATGCAATTGAGTTGCAATAATAGATTGCGCGTCATGCTATTGCAAGTAAACTGCATTTGGTCGCGCGGAAGGCGCAGCACGGACAGCCGGCATGTGCCGGCTACCGTGTAGCAAAGTGAGGAGGTGGGATGGCCGCTATTAGTTACGCGTTGCGCGTGTGCGGCGCAGGCTGAAGGAGCCCGCCTGCGCCCTTGTGGAGCCGTTACTTCAGGTGGATTGCTAAGGCTTTTTCGCTTGCAGCCGGCGCGAACGCCGCTTTCTTTCCCAGATGACGATGCCCGTCACCGACAGCATGGCCACCATCACGCCCATGAAGGACATCATGATGCGTCCCGGCATGCCGAGGATGCGGCCCGAATGCAGGGGGAATTGCAGTTGCACGAAGACGTCGGCCGCCGTGCCTTCCCATGGCTTGTGCTGGCCGATGATGCTGCCGTCCATGCCATCGACGTACAGGTTCGACAAGCCCATGCCGGCCGCGCCGAATTCATCGGCCGGGTCGAAGAACGAGACGTTGTAGAACGAGTAATTGCCGCCATAATAAATGCCGCCGATGGGTGACGTGATGCCGCGCTGCACGGCCTGCTTTTTGGCGATGGCCACGGCTTGCTCGAAACCGATCGCGGGCGTGATATACGTGCCGTACGGCGCCGGCGTCTGCGTTTCGTACGGGCCCGGCGTGGTGGTCGAGACGAGCGACATGACGGGATAGAACACTTCGCGGTACAGGTTCAGCGAGAACGACGTGAACGCGACGACGATGATGATGATCCACACCCACAGGCCGCCCGCGCGGTGCAGATCGAAATTGAGCTTGTAGCCGCCGGCCGCCCAGCGCACCACCCATGACGGTTTCCAGCGCTGCCACCAGTTGGCGGCGTCGCGGTGGCGCGGCGCCTCGTCCTGTGCGCGTGGGCGCAAGCGGCGCGGCGTGGTCAGATAAAACGCCACCATGCTGTCGAGCAGCCAGATCAGGGCCACCGTGCCCATCAGCCAGTAGCCCCAGCGGTCCGTGCCCCAGAAGGCGGGCACGTGCAGGCTGTAGTGCAGGTGGCGCAAAAACGGCATCAGGCTGCGGCGCGACAGGGAAATGGCCGTCGAATCGCGCGTGCCCGTGATGTGCGCCGTGACGGGGTCGATGTAGACGGTGTTGTAGTCGAGCACGAACGGCTTGTTCGTGGCCGGGTCGGTGAGCGGACGCACCATGAAGGCGCCCGCATGACCTTCTTCCAGGCCCAGGGTCATGTAATTGACTTCCACGCGCGGGTCGGCGGCGGCCACTTTTTGCGCCAGCACGAACGGCGGCTGCAGGGGGCCGCGGCCCGGCGTTTCCATGATGTCGGCGTTAAGCCATTCGTCCAGTTCGTGGTCCCACGACGTGACGGCGCCCGTCAGGCCCGCGACGATGAGGAAGAGGGCAATGGTGAGACCGGCCCAGCGGTGTATGACAGTCCAGAAAGCGCGCATGCGGTACAAACCTTCAACATAAAACCGGCTTGTTGCCGCCAGCGGGCGCCACTGGGGCGCACAGGGAAAAGCCAAGTATGGGCCTGGTACAGGCATGTTATTTTGATAATGGGAATCGTTCTCATTATCCGCCGTGGCGTGGCGTTTGTCCAGCGTCAATGGTGTTGCCTTGAGTCAAATGGCGCATGCTAAGATGCTAGCAAGAAGTTAATTTACATTCCACATGGAAATATTCAAGGTTAAAGCGGCATGCGTATAGAAGATCGGAACAATGTCCGCGTGAACGAACGCAACGATGCACCGCTGGCGGGCGCGGCAGCCACCATGGTGTTCATGCATGGTTTTGGCTGCGATCAAACCATGTGGCGCTATCTGGAGCCCCTGTTTCGTCCGCACTACCGCACCGTGCTGTTCGACCTGGTCGGCAGTGGCGCTTCCGATCAGGGCGCCTATGATTTCGATCGCTATGCGCGGCTCGATGCGCATGGCGCCGATTTGCGCCAGGTCATCCATGCCGTTGGCGACGGTCCCGTGATTTGCGTCGGCCATTCCGTCAGCGCCATGAGCGCCTTGCTGGCCACGATTGCCGAGCCGGACTTGTTCGCCGCGCAAATCATGCTGGCGCCATCGCCGTGCTATGTCGACGATGCGGCGGCCGGCTACCGGGGCGGCTTCAGCCGTGCCGATATCGACGACCTGCTGAATGCCATGGACAGCAATTACCTGGGCTGGTCCGCCAGCATGGCGCCTGCCATCATGGGCGCGCCCGGGCAGCCGTCGCTGGGAGACGACCTCGTGAACAGCTTTTGCCGCACGGACCCGGCCATCGCCCGGCATTTCGCGCAAACCACGTTTTTGTCCGACCACCGCGCCATCTTGCCGCACAACAGCACGCCGGCCCTGATCGTGCAATGCAGCGACGACTTCATCGCGCCACCGTCCGTGGGCGAGTACTTGCGCGAGATGCTGCCGCGCAGCAGCCTGCACGTGGTCGAGAATGTCGGTCATTGCCCGCACATGAGCGTGCCCGATGCCAGCTACCGCGCCATCCGCCAATTTCTCGACGGCCTGCACCTGTAATGCGCGACACGATGCCTTCCTTGCCTGATACCAGTACCTTGTTCCAGCACGCCGCTTGCGGCTTGCTGCTGTGCACGGCTGACGGCACCATTGTGCAGGCGAACGCCACCTTTTGCGGCTGGCTCGGCTATGGCTCTGCGGAATTGCTCGGCAAAAAGAAACTGCAGGACTTGCTGACCATCGGCGGGCGCGTGTTCCACCAGACGCACTGGCTGCCGCTGATGCAGGTGCAGGGCAGCGTGTCGGAAATCCTGCTCGACATGCGCCAGCGCCAGGGGCAATCCATACCGATGCTGTTCAACGCCGTGCGCCGCGTGCACGAGGGCGTGCGTTATGACGAGATCGCTGTCTTTGTCGCCAGCGACCGGCGCAAATACGAGCAGCAGCTGCAGCTGGCGCGCAAGGAGGCTGGCGAGCTCAACGAGCAGCTGGCGGCCGCTGACCGGCGCAAGGACGAGTTCCTGGCGACCCTGGCGCACGAGTTGCGCAACCCGCTGGCGCCCATGCGCAATGTGCTGGAAGTGCTGCGCCTGGCGCAGCTGGACGATCCGCAGCTGCGCTGGGCCCGCGACGTGCTGGGCCGGCAAGTGGCGCACATGACGCACCTGGTCGACGATTTGATGGAAGTGTCGCGCATCACGCAGGGGCGCCTGGAACTGCGCCGCGCCAGCGTGGAGCTGGCGCCCGTGGTGGAAGCGGCCCTGCACAGCGTGGCGGAGCTGGCCGCGCAATCGGGCCACGCGGTGCACGTGGAGCAATGGCCGCAAGCCATCTGGCTCGACGCCGACGCCACGCGACTGGGGCAGATGATTGCCAACCTGCTGACCAACGCCGTCAAGTACACGCCCGCCAACGGCATCATCGGGCTGGAAGTGGCGTGCACGGAAAACGACGTGCACATTACCGTGCGCGATTCGGGCATCGGCATCGCGCCCGAGCACCTGGACACGGTGTTCGACATGTTTTCGCAGCTGGAACCGGCCCTGTCGCGGGCACAGGGCGGCCTGGGCATCGGCCTGTCGCTGGTGCGCGGCCTGGCCGAATTGCATGGCGGCAGCATCAGCGCGCACAGCGATGGCGTAGGGCTGGGCAGCACCTTCATATTGCGCCTGCCGCTGCCCGCCGTGCCGCTGCAAGCGCCGCCCGAGCCCAACCGTCGATTGCTGGCCGGCACGCGCGAGGGCAAGGTGCTGGTCATCGACGACAGCGCCGACGCGGCCGAAAGCCTGGCGCTGGCGCTCGACATCCTCGGCTATGAAGTGCGCACGGCTTACGATGGCCCTGCAGGTATGGCTGCGGCGAAAAGTTTCTTGCCACGCGTGATCCTGCTCGACATCGGCTTGCCGGACATGAATGGCTATGACGTGGCGCGGCTGTTGCGTAGTGAACCCTGCGGCAAGGACGCCATCCTCGTGGCCGTCACGGGCTGGGGCCAGGACAAGGACCGCCAGATGGCATCCGATGCGGGCTTCGATCTGCACCTGACCAAGCCCGTGGATTTTTATGAGCTTGATGCGGTGTTGCAGAAGATGCTGCAGGCGGAGTGAGGAGGGCATCAGCAAAATGAAAGACATGGAACAACTGACAGAATTGGAAATCGCCGTTTTCCAGCTGCGCATGGGTTTCGCCCCGGCGGACCGCTGCGTGGACTTGGCCGTGGAGCGTTTGCGCCTGGATCAGGAAGGCGACGACCTCGAGGTCGTGTTGCTGGCCAGCGCCCGGGGTGTTGACGAGGTACTGCCGCTGGCCGAGGTGATCATCGAGCGCTACCGGGGCACGCAACGGCTCGATCAGCAATTCCTCGCTGGCAAATTCATTGTCGAGTTGCGCGCCGCTTATCTGGCAAGGCACGAAAGCGTGTCGTCGCTCGACGCCATCTTTACCCGCTTGTACCCGGCGCTAGCTTATCCCGACTGGCTGGTCATGCTGAGCCGCAATTGCGAGTATGCGACGGACGTGGCCGATTTCGAGCAGCCGTTCGAGGATGAATTCCGCTATATCGCCAGCCTGTGGGCGCGAGCGGAAAGCCTGGCCTCTTTTGAGAGCGAATATAGTCGACAGACCTCCAATGGCCATGACATCAGGTAGATGCGGAGGATAGACGGCAAGGTGCCGCGCCATCTGGATGGCGGCAGCGCTGCGTGCTTCTCTGCCATCGTCTGGATACGCGTGACATACAATGTACGAAACTCTTTTTTGCCAGGATAGACGTGCAGCATAAAACGATAGGCTTGATCGGCGGCATCGGCTGGGCTTCCACCCTGGAATACTACCGCTTGCTCAATGAAATGCTGGTGGCGCGCCTCGGTCCCGCGCATAGCGCGCGCATCATGCTGGTCAGCATCGACCAGGCCGATTTCGTCGCGCACGCGGCGCAAGCCGATTCCCACGCCATCGAGCAATTCCTCGTCAAGGAAGGGCGGCGCCTGCAAGGCATGGGCGCGGATTTCTTCCTGCTATGCGCGAATGGCGTGCACCTCTTCGCGCCGGCCGTCGTACCGCGGATCGGCTTGCCTTTCATCAGCATCGTCGAGGAAACGGCGAAGCGGGTGCAGCAGTCGGGCTTGCGCAAGGTCGGCTTGCTGGGTGTCAAGCAGACCATGGCGGGCCGCTTTTATCACGACGCGCTGGAGCGCTTTGGCATCGCCACAGTGACACCCGATGCGGCCGAACAGGAAGTCGTCCACGACATTATCTACACGGAACTGGTACAGAATATTGTTACCGATGCCAGTCGGAACATCTTTCTGAGCATCATCGAGAAACTGCGGCTGCAAGGCGCGCAGGGCGTGATTCTGGGCTGCACGGAGATTCCATTGCTGGTCAAGCCCGCAGATATCGACTTGCCGTTATTTAATACCACGGCCATTCATTGCGAGGCGGCGGTGGCGTTTGCCATCGAGGACTAGACGAGCGGGCAGTGAGCGGCCGCCTGAACCGGCCGCCGCTCACTGCACGGATCAAGCCGGCTGCGCGCCGCCCACATTGCGGCTGCGGTTTTCCACCAGCACGGAAATACCGAGCACGACGATGCCGCCGCAGGCCAGCATAGCGCCGACCCAGCCTGTCGAACGCAAGCCCATGCCCATGGCGATGGCGATGCCGCCGGCCCAGGCGCCCAGGGCGTTGGCGATGTTGAAGGCGGAATGGTTGAGGGCGGCGGCTACGGTTTGCGCGTCGCCGGCCACGTCCATCAAGCGCGTCTGCACGGCGGGAGCGACGGCGATGCCGGCGCCGATGGCGAACAAGTTGATGGCCGTCAGCCACACATTGCTGCTGGTATAGGTAAACGCGGCCAGAGCGGCCACGTTCCACAGCAGCACGCCGAAGATGGTCCACAGGCGCGAGCGGTCGGCCAGCCAGCCGCCGATCAGATTACCCACGGTCATGCCGACGCCAATGATGGCCAGCAAGATGGAGATGACGAGGGGCGACACTTTCGTGATTTCCAGCAAGGTCGGCGTGATGAACGTGTAGACGGCGAACATGCCGCCGAAGCCAATCGCCACCATCAGCAGGGTCAGCCACACTTGCAGGCGGCGGAACACGCCCAGTTCGCGGCGCGGGCTCGAGTCGCCGGCAGCGACCATCGGCACGAAGATGCGCACCATCAGCATGGTCAGCAAACCCAGCGCGGCGACGAGCAAGAAGGCCGAGCGCCAGCCCAGGGTCTGGCCGATATACGTGGCCAGCGGCACGCCGAAGATATTGGCTACCGTCAAGCCCATCAGGACACGGGCGACGGCCTGGCCCCGCTTGTCCGGTTCGGCCAGGGCGGCCGCCACCAAGGCCGCCACGCCGAAATACGCGCCATGCGGGATGCCGGCGACAAAACGCGCGACGACCAGCAAGCCATAATTGGGGGCGATGGCGCTGAGCAAGTTGCCACCAGCGAACATCAGCATCAGGCAGATCAGCATCAGCCGGCGCGGCATGCGGGCCAGGAAGATCGTGATCAGGGGCGCGCCGACGACCACGCCCAGCGCATAGGCACTGATCATGTGGCTCATCTGCGGCAAGGTCGTGCCCAGGTCGTCAGCCACCACGGGCAGGATGCTCATGGAGGCGAATTCGCCCGTGCCGATGGCGAGGCCGCCGATGGCCAGGGCCAGGTCGGCATAGCCAGCGCCAAAAGGCGCGGTGACGCGCGGAATCAATGGGTCTACGGAGGCGTGCATGTTCTTGTTAGTTGGGTAAAGAATGACAGGGTGGAGAGAAGCGCTGTGGCCCGGCCGGAAGTGGCAATGCGCCACCAGAGTCGTCGGCTGGCCGGTATTTTCGGGCGATAGGAACTGCCCAAAGACAACATTGTAAAAGATTCGGGCAAGCTCTGCTGGGCGATGGCTGAAATATGCTGCACTGCACACAATAACGCTTGCTCTTGTTGTTAACGATAACACGGAATCTGCGCGATTCCGCCACAGGGCAGGCGAAGAAAAGCTGGCTGTGGCGGAAATGGTCTTCGCGGATTGTTACTTCGTCAATGATTGCTGCAGTGCTTCCAGTCCCGCCACGTAGATGCCGTGGAACAGCTCCGTCACTTCCTGCTCGCTCACGCCCACGGGCGTGAAGCGGCCCGACCAGCTGACCCGCGCGCCATCGCTGCCGGGAATCGCGCTCACTTGCAGGGTGGACAGATAATCGGTGGCGGGAAACGGCGCCTGCAGGATGGAATAGCTGTAGCTGCGCGCCGCATTGTCGTACGCTTCCAACTGCTCGACGATGACGTCGCCGGCCGGGTTGGCCAGGTGGCGGATGCGGCCTCCGTCGCTTAACGTGCTGCTGGGAATATACGGCAGCCAGTCGGGCAACGAGTTGAAGCCGCCAATCAGTTGCCACACTTGCGCCGGCGTGGCGGCGATGTCGATCGAGGTGGTGGTATGGGCCATGATGGTCTTCCTTTATATATATTAGTTGCTGCCGGTTGGCAGGGGAGCGAATGGCGACACCAGTTGCTCGGCGCGCATCTCTTGCCAGAAGGCGGCGGGGATGACGCTGTTCAATGCTTGCTGGTCTTCGGCCAGGCGTTGCGGACGGCTGGCGCCGGGGATCACGGCGGCCACGGCCGGGTTGGCCAGCGAGAATTGCAGGGCGGCCGCCTTCACGCTGACGCCGTGGCGCGCGGCAATGGCCTTGATGCGTTCCACTTTTGCAATGATCTCGGGCGAGGCTTTCTGGTATTCGAAATGCGCGCCACCGGCCAGGATGCCCGAACTGTAGGGTCCACCGACGACGATGTCGACGTTCTGTTTCGCGGCGGCAGGCATCAATCGCTGCAGCGCCCGTTCATGGTCGAGCAGGGTGTAGCGGCCGGCCAGCAGGAAGGCGTCGGGCTGGGCTTCGGCCAGGTCCAGGGTCATTTCCAGCGGTTCCACCTTGTTCACGCCCACGCCCCAAGCCTTGATGACGCCTTCTTCGCGCAAGCGGGTCAGCACGCGGAAGGCGCCTGTGCGCGCCGTTTCAAATTGCGCCAGCCAGTTGTCGCCGTGGAAATCCTGGGCGATGTCGTGTACCCAGACGATGTCGAGGTGGTCCGTATCCAGGCGTTTCAAACTGTCTTCGATCGAGCGCAGGGTGGCGTCGGCCGAGTAATCGTCGACGATTTTGTTCTTGCGGCCAAATTCGAACAAGCCGCCTTTTTCACCCAGTTCGCGGCTTGCCGGGTCTTCCAGTTCGTCGAGGATCAGGCGGCCGACCTTGGTGCTCAGTACGTATTCGTCGCGGCGGCGCTGTTTCAGGGCGGCGCCCAGGCGCAGCTCGGCCAGGCCGGCGCCGTAGAACGGGGCCGTATCGAAATAGCGGATGCCCGATTCCCAGGCCGCGTCGACGGTCGCCATCGCTTCCTCTTCAGGAATGTTGCGGAACATATTGCCCAGCGGCGCCGTGCCGAAACCCAGTTTGCCTGTCAGTAAGTGTTTGATACTCATGATGTTTCCTTCAATGTGTGGATCAGTGAAGACAGAATAGCTGGACAAGTTAAGCCTGTCCAAGACATAATTAGCGCAACTTGAGTCCTTAAAGGTCTGATATGCTGGACATCCGCCAATTGCAATACTTCATCGCCGTCGCCGAGGAAGAACACGTGGGGCGCGCCGCCGAGCGCCTGCATATTTCCCAATCGCCGCTGAGCCGGCAAATCGCCCAGCTTGAAGACAGGCTGGGCCTGACCCTGTTCGAGCGCAGCGCGCAGCGCATCCGCCTGACGCGCGACGGCCATACTTTCCTGGCCGAAGCGCGCGCTTTTATCACGCACGGGAATCGCCTGGAAGCGCTGGCCAAGCGCCTGGGACGCGGCGACGAGGGCGGCCTGTGCATCGGCTACATCGAGAACGCCATGCATGCGGGCGTCCTGCCCGATGGCTTGCGCGCCTTGCGCGCCACGCGCCCACAGGTGCACATCGCCCTGTACAAGCTGCATTCTGCCGAGCAGATCGAAGGCTTGCGCCAGCGCAGCCTCGATATCGCGCTGTTGTGCGAACCGCCGCTGCCGAACGACCCCGACCTCGATTGCGCGCAAGTGCTGAGCGACCCCATGCTGCTGGCCTTGCCGGAGACGCACCCGCTGGCGCACAAGACGGAGCTGACGCCCGAGGACCTGGCGGGCCAGGAATGGATTGCCGTGCTGCACAAGGAAAGCGTGCTGAAACACGATAACTTCATCGCCGCCTGCGCGCGCGCCGGTTTTACGCCCGATATCCGCCTGGAAGCAACGGAACCGCTGACGGCGCTGGGCCTGGTGGCGGCCGGGCTGGGCATGGCCATGATCCAGCACAGCCTGCGCCAGCACGCGCCGGCCGGCGTGATCGTGCGCGCACTGCCGTGGTTCAGCTACCGCACGCCATTGTGGCTGGCCTGGCACAAGGTCAACTTGCGTCCGCTGGTGGGGATTTTCCGCGAAACGTTGCTGGAGCAGGCCAGCGGTGTGGCCATGCCGGAGCAAAAAGACGTATAAATAAGGCAATCATCTGTGGGGAGGATTGCCATGTTCGATCTGGATGTGCCGGTATGGGAACTGGTGGCGCGCGCCGTCATCATCTACCTTGCCTTGCTGCTGATGGTGCGCATGACGGGCAAGCGGACGGTGGGGCAATTCACGCCGTTCGACTTGCTGGTCGTCATGCTGCTGAGCGAGGCGGTATCGAATTCCCTGTCCGGCGGCGACGAATCCGTTCCCGCCGGCTTGGTACTGGCGTTGACTTTGATCTGCCTCAACATGCTGATCGCATGGCTGAGTTCGCGCAGCCGTAAGTTCGCCGATCTGGTCGATGGCACGCCCGTGCTGCTGGGGCGCGACGGCCAGATTTTTGAGGATGTCGTCAAGAAATGCCGGGTGGCCGGCGGCGATGTCGAGCAGGCGCTGCGCGAGGCCGATTGTCCGTTGGCGGACATGAAATGCGCGTTCCTCGAGGCAGATGGCAAGATCACCATTTTGCAAAAGGCGGGGTAGCGGCTTGCCCATGCTGCGTTTCCTTTCGCCATGCGTCGCTTGCCGTCTCTGTGATTCCTGCCGCCACGGCGAGCCATGGCGGCAGGGCAGGCTTACAGCGTGGTCTGCCGGGCAGTTCGCAGCGGAGGCGGGGCCATGACAGGCGTCTTGGCCAGCTGTGCTTTCAAACTTGCAAATAGCGACCAGCAGGGGATGGCCATCTTCTGGACTTGTTGCGCCTGCGGGCCGCCGGGCAGCTTGCTCCACGGTCCCACGTTGAGGCTGCCATCCTTGATATTGATGCTGTAGAGGGCCGTATACAGGGCTGGCGTATCGGTCGCGATGTAGGCGACTTCTCCACCATGTTGTACAGCTGTAACGGTGCGTGTCGTGATGCTGGCGAACAGGGTGCCATCCTTGCACGGCGATAGCGATTGTATGCCGATCAGCGGCGGGTAGGGAATCCTCGCCTGGGTGTACCTGTCCCGCCACGTTTTGCCCGGATGGGTATGCGTGTCGCCGATCAGCGCTTCGGGGATATGGCTGATCCATCTGGGCGATTTGATGATGCCGCGTATACAGCTGATGACCGAGGCGTGCGTGGCGCACGCCAGGCCCATCGGCCCGAAAACCCAGACATAGTAGGGATCGACATCGATACCGGTATAGCTGCCCCACGGCGCTGGCACGTAGCAGCGGGTATTTGACTGGTCGACGTAAAGCTCGCCGGAAGCGGCAAGGGCGCCGTACATGATGGAGTTGTAATGGTCCGTCCCTTGCAGGAGGGCCGGCAGCATGGCGGCCCCGTCCGGGTCATCGGGCAATGTCGCGGGTGGATGGGTGATGGCGCGGACGTTGACGACGCCGGCCTTGGTCGCCGGCTGCCAATTTCCGGCTTTCAACTCTCCGCTGTCATTCAATTGATGCAGCTTGATGGAGCCTTGCCTGCCTTCATTGCGCGCCGTGTAGACGAACGATGCGCGGCTGTCGTCGGGGGACGGCAGCGCCCAGACGTCATGGAATTTATCACCGGATACTTCTTTCATGTCCGACACTTCAATCGTGGTCGGATCCATCCAGCCGTGTTCCATGTCGCCGTTATCGGACGCGCTCCAGTGCTGGCAGAAGAAAAGGTGATAGCGCGGCTTCAGCGAGCCCGCCTCTGTCTTTGGCATCGTCAAGGCGAAGCGGCGGCCACGATTGCCATAGCCGATCTGAAAAGGCTTCCATTCGCCGGTCCGCGTGACGTTGCCTCCCGTCGCGGCGTAGAGGTTCTTGCTCATGTTGGTGCCCAGGTGAGCGAACAGGCCCCGGTCGCGGGCGACCGGTTCGATCGCCTTCAGGCATTCCAGCATCTGGGTGTTGCCGTCGTTCCACAACTTGGGCAGCGCCTCCATGTCCGCTTCGAGCCGTATCAAACGGTCGTAGATCGCGTCATACTCGTGCGGCGTGTTCTTGTAGTCCGGATTTCGAATCGAGGCCTGCTCCAGCTGCCGCCCCACCATTTCATGGTCGACGAGGGACTCCAGCAGTACATGGGCGAGCAACGCATCGGCGTAGGTGCGGCAGAAAACGCCGAGGATTTCCGGCCATTTCTCCAGGTCCTGGGTTTTTTCGTCTTTCAGCCATTCGGCGGTCATCCATTTGTCGTATAAAACGGAAATAATGGTAAACGCATTATTTATTGAAATAATGCAACTATCGAGACATTTGTGGACCTTCACCCGATTCTCCACCGTGTTCAAGGGCGTCGGCAGAATTTCGGACAGATCCAGTTTGATGCGGCCTATGGTCGCCATATATTGATCAACCGCACTGCCATTGGCCTTGACCTCACGCAGTTTCTCATCCGCGTTCAACCCTTTCATTGCCTCAATGATCTGATCCTTGAGAGAAGGTTGCTTTGGCCCGAAATAGGTGAGCAGTTGACCGACAATGCTGAACAGGGCGCCGAATATCGCGCCGTACGGACCGGCGCCGGCTGACAGGCTGCCGATCAGCTGCATGCCGGCGGCGCAGATATCCATGATGGCGGCGCTGCCATTGATATAGTCGCCGGACTTGAAGGCGCTCGCCGCGGACAGCACGCCCTTGACCATGTTGGGCAAGTTCTTGTTGATGGCGTCCGTGACGTCCTTTGCATATTTCTTGGCTTCCGCGCTGGCGTTCTTGTCGGCCAGGATGCGTTTTGCACCTTCATACTCCGCCTGCATTTTCCATGTCGCTGCCTCGAAAGCCCTTGCTTGCGCGGGGTCCATGCTCGATTGCGCGTGCAAGGCCATCAATTCAATCTGCTTCTTGAGGAGGTCGAGGTCGGGATCCAAGTTGTCATCCTTTCAATGCGGGGTCGATACTAGTTGTACAAAGACAAAATATTGCATTCATACTAATCTTGGCGTCGAGGTGCGCAAGCTGTATTTGCATGACGGCAGCCATGCAGATGGCCAGGACGGGGGAATCGCTCTGATGTCACTCGGAGACGGACGGCGCAAGGAATTTCTGACCCCATGGAAAATATTGACACGTAGAATATGAAAGCGACTATGCCTACGATAGTTGCCGGACGCGGACTGGGCGCTGGGCGCTGCGCTTAGATCTTCTTGCTGCTTTTCAGGTGCAGGGGCAGCCACCACCACATGCAAATGATGAGTGACCCCATCAGGACGCCGGCGATGATGCCGGCGATGTGGCCGAACACTTCCGACATCACCAGGTTCGTGCCCAGAATAAACGCCAGCGCCAGGGAAAAGGCGCCGCACATCATGATGCGGTCGGCCACGCGCTTGAAACGCTCACGGTCTTGCAGGGGGCGCATGACGCGGTGCTGGATGGCCGGCGCGCTGAGCAGCACCAGGCTCGTCATGGACAGGAAGAACGTCAGCAGGAAGACGACTTTTTCCGCCTGCACGATCTTCGCGAAGCCGCCGTTGAAGGGCAGGATGATGAGGAAGGCCGTCAGCATCTGCGCGCCCGGCAAGAGGATGCGCAATTCGCTGAGCAGGTCGGACAAATCGCCTTCGTCGCCCGGTTGGCCATTTTCATCCTGGTGTTGCGTTTGTGGCATGGTGCCGTCCTCGTGGTGGTGATGGAGCGAGTCTACTCGGCAGTGCATTGCCTGACTGTGGGCGGGCGCACCATCAGACGCATTGCGTCAGAACCATTGCGCGTAGCGTTGGCGCAGCCGCCACAGGGGCGTCGAGACGATGGCCGTGGCGCTGTGCGAGGCATCGTGGCCGCAATGGCCGCAGCTGTGGCGCCGGTGCGGCGCCAGCGCGAAGCTGCCCAGGTCCAGGTGCGGATGGCCGCAGCGGGCGCAGTCGCTGCAGTCCAGCGGCATGCCTGCCTGCAAGGCGGCGGTGAACGCTTGCGCGGCGGGCGGCGTGATGTTCAGCTGCACGACGTCGGGCGGGAACAGGCCGGGCAGGGCGCGGCAGTCGATGGCCAGCGCGGCCGCATCGCGCGCCAGCAGGGCGCCGCCGTCATCGGCCTTGGCGCGCAGTTGCAGCACGCCATCGGGGCCCGGGCGCAAGGTCGTGGCGTGAAACTGGCTGGGGTCGAACAGTGCCGGATACAGCACGTAGCCCATGGGGCTGGCGTGCTGGCGGCAACGCATCTGCCGCGTTGCCTGCCAGTCGGCCATGTCGGCCTGCGTGCCCCAGTAGCATTGGTGCGTGCGGCACCAGTGGCGCGCCGCGCCATTGCGGAACTTCCCGGCTGCCAGCAGATCGCACACGATGATGGCATCTTCGCCCGCGCCGGCGCGAAAGTGGCCCGTGATGTGCTGCGTGGTGACGGCAAGGTGGCCCGTGCTCGCTTGCAGGGGCCAGCAGATGCCGGGCAGGGTCAGCGGCGTAGTCAACGGCGACTCCGCGCGGCTATCGGCTTGCCAGCCGGTAATAGGCCGGAATGAAAAAACCCGCCGACTGGGGCGGGCTGTGCTGACGGGAATGCCTGCGGCATGGCCCGGTTTATTCTTCCGTATCGGCCAGGGTGACGATGGCGCGCGCCCACTTCGAGTATTTCAGGTTCGCCAGATCGCGCACGGTCTTGATATTGAACGCTTGCTTGAGCAGTTCCGCATCCTTTTCGCTCACGCCTTGCAGCGCATCGACGGGCGCATCAGCGATTTCCTTGAAGGTCTTTTTTTCGTAAGCCTTGTCTACCGCTTTATTGATGTTCATGTGTTGATACTCCTCAGTAAATGGAAAATTAATTCTACACGTTTTTGCAAACTGTCAATTTACGCTTGCAAGTTGGGCCGAACTAAATATGATGGAGGTGGATGCCTCGACAGTGAGGCGATCTGTGCGTTCGCCTCAAGATTGTAATTATAGCATTTTTATTATTCATAGTATAATGATTTCCATGGCGCAGAATGGTCTGCGCCATACCGAAGCCGCAGTCACGCGGCACCAATCGATAGCGTTCAGGAGAATACGATGAGTTTGCTAGATCAACTTGCAGGACAGGCGATGAGCGCTTTGGGCAACAAAAGTGCTGACGGGGAAGCCCCATCGGGATTGATGGCCAGTGTGATGGACCTGGTCAACCAGCATGGCGGCTTGCCCGGCCTGCTGCAGAAATTCCAGGAAAGCGGCCTGGGTGACCAGGTGGCCAGCTGGATCGGCACGGGTGCCAATGCGCCTGTCTCCGGCGAACAAATTAAGGATGCGCTCGGTAGCGACACGATCACCCAGATCGCGGAAAAAGCGGGCGTCGCACCGGACGCGGCTTCGGGCGGCCTGGCAGCCTTGCTGCCCCAGCTGATCGACAAACTGACCCCTGATGGTCAGGTACCGGAAGGCAATGACCTCGTCAGCCAGGGTTTGAATATGCTCAAGGGCAAGATCTTCGGTTGATTCCCTGGCCTTGAAATGAAAAACCTCGCAGCAATGCGAGGTTTTTTTATGTGCAAGGTTTTTGGCAGAGAAGTGCGAGCGTCTGAAAAACGCCTGTGGCTAGGCGCGGCCCCGAAGACAGTACGAATAGTACGGCGAGGGGCAGGCAACAACGCCACGGGCGTTTTTCAGGCGGCGGCCATCATGCCGAAATATGGCTGTGCTCCAGTCAGCCTCGCCGTACTTCCCTCGACCAGATACGAGCAATAGCGGCGCCGCTCGGCGATGCCGCCGCGCCGTTCCATCAGTTCGCCCAGCATGGCGACGGCATCGGTGGCCATCTTTTGCACGGGCTGGCGCAGGGTGGTGATGTCGTAGCTGAGCCAGCCTGATGCTTCCAGCGCGTCGAACCCGGCCACCGACATCTGCAGCGGCACCTCGATGCCCATCTGGTGGCGCGCCGTGTCCAGGCAGCCGATGGCCATGATGTCGTTGCCGCAAATGACGGCGTCCGGCACGCGGCCCAGGCGGTCGATGACTTTGCGCAAGCCGCGTCCGCCGCTGGCGTAATCGTAGTTGCCGCTGACGACGATGGGCGCGGGCAAGCCCAGGGTCAGCAAACGGTCGAGCATGCCGGCCTTGCGTTCCTGCGCGACGGCCGAGTCGCCGGGGCCGTCGATGATGGCGAACTGGCGGTGGCCCGCCTCGGCCAGGCGCGAGACGAGCAGGCGCGCCGCTTCGGCCTGGTCGCACAGCACGGCATGCACGGCGTGTTCGCGTGGGCTGCGGTTGAACAGCACCAGCGGCACGTCGCGCCGGCCGAATTCGGCCATCTGCTCGTCCGACAGGCAGGCGGCCACGACGGCGCCATCGACTTGGTATTGCCACACGTCGCACAAGACCTTGCCGATGTCCGCTTCGCGCTCGAGGGTAAACAACAAGAGACGCTTGCCTTGGCGGGCGATTTGCTGGCTCAGGTCGGACAATACTTGCGGATAGTACAGATTGGCCAGGTTGGAAATGATAACGGCCACCAGGTTCGAGCGCCGCGTGATCAGGCTGCGGGCGGCCGCGTTGGGGATGTAGTCGAGGCTGATGGCCGCCTGCATGACCTTGGCGTGGGTGGCTGGTGAGACGCTGGCGCCCGGCTTGAAGCAGCGCGACACGGCCGATTGCGACACGCCGGCCAGCAGGGCCACGTCATATGAAGTCACGCGCCGTCCGGCGCCGGATACGGGGCGGGTGGTGGTGATGGGTGTCCGGGCTACAGTATTCTTTTTTCGCATAGTGGTCTGGCAAGCAACCTGTCTCAAAGTATTCCTGCAGGCCCGGCCGCTTGTGGCGGCTTGGGCGGGAAAAATGAGCATAGCGAAAATATTTCCATGTGGCAAGACTGTTTTCTTGTCCATGTTGCAAATAATTTGATTTAATGGCAAGTGGTATGCCTGCTCCTCAATCGGGACTGTCGCAGGGGCCGCTACCATAGGGGCTGAGGCGTCCCGGCGGCTCCACGCGGCGGGCGCTGAAATCGCTGGCCAGGGTGGGTAAGGGCAAGTCCGCCGTGGCGCTCGCTTCCGTGCCGCTGACCGTGCCCCGCACGGTCAAGGCGACATGCACCCAGGAAGCAAAGTTGCGCGGATAGCTGATGGTGACGGTGGCCATGCCCAGCGCGTCGCTCAGGCCGCTTGCGCTGACGGTCAGGGGAATGCCCGGATCGAGCACGCCATTGCCGTTGCCATCGTAGGCGGCGTCAAAAATACCATTGCGCAAGACGTCCTCGTTGGCACAGCTGTAATGGGGCAGGGCCAGGCGCCAGACGCCCGTGTCGGGGAACTCGGGCTTGTCCGCTTGCCACACATAGTATCCCTTGGCATAGCGGCTGGGCCAGGCGGCGGCCGTGATGGCGACGCCGGGCACGGCGTTGCCGGCGCTGTCGGACACGAACACGGCAAAGTCCTTCTGCAGCACGCTGGCCGAATACTCGCGCAGCAGGCTGCCCGTGCCCAGCTTGATCGACAGCGCTTGCCGCGCCACCGTCAGGCGCACGAGGGCCGTCGTCGCCGCTTGCGCAGCGCCCTCGATGCGGGCCTGGATCAGCACACCGTCGCGGCCGCTGTCGGCCGGTCCCGCCACGTACTCGGCGCGCGCCAGGCCGTCGCTGCCCGTCAGTACGCGGCCCGCTTGCCGCAGGTAGCCGCCGCTGGGGTCGCTCAAGATGGTAAACAGCACGGGCGCGTTCTTGACCAGGTTGTTGGCCGCGCCATCGCGCACCACGGCGCCGATGGTGCTCATACTGGTGTTGGCGTTGTCGGCTGATGCCGTCGTATTCGCGCGCAGCACGGCCGGATCCGCTTGCACGGCCAGCTTGCTGGCAGGGCTCAATGGCGCGACGAATTCCAGCCGCGTCTGCGCCGAGGGGCCACCGGCCACGGCCGCCGTGATGGTGGCCACGCCCGCGTTGGCCGACTGCACATAGCTGCGCGGCAAGTTGCCATTGCTGAACATCAAGCTGGCGGGCAAGGCCTGGCTGCAGGCGCTGTCCGCAAACAGGTTGCCGCGCGAGGTCGACAGGCTGGCGCTGCCGGACTGCGCCACGCCCGCCTTGTCATAGCGCGCGTCGATGGGCTGGCATGCCAGGGTGGCCACTTCCGCCAGCACGTCCGCGCCGCTGGCATCCTGGCTCACGGCCGGGCTCAGGCGCAGGTCGCTGCCCGCCACGGCATACGCTTGCGTGGCGGCGGCGCCCAGCGCATTGACGGACACGGCGTCCTTGCCCAGGCTGCTTGCCGTCAAGCGCAGCACCAGCTGGCCTTGTGCATTGCTGAGCGCTGCGCCGCCATCCTTGACACGTACGCTGTTGCCGGCGCCCGTACTGTAGGCGATGGCGGCGCCGGCCACGGGTTTGCGCGCCGAGTCGCGCACGGTGACGGTGAGGTCGGCGCCCTGGCCCAGCATCAGGGCGGCCGGCACCAGCAGCTGCACGGTGCTGCCCGTGACCGCCACCGTGCCCTTGCCGCTGCGCATGCCCACATTGGCTGTCACGGTAATGCTGCGGTTGCTGTTGGCGCCTCCCGTGCCCAGCAGGGCGCGCGCCTGGCCATTCTTGTCCGTCACGGCGTCGACGCTGCCGAGGATGCCGGAATCGGTAGCAAAGGAAATCTTTGCGTTGGGCAAGGCGAGATTGGCGCCATCCTTGACGAGGGCCGTGACGGCCACCTCGCCGCCGGCCAGGCCCGCCGAGGCCAGTTCCGTACTGGAAAACACGAGGTTGACGGCGCTGGCCAGGCTGGCCGGCTCGGGCGGAATCAGGGGAGGCGTCACGGGTGGGGTGACCGGCGGGGTGACGGGCGGATTGACCACCGGCGGCGGACTGCCGCCGCAGCCTGCCGTGCTGTGCAGCCCGCAACCGGCGCCGGCCTGGGTGTCGGCCGAACCGCCGCCGCAGCCGGCCAGGGAAACGAGAAAGGTGGCCAGCACAGCAGCGGGCAGGTGGCGCAGGGGAGCATGGGGCACGATGGGTCTCCGGGGGCTGGCCGAGTTGCTCGGCGTTAATTTCCCAAGAGTATCTGTTGCGTGCGGCCGGTACTTGATGCAAAGCAAGCTTATGCTGTTGACCGGGCTGAACGGGTTTTGCTGGTGCAAAAGCCTGCCTTCTGATAACATAACGCCCCTTTATTCAGGGAAGGGTCGACATGGCCAATGCTTGCGGCGTCGATTTCGGCACGTCAAATTCCACGGTAGGCTGGGCACGTCCAGGGCAGAGCACCATGCTCGGCCTGGAAGATGGCAAGACGACCTTACCGTCCGTCGTCTTCTTCAATGCGGAAGACGAGGAAGTCAGTTTTGGCCGCGCGGCGCTGGCCGGCTATCTGGCTGGTTACGAAGGACGCTTGATGCGCTCGCTGAAAAGCTTGCTGGGTACCAGTCTCATCGATGGCCAGACGGAAGTCGGCGGCCGCGCCCTGCCATTTCGCATGTTGCTCGCGCAATTCATTGGCGAAGTGAAACGTCGCGCCGAGCAGTCCGCCGGCCGCGAATTCTCGTCCGCCGTGTTCGGCCGCCCCGTCTTCTTTATCGACGACAATGCGCAAGCGGACCAGTTGGCGCAGGACACGCTGGCCGAAGTGGCGCGCTCCGTCGGCTTCAAGGATGTCGCCTTCCAGTTCGAGCCGATTGCCGCAGCGTTCGACTACGAGTCGCAGATAGCCAAGGAAGAGCTGGTGCTGATCGCCGACATCGGCGGCGGTACGTCCGACTTTTCACTGGTGCGTTTGTCGCCGGACCGGGCGAAAAAGGCCGAGCGCCGTGACGACATCCTCGCCACGGGCGGCGTGCACATCGGTGGCACGGATTTCGATAAATACCTGAGCTTGTCGTCCGTCATGCCTCTGCTCGGCTATGGCAGCCGCCTGCACAACAATAGCGAAGTGCCTTCCAGCTATTATTTCAACCTGGCGACGTGGCACACGATCAATCTGGCGTACACGAAGAAGATCTGGGTGCAACTGGCCGACGTGTGCCGCGATGCGCGCGAGCAAGACAAGATGGGGCGTCTGCAAAAACTGATTGACGAGCGCGCCGGCCACTGGCTGGCCATGAAAGTGGAAGAGGGCAAGATCGCCCTGTCCGACGCGGCCGAAGTGCAGCTCGAACTGGACCGCTTGTCGCCCGCGCAAAGCCTGTTGCTCAAACGCACGCAGTTCGACGAAGCCATCGGCCACCTGTGCGGTTCCGTGGAAGACACCGTGCTGCGTCTGCTGCGCGACGCGGGCGTGGCGCCGGAAGCCGTCGACACCGTGTTCTTCACGGGCGGCTCCAGCGGCGTGCGCCTGCTGCGCGAAAAGATCGCGGCCCTGGTGCCGGCCGCCCGCAAGGTCGAAGGCGATTTGTTCGGCAGTATTGGTGCCGGTCTCGCGCTGGACGCCGTGCGCAAGTTCGGCTAAGCTGGTCCACCGCAGCATCGCAGAAAGAGCCTGACTTCATGAATGTGTTTGACAAACCGATCGTCATGATCGACTTCGAGACGACCGGACTGTCGCCCGACATGGGCGACCGCATCACGGAAGTGGCGGCGCTGCGCATCGAGGGCGGGCGGATCACGGACCGTTACGTGACCCTGATCAACTGCAATGCGCGCATTCCCTCGTTCATCACGGGCTTGACGGGCATAACGCAGGCGATGGTCGACAAGGCACCGCCCGTGGCCGAGGTGGTGCCGCAATTGCTGGACTTCATCGGCAGCGATGCCTTGTCGGCGCACAATGCCAGCTTCGATGAAAAATTCCTGCGCGCGGAAAGCGCCAGGCTGAACCTGACACCGGCGCACCAGTCGCTCGTGTGTTCCTTGAAACTGTCGCGCCGCGTGTTTCCCGGCATGGCCAGCTACAAGCTGGGCTTGCTGTCGAGCCAGCTGGGCATCGCCTTCAAGAGCGCCGCCCACAGGGCCGAGTCCGATGCGGAAGTGGCGGCGCAAGTGCTGATCCATATCGGCCGCCATTTGCGCAGCAGCTATGGCATCGCCGATGTCGACGCCGACTTGCTCGTGTCGCTGAACAAGCTGGCCGCCGCCAAGGTGCCGCAATTCCTGCAAAAGCATCCATCGCGCCGCTGAGCGCCGTTTCCCCTCTAAGCGGGCTCATCAAAACGATATAATTTTGTTATTTCTATTGAGCCTGCTCAAGTCCTTCCCCCGCAGCGAATTTAAAATTTAAGCAACACACGATTTCGCCGCCCTGGGCCGCCGTTTTGCGCGTGCTGCCGGCAAGCGCGATGTGGATGGGGGCGCACATGGACAAGGACCATACTGCCAGAGATAGCCACCAGGCGTATATCTGGTTCCGCACGGCTGCCGAGCAGGGCAATGCCTACGCCCAGTTCAACCTGGGATTGATGTACAAGAAGGGCGAAGGCGTGGCGCAGGACGACGCGCGTGCCTTTGTCTGGCTACGCCTGGCAGCGCTGCAAGGGCTGGCGTTCGCGCAGAACCACCTGGGCGCCATGTATTACCACGGCCGCGGCGTGGCGCAGAGCGATGCCGACGCCGTGCTGTGGTTTCGCCGCGCCGCCGCCCAGGGCGATGCCTCGGCCCAGCAAAACCTGGGGCAGATGTACCGCAAGGGACGCGGTGTGCTGCAGAGCGACGAGCTGGCCCTGGCGTGGTTTTACCGCGCTTCCGAGCAGGGCGTGGCCAGCGCGCAATCTCTGCTGGGCGAAGCCTATGCCCAGGGTCTGGGCGCGAAAAAGAACGATGCGCTGGCCCTGGCGTGGTTCTGCAAGGCGGCCTTGCAAGGCGATGCGCAGGCACAGCTGAATCTGGGGCTCGTCTACAAACGGGGGCAGGGCGTGGTGCAGAGCGATGCGCAGGCGCTGGCCTGGTTCCGCCAGGCCGCGGCACAGGGGCTGGCCGTGGCGCAGCGGCAACTTGGCGTGGCGTATGCGGAAGGCCTGGGCGTGGCGCCCGACCAGCTGCGCGCTTATGCCTGGCTGCAGCGGGCGGCCGAGCAGGACGACGCCGACGCCCAGTTCAACCTGGGCCTGATGCTGGCGCGCGGCCAGGGCGTGGACAAGGACGAGGCGCGCGCCGTCGCCTGGTACCGGCGCGCTGCCCTGCAAGGCCATTGCACGGCGCAATACAATCTGGGCGGCATGTTTGCGGGCGGGCGCGGCGTCATCCGCGATTTGCGCCTGGCGCTCGACTGGTATGCCCGGGCGGCGGCCCAGGGCGCGTCGAATGCGCAGTTCAACCTGGGCGTGATGTATGCGAATGGCCAGGGCGTGGAGCGCGACGAGGTGTGCGCCGTGCGCTGGTACCGCACGGCGGCCGATCAAGGCGATGCCAGCGCGCAAAACAACCTCGGTGTCATGTATGCGAACGGCCATGGCGTACAGCAAGACGATGGCCAGGCCGTGCTATGGTATGCGCGCGCAGCTGGCCAGGGCCATGCGCTGGCCCAGTACAACCTGGGCGGCATGTACAACAGCGGGCGCGGCGTGGAAAAGGACCCCGTCTGCGGCTACATGTGGCTGGCGCTGGCGGCCGAGGGCGGTGATAGCGGGGCGGCCAGGGCCAGGGAAGCGGCTGCCACCAGGCTGGAACCGGCACAGATGCAAGAGGCGCAGCAGCGCATGCGGCAACGGCACCAGGTGCGCTTTCCGCCGCTGCAGCCGCCTGACTGAAGCGCCGCCGCCGTGCGCGCATGGACGCGTGCCGCATGCGATAATTGCCGGCAGGCATGTCGCCATGGCGGCACGGTTTTTCGGCACGGTGAAAGGTGAAGCATGGTAAGGCAGGCAGGCGAGGATGCATCAGAGCAAAAAGTCATCGACGACATCGCCACGCATGGCTGGCATGGCGTGCATATCGGTGCCGATGAAGAAGGTCCCGGCTATGCCTTCACCATAGGCGCTTGCCACAGCTTCGGCCAGCCTGAATTCCTGATCATGGGCTTGCCCCATTCCATGGCCCACCGGATACTCGACCTGGCGCTGGACGCCGCGCGCAGCGGCGCCATCACGGATTTCACGACTACCACGGACGTCTTGCTGGAAGGCCATCAGTGCGCCTTCGTGCGCGTGCCCGTCGAGCAATACCGCGACTATGTCGGCTATGCGCGCTGGTATTACCAGGGCGATGATTTCACCTTGTACCAGATCGTCTGGCCGTCGCGCGATGGCCACTTCCCGTGGCAGGTGCAAGCGAGCGCGCAGTATGTGGAGAGCCAGCCCCTGCTGGGACCGGCGCCGCTGGCCACATGACGCCAAGCACGTGCGTCAAAATTGTGACCGGGACGGCTACCCTGTGCGTGTTCGACCCTGCGCTCTTGCGCCACAAGCTGGAAGATGACTGCGACTGGTGGAGCATCCCCAGCGCCGAACTGGCGGCCGTGAATGCGGGGCAAGTCGCGTTTTTCAACGTGGGCGGCGATGGCGCGTATGAAGTCACCTTGCACGAGGAACTTGCCGAACCGCAGGTGATCGTGCATCTTGCCGTCGTTTCGGGCCGCGTCTTCATCGGCGCGGGGGAAGACGTCACGGGCGGCGGCCTGGAACCGGACACGGCGTATGGAGGACTGTTCGTGGATCTGCCCGCAGGCAGCTACCGCGTGCAGGCGCGCCGCGATGGCGCGCACATCAGCCTGGCATTCGTGTCCGATACGCGCAGCGGCAATGCGTTTGTCGATCTCGTGCGTATTTGATCTTGCGTATTATTGCTCCAGGCTAGGCATCCATGCGCGCCACAGCCGCGCCTTGCCGCCGGTCCAGGAACAGGCTGTTGCCGTGGATTTTCTTTGCCTGCTTCTTCGCTTCGGCCGCCTGCGTGGCGATCTGATGGTGTGTGTAGTACTGGTGCGCCTCGACCTTGATGACGCCCAGCGACAGGCTGATCAACGAATAAAACACTTTCTTGCCTTGCCGGTCTTCGCTGATGTAGCCACCCCGTTCGCAATCGCCTGTGCTGTAGTAGGCGAGGATGGCGGCCGCGAAGTCGTCGAGCATGGCTTGGCAGCGCGTTTCCCAGTCTTCGCTCTGGAACAGAATCATGAAATCGTCACCGCCGATGTGGCCGATGAAGTCGCGGTTCGGGTCGCAATGGCTGCTGAGGATTTCTCCCGTCAGCTGGATCACGTCGTCGCCCTTGCGGTAGCCGTACACATCGTTGAAGGGCTTGAAGTGGTCGAGGTCGCAATAGCAGACCCAGAAGCGGCTGCCGCTGTGCAATAAACGGTCGATATGCTCGTTGATGGGCACGTTGCCGGGCAGTTGCGTCAGCGGGTTGGCGTAACGGGCCGCGTTGATCTGCATCTGCGTGATTTCGCGCATCAGGTCGTGGCCCGTGCCCATGCCCAGGTAACGGCCGTGCTCGGTGATGATGAAACCGTTGAACAGGTGGTGGGCATCGGACTGCACCATCGTGTAGCTGAGTTCCTGCAAGCTCGTCTCGTGGTCGGCAATCAGGGGCGTGGCATCCATGAACAGGCTGCATGATTTCTTGCCATAGAGTTCGCGCTGGTAGGGGCGGGCGAAGTGGTCGATCATTTCGAAGCGGCTGATCAGGCCCAGCGGCACGCCGTCGTCGACGACGGGAATGATCATCAGCTTCGGTTCCTTCAGGAAGATATCGTACACCTCGTTATTGTTGAGCTGTGGCGACACGGCCGCCACCTTGTGCAGCAGCTTGCGGATGCTGGCGCCATTCTTTTCCAGGCTGCTGCGCTGCGGATACACGGCCACGCCATTGCGTCCCAGCGCCTGCACCACTTCGGCCGGCAGGGCGCGCGCCGGCACCGCGTTGGGCCGCCCCAGGTGATAGCCTTGTCCAAACGCCACGCCGAGGTCGCGCAAGACCAGCAATTCCGTCTGCGCCTCGATGCCTTCGGCGATCACCAGGGTGCCCGATTTCTCCGCGATTTCCTGGATCGAGCGCACGAACTGCAGTTTCACGGGGTCATTATTGATGCCCTGGATGAAATGCATGTCGATCTTCACATATTCCGGGCGCAGTTCCGACCACAGGCGCAGGCTGGAAAAGCCTTCGCCCAGGTCGTCGATGGCGATCTGGAAACCCATGTTACGGTAATGCAGCACGGCTTCGCGCATCAGCTCGTAATCGTAGGTGGGCTGGTTTTCCGTCAGCTCGATGATGACACGGTCCGGGTTGATGCCGATGTGCTCGATGTATTCGAGGGTTTCGCCATGGCGGGCATTGCGCAGCAGCAGGCATTCCGGGCTGACGTTGAGGAACAGCTTGCCCGGCAGTTGCAGTTCTGCGAAGCGCTCGAGCACCACTTGGCGGCACAGGTGTTCCACATCCAGGGTCAGGTCATGCGCGCGCGCCACCTTGAACAGATTCATCGGCGCGTGCAGGGGGCTGTCGGACGGCCCCCGTATCAAGCCTTCGTAGCCGATGATGTCGCCGCTGTGCATGTGGATGATGGGCTGGAACAGCGCGCTGAGCTTGCGGCCCGCCAGGATGTCGTGCAAGGCGTCCGTCCCTTCGATGGTCATGCTTGCCGATGGCGGCTTCAGGTAAGCCACATTCGATGGCGTCGCGGGGGCCGGCGCGGCGGTGGCGGTAGGGAGGGCGAGAGTGTGCATAGGAGGCTGTGGCGGCACGGCCTCTGGACGGGCCATGAACATGTTGCCGATAGTAAAGAAGATTTATGACAACTTGATGAAACGGCTTTACTTTTGATAATGTTTCTTGCATGAACGTCAGTTTGCCGATTCCGCCGAAAGCGAGATTTATCATGGCGATTCATGCAAATTGTCCAAACAAAAGACGGCAAATCCATCAGATAACTGTGCTTTAAAAGTGGCAATCCGCGCTATGATTTCTCTTGGCGAAAGTCAACATGGGCAGCCGCGGCGTGTGTGTGTGCGGCCTGCTTTCCTCGACATCCAACAATGAGACAACAACCCATGCAATTACGTAGTGCAACCCTCATATTCAGCTTGATGGCCGCTTTCGGTGGCAATGCCCTGGCGCAAAGCGCCGCGACGCCATCGTGCCCGGCCGGTGACGGCGCTGCCGTGACGTATCCGGTCAGCAAAAAAGTCGACCAGCAAGACAGCTATTTCGGCACCACCATCGCTGACCCGTACCGTTGGCTGGAAGACGCCAACAGTGCGGAAACGGGCGAGTGGGTCACGGCGCAAAACAAGCTGACGCAGTCGTACCTGGGCACCATCCCCGAGCGCGCCGCGATCAAGCAGCGCCTGACCAAGCTGTGGAATTATGAGCGTTTCTCTACGCCAACGAAGCAGGGCGGCCGCTATTTCTACAGCCGCAACGACGGCTTGCAGAACCAGGCCGTGCTGTACACGGTGAAAAAACTGACGGACGAACCGCGCCTGTTGCTGGACCCGAATACCCTGTCGACGGATGGCACGGTGGCGCTGGCCGGCACCTCGATCAGCCCGAACGGCAAATACCTGGCGTACGCCACGTCCGCTTCCGGTTCCGACTGGAACGAGTGGAAAGTGCGCGACATCGAATCGGGCAAGGATTTGACGGACCACATCAAGTGGGCCAAGTTCTCGGGCGCCTCGTGGACCAAGGACAACAAAGGTTTCTTCTACAGCCGCTATGACGCGCCGAACGAAGCCACCAAGCTGGCCGATATCAATTACTTCCAGAAATTGTATTTCCACAAGATCGGCACGCCGCAAAGCGACGACGTGCTCGTTTTCGACCGTCCCGACCAGAAGGAATGGGCGTTCGGCGGCAGCACCGTCAGCGACGACGGCAATTATTTGATCATCACGGCCACGCAAGGCACGGAACGCAAGAACCGCGTTTTCTACAAGGACTTGCGCCAGAAAAACGCCAAGGTCGTGGGCTTGCTGGAAGAGTTTGACGCTTCATACTCGTTCATCGACAATGACGGCCCCGTGTTCTTCTTCAAGACGGACAACAAGGCGCCAAAATCGCGCGTGATCGCCATCGATACGCGCAAACCTGCCCCTGCCGACTGGAAGGAAATCGTGCCGCAAAGCGCGGAAACCCTCGTCGCCGTCAACCTCATCAACAACCAGCTGGTGCTCGATTACTTGAAAGATGCGCAAACGCAAATCAAGATCGTCGACCTGAACGGCAAGCTGGTGCGCGAAGTGGCCTTGCCGGGCATCGGTTCGGCCGGCGGCTTTGCGGGCAAGCGTGGCGACACGGAAACGTTCTACTCGTTTACCAGCTTCACGACGCCAGCGACCATTTACCGCTACGACATGAAGTCGGGCAAGAGCACGGTGTACCGCCAGCCGAAGGTCGATTTCGACCCGAACGCCTTTGAAACACGCCAGCAATTCTTTACCAGCCGCGACGGTACCAAGGTGCCGATGTTCATCGTCTCGAAAAAAGGCATGAAGCTCGACGGTTCCAACCCGACTTATCTGTACGGCTATGGCGGCTTCAACATTTCGCTCACGCCAAGCTTCTCCGTGGCGAATCTTGCCTGGGTGGAAATGGGCGGCGTCTACGTGATGGCCAACCTGCGCGGCGGCGGCGAGTACGGCGAAGCCTGGCACCAGGCTGGTACCAAGCTGAACAAGCAAAACGTGTTCGACGACTTTATCGGCGCGGCGCAGTGGCTGGTGGACAACAAGGTCACCTCGCCATCGAAGCTGGCGATCGGCGGCGGCAGCAATGGCGGCCTGCTGGTCGGCGCGGCCATGACGCAGCGTCCGGACCTGTTCGCGGCGGCGATCCCGCAAGTGGGCGTGCTCGACATGTTGCGCTTCCACAAGTTCACCGTGGGCTGGGGCTGGGTGCCTGACTACGGTTCGTCGGACGACGCCGAACAGTTCAAGGCGCTGGTGAAATACTCGCCGCTGCATAACCTGAAGGCGGGCGGCTGCTATCCAGCCACCATGATCACGACGGCCGACCACGACGACCGCGTCGTGCCTGCCCACAGCTTCAAGTTCGCCGCCGCCGCCCAGGCAGCGCAAGGCGGCGCGGCGCCCGTACTGATCCGCATCGACAGCAAGGCGGGCCATGGCGCCGGCAAGCCGACGACCAAGCAGATCGAAGAAGTGGCGGATCGTTGGGGCTTCCTCAGCCGTTCGTTGAAGATGACGCCGGTAGTGGCGGAGCCGGCCAAGGTGGCTGCGCAGTAAAATACGGTAGGTCGGATTAGCGCGGCATCGCCGCGCGTAATCCGACAACACCCGTCATGCCAACAATGTGTCGGATTACGCGGCGTGCCGCCGCTAATCCGACCTACGCTGGCTAATCCGACCTACAGTCACGATCCTTGCCAGTACCCCCTCCCCAAACACCGTTTGAAACGGCAAATCCTTGCGCTGCGCATAGCCGATATAGCAATCGCACTTGAAGCGCGGGCAGCGGCGTTCCTGTAGCATGTCTGCCAAGTCATCCACGTACAGATTCCCCAAGCGCTCCGGCACGAAATGGCAGCGCGTCAGTTCGCCATCGCCATCGACGGACAGCGACGCTTCGCCCGCCAGGCACGGTTTGCCGCGCGAGGGTGACGGACGGCGGCTTTGCGCGAACCACGGGTCGGCGGCGTCGAGCCAGGCCAGGTTCTGTTCGCTGTAGTAGCCGGGGCCGCGACGGTCGTAGGCGTTCAGCCACAAATAGACGTGCGCGGGCAGGGCCGCGCGCAGGGTGCGGATGGCGTCCAGGTGTTCGTTCATGGCGACGACGCCGACGGAATAGCGCACGCCCATCTTGTCCAGGCGCGCGCAGCGTTCAAGAAAACGGGCCAGCGTTGTCTGATCCGGGTGGTAGGTGCACCACAGGCCGATCTTTTCCACCCCGTCCATCGCTTGCAGCCAGTTCAGGGGGCCGGACAGATTCGTCTGCAGCGCTACTTGCCGCACATGGGGCAAAGCTGCCAGGATTTGCATGGCCGTGCGGTAGTGGCGCCGCACCAGTGCTTCGCCCCAGGGCGTGAACAGGACGCTGATGTCCCGTTTTTGCGCCGCCACCCAACTGGTAAAACGCGTCACTTCACGCGCGTCGCGGGCCAGGGTGGCGCGGCTGTCGCGCTTCTTGGCGAACGGGCAGTAGCCGCAGGCGTAATTGCAGCTCGCCAAGGTGCCCCGGTATAGCAGGGACAAAGTACCCGGCTCCGTTGTCAGCTCAGCTGTCAGCTCCGTTGTCAGCACGCCTGGCCGCCTTCAGCCATCAGCGCGCGCACCGTCTCGGACGCCAGCCACGGGCCGATGGTGTCGGCGTAGCTGTAGCCGCGGTCATTCAGGCGCAGCAGCGGGCCGTTTTCTTCCACCAGTTCCAAGGCGTGCAGCTCGGCCAGCTGCGGCAGATCAAGCTCGCAGCGGCTGCCGAAGCGCGCCGTGTAGGCGTCGCGGTCCAGGCCCGGTTCCGTCAGCAGCGACTGGATCACGTAGCGGCGGCGCTGTTCTGCATCATCGAGCACGTAGCCGTGTTCCGCCTGCGCGAAGCGCGTTTCGTCCAGCGCCAGATACTGTTCGATGATGCCGATGGTCTCCGTTCTCGCCACCGCGTACTCGCTCGAATAATGGAGGTTCGCCGTGTAGGAGCGGGCGCCCGCGCCCAAGCCCACCATGCCATCGTTCTGGCAGCAGTACGACGGTCCGTTCTGCTCGGGCGCATGCGGTGCGCGGAACATGCGCATCGAGACCTGCTCATAGCCCTGGGCGCGCAAATGGTCGCGCGCGGCCGCGTACAGGGCCAGGCGGCTGTCGCCGTCGCGTGCCAGCATGATGGGATTGAGCGACGCGGCACCCTGGCGGCGCGCCACTTTTCCAAGGCCTGTTTGTTCGCGTACGTACAGCGGATACAGATAGATTTCCTCGGGCCGGAAGGCCAGTGCGCTGTCGATGGAAGCGAGCAGGCTGGCCACGGTTTGCCCGGCGATGCCATAGATCAGGTCCAGGTTCAGGGTGGGAAAGCCGGCCGCGCGTATCAGGCCGATGGCATGATGGACGGTGGCGTTTTGCTGGGGACGGGCCAGCGCGCGTATCTCGCCTGCGGCAAAGCTCTGGATGCCGAGGCTGACGCGGTCGATGCCATGCGCGCGGCACACGGCAAGCCGCTCGGCCGTGATGGTTTCGGGCGACGCTTCGATGCCGGCCGGCGTGGCTTGCAGGTCGATGCCGAGGATGTCGCGCGCGCCGCACAGCAAGGTGTCGAGCTGCGCGGGCGACAGGTAAGTGGGCGTGCCGCCACCGAGCGCGAAGCGGGCAAAGCGCCGTTCGCCGAGGGCGCCGTCCATCGCACGCATCTGCACCAGCACCTGCTGCACGTAGCGCTCGACCATGTCCGCGCTGGGCCGCGCCATGGCGAACAGGTTGCAAAAGCCGCAGCGCATCTCGCAGAACGGAATGTGGATGTAGGCGAAGAGGGCGGAGCGGTCCTGCTGCGCCCACAGGGGCGCCAGCGGCGCGGCCTGCGGCAAGGCGCGGTAGGCCGCCTTGTGCGGATACGAGTATGAATACGCCTGGTAGGGCGTATGGCGCATGCGCTGCGCCAGGGGGCCCGGTTGTTCGGATGGGTTCACGGTGGGGACTCCTGGGAAATGGTATCTTGCGTGAGGAAGAAGTGCGCGTACGGCACCTGCCACACGCTGTCATGGGCGACCCTGTGGCCACGGTAGCCGTCTTCGCCATACGCGCTGCCGTGGTCCGAGCAGACGATGGCGAACGTGGGCGCGCGCGCGGCGCAGGCGGCAAACAGGGGCGCCAGTGCGCTGTCGACATAGCGCAGGGCCGCCGCATGGCTGTCCAGGTTATCGCTGTGGCAGCCGGGCAGGTAGGCGCGGTTCGGCGTGTGCAGGGCGGCCACGTTGATGAACAAGAAGGTGCGCTGGTCGTTTTGCGCCAGCAGCCGGGTCGCCAGCGCCACCTGCTTTTGCGTCGAATGGCGGCTGGCCACGCCCATGCCGGCGCTCCAGTGGCTTTCCTGGAACAGCGATGGCAGCACCATGCCCAGCGCCGTCTGTTTATTGAAGAAACCTACGCCGCCGATGCAGATGGTGCGGTAGCCGCGCGCGGCCAGCGCGGCGGGCAGGTCCGCTTCCTCGAACGCAAACGTGTGCGGCGAGGTGGTTTCGCTGCCAGCAAAGGCGCTGGCGAACAGGCGCGGATGGCGGCCCGGCGCGGCCGGCGTGGGCAAGAAACCCGCAAAGAAGGCCTGGTGCGCCGCGTAGGTAAACGTGGCGGGCGAGTGGCGCTTGTCCCAGCCGCCCGGCGGCAGAAAACGCCCCAGCACGGGCAATTCGCCCGCCTCATACAGGGCTTGCGCCACGTCATAGCGCAGGGTGTCGAGCGTGATGAAGACGATGTCGTGGCTGCCGACGACGCGGTGCATGTCGGGGATCGGTGCTGTGTCTTTAAACATGGGCCAGTTGCGCTGCGTAAGTGTCCGCGTCTTGCCATAGCAGTCCTGGCAGCAGGTCGCCGAAGGCGTTCGCCTCGAGCACATGGGCCTGGCCGTGGCGCACGACGAGGTCGTAGCCCGTCACGTGGCTGTGGGGGAAGGCGCGCGCGGCCTGGGCGCTGGCCGCTTCCAGCGCCGTCATGTCGGCCGCGTTCAAGAGGCCAGCCGCGTCGCCGCGCCGGTTGTCGAGGTGCAGATTGGTCATCATCTGGTCGCCGATGCGCGCCACCCGGTGTGCGGGCCAGCCGGCCACGGTCACGACCCGCAAGTCGTAATGGCTGTCGCCGCAGCGCGGCTTGTTCAGCCATGCTTCCGCATACAGTTCCTGGGCTGCCAGCGCGTCGACGAGGGCGGCGATGTCGTGTTCGGACTCGTAGCGCGCCATGCGTTTGCTGTTCATCAGGCGCGTTGCGCCCTCGGTGCGGTGCAGCGTGGCCGAGGTCGTGGCTTGCTGGCGTCCGGCCTTGTTCCTGCGGTAGGCGACGACACCGGACGCGGACGAGCCGTAGCGCGGTTTCAGATAGACGCGGTCAAGCTGGTGTTCGTGCAGCAGCGACTGCAGATGCTCGTAGCCCTCCACTGGTCCCAGCAAGGCAGGTATGGGCACGCCATGCGCGGCCAGGTGGCGCTGGCACGCCAGCTTGTCCGTCATGAGACAGATTTCGGCTGGCGCATTGAAGACGCTTATTTGCGGCAGGTCTGCCAGCTGCGCCGCCAGGGACACCATGGCATTGGAAAAACCGGCAAACCACGCATCCATGGCCAGCAGCTCGCCATGCGCGGGCGCCGAGAGCAGCGGACGGTCCAGCAGCCGGCAGCCTGCCTGCAGCAACAGCAGGTGGGCGGCGGGATCGTCGCCGGGCGGTTCGATCTTGAGCGGGCCGGTCTGGCGCAATGAATCCTCGAGCAAGGCAGGCTGACGCAGCCAGTCGCGCCATTCCAGCACCTGCGCGGGCGGCAGGCGCAGCTGCGCGCGCGCCGCCTGCAGCAGGCGCACGCGCTTGCTGCCCTGTGTTGCCAGCAAAAGCATCAGGTTTTATTCGCCGACGGCGACATAGCGATAGACTTCGTCGTCGTCCTCGTCGTCTTCCTGCGGATCATCGAGCCTGACGGGGAAGGGCAGGGCGTTGAGTTTTTCCTGGTTCGCTTCGGAGATATAGTGATGCGACAGGTCCATGCGCTTCAGATTGCCCAATTGCGTGCCTTGCAGCAGTGCTTCGGCGCCCACGTCGCCCAAGGTGCCCAGCGACAGGTCCAGGGTCTCGACGGTGGCCAGCAGCGGCTCGTTGGCCAGCCAGACGGCCAGCTCGTCGGCGATCTGCGCGTCGCGCAGGCCCAGGTAGCGCAGGGTCGGCGTGGCCAGTTGCGCCAGTACTTTCTGGTACAGCGCCACGTCGCCGGAAAAACCATAGTCGTCGGTACCGAGCCACAGTTCCAGGTATTCCAGCTTGGGCATGCTCGACTGGGCCAGCGCCTGCGCGATCTTCTGATCGAGGCCACCGGACTCGATGGTGAACTTGCGCAGGTTCTGGTGCGCGAACGGTTCGACGTTCAACTCATTGCCGCCGCGGATGCGCAGCTCTTCCAGCTGCGGGAAGGCGTCCAGCAGCGGCTTGTAGCTGCCTTGCACGATCCACGAGATTTCGCATTCCTCGTACGTCATGTCGCCGATGAACAGCGCGCGCAAGTTCGGCAGATGCGGCGCGTGGCTGATCAGCGCCGCGATCACCTCGTCGGCGCCCGCTTCGTACGGATCGCCCCACATACCGATGATCAGCGCCTCCAGCGCATTCTTGTCGGTTTTTTCCAGGAAGCCGGCGATCAGGTCCGGCATCTTGCGCTTGTCGTCATACTCGAGCGAGAGGCGGTAGACGATATCCTGCCCGGATTGCAGCGCAATATCAGGATCGTACTCGACGACCTTTTTTTGGTGGAAGAGGGTGGTGCTTTCGGAAATCGTCATTGCTAAGGCTCCATGAAAGACAGTGAAAATCTTGTCTAATCCAAAATCTTAGCATGGGCGAAAGAGCCTATTGCACACCGCTGAAAAGCAACTATCTATGGATGACCACCAATAAGGCCTTGCCTTCCGTCTTGCCCAGGTTGCGGATGGTATGCGGCTGGTCCGCCGGGTAGCGCGCCGTGCCGCCATTCTTGACCTTTTTCTTCGCCGCGCCCACTTCCAGCTCCAGGTTGCCGTGGATCACCGTCAAATGCTCGGTGGTGCCCGGGTCGTGCGGCTGCGACGCCAGTTCGCCGCCCGGCGCCAGAGTCACTTCATACCATTCGTATTTGCCGGCCAGCTCCATCGGCCCCAGGATGCGCAGCACGTAGCCCGCATGGTCGCCGGGCAGGGTGGGAGTTTCGTGGGCGTCCGTGATGCGGATGGTTTCCACGGCTTTTTCCGCGCTGGACAGCAATTCGCCGATCTGCACGCCCAGGGCGTTGGCCAGGCGCCACGTGATGGCGATGGTGGGATTGGCTTTTTCGCGCTCGATTTGCGACAGCATGGACTTCGAAACGCCGGCGATGCGCGACAAATCCTCGAGTGTCAGGCCGCGCGCCAGGCGCAGCCGTTGCAGGGTGGCGCCCACTTCGGGCGGAGAATTGGTCGAAACGCTGGTTTTCATCGGCAGGTGGCTTGCAAAGTTCAAAAGGCTTGGGTAATATCCACTATATTGAATTTCAGTTCGAAATAGTGGATTTTGAGGAAAAACACGGAAACGTGTAGACTTCAAACAGCGCTTCACGGTACAGCATTGTGCGCGCACCGGTCAAGCGGCCGCTTTTCCCTATGGCGGCTGAGGTCACACGGATACCACAAACGCAGGGACACACAAGGATCATCATGAGCGAGCAAGCGAAGAACACCTTTTTCAGCGGTCTGCAACAGAACCTCGATCAACTGCGCCAGCAGGGCTTGTACAAGCCCGAGCGCGTGATCGCCTCGCGCCAGGGCGCCGAAGTGGTGTGCGACGATGGCCGTACCCTGATCAATATGTGTGCAAACAACTACCTGGGCCTGTCCGGCGACCTGCAGACGCAGGAAGCGTCCATTGCCGCCACGCAAAAATACGGCTACGGCCTGTCGTCCGTGCGCTTCATCTGCGGCACGCAAACCGTGCATAAAGAACTGGAACAGGCGATCTCTGCTTTTCTGGGTACCGAAGACACGATCTTGTACGCGGCGGCATTCGACGCCAACGGCGGCGTGTTCGAGCCGCTGTTCGATGAAAACGACGCCATCATCTCGGACGCGCTGAACCACGCTTCCATCATCGACGGCATCCGCCTGTGCAAGGCTGGCCGCTACCGCTACGCCCACAACGACATGGCCGACCTGGAAGTGCAGCTGAAAGCGGCCATTGCGGCCGGCAAGCGCCATAAAGTCATCGTCACTGACGGCGTGTTCTCGATGGACGGCACGATTGCGCAACTGGACAAGATCTGCGACCTGGCCGACCAATACGGCGCGCTGGTGATGATCGACGAATGCCACGCTTCCGGTTTCATGGGCGCGACGGGCCGCGGCACGCACGAACACCACAATGTGATGGGCCGCATCGACATCATCACGGGCACCCTGGGCAAGGCCCTGGGCGGCGCCATGGGCGGCTTTACGTCGGCGCGCAAGGAAGTCATCGACACCCTGCGCCAGAAATCGCGTCCCTATTTGTTCTCGAACACGCTGGCGCCATCGATTGCCGGCGCGTCGCTGTCGGTACTGGAACGCCTGGCCAAGTCGACGGAACTGCGCGACCGCCTGCATGACAACACGGCTTTCTTCCGCAGCGAGATCGAGCGCATCGGCTTCACCATCAAGCCGGGCACCCATCCGGTGGTTCCCGTGATGCTGTTCGACGCGCCCGTGGCGCAGAAATTCGCCGCGCGCCTGTATGAACTGGGCGTGCTGGTGACTGGCTTCTTCTACCCGGTCGTGCCGATGGGCCAGGCCCGCGTGCGCGTGCAGCTGTCCGCCGCGCATACGCGCGAACAGCTGGTGCAAGTGCTGGCCGCTTTCGAACAGGCTGGCAAGGAACTCGGTTTGCTGACCACTACCACTACCAATTAACAAGATTTCAGGAAAATAGCATGGAACGCATCTTAGTCATCGGCGCAAACGGCCAAATCGGTAGTGAGTTGGTGGGCGCGCTGGCGCTGCAGCACGGCGCGGACAACGTCATCGCCAGCGACATCGGCACGAATAACCTGTACCAGGCCAAGCGCTACGCCCAGCTGAATGTGCTGGACAAGGACGGCCTGGCGGCCATCATCGCCGACGAGAACATCACCCAGGTGTACCAGCTGGCGGCCATGCTGTCGGCCACGGGCGAAGCGGCGCCGTTGAAGGCGTGGAGCCTGAACATGGATGGCTTGCTCAATATCCTGGAACTGGCGCGCGAGCGTGGCGAGGCAGGCAAGCCGCTGCGGATCTTCTGGCCATCGTCGATCGCCGCCTTCGGCCCGAACACGCCGCAAGTGAACACGCCGCAAATGACCGTGATGGACCCGACCTCGATGTACGGCATCAGCAAGCTGGCCGGCGAGCGCCTGTGCGAATACTACTTCAACAAGTATGGCGTGGACGTGCGCAGCATCCGCTACCCGGGCATCATCAGCTACAAATCGCCTCCAGGCGGCGGCACCACCGATTACGCCATCGCCATCTTCCACGCGGCCTTGCGCGGCGAGCGCTATGACTGCTTCCTCGATGCGAATACCACCTTGCCGATGATTTACATGCCCGACGCGATCCGCGCCACCATCGAACTGATGGACGCGCCAGCGGCACAGATCAAGATCCGTTCTTCGTACAACGTGGCCGGCGTGTCGTTCAACCCCGAGCAGCTGGCCAAGGCCATCGTGTGCATGGTGCCGGACTTCAAGATCAGCTACAAGCCGGACAGCCGCCAGGCCATCGCCGACAGCTGGCCGCAAAGCCTGGATGACAGCAAGGCCAGCACCGACTGGGGCTGGAAGGCGCAGATCGGCGTCGAGCAGATGGTCACGGACATGCTGGCCAATGTCGATGTGGGCCATGCCGCCAAGGCGGCCTGAGTTCAGCAGCAATACTAAAAAAACATACTACATAAAGAGACATACATGGACATGAGCGTATTTGACCTGTTTAAAATCGGCATCGGGCCGTCGAGTTCCCACACGGTGGGACCGATGGTGGCGGCGCGGCGTTTTCTGGTCGAATACGGTCCGCTGGACCAGGTAGTGGGCGCCGAGGCGGCCCTGTATGGCTCGCTGGCGCTGACGGGCGTGGGCCATGCGACGGACAAGGCTGTCATTCTTGGCTTGATGGGCGAAACGCCGCAAGACGTGGCGCCCGATGAAGTCGACAGCAAGCTGGCCGCCATCGAGGCGGCCGGCGAGATCGCCTTGCTGGGCACGCACGTGGTGCCATTCACGGCCGCCACGGGCCTCGTCTGGCACAAGAGCGAATCGCTGCCCGAACACCCGAACGGCATGCGCTTCACCCTGAAACTGGCGGACGGCAGCCGTGTCGACAAGGTGTATTACTCGATCGGCGGCGGTTTTATCCGCGAGGCTGGCGAGGCGCAGGCCGAAGCGGCAGTGGAATCGGCCGCCAGCGCGCGAGTCGTCTTCCCCTTCGACACCATGGAGCAGTTGCTGGCGCATGGCGTGGAAAGTGGCTTGTCGATCCCGGAAATGCTGCGCGCGAACGAGTGCGTCAATCGCAGCGACGAGGAATTGAACGCGGGCCTGGACCGTATCTGGCACGTCATGCGCGACTGTATCGCGCACGGCCTGGAAACGACGGGCAACCTGCCGGGCGGCTTGAACGTGAAGCGCCGCGCCGCGAAATTGTGGCGCTTGGCGCAGGAGGCGAAAGCGTCCGACAACCGCGCCAACGACTTGCCGCACGACGCCGTACACCTGGTCAGCCTGTACGCGATGGCCGTCAACGAGGAAAACGCGGCCGGCGGCAGGGTCGTGACGGCGCCGACCAACGGCGCGGCTGGCATCATCCCGGCCGTGTTGCGCTACTACGCGCAGGATTGCCGCCCCAGCGACCCGGTGGGCGGCGTGCGCCGCTTCATGCTGACGGCCGCGGCCATCGGCATGCTGTGCAAGCGCAATGCCTCGATCTCGGGCGCCGAAGTGGGTTGCCAGGGCGAAGTGGGCGTGGCGTGCGCCATGGCGGCGGCCGGCCTGGTGGCGGCCCTGGGCGGCACGAATGAACAGATCGAAAACGCGGCCGAAATCGGCATCGAACACCACCTGGGCATGACGTGCGACCCCATCGGCGGCCTGGTGCAGATTCCGTGCATCGAGCGCAACGGCATGGGCGCCGTGAAAGCCATCACGGCCGCCTCGCTGGCGCTGAAGGGCGACGGCACGCATTTCGTCAGCCTCGACGAAGTCATCGAAACCATGCGCCAGACGGGCGCGGACATGCAGGACAAGTACAAGGAAACGTCGCTGGGCGGGTTGGCCGTGCATGTGATTACCGTCAATCACGCTGCTTGCTGATGCCCTGATGGTGTTGTCGGATTACGCGCTCACGCGCTAATCCGACCTACGGTGAGTGGCAATGTCGCAGGTCGGCGTTGGACGGCGTAGGTCGGCTTAGGTCGGCTTAGCGCAAAGCGCGTAAGCCGACAAGCACCATCCAATACCTCACTCCTCCTCAAACAACTGCCCCAGCCTCCTCGGGTAGTTATTCAAGAAATCGCGCGTCACTGCATAGTGTTCCGTGTCTTCATACGCCACTTCGTGGATGCCGCCGCCAGTAAACATCAAAATCTTCGCGTTCGGGTAGGCGAGCAAAATCGGCGAATGGGTGGCGATGATCAACTGGGAGTCGTCCTGCACCAGCTGGTGGATCACGGACAATGCCGCCATCTGGCGGCTCGGCGACAGGGCCGCCTCGGGTTCGTCCAGCAGGTATAAACCCTTGCCCCGCAGCTTGTTGATCAAGGTCGCCATGAACGCTTCGCCGTGCGATTGCGCGTGCAGCGACTTGCCGCCGTAGCTCACCAGGTACTCCTGTGGCATCTCGTCCATGTAGGTGGCGACGTTGAAAAAGCTCTCGGCGCGCAGGAAATAGCTGTCCTCGGGCTTTTTATAGCTCTTGCTCAGGCGCAAGTGCGCGTGCAAGCCCGATTCCTCGTCCGATGGCAGGGCGATGCGCACATTGCGCGTGCCGCCATCCTTGCCGAAGCCCAGCCCCACGGCCAGCGCTTCGAGCATGGTCGACTTGCCGCTGCCATTCTCTCCCACGAAAAACGTCACGTCGCGATGGAAATCCATGTGCACGAAGTCGCGGATGGCGGGGATGGTGAACGGATAGTGATCGAGGTCGACGACGGCGTCGGAGCGCAGCGCGGCGCTTTGCAGATACGGTTTTTTACTCAGCGACATGGCCGGTTCTCGACTCCAATATTGATCATGGCAAGGATACTCAGCACAGTGTGACGTAAATCGCCGGCGCACGCCAGTGCGTACGCCAGCCATGTTCGCCTGGCTTGATCTCATGCATTATGGCTTGTTTGATAATAGGCAGGCGCTCCAATTGTCACATCTTGATCAGGCTGGCGCCATGCGATTCGCCTTGGACGGCGGCTGGCACTATAATATCCGCTGCCATTCATGATCAACCGCACTCAGCTCAACTGGACTCTTCAAATTTATGCACTACGTGTCTACCCGCGCTGATAAAGCGCCATCGAATCAGCAGCAATTCTCCGACATCCTCCTGGGCGGCCTGGCCCCCGATGGCGGACTGTATCTCCCAGAACACTACCCGCAAGTCACTGGTGCCGAGCTCAATGCCTGGCGCACATTGTCGTATGCCGACCTGGCATTCGAAATCCTGAAGAAGTTCGCCACCGATATCCCGGCTGCGGACCTGAAGGCACTGACGGCGAAAACCTATACCAAGGCAGTCTACAAGAACGCCCGCGCCGGCGAAAACGCGGCCGACATCACGCCGCTGCGCGTGCTCGAAGAAAACGTCGTCAAGGGCGGATCGACCACCTTGATGCTGCTGGCGCTGTCGAACGGCCCGACCCTGGCCTTCAAGGACATGGCCATGCAGCTGCTGGGCAACCTGTTCGAATACACCCTGGCCAAGACGGGAGCCGAACTCAATATCTTCGGCGCCACGTCGGGCGACACGGGCAGCGCGGCCGAATACGCGATGCGCGGCAAGAAGGGCATCCGCGTCTTCATGCTGTCGCCGCACAAGAAAATGAGCGCCTTCCAGACGGCGCAGATGTTCAGCCTGCAAGACCCGAACATTGTCAACATCGCCGTCGAAGGCGTGTTCGACGATTGCCAGGATATGGTCAAGGCCGTGTCGAACGACTTGCCGTTCAAGGCCAAGCAGAAGATCGGCACCGTCAATTCCATCAACTGGGCACGTGTCGTGGCGCAAGTCGTGTACTACTTCCGCGGCTACCTGGCGGCCACCACCAGCAATGAGCAAAAAGTGTCGTTCACGGTGCCATCGGGCAACTTCGGCAATATCTGCGCTGGCCATATCGCCCGCATGATGGGCCTGCCGATCTCGAAACTGGTGGCGGCGACGAATGAAAACGACGTGCTCGACGAATTCTTCCGCACGGGCGTCTACCGCGTGCGCAAGTCGGCCGAAACGTACCACACGAGCAGCCCGTCGATGGATATCTCGAAAGCGTCGAACTTCGAGCGCTTCGTCTACGACCTCGTGGGCCGCGACAGCGACCGCGTGCGCGCCCTGTTTACGAAAGTGGAAACGCACGGCGGCTTCGACTTGTCCGGCAAGCCTGGCAGCGATGGCGACGAGTTCAAGCTTGTGGCCAAGTATGGCTTCAAGTCGGGCAAGTCCACGCACCAGGACCGCCTCGACACCATCCGCGACGTGGCCGACGACTACGGCATCACCATCGACACGCACACGGCCGACGGCATCAAGGTGGCGCGCGAGCACCTGGAACCGAACGTGCCGATGATCGTGCTGGAAACGGCGCTGGCGGCCAAGTTCAACGAAACCATCCTCGAAGCGCTGGGCGTGGACGCGGAACGGCCAGCCGGCTTCGAGAACATTGAAGACTTGCCGCAAAAGTTCGTCGTGATGGATGCGGACGTGGAAAAAATGAAGGCGTATATCGCCGCCAATACGGGCTTGTGATGACAGACGCCAGCACTGTACGCAAACCGATGCTGTCGGTGGCCGAGGCGCAAGCCTTCATGCTGGGCGCGGCGCGCCCGGTGGCCGACGTGGAGCTGGTCGACACCATGTGCGCCAACGGCCGCGTGCTGGCGGCCGCGCAAACGTCGACCCTGAACGTGCCCGAGCGCGACAACACGCAGATGGATGGCTACGCCGTGCGCGCCAGTGACTGCGCCAGCGGCGCGGCCAGCTTGCCCGTGTCGCAGCGCATCGCGGCCGGCCACGTGGGCCAGCCCTTGCAACCGGGAACGGCGGCGCGCATTTTCACGGGTGCGCTGATTCCGGACGGCGCCGATTGCGTCGTGATGCAGGAGCAGTGCACCTTGCTTGATGGCGTGGTGACGGTCAATCACGTGCCGAAAACCGGGGAATGGGTGCGCCGCCAGGGCGAGGATATCCGCGCCGGCGGCGAGATCCTCGGTGCGGGCCGTCGCTTGCGCAGCCAGGAAATGGGCTTGGCCGCCTCGGTGGGCCTGGCGCAGCTGCCTGTGCTGCGCAAGCTGCGCGTGGCCGTATTTTTCACGGGCGACGAACTGGCCATGCCCGGCGAACCCCTGGCGCCGGGTGCCGTCTACAACTCGAACCGCTTTACCTTGCGCGGCTTGCTGGAAAACCTCGGTTGCGAGATCACGGACCTGGGCATTGTGCCCGACAGTCTGGAAGCAACCAAGGCCGTGCTGCGCCAGGCGGCCCAGGGCAATGATCTGATCATCACCTCGGGCGGCGTGTCCGTGGGCGAGGAAGACCATATCAAGCCGGCCGTGGAAGCGGAAGGGCGGCTGAACATGTGGCAGATTGCCGTCAAGCCAGGCAAACCGCTGGCGTTTGGCGAAGTGCGGGAGGCGTTCTTTGTCGGCTTGCCCGGCAATCCCGTCTCGAGCTTTGTCACGTTTTTGCTGTTCGTGCGCCCGTTCATTTTGCGCCTGCAAGGCGTGGCGGGCAACCTGGCGCCGCGCAGCTACAAGCTGCCGGCCGCGTTCGAGCGCCTGAAGGCGGACAAGCGCAACGAGTTCTTGCGCGCCAAGGTCAATGACGAGGGCGAGCTGGAACTGTTCGCCAACCAGAGTTCGGGCGTGCTGACGTCCACCGTGTGGGGCGACGGCTTGATCGATTGTCCGCCGGGGCTGTCGATTGCGCGCGGCGACATGCTGCGTTTTATCCCGTTTAACGAATTGCTGTACTGAGGAAGTATCGATGAAGATCAATCTGCGATTTTTTGCCAGCGTGCGTGAGCTGGTGGGCACCGGCCATGAAGTGCTGGAAGTAGCCGAGCCGCTGGCGGTGGGTGCGGTGAGAGCGCTGCTGATCGCCCGCGGCGGCAACTGGGAATACGCGCTGGCGCAGGGCCGCGCGCTGCGCATGGCGCATAACCAGGTGATGTGTGATGCCGACACCCTGATCGGTGACGGCGACGAGGTGGCGTTTTTCCCGCCCGTGACGGGCGGTTAAGAATACTGACTCAAGAAAATGGCCGCTGATGCGGCCATTTTTTATCGCGACTTGGTTTTCGGTTTGTCCCCGCTGCACGTGGCGCAGGCGACGGCTTTCCGGTAGCGCCAGTATTTCGAGCCGATGAAGATGGCCGAGGCCACCAGCGACCAGGCCAGCGCGCTGAGGATATCGGCCTGGCTGGGCGTGCCCTTGCTGTACTCGACCACCGTCAGGATGATGAATAAAATCGAACTGGCCAGCAAATAGCGGGAAATCCAGAATCCTGCGCCCATGTGTTTCTCCTCTTGTCGTCTCGTTGTCTCGTGAAGTCAAAGCCGATCGTTGCGGCATGTCCGCGCAGTATGCATCATTTTTCGGCATTCTTGCCATCCACCGGCCTTATCTCGACTAAAATGCCGGGGTTTTCACCGTCTTCCAGCTTGCCATGACCAACTCCAGTTCCCCTCCGTTTCACATCGCCGTCATCGGCGGCGGCCCCGCCGGCCTGATGGCCGCCCAGGCGGCGTCCGGCCTGGGAGCCAAGGTGGAACTGTTTGACGCCATGCCGTCCGTCGGCCGCAAGTTCCTGCTGGCGGGGCGCGGCGGCATGAACATCACGCATGCGGAAGGCTACCAGCCCTTCGTCTCGCGCTACGGCAGGCAGGCGCACCGGGTGAAGCCTGCGCTGGACCAGTTCGGCCCGCAAAAGGTGCGCGACTGGGTGCACAGCCTGGGCGTGGAGACCTTTGTCGGCTCTTCGAACCGCGTCTTCCCGACGGACATGAAGGCGGCGCCCCTGCTGCGCGCCTGGCTGCACCGCCTGCGCGAAGCGGGCGTGCAATTTCACATGCGCCACCGCTGGACGGGCTGGCAAGATGAGGATGGCCAGCTGGCGTTTGCCACGCCGGACGGCGAACGCCTGCGCGCCTTCGATGCCGTGATCCTGGCACTCGGTGGCGGCAGCTGGGCGCGGCTCGGTTCCGATGGCGCCTGGGTGCCGCTGCTGCAAGGGCAGGGCGTGGCCGTGGAAGCGCTGGCGCCGGCCAATTGCGGCTTCGACGTGGACTGGAGCGCGCATTTCAGCAGCCGCCATGCGGGCGAACCGTTGACGACCGTGGCCATCACGGCGCATGACATCGACGGCTTGAGAATCAAGCGCCAGGGCCAGTTCGTCATCACGGCGGGCGGCGTGGAAGGCAGCCTGATTTATGCGCTGTCGGCCGCGCTGCGCGAGCAGATCGCACGCGACGGCAGCGCTACCATCTGGCTCGACCTGGCGCCCGACCACAGCCATGAACGCGTGTTCGAGGAAGTGACGCGCCCCCGTGGCGCCCGTTCCATGTCCAGCCACCTGAATAGCCGGCTGGGCATCAAGGGCGTGAAATCGGGCTTGCTGCGCGAATGCCTGAGCGCGGCCGACTTCGCCGACGAAGCGAAGCTGGCTGCCGCCATCAAGCTGCTGCCCGTCACCTTGCAGCGCCCGCGTCCCATCGATGAAGCCATCAGCAGCGCCGGCGGTGTGGTGTTCGACGGCATCGACGGCAGCATGCTGCGCGCCATGCCGGGCGTCTTCGTGGCGGGGGAAATGCTGGACTGGGAAGCGCCGACGGGCGGCTACTTGCTGACGGCCTGCCTGGCGCAAGGCAAGGCGGCCGGCGAGCAGGCGGTCAGCTGGCTGGAAGAGAAGGTCAATGCCAGGTGATATCGCCTGAGCCGCTCTTCTGAGTCTCGCGCTGGCGCGGGTTGCCGTGGACGTTAATGTCGCCGCTGCCGCGCAGGGTCAGGTTGGCCGCGTCGCGCACGAAGACGGTGCTCGTGCCCGAGCCTTGCAGGCTGACGCTGGCCTTGTCGGCGGCCAGGTGCTCTGCATCGATATCGCCTGAACCGCTCAGGTCGGCACGGAGGAATTTTGTGTTGCCGCTGGCGGCGATGCGCCCTGAACCCACCATTTCGAGTACCACGCTGTCGCTGTTGCCGGCATTGATGTCGAGGTCGCCGCTGCCGTTGACGGTCGCTTGCACCTGCTTGTAGCGTCCCGTGAAGCTGACGTCGCCCGATCCCGTCAATTCCAGGATAAAACTGTCGCCTGAAAATCCCGTGATCTTGCTGTCGCCATTGCCGTGCACTTCCACGCGCACGAGGGCTGGCAGCACCAGTTCCACCTGCAGCGGCTGGCGATGGTGGAACAGCATGCCTTTCGGGCCGATATGCAGGGTCGTGCCATCGGCCGTCGTGTCGACGTTCGACAGCAAGCGCTGCTCGCCGCTCACTTTCAGCGATGGCGTGGCGCCGCGGCGCAGCACCAAGTCGATGGGGCCGGCCAGGTCGATGCTGTTGATATTGGCGGCAATCGGGCGCGTTTCGCTGCGCACGGCGCGGCCGGCAGCGCTGCTGGGATTGCTGATCCCCTTGGCGCGCAACGCCGCATACGACATGGCGATCAGGACCAGTGCCAGCAAGAGCATGGACAGGCCAACTTTGAGCAAGCGTTTCATGGCAGCCTTTCTAGTGACCTTTGAGCAGGGAAACATTCATGGCGACATAGCGCCTGATACCGATCAAGGTATAGCGCGTGACCACCAGACTGAGCAGGAAGATGGCGATGCCGCCGAGCAGCATGCCCACGCCGAAGACGGTTTGCGTGGTGCGCGCGTCGCGGTCCATGTCCGTGGAGATGCGGATGCCGCCACCGGCCAGCGCTTCGGCCCGCTCCATCACGCGCGATGACGCGCCCGGCGCCTGAGGCTCGGACTCCGCTTTGACGGGGCCGGGCAGGTGATCGACTTCGATGCCCGTGTCGCCGATGGTGATGCGCGTTTCGCGCCGTTCGCCGCCTTCGCCGCCGTCATCGTCATGGATGAAGACGTGGCGCAGCGGGCCGTCGAGCACCAGTTCGTTGGCGCCGGACAAGCCACTGGCCGTGATGGCGATGCCGGCCAGGTAAAAGCTCAGGCCGGCGGCATACAGGGCGGCCAGCAGGGCCGCGTACACGGCGGCAGGCACGACCATGAACAGGTTGAAGATGGCCAGGCCCACGAGCGAGACGAGCAGGCGCAGCAGGTTGACGGGGGTCTTCTTTTGCTCAAACGCCTGGCGGTGGGTGCTGCTGCGCAAGGTCAGGGCGATCTTTTTCGGGTCGCCCAGGTCGTCGGCGATTTCCTGCTCGCTGCGGCCGGCCGCGGCGCCTTCGATGAAGGTCTGTTCGTAATAATCGAGGGTCTTGGCCACTAGGTCCGGTGGCAAGCCTTCCAGCGCGCGCCGCAGGGCGTCGAGATAATCTTGCTTGTTCATCATATTCTTCCTGTCAGTCCGCTTTGCCGCTTCAGCCCATTGCCGGCAGCAGCATGCTTGCCTGGCTCAGCAGCAATGGCGCATGGGATGCCTGCTGTACGCTGACAACGATCAAGGTGGCCAGTGCCACACAAGCGAGCAGCGCCACGGCTTTCAAGCTGTTTTTCAAGTGCAAGGTGGTGTGCATGGTATTCCCCGTGGCATGGCCGTTGTCGATGATCAGACTGTACCCAAGCGCACGCGAGCGCACCAGCGCGGTGCGACAGACTGCAATTTCGCGGGGGCGAGCGACACCAGGGCAGGATGCACCGTCAAGGCTGTTTTGCCGCCTTGCCCGTGGTGACGGCTTTGGCCGCCGCCACGCCGCTGCGCACGGCCGCCTCGATGGTGGCCGGATAATCTTGCGTCCGGTCATCATTGGCCGTGTAGTCGCCAGCCAGCAGCAAGCCCGGCACGCCGCTGGCGTTGCCGGGGCGGGCAAGCTCCGGCGTGCAGGCAAACGTGGCGCGCTTTTCCGTGATCAGCTGGGTCCAGGCAGGTTGCGCCAGTTCCGGGCGTTGCAGCACCTGCGCCAGTTGCGCCGCGATCGCTTGCGCCAGCGGGCCATGGCCTTGCTCGGCGGCAGCGCTTGACGCGCTGACGACGACGGCCAGCAAGCCAGCCTGCTTGCTGTCGAGCTGGCCCCGGTCGAAGACGAACTGGCCCCAGTGCTGTTGCCCCGGCGTATCGACGAGGGCATAGAACGGCAAGTCCAGGCGCACCGAGGCGTCGTATTGCAGGTAGCAGGTGCTGATGGCTTCCGGCGTGAAAGCTTGCATGCGGCCGATAGCCTCGTCGAGGCGTGCGTCCTGCAAGCCTTGCAGCAGGCTGGCCGCCTGCACGGACGAGGTGGCGATGATGACGCCGTCGTAAGTGCCGGTCTCATCAAGCTGCCAGCGGCGATCGGGCAGCGCCTGCAAGGCGTCGACCTTGGCACCCGTGCGCACTGTACCGCCATGCCGTTCCACATAGCGGGCGGCCGCGTCGGGCAACAGGGTACTCAAATCCGCTTTCGGGATCAGCATGTCGGATGCGCGGCGGCGCGATGCGCCCAGGCTGTCGCGCAGCACGTTGATGAAGACGCGGGCCGAGGCGCGCTCGGGCGGCGTGTTGAGTGCGGCCAGGCATAGCGGATGCCACATCAGCCGGTTCAAGCGGTCCGTCTGGTCGAAGCGCTGCAGCAGTTCGCTGACCGTGCAATCGTTGTATAGCTGCCAGCCCATCCAGCGCATGGCCGTGGAAAAACGCATCAGGGCCAGCTTGTCGGCGCGCAATAATCCCTTCGCGCGCAGCAGGGCCCACGCCAGGTGCAGCGGCGCGGGCAGGCGCGGCGCGATGAAATCCATGCCGCCCGAGTCCGCCGGATAGCGCATCTGCAGGGGCAAGGTGAGGATCAGTTCTGCCGGGTCTTGCCCCGCCAGCTTGATCAGGCGTAAGGTTTCCGTGTACGCGCCCAGCAGGATGTGCTGGCCGTTGTCGAGCAGCGTATTTTCTCGCTCGACCCGGCGCGCGCGGCCGCCCAGGGTGCGCGCCGCCTCGAACACGGTCACTGAATGACCGGCGCGCGCCAGTTCCATGGCTGCCGCGCAGCCGGCCCAGCCGGCGCCGATGACGGCGTAGCGTTGCTTCACGGCCTGATCAGCCACGAACCCAGGTCTTCCAGGCCAGCCACAGTTTGCGGATCGGCGTGAGCGAAATGCGCTGTTTCAGCACATGGTAGCCGTCGCGCTCGACTTCATTGAGCAGGGTACGGTAGATGGCGGCCATGATCAGCCCCGGGCGCTGGGCGCGGCGGTCCTCGGCAGGCAAGAGCGCAAATGCCTCGTCGTAGGCCTTTTGCGCGCGCGCCACCTGGAAACGCATGAGGTTTTCAAAGTTTTCGCTATGGCGCGCATTCAGCAGGTCGGCCGCCGTCACATTGAACTGCTGCAATTCGCTGATCGGCAAATAGATGCGCCCCTTGCGCGCATCTTCGCCCACGTCGCGGATGATGTTGGTCAGCTGGAAGGCATGACCGAGCTTTTCCGCGTACAGCAGGGTTTCCGGGCGGGTCGCACCGAAGATGCTGGCCGACAAGATACCGACCACGCTGGCCACGTGCCAGCAATAGCGGCTCATGGCCTGGTAATCGAGGTAGCGGGTTTGGTTCAAGTCCATTTCCATGCCGTCGATGATGGCCTGCAAATGCTTTTCTTCCAGTTTATAGATGTCCAGGTGCGGCTGCAGCGCGCGCATCACGGGATGCGTGGGGTTGCCCTCGTACATGGCCTTGACTTCCTTGCGCCACCAGACCAGCTTGGTGCGTGCCACGGCTTCGTCCGTGCATTCGTCGACCGTGTCATCGACTTCGCGGCAGAACGCGTACAGGGCAGTGATGGCCTTGCGGCGCTCGGCCGGCAGGAACAGGAAGCTGTAGTAGAAGCTGGAGCCGCTCTGGGCGGCCTTTTGTTGGCAGTATTCGTCGGGAGACATAGTCAAAAGAGCAAGGGTTGCAGATCGAAGCCGCTATTCTATCGTCTTACAGAGTGGGCGACGGGGGAAAAGCCGTTTTTACTTGTGTCTCTTGATGCAAGCTTTTGCGCGACATGCGCAGGGCGCGCCAGAAAATGATCAGCCAGTCGCGTTTCTCCAGCTTGGGGCGGCGCCGGAATACGTCGTAATTGACGGCTTCGATGCACTCGAGAATGCGCAAGCCCCCTTGCACCACCAGGCGCAGTTCCCAGCCGATGCGCCCGCGCAAACGCAGGGCCAGCGGCGCGCCGGACAGCATCAGCGCGCGCGCGCGGGTCACTTCGAAGCGCATCAGGGCGCTCCACTTGCCGTGCGCCTCGGGCCGCTCGAAGGCGGCGGCGGAGACGGCAAAGCGGCTCAAGTCTTCCATCGGCAGGTAGATGCGCTCTTTTTGCTGGTCGATGGCGACGTCTTGCAAGAAATTAATTAGTTGCAAAGCTGAACATATGGCATCGGAATCGCGTACATTCTGTTCACCGGCCGCACCGTACAGGTGCAGCATCAGCAGCCCCACGGGGTTGGCGGAGCGGGCGCAGTAATCGAGCAGGTCGTCGTAGCTCGCGTAGCGCGTCGTTTCCACATCCTGCTTGAAGGCGGACAACAGATCGTAAAACGGCTTCAGCGGCAACTGGTGTTTGGCAATGACGGCGGCCAGGCGTTCGAACATGGCGGCGTTTTCGCCGGCATGGACTTCGTGGCGGTCGATGCGGCCCAGCGCTTCTTCGTAGGCGTGCAGGGCCGCGAGGCGTTCGGCCGGCGTGGCGTCGCCTTCATCGGCCAGGTCGTCGGCGCTGCGGGCGAAGGCATAGATGGCTTCGACGGCGGGCACCAGGCGGCGCGGCAGTAAAAATGATGCAACAGGAAAATTTTCGTAATGGTCTACAGGCATGAACACACTTCTCTAGTCTTGCGTTTGTCCGGCACCCCAAATGCTCGAGTGTGTCCGGACGTTGTACGTCTCAAGATTAATGACGCAAAAGTCACTAAAAACTTTTACGCACGATTATAATTAATAACCAGAAAGTCAGTAGGCGAAGAATACTCCCCGTCACGACCAAGCTGATATTGTCACAAATTTAAGGATATCGCGTGCGAAAAAGTTTGTCTTGGCCCAAAGGGCAGGCAAAAAGTTTCTCCGCATAAAAATATTGCAGCCCGCATAGTAAAGGAAAATACCTTGTTTGCCCTGAAAACCCTGCGCCGCGAGACCGGCGCATCCGCACTTTCCGCCCTGCGGCTGACTGCCGCCGCGGCCCTCGCGCTGACTCTGGCGGCCTGTTCCAAGCCTGCCGTCAAAGTGGAAGACGTGCGCCCCGTGCGCGCTATCGTGTTGTCGAGCAGTAATGTTGACGTCAGTGCCGAGCTGTCGGGCGAGGTCGTGCCCCGCGTCGTGTCGCAGCTGGGTTTCCGCGTGGGCGGCAAGATCGTCGCGCGCAAGGTCGACGTGGGCGCCACCGTCAAGAAGGGGCAAGTGCTGATGCAGCTCGATCCCGTCGACTTGCAGCTGTCGCAGGCGCAGGCCAAGGCTTCGCTGGTCAGCGCGGAAACGAGCCGCGACCTGGCGCGCGCGGAATTGAAACGCTACCAGGATTTGCGCGAGAAAAATTTCGTTAGCCAGGCCGTGCTTGATGGCAAGGATGCCACCTACAAGGCGGCCCAGGCGAACGTGGAAGCGGCCCAGGCCCTGTACCGTGGCCAGGCCAACCAGTCCGGCTATGCCAGCCTGCTGGCCGACGTCGATGGCGTCGTCACGCGCATCGAGGCTGAAGTGGGGCAGGTGGTGGCGCCCGGCGCGCCCGTCGTGCAAGTGGCCAGGAGCGGCGAGAAGGAAGTCGTGATCGGCATTCCGGAAGACAAGGTCGAGACTTTGCGCGGCGTCAAGGATGTGGTCGTACGCCTGTGGGCCGACCCGAAGCAGGCGCTGCCGGGCAAGATCCGCGAAGTGTCGCCCGTGGCCGATGCCGCCACGCGCACCTATATCGCCAAGGTCAGCATCCCGGACGCGCCGCAAGTGCGCCTGGGCATGACGGCTGTGGTGCAGTTCGCGTCGCAAACGGCCACGCCGCAGATCAAGGTGCCGTTGACGGCCCTGTTCAATGAAAAGTCGCAAAGTTCCGTGTGGGTGGTGGAAAACGGCGCCGTCAAGCTCGTGCCGGTGACGGTGGGCGGCGTGGCGGGCAATGAGTTGCTGCTGGCGTCGGGCGTGAAAGCGGGGCAGACGGTGGTCACGGCCGGCGTCAACCTGCTCAAGCCGGGCCAGAAAGTGACCATCCTCGGCGCCGACGTGGCCAGCAAGCCGGCTGCCGCCGCTGCCGCCGTCACCGTGGGTGCGGCCAAATGAAGGGCGGCTTCAATCTGTCGCGCTGGGCGCTCGAACACATCCCGCTGACGCGCTACCTGATGGCCGTGCTGCTGATCGGCGGCATGCTCAGCTACGCCAGCCTGGGCCAGGATGAAGATCCCCCGTTTACCTTCCGCGCCATGGTCTTGCAAGCGTACTGGCCGGGCGCCACGGCCTTGCAGATGGCCGAGCAGGTGACGGACAAGCTGGAAAAGAAACTGCAGGAAACACCGTACATCGACGAAATCACCAGTTATTCGAAGCCGGGCGAAACCTTGATCCTGCTGGAGTTGCGCGAATCGGCGCCGCCCAAGGAAACGGCGGCCGCCTGGTACCAGGTGCGCAAGAAGATCGGCGACATTCAGGGCACCTTGCCGTCTGGCGTCGTGGGCCCGTTCTTCAATGACGAGTTCGGCGACACGTACGGCTCCATCTTCGCCCTGTCCGGCGACGGTTTTACCTACGCGGAAATGAAGGATTACGCGGACAAGGTGCGCCAGGAGCTGCTGGCCGTGGGGCAGGTATCGAAGGTGGAACTGTTCGGCGTGCAGGATGAAAAGATCAATATCATCTTCTCGCACAAGAAATTTGCCCAGCTGGGCATTCCTTTCGACGCCATCGTGCAGCAACTGTCCGCGCAAAACAGCATCAACGCCACGGGCGTGCTGGTGACGCCGACCGATAATCTGCAAGTGCGCGTGACGGGCGCCATGGTGACCGTCAAGGACCTGGAAAACCTGGAACTGCGCGCCAACGGTACCACCTTCCGCCTCGGCGACTTTGCCACGGTGAAACGCGAATTTGTCGATCCGCCGAAGGACAAGATGCGTTTCAATGGCAAGGAAGTGATCGGCCTGGGCGTGTCGATGGAAAAGGGCGGCAACATCATCGACATGGGCAAGGCCTTGCAGGCCACCGTCACGCGCATGAAGAGTGAATTGCCGGTCGGCATAGAATTGCAGCGCGTGTCGAACCAGCCGGAAGCCGTGTCCGCTTCCGTTGGCGAGTTCGTGCATACCCTGATCGAAGCCATTCTGATCGTGCTGGCCGTCAGCTTCGTCGCGCTGGGCTTGCACACGAAGCCGCTGCGCATCGACGTGCGGCCGGGCCTGGTGGTGGCGCTGACCATCCCGCTGGTGCTGGCCGTCACCTTCCTGTTCATGCGCCTGCTCGACATCGATTTGCACAAGATTTCACTGGGCGCCCTGATCATCGCGCTAGGCTTGCTGGTCGATGACGCCATCATTGCCGTCGAGATGATGGTGCGCAAGATGGAAGAGGGCATGTCGCGTTTCGACGCGGCCACGTTCGCCTACACGTCGACGGCCATGCCCATGCTGACGGGCACGCTGATCACGGTGGCGGGCTTCTTGCCCATCGGCCTGGCCAAGTCGGCCGCCGGCGAATACACGTTTTCCTTGTTCTCCGTCAATGCGCTGGCCCTGATCATTTCGTGGGTGGTGGCCGTGGTGTTTACGCCGTACATCGGCTACATCTTGCTGAAAGTCAAACCGCACGCGCATAACGACCATGAATTGTTCGACACGCCAAACTTCCGCCGCTTCCGCCGTGCCGTCACCTGGTGCGTGGAATGGCGCAAGACGACGATTGCCGCCACCCTGGCCATCTTTGCGCTCGGTATTTACGGTTTCAACTTTATCGAAAAGCAATTCTTCCCCGATTCCAGCCGTCCCGAACTGATGGTGGAACTGTGGTCGCCCGAGGGCACGACGTTTGCCGCGAATGAAAAGCAGGTGAAGAAGTTCGAAGCGTTTGTGGGCAAGCTCGATGGCGTGGAAAGCGTGACCAGCTATGTCGGTACGGGCAGCCCCCGCTTCTATTTGCCGCTGGACCAGATATTCCCGCAGACCAATGTGTCGCAAGTGGTGGTCTTGCCGAAGAGCCTGGCGGACCGCGAACGCTTGCGCCAGCAAATCGTCGACGTCTTCAAGAAGGATTTCCCGGAAGTGCGGGGCCGGGTCAAGCTGTTGCCGAATGGGCCGCCGGTGCCGTATCCCGTGCAATTCCGCGTCATGGGGCCGGAAGTGGCGGGTGTGCGGGCCATCGCCGACCAGGTCAAGGACATCATGCGCGCCAATCCGAACACCCTGGGCGTGAATGACAACTGGAATGAGTCGGTGAAAGTGCTGCGCCTGGACCTGGACCAGGACAAGATGCGCGCGCTGGGCGTCACCTCGAAAACGGTGATGCAGGCGGCCAATACGATCCTGTCGGGCACCGTCATCGGCCAGTTCCGCGAGGACAACAAGCTGATCGACATCCAGGTGCGCCAGCCTCTGGAAGAGCGGGCGACGATTTCCGTGTTGAATGACACGAATATCCCGACGGCGACGGGCAAGTCCGTGCCCATTTCGCAGCTGGCCCGTGCGCATTTTGTGTGGGAGCCGGGTGTCGTCTGGCGCGACAAGCGCGCATGGGCCATCACCGTGCAGTCGGACGTGATCGATGGCATCCAGGGCGTGACCGTGTCGACGCAGCTGGCGCCGCAGCTGGACGCCTTGCGCGCCAAGTTGCCGTCCGGCTACCGCATCGTGGTGAAAGGCGTGGCGGCCGACAGCGGCGAGGCGGAAGCGTCGATCTCGGCGAACCTGCCGCTGGCCATCTTCATCATCTTTACCTTGCTGATGTTGCAGCTGCACAGTTTCTCGCGTGCCTTGCTGGTCTTCCTGACGGGGCCGCTGGGTGTGGCGGGCGCCGCCTTTGCCTTGCTGGCGCTGGGCCGGCCACTTGGTTTCGTGGCCAACCTGGGCATCATCGCGCTGTTCGGCATGATCATCCGCAACTCCGTGATCCTCGTCGACCAGATCGAGCAAGACATCAAGGATGGCTCCGCCCCGTGGGACGCCATCATTAATTCGGCCGTGCGCCGCTGCCGCCCCATCGTGCTGACGGCCGCCGCCGCGGCGCTGGCCATGATCCCGCTGTCGCGCTCCGTGTTCTGGGGGCCGATGGCCGTGGCCATCATGGGCGGCCTGATCCTGGCGACGGCCTTGACCTTGCTGTTCCTGCCGGCCCTGTATGCGGCCTGGTTCCGGGTCAAGAGGCCGGTGGAGGCAGCCAAGGTCGAAGGTTAAATAGTCACCCCAGGCTACTGGCATAAAAAAGGCGGCATTCCTCTGGGAAATCCAGTAGAATGCCGCCTTTGCTTTACCGAGGGCTTGCTCGTTTAGTCTGCGGTAGCCAGATCGCTCCCGAGTTGTTAAAATCAGGAGCAGGCTGCAACAAGTAGCACACAGTAGTACCAAATGCGGATGTGGTGGAATTGGTAGACACGCTGGTCTTAGAAGCCAGTGCTTCGGCTTGGGAGTTCGAGTCTCCCCATCCGCACCAATCCGGGTTGTTCCAGCCCGGATGTGCAGCGCCATCAAGATTTTCTCCAAAGTAGTCAATTAAGCGAGTGCGCCCAGCGCGCCCAGCTGCCGGCTCGACTGTTGCACCATCTGCGCAATCACTGCCTGCGCCTGCGGGTAGCCATTCCTTTCCATTAAATGATCATCTTCAGTCAGCGGCCACAGCGCCTGCAAGACGCGTTGCCGTGTCTGCGGCCAGTTGTGCTCGTGCGCCTGCGTTGAGGGCGGCAGTTCCTTGTCCAGCAGGTGCAGCGCCTCGCGCGTCATCGCCAGTTCTTGCCGCGCCTGCGCGGCCAGCGTGTCGCTGCGCGGTGGCGGCTGCTGCGCCAGATAAGTGTCGAGCTTGCGGCTCTGGCGCTCGTACAGGTCGAGCAGCAAATGCACGGTGGCGCCGCCTGGCCGCCGTTGCGTGTCGAGCGCGTCGAGCACATCGAGCAGCCAGTGCGTCATCTGCCGCCCGGCCAGTCCCAGTTCCGGCCAGGTGGTGCTTTGCAATTGCTCGCCCAGGTAGCGGGCGCGGTCAATGGCGCGCCGGCTGCCGCTCATGTGCTGGCCGATGGGGCCGTACTGGGGCGACAGTGCCGCCTCCTGTTGCTCGGCCAGCAGGCACAGCAAAGCCAGGTGGACATACACATGAAAGGCGGCCAGGGTGCGGTGGGCATCCCAATAGTGATTGCCCTCATCATCGGGCGCATTCCACAGCGAGCAGACCTTGGCGCCATCCTCGCGCGCATAGTCGGGCGCCAACAGGCTGTGGCCGTGGCGGAAGTCGTACAGTTTCTGGTGCAGCGACTCGTGCAGCAAGTGCTCGGCCAGCCACCAGGGAATGCCGATCAGTTCCTGGTTCAGGAACACGCTGCCGTTGACGCGAAATTGCGAGCTGGACGCCTTGCCGCGCCACGTGCCCAGCTTGGGAAACAGGGCGACCAATTGGACGTGAGAAAGCGCGCTGGCCGTCAGGCGAGGCAGCAAGGTTTCCAGCAGGCCTAGCCCGCGGCGCAGCAAGGCCCGTTCCTGCGGCGTGGGCGTGGCCAGTGGCGCGCCGTAGTTATCCTCGATCACGGCAAGGAAGGCGCGCGCATACGGCGTACCTTCCTGCCAGGCATGCCATAGGTAAGTGTCGTTGCCCTGCGGTGGGCGCTCGCCGTACAGGCGCGCCATGTCGGGCAAGTGCGCCGTCAGCGGGCCGCCGGGCAGGCCCGCATCCAGGTGTGCGCTGGCCGCCTGAAACAATGCCGCGCATTGCGGCAACGGCAAGCCGTACTCGTCACCGAGGTGCAACTGGCGCATGGCGTGCTGGACGGCGCAGCGCAGCACCGTGTCGCCCAGCAGCTGGCGCTGGCGCGCCGGTGGCGCCCCCTCAAGCAGGCTGGCCAGCCGCGCGGCCTCGGGCAGGGTGCCGCCCAGTTTGTGCAGGCGCCGCCGGTAGGTGATGGCCAGCTGGTCGCGGATATAGTCGCTGTCGCCAAAGGCGCGGTGGGTCGCCAGCGCCGTTTCCACGGCGGCCAGCACGTCCGCATCCGGTGGCGCGGCGCGCACGGTAAGCGCAGCCACTGTCGGATCAGGCGACGGTGGGGTGGTCGTGGTCGTGGTGGCCATCGCCGCGCATGCGCAATTCCATTTCATCGACTTCCGTCTGGATTTTTTGCAGGTCGTCATCGGATACGCCGTCGAGCAGGCGGCTGAGGACCATTTGCAGCTTGGCTTTGGCGTTGCTGGAACTGCCGGATGTGCTATCGCTCATGATGTTTTCTCCATTAAATTCACTTGGAGAGGGCGCGCGCGACTTAGGTTTGCCTGAAAAATGGCCAAATTGAGGTAAATCAAAGGTTTTTTGCCCGAAATCTTCGCTGTGAGCGCATTTCTTTGTTTCGGACGGGGCGCCAGTTCGCATATACTAATGAACGAAGCAGGCTGGAAAGCCTGTCTCTGGCGAAATAAAGAATGCCGGGGCAAGAGTAAAGACAGGGCACCCCCAGGCTGTGGCGACTCGTTCGCCGCCGCTGGTATCCTCTGTGGCCGGGCTGCAAAGCCAGCCACTTTCCCGAAGTCCTTTGTTATAATGCCACGCTTTACCGAATGATGGCCGGCCCTGCATATACTTAGACGCATGGCTGGACGCTCGGAGCCCTGTCGCAGTACTGGAAGCGGCGGATTGTTTGGTGCCTGGTGCGGGTTTTCCCTCAGCCGGGTAGACCAGGTCCATCGTCCTGTTTTCAGTACTTTTACAGATGAATATGCGAGCGAGTGAAGCTGGACCCATGTCTTGCCGCCAGTGATGGCGCAAGGGGTCGGGTCTTCTTTTCTCGCACCAACAGTGTTTATTTTTTGGACGATTTTTTACATGGCAACTGCAGTCGAAACCTTGGGCAAACTCGAACGTCGTATCACGATCTCCTTCCCGCTGACGGACGTCCGCACGGAAGTTGAGAAGCGCCTGAAAGTGCAAGCCCGTACGGCTAAGGCACCGGGCTTCCGTCCGGGCAAAGTGCCGTTGAAAATGGTCGCAGCACAATACGGCTACCAAATTGAATCGGAAGTGCTGAATGACAAAGTCGGCCGCGCGTTCAACGACGCCGCCAACGAAAACAATCTGCGCGTGGCCGGTTTCCCGAACATCGTGCCGAAAGAAGAAGCAGCCGAAGGCCAGCTGGCTTTCGACGCAACGTTCGAAGTGTATCCGGAAGTCGCCATCGGCGACCTGACGGCCGTTGAAATCGAAACCGTGCAAGCCGACGTGTCGGAAGCCGAAATCGACAAGACCATCGACATCCTGCGCAAGCAGCGCGTGCACTTCCACACCAAGGGCGAAGCTGGCGAACACGGCGACGGCGGCGAAGCTGTCGCTGCCAACGGCGACCGCGTGACCGTCGACTTCGTCGGCTCGATCGACGGTGTTGAATTCCCAGGCGGCAAAGCTGAAGGCTACGCTTTCGTGCTGGGCGAAGGCCGCATGCTGCCAGAATTCGAAGCAGCGACCCTGGGCCTGAAAGTTGGCGAAGCCAAGACGTTCCCATTGTCGTTCCCAGAGGACTACCATGGCAAGGACGTTGCCGGCAAAACCGCATCGTTCACCATCACCCTGCAAAAGCTGGAATGGGCGCACCTGCCGGAAGTCGATGCCGAATTCGCCAAGTCCCTGGGCGTTGCCGATGGCGACCTGGCCAAAATGCGCGAAGACATCAAAGTCAACCTGCAACGCGAAGTCGCTGGCCGCGTGAAAGCACGCAACAAGGAAGCCGTCATGGACGCGCTGATCAAAGTTGCTGAGCTGGAAGTGCCAAAAACGCTGATCGCTCAGGATTCCGAGCGCCTGGCCGAAATGACCCGTCAAGACATGGCGCAGCGTGGCATGAACGTCAAGGACGTGCCTTTCCCAGCAGAACTGTTCGCAGACAAAGCCGAGCGTCGCGTACGCCTGGGCCTGATCCTGTCGCAACTGGTGGGCGACAACAACCTGCAGGCAACGCCTGAGCAAGTCAAGGCGCAAATCGAAGATTTCGCCCAAAGCTACGAAGATCCACGCGAAGTGCTGAAGTACTACTACAGCGACCGTCGTCGTCTGGGTGAGATCGAAGCCCTTGTATTGGAAGAAAACGTCGTCACTTACGTGTTGGGCCTGTCGAAAGTCACGACGAAAGCAGTTGCTTTCGACGAACTGATGGGAAGCAACGCACAAGCGTAAACCAGTTGGTATTGGGATGCCGGCTCTTGCCGAAAGGCGAGGGCGGTATCCCCTAACTGCTTCACAAGGAAATGAAATGACAGGTATGAACCGTAATCCGGCGCTGGACACAGAGATGCTCGGCCTGGTGCCGATGGTGGTGGAACAAAGCGGTCGCGGCGAGCGCTCGTATGATATTTACTCGCGCCTGCTGAAGGAACGCTTGATTTTCATGGTCGGCCCGGTCAATGACCAGATGGCCAACCTGGTTGTCGCCCAGCTGCTGTTCCTGGAAAGCGAAAATCCGGAAAAGGAAATCTCGCTCTACATCAACTCGCCAGGTGGTTCGGTCTCGGCCGGCATGGCCATCTACGACACCATGCAGTTCATCAAGCCGGACGTCTCGACCCTGTGCACGGGCATGGCTGCTTCGATGGGCGCTTTCCTGCTGGCCGCTGGCGCCAAGGGCAAGCGTTTCTCGCTGCCCAACTCGCGCATCATGATTCACCAGCCGTCCGGTGGTTCGCAAGGCATGGCGTCCGATATCGAGATCCAGGCGAAGGAAATCCTTTACCTGCGTACCCGCTTGAACGGCATCATGGCCGAGCGCACGGGCCAGTCGATCGAACAGATCGCCAAGGACACCGACCGCGACCGTTTCATGTCCGCCGACGAGGCCGTTGAGTATGGTTTGATCGACAAAGTGTTGACCAGCCGCGCTTGATGAGCCCCTACCGGTATTGCTAAGTACGTAAGTAAACGCCCGGGCGATCAAACGTTCGGGCGTTTCGCTTTTATTTCGGGTAGCATGGAGCTTGTGCACGTTGTTGACTTGCGCCATGGATAGCCGCCTTTGCGGGCGGCAACCATCATCCGGCTTGCGATTTTGCAATATTGTTAATGCAGTTCCAACCAAAATGCCTTATGTCAGACAAAAAATCCTCTAGCGGCGAAAAATTACTGTATTGCTCGTTCTGCGGCAAAAGCCAGCACGAGGTGAAGAAACTCATCGCCGGCCCGTCCGTATTCATTTGCGACGAGTGCATCGACTTGTGCAACGACATCATCCGTGATGAAACGTCGAGCATCGAGACGGTGACCGGTACCAAATCCGACCTGCCGACGCCGCAAGAAATCGCCGCCTTGCTCGATCAGTACGTGATCGGCCAGCAGACTGCCAAGCGCATCCTGTCGGTGGCGGTGTACAACCATTACAAGCGCCTCAAGCACCTGGGCAAGAAAGACGACATCGAACTGGCCAAGAGCAACATCTTGCTGGTTGGTCCTACCGGCTCGGGCAAGACCCTGCTGGCACAGACCCTGGCGCGCATGCTCAACGTGCCGTTCGTGATCGCCGATGCCACCACCCTGACCGAAGCCGGTTATGTAGGTGAGGACGTGGAAAACATCATCCAGAAGCTGCTGCAAAGCTGCAACTACGACGTCGAGAAAGCCCAGCGCGGCATCGTCTACATCGATGAGATCGACAAGATTTCGCGCAAGTCCGACAATCCGTCCATCACGCGCGACGTGTCGGGCGAGGGCGTGCAGCAAGCCTTGTTGAAATTGATCGAAGGCACGATGGCGTCCGTGCCGCCACAAGGCGGCCGCAAGCACCCGAACCAGGATTTCGTGCAGATCGACACGACCAACATCATGTTCATCTGCGGCGGCGCCTTTGACGGCCTGTCGAAAGTGATCGCCAACCGTTCCGAAAAGAGCGGTATCGGCTTCTCGGCCACGGTGCGCAGCAAGTCGCAAAGCTCGGCCAGCGAACTGATGCTGCAAGCGGAACCGGAAGACCTGGTCAAGTTCGGCCTGATTCCGGAACTGGTCGGCCGTCTGCCCGTCATCGCCACCCTGGCGGAATTGACGGAAGAGGCGCTGATCCAGATCCTTGTCGAGCCGAAGAATGCGCTGATCAAGCAGTATTCGAAGCTGCTCGACATGGAAGGCGCGGAACTGGAGATTCGGCCGGCCGCCCTGCATGCGATCGCCAAGAAAGCACTGGCACGCAAGACCGGTGCCCGTGGCTTGCGTTCCATCCTGGAACATGCTTTGCTGGACGTCATGTACGAACTGCCGAGCGAACAAAATGTGGTGAAGGTCGTCATCGACGAAAATACCATCACCAGTGGCGCCAAACCTTTGTTGATTTATCAAGAGACTGCCAAGGCCTCCGGAGAAAATTGATTACTGCTGAGACAAATGCATAAAAAGGGTTTTGATTCCTTAATGCATGGCAGTACAATTTAAATCAATGAGTGCAGGCTTCAATCGGAAAGCCACTCGCGGCGCTTAGCTGCGCGTGGCTTTTTTACTGTGAAAACTGCATTTATTACCGTCATGCGGGTGTGTTTTGCGAAATAGACAGAAAAATGTTTGTTTCACAGAATTATTTATTCTCGCCGGTCTTGTGTTTTGGCAGCGAGCGCCAACATCGTAAACACGCTTTCTATAAGGTACGCCATGACAACTTCCAAATTAACTGAGCAAACTCAACTGCCGTTATTGCCGTTGCGGGATGTCGTCGTTTTCCCGCATATGGTGATACCGCTGTTCGTTGGCCGTCCAAAGTCGATCAAGGCGCTGGAAGCTGCGATGGAGCAGGGCAAGAGCATCATGCTTGCCGCTCAAAAAGCAGCCGCGAAGGACGAGCCGTCTCCTTCGGATATCTATGAAATTGGCTGCGTCGCCAATATTCTGCAAATGCTGAAGCTGCCCGATGGTACCGTCAAGGTGCTGGTCGAAGGCGCGCAGCGTGCCCGTATCAACCATATCAGCGATGCGCCGACGCACTTCATCGCCGACCTGACGCCGCTCGAGTCCGAGCCGGGCGACGAGTCGGAAGTCGAAGCCATGCGCCGCGCGATCGTGCAGCAGTTCGACCAGTACGTCAAACTGAACAAAAAGATCCCGCCGGAAATCCTGGCATCCTTGTCGGGCATCGACGATGCCGGCCGCCTGGCCGACACGGTGGCCGCGCATTTGCCGCTGAAACTTGAGCAAAAACAAGTCATCCTGGAAATTTTCAGCGTGGCCAAGCGCCTTGAGCACCTGCTGGGCCAGCTCGAAGGCGAGCTCGACATTCTGCAGGTGGAAAAGCGCATCCGCGGTAGAGTCAAGCGCCAGATGGAAAAATCGCAGCGCGAGTACTACCTGAACGAGCAAGTCAAGGCGATCCAGAAAGAACTGGGCGAGGGCGAAGATGGCGCCGACCTCGACGAGCTGGAGAAAAAAGTCGCTTCGGCAAAAATGCCGAAGGAAGCGCTCGACAAGGCCACCAACGAGCTGAAAAAACTCAAGCTGATGTCGCCGATGTCGGCCGAAGCCACCGTCGTGCGCAACTACATCGACACCCTCGTCAATTTGCCTTGGAAAAAGAAATCCAAGGTCAACAACGATCTGTCGAATGCGGAAAAAGTGCTCGAAGGCGACCACTACGGCCTCGACAAGGTCAAGGAACGCATCCTGGAATACCTCGCGGTGCAACAGCGCGTCGACAAGCTCAAAGCCCCGATCCTGTGCTTCGTCGGTCCTCCTGGCGTCGGTAAAACCTCGCTGGGCCAGTCCATCGCCCGCGCGACGAACCGCAAGTTCGTGCGCATGGCCCTGGGCGGCGTGCGCGACGAAGCCGAGATCCGCGGCCACCGCCGCACCTACATCGGCTCGATGCCGGGCAAGATCCTGCAATCGCTGTCGAAAGTCGGCGTGCGCAATCCTTTGTTCCTGCTCGATGAAGTCGACAAGATGGGTGCCGATTTCCGTGGCGATCCATCGTCGGCCCTGCTGGAAGTGCTCGATCCGGAACAGAACCACACGTTCTCCGACCATTACATCGAAGTCGATTTCGACTTGTCCGACGTGATGTTCGTGGCCACGTCGAACTCGTACAATATTCCGCCAGCCTTGCTTGACCGCATGGAAGTGATTCGTCTGTCCGGTTACACGGAAGATGAAAAGACCAGCATCGCGCAGCGTTATCTGCTGCCGAAGCAAATCAAGAACAATGGCTTGAAGGAAGAGGAAATCTCGGTGGCCGAGTCGGCCTTGCGCGACATCATCCGCTACTACACGCGGGAAGCCGGTGTGCGTTCGCTCGAGCGTGAAGTGTCGAAAATCTGCCGCAAGGTGGTCAAGATGCTGCTGCTGAAGAAATCCGACAAGAAAGTCATCGTCAACTCGAAGAATCTGGACAAGTTCCTCGGCGTGCGCCGCTATGATTTCGGTGTCGCAGAGAAAGAAAACCAGGTGGGCCAGGTGGTCGGTCTCGCATGGACGGAAGTGGGCGGCGATCTGCTGACCATCGAAGCCGTGTCGATGCCGGGCAAGGGCGGCATCATCCGCACGGGTACCCTGGGCGACGTCATGAAAGAGTCGATCGAGGCGGCCCGCACGGTGGTGCGCAGCCGGGCACAGCGCCTGGGCATCAAGGCCGACGTGTTCGAGAAGAGCGACATCCACATCCACGTGCCGGAAGGCGCGACACCGAAGGATGGTCCTTCGGCTGGCGCGGCCATGACGGTGGCGATGGTGTCGGTCTTCACGGGCATCCCCGTGCGCGCCGACGTGGCGATGACGGGCGAGATCACCTTGCGCGGCGAAGTATTGCCGATTGGCGGCCTGAAAGAAAAGCTGCTGGCGGCCCATCGCGGCGGCATCAAGACGGTCCTGATTCCCGAGCAGAACGTGAAAGACCTGGCCGACATTCCGGACAACGTCAAGAACAAGCTCGAGATCGTACCGGTGCGCTGGATCGACAAAGTGCTGGAAATCGCCCTCGAACGCATGCCTGAAGCGTTGGCGGACGTCGCTGCGGTGGAGGCTGTCACGGCCGCCGCGGCCAAGCCTGACGCGGCCGGCGAGGTAGTAAAACACTAACGTTTTACCCCTGTTTTCCCCAAACAAGCGCTTTTAGAGCGCTTGTTTTATATTGAAACGTGAATTGCGCCCCCAAAGCGCTTGACACATATACAGTGTGGCTTGTTTAATACGCCTGCACATTTTTTTCGCCGGACAGCTGTGGTGCCAAAAGTGCCGCAACGATACGGTAAACGTTTTATACCTTTGTAATTGGGGATGCTAGTGAACAAGACTGAATTGATCGACCACATTGCTGAAAAAGCTGACATTTCCAAAGCCGCCGCTGCGCGCGCACTCGACGCTGTTATCGGCGGCGTGACGGAAACTTTGAAAAACAACGACAGCGTGACGCTGGTTGGTTTTGGCACTTTCTCGGTCAGCGAACGCGCTGAGCGTACCGGCCGCAATCCGCGTACCAAAGAAGCGATCACGATCGAAGCTGCAAAAGTTCCAAAATTTAAAGCTGGTAAAGCTTTGAAGGATGCTGTAAACTAACGGACTTCGGTGAGGTGACAATCACCGGAAACATTTGGCGGCGCCTCCGGGTGCCGCGATTTCAGGGTTGAAGTTCTACGAATCGCAACCCTGAATACAAATGCAAGTAGTACTGTGTATTTTTCGGAGTGGTAGTTCAGTTGGTTAGAATGCCGGCCTGTCACGTCGGAGGTCGCGGGTTCGAGTCCCGTCCGCTCCGCCAAAAAAATACGCTCTTAAGGAGTGGTAGTTCAGTTGGTTAGAATACCGGCCTGTCACGTCGGGGGTCGCGGGTTCGAGTCCCGTCCGCTCCGCCAGAATATAGAAGCCCGCGCTGCTGAATAAGTAGCGCGGGTTTTTCTTTTTCAGCGCCAGATTATCTCGGCGCGCTGTCTTTTAAAATTCCATCGTGCCGTTTTGAATAAAAACACCCGCGTTTAAATCCGCTTTAAGCTGCGCCGTGTTAAATGATCGAGCCCGGCGCCTTGCCCGCCATGCGGCGCCAGGGCAGGGCGCGCGCCCTGATTTACTCTTGCTATAGCGCTATGGGCATTGTAGAATCAGGAGATAATGGCTTGGGCGTCAGAATCCTGCTTTAGTTCCAGCGCCAAGTTGTTGAATCTAAAGGGGAAGTGGACATCTGTCCCGTCCATTCCGCCGAAGAAATCAAGGCGAACGCATGTTCGCCTTTTTTTATAGTGATCCACTCATCCCGAATTGGCTGACCATGTTTGAATTTATTCGTACCCATCGACGCTTGATGCAGTTTCTCCTGATGCTGGTCATCGTCCCGTCTTTTGCACTGGTCGGTATCAGCGGCTACCAAAGCTTCGGCGATGGCGCGAACACCATCGCCAAGGTCGGCGACCAGGTCGTTACGCAGCAGCAATATGAAGAAGCGCAACGCCAGCAGATCGACCGCTACCGCCAGATGATGGGCGAGCAGTTCGACCAGAAAATGTTCGACACGCCGGAAGCGCGCAAGAGCATCCTCGACAACCTGATCGCCGAGCGCGCCGTGGCCGCCGAAGTGGGTCGTAGCCACCTGGTCATCAGCGATGCCGTGCTGCAAAAGGAAGTGCTGGACATCCCGGGCTTGACCTTGCCGGACGGTAAATTCGACCTGGAACGCTACAAGGCCATGCTGGCCGCCCAGGGCATGACGCCGCAGATGTACGATGCGCGCCGCCGCAGCGACCTGGCCCTGCAGCAACTGGCCAGCGCCGTGCAAGGCACCGCCTTCGCGCCGAACACCGTCTCCAAGCGCCTGTCCGACATCACCTCGGAAGAGCGTGAAGTGCAGGAACTGCTGCTGCCGATCGCCCAGTACGTGTCGGAAGTCAAAGTGACGGACGCCATGATCAAGGCTTTCTATGACAAGAACAGCAAGTTCTTCGAAATCCCGGAACAAGCGAAGGTCGAGTACGTCGTGCTGGACGACAGCGCCGCCGGCGAGCAGGTCGACGTCACCGACGCCGACGTGACCGGCTATTACGCGAAGAACCAGAAAGCCTACACGACGGAAGAAGCGCGCCAGGCCAGCCACATCCTGGTAGCCGTCAAGAAAGACGCGTCGGCCGCCGACAAGGCAGCCGCCAAGGCCAAGGCCGAAGCCATCCTGGCGGAAGTCCGCAAGGCGCCAGCCAGCTTTGCCGCCGTGGCGAAAGCCAAGTCGGAAGATCCGGCGTCCGCGGAACAGGGCGGCGACCTGGGCGTAATTGGCAAGGATGGTTTGCCAGCACCGCTGCTGAGCGCTGTCGCGAAACTCAAGCAAGGCGAAATCAGCGATGTCGTCGCTTCCGATTTCGGCTTCCACATCCTGACCGTCACCTCGCTCAAGCCACAGCACGTCCGTGCGCTGGACGAAGTGCGCGGCGAAATCACGGCCGACCTGCGCAAGCAATTTGCCGCCAAGAAATACTCGGAAATGGCCGAAACGTTCACCAACACGGTCTACGAGCAATCGGACAGCCTGAAGCCGGTGGCCGACAAGCTGAAGCTGAAAGTGGAAACCGTCGCCAATCTGTCGCGCACGCCGTCGCCAGCACTGGGCAAGGCACCGTTCAACAACGCCAAGTTCCTGACAGCCATCTTCTCGAACGACTCGCTGAAAGACAAGCGCAACACGGAAGCCGTCACCGTCGCACCTAACGTGCTGATCGCCGGCCGCGTGGTGGAATTCAAGCCTGCCTCGAAGCGTCCGCTGGCCGAAGTCGAAGCGATGATCCGTCAGCGCGTGACGATGGAAGAAGCGGAAAAGCTGGCCAAGAAAGCGGGCGAGACCAAGCTGGCCGCCTTGAAGGCTTCCGGTGACGCCACCGGTTTCGGCGCGGCGCAATGGGTATCGCGCAGCAAGCTCGACGGCATCAACCGTGCCGCCATCGCGCAAGTCATGAAAGCGGACACGAGCAAGCTGCCAGCCTATGTGGGCGTGGACCTGCCAGCCCTGGGCTACGGCATCTACCGCATCGCCAAGGTGCAGCAGCCAGCACAAGTGGACGCAGCGCGCCGCCAGCAAGAGAAAGACCAGATCAGCGGCATCTTGGCACAACAGGAAATGTTCGACTACGTCGAGTACCTGAAAGCCAAGGCCAAGGTGAAGATCGTCAAGCCGGTGACCGCACCGGTTGCAGCAGCGCCGGAAGCACCGTAATCAGTTTAGCCCACAAAAATAGCCGCTCTTGAGCGGCTATTTTTTTGTCTGTGGATTTTGTCTGTGGAGTGAGCGTGCCATGGACGCGAGCGGGATCGTCAGCATAAAGCTGGGGTCAGTCGCTTCGCGATCGGGATATGCCCCACTGGGGCATATCCCCCCGGCGGGTCTCGGCGACCCCATCTGACCCCGGATCTTTGCCTCGGGCTAGAGCTAACGTCAACAACCGGCTTACTTCGCCCCCAGCAACGGCGCCAGCCGCGGCCAGATATTCCTCAAGATCGTCGGATGCGCATTCGCATTCGGGTGCATGCGGTCGGCCTGGAACAGCTGCGGCTGGTCGGCGATGCCTTCGAACATGAACGGCACCAGTGGCGCCTTCCATTCCTTGGCCAGCTTGCCGTACACGCCGTAAAACTGCTCGCCGTAGGCGCGGCCATAGTTGGGCGGCATGCGCATGCCCACCAGCACCACTTGCGCGCCCGATTTTTTGGCTGCCTCGCCCATGGCGCGCAGATTCGCCTCGGCGGCTGCCACGGGCAAGCCGCGCAAGCCGTCGTTGGCGCCCAGTTCGATCAGCACGACGTCGGGCTGGTGCTTGGCCAGCAGGGCAGGCAGGCGCGCGCGGCCGCCGCTCGTGGTCTCGCCGCTGATGCTGGCGTTGACGATGCGCGTGTCGTTCTTTTGCGCTTGCAGCCGCTGTTCCAGTAGCGCCACCCAGCCCGTGCCGCGCGCCAGCCCATACTCGGCCGACAGACTGTCGCCGAGCACCAGCAGCGTTTTTGGTGCAGAATAGGCGTTCGTCATGCTCGATACCAGCAGCAGGGCTGCCGCAGGAAGCAAGGACAGGGTGCGCCGCCACATGCGGCTGCTGCCCTCGACACTTATTTGTTCACGAAATTTTTTAAGATAGATCAGCATGCCCGAATTCCCTAAAGCGACTTCCACCAGTTTTCTCCCGTCCGACGCAGCGGCCCAGCGGCCCGCCGCACCCAACAGCCAAAATGCCCAGCCGGCCATCGAAGTGGTCCAGCTGGCCAAGCGCGTACCCGATGCCGATGGTGAGCTGACCATCCTGCATCAAGTCGATTTTACCGTGCAAACGGCGGAGACGCTGGCCATCGTCGGCGCCTCCGGTTCTGGCAAGTCCACCTTGCTGGGTTTGCTGGCGGGACTGGACACGCCGAGCGAAGGCAAAGTCATCCTCGACGGCACCGATATCTTCGCCCTCGATGAAGACGGCCGCGCCGGTTTTCGCAAGGAAAAGCTTGGTTTCGTGTTCCAGTCCTTCCAGCTGCTGGCCCATCTGACGGCACTGGAAAATGTCATGCTGCCGCTGGAATTGCGCGGCGACCCGGATGCGAAGGAAAAGGCGCAAGCCATGCTGGGCAGGGTCAACCTGGGCAGCCGCCTGAAGCACTATCCGAAATACCTGTCCGGCGGCGAGCAGCAGCGCGTGGCCCTGGCCCGCGCGTTCGTCACGGAGCCGCCGCTGCTGTTCGCCGATGAACCGACGGGCAGCCTCGATGCGGCCACCGGCGAAGCCGTGATCCAGCTGATGTTCGAGCTGAACCGCGAACGCGGGTCGACCCTGGTGCTCGTCACGCACGACAGTTCGATCGCGGCCCGTTGCGGGCGGACGATTACGATTGCGGCGGGTCGGCTGGTGTGATTGCTGGTGGTGTTGTCGGATTACGCGTTCCGCTAATCCGACCTACCCGACCTCCGGGGTGTGGGTTGGATTAGCACAGCGTAATCCAACACAAGCGCGCCATGCTTATGCCGACAAGGCATTGATCAACCGGCGTATCGCGGGGATCAATTCCCCTGCCGTCAGCCCGATCGGGCCGCTGCCTGCGGCCACCAGCGCGTCGGCCGCCGCGCCATGCAGCCAGACGGCGCCTATCGCCGCTTCCCATTCCGGCCAGCCTTGCGCGAGCAGGCTGCCGCACAGGCCGGACAATACGTCGCCCGTGCCGGCCGTCGCCAGCGCGGGGCCGCCCGTGTTGTTGACGACGACCTGGCCATCGGGCGCGGCGATCACCGTGCCCGAACCTTTCAATACCACGATGACGCCCAGCTGCGTGGCCAGCTGACGCGCCGCGCCCAGGCGGTCGGCCTGCACCTCGGCCACCGTCATGTCGAGCAGGCGCGCCGCTTCCAGCGGATGCGGTGTCAATATCGTCGCCCCCGCGCCTGTGCGCACGGCCAGCGCCGATTGCAGCTCCGGCTCGGCCGCCATCAGGTTCAGCGCGTCCGCGTCCAGCAGCAGGGGGCTGTCGCTGTCAATGGCACGCTGCAGCAGTTCCACCGTCCCGGCCTTGTCGCCGAGGCCGGGACCGGCCACCAGCGCGGCGAAGTGCAGGCCCGAGAAATCCACGTCCCTGGCGTGCCGGCACATCAGTTCCGGCTGGCCGCTGTCGAAGGCGGGCGGCGCATCGGGAAACGCGATATACACGCGTCCCGCGCCCGCATGCAGGGCCGTGCGGGCCGCCAGGATGGGCGCGCCGGCCATGCCTTGCGCGCCGCCGATGATGGCCACACTGCCGTAGCTGCCCTTGTGTGTGTTCTGGCGCCGTGGCAGCAAATGGCGGGCGAACAGGTGCAGGCCGCCCAGCTGGGCCCTGGCGGGCGGCAGCAGGGAGGGATCGATGGCCAGCGCCGCCACTTCCACGTCCCCCGCATGGTCGCGGCCATTCGCCGTGTGCAGGCCCGGCTTGTCGCCGATGAAGGTGAGCGTATGCGTGGCGCGGATGGCGACGCCGTCGATGGCGCCCGTGTCCGCGTGCAGGCCGCTGGGCGCGTCGAGGGCCAGCACGGGGCAATCGAGATTGTTGACCAGCTGCGCCATGTCCCGGCATTCGCCGTCCAGGGGGCGCGACGCGCCGATGCCGAACAGGCCATCGATGACGAGGTGCCATGGTGCCGCGCCCACCGCGGCTGAGGCCTTCGTCGTTGCCGCATCCATGAAGTGCGCGGCGCTGTTGCGTGCGCGGCTCAGCGCCTGTTCGCGTTCGGGCGACGTGGCTTGCGCTTCGGGCGCCAGCCAGACGAGTACCTCGGTGCCGCTGCCGGCCAGGTGCGCGGCCGCTTCCAGCGCGTCGCCGCCGTTGTCGCCGGGGCCAGCCAGCACCAGGACGCGCCGGTGGCCCGCGTCGTCGCCATCGTCCTGGGCGTGCAGCAGCTTCAGGGCGGCACTGGCGGCGGCCTGGCCCGCGCGCTGCATCAGCAGCCCTTGCGGCAGGTCGCGCATGGCCGCCTGTTCGATGGCGCGCAGTTCGGCGATGGAATACAAGGGGGCGGCAGAGTCGATCAGGTTCATGGAGCGTGTTCCGTTAGTCAGCATATCTTCAACATAAGGCCGAAGCGAGCGAAAGGCAAGCCGCGCACGCCTGCGGTGCGCCGTAATTGTGCGGCTACAATAGCCATATCACATAAGTACGGGGGCAAGGCGATGGACTGGCAATTCTGGATCGACCGGGGCGGCACCTTTACGGACATCGTGGCGCGCCGTCCTGACGGCAGCCTGGCCACGCATAAACTGCTGTCGGAGAATCCTGGCCAGTACCGCGACGCGGCGCTGGCCGGCATGCGCCAGCTGATGGACCTGGCGCCTGGTGCGCCGCTGCCCGTCGAACTGGTGGGCGCCATCAAGATGGGCACGACGGTGGCCACCAATGCGCTGCTCGAACGCAAGGGCGAGCCGACCGTGCTGGCCATCACGCGCGGTTTCCGCGACGCCCTGCGCATCGCCTACCAGAACCGCCCGCAGCTGTTCGCGCGCCAGATCATCGTGCCCGAACTGCTGTATGGCGACGTGATCGAGATCGATGAAAGAGTGGGCGCCCACGGCGACGTCGTGACCCCGCTCGACGAGACGGCCGCGCGGGTGGCACTGGCACACGCATATGCGCGCGGAGTGCGCGCCATTGCGGTCGTGCTGATGCACGGCTACCGCCATCACGCGCACGAGGCGCGGGTGGCGCAGCTGGCGCGCGAAGCCGGTTTTACGCAGGTGTCCGTGTCGCACGAAGTCAGTCCCATGATGAAACTGGTGGCGCGCGGCGACACGACGGTGGTCGACGCCTATCTGTCGCCGATTTTGCGCCGCTACGTCGACCAGCTGGCGATGGAGCTGCCCGGCGTGCACCTGCAATTCATGCAGTCGAATGGCGGCTTGACGGATGCGCGCGCCTTCCAGGGCAAGGACAGCATTCTGTCCGGTCCCGCCGGCGGCATCGTCGGCATGGTGCGCGCCAGCGCGCTGGCCGGTTTCGATAAGGTCATCGGCTTCGACATGGGCGGCACCTCCACCGACGTGTCGCATTACGCGGGCGAATTCGAACGCGTGTTCGAGACGCAGATCGCCGGCGTGCGCATGCGCGCGCCCATGATGAGCATCCACACGGTGGCCGCGGGCGGCGGCTCCATCCTGCATTTCGACGGCGCCCGCTACAAGGTGGGGCCGGACAGCGCGGGCGCCAATCCCGGCCCCGCCAGCTACCGGCGCGGCGGCCCGCTGGCCGTCACCGACTGCAACGTCATGCTGGGCAAGCTGCAGCCCGCGTTCTTCCCCCGCGTCTTCGGCCCCGATGCCAATGAAGCGCTGGACGTGGCCACCGTGCGCGCCCAGTTCGAAGCGCTGGCGCGCACGGTAAACTCGACGCCGGAAGATGTGGCCGAAGGCTATGTCGCCATCGCGGTCGGCAACATGGCCAACGCCATCAAGCAGATTTCCGTGCAGCGCGGCCACGACGTCACCGAATACACCCTGACCAGCTTTGGCGGCGCGGGCGGCCAGCATGCCTGCCTGGTGGCCGATGCGCTGGGCATGCGCACGGTGTTCATCCACCGCCTGGCGGGCGTGATGTCGGCCTACGGCATGGGCCTGGCCGACCAGAGCGCCATGCGCGAGCGCGCCATCGAGGCGGCATTGGGCGCGGACCTGGCCGGCGATTTCGCGCAACTGGGCGAACTGGCGCGTGGCGACTTGCTGCGCCAGGGCGTGGCACAGGAACGCATCGCGCTGGTGTCGCGCGTGCACCTGCGCTACGAAGGCACGGATTCGGCCCTTGTCGTGCTGTTCGATACGGTGGCGAGCATGCAAACGCAGTTCGAAGCGGCCTACAAAAAACGCTTTTCCTTTCTGATGCCGGCGCGCGCGCTGATCGTCGAAGCGATCTCCGTGGAAGCCATCGGCGCGTCCGATGCGCCGCAAGTGGCCACGCCCGCGTATGCGGCGCGCGCGGGTGGGCTGGCGCCCGTGCAGGCGGTGGACATGTACTGCGCCGGTGCTTGGCGGCCAAGCGGCCTGTATGCGGCGGACAGCTTGCGCCCCGGTGACGCCATCGATGGTCCCGCCATCGTCAGCGACGCCAATGCCACCACGGTCATCGAGCCGGGCTGGCGCGCCGAAGTGACGGCGCATGGCCATCTGGTCTTGCGCAGGGTCGTCGCCTTGCCTGAACGCCGTGCCATCGGGACCAATGCCGACCCCGTGATGCTGGAAATTTTCAATAACCTGTTCATGTCGATCGCCGAGCAGATGGGGCTGCGCCTGCAAAATACGGCCCATTCCGTCAACATCAAGGAGCGGCTCGATTTCAGCTGTGCCATCTTCGACGCGCAAGGCCATTTGATTGCCAACGCGCCGCACATGCCCGTGCACCTGGGCTCCATGGGCGAGAGCATCCGCACGGTCATGACGCGCAACGCGGGCGCCATGCGGCCGGGCGACGTCTACATGCTCAACGACCCATACCACGGTGGCACGCATCTGCCCGACGTGACGGTGATCTCGCCCGTGTTCGATGAAGTGGGCGGCGCCATCCTGTTCTATGTCGGCTCGCGCGGCCACCATGCCGATATCGGCGGCACGACACCAGGCTCCATGCCGCCCGACTCCACGCGCATCGAGGAAGAGGGCGTGTTGATCGACAATTTCAAACTGGTCGACGGCGACACGGGACGGTTAGCAGAGGACGAAACCCTGGCCCTGCTGGCGGGCGCCAGCTGGCCGGCCCGCAATCCCCGGCAAAATCTGGCCGACCTGCGCGCCCAGGTGGCGGCCAACCAGAAGGGGGCCGAAGAATTGCACAAGATGGTTGCGCATTTCGGTTTGCCGGTCGTACAAGCCTACATGGGCCACGTGCAGGACAATGCCGAGGAAGCCGTGCGCAGGGTCATCACGACCCTGAAGGATGGCAGCTATGCGCTGGACCTCGACAACGGCGCGCAGATCAAAGTGGCGATCAGGGTCGACGCAGCGGCACGCAGCGCCGTCATCGATTTCACGGGAACCTCAAGCCAGCTGCCGAACAACTTCAATGCGCCGTCCGCCGTCTGCATGGCGGCCGTGCTGTACGTGTTCCGCACCCTGGTCGACGACGAGATTCCCTTGAATGCCGGCTGCCTGAAGCCGCTCACGGTGATCATCCCGCCCGGCTCCATGCTCAACCCGCAGTATCCTGCGTCCGTCGTGTCGGGCAATGTGGAAACCTCGACCTGCATCACCAACGCCCTGTATGGCGCGCTGGGCGCGATGGCGGCGTCGCAGGGCACGATGAACAATTTCACGTTCGGCAGCGCCAAATACCAGTATTACGAGACGATATCGGGCGGCTCGGGGGCCGGCCCCGGTTTTGACGGCACGGACGTGGTGCAGACGAACATGACCAATTCGCGCCTGACGGATCCGGAAATTCTCGAGTGGCGCTTTCCCGTGCGCCTCGACAGCTACAGCATCCGTGCAGATTCGGGCGGGGCGGGGCGCTGGCACGGCGGCAATGGCGGCGTGCGCCGGGTGCGCTTTTTGGAGCCGATGACGGCGGCGATCTTGTCGAACAACCGCATCCATCCGCCTTTCGGCATGGACGGCGGCGAGGCAGGCGCGCTGGGGCGCAATTACGTGGAGCGGGTTGACGGCACGGTGGAACACTTGCCCCATATCGGCAAGACCGACATGCTGACTGGCGACGTGTTCGTGATCGAGACGCCGGGTGGCGGCGCTTACGGCAAGACGGAATAGGCCGTGCCGCCATTGGCACCGCTGAGCTGCGCACGCACCTGGCCCACGTCGCGCATGGGCGCGCGGCCGAACTGGCGGCTGTATTCGCGGCTGAACTGCGATTCGCTGGCGTAGCCGACCCGGTAGCCGGCCGTGCCCGCGTCGATCTGCTCGACCAGCATCAGGCGCCGCGCTTCCTGCAGCCGCAGCAGTTTCTGGTACTGCATCGGCGTCATGGCCGTAATCGCCTTGAAGTGGTGGTGCAGCGACGACATGCTCATGTTCGCCATGCCGGCCAGGTGCTCGATGCGCAGCGGCTCGCAATAATTGTGCTTGATCCAGTCGATGGCTTGCCCCACCTGGTGCGACTGGCTGCTGGCCAGCGCCATGTGGCGCAGGCGTGCGCCGACGGGGCCATTGAGCAAGCGGTAGGTCAGCTCGCGGCGGATCAATGGCGCCAAGGTGGCGATTTCCGCCGGTTTGTCGAGCAGGCGCACGAGGCGCAGCATGGCGTCGAGCAGTTCGGCCGACACGTCGCTGACGGAAATGCCGCGCGTGGCAGGCAGGATTTTCTGCTGCGCCACGCTGTCGCCGCCGCTTTCGCTGTCGAGCAGCGCGGCCACGTCGGCGATGTCGATGCCCAGCACCACGCACAGGTGCGGCTTCTCCACGCTCGCTTCCACCACGCGCACCTGCACCGGCAAGTCGACGGACGTCAGCAGATACTGCATGCGGCTGTAGTGGAAGGTTTCCGTGCCCAGGGTGACGTCTTTCGCGCCCTGCGCGATGATGGCCACGCTGGGGCGCGCCGCATGGAACAGCGATTCCGTGACCGACGACTGGCGGTGGAAACTGAGGTTGCCGATGGCCGTCGTGTAGTCGCCCGTGCGCGGCGCGTGGCGGCTGATCAGGGCGGCGATTTCATCTTGCGGAGTAAGTGGCGTGGACATGGCGTTCAGTATGCGTGAGGCGAAGAAGGGCAGGGGCTGATCTTACGCAGATTTGGAGGATCGTGCAAAGGTCTTGCAGGATCGCGGTAACGGCGGCCGGGCATCTCGGGCACACTTGTGCAATCGCATGCATGGCACGCGTCACCCCTCGCCACACACATCTAGACACAGGAGTTTTCATGACCACCATCGCCAAAGGCTACGCCGCACTGGGCCCGACTTCCGCACTGCAACCGTTCACGTTCGAGCGCCGCGCCCCGCGCGAAGACGACGTGGCCATCTCGATCAAATACTGTGGCGTGTGCCATTCCGATATCCACCAGGCGCGCGACGAATGGGGCGGCGCCGCTTTCCCGATGGTGCCCGGCCATGAAATCGCCGGCGTCGTCACGGCCGTCGGTGCCAACGTCAGCAAGTTCAAGGTGGGCGACCACGTGGGCGTGGGCTGCTTCGTCGATTCCTGCACCACTTGCAAGACGCGCAACGTGGACCTGGAACAGTACATGCCAGGCCTGATCCAGACCTACAACGGCGTCGAAGCGGACGGCAAGACGGCCACGCAGGGCGGCTACTCGGACAGCATCGTCGTCAAGGAAGGCTATGTGCTGTCGATTCCCGACAACCTGCCGCTGGACGCCGCGGCGCCGCTGCTGTGCGCCGGCATCACCCTGTATTCGCCGCTGAACCACTGGAAGGCCGGTCCTGGCAAGCAGGTCGCCATCCTGGGCATGGGCGGCCTGGGCCACATGGGCGTGAAAATCGCCCACGCCATGGGTGCCGAAGTGACGGTGCTGAGCCAGACTTTGTCGAAGCGCGAAGACGGCCTGCGCCTGGGCGCCGACCATTACTACGCCACCAACGACGCGGAAACGTTCACCAAACTGGCCGGCACGTTTGATTTGATCATCTGTACCGTGGGCGCGGCGATCGACTGGAACCAGTATATCAACCTGCTGAAAGTCGACGGCAATATGGTCATCGTCGGCATCCCCGACGGCGCCGTGCCGCCGATCAGTGCCTTCGGCCTGGTGGGTGGGCGCCGCAGCCTGTCCGGCTCCATGATCGGCTCGATCAAGGAAACCCAGGAAATGCTGGATTTCTGCGGCAAGCACAATATTGTGTCGGACATCGAAATCATCCGTATCCAGGATATCAATGAGGCGTTTGAGCGTGTGGTGAAGAGCGACGTCAGATATCGTTTCGTGATCGACATGGCATCGCTGTAACACCCGGCGCACCTGTGTTTGTTGGATTACGCGCTTTGCGCTAATCCAACCTACGCACGTTCAGCGTTCCGGTAGGTCGGGTAGGTCGGATTAGCGCGCAAGCGCGTAATCCGACACCTGCGCCAACTTCCCATCCTCGCCAAAAATCAAGCTCCCGCGTCAATTTTTCTTTCCTTGCATCAAAAATCGGCATAAAATGAAACCGTACAGTACAGTTTCACTACGTAGATTTGAAAAAACCAGCCATCCCCGGCGTATTTGCCTGGGCAGGGGAGGCGTCATGGATAAAAAATGGACACTTCAGTAAATAAAGGAGCGCCGGCGATCCCGGCGGTCTTCAGGGGCAAGCGGCTTGCCTTGACGGTTTTCGGCATCTTTCTCGGATTTTCCGGCCTGGCCCTGGCCGCCGGCGGCATCGAACTTATTACCCTCGGCGGTTCCTGGTACTACCTGCTGGCCGGACTCGGCCTGCTCCTTGCCGGCGTGCTGTATCTGCGCCGCAAACCGCTGGCGAGCGGCATCGTCGCCGCGCTGGTCATCGCCACCCTGGTCTGGGCCGTGTGGGAAATCGGCTTCGCCTTCTGGCCCATGGTGCCGCGCCTGGCGCCGTTCCTCGTCATCGGCCTGGTGGCCGCCTTGCTGCATCCGTGGCTGGCGGGGCGCAAGCTCACTGGCCAGTCGCGCGGTTTCGCGGCCCTGGTTGCCGTCGTGCTGGTGGCCGGTTTCGCCGCCATGTTCAAGCCGCATGGCGTGCTTGAGGCCACCGTGCAGCCGCAGCAGGATGCGCTGGCGGCGGTGAACGGCGGCAGCGCCAACTGGGCGCATTACGGCTATGGCCCGAAGGGCACGCGCTTCGCGCCGTACACGCAGATCGACAAACAGAATGTCGACAAGCTGCAAGTGGCGTGGACCTACCGCTCGGGTGAGCTGGCCGAAGGCGCGTCCGAATCGCAAAACACGCCGCTGCAGATCGGCGACACCATCTATACGTGCACGCCGACGAGCAAGGTCATCGCGCTCGACGCGGATACGGGCAAGGAACGCTGGACCTTCGACCCGAAGCCGGCCAATATCAAGACGTGGAACCGTTGCCGCGGTGTCGGCTATTACGAGCCGGCGAAGGTGACGAATCCGTTCCGTTTTGACGGCATGCAGGCGGCCAGCGCGCCGGTGGCGGGCGCCTGCGCCCAGCGCATCGTGCAAGTGACCATGGATGCGCGCCTGATCCAGATCGACGCGCAGACGGGCAAGCAGTGCGAGGGCTTCGGCGACAAGGGCTCCGTCGACCTGACCGTCGGCCTGGGCAAGGTCAAGATGAACGTGCCGTACTACGCCTACACATCCGCGCCCACGGTGGCGCGCAACCTGATCATCCTCGGCGGCTGGGTGTTCGATGGCCGCTCGACCGATGAACCGTCTGGCGTCGTGCGCGCCTACAGCGCCGACACGGGTGAACTGGTGTGGGCCTGGGACCTGGGCAATCCAGCCATTACCAAGCTGCCGCCGGAAGGGCAGACGTACACGCGCAGCACGCCGAACATGTGGTCGGCGCCCGCGTTCGACGATGCACTGGGTCTGGTCTACCTGCCGACGGGGAACGAGCAGCCGGACTTCTGGGGCGGCAAGCGTCCGCCGCTGACGGAAAAATACGCATCGGCCATCGTTGCCCTCGACATGGCCACGGGCCGCGAGCGCTGGACGTATCAAACCGTCCACCACGATATCTGGGATTACGACGTGGCCGCGCAACCGGCTCTGTACGACGTCCCGGACGGCAAGGGTGGCAAGATCCCCGCGCTGGTGCAGCTGACCAAGCGTGGCCAGATCTTCATGCTGGACCGCCGCACGGGCAAACCGATCGCGGAAGTCGTGGAAAAACCCGTGCCGCAAGAGCACGCGGCTGGCGACTGGGTGTCGAAAACGCAGCCATACTCGACGGGCATGCCGGCCCTCGGCGCGGATACGCTCACGGAGCGCGACATGTGGGGCGCCACCTTCTTCGACCAGCTGGCCTGCCGCATCAGCTTCCGCAAGCTCAATTACCAGGGCGAGTTCACGGCGCCAAGCACGAAAGAAACGCTGATCTATCCGGGCTACTACGGCGGCTTCAACTGGGGCGGCGCGGCCGTCGATGAAAGCAATGGCTATATGTTCGTCAACGATATCCGCATGCCGCAAGTGGTCAAGCTGGTACCGCGCGAAACGGTGGACGTGGCCAAGCTGACGTCGGGCCACGGCGTGGGCAGCACCTATCCGATGGATGGCACGCCCTTCGTCATCGACCACAAGGCCTTCAATTCGCCGCTGGGCATTCCCTGCCAAAGCCCGCCGTGGGGCGTGTTTGCCGCCATCGACCTCAAGACGAAGAAAAAAGTGTGGGAGCGTCCGGCCGGCACGGTGCAGGATGCGGTGGTCAATGGCGTCAAGGCGAGGCTGCCCATCCCACTGGGCATGCCGACCCTGGGCGGCGGCATGAGCACGGCGTCGGGCCTCGTGTTTTATGCGGGCACGCAGGATTACTATTTGCGCGCCATGGACATCGCCACCGGCCATGAAGTGTGGAAGGCGCGCATGCCCGTCGGTTCGCAAGGCACGCCGATGACCTATGTGTCGCCCAAGTCGGGCCGCCAGTACGTCGTGGTCGTTGCGGGCGGTGCCCGCCAGAGCCCGGACCGGGGGGATTACGTGATAGCATACGCGCTTCCCAAGACATAGTAAGAGTTTGCTTCATGCCCCAGTTGCGCACCGTTCCAGCTTCCCCGAGTACCCGAAGCGAGGAGCGGCGGCGCAAGCTGCTGGTGGCGGCATCCAGACTCTTTCTTGAATCCGGCTACGACGGCGTCAGCATGGACGCCATCGTGGCCGAGGCGGGCGGCTCGAAAGCCACCGCCTACCGCTACTTTGGCAGCAAGCAGGAACTGCTGGTGGCCGTGGTCGAATACCTGTGTGCCGACTTCATCATCGCGCTGCGCCAGCTCGACACGTCGCAAGCGGGCCTGGAGCAGGGCTTGCAGCTGATCCTCGACGAACTGGTAGCCGTCGTCACCAGCCCCCGCCACGTGGATTTCTACCGCCTCGTCGTCACGGGCGCCGCCGCCGTGCCGGCCGTGGGCCAGACCTGGTACGAGCACGGCCCGCAAGTGTGGCATGCGCTCATCCTGCGCCTGCTGGAGCAGCAGCGCACCCAGGGCCGCATCGCGCCCGATACCTCATTTTCCAACCTGCCGCAAATCCTGTTCGACGCCGTCTTCTCGCACCTGACCACGCGCACCGTGATGCTGGGGCAGGGCGGTAATGCGGCCACGTTCCGGCCGTTGATTGCGGAATTGATTGAGCTGGTGGTGGCGCGGGTGGAGCGTAGGGCGGATTAGCGGGGCCGTAATCCGACTGTGCTGAAAGGTGAGCAGCTGAAGCCGTCGGGCAGCATTGCATTAGTCATAGCATCAGTCCTGTTCGCCATCTTGTCCCTGGCCGTCGTGTTCGTCTGCTTTCGCCCCGAAGCGGACCTTCAAAGTTCGTTTGCGGTCTGTTGAAATTGGCGTGGGATTGAAGCATTTGATCTCACGTATGCTTGAAGGCTGCCACAACCGGCATTCAAATGAATGCTTGCTCGCCGTGCTATGCTTTGCCCATGAAAACCGCACACATCGACGTTCGTCGGCACATCCCATACCAGGCCAGGGCTGCATGAAGAACGAGTACACTTTTGCGGCGCTGGCAAAGCAGGAAGTCGCGCCGGGACCGGATGCCGATGCGCTGTTTTTCAGCATGCTGGCGCCGGTCCTGCGTGGCGGCCCGCTGGTCGCATACGATTCGATGACCGACTTGCGGATGCAGTTGACGGCGCCAGCATATTACGTGGCCCACAAGCTGGTCGCACATGCCGGCAAGCGCGTTATCTTCCAGGGCCGTGTGGTGCAGGCCAGCGTCACTGAGCTGCTGGTATTTCTTGATGCGGCAGTGGCAAGTGGCGACCTGCGCCCCTTGCTGCTTGCGCCCGTGTTCGAAGGAACACCGGCGCAGGTGATACATATTGATGGAGATGTGCTGCACGTCTACGCTGCAATACCGGGGATAAAGCGGCAGGTCTGACCAATATCCTGCCGTCCTGATCGAGGACATGCTCAAGCAAAACCGCGGCGACTGACCGTCCGCTTTTGGCCGAATTCGGCCGAGGTCAGTCAGGATAGCAGCTTGCTCATCTGCAAAACTCACAAATTCTCACGTCAAACCGCGCGCCCCGAAGCTGACGGCCGCGGCTCCCTCCCGATCTGGCGTGCTTGGCGAGTCCGAGTATGTAACAATGGCACTCACTTATGCGCTTACGATTCCTAAAATATTCCAGAAAATACTGCCGGCGGGATATCCCTACACACGAAGTAAGGATGCTTTCGCCGTGGGGTACTTATCCCGCGAAATCCATGCTGAACGAGCTTGGATCGGTTGTGATCGGCGAGGGCCTCTGTTTTTCGGTTGTACCTTGTTCGCCGCCGATCGATGCAAGCGAGAATTACTACTCTGAGGTGGAGTGGATCAGCCTCAATGAAATTAAACTCTACGCCTCTATCCTATTAGCAACCAACCGGGAAAACGACTTTTTTTCGATATATCCTGTTGGTCGTCCTTATCTTATTCAAACTGACCAACCATTGACCAGCAAGCGACTGCTCCGCGCGATTCGTGCGCAGTTGATCACTCGAGCATTGGCTCCAATACCTTGGTCTACGCCAACGAAGCCAATCTCAATTATTGTTTCGGATGCTCGTGAGATTGCGCTTCCGCCCATCTTCGGAGGATCATCCTACCACTGTTCTACACTACCAAAACGCGAAAAGCTTCAACAGACACTACTGAAGAGCATCGATGCAGGGGATTACCTCTTAATACGAGGCCTCTCCACGCTATTGCGATGTGGGATGATCTCCCGTCACCACCAATTTCTTGAGGAGTCGATCAATACGCTATTCATTTCACTGGAAGCATCGTTTCGCCTCATCATTCGAATCTTAGAAAATAGAGGAGGAAAGAACGTTACATCTAGTGACGTCGCCACTTATATCGCGCGCGTCTTTAATCAGGAGCCGCGAGGGAAATATTTCGAAGAGTATTACGAAAGTCGCGTCATGACGATGCATCCGGAGTCGCGCTATGGGATTTTTCCACACGCCCCCTTATTTGCCGATGATTGTTATGAGCTACGTGACAATCTGCAGGAAGTCTATGCTTACTTGGTGGCTGGGTATGTTGATCCGAAGTATAAAGACCGACGCGGCACAATTGACTAATTGACATTATTGGACAGACTGTCCGATGACCAGATAATTATCCAAACGGAGTGGCTGTATTCAAATGTTTTTCGACTCTTACCGGTTGCTGTCGCTCCTCTCGGATCTTCGCTTTAAATTGAAAACACCGGTATTTTTATCTGTGCTCAAGATATAAAACTAAACTACCGAAAAATCCTTAAATGCCACAGTTACGGGTCAGGCACCCGTCACTTTTGTTGATTGATATGAGCTTTGAGATGGGAGCGTGAACGCATTCGCGACTTAAATGGCCACTCCTTCAAGCAGTCAGCTGCCGACGAAAGTAGGATGTCGTCCATCGCTTCGATTCCAAAGTACGACCCGTGGAAATTAAGAAGCTTGCGCGCAAACAGAAATTCCGCATTTATCCAGGAAATCATTCGCTTCGCATCTTCATATTTTATTTTGGTGGGGAGTGAAATTTTTCCATCTGTTTTTATGGTTTTTTTGTCGCGTTCCAGTCCAACATACACAGCTTGTTGTTTACGGCGCTCAAGGTCGCCACTTTTCAAAGCGTTGACCAATTTTGAAGAATACTCAAACATATCTCGAGCGACAAATCCGAACTGCTTCTCAGAGTGAATGTACAAGAGTTTTAGCCAACCTTGCTCAAATTCAGCATCAGGAAACCCCTCGTTCGTCACAGAGCTATAGTAATAGTGTTCAACCCATTTCGCTTTCGCGAACTCCTCTAGTGTGAGTACTGATAATTGAAATGCTGAGGGATATGATTTTAAATCAAACAGCGATATAGAGTCCTGATGCAAACGTAAAGCGTTTCGTAAAGACTCAGAACCTAACTTCTTCCACTTGTACATGGAAAGTTTTTTAGGCGAATTGATTTTTATTTTCGTCATTTCAAGTTTTCGTTCGATATCCGCATTTGGCCGTTCAGAGACTACCATTTCGATGGTGGCTCTTTTCCAGCGGCGATTCTTTCGAAAACAAACGCTGGGTCTTTCTGGCACCAATATTCAAACGTTACGCTGAGTCGGCCGCTCCCAAGCACTTGAGTTATAGGTGTTTCCAATGGTACTCGTAGGCGAGGCTCTTGCCATTGCTGCGCGAGTACCCCAATTGGACTAGGGCCGTTACCTGAGCACGCAATAATCCACGTGGCGACACCGTCAGCAATGCCTGGCAAATAACTTGACTTCAAATCTTTCAACATGCTGCCAATATCTGAGTCTAAATCAACTTCGACTTCTGCAGCATGAGACTCTAAGTCATCGCCAGCATGAACACTATCGCGATTTACGTGAACAATAACGAGCATCTAGTTCCTATATCAATTGGGCTGCTTTTGGCCGTTCTCGGAAATACTAAAGGCGTAACTCTAGCACGACATCTTCAGGCCGAAACGCCATCAGCCACTGCGTAATACCGTTTGCGTCACTGCACTCTAATTCGTATCCCACTGGGGAGGAATAAAGTTCAATAATGGTTGCGACGTCCCCGACCATGGGTCGCCGAAGATTAGACTCGTCAGCTAATGCAAACTGTTCCACGTTGACTGCCACAATCTTAACTACATCGTATTGCATAAATTTCATAATTGAACCGATCATTGAACGGCTGCTCTTGGCCGGAGGCTGCCTAAAAGGCATCACCTAAGCATAGCGGACGCGCAGCCTCTCACCACTTTACAAGCGCCCGTCGTTAGAGCCATGGATCGAAGTACGCGTAAGCAGAAGCCTTGCCTCCCTCATTGGCGCACCAAACCGTAACACGGCGCCTGACGTTGACAGCACCACAACCCAGCCGCCCTTGATTGTTATTTGATCAAATGGATTGGATTGATCCGAAACAAACGTCCAAACAGGTTCATGATTTTGCAGCGATTCCAAAACGACTACGCCGATTGAGCCGTGTTCCGCAGCCTCTCCGCACTTGACTATGTACTGACCACCATACAACTCTTCTTGCGCCAGAATCGCGACATTGAGCCAACCGCCAAGCTCCTGTTTTTCATGTACTCTGGCCATCCAGGTTTCGTGCACTTCGTAGATGTCACCGTTGTTGCACACGAGGCCATTGTGGCTTCGCACCTCCTGGTTCCTCCACTTTATTGCCATCACTGTCATTGATTCCATATTTAGAAATGGGCGACTGCACGCCCCTGAATTAAACAACTTGTGTTCTTGCCCATTGCAAACTTATTCAACATCCGCTCTTGGCCAGATTCGGCATACGCAACTAGCCCTTTCTTTTGGTCTTTTCACGTTGCAAAATCGACCTGCATTCGTCTTCGGTTGGCACGTTTTTCTCAATCAGTATGGTATGCCAGCCACCGCAATCAGGGTCAGGGCAGCCACACACAGTTGTTCGCACCGGGTGCTGGGTTAATCCATCGCGCTTCTGAATAGCATTAGTTCGTTCCTGACTCTTGATAAGGTGGACTAGCGCGCCTCGGCTCAAAAATTTTCCTGCCATGATTTTCCTCTAGGTGCTTGAACCCCACAAGACGTTAACGTTTGCAATGCCTGCTGTTGGCTACTGCCGTTGGCAATTCAAACCGGCGGGTCAATCCGCTGGATGCAGCACTTTACCCCAAATGGCTGGTCGCCTCATCACTTGGAGCACGTAAGCGGCCAGCGTAGCTTCTGCTTTGACCAGACGCCAGATGCCATGTCGCGCCGATCATGATGGCAGCTCCATCGCAGGCACTCTGCCGCGGTTGCCTCGGTCGGATGTGATGGCCTCGCTGCGCCCCCTGGTCGTGTTGCGCCAGGAGCGAATGTTATAGTGGCGAAAATTTATTTACTGAAAGAAACTGCCATGAAAAACGACGCAACCACTCGCCCGCAAGCAAATCAGGCGCCTGCCAGGCTCAGCAAAGGGGACTTCGTCACCGTACTGCGCAAGCTGCTGCAAGACGAAGCAAAGGCTGGCAAGTCCAGTGTGGACGTACGCGCTGCGAACCTGCACACCCAGGTTGGCGTTTATCCGGCGCGCGGCCACTCGATGCCGACCTGTTGCACGGTGATGTATGAAGAGATGCAGCCGGGTGACGAGATACTGCTGACGCCACCTGGCGGCAAGGGAGCTACGCTGCTGGTACGCTATAAACTCCCGCGCTGATGCAGGCACTGCAGTGGCAGCGAACCTATTGCCAAGTACCAATCGTCGCTAACTTATAACGTGCACAAGCAGGCGCTTCGCTGAGGCCACCTTGGTTGGATGGTGGGCCGCTTCAATAGTTTTCAAATATTTATATAAGCTCTTATATAAATAGTGCTACGATGGTTGCATGAAACCAGGACTGGGCACGCAATTAAGACATCTCATCGAACTGCTCGACGGCGCGGTCGAGCAGGCCTACGTGGAAGCGGGGCTCGATTACCGGCCGCGCTACACGCCGGTAATGCGGGTGCTGGCCGAGCAGCCGAGCGCGACCATTGGGGAGCTGGCGGCCTTGGGCGGCCTCACGCAGCCTGCCGCGACCCAGACAGTGGCTTTGATGGTGAAGAAAGGCCTGTTGACGGTGGCCGGCGGCGAAGACGGCAGGCAGCGCGTGGTGCGCCTCAGCGCCGCTGGCGCAGCGCTGCTGCCGCGCCTGCGGTTGTGCTGGCAGGCGACCAAATCCGCGGCCGACAGCCTCGATGCGGAACTGGCGTTTCCCTTGTCCGACTGCCTCGCACAGGCGATCGCCGTACTCGAGACGCGCTCCTTCGGCGCGCGCATCCACGATGGCAGGCTGCGCCTGGATGCCCGCTCTGACGCAGGCACGACAACACCTGGCGAGTAACCCGAATGATGCAGCCACGCACACTTTTCGCACAACGATCAAACGTTTCGTAGTCTAACTTGGAGGAATGTATGTCAGGTAGAAAGAAGCTTGCCGCAGCAATCGTATTGGGCACGTTGTTGTCGTTGCACGCCTTTGCGGCGGAGGACACCGCGTTGAACGCGGCCGATCGCACGGCGATCGTGCAGACACTGGCAGTGAAAATGAACGCGAATTACATCGAGCCAGCGGTGGCCGAACGGGTCGGCATTGCGATTACCAGGAAAAATGCCGAAGGAGGCTATGCGACCGCCGCCAACGTGAAGGCCTTCAGTGCGGCGCTGGCGAAGGACTTGCGGGAACTGAGCGGTGACTTGCATTTCGGCGCCGCGTTTTACGAAGGTCTTCGTGAGCGCAGCGGTGCCGCCGAAGTGCCCAGCCGCGCCAAGATTGACGAATGGCGCGACCAGACCACCCGGCGCGGCTATGACATCGAGAAGATCGAACGCCTTCCCGGCAACGTCGGCTATATCGAGCTGCGCGGCTTCGGCGGTCCGGAATTCGTCGCCGCGGCGTACACGGCGGCGATGTCGCTCATGGCGGGGACGGATGCGCTGATCCTCGACCTGCGCCGCAACGGCGGCGGCAGCCCGGCCAGCGTGGCTTACCTGATGAGTCATTTCTTCCCGTTCGGCGACGAGCGTCACCTGATCGACATGTACGATCGCCCGACCGGTACGACGCGGCAGTTCTGGACCGTGAAGACGGTCGCACAGCGTTACGACAAGCCCGTGTACGTGCTGACCTCGGCCCGCACGTTTTCCGGCGGGGAGGATTTCTCTTATGGCATCCAGGCGCAGAAACGGGGGACGGTGGTCGGAGAAACCACCGGCGGCGGCTCCAATCCCGTGAGCTGGTACAACGTAGGGCAGGACATCATTGTCGCGATTCCGACCGCGCGCACGACCAATGCCGTCACCAAAACCAACTGGGAGCATGTCGGCGTGAAGCCGGACATCGCCGTGCCCGCGGCACAGGCGCTGCAGACGGCGCATGTCGCCATCCTGCGCAACCTGGTGTCATCGGCCAAGGAGGGCAACGAGCGCAAGGAGCTGCAGCGCGTGCTGGCGATGGCGGAGAAGGGCGAGTCCGAGAAGCCGGTCTACACGCTCAGGGGCGAGCGTTGATATCGCGGGGCTGATCAACCTTGTGGCGGCAAGAGGGACGTAGTGCGTAGGTCGGATTAGCGGCGGCACGCCGCGTAATCCGACACTACTGAGCTAACAATGGCGTCGGATTACGCTTCGCTAATCCGACCTACGTGTCCGACCTACGTGAATGATCGGAAATGGGCTGTGCGTTTTTGACGTCAACGCACGCCACGACGCCTCTGAAAACCGTCGCGAGCAAGCCCAATGTCGGGTTGAGTAGCGCAGCCGTACTTTAGTACGGCGAGCAACGCCGACCCGAGAGTGGGCTGCGCAGCAGGTTTGCAGTGCGTCCCTCAGCTCAAGTCGCAATACCATACTTGTGCTGCGTCGCCTCGTACTGCTGCTTGAGCGACTCGAGTTTCGGATGCTTGGGGTCGATCTTGCGGATCACCTGCATCTGGTGTTGCGCCTGTTCGGCCAGCGGGGCTTCCCAGCCCAGCATGTTGAGCTGGCGCAGGATGGCGTCGACGGAGGCGAACAGCACGGGCAGGTTGCCTGGAGTCTTGCGCAAGGCCTGGCGCAGCACGAATACGGCTCCCTTGAGCTCTCCGCTTTCCGACTTGCTGGCCGCATCCTGCATCAGTTCCTGTACCTGGTTCGTGATTTGCTGGCCCATGCCTTGCGCCAGGTCGTGGCGGCCCGCTTTTTCAAATACGTCGACGGCCGCTTCCATCGTCACGTCGCTGTCGGCTTCGTTGACGAGTTTCATCATGACGTCGGACGCCGCCTGTTCCAGGTTGTTTTTCAGGCAGCTTTGCACGAGGCCCACCTTCAGCTGCGTCGACAGGCCCCGTGCCGTGTCCAGGGCGGCGGCGGCCAGTTGCAGTTCGGTGGCGGCGGCGATGTCGTTGCCCGACAATTCATGCAGCATGGCGGCCGAGATGGCGCGGCACGCTTCCACGTTGGCGCCGCCGCGCAAGGAGCGCTCCATGTCGCGCAGCACGCCGCTCGCTTGCGGTGCATCGCCTTTCTTGACCAGCGTTTTGACCAGATTCACATGATCTTCGGGATCGCGGAATTCCGAGTATTTGGCTTTCGTCACCACCTGCTTGTAGGCCCGTTCGGCCGCGCCGATGTCGCCCGTGTCGAAGGCGATGCCGCCCAGGTGGCGCAAGCGGCGTACCATGTGCGGCGAGATGGCCACCGCGTCCTCGAGGATTTTCTTCGCCTGCAGCTGCTGGCCCATGGCTTCATGGTTTTGCGCCAGCAGGTCGTAGGCGGCCATGAAGCGGGGATAGACTTCCACCAGTTCCAGCAGCGCGTCCTGCGCTTCCTCATGGCGCTGCTGTTCGAACAGGGTGCGCGCCAATCCCAGGTGGGCCCAGGCCATGGGGCGCGTGGCCAGCATGTCGGCGTACAGCTGTTCCGCTTCCTTCCACTCGTCCAGGGCGATGTGCAGCTCGGCGCGCAGGCGGGCGAAATCGGCCGCCAGGCGCGGGTGCTGCAGTTCGGCCGCGCGGCAGCTTTTCACGGCTTCGCGCAAGTCGCCCTTGTCGATCAGCTGATAGGTCGGCAGGAAAATGGCGCGCCGCTCGATGGCGCGCGCGATGCGTCCGCTCAGCACGTCGACGGTGAACGGTTTCAATATGTAGTCGGACGGAGTCAGTTCGGCCGCGCTGATCACTTTGCTGTGGATGGCTTCCGAGGTCAGCATGATGAAGATCGTCCACAGGCCGATCAGCTTATGGTGGCGCAAGTCTTCCAGCAATTGCTGGCCATCCTGGCCGTCCGTGCCGCTGCCAAGATCGTATTCGCACAGGATGATGTCGAACGGTTTCTTCGTCAGCAAGCGGATGGCCGTGCCGGCATTGACGGCATATTCCACCTTGGTGATGGCAGCCTGATTCAGCATATTGTGCAGATTGCCCCGCATGCTGGGGTTCGGGTCGACGATCAGGACAGATAAGTCGCTAGTTTCTGGCATTGTTCAGCTCTCGTTCATCTGTTCGGTCATTTGCGGGAACTCTTCTTATATGTCTCGGCCTGGCAGTATTGTTTTTTATCAGCATACTGCAAAGCTGCCCGGCACTGCCAGCAAAATGCGTGCAATCGGGCGTAGGGCAGGGTGCAAGGCGCATCCGGTGGCGCGCAGCGTTGTATTTCATGGCGCCGTTGTGCTGCGCGCCAGTGCCGGCGCCGCAAATTCCAGCACATAGTTGACTAGCATGATAGTATCCTAATTACAACTAATGTTGGATGCCGCACAATCTTGCGGCCAGGCATGCGCAAGGCTGTACCGGGCGCTTTTCTTCTTTCTGGTGTCGATACCCGTATGCGTGTTCCTGATCTTTCTTCCCTGCGCCGCGTTGCCGTTCCCCTTGCATTTGGCGGCAACAGCGAACAGCAGCATACCTATTTTGCGGAATTGCACCGGGTCGGCATGGTCACGCAAGTGCTGGGCATCATCGCCTTCAGCTTGACGTGGCTGCTGATGCCGCCCGCCTACCATCCGAACCTCACGCATGCCGTGCTGGCGCTGCTGGGCATGCTGATCAGCCTGGTCGTGCGCTACCGCTGTACCACCTTGCCCGTGCTGACGATTACCGGCGCCTGCGCCGTGCTGGCGCTGACTTTTGGCTTGCGCACCATGGCCGACGCCGTGCATCACGCCAGCTTCTGGGTCTTGCCGGTGGGCGTCTTCATGACCCTGGCCATCGCCTCCATCTTCAATGGCGGCCTCAGCTACCTGGCCGTCGTGGCCGGCGTGTGGTGGAACGTGGGCCACGGCCTGTATCCCGTCAACGCGGGCTTGCCCGACCAATCCTGGGCGCCCTTGATGATCGCCGTCAGCGTGCTGTTCGGGCTGGCACTGAATGTCAGCTTCAGTTTATTGCGCTTGCGTAACTATCACTCCAAGGTGGAGTTGACGCGGCTGGCCTTCCAGGACAGCCTGACGGGTTTGAACAACCGCCGCATGTTCACGCAGCGCGCCCAGCAGATGCATGGCGCAAGCCATGGCGGCATGCTGCATTTCCTGATGATCGACATCGACAATTTCAAGATCATCAACGACCAGCAGGGCCACGATGCGGGCGACGCGGTGCTCGTGCGCACGGCCGCCGTCATCGCGGACAAGGCGCAAGGCCATCTGTGCGGCCGCCTGGGCGGCGAGGAATTCGGCATCGTCTACGCGGGCGACCGGGATGACGCGCGCGCCTTTGCCGGCGCCTTGGTCGAGGCTGTCAGCCAGGCTTTCCTGGCAGCCCAGTTCGTGTCGATCAGCGTGGGCGTGGCCGAGCTGGACCGGAGCAAGGAGCTGGGCCACAGCTACCGGCTGGCCGACGAGGCCCTGTACCTGGCCAAGCGGCAAGGCAAGAACCGCTATGTGATCGCCTGAGGGTGTTGTTGCAGTGTCAAAAACTACCGCTGTGCGGGGCAAAACGGTGGCAAAGGGCCAAGTTCCGGTCATAAGGCAGGGGTAAAACGGGTATAATGCGCGCAAAGGAAATTTGCCGTACGAAAGATATTGTCATACCTACCTTTAACCCGCAGCCACGCTGCATCAACCACCTTCCAATCATGTTGATACTGCCGGGTTCCAATGCCCTGTCCCATTTCCGTAGCCACCGTCTGTTAAGCCAACTGCAAGCCGTCTCGCCTGCGATTGTTGCCGTACAAGCACGCTATGTCCATTTCATCGATGCCAGCGCGCCTCTCACCAACGACGACAGCACGCGCCTTGGCGCCTTGCTGACGTATGGCGAGCCGGCCCAGGCTGACAATACGGAAGGCGCTGCCGAAGAATTCTTTGTCATCCCCCGTTTCGGCACGATCTCGCCGTGGGCCTCGAAAGCCACCGACATCGCGCACAACTGCGGCATGGCGCACATCAAGCGCGTCGAACGCGGCATCGCTTTCCGCATCAACCTGAAATCGGGCATCCTGGGCAGCGCCATCGGCGCCGGCAAGTTGACGGACGAGCAGGTACAAGCCGTTGCCGACCTGCTGCACGACCGCATGACGGAATCCGTGCTGCGCAGCGCCGACGACGCCAAGGACCTGTTCCGCACCCTGGAAGCGCGCCCACTCGAATCGATCGATTTGCTGGGGCAGGGCAAGGCCGCCCTGGAAACGGCGAACACGGAACTGGGCCTGGCGATGTCGGAAGACGAGATCGACTACCTGGACGCCGCCTTCACCAAGGCCGGCCGCAACCCGACGGATGTGGAACTGATGATGTTCGCGCAGGCGAACAGCGAGCATTGCCGCCACAAGATCTTCAACGCCGACTGGACCATCGACGGCGTGGCGCAGCCGAAGTCCCTGTTCGGCATGATCAAGAATACGCATGAACTGCAGCCGAAGGGCACCGTCGTCGCCTACAGCGACAATTCGTCCATCATGGAAGGCGCGACGGTGTCGCGCTTCTACCCGCGCGGTGACAAGCACGAATATGCGGCGTCGACGGAACTGACGCACACCCTGATGAAGGTGGAAACGCATAACCACCCGACGGCAATCTCTCCATTCCCTGGCGCCTCCACGGGCGCGGGCGGCGAGATTCGCGACGAAGGCGCGACGGGGCGCGGCGCCAAGCCAAAAGCTGGCCTGACCGGCTTCACCGTGTCGAACCTGTCCCTGCCGGATGCCGTGCGCAGCTGGGAAACGGCAGCTTCCGTGACGGCGCCGCTGGCTGGCCGCACAGATGCGGACCAATACGGCAAACCGGAGCGCATCGCGTCGCCGCTGCAAATCATGATCGAAGGCCCGCTGGGCGGCGCCGCGTTCTCGAACGAATTCGGCCGTCCCGTATTGGGCGGCTACTTCCGCACGTATGAGCAGAACGTCGGTACAGATAAAGACGCCGTGTTTGGCTACCACAAGCCGATCATGATCGCTGGCGGCATCGGCAATATCTCGGCGCAGCACACGCACAAGAACGACATCCCCGTCGGCAGCCTGCTGGTGCAGCTGGGTGGCCCGGGCATGCGCATCGGCATGGGCGGCAGCGCCGCTTCGTCGATGACCACCGGCAGCAACACGGCCGACCTGGACTTCGATTCGGTCCAGCGCGGCAACCCTGAAATGGAACGCCGTGCCCAGGAAGTCATCAACGCCTGCTGGCAAATGGGGCTTGACAATCCGATCATCTCGATCCACGACGTGGGTGCGGGCGGCTTGTCGAATGCGTTCCCGGAAATCACCAACGACGCCAAGCGCGGCGCGATTTTCGACCTGCGCAAAGTGCCGCTGGAAGAATCGGGCATGGCGCCGAAGGAAATCTGGAGCAATGAATCGCAGGAACGCTACGTTCTCGCCATCGCGCCGGAAAGCCTGCCATTATTTAAAGCCATGTGCGAACGCGAACGCTGTCTGTTCGCCGCCGTGGGCGTGGCCACCGAAGAGCGTCAACTTAAACTGATCGACACGGAACTCGGCAACGAACCGGTTGACATGCCGATGGACGTCTTGCTGGGCAAGCCGCCGAAGATGCAGCGCGACGTGGTCCACGTGGCCAACGATTTCCCTGCCATCGACCTGACAGGCATGGATTTGAAGGACGTAGCGCAAAAAGTGCTGCTGCTGCCGACCGTGGCCGACAAATCCTTCCTGATCACCATCGGCGACCGCAGCGTGGGCGGCATGACCGTGCGCGACCAGATGGTGGGACCATGGCAAGTGCCGGTGGCCGATTGCGCCGTCACCACCATGAGTTTCGAAGGCTACCTGGGTGAAGCGATGGCCATGGGCGAACGCACGCCGCTGGCCGTCATCGACGCCGCCGCCTCGGGCCGCATGGCCGTGGGCGAAGCCGTCACCAACATCGCCGCCGCAGCAATCAGCGATATCTCCGACATCAAATTGTCCGCCAACTGGATGGCCGCCTGCGGCCAGCCTGGCCAGGACGCGGCCCTGTACGACACGGTGAAAGCCGTGGGCATGGAACTGTGCCCGGCGCTGGGCATCAGTATCCCGGTCGGCAAGGATTCGCTGTCGATGCGCACGACGTGGAAAGACGACAGCACGGGCGCGGCGAAATCCGTCACGTCGCCGGTGTCCCTGATCGTCTCCTCGTTCGCGCCAGTGACGGACGTGCGCAAGTCGCTCACGCCGCAGCTGAAAACGGACAAGGGCGACACGTCCCTGATCCTGATCGACCTGGGTCGCGGCAAGAACCGCCTCGGTGCATCCGCCTTGGCGCAAGTCATGGGCCAGCTGGGTAATTCCACGCCGGACGTGGACAGCGCGGAAGACCTGAAAGGCTTCTTCGCCGCCATCCAAAAATTGAACAGCGACGACAAGCTGCTGGCCTACCATGACCGTTCGGACGGCGGCCTGTACGCCACCCTGACGGAAATGGCCTTCGCCGGCCATACGGGCATGTCCGTCAACCTCGACATGCTGACCATGGAAGGCGAGCATTCGAGCGACTGGGGCGACGCCAAGAACTGGGCCGGCCAGGTAGCGGAACGCCGCAACGAACTGACCCTGCGCGCCTTGTTCAGCGAAGAGCTGGGCGCCGTCATCCAGGTGCGCGCGGAAGAAAAGTCGCTCGTCATGGACGTGCTGCGCACCTTCAACCTGGGCGCCTGCAGCCATATCATCGGCAAATTGAACGACCGTGACGTGATCGAATTCACGCGCGACGCCAAGCTGATTTACACCCAGCCGCGCGCGGACCTGCACCGCCTGTGGAGTGAAACGAGCTGGCGCATCGCCCGCCTGCGCGACAATCCGGCCTGCGCGGACGCTGAATACGACCGCCTGCTGGACGCGCAAGACCCGGGCATGTCGCCGGTCGTCACCTTCGATCAGAACGAGAACATCGCCGCGCCATTCATCGCCACCGGCGTGCGCCCGCGCGTCGCCATCCTGCGCGAGCAGGGCGTCAACTCGCACATCGAGACGGCCTACGTGATGCACCAGGCAGGTTTTGCCGCTGTCGACGTGCACATGAGCGACCTGATTGCGGGCCGCGTGAAACTGGACGACTTCCAGGGCGTCATCGCCGTGGGCGGTTTCTCGTACGGCGACGTGCTGGGCGCCGGCGAAGGCTGGGCGAAAACGATTCTGTTCAACGCCAGCCTGGCGGAACAGTTCGCGCGCTTCTTCAACCGCACGGACAGTTTTGGCCTGGGTATCTGCAACGGCTGCCAGATGATGAGTAATTTGAAATCCATTATCCCCGGCGCCCACGCCTGGCCGAAATTCACGCGCAACAAGTCGGAGAAATTCGAAGGCCGCTTTGCCATGGTCGAAGTGATGGATTCCCCATCGATCTTCTTCAACGGCATGGCCGGCACGCAAGCCGGCATCGCTATCGCCCACGGCGAAGGCTACGCCGACTTCTCGCAAACGGGCGACATCACCCAGGTCACCAAAGCCATGCGCTTCGTCGACAACAAGGGCGCCGCCACGGAAGCGTACCCGTACAACCCGAACGGCTCGCCGGAAGGCATCACCTCCGTGACCACGCCAGACGGCCGCTTCACGGTGCTGATGCCGCACGCTGAGCGCGTGTTCCGCAGCGTGCAGCAGTCCTACCACCCTGAGGCATGGGGCGAAGATTCGCCGTGGATGCGCATGTTCAGGAATGCGCGGAAGTTTGTGGGGTAATTAGCTCGCATGCAGGGCAGCGCTGGAGTTCAAGGCGCTGCTGCTGGGGTAGAAATGAGAAAGCCGCTGTCGGGAGACAGCGGCTTTTTTACGTCAATATTTTTATTAATTCCGGATATTTTTCTGCATTGCGGAGGTGTCTCCTTTTATTTATGAGTAATTTGAGGTCAGCGCCAGTTCTATTTTGAATAGTTGGCATATTTGGAAGAATAATTTCGAACACTTATTAAGATACTCTGCATAGGTCATTGACTGAAGCTCACCTGTTCCGCCTGACCTAAACTCTATTGTCGTATGATCGTCATTTAGTCTAATCCAGTTATGGAATGATGCATTCCGAATGGTGCTGTCAAATTCAATGCTAAAATTGGAAAAAATTTCATTTTCTTTGAAATTTTCTTTCCTTTTTGATTTATCGCTCTCAAGATATTTTTTGAAATCAATATTTCTCAATTGATTGTATTTCCTGTCATTCTTGATGTTATTTGCGCATGTGAAAATAGTAATAGCACTTGCATAAAACTCATAGCATGTGGCGTAGAATTTTTTTACTTTTTCAAAGTCGCCTGAAGATGTTGTCGCTTGATCTGGTAGGTTTGTTTCAAAGTGAGAATAAAGATAGGTTTTGGAAAATTCGGAAAAATGTTCAAAATACTCGCTTATTATTAAAAAATAATCTAGCATGTGAGTTTTATGCAGACTATTTTTGATATATTTTCTAAATTCAAAAAATTCCTCTGGATTCTGGTCCTTAATTTTTTCAAATTCTGAAATTAAATTTTCCGTATTTGGCGTTATATGATCTAAAAGAAAAAATATGGAAGATTCAAGGTCAGGGTATAGCCGTTTTCTTTTGAAAATTTCTTAATCATTGATTCTGATAATTTATTTTGCCCTGAACGCTTCATTCGCCACGCCTTCTTTAAGGTTGGCCATATTTCTTCTGGGCGTTTTTGGTGGCCTGTAAGAATATTTTCTTTTTTATTTTTTATTTCATTTAGCTTATTAATGCCAATTTTCTTTATTACATCCATCATAAAATTAAGCGATGGCATAGATTTTGGTGCATTTACTTCATCGACACCAGCGAAAAAATCACTTGAGAGATATTGTGGTGTCGCGTCATCGGCAGTACCCTGCAAGCAGTTCTCTCCAAAAATTATTCCGGAATTATCTCCATCTCCAATTGCTAACTTAACGTAAATAGATTCTTGACATTTCAAACAATGGAAATTGTGGTTTTGAATTTTATCGAGACCTACTTGGATTCGAAGTCTATAATTTTTTCCGCAAGTTCCACATGCTGCATATTCACCAATAATCACTCTGATTCCTTTTTTGTAGTTGTAAGTTTTTATGTAAATATATTTTCAATAAAAGAGTTTTATTTGATGTGTGATTTTTTGGGAATAAATGACCGACTTCATGAGTGAGGTGAATGTTGAAATCACAACCCCTTCGCCACCCCAACAATCACCACCGCCGACGGCACCAGCAAAAACTGCGCAAGCAGCGTCCCCGCCAATCGGCTCCCCACCAGCCACACCACCGCCTGCCGGAAGTGCGATTCTTCGATCTTGCCTTCGATGACGTCATCCGTCATGCCCGACATGTGCGGGTCGATGAAGACGGCCATCATGATGGTGGCGCCGCCGTTGATGATCGATGACGGTGTGCTGGAGGTGACTCTCACGCTGGGGTCCAGCACGCCTGCGTACAGCGCCGCGAAGACGCCCACCGTCCACAACGCCGTGGCGATGACGTTCATGGCCGTCATGGAAATCGATACGCCGGATTGTTGGCGCAGGCCCGTGACGTTGGCGGGCTTGGGCAGGCTGGCGGAAGTCTTGAGGTAGGACAGGCCGCCCTTGAATACGGCGTGCAGCAGCAGTTTCGGTACCGACCTGTGTACTTGGAAGTGCTTGACGGCGCGGCAGAAGGCGCGCTGGAAGGTGGGGATCAGTATTGCGCCAATAATTGTGGCCAGGCTGGCGGAGAACAGCAGCCAGCGGAAGTCTGTCAATAGCGTGCTGGCGGCAACATGCTGGTCTATGCCTGTCTCGACGCGCTTGGCGAGGAATGGTCCCAGGAATGAGTTCGACGTGCGCGACAGCAGCATCAGAATGCTGAACAGGGCCAGAGACACGGCGATGCGCCGCGTGCGGATGCCGGCGATGCGCACGGAGTAGGCGAGGGTGCCGATAATGTGGATGATGAACGTCAGTGCGCAAATCAACAGCAATTGCTTGTCCATCACAACCTTGCAGTAAAGAAAATATCATTCCATGCTGCCATGGAGTTACTTATTTTTCAACTGCAAATAAGATAATTATCACGTGATCTAGCTTTTGTGGTGTTTTATGTGCATTAGTGTGGCGTTGGCTGAATTTCTCCCCAAGGCAGAAACTGGGGTCAGACCCGACGGGTCTGACCCCGGCCTTTGCCTGTGGGTGAGATAAATGCCGCCAGTGAGCGTCTGACTGGTTTCCTTGCTTGTATTTCAAGCTTGCACCCTCAACTATCCTGGGTGGCGGCAGGACTTGCCGCTCGACATGAACCAACCAACCCGGAGGTACACCATGAGTTTCGATTCCTTTCTGTCCAAACTGAAGACCAAAGCCAGCGAACTGAAAACCGAAGCACTGAAGTACAAGAACAAGGATTTCCTGAATGCCGCGATGGCGGGATCGGCCCTGATCGCGATGGCGGACGGCAGCGTCAGTGCGGAAGAGAAGCAGAAGATGGTGAAGTTTATTGAAAGCAATGACGCTCTGTCAGTGTTTACCACCACGGACGTGATCAAGGCTTTCCAGGACTATGTCGGCCAGCTGGAGTTCGACAAGGATATCGGCGAAGCCAAGGCGTATCAGGCGCTGGGCAAGATGAAGTCGAATGTGGACGCGTCGCGCTTGCTGGTGCGCATGATTATCGCCGTCGCTTCGTCGGACGGCAATTTCGACGCCAATGAGCAGCGCGTGGCCAGCAAGATCGCGCGCGAACTGGGCTTGAACCCAGGCGAGTTCGAGCTGCAGTAATTTTTAAGCCAGCCGGCCACGGCTGGCCAGACCTAACTCTTGTCCCACCACGGCGGCGTGCCCGACGACCAGGGGCACGCCGTTTGCACTTCGCTGATCCTGTAGCGGATCTCGATCACTTGCCCATGGTGAAACGGACCGCGTCTCCAGTCGCCGGAATCAAAGACGTAGCTTTTGCCCTTGATGCAGTGGTGGTTCGGATTGTTGCCGATGGGGCCGGTCGAGTGCAGGGTGACGCGCACTTCGCCGTTGGCGTCCAGCGGGGTGTCGCCACCCATGAAGAGTGGATCCGAGCCGACGTCGCAGACGGTGGTGCTGCCTATCTTGCTGCAGTGCTTGATATACGTTTGCTGGCGCGCATTGGCCAGGTAATCGTCATGCCGCATCGGCTTGCCGTCGTCATAGGTAAAGCGCAAGATGACTTGCGTGGGCTCGCTGGCAGAATGGCGCGTGGTGCTGGTGCAGGCGGCGCTGAGGAGGGCCAGCAAGGGCCAAGCGAGCAGGCGCAGGCCGCCGCGCAGCACGGTGAATATCGGATTACTGCGAGGTGTCTGCATTGCGCTCCATGGGCCGTTGCCATTCGTTTAAGGAATTTGGCGGCGATGATAGCACGCGATGGAAGCGCCGGTGCCTGCCGCGCCTGTGCGCCGCCTCAACGCGACGCCAGGCCGATGTTTTGCACGTGGGAAGGCACGATGCCGCCGCTCGATACCTTCTGCGACGGCACCACCATCACCAGTTCGCCATCGACGCTGCCGTCATCGTTGTGGTTGATGCGCACCTTCATCTGGCGGTCCAGCGCGACGAAGGCGTTGTGGTCGGTGGCGACGATGCGGTGCTCTTCCTGTTTGCCGATACGCGCATACTTTTCAGCGCCGGCGAGGCGCAGTTCCAGGGTGTCGCCATTCGACAGATCATAGACGCCGACGAATTTCTTGAAATCCCGGCGCATCATGTAGCGCGGATGTTCGGGCACATCGATGCGCAGCGTGTTGCCCGGCACGGTGACAGTGTGCTCGGGAGGCAGGGTTTGCGCGATGGCTGCCGTGCTGGCGGCGGCGAGGCACAGCAGTGTGCCCAGGATGATGGTTTTCATGGTGTTGTCCTCGTTGGTTGATGGCCTCTGGCGCGTGATGCGGGCGGGCATGGGGCAGGAACCAGTCTAGGCACAGGTTTGGCGCTGCGCATCGTTCATTCGGTGGAGACGGCCTTGATATTTTGCGTGGTAGGCCATCGCATGGCGGCGGTTTATGCACTAGCGCGCAGCGTAATTCATTTCTTGCAGCACCTTCTTGCATAGCTCGCCGTATCCCACGCCAGTGCCGCGTTTGTGTGCGGCCAAGTCATATCTGGCGCTGATGTCGTCCCAGGCCACGCTGCCGGGCAGCGGGCACAAGGCATCGTCGAGATCCATTTCGAAGTGGATGAAGTGGCCGTCGGCACTCAGCAGCTTGCCGTACACGGCGGGCATGCCGGGGTAGGCCAGTCGCAGGTCGAGCATGAGGGCCGCGCTCAGCGCCACGCCATGGCTGGCCGCGTACTGGCACAGGGCGTCGGGCACGGGGCGGGCGCGCCACCAGGCCGCCGTCTGTTTGATGGCGGCCAGGGTCTGCGCGTTTTGCTGTTGGACAGAATATTGTCTGCTCATGGCTGCCACCCATGCTGAAGGGGACTTGCTGCCTTAGCGCGATGCCAGGCCCATGCTTTGCACGTGGGCCGGCACGATGTCGCCGCTGGCCAGTTTTTCGGCCGGCACCAGCATCAGCACTTCGCCGCCCACGCTGCCATCGTCGCGCAAGTCGATGCGCATGGCCAGCTGCCGGTCCAGCGCCACGAAGCTGTTGTTGTCGGTGGCGACGATACGGTGTTCTTCCTGGCCATCGATACGCGCATACATGATGGCGCCGATGCTGCTTGCATTGCGCAGGTAGAGCACTTGCCCGTTCGCCAGCTCATAGCCGCCGCGGAACGGGGCAAACCTTTCCGCGGTCATGAAATGTCTTTGTGCCGGCAGTTCGATCGTCTGCAGGCGTCCGCCTGGAATGACGACGGTCTGGCTGTCGGGAAGCGACTGTGCATTTGCCAGCAGGGCGCAGACGCCCAGAGTGCCGGCCAAGATCCATGTTTTCATTTTTCTACCCATCCTTGAACTTTGGTGCCGTCCGCTGCCGGCGCGGCGATATGGTTGTCGATACCAGGGAAATCGACCGGCTGGCCAGCACGCGCTGTGGTGACACTGGCAAGGTGCGGGCGACCGGTCTTGCCAGTGTAGGCAGGCAAGTTGTCCTGTACATCATCCGATCGGATGAGACAGCCTCATGCGTCGAGCACGGCCAGGTGCGCCGTTGCGCCATGGATCAGCGCGATCAGCTCGCCCTGGCGCCGCGTGTCCGTCTTTAAATAGGTGTGATGCAGATGCGTCTTGACGGTGTTGACGCTGATGCCGCTGCGTGCGGCGATTTCTTCGATGGTGGCCCCTTGCGCCAGCTCCTTGCCCACCAGCGCTTCGGCTTGCGTCAAGTCGAACAGCTGGCGCAAGGCGGGGACGGAGGTGCTCGCCTGTGTGGGATCGCGCGCAATCAGCAGTGCGCATGGCGGTTGGCAGGCGGCGAGCAGGGTGACGGTCAGGGCCAGCGGCGTTTGCTGCTTGCGCGCCAGGCGCAGCGACTGGCATTGCGGCGCGCTGCCGGCGCTGGCGATGACGAGGTGCACGGCACGCACGAGGGCCGGCGGTACGCCGTGTGCCAGCTGCGCCGCATGCAGAGCGTGGCCGGCGGGCGTGGCGAAGCGCAGCCCGAGGCCCGCGTCGAGTACCAGCACGGCGGCACCCATGGCGTCGAGCGCCGCCAGCGCGCAGCGGCTGGCCAGTTGCGCCTCGCGCAGGCGCTGCTGCAAGCACAGGGCCCGCTGCAGATGCGGCAAAAGTTCCTGCCATTGCCGGCTGTTCAGGGCGGCGCTGTCGAGCTGCGGCCAGTCGTCCGTGCCGCAAGCCGTCTCGTACAAGGCGGCAATCAGTTTGCCCACATCCGCGCTTATTGTAGCTGTGCCCATGCTTGTCCCCATAGCCTGATTAGATCAGCGTGCCGCAGGCGTGCAGGTGCGGAACTGGGTAAGGGCGGTGTTGCGCAGCGGCCAGCCCCTCCTTTGTGAGGAGGGGCTGGCCGCCGCCATCTGGCCTGGGCAACTATCAAGATAGTACAAAGACATCAGTGCTGCAATGGTTTGCAATAATATGGTGGGATAGTGTTCTGTAGGAAACTTGCACGGGCAAAACACGTCCATGATGTAAGATTCGCACTATGACCGATTTCACATTTGCCGATTACCCATGAGTTCAATAATGATTCCCGACGTCGCCCTGGTCGACAATACCGAACAACGCACACCGCTGGTGCTCGTGCTGGACTGCTCCGGCAGCATGGATGGCGAGCCCGTCGCCCTGCTGAACGAAGGTCTGGCCTTGCTGGAACAGGAACTCAAGTCCGACGTGATCGCCGCCAAACGCGTGCGCATCCTCGTGATTCAATATGGCGCCCACGATGAAGCCGTGGTGGCCAGCAACTGGTGCGATGCCATGGATTTCACGGCGCCCCGGCTTGAAGCGAACGGCACCACGCCGACCGGCGCGGCCGTCGAGCTGGCCTTGGCCGAGATCGAGCAGGAAAAGCAGCGCTTCCGCCAGGCGGGCGTGGCGTACACGCGGCCGTGGCTGTTTTTGATGTCGGACGGCGAACCGACGGACCGCTGGCAGCACGGCGCCGAGCAGGCGCGCGCGGCCGAGCAGGCCAATAAAGTGGCGATCTTCCCCATCGCCGTGGGCGACAACGCGAACATCGATTCCCTGGGGCAGTTTTCCAGTCGTGGCGAACGCGGCGTGAAGCAGCTGAAGGGCTTGCAGTTCCGCGAACTGTTCCTGTGGCTGAGCGCCAGCATGCAGGTGGTGTCGCAATCGCGTCCCGGCGCGCAGGCGCAACTGGCCTCGACGGACGGCTGGTCTGTCGTGAGCACCTGATCGATGGCAGCAGTGCAAGCAACACAGGATTCCTGGCGCGTTTTTGGCGCCTCCGTCACGGGCAAGGCGCATTTGGATAAAGACATCCCTTGCCAGGATGCGCATGCGCACGCCGTCGTGGGCGACGTCCTGGTGGCCATCGTCTGCGATGGCGCCGGTTCGGCCAGGCTCAGCGAGCAGGGCGCACAGTTTGTTTCCGCGCAAACCGTGCAGGCGCTGGCCGGACGGCTGGAGCAGGGCGCCACCGTGCAGGATTTACATGACGGCGCGTTGGCAGGCACCCTGGCGCAGATCCGCGCCGCGCTGGACGATATCGCCCGCGCCGCCAACGCCACTCTCGACGATTACGCTGCCACAGTTGTCGGCGTGGTCATGGGGCAAGATACCGGCTTCTTCTTCCACCTGGGCGATGGCCTGGGCGTGGCGCAACTGGGCGATGGCGGCGAACTGATCTCGCTGCCCGCCAACGGCGAATACGCGAACGAAACATACTTTATCAGCGGCGAGCGCTGGCGCGAACAGCTGCGCCTGCTGCCGATACCCCAGTCCGTGCGCGGCGTCGTGCTGATGTCGGACGGTTGCATGCCCTTTGCCATGAGCAAGAACAATGCGGCCTTGTACGCGCCGTTCATGGATGCCGTGCAAGGCTATCTGCGCACGGTCGAGAGCATCGAACTGGGCAATACGGCGCTGGCGTCCACCCTGGCCGACCCGCGCACGCACCAGATCACGGGCGACGACAAGACCCTGTTGCTGGCCTTGCGCGCATGAGCCGGAAGCAGGGTGTGACACCGGGCCTGAGTCCGGGTGGAAAAATCTGGCTCGACAAAGTCCGTAGCCTTGTCTTGGGCAAACTCATCAAGAGCGGCGGCGCGGGCAGCGTGTATCTGCTGCCGGGCGCGCCCACGCAGGTGGCCAAGCTGTACCACCCGCACCTGGACCGGGCCGCCAACCGGCGCAAGCTTGAAGCGATGCTGGAACTGACGCCCAAACTGCCCGATCAGTTGGAAAACGGCAAGCGCTACGTGCAGATCGCCTGGCCGCAAGCGGCCGTGTTCGACGGCCAGGGCGGCTTTGCAGGTTTCGTCATGCCCTTGCTGGACATGGCGCAAACGGCCGAGCTGGAACAGATCATGCAGGAGCGGCAAGCGCGCGCGGCCGGCTTGCCCACGGGTCTCGGACCCAAGCTGACCCTGGCCGCCAACCTGGCCGCCGTCATCGATGCGCTGCATCAGCAGCAGCATTACGTGGTCGATCTGAAACCCGTGAATTTGCGCTTTTACCGCGATTCGCTGTACATCGCCATGCTCGATTGCGACGGTTTCAGCATCCAGGGCCATGCGGAGCGTTTTCCTGCCGAGCAATTCACGGCCGACTACATGGCGCCGGAATTCCAGCGCAAGGGCATGCCGGCGGGCACGGAAATGGCGCAAGACCGCTTCGCGCTGGCCGTCGTCATCTTTCAGCTGCTCAACTTTGGCATCCACCCGTACAGCGGGCGGCCCGGCAATGCGCAAGTGGCGACCGACATTCCCGGACGCATCCGCGACGGCTGCTATGCGTATGGCGTCAAACGCCACAAGCAGCTGGCGCCGAACGCGACCAGCGGCCATGCCTTGATGCCGCCCGAGCTGCGCGCCATGTTCGACCGCGCGTTTTCCCAGTCCCCCAAACCGCAGCGGCCCTCGGCGGCCGACTGGGCGCAATTGCTGCGCGGCTATGCGCAGCGTAACGACGGCAAGCTCGTCGTGTGTACCGCGAATCCCGAGCACCAGCATTTCGCGGGCCTCGGCTGCGCGGCCTGCGCGCGCGACAAGGTCATCGTCGCGGCCGGGCAGGCGTCCGTGCTTGCCCAGCAGCAGATACTGGCGCAGTCCCAGCCGCAGCCGCGCAGCGCGCGCGGCGCGCACCATACGGCGCCGGGGCAAGCGCCCGTACGGCTGCCTGCGGGCACTGGGCAAGCCAATGCGGTCGGCATTTCCGGCAAGGGCTGGGCCGTGGTGGTGCTGCTGATCGTGCTGTTTCTGATCGGCTTTACGGCCTGGACCTCGTCGTCCGATGAAGTGACGGACAAGGCCAGCCTGCAGGCGCAAGCGGACCAGGCGGCAGGACTGGAAGTGTTTCGCTGGCGCTCGCCCAAGGCGGCCGGTTTCCAGCCGTCCGATGCGCGCAAGGCCGTGCGCAGCCTGTCGCAAGCGATCAGCAAGGGCGACGATGACGCCGTCACGCGGGGCTTGCAGCTGTTGTATCGTTCCGGGGAGAAAAAGTCGACCAGCTACAGCGGCGACCGTACGCAGGCGCGGCTGCGCGCGTCGTTGCTGGAGGGCCTGGGCTGGGTGCCCGGCTATGAACCGGCGCTGGTCGCTACCTATCTTGACCTGTTGCAAGCGAACCCGCGCGACCATCTGGTGGCGGCGGCCATGGGCCGCATGCACCTGAGCCTGAATGAACCCCAGGCGGCGCGCCAGTACTTCGAGCAAGCCGTGTGGGCGCACCCGACGGATGGCACGGCCTGGCTCGGCATCGCCGCTGCGGCGCTGCTGCGTGGCGGCGACGAGCGCGATGCCGTGAACCTGGTGGCGCTGGCGCAGCTGACGGCTTACCGCTACGCCGTGGAGCATGCCTTGCCGGCCGAGCCGGGTCAGCCGGCCGACAATGGCGTGGCGCGCATGGCGCAGCGCATGGATCTGAACGCCAAGGTGCTGCGCCTGGCCCAGCCCGGCGCCTACCAGAAGCGCTGGGACAAGGTGCTGGCCGAAGGCGCCTCGCTGGCAGTCAAACTCAAGGCCATGCCGCCCTTGCGCGACCAAGTCGGCGGCGTGCAGCGCGACACGATGACGACGGTTGCGTATGGCGTGCTGGACGAAAAGCACGCAACGGGTGAAAACCGCCTGACCTTGACCATTACCGCCGACGGCACCCTGAGCTATGCGGCGGCCGAGTTGCCAATGGAAGCGATGCTGAACAAGGTGCTGCTCGATAGCGTCAAGCGCTGGACCTATTTGCCGGCCGTGCAGCACGGTCAATTGCTGGAATCGAAGGTGGTGGTGCTCGTGCGCTACCGCGATGGCCGGGTCAGCTTTGTGCCGGGCGGCGTGGCCGTCTCGGCGGATAATTAAAGGAATACCATGAAAATCAAGACCCTATGCGCCGTGCTGGGCGCTTCATTGCTGGCCCCGGGCATGGCCCAGGCGGAGATCGTGCAGCGCCAGGTGGTGACAGCCACCGCCGGCGAGCAGGATAGCGAAGGCGCCGACGTGCTGACCGTGGCCGCGAACACGGCTTGCGGCGGCCGCCAAGTGCGCATGGATGCGCGCTCGGTCGGGCTGGACGATGGGCCATACGAAGCGATGAAAGCCCGGCTGGCCAAGCAGATCCGCAGCAAGACACCCATGCTTGTCACCTTGAAAAAATGCCCGGACGATGCGAGCGTGCCCATCGTGCGCCAGATCGCCGCCTGCACGCCAGCGGCCTGCGCCGATGGCCGGGCGCGGCTGTACCTGCACGAGCGCTTCTTCCCCATCGGGCAGGAAAAGGCGCCGAACGTGCTGGTCTTGCCTTTGCCAAAAGGCAAGCTGCCGGGCACATGGAAGGTGGAGATTTACAGCGTGGCGGGTCACAAGCTGCGCCTGTCCGGCCAGGTCAACCACGCCGATTATGCGCAAGGCGAGCTGGTGGGCGGCTACGTCACGTATTACCCGAATGGCAAGACCGAGAAACAGGTGGCGCAGGATGGGCAGGGCCGTCAGCATGGCATCGGCAGCAAGTATTTTCCCGATGGCACGCTGGAGCTGCGCGGTGACTGGCGCCATGGCTTGCCAGAAGGCGAGCATCAACGCTATCACGCTACCGGCAAGTTGAGTGAAACGAGCATCTACCGCGACGGCAAGCAGCTCGACGGGCCAGTGCAGACGTTTGATGAAAATGGCAAGCTGAGTAGCAGCTACACTTTGCGCGGCGGCAAGATGGAAGGCGAGATGCTCACATACTTTTCTGATGGAAAAATCTCCAGCCGCGCGGAAATGCAACACGGCAAGTTCAATGGCGTGAGCACGAATTACTACCCAAATGGCGCCGTGCAAGCCAGGATGACGCAGGTTAACGACTTGCCCACGGGCGAGGCAATGGAGTTCTATCCGGACGGCAAGGTGAAAAGCCGCCAGCAATATGGCGACAAGGGCGGGCTGCTCAGTATCCAGCGCTACAGCCCTCAGGGCGTGCTGGTGCTGGAACGGAAATGGGATGTACAACTGCGCGAACAGGGCACGTCGCGCTCGTGGTACGAGAACGGCAAGCCGGAGCAAGCCATCGACTACGTGAACGACCGGCGTGACGGCTGGAGCCGCAGCTGGCACGAGGATGGCAGTTTGAAGGGCGAATGCCAGTATGTGGCCGGCAAGGCCCAGGGCGCATGCGGCGAGGCGCCGCCAGCACCGGAACTGCAGCGCAAGGAGCAAGCATGGCGCGCATTGTGAAGCGCCTGCTTGGCGTCATGCTGCTGTTGCCGGCGCTGGCCCACGCCGAGATCGAACAGCGGCAAGTAGTCACCGCGATCAAGGCGACGCCCGACGGCGATGTGCTGACCCTGGCCAGCAACAGCGGCTGTGGCGGCAGGCAGGTGCTGATGGATGCCGTGTCCGTGGGCCTGGACGCGCAGCAATACGCCGCCATGAAGCAGCAATTGGCCAAGCTGATACGTGACAAAACGCCCTTGTTGATGCGTATCAAATCCTGTCCCACGCCAGGCGGTGCTGGAGCGCTCGTCATGCCCGAAGTTGGCAAGCTGGGCCGCTGCGAGCCGCAAGCCTGTGCCGATGGCAAGGCGCGCTTGTACCTGAATCACAATCTGACGCGCGGCGAAGTCAAGGAACATGCGCGCTATGCGCTGATCGTCCCGCTGCCGCCAGGCAAGACGCCCGGCACCTGGCAAGTCGAGGTGGTGCACGCGCGCGAAGGCGAGCCGAAGCGGCTGATTGGCGAGGTCAACGATCCCGATTACCTGCGCGGCAAGCTGGTGGGCAACTACAGCATGTACTACCCGCATGGCCAGTTGGAAATGCAGGTGGAGCAGGATGGCCGCGGCGTGCAGGAAGGTGTGCAGACCCTGTATCGTCCTGACAGCCAGATTTCCATGCGCAACACGTGGCGCAATGGCGTGCAGGAAGGCGAACAGCGGACCTACCACGATACGGGCAAGCTGAACGAGGCCAGCCAGTACGTGAACGGCGCCCGCGCCGATGGCCTGGTGGAAACCTTCGACGAGGATGGCAAGCTGCGCACGCGCACGACTCAGGTCAAGGGCCAGACGGAGGGCGAGCTGCTGCTGTTCTATCCGGATGGCACGGTGGAAAGCCGCAGCCGGTACGAGAACGGCATCCAGTCAGGACCAAGCACCGGCTACTTCCCGGATGGCAAGGTGCAGCGTACAACGCAGTACGTGGATGACAAGCCCGTGGGCGACAGCGTCGAATATTATCCGGATGGCAAAGTGGCCAGCAAGCGCACGCACAGCGGCCACTTCGTATTGCGCAGCGAGCAGCGTTTCAGCCGGGCCGGAGTATTGATGGTGCAGAAACAGTGGAATGCGGGTGGGCGCGAGGAGGGCGCATTGCGTTCCTGGTATGCAAATGGCAAGCCGAGGCAGCTGATCGAGTATGTCGATGGCGAGCGCCATGGCTGGACGCGGCACTGGCGGGAAGATGGCGGGCTGGAGAGCGAGTGTAGGTATGTGGCGGACGAGGCGCAGGGGGAGTGCACGGGGGCGTCCGCGAAGATGTCGTACACGGAGGATGGGATTGAGTTCGAGATGCCGGAGCTTTGAACGTCTGAAGTGTATTCCAACAGCGCTGGAGCAGTTTGAGAATGACGGTATTTAGCTAGATGGTTGCATATTTGCTACATAAGTTCAGTCAATTGGCTCTATTTGTAGTGGAAAGAAAAGCTTTATCTCTTGCCTATTGGAATAGGTCTATAGTCACCATACCAAAAAATATAGCCTCAAGGAAACGGCAATCTTTTTTGCGGGCGCAACGACACGCCACTATGCCGGAACTTGAAAGAAGTAAATGATCAAATACTTAGCGATATCAATGGTGCTCTTCACCAGCATTGCTAGTGCCCAAGTGCATGTAAATGGGTACACTAAGAAAGATGGGACGTACGTGGCGCCGCACCAAAGAACGGCACCTGACAGTACCATTTCGAATAACTACAGCACACAGGGCAATGTCAATCCCTACACGGGGAAGGCTGGAACTGTTCCGAATCAAGCAGATAGTTCGTATGGCTATCAGCCTCAGGCAAAGCCAGCTCCACGCCAGGAAATTCAACCACTGCAACCTCTGCCATCGTTTCAACCAACACAGCCACCGTCACAGCCGTCTATATGGGGCACGCAAAAATAAAAGAGAGTTCTGACGAGTCGCCAGGGAGTATGCCAATGAGGCATCTCCCCCGATCAAGAACTGTTTTATCTATGCGGCGGCGTCAGCACGCTGGCTATCGCCTTCGGCAACGTTTCCGGATAATCGCGGCTGAAGTGCAAGCCGCGGCTTTCGCGGCGGGACAGGGCGCTGTTGACGATCATCGAGGCCACGTCGACGAGGTTGCGCAGTTCCAGCAAATCGTGCGTGATGCGGAAGTTGCGGTAGTACTCGTCGATCTCTTCCTTCAAGAGCGCGATGCGATGCTGGGCCCGTTCCAGGCGTTTCGTCGTGCGCACGATGCCCACGTAATTCCACATGAAGCGGCGCAGCTCGTCCCAGTTGTGGGAAATCACCACTTCCTCGTCCGCATCCGTGACCCGGCTTTCATCCCAGTCGGGCAGATACGGCGTGCCCAGCTTTTCCTTGCTTTCGATGTCTTGTGCGCAAGCGCGGCCGATGACGATGCATTCCAGCAAAGAGTTCGACGCCAGGCGGTTTGCGCCATGCAGGCCCGTGCATGCCGTCTCGCCGACCGCGTACAGGCCCGGCAAGTCGGCGCGCCCTGCCAGGTCCGTCACGACGCCGCCGCATGTGTAGTGGGCGGCCGGTACGATGGGGATAGGCTGCTTGGTGATGTCGATGCCCAGTTCCAGACAGCGCGCGTAGATGGTCGGGAAGTGTTCAATGAGGAATTCGGCCGGCTTGTGGCTGATGTCCAGGTGCACGTAATCGAGGCCGCGTTTCTTGATCTCGAAGTCGATGGCGCGCGCCACCACGTCGCGCGGCGCCAGTTCGGCCCGCTCGTCGTGGGCCAGCATGAAGCGCGTGCCAGCGGCCGCACCCGCTTCAGGCGGCAGTTTCAGCAAGCCGCCTTCGCCACGGATGGCTTCGGTGATCAGGAACGATTTGGCATACGGGTGGTACAAGCAAGTCGGGTGGAACTGGATGAATTCCATGTTCGACACGCGGCAGCCGGCGCGCCAGGCCATGGCGATGCCGTCGCCGCTGGCCGTGTCAGGATTCGTTGTATATAAGTAGACTTTGCCGGCGCCGCCCGTGGCCAGCACGGTGTGCTCGGCGGCAAACGTCAGTACTTTACCGGTTTGCTCATCCTGTACGTACAGGCCGTGGCAATGCGGTTGCGCGTTGCGCTGGGTCGGCTTCATGCCCAGCTTGTCGGAGGTGATCAGGTCGATGGCGCAATGGTGTTCGAACAGGCTGATGTTCGGGTGGGCGCGGACCTTTTCTTCCAGGGTCACTTGCACGGCGTGGCCGGTGGCGTCGGCCGCGTGGATGATGCGGCGTTGGCTGTGTCCGCCTTCGCGGGTCAGGTGGAAACCCAGTTCGGCCGTGGCGTCGCGCGTAAACGGCACGCCTTGCTCGATCAGCCATTCGATGGCTTCACGGCCGTGCTCGACGATGTAGCGCGTGGCGCTCTCGTCGCACAGGCCGCCGCCGGCGATCAGGGTGTCTTCGATGTGCTGCTCGTGGCTGTCGCCCGAGTCCAGCACGGCCGCGATCCCGCCTTGCGCCCAGTTGCTGGCGCCATCGAGCAGCGCGCGTTTGGAAATGATCGCGACGGTGCGCGTCTCAGCTAAATGCAGTGCAACCGATAAACCCGCCAGGCCACTGCCGACAATCGCTACATCAAATTTCATGACATTTATCTTTTTTTAGGGGAAGCATACTATATGCCATTTCCCCTCATTCGGTAATGTATTGAGATAAATTCTGCAAGCGAAAGATAGCCGGGGCTGTAGCTTGTGGCGCATCAATGTCTTCTTGGAACAGTTCGCCATGATGGCAAGACCAGCAGCGGGCCGCCTTGCGCGCGGCCTGATGCTTTTTGCCGCAGGGGGAACCATGATCCGCATCTTCAGCCATTATGTGTCGAAAACAGCGTTTATCCTGCTGTTGCTGGAAATCCTGATCCTGCTGCTGTCGGCCACCCTGACGTCCTTGCTGTGGCTGGCGGATGGCAGCCACTTGGTGCGGGCGAGCGAGGTCTACCTGTCGTCCTCGATCTTTGCGCTGGTCATTGTCTTGAGCATGAGCGCGCTGGGCATGTACCAGCACCGCTCGCGCGAAGACATCCGCAACACGTTATTACGCATCCTGCCCTCGTTCGCGCTGGGTTTTGCCGTGCTCAGCGTGTTGATACGCTTTATTCCAGCCCTGCATTTCGGACGCGGCAGCGTGCTGATCTTCGGCTTGGGTGCCATCGGCGTGCTGCTGGCGCGCCTGCTGGTATTCAAATCCTCGCAATCGGCGCTGATGAAAGGCCGGCTGATCCTGGTGGGTGGCGGGGCGCTGGCGCGCGAGTGCATGGACTTGGCGGCCAGCAAGATCGGTTTTCACCAGTTTACGGTCGTCGGCTGCATCGATGTGGCAGGCGAGCAATGCTGCGTGCCGGCCTCGGCCTTGCTGCCGAACGGACCGTCCCTGCTGGCCACGGCCCAGCGCCATGCCGCGCATGAAATCGTCGTGTCCGTCAGCGACCGGCGCAATGGCGCGTTTCCTGCCAAACAACTACTTGAATGTGCGCTGGGCGGCGTCAAGGTGATCGACGCGGCCACGTTTTTCGAGCGCGAAGCGTGCCAGATTCGCATCGATTCATTGCAACCGAGCTATCTGATCTATGGCGGCGGCTTCGACCAGAGCTTTTTCCGCGCTACCTCGAAGCGTTTGTTCGACCTGGCGGCCAGCGGCGTCATCTGCCTGGCGTCGCTGCCCGTGATGCTGGTGACCGCCCTGTGCATCCGCCTGGAAGACGGTGGCCCCGTGTTCTATCAGCAAGAACGGGTGGGGCGCGACGGCCAGCCATTCAAGGTGCTGAAATTTCGCAGCATGCGCTGCGACGCCGAGCGCGACGGCACGCCCATCTGGGCCTTGGCCAACGATGCGCGCATCACGCGCGTGGGAAATCTGATCCGCAAGCTGCGCATCGACGAGCTGCCGCAGATGCTCAATGTGTTTCGCGGCGAGATGAGTTTTGTCGGCCCCCGCCCCGAGCGCGGGTATTTTGTCGAGCAGCTGAAGGAGCAGGTGCCGTACTACAACATTCGTCACAGCATCAAGCCCGGCATCACGGGCCTGGCGCAGGTGCGCTATCAATATGGCGCCTCCGTCGACGATGCCGTCAAGAAGCTGCAATACGATTTGTATTATGTGAAAAACAATAGCCTGTTCCTCGACCTGCTGATCCTGCTCGACACGGTGCAGGTGGTGCTGTTTGGCAAGGGCAGCCGATGATGCGGGACCAGTCGGACTGGCTGGCGGCGCCCGATGCGGCGGCTCTCAGCCATGGCCTGGCGTCGCTGGCCTTCTTCGTGCTGGCGCTGCTATTGATCAGCAACTGGCGCGCGCGGCAGAACGTGCGCGCCTTGCTGGTGGCGTGCCTGGCGACGGGCGGCTGGGCGACGGGCACGGTGGTGCTGGTACTGCTGGGGCAGCGCATCGCGCTGGCCGGCGACGCGCTGGAATTGCTGCGCACCCTGGCCTGGCTGGTATTCTTGCTGCTGCTGATCGAACCGTCGCGGCCCCGTTTGCGCCTCGTGCTGGCCGGCATCGTCCTCACGGCGCTGGCACCGTGGCTGCTCTCCATGGCCTCATCCTGGCTGGCGCTGCCTTTGCCGGCGCGGCTCATCGCCAGTGTCTGCCGTTTGCTGCTGGCCGTGCTGGGCATGTTGCTGGTGGAACAGTGGTACCGCAACACGCCGCCCTTGAAACGCTGGGGCATCAAGTTTGCGTGCCTGGGCGTGGGCGGGCTGTTCGCCTATGATTTCTATCTGTACAGCGACGCCTTGCTGTTTCGCGCGGTCAATGATGACATCTGGGCCGCGCGCGGCATCGTCGACGCCCTGTGCGCGCCGCTGCTGGCCGTCTCGGCCGCGCGCAATCCGGGCTGGGCGCTGGGCTTGTCCGTCTCGCGCCAGATGCTGTACCGCTCGGCTGCCTTGCTGGGCTCGGCCATCTATTTGCTGGCCATGGCGGCCAGTGCCTATTATTTGCGCTATTTCGGCGGCACCTGGGGTTCCCTGATGCAGATGGCTTACCTGGGCGGCGCGGCCTTGCTGCTGGCGGGCGTGCTGTTTTCCGGCAGCCTGCGCGCCAAGCTCAAGGTGTATATCAATAAACATTTTTACAATGCCATCTTCGATTACCGCGAGGAATGGCTGAGATTTACGCGGGCCTTGTCCGAAGACGGTCCAGCGCTCGGTGAACGCACGATACAGGCCATGGCGCAACTGGTGGAAAGCCGCGCCGGCGCACTGTGGATCTTGCGCGAACAGGGACAGTTCACCCCGGCGGCCAGCTGGAACTGGCCGCCGGGCAGGTGGAGCGAGCCGGCATCTGGTCCCTTGTGCCAGTTCTTGGAGGCACGGCTATGGGTAATCGACGTGCCCGATTGCCAGCAAAACCCGCGCCAGTACGGCGGCTTGCGCTTGCCGCCCGCGCTGCTGGCGCTGCCCGATGTGTGGCTGCTGGTGCCATTGATGCTGCACGGCCAGCTGTTCGCCTTTGTCGCGCTGGCGCGGCCCCGCACGCATATCAGCTTGAACTGGGAAATCCTCGACGTGCTGAAAATTGCCGGCAGCCAAGCCGCCAGCTACTTGGCGCACCGCGAATCGCTCGACACCCTGACGGTGGCGCGCCAGTTCGATTCGTTCAACCGCATGTCCACCTTCATCGTGCATGACCTCAAAAACCTCGTGTTCCAGCTGTCGCTGCTACTGAGTAATGCGGAAAAGCACCGCGCCAATCCCGCTTTCCAGGAGGACATGCTGGGCACCCTCGACCATTCCGTGCAGAAAATGAAGACCTTGCTGCAGAAACTGGCGCGCGGCGAAGCGCCGGAAGCGCCGGCGCCGCTGCTGCTCGACGGCTTGCTGCGCCAGGCCGTGGCCGCCAAGGCGAGCCTGGCGCCGGCGCCCCGGCTGGAAATCGTCGATGGCGAGCTGACGGTGCTGGCCAACCGCGCGCGCCTGGAGCGGGTGCTGGGCCACTTGATCCAGAACGCCATCGAGGCGACGGCCAGCGATGGCAAGGTGGCCGTGCGGCTGCGGCGCGAGCAGCACACGGCCGTCGTCGAGCTCGACGATACGGGGCAGGGCATGAGCGAGCAATTCATCCGCGAACGCCTGTTCAAACCGTTCGACACGACCAAGACGGCGGGCATGGGCATCGGCGTGTTCGAAAGCCGCGAATACCTGCGCGAAGTGGGCGGCAGCCTGGAGGTGCGCAGCGAGCCGCAGGTGGGCACGACGTTTCGCGTGGTCCTGCCGCTGCACGCGGCATAGCAAAGGAGTGCCATGGGCAAGCAAAAACTGCTGGTCATCGAAGACGATCCCGGCCTGCAAAAGCAGTTGCACTGGAGTTTTGACGGCTATGAAGTCTTGCTGGCGGGCGAGCGCGAGGCGGCGCTGGCGCTCGTGCGGCGACACCAGCCGGCCGTGGTGACGATGGACCTGGGCTTGCCGCCCGACCCGGACGGCGCCACGGAAGGCCTGGCCACCCTGCGGCAAATCCTCGCGCTGGCGCCGGACACGAAAGTCATCATCCTCTCCGGCAACCAGGAACGCGCGCATGCCTTGAAAGCCATCGCCCTGGGCGCCTACGATTTTCACCAGAAACCGTTCGAGGCCGACATGCTGGGCCTGGTCATCGCCCGCGCGTTCTATCTGCACGCGATGCAGCAGGAAAACCGCCGCATGCTGCAGACGCAGGCGGACTCGCCGCTGGCCGGCATCGTCAGCCGCGATCCGGGCATGTTGAAGCTGTGCCGCAGCGTGGAAAAAGTGGCGCCCTCGTCGGCCAGCGTGATGCTGCTCGGCGACTCCGGCAGCGGCAAGGAACTGATTGCGCGGGGCTTGCACGCGCTGTCGAGCCGCCATGCGCAACGCTTCGTTGCCATCAATTGCGCGGCCATCCCCGAAAACCTGCTCGAGAGCGAGCTGTTCGGCTATGAGCGGGGGGCGTTTACGGGCGCGGCCCGGCAAACCCTGGGCAAGATCGAACTGGCCCACGGCGGCACTTTCTTTCTCGATGAAATCGGCGACATGCCGATGGGGCTGCAGGCGAAACTGCTGCGTTTCCTGCAGGAGCGGGTCATTGAGCGCGTCGGCGGACGCGCCGAGATCGCCGTCGATGTGCGCATCGTCTGCGCCACGCACCAGGACCTGAAAGTGCTGGCGGAGCAGGGACGTTTCCGCGAAGACCTGTTTTACCGCCTCAGCGAAATCGTGCTGCGCATTCCGCCGCTGCGCGAGCGGGCCGGCGACGCGGCCTTGCTGGCCCACCATTTCAAGAACAAGTTCTGCGCCAGCGAAGGCCGCAGCAACCTGCATTTCAGCACCGGCGCGCTGCAGCTGATCGAAAGCTACGGCTGGCCCGGCAATGTGCGCGAAGTGGAAAACTGCATCAAGCGGGCCGTCATCATGAGCGACGGGCCGCAGATCGCCGCCGACGACCTGGGCTTGCCCGCCAGCGCCCAGGCTGCGCCCCAGGATGAACCGCTGAATCTGCGCCAGGCCCGCGACGGGGCCGAATACAAGGTGATGGTGCGCGCGCTGGCGCGGGCCGACGGCAATATTGCCAAGGCGGCCGAACTGCTGGGCGTGAGCCGGCCCACCCTGTACGACCTGATGGGTCATCACGGCATCAAGTCGCAGGTGAATAGCTGAGTGTATTAAAAATCAAGATTGTGTAAGGCGTCGCACATACGATGGCGCCGCCATGGCGCATCCTTGCCTCATCTACAACAAGGAGGCGCCATGAACGCGATCAATCTATTGATGCAGGACCATAAGGCCGTGAAGGCCCTGTTTGCCCAATATGAAGGCTTGAGCGACCGCTCATTTGCCACCAAGAAAAAGCTGGCCGACCAGATCTGCCAGGAACTCACCGTGCACACGCAGCTGGAAGAAGAAATCTTCTACCCGGCCGTGCGCCGCCCCATCCACGACGGCGACCTGATGGATGAAGCCCTCGTCGAGCACGCGAGCGCCAAGGAGCTCATCGCGCAAATCTCCGCCATGGACCCGGCCGACGACCTGTACGACGCCAAGGTCAAGGTGCTGTCCGAGCAGATCGAGCACCACGTCAAGGAAGAGGAGGGCGACATGTTTCCGAAGGTGCGCGAGACGGCCGTCGACCTCGACGCGCTGGGCCAGGAAATGGCCGCGCGCAAGGAACAGCTGACGGGCGTGGCCGCCTGAACGGCTTAAAAAAATCAACAACCAAGGGAGTATTCCATGCAAGCTACACAATTGTCCGTGTCGGACCTGAACAATCCGGGCGTCTCCTGGGGCGCCGTGCTGGCGGGCGCGGCCGCTGCGGCCGCCTTGTCCTTCATCCTGCTGATCCTCGGCGTGGGCCTGGGTCTGTCATCCGTGTCGCCATGGTCGTTCAACGCGACGGCCATCGGCGTGTCGACCATCGCCTGGCTGGCCTTCATGCAACTGGCCGCCTCCGGCATCGGCGGCTACATGGCGGGCCGGTTGCGCGTGAAATGGAGTGCCATCCACACGGATGAAGTGCACTTCCGCGATACGGCGCACGGCTTGCTGGCCTGGGCCGTGGCCACCCTGATCACCGTGGCCGTGATGGCCGGCGGCACGCGCGCCGTACTGAGCGGCGCCATCGATGCGGGCAGCGGCGTGGCGGCGGCGGTGTCCCCAGCGGCGGGTGCGGGTGCGGCTGGTGCGAAGGCGGACGAGGGCGGCGGCGCCAATCCGCTCGATTATTTCTCGGACATGCTGCTGCGCGCACCTGCCGTGCCTGCCACCGCTGCTGCCACCACCGGCACCCTGGCGGTACCTACGGCCAATGCCAGCACGGCCGACCAGCGCGTGGAAACCGGCAGGATCTTCGCGACAAGCCTGTCCACGGGCAGTCTGGCCGCCGATGACCGCGCCTATCTGGGCCAGATCGTGGCCAGCCGCACGGGCTTGACGCAGGCCGAAGCGGAAGCGCGGGTCGATGCCGTCTACGGCCGCGCCGCCAAGGCCGCCGCCGATGCCAAGGCGCGTGCCCAGCAGGCGGCCGATACGGCCCGCAAGGCCGGCGCCCACACGGCACTGTGGATGTTCGTCGCCTTGCTGCTCGGCGCTTTCGTGGCCAGCCTGGCGGCAACGTTTGGCGGCCGCCAGCGCGACCATGAGCGCGTGCTGCGCCACGTCACCATCTGAACCTCTGTCTCTATAAACCATATAAAATCAAGGAGTCCTCCATGCGTTCCATCCTCTTGCTGCTGCTGGGCATTCCATTGCCCATCGTCATACTGATCGCCCTGTTCGTGCGCTGACAAGGCCAACACAAGAACCTGCACCCGCTGCAAGGTGGGCGCCGGTTTTTGCGTGAAAGCGGGCGCATGTGTAAGATGGCGCCATCTTTCCTCCGAGACCATCCATGAACGTGACCTCCATACGTCCCTTGCTGAAAACCGCCGCCATCGCCGCCTTTGCCTGCACTGTGCTGGCCGCGTGTTCCACCCTGATCGGCCCGCGCGACGTGAATGTGTCGCTGAGCAAGATGCAGCAAGGCCTGGAGCGCCGCTTTCCCATCGACAAGCGCGTGCTGTCCGTGCTCGACGTCAAGCTGACCCATCCGCAACTGTCCTTGCAACCCGAGCGCGAACGGGTGGCCCTCAGCGTGGACGCCAGCGTCCTGCCGCCTTTTATCCGCCAGACCTGGCGCGGCAGCCTGGCCATGTCGGGCCGCCTCGTGTTGGACGCCCAGCGCAACGCCGTCTACTTGAGCGAGGCGAGCGTGGACAAGGTGACCATCGACGGCATGGATGAAGCCCAGCAGCGCCAGTTCGCCAAGGTGGCCAGCCTGGTGGCCGACCAGCTCATGCATGAAACCCCAATCTACACGTTCAAACCCGAAGAATTGCGCTATGCAGGCGTGCAATTCGTGCCGACGCAGCTCAGGACCACCAGCAATGGATTGACGGTGACGTTCGAGCCGGTGAAGTAGGGGCGCATTGCACCAGGATGCTGTTACGGGAAAATGTAATGAAGGCTGTCGGCAGGCGGTTCTATCCGCTCAAGAACCACCCGGGCGAGCAGCTTTTCGATGGCCTCGGCGTCGCGCACATTCTGCTCTGACACCGCATAGCCATCATGTAGAGAAATTTTCAGCACCCCGGCATGGCACCAGATGAAGACCTCGATACCCATGATGTCACACCGCCCGGGCTGTTGCCACAAGGTGCCATCAATCAGCGATGGAAACTGCAAGTATGCATCGCCGGGGTAGGCGACGCCCGGTAAAGGCTGCGGTGGCGGTGCGTCAAATTTCACCAGCTTGATGCCCAGGCCCGCCAAGAATGTGTTGAGCTGTGCGGGTTCGACGTAGGCAAAGGCGACATCCAGTGAGTCGCCGTCATTGGCATGTCCCCCAAGCGCCCTGAAAAAACGGAAGAACTTCAGGCGCCGCGACCACTTGCGCAGCTTTTTTTCGTCATGTTCCTCGAACAGGTATTGCGTCCATCGATTCACGGCGATCCTTCATTAAGCTGTATCGTTGTGTTATTGCGCGGCGTCGCCTCTTCATGGAACAGGTCAGCCAGGTACTCGCACAGCGCATCTGCTTGAATATCGTCGGGAATAATGAAATCGGCGGGCCGGCGCTTGCCTTCCGCACCGAGATAGAATGCGCGCCAGGCTCCCGGCATCCCCCGGATGGCAATCAGCGTGCCGAAAACATTGAACCTGAATTCCTGCATCAGTCTGCTCCAACAAAACAAATGGTTTTAATGTACCGCGATAGGAAGAATTGCGTAAAGCGCCGTGACATAACCCCGATATTTATTGTGCTATAGTAACATTTACTTAACTTGGGGCGGGCGATGATGAATATCAGCACGGTGGGAATCCAGCCTGGGGCATTGTCGGTCGCGCAAGGCAACAAGACATCATCGGACAAGACATCGTCGGACAAGGCGCAGGCCGCCCAGGCGCCGGCCGGCGCTGGCGCCGTGGCCGACAACGTTGTGATTTCCACCCTGGCCGGGCGCCTGTCGAAGGCCGCGACGGCCACCAGCGCCACCGTCCAGGGCTACGATCATGCGGGGCTGGGTGTGTGGGTGAAGGACAATACGACGGAGATTCTCTATCCGCTGGACGCGGAACATAAGGCGGCCGCCGCCAGGCAGGTGCCGCAACCGAATGATGCGGCCTCGGCAAAGTCGGCCGCTGCCGCCACCGCGTTTGTCGACAGGAAGGGGCCGAATCCCTTTGCCAGCTTGTCGCGCGAGCAATTGTCCACCATTTCGAACGATGACAGCGGGACCTTTACCATCAACGAGCGGCGTGCTGCCTTTACGCAGGCATACGATGAAGAACAGGCCTGGCGCACCCAAGTCGTGGCGCAAGCCATGCAGGAATACAATAGCACCGGCAAGATGACCAATTTCTTCAAGTCGGTGCTGGGGCATTTCAATACATTGCCCCACCTGGAGCAGTCGCAATATCCTGCCAATTATGCGAACGACCTGGAAGACAAGATCAAGCTCGATTTTAATTATTTCAATCATGCGGCCGGCGATGGCGGGCCAACGCCGGGCTCGCTTGCAGACCTGCTGAAAAATCAGGGTAAAAAGACCGTGGACCTGTTCGATCTCCTGATCCGCTGATATCTGGAATTGTTCAACTGTCATTGTTGCGGGGCAGGCTGGCGGACTATAATCCGGCCTCCCATGCCTGGACAAGCATGTTCCCCAACATGAAGTGAAAACAATTAAAGGAATCTTCGTGAAACGCTCACTGATCAGCGCCGCCTGCTGCGCCTTGCTCGCCTTATCTTCGCCCTCGCTGTACGCCCAGCAAGGCGCTACCGCCTCCGCGCCCGTCTCCGGCATCGACATGAAAAGCCTGGACCCGGCAGTGAGCCCCAGGGATGATTTCTACGGCTACGTCAACGGCGTGTGGACCCGCAATACGGAAATCCCGGCCGACAAATCCGTCTGGGGCACGTATATCGAATTGCGCGAAATCGCCCAGGGCCAGTTGCGCGGCCTGATCGACGCCACTGTGAAAAACCCCGGCAAGCCCGGCAGTGAAGCGCACAAGATCGCCGACCTGTACACGAGCTTCATGAACGACAAGGCGCGCAATGCGGCCGGCTTCAAGCCCCTGCACGCCGAGCTGGCCCGCGTGGCTGCCGTCAAGGACAAGAAAGACTTGCCGGCGCTGCTGGCCTATCTGCAAGGCAATGGCGTGGCGACGCCGTTTTCCGCCTATGTGGCACCCGATGCGCAAGACCCCGAGCAGTACACGGTCAACATCAGCCAGTCCGGCCTGGGCTTGCCTGACCGCGATTACTACCTGAAGGACGACGACGCCAAGCTGCAAGCCGTGCGCGCCAAATACCTCAAGCATATCGAGACCATGCTGGCGATGAGCGGCGACAAGGCCGCTGCCGAACACGCGGCGCAGATCCTCGACATCGAAACGCGCCTGGCGGCAGTGCAGTGGACGCGCGTGCAGATGCGCGACCCCGTGAAATCGTACAACCGCGTCGATTTCGACAAATTCGCGGCACTGGCGCCGGCCTTCGACTGGAACGCCTACCTTACGGCCGCCGGCCTGGCGCCGAAGGCCTCGTCGGCCGTGGTGCGCCAGCCCAGCTTCATGACAGGCTTTTCCGAGACCTTGGCCGCCGTGCCGCTGGCATCGTGGAAGAGCTATCTGCACTGGCGCATCATCGAAAGCTACGCTCCCTACCTGGACAGCGCGACAGTCAAGGAACGTTTCGCCTTCGACGGCACCGTGCTGCGCGGCGTGCCGCAAAGCGAACCGCAGTGGCAACTGGCGCTGCGCTTCACGGATAACGCCATCAGCGACGCCGTCGGCAAGCGCTACGTGCAAATGTATCTGCCGCCGGAAACCCGGCCCCGCGTGATGGCCATGTTCGACAATTTCGTCGCCTCGTTCAAGGATGGCATCGAACAGCTCGACTGGATGGGTCCGGAAACCAAGAAGGAAGCTCAGCTCAAGCTGGCAGCCTTGAAGCCGAAGATCGCCTACCCGGATACCTGGCGCGACTACAGAAGCATGAAGACGCAGCCGAATGACCTGATCGCCAACGTGCGCGCCGCGCGCGCGTGGAGCCGCCAGCAAAACCTGGCCAAGCTGGGCAAACCGGTCGACCGCGACGAATGGTCGATGACGCCGCAAACCGTCAACGCCAGCTACAGCCCGGCCCTCAACGCCATCACGATCCCGGCCGCCATTTTGCAGCCGCCATTCTTCAACGTGAAGGCGGAAGATGCCGTCAATTACGGCTTGCTGGGCATCACCTTCGGCCATGAGATCAGCCATGCCTTCGACGATTCGGGCAGCCAATACGATGCCAAGGGCCGTCTGCGCAACTGGTGGACGGCGCAAGACCGCGCGGCCTTCAAGGCGCTGGCCGCCGGCCTCGTCAAGCAATACGGGGCCTACAGCCCCGTGCCTGGCTACCACATCAATGGCGAGCTGACCCTGGGCGAAAACATCGGCGACAATTCCGGCCTGTCGATCACCTACAAGGCCTACCAGCGTTCGCTCGGTGGCAAGCCGTCCCCCGTCATCGATGGCTTGACGGGCGAACAGCGCCTGTACATCGGTTTTGCACAGAAATGGCGCGCGAAACTGCGTCCCGAAGCGGCCATCGCCCAGATCAAGAGCGACCCGCATTCGCCGGGCGAATTCCGCGCCAAGGGCACGGTCAAAAACCAGCCCGGCTTTTACGAAGCGTTTGGCATCAAGCCGGGCGACCCGATGTATCTGCCGCCCGAGCAGCGCGTGATCATGTGGTAAATCACGTGGTAAACCCGTAGGGCAGTCGCGCAACCGCGCCGGGGACTATTCCTTGGCGTGGTTCAGCGTGTACCTGGGCAGCTCGACCGTCAGGTCTTCCTGCGCCAGGCGCGCCTGGCACGACAGGCGCGAGTGGGGCTGCAAGCCCCAGGCCTGGTCCAGCATGTCTTCTTCATTGTCGCCCAGCTCGTTGAGCGAGTCGAAACCCTGCACCACGACCACGTGGCAGGTGGAACAGGCGCCGACCTGGCCGCAGGCGTGTTCGATGTCAATCTGATTGCGCTGCAATGCGTCGCAAATGCTCATGTTTTCCGGCGCGTCGAAGACGGCGCCTTCCGGGGCCAGCTCGGGATGGGGCAGGACGGTGATTTTTGGCATGCGGGATTCTCCTCGTTTATCCTTCAATGCCGCCACTGTGGACCTTCCCGCCTTGGCAAGGTCAAGCCCCTGCGGCATCCTGCGCGGTGATGCACGCGTCCAGGTGATCGAGCAATTGCAGAAACACGCGTTTATCGGCGTAGTGATTCATCGTGTTACTCAGTAATACATCGCTGGCGGCCGCTGCCACGGCGCTGTGGGCTTGCGCGCAGGCGGCATGCAGTTGTACCCGATCAAGTTCCAGCAGCGCCGTATTGACGGCTTCGCGTGTGAAATCGTAGGCATCCATGCCGCAGCAGCCGGCGACACAATGGGTTTCCAGCAGGCAGATCAGCGGCCACAGTTCCCCCAGCAATGGATCGATGTCGATGGCTTGCTCATAGCGGCCGTCAAGACTGATGAATTCGATCCATGCATCGTCGCCGATCTGGATATCGTATTGGCGGTCGCGTTGCGTCATGGTTCAAGACTCTCCTGGGCAGTGGTATCGCATTATAAAAAAACCGCCACGAAGGCGGTTTTCTTCTGCGGTAATGCAGCGCTTAAATAAAATAGATCAGCGCGATGATGCCCACGACCAGCGCCACGCGGGTGACCTGGTAGGCCGTCTTGTTCCACGCCTTGAAGCGGCGGCGGTACTGGCCCATGGTCCAGGAAATCTGGAACAGCTTGCTCACGCCGCCCACCTGGTCGCCCAGTTCGTTTGGCGAGGCGGCGGCCGTCATCAGGGTGCGGCCCAGCCAGCGGTTCAAGCCTTGCGCCCAGCGGTAGCGCATCGGGCGCTCGATGTCGCAGAACAGGATGATGCGGTCGCTGTCGGCATCGTTGCGGGCCCAGTGGATATACGTTTCATCGAACATCACGGCCTGGCCGTCGCGCCAGCTGTGGCGTTCGCCATCGACGTCGATGAAGCAGCGGTCGTCGTTCGGCGTCTGCAAGCCCAGGTGGTAGCGCAAGGAACCGGCGAACGGGTCGCGGTGCGGGTTGAGCTTGCCGCCTTGCGGCAGTTCCGCGAACATGGCGGCCTTGATCGACGGAATCGATTGCAGCAAGGCATAGGTTTGCGGGCACATCTGCTGCGCCGACGGGTGGTTCGCGTCATACCATTTCAGGTAGAAACGCTTCCAGCCATATTTGAAGAAAGAATTGAAACCCACGTCATTGTTCTTTTCGGCTGCCTTGATCTTTTTCATTTCCTGCATGCGCAGCGCTTCATCGCGGATGATTTGCCAGTTCTGCTGCAGCGGCGCCAGTTCCGGGAATTGATCGACGGCCAAATACGGCGTGGCCGGCACCTTGGAAAAGGTGTGCATGAACAGGTTCAGCGGCGCCATGAACGAGGAGTGATCGAAGATCTGGCGGCGGAACGGCAGGCGCACCTTGCCCCGAAAATGAATATGTAAAACAGAAAACACAAAAATGCCCAGCAAGGCCCACTTCATACACAACCTCGTTTTTTAAGAATGGGGCAATTATAACCAGTTAATGCCATGGCCACCCCGGGCCACGGTGAAGGAAAGATGAAGCGGCACGCGCGGACGCTCTGTCCTACAATAGCCTTTTCTACACACTATCCGAGGTAACAATGGAAATCTGGCACGCACCGCTCGACCTGGCCATTCTCAACGCCGCCAGCGAGGGCACGGCCATGCGCCACCTGGGCATCGAATTCACGGCCTTCGGCCCGGACTGGATCGAGGCGACCATGCCCGTCGACCACCGCACCATGCAGCCATTCAAGCTGCTGCACGGCGGCGCCTCCGTCCTGCTGGCCGAAACCCTGGGCAGCATGGCCGCGAATGCCTGCCTCGATTCCAGCCGCCACGTGAGCGTGGGCCAGGAAATCAATGCCAACCACCTGCGCGGCGTGCGCGGCGGCCACGTGACGGGGCGCGCCACGCCGATCCACCGGGGCCGCACCAGCCAGGTCTGGGAAATCCGCATCACGGGCGACGACGGCAAACTGTGCTGCATCTCGCGCATCACCATGGCCGTCATCGACGCCCCGGGCGCGGGCTGATACGGCAGCTCTTGACTTGCATCAAGGCATGAAAAGCGAGCGCGTGAAATCATAAAAAACGCTGTTCGCTTATAATTCAGTGTGCTGTTGTATGGCGTAGCGGAAAGTCCCGCGCGCCTGCATTGCCCGACATTAGAAGCTGACTGCCCAAAAAACGCCAGTTAGAGACCCATCCCGCAGCATGCGGGAAAGGCACACGACGGCGAGCAGATCGCCCGGTTCTAGCGGAACCGGCAAAAAATCAACTTTATACAGGGCAATAACAACAATGATGTCATTCAATCGTTTGACGATAGGCGCGCGCCTGAGCGCAGGCTTCGGGCTGCTGGTCTTACTCATGCTGGTGCTGGCGGCCTTCGCGCTGCTGCGCATCGGCGCCATCTCCGGTGCCATGGACGCGCAGGAAAAAGTCCAGCTGGAAAAACTCGAACCGCTGTATGTGGCGCGTGAAGCGCTCGACCAGACGGGCCTGGCCGCCCGCAACGCGTATATCTTCCACGACCAGGCCGCCGCCGAGAAAGAGCTGGCCATCCTCGACAGCCAGAAGGCCCTGTACCTGGACGCGCTGGCCCGGCTGGCGCCGCAGTTTGTTGGCGATGCTCAATTCGAGAAAGTCAGCACGGGCTTGAAAGCCATGGCGCAGGAATTGCAACGTCCGCGCCAGTTCCGCGCCGCTGGGCAAATGGAACAGTACGGCACCTTCCTCGTCGAAGAGTGCAGCCCCTTGCGGCGCCAGATCGTCGCCGACATCGATACGGTGCTGAAAAACGTGCAGCGCGAATCGGAGCAGGCCAGCGTGGCCGCGCGCGCCATCTACGGCCAGTCCTTGCGCTGGATCGGCGTGCTGGCCGCGCTCAGCGTGCTTATTTGCATTGCGGTCGCCACCGTCATCACACGCGGCCTGCTGCGCCAGCTGGGCGGTGAACCGGCGTATGCGGCCGCGATCGCCGGGCGCATCGCGCTGGGGGAGTTGGCCATCGACGTGCACACGCGCCACGGCGACGACAGCAGCCTGCTGTTTGCCATCAAGACCATGCGCGACAACCTGGCCGCCATCGTCGGCAAGGTGCGCCATGGAACGGAAAGCATCGCCACGGCGTCGACCGAGATTGCCACGGGCAACCGCGACCTGTCGCAGCGCACGGAGCAGCAGGCCGGCTCGCTCGAGGAAGTGGCGTCATCGATGGAAGAACTGATTTCCACCGTGCGCCAGAATGCGGACAACGCCCAGCAGGCGAACCGCCTGGCGCGCGAAGCGTCGAAGGTGTCGGAGCAGGGCGGCAAGGCGGTAGCGGAAGTGGTGCACACCATGGGCCTGATCAATGCTTCGTCGAACAAGATCGTCGACATTATCGGCGTGATCGACAGCATCGCCTTCCAGACGAATATCCTCGCCTTGAACGCGGCCGTGGAAGCGGCGCGCGCGGGCGAGCAGGGACGCGGTTTCGCCGTCGTTGCCACCGAGGTGCGCAACCTGGCGCAGCGCTCAAGCGCCGCCGCGCGCGAAATCAAGGCCCTGATCGACGACTCCGTCAGCAAGGTGGGGACCGGGACATTGCTCGTCGAGCAGGCCGGCGTCACCATGCACGACGTGGTGGCCGGTATCGGCCGGGTGACGGGCATCATGGCCGAGATCAGCCACGCCACGCAGGAGCAGGGCGCCGGCATCGAGCAAGTCAACCGCGCCATCGTCGACATGGACCGGGTGACCCAGCAAAACGCGGCCCTGGTCGAGCAGGCTGCCGCCGCCGCGCAGGAATTGCAGCAGCAGGCGGCGCAGCTGGAACAGGAAGTGGGCATCTTCAAACTGGCCAAGCCGGCCAGCGGACCGCTGCGCCTGGCGGCTTGAGGCCGATGGCGCTTTAGCGCGGCGCGCGCCAACCGGCATATTCCGCGCTACAATGAGCGCTGGATCACCGCCAGGACGACTCATGCAAGTGCGCAGCAGCCATGATCTATCCAGCCCGGACGACGACAAACCGGCGCCGCCCGTGCTGCAGTTGGCCCTTGCCGGTCTTGGCTGGGGCTTGCTCACCTGCATGCTGTGCTTTGCCATCCTGTTCGTCACGAAATGGCTGCTGCCGCCCGAATACTGGGGCGCGCACACGGGCCTGTCCAAGTTCAAGCGCGAAATGTCGCTGCCCCTGCTGGTGTTCTGGGTCGTCATCTATTCCCCCATCCTGGAAACCTTCCTCGGCCAGCTGCTGCCGCTGGAAATCCTCCGTCGCCTGGGCGCCAGCCGGCAGCTCAGCGTTTTTATCGGCGCCATCCTGTGGGCCATCGTGCATTTCATCAGTGGCGGCCTGCTGCACGCCATCGTCGCGCTGGGGTCCGGCGCCATGTTCAGCTTTGTCTACCTGCGCTACCGCGGCCCCAGCGTGGCCGTTGCCTACGCGACAACGGCGTTTGCGCGCGCCTGCAACAATATCGCCATCCTTATCGCCGTGTTCTACGGCCTCGACGCCTGAGTCGCACCATTCCGAAGCAAGTACGGCACCAGCGCCGCCAGCGCCACGGCCAGCAGCGCGAGGCCGACCAGCAACTGGCGGAAGGCGGCGTCATAGCTGGCGCGCAGCAGCGCTTCCTGGCCGCCCAGCAGCTGTGTTGCCTGCTGGATGTCACCGAGCGCGGCGCGGCTGGCGGCGGCCAGCACCGGTAAATCGGCCGGCAGTTGCCGCGCCAGGCCCGCACCGATCAGGCCGGCCAACAAGGAGCCCGCCAGGGCCAGCGCCACCCCATCGGCACTGACGCGCACGGTATTGAAGATGCCCGTCGCCATGCCGGCCCGCTCCGTTTCCACCACGCTCAGGGCCATGCCATCCATCAAGCCCCACGGCAAGCCGATGCCCACGCCGATCAGCAGCAGGGGGCCGGCCAGCGCCGCGGTGCCGCCATGGCCCAGCACCTGCGCCAGCCAGGCCAGTCCCGCCGCGGCCAGCAGCAGCCCCGCCGCACACAGGGCGCCCGTCTTGACCCAGCGCGACAGCAGCGCCGCCAGCACGGGCACGAGCAGCAGCGGCGCGGCCAGGGCGATCATCAGACGGCCCGCCGCCAGCGCGGACATGTTGTCGATACCGATGAAACGCCCCGGCAGCATGACGATGAGCACGATGAACAGGAAGGCGGGCGAGGCGGCCAGCACTTGCACGGCGACAAAGCGGCGCTGGCGGAACAGCGACAAATCCAGCATGGGCCGCGCCGTCCTGCGCTCGATCGCGACAAAGGCGAGGAACAGCAGCACGGATGCGGCGATGGACAGCAGCACGGCGCCGTTGCGCCAGCCGTGTTCGGGCGCCAGCAGCATGCCCAGGGTCAGCAGGCCCAGCGCGGCGCTGAAGCTGATGGCGCCAGTCCAGTCCAGCCGGCCCTGGCCGCGCGCCGGATCGGCCGGCACGCTGACCCATACCAGCAGCATGCCGGTGGCGCCCAGCGCGGCCGTGGCATAAAAGATGGCGGGCCAGCGGGCCAGCGCCAGCATGGCGCCGGCCGCCAGCGGACCGAAGGCCAGGCCCAGGCCGAATGTCGTGCCCAGCACGCTCATCACGCGGCTGCGCGCCGCGCCGTGGAACAATGGCGCCAGCGAGGACATGGCGGCGGCGAACGCAGCTGCGCCGCCCAGCCCCTGCACGAAACGCAGCGCGGCGATCCATGCCACCGACGGCGCGACGGCAATGGCCAGGGTCGCCACGCAAAACAGCGCCAGCCCCGCCAGCCAGACGCGGCGCCGTCCCAGCACGTCCGTCAGGCTGCCGGCCACCATCATGGCGCTGCCATAGCTGAGGATATAGGCATTGATGACCCAGTTCAGGGCGGCGGCGCTGCCGTGCAATTCGGCGCCGAGGGCGGGCAGGGCGACGGCCGGGCCCGTGAAGCACAGGGGTATCAGCAAGCCCGTCAGGCAAGCAGCCAGCACTTGCAGCGGGAGTGAAAGAGGTGAGGAAGAGGACATGGGTGTCGGATATGAAAGAAAGAGGGGCGAGTATGGCGCGCCCATCATTGAAGAAAAATGGGCTAAACTGATCAACATATCGGACACAAATGTCTTGAGTGGAGTGTGAATGGATAGCTTGGGTGGCATCGCCATGTTCGTGCAGGTGGCCGACAGCGGCAGTTTTTCGGCCACGGGCCGGTTGCTGGGCCTGTCGTCGTCGGCCGTCGGGAAAAGCGTGGCGCGCATGGAGGCGCGGCTGGGCGCGCGCCTGTTCCAGCGCAGCACGCGGCATCTGGCCTTGACGGCGGAAGGGGAAAAATTCCTGCAGCGCTGCAAGCGCATCCTGGCCGAGGTGGAAGCGGCCGAGCGCGAACTCGGTGAATCGGGCGGGGCGCCCGGCGGCCGCCTGCGCATCAGCCTGCCACGCTACAGCGGCCTGTTCGAAGCGGCCATCGCTGCGTTCATGCAAGCCTATCCCGCCATCGAACTCGACCTCGATTTCTCCGACGCCATGGTCAATATCGTCAGCGATGGCTTTGACGCGGCCGTGCGCACGGGCGAACTGGCCGATTCAAGCCTGATGCGGCGCAAACTGTGCACATTTCGCCGCCTGCTGGTGGCGTCGCCCGCCTACCTGGCGCGCCACGGCCGGCCCGCCGATGGCGCCGCGCTGCTGGGACACGCGCGCCTCGACTACCGTTTTCCCGCCACGGGCCGTTTGGAACAGTGGCCGCTGATGGACGAGGCTGCCCAGCCGGCGCCCGGCATGGTGTGCAACAGCGTGGAAATGCGCGTCTTCCTGGCCGTGCAGGGGCAGGGCATCGCCTACCTGCCCGCATTTGCCGTGCAGCGCGAGCTGGCGGCGGGGCAACTGGTCTCGCTGCTGGACGAGCATACGCAGGCGCGCACGGCATTCTGGCTGCTGTGGCCAGCCAGCCGCCACCTGCCGCCGCGCTTGCGTGTATTCATCGATTTCCTGGTGCAGCAATTACAGGATCAAACTTTTGGAGCTATGCCATGACGGTCGATTCTTCCCTGACGCCATTGCAATTGCATGTGGCCGGCGCCACCGTGCGCCATGACCACCCGTTTGCCATGCCGCCGCTGCCGCAGCAGGAGCCGCTGACGGCGGCCTTGCGCGATGACTGGGTGCGGCCCCTGTACATGGGCTTGCACCAGCCCCAGGCGCTGGCGTGCGCGCAGCGCCTGGGGCAGGCCGACGCCACCGTCATCGCGCGCCTGCTGGGGCAATTCGACTGGCGCAGCCGCACGGCGGGCGCCTACCTGGCCGCACTGACCGGACAGTCCGCTTTCACGGACCAGCTGGGCGGCCTGCTGCTCGCTAGCGAGGTCTGCTACGCGGGCAGCGCGTATTGTCTGGCGCTGGCTGTTTTCGACACGCCAGCCAGCCGCGACTACCTGCACCGTTATCTTGCACATTACCTTTGCCAGCCGCAGTTGCACTTTGATCAGGAGCACGCGATGGCGGCCATTGCCTACCTCGATGGCCAGCATGGCCGGGATGAGGCGGCCCGCCACGCGCCAGCCTGGACCGGTTTCGCCGCCAGCCGCCCGGGCCTGGCGCTGGACGACGCGCTCGCGCAATTTACTTCCCGCATGGCCGCCTTGCGCGCCTTGCAGGCCGCAGCGCCTGGCAAATAAGCGCCATCTCCCCAAACTGTGGCGTCGTACGTCTTGTTGGCGGCCTACTTCGCGCTTTCCATGGATGCCACTGTGTCGAAAATAGGCGCCAGCGCGCTTTCCATGGCGCCGGCGGTCGCGTCGCCGCTCTGGTTGGTGATGATGAAGACCCCAAGCTGATATTGGGGAACGATGTAGGCGTAGCTTTGCGCACGTGGCACGCCGCCATGGTGTACATAATGCGTGCCCAACTGGCGATTGCTGCCGATGTTCCAGAAATAGCCAATGCTGAAGTCATCCTGAAAGCGCACCAGCGGCTTGTGCGATTCGGCGACCGCGCGATGGGCGCTCAATTGCAGGCGCAGGTATTTCGCCATATCGGGCATGGTCGACTTCAGGTTGCCGGCCGCTCCCCAGGGCAGTTGCGGCATCGGTGTCGTGATGACGGGATTGTCGCTGTGGTAGCCGGGCGCCAGCCGGCCGGCATCCTGGGCTGCGATTTTCAGCCTGGTATCGTGCATGCCGGCTTCGCGCGCGATGAATTGCGTGAGCAGGTCTGCATAGGGCATGCCGTAGATTGTTTCGAGTGTGTGCGCAATGAGTTCGGTACCGGCGCTGGAATAGGCGTAGTCCTTGCCAAGCGGCCCCTTGATGCTGACCGTATGTAAATCCTGCCAGAATTGCTGTTGCCCGTAGTTGGCATACGCTGCATTGAGCTTTGCCGGCGTGGCATGTGCCGTGAAATCCTGCAATATGGTGTTCACCTGCAATGGCAGCATGCCAGGTATGGTGCTGGTGTGCGTGATCAAATGGCGCAAGCGCACGGGCTGGCCTTGCCACTGCAGGTTCGGGTAGGCCCCCGGCAGGTAGTTTTGTATGGGATCGTCGAGCGCCGCCTTCCCGTCCAGCACGGCGTTCGCCAGTAGCAGGCCGGCAAAAGTTTTGCTGACTGAGCCGATTTCATACAGCGTTGTATCGTTCGGCGGATTGGCTTTGCCGGTCTCCAGCTCGCCCTGATGCAGGATGAATTCCTTGCCGCGATAAACGACGGCAATCGAGGTCGCGTGCAGCAATGGTGACTGCAGCAAAGTGGCCGCGGTCTGGCGCATGGCCGCAGGAATGTCGTGCGCAGGTGCCGTGGCTGCTGGCTTGCAAGCTGCCAGCAGCAGTGTCATTACAGTGATGCTTGCGGCGAGTTTGGTCATCATGCGCACCATCGAGGGGGGAGGGGCATTCTCGCACAATGGCTATAGCGGTGACAGAAAAAACTTGGCAAAAATCTCTTCTTCTTTCCTCCATGCAGTGTGACATTTGCATGACAAATAACAGTGCCTGTCCCGATTGCGCGTCATTAAGGCGTGCATGCGAGGCGACGCTCAAGCGCTCGCCGTCCATGCGCCAAAAGTGCCGGACCGTTGAAGGTGCACGCTGAATGGCAAGTGGATGCGGCCGGGACTTTTGCCTTGCATGCCGGCCTGCGCCGGCATATTCAATCTTGGTTTTAAGTTTAACGACAGGAAACTGCAACATGACTGAAAACAATGCATCTGGCTCCAGCGTCTCCGCCATCGACGCTTACCTGAACAGTTCGGCAGCCGCCGCACAGCGCTTCACGGGCACGGCGAACGCGGATATCCTCAGCGGCACCACGGGCGCCGACGTGCTCGAAGGCCTGGCCGGCGACGATACGTATTACGTCAACCACAGCGGCGACGTGATCGTCGAACTGGCCAATGGCGGCAGCGATACCGTCTACACCAGCGTCAATTACACGGTGGCCGACAACATCGAGAACGTGCGCCTGACCGCAGGCGGCCTGACGGTAACGGGCAGCGCCAATACCAATAACGTCTTTTTCGTTGATGCGGCCGGTGGCAACAGGATCGATGGCGGCGGCACGGGCAACATGGTCAATTACACGGCGTCCAGCACGGGCGTGACGGCGACCTTGTCCGGAGCGAATGGCCCGGTGACGGCGCCGCCCGGCAGCGATGTGCTGCTCAATATCGCCAACATCGCCGGCAGCAAGTTCGATGATGTCCTGACCGGTAACGAGCTCAAAAACGCCCTCGTGGGCGGTTTTGGCAACGATATCCTGCGCGGCGGCAAGGGCGACGATACCCTGGCCGGCATGCAGGGCGACGACACGTATATGTTTGCCCGTGGCGACGGCGCCGACATCATCGTTGAAGGGGAAGAGGCGGCCAGCCATAACGTCGTCTCCTTCCTGGCCGGCGTCAATGCCGACCAGCTGTGGTTCCGCCAGGTGGGCACGGCGCTGGAAGTGAGCACCATCGGCACCGGCGACAAGATCACCATCAACGCCTGGTTTTCCAGTGCGGCGCCGCGCATCCAGGAATTCCGCACGGCCGAAGGCCGCGTGCTGCTGGGCAGCGACGTGCAAAACCTCGTGCAGACAATGGCGGGCCTGGCGATGCCAGCCGCTGGCCAGCTGACCTTGCCAGCGGCAACGGCCGCCGCCCTGGCGCCGGCGCTGGCGCAGAACTGGCGCACGGAAGGACCGAACCAGCCCGGCAATGGCGTCTTTACCGGCACGGCGAACCCGGACATCATCCTGGGCACGGCGGGCGCCGACGTGATGGCGGGCCTGGCCGGCGACGACACGTATTACGTCAACCACAGCGGCGACGTGGTGGTGGAACAGGCCGGCGGCGGCCGCGACACCGTCTATGCCAGCGCAAACTACACGCTGGCCGCCAACGTCGAAGAGGTGCATGTGAGCGCCGCCGGCCTGACGGTGACGGGCAGCGGCAATGACAACGTGTTCCACGTCGATGTCGCCGGCGGCAACGTGCTGCGCGGCACCGGCACGAACAGCACGGCCACCTATGCGGGCTCCAAGGCGGGCGCGACGGCCAGCATCGTTTCCATCAATGAATCCCATGCGGCCCGCCCGGGCAGCGATGTGCTGGTCAATATTTCCAGCGTGACGGGCAGCGGCTATGACGACGTACTGTCCGGCAACGAGCTGGCCAATACCCTGGCTGGCGGCCTTGGCAACGATACCTTGCAAGGCGGCAAAGGCAGCGACGTGCTCACCGGCGGCCTCGGCGACGATACCTATGTCTTTGCGCGCGGCGACGGCGCCGATGTCGTTATCGAATCGTCCGCCGATGCCAATTACGACACCGTCGCCTTCCTGGCCGGTGTCAACATCGACCAGCTGTGGTTCCGCCAGGTGGGCAATGACCTGGAAGTGAGCACCATCGGCACCACGGACAAGATCACCATCCGCGCCTGGAACGCGGCTGTGCCGAACATCGAGGAATTCCGCACGGCCGCCGGCCACGTCATGCGTGGCGCCGACGTGCAGCTGCTGGTGCGGGCGATGGCGAACCTGACGCCGCCGCCGCTGGGCCAGCTGACCCTGCCGGCTGGCACGGCCGCCGCCCTGGCGCCCGCGCTGGCCCAGGCCTGGCACTTCAACGGTCCCACGCAACCGACGGGTCCAACCTTTGTCGGCACGGCGGGCGCCGACGTCATCAATGGGAGCACGGGCGCCGACCTGCTGCAAGGCCTCGGTGGCGACGACACGTATTACGTCAACCACAGCGGCGACTTCATCGACGAACGTGGCAATGGCGGCAACGACACCGTGTACACCAAGGTCAACTACACGGTGGCCGACAACGTCGAGTACGTGCGCCTGGCCGCAGCCGGCCTGACGGTGACGGGCAGCGCCTATACCAGCAACGTCTTCCATGTCGGCACCGCCGGCGGCAACGTGCTCGACGGTGGCGGGGCGGGCAATTCGCTGTCCTACGCCACTTCCACTACGGGCGTGACGGCCGCCTTTGCGCCCGTTGGCGGCCCGATGACGGCGCGCGCGGGCAGCGACGTGCTGGCCAATTTCAATGCCGTCATCGGCAGCAAGTTCGACGACGTGCTGACCGGCAATGAACTGAAGAACATCCTGCTGGGCGGCCTCGGCAACGATATCCTGCAAGGCGGCAAGGGCGATGACGCGCTGGCCGGTACGCTGGGCAACGACACCTATGTCTTCGCCCGCGGCGACGGCGCCGACATTATTTCCGAGGCGAACGAGGCGGGCAGCCGCGACGTGGTGTCCTTCCTGGCCGGCGTCAGCGCCGAGCAGCTGTGGTTCCGCCAGGTGGGCACGAACCTCGAAGTGAGCACCATCGGCACCACGGACAAGATCACCGTCAATGGCTGGTATGCGGCAGCGGGGGCGAGCATCGAGCAATTCCGCATGGCCGATGGCCGGGTCTTGCTGGGCAGCCAGGTGCAAAACCTCGTGCAGGCCATGGCGGGCCTGACGCCGCCACCGGCCGGCCAGCTGACCTTGCCTGCCGGTACGGCCGCCATCCTGGCGCCGGTGTTGGCGCAGAACTGGCGCGCCGCGCAACAAACGCTTGCCGCCAGCCAGGGCGGCTTCGGCGGCTGGCAGGCGGATTCCGCGCAGCTGGTGCAAGCGATGGCCGGCTTTGCCGTGCCGGCGGCCGCATCGGCGCCATGGTCAGGCCACGGCAATCCGTCGACGCAGATCCAGCTGGCGGCAGTCCATTAATCAGTTGACATAGCCAGATCCACCCTCACGCAGCCGGGCCGGGGCGACCTGCCACGGCCTGGCTGCGCCATTGAATCTCTGATATTGCCCGATGACAGTCCTCTCCCACCGCAACGATACGCCGTCCTTGGAAAAAACTGCGCCCGACACGGGCTTGCTGTCGCTGTTGCTGATGGCCAGCCTGCACGGCATCGCCGCCGACGGCGCCCAGCTCAAGCACGCTTTCGGCCAGGCCGTGTTCACGCGGCAAACCGTGCTGCTGGCCGCCCGGCAACTTGGCTTGACGGCCAAACTGGTGCGCCAGGCGCCCGAACGGCTGGTACAAGCGCCGCTGCCGGCCATCGCCATCGATACGGATGGCCGTTTCTTTATCCTCGGCAAGGTCGAGACGGGCGCTGACGGCGTGAGCAAGGTGCTGGTCCAGCATCCGGGCCAGCCGCCCCAAATCCTCGGCCGTGACGCCTTCCTTGCCGCCTGGACGGGCGAGCTGATCTTTTTCACCAGCAAGGCCAGCTATGCGGGCGAGACGGCACGTTTCGACTTCAGCTGGTTCATTCCCGCCATAGTCAAATACCGCAGGCTGCTGGGCGAAGTGTTGCTGATTTCCTTCGTGCTGCAACTGATCGGCCTGGCCACGCCCCTGTTTTTCCAAGTGGTGATGGACAAGGTGCTGGTCAACCACGCGATGAAAACCCTGCACGTGGTGGCCATCGGCCTCGTGTGTGCCATCGTCTTCGAAGCCGTGCTTGGCCTCATTCGCACCTATGTTTTTGCGCGCACCAGCAGCAAGATCGACGTGGAACTGGGCGCGCGCCTGTTCCGCCACTTGCTGGCTTTGCCGATCGCGTATTTCCAGGCGCGCCGCGTGGGTGATTCCGTGGCGCGCATCCATGAACTGGAAAACATCCGCTCTTTTCTCACCGGCAACGCCATGACCCTGGTGCTCGACCTGCTGTTTTCCTTCATCTTCATTGCCGCCATGCTGTGGTACAGCGCGGCGCTCAGCATCGTCGTGCTGGCCTCGATTCCCGTCTATGCGGCCCTGTCGATGCTGCTCACGCCTGTGTTGCGGGGCCGCCTGAACGACAAATTCAACCGCAGCGCGGAAAACCAGTCCTTCCTGGTCGAAACCATCAGCGGCGTCGATACGCTCAAGGCCATGGCCGTCGAGCCGCGCTGGCAGCAGCAGTGGGAAAAGCAGCTGGCCGGCTATGTCTCGGCAGGGCTGTCGGCAAACAATATCGGCATGCTGGCCAGCGGCGGCGTGACGCTCGTGAGCAAGCTGGTGACGGCGGTCATCATGTGGTGGGGCGCCACCCTCGTCATCGACGGCAAGATGACGGTGGGCGAACTGGTCGCGTTCAATATGCTGGCCGGACAGGTGGCATCGCCCATTTTGCGCCTGGCGCAACTGTGGAACGATTTCCAGCAGGTGGGCATCTCGATGAGCCGGCTCGGCGACATCCTCAACGCGCGCGTGGAAGCGGGCAGCCAGAAGGCGCGCCTGCCGCGCATCGCGGGCGCCATCGACTTCCAGCAAGTGGGTTTCCGCTACCGGCCCGATGCGGCCGAAGTGCTGCGCAATGTGTCGATTGCCATCGCGCCTGGCGAAGTGATCGGCATCGTCGGGCGTTCCGGCTCGGGCAAGAGCACCTTGACGCGGCTGGCGCAGCGCCTGTATATCCCCGAGCGTGGCAAGGTGCTGATCGACGGGCAGGATATCGCCGTCATCGACACGGCCTCGCTGCGGCGCCAGATTGGCGTGGTGCTGCAGGAAAACATCCTGTTCAACCGCTCCGTGCGCGACAACATCGCGCTGAGCGACCCGGCGCTGCCCATTGACGCCGTCATCGCCGTGGCGAAACTGGCGGGCGCCCACGATTTCATTTGCGAGTTGCCTGAAGGCTACGACACCATGGTGGGTGAGCACGGCACGGGCTTGTCGGGCGGCCAGCGCCAGCGCATCGCCATCGCCCGCGCCCTGATCGACAATCCGCGCATCCTGATTTTCGACGAAGCGACGAGCGCGCTCGATTACGAGTCGGAAAAAATCATCCAGGACAATATGCGCGGCATTTGCGCGGGGCGCACCGTGCTGATCATCGCCCACCGCCTGTCGGCCGTGCGCGAAGCGCACCGTATCGTGGTCATGGAGCGGGGGCAGGTGGCCGAACTGGGCACGCACGACGCGCTGCTGGCGCAGCCGGGCGGCATCTACGCCCATCTGTACAGCCTGCAGCAGGGCACGAGCGGGAGCGCAACAGGGGACGCAACATGAGCGCCGGTCACCGCCTGGCCGCGTACGGCGAGCTGTTGCAACGCTATGGCCAGGCGCTGCGGCACAGCTGGCGCCAGCGCGCCGCCTTGAGCGGCCCCGTGCTCAGCGAAGACGAGGCGGCCTTCTTGCCGGCCGCGCTGGCGCTGCAGGAGCGTCCCGTGTCGCCGTCGCTGCGCCTGACGGCCAGGGTGCTGATGCTGCTGGTCGGCTGCGTCGTGCTGTGGGCGGTCTTCGGCCAGGTCGACATCATCGTCAACGCGGCCGGCAAGATCATTCCATCCGGCAACACCAAGACCATCGCCTCGGTCGACGTGGCGGCCGTGCGCGCCCTGCACGTGCGCGAGGGGCAAGCCGTCAGGGCGGGCCAGTTGCTGGTGGAACTCGACAGCCGCGGCCCGGACGCCGAGCGCGACAAGGCCGCCGGCGACGCCGTGGCGGCCGCGCTGCAGATGGCCCGCTCGCGTGCTTTGATCGCCGCCGTCGACAGCTTGACGCAGCCGAAGCTGGCGGCGCCCGATGGCGCATCTGTCGCTCAGCGCGAGGAAGCGCAGGGCCACCTCGATGGCCAGTACGCGAATTTCCGCGCCCGGCTCGCGCATCTCGATGGCGAGATTGCCCGCTATGCCCAGGCGTTGCCGCTGGCCACGCAGCGCGCCAGCGACTACAAGGCGCTGCTGGCCACGCGCGACGTGGCCGAACACGCGTGGATGGAAAAGGAGCAGGCGCGTATCGACCTGGCCGGCCAGCTGGCGTCGGCCCGCAGCGAGCGCGCGGCCCTGGTGGCGCAAACGCGCAAGGACGCCTACGACGCGCTGACGGAAGGGGCCAGGGTGGCGGCGGCCAGCGGCCAGGATGCGCGCCGCGCAGGCGCCCGCGGCAGCCTGCTGCGCCTGACGGCGCCCGTCGACGGCACGGTGCAGCAACTGAAGCTGCACACGGTGGGCGGCGTCGTGCCGGCCGCGCAGGCGCTGATGCAGATCGTGCCGCGCCAGGGCAAGCTGGAAATTGACGCCGTGCTGGAAAACCGCGACGTCGGCTTCGTGCAGGTCGGGCAGGCGGTGGCCATCAAGGTCGACGCCTTCGACTACACGAAATACGGCACCGTGCCCGCCGTCGTCAGCAGCGTCTCGCGCGACGCTGTCGAGGATGAAAAGAAGGGTCCCGTGTATGCCGTCAGGATCACGCTGCGGCAGCCGTCCATCGTCGTCGACGGCAGATTGGCGCCGCTGTCGGCCGGCATGGCCGTGCGCGCGGAAATCCGCACGGGGACGAGGAGGGTGATCGAATACGTGCTCTCGCCGCTGGTGCAGCACCAGAAGGAGGCGCTGCATGAACGCTAGACGCCGCGCCATGACCGCCATCGCCATCGCCGCCAGCTTGCTGCTGGCCAGTGCTGCGGCGCAGGCGGGCGAGTTCGAGGCCGCGCCATGCCCGTCCGCGTACGAGGCGGGCGTGCCCTTGACCTTGCCGGCGGCCGTCGACCTGGCCCTGTGCCACAACGCGCAGGTGCACGGCGCCTGGGCCGGCATACGGCTGCAGGCGGCCGGCGTGGGCGAGGCCAGGGCCGCCTTTCTGCCAACCCTGAATGCGGGCGTGAGCCGGGTGCACGACCGCACGGCTTATCCGGGCGCCAGCACGCCGTCAGGCAGCTTGAACAGCAATACGGGCTCGCTCAATCTGTCCTGGCGTCTGTTCGACTTCGGCGGACGCGCGGCGGGCCAGCGTTCGGCGCAAGCCATGCTCGACGCGGCCCTGGCCAACCGCGATGCCGTGCTGCAAAAGACGCTGGCGGCCACCGTCAGCGCGTATTTCGACGCGCAGACGGCACGGGCAAACGTGCGGATGCGCGAGGAGTACCGGGCGCTGGCCAATGAAACGGTGCTGGCCACGCAGCGCCGCGCGCAGCGGGGGCTCGGCTCGCACAGCGACACCCTGCAGGCGACGAGCGCGCTGGCCAAGGCGGCCCTGGGCGCCAGCCGCGCCGATGGCGAGTTCCAGAAGGCGCGCGCCGTGCTTGTCTATACGCTGGGCTTGCCGGCCGAGGCGGGCGTGGTGCTGGACGACGATGCGGCCGAACCGGCGGCTGGCCTGCGTGAAGATTTGCACACCTGGCTGGCGCTGGCTCAGGCGCGGCACCCGGCCATCGTGGCTGCGCAGGCGCAGCTGGCGGCCGCGCGCGAACGGGTGGCCGTGACCGAGTCGGAAGGCCGTCCCAGCATCGACCTGACGGCCAATATCTACCAGAACGGCCGCCCCAACCAGGGCTTGTCCGCCGCGTCCACGCGCGAAACCCTGGTGGGCATCTCATTGAACATTCCCCTGTTCGACGGTTTTGCGCGCCACTACAAGGTGCGCGGCGCGCTGGCGCAGGCCGGGCAAAGGGAAGCCGAGGCGCAGGAGGTGCAACAGCAAACCCTGATGGAACTGGTGAAAACGCATGCGGAGGCGAGTACGGCGCTGGCCAACCTGGCCGCCTCGCAAGCGTGGCTGGACGCGGCGCGCGATGCCCAGGCCAGCGTGCAGCGCAAGTTCGGCCTGGGCGCGGCCGATATCCTGGAAATGCTGAACACCCAGTCGGCGCTGCTCGAGGCGCAGCAGGAACGCATCCGTTGCCAGGCGGAATGGCGTTCGGCTCGGCTGCGTCTGCTGGCCAGCGCCGGCGTGCTGGGACGGGAGGCCATTGCAGGTCGCTAACAGGCGCATTCCGCGCGCCATGCCGGCGCAATTATGACTATATTAGCGTAGCTAATCCACACACCGGACTAGGGAGACATCATGCACAGCATACAAAAGATTACCCCGTGTTTATGGTTCAACGGCCACGCCGAGGCGGCGGCCCTGTTTTATACGGGGATATTCCCCAATTCGAAGATCGGCCAGATCCTGCGCTATGGCGAGGAGGGCAAGGAAATCCACGGCCAGGAGCCAGGCAGCGTGCTGACTGTCGCGTTTGAACTCGATGGCCAGACGTTCACGGGATTGAATGGCGGACCCCTGTTCCAGTTTTCCGAGGCCATCTCATTCCAGGTCAATTGCGAAACCCAGGACGAGGTCGACCACTACTGGACCCAGCTGTCCGAAGGCGGTCCCGTGGAAGCGCAGCAGTGCGGCTGGCTCAAGGACCAGTTCGGCGTGTCCTGGCAAATCGTGCCCACCATCATGGTCAAGCTGCTGGGCGATCCCGACCCAGTCAAGGCCCAGCGCGTGATGAAAGCCATGATGGGCATGAAAAAGATCGACATCGACGAGATCAAGCGGGCGTACGCGGGCTAGCCTGGTCCGTCAGGCAGCGGTGCGCCCTGTCCAAGATGGCCGGCATTTGTTATAGTCCCAGCCATCTTTCCATCCGCCTACAGACCTGCCATGACCACTAGCACCAGCAGCACCATCGCGCCCCGTACCTTCGGCACGCCCCTGTCTTCCACCGCCATCAAAGTCATGCTGCTGGGTTCCGGTGAACTGGGCAAGGAAGTGATCATGTCGCTGCAGCGCCTGGGCGTGGAAGTGATCGCCGTCGACCGCTACCCGAACGCGCCGGGCCACCCGGTGGCGCACCGCTCGCACGTGATCGACATGAGCGACGGCGTGGCCCTGGCCGCCCTGATCGAACTGGAAAAGCCGGACCTGATCGTGCCCGAAATCGAAGCCATCGCCACCGATACGCTGGCGGCGCTGGAAGCGGCCGGGCAAATCACGTGCATCCCGAACGCGCGCGCGGCCGTGCTGACGATGAACCGCGAAGGCATCCGCACCCTGGCGGCCGAAACCTTGGGCGTGGCGACGTCGCCCTACCGCTTCGCCAGCAGCCTGCGGGAGTTGCAGCTTGCCTGCCAGGAGATCGGCTTTCCGTGCGTCGTGAAACCCGTGATGTCGTCGTCGGGCAAGGGCCAGTCCAAACTCGATGGCGCCGCGGACGTGGACGCGGCGTGGGCGTATGCGGCCAGCGGCAGCCGTGTCGATACGGGCCGGGTCATCGTCGAGGGTTTCATCGACTTCGACTACGAAATCACCCTGCTGACCGTACGCGCCGTGGGCGCCTCGGGACAGATCGAGACGCAGTTCTGCGAGCCGATCGGCCACTTGCAGGTGCATGGCGACTACGTGGAATCGTGGCAGCCGGCCCGCATGGCGCCGCTGGCCCTCGAGCGCTCGCGCGACATCGCCCGCAAGGTGACGGACAACCTGGGCGGCCTGGGCCTGTTCGGCGTGGAGCTGTTCGTCAAGGACGACATGGTGTGGTTCTCGGAAGTGAGCCCCCGTCCGCACGACACGGGCATGGTCACCATGGCCAGCCAGGTGCAGAGCGAATTCGAGCTGCACGCGAAAGCCATCCTCGGCTTGCCCGTCAACGTGGCGCTGCGTTCGCCCGGCGCCTCGGCCGTCATCTACGGCCAGCTGGAAGCGAAAGGCATCGCCTTCGAAGGCGTGGCCAACGCCCTGAGCGTGCCGGGCGCGGACTTGCGCCTGTTCGGCAAGCCGGAATCATTCGCCCGCCGCCGCATGGGCGTGGCGCTGGCCACGGCCGACGATATCGACACGGCCCGCGCGCGCGCCGTGCTGGCTGCGTCCAAAGTCAAGCCGGTGGTCCGCTGATGCCAGAGGCCAGCCTGCCGCAGGCCGACGCCGGCGGCGACGACATCAAGCGCAAGCTGCGCGGCCATATCGCGCGGCGCAACCTGGCCGGCGCCGCCAACGATTGCAAGTGGAACGAACTGCTGGCCTTCATGCGCGGACGCACCGACTGGGCGCCGTCGTACCGTTACGGCTCCGTCACCGGCTATGTCTCGCGCTGGGATACGGAATGGGATTACCACCCGCCGTTCCCGTTCCTGGGCGTGGAATGGTTCGATATCAGCCTGTACTCGGAAGAACACGTGGCCATGCTGCTGCCCAAGAAAATCATCGACCACGGCGTGTGGATCGTGCCGGAGCTCGAGCGCATCGGCTTCGATTTCGAGGTGCGGGACAGGGTGGCGCGCATTTGGGGCTATTTGCCCCGCAATTATCACGACTTCCCAACCGCCGACTAATTCAAAGACTCTCTCATGCCTGAAAACCTTATTCCCCAGGTGCCGCAACCGGACGACGCCGTCATCGGCAAGGAAGCGGGCGCGCAGATGCTGGCCACGGCTTGCGCCGCGCGCGACGCCTTCTATGCTACTTTGGGCGCTGTCGACGCCGATGTGCTGGCGCCGCTGGTCAACCCCGCTTTCATGGGCGGTCCGCGCTGGCCATCGTTGCGCCAGGCCTGGCGGGTGATCCGCCGCAATGACTCCATCCTCATCGCCAGCGATGGCTTGAGCGACCCGTTCGAGGATGACGACGAGGTGTTTGTGCCGCGCGGCCACCTGCTGGAAGTGTGCATCGAGGCGCCACTGTCCGCTTTCAACGGCGGTCCGGTGCAGGCATCGTGGCTGTTCGATCTGGTCTACCAGGTCAGCCAGAACGTGGCCGATCATGGCTCCATCGATTTGCTGGTGCAGCGCCACGGCAGCGTGTCGATGGCGCTGGACTTGCAAGATGCACCCAAGGGCCTCGAAGACGAAAACGAACAGGTGGGCGTGCTGCTGGCCCAGGGCGCAAGCACCATCCCGTCGTCCTTCGGCACGCCGTATGGCGAAGTGATGCTGCTGACGCTCACCGCGCTGCAGCCGGCCGAACTGGCGTACATCAGCGAGGCCGAAGACAAGGCCCAAGCGCGGCGCGACCTGGCCGCCGCGCTGGCCGCGTCGCCGGCCGGGCATTGGAGTGTGGCCCAGCGGCCGGCCGTCATTCCCCGCTAGGTTCTTCGACCGGGGGCACAGCCGGTTCTTCCGCTTTCGGCGCTTCCTTCGCCTCCACGACGACGGGCGCGGGAGGCGGCTCGCGCCATTTGCCCGCCGCCTTCAGCTTGTTCTTCAGCCCCGGCAAGGGGAAACCCAGCGCATAGGCTTTTTGCGCGTGCGCGCTGGCCTTCTCGTATTCCTTCTTCTTTGCATACATCAGGCCCAGGTTGTACTGGATGGTGGCCTGGTCAGGCGCCAGGCGGCTGGCTGCGTCCAGCTGTTCCAGCGCCATCGCATCCTGGCCCGTGGACAGCAGGTAGCTGCCATACACCATGCGCGCCGTCACGTCGTGCGGCGCGAAGGCGATCGCCCGTTCGAAGTAGCAGCTGACCGTGTAGCGGGCGCCGATCGGCTGCGCGCTTTTCAGGCGCAATCCCAGCTTGGCCATCGACGCCAGCGCCCGGTGGTGGTTCGGGAAATGTTCGAGCGTGTAGCTGATGTCGGCGCCCAGGCTGCCCGTCATGCCTTGCGTGAGCGTTTCCACGGCGCGCGAAAAATGGAATTTTTCGACCACGGACAGCCCGTCGCGGTCTTCCGCGCTCGTGTAGTCGCCGCCCGGCGTGCGCTTGACGTAGGGCGGACACTCGGCGGCAGTGACGCTGGCGCAGCAGGCGGCGAGGGTGCAGGCTAACAAGCAATGCTTCATGTCGGACTCCTGTGGCTGACCTGGTCGAGCAAATCGGCCAGGGCGTTGCTGCGGGCTTGCCGCGATTGCAGGGCGATGGCCGTGGGGCTGGCCAGCGGGGCGCGGCCCTGGCGCGCCAGTTCCAGAAAGCGCAGCAGGGCGCGCGCGCAATCGCCGCTGGACGCCAGCTGGCCGATGGTATCGATGCTGCAGTGGCGCAGCTTGGCCGCGCTGTCGCCGGCCAGGTCGGTCAGCGCGAGGATGGGCCGGCGGCAGCGCAGGTATTCATACAACTTGGCGGGAATCTGTTCGTTGCAGTTGGCCGCCTGCAGCAGCAGCAAGCCGTCGGCGGCCAGCATTTCGCGCAGCGCATCCTCGTGCGGCTGCAACGGTTCCAGGCTCACCAGATCCAGGATGCCGTATTTCGCCAGCAATCCCGCCAGCCACGCATCGTGGCCCGTGGCACGCAGCACCATCTGGAAATTGCGGGCGTGCAGCACGCCGTCGTGGCGCAGGCGGGCCAGGGCTTCGAACAGCGGCTGCGGATCGCGCTCGGACGGGTAGATCACGCCGCTGTGCAGCAGCAGGAAGCGGCTGCGGTGGCCGCGCGGCCCGGCCAGCGGCGCGGCGTCCGCGTCATCGTCGTGGCCATTTTCGATCAGGCAGAAGCGCTCGCGCCCCACTTGCGCCAGGCGCCGCTGGTGCGCCGCGATGGCGCCCGGCGTGGTGCAGACGATGGCCGCGCTGCGCGCCGCGATGCGCTGTTCGATCCACGCATGCATGCGGTGCAGGCGCGGCTCGGGCGGATACGGCGCCAGCGGGTCGCTGTCGTCGAGCATGGGGTCGCGCTGGTCGGCGATCCACGGCAGGCCGCTGAGTTTTTGCAGGGTCATCGCGATCAGGTGCGCCGTGGCGATCGGGTACGTTGACCAGATGGCGTCTGGGCGATATTCGCGGATCATGCGCAGGCCGGCCGGCACGGCGCTCAGCCACCAGGAGCTCCAGCGGTCGGGCAGTGCCAGGCAGCGCGGATAGCGTCCGGCGATGGACAAATGGCGCGCCGCGTCCAGCGCCAAGGTGCGCCGCACGGTCGCTTGCGCGCCGATCTGCGCCAGCTGCGATTCGCCCCGCTGCGCATACGCGAGCGGCGAGGGGCTGAGCACGAGCGGCTGCCAGCCGCAGTCGGGCAAATGGCGTGCAAAGCCCAGGGTGCGCAGGATGCCGCTGCCGCCGGCAAACGGCGGAAAATGGTAGGCGACCATCAGCACCCGTTTTGGTCGGGCCGCGTTCGGTCGGGCCGCGTTCGGCGAGGTCATTACCATGACCGCAGCCACCGCGCGCACAGCTGTTCGACTTCGCCGCGCCAGGCGGCGTTGGCGAACGTGTGGTTGGCGCCAGCGACCTGCGCCTGCGTCCATTGCGCGCGGGCGGCCACGGCGCGCCAGGCTGTGTCGCCATCGAGCAGGGCTTGCCACTCGCGCGCACCGAGGTCGTCGCCGCTGAGGACCAGCAGCACCTTGCCCTGGAATTGCGCCAGCGCCCGCAGCATGGCCGGCGCGGGCGCATCGTCTTCTTGCGTTGCCGGTTTGTGCGTGGCGGCCGCCACCTGCCGCAGCGAGGCCAGGCTGGCGCCCAGCCGCAGTCCGCCGCTGGCCAGCTTGCGCCAGAAACCGCCTTGCAGCAGGCGTGGCAGATAATAATGGCGCAAGGTGGCGCGCGCCAGGCCGGCGCTGCTGCGCACCCACGGGTTGAGCAGGATCAGGGCTTTGATGCGCGCGTCGCGCGGCGCATGGCAGGCGGCCGCCGTGGCGCCGTCGCACAAGCCCCACAGCGCCACTTCGCGCAGCGACGGCACGGCGTCGAAGAATTGCGCCAGCGCGCCGGCGATATCGGGACCGGCGGCGCGGTAATCGCGCGCGCTGCCTTCGCTGTCGCCCATGCCGCGCAAGTCGAAACGCAGCACGGGCCAGCCTTGCGCGGCCAGGGCGCGGGCCAGCAAGACGAACTGGCGGTGGCTGCCGACCCGGTACTGCGGCCCGCCCGTGACGATCAACACGCCGCGCGGACCCGGTGCGTCGGGCAGGCTGAGGATGCCGGCCATGCGCGCCTGCGACTCGCCGTCATCAGCTGCGCTGCGAAAGCGCAGGGCCAGTTCGCGAACGGCGGGTGCTGCGAGGTGCTGCTGGCTGCTGTCGCGTTTCATGGCGGCGTCCTTTCCTCGTCGAGCCAGTCGCGGCACAGCGCGCGCGTGGCGTCCAGCAGTTGCGGACACGCGAGCAGCTCGCCGCTGTGCCAGAACGGGCCATCGCCGAAGCTGGCCACGTGGACGGCGGCGCCCTGGTCCCGCCATTGCCGTGCCAGCGGCGGCAAGGGCGCGGCTGCCTGGTCCGGTCCCCGGTAATCGAGCCAATAGACTGGAACGGCAGGCTGCAGCGCAGACGCGCTGACGTCATCGATGGCGTGCGCCAGTTCGGGTGCCAGCAGGTAGCCGGCCACTTCCACAGGCTCACTTTCCGCCAATGCTGCGCGCGCATGGCCGGGCGCTTCGTGCCCGCCGCCGGCCAGCATGCCGGCCGCCAGGCGCAGGCGCAGGAAGCGGTCGATGACGCGCCGTCCATCGAGTTCCGGTTGCCACAGCAGCAACCGCGCCAGGGGCAGCGGCGGGTTGCTGGCGAAATCGAGGGACAGCAGGGCGCCCAGACGCAAGCCCCACACGGTCAAGGGACCGTCGACCCGCTGCGCCAGCCACGCGCACGCCAGGTGCAGGTCGTTGTGCCAGATGTCCCAGCGCGCTTCGCCAAAGTCGCCGCTGCTGTCGCCGCAGCCGAACAGGTCGATCTGCAGCACGCTGTAGCCGGCCGCGGCAAAGGCGCGCGCCTGCGCGGCGGCCACGTGGCGGCTTTTATTGAGTTCTTCCGCGAACGGGTGCACGTAGAGAATGCCGCCGCGCGCGGCCTGGCCCGGCGGCGGCAGGTGCAGCAAACAATAGCGCTGGCCGCCGCTGGCGGGCAGGAAGAAGGGCAGCAGCGGTAGCGCGTCGGTGAGGGCGCGGTTCATGGTCGCAGCTTTGCAAACACGAAATCGTGCAGGGTGCCCACGGTGGCGAAGTGGCGCGCGTGGATGTCGTCGTCGGCGACCATGATGCCGAAATGGTCTTCCAGCGCGGCGATCACGCCGATCACGGCCATCGAGTCGAGTTCCGGCACGCTGCCCAAGAGCGGCGTGTGGGCTTCCAGCGCGCGCCCGTTCAAGCCCAGGGTGGTGTCGAGGATGTGCTTTACTGCTTCAAGATGCGGCATGTCAGCTCCAGGGAAGGGAAGTGCGGCAGGGACGACGTATCGAAGGCCAGGCAGGGGATGTCGTCGGGGCGGCGCGACAGGTGTACATAGGGCGGCAGGCTGGCGGCCATCCATTGCCAGCGCCCGCAGCGGATAAAGGTGGCCGTGCCCAGCGCGTGCGTGCCCAGGCGCGCGTGGGCGCCCAGCGAGGCGCGGTTGAAACGCGAGATGCGGCTGCACGACCAGCGCACGCCCTGCGCGTACAGCACGGCGTTGGCTTCTTCCCACAGGCGCGCGAAGACGAGGCCACCGCGCTGTTCGGGCTGCACCCACACGTCGAGGTCCCACGACGACTGGTTTGAAGCCAGCGCATAGCGGGCGCGCACCTCGTCTTCCTGGCAGCCGTGGCGCAGCAGCCAGATCCAGCCAACCATGCCGGACTTGTCTCGCGCCAACAGGCATTGCGCGCCCTGACGGTAGCGTTCGCGCAGCGCGCCGGGCCGGCGCTCGGGCCCGGGCGGCAAGTCCGCTTCCGCCAGGCAGGGCGTGACGGCAATCGACTGGCCGCGCCCGCGGCACAGCGAACCGGGCGCCACGGCCTGCGCCACGAACTGGTAGCGGTACAGTGCGCAGCGTCCGCCCGGCACGCATTCCAGCAGCCGGGCCACGGCCAGCCAGGCGCTGTCGCGCCAGCCGAGCTGGGCGACGCTGGCGGCCAGCCGTTGCAGCAAGGGAAATTGCGGGGACAGGGCCATGGTAGTAACGGACGGGGCGGCTATGCAGCCAACGCTGTCCATTAGAGCGCAGCGGCCTGTGGCCGATGTTGCGCAGCCTCAAGCATTGCGCCAGATAGGCCACCGTCCGTGGGGAGAGGTGCTTGCTTGATAAAAATCAACACTGCCGCGCCCGTTTGTCCCAATCATAGGGGGATGCATGGCAATCATGGCAACCCTGGGGCGACACGATGGCGACACTGATACACGATCTGATCTTCGAAACGGCGCAGCGCGCCCCCCACGCGCCGGCCCTGTCGTGGCAGGGCGAGGAGCTCAGCTATGCCGCGCTGGCGCAGTCCGTGCGCGAGGCAGCAGCTACCCTGCTGACCCTGGGCTTGCAAGGTGGCGCGCGCGTGGCCGTGTACCTGGAGAAACGCCCGGAAAACGTCAGCGCCATGTTTGGCGCGGCGGCGGCCGGCGGCGTGTTCGTGCCCGTCAATCCGCTGCTCAAGCCGGACCAGGTGGCGTATATCCTGGCCGACTGCAACGTGGCCATCCTCGTCACCTCGCGCGAACGGCTGGCGCAGCTGGGCCCGGCGCTGGCCGCCTGTCCGGACTTGCGGACGGTGCTGCTGACGGGCGAAGGGGAGGCGGAGTCCAGCCTGGGCAAGGTGCGCGTGCTGCCGTGGAGCGCGGTCTCCGCCGCCAGCGTGCCCGCGCCCATGCCCCATGCGGCGATCGACGTGGACATGGCCGCCATTCTATATACCTCGGGCAGCACGGGGCGGCCGAAAGGCGTGGTGCTGTCGCACCGCAACATGCTGGCGGGCGCGCTCAGCGTGTCGGGCTATTTGCGCAACACGCCGCAGGACCGGATTTTATGCGTCCTGCCGCTCAGTTTTGATTACGGCCTGAGCCAGCTGACGACGGCATTTGCCAGCGGCGCCTGTGCCGTACTGATGAATTATCTGCTGCTGCGCGATATCGTCGAAACCGTCGAGCAGGAAGCCATCACGGGCCTGGCCGCCGTGCCGCCGCTGTGGGTGCAGCTGTCCCAGCTGAGCTGGCCCTTGTACACGCCTTTGCGCTACATCACCAATTCGGGCGGCGTGATGCAGCGCTCCACGCTCGATCGGCTACGCCAGTCGTTGCCGCGCACGCAGGTCTACCTGATGTATGGCTTGACGGAAGCGTTCCGCTCGACCTATCTGGCGCCGGAACAGCTGGAGCGGCGCCCCGATTCCATCGGGCAAGCGATTCCGAACGCGGAAGTGCTGGTGCTGCGTCCCGACGGCAGCGTGTGCGACGCCGATGAGCCGGGCGAACTCGTGCACCGTGGCGCGCTGGTGGCGCTCGGCTACTGGAACGACGCGGCGCGCACGGCCGAGCGTTTCAAGCCGCTGCCGCCGCAGGCAAGCGGCCTGGTGCTGCCGGAGCTGGCCGTCTGGTCGGGCGACACGGTGCGCCGCGATGCGGATGGCTATCTGTATTTCGTCGGGCGCAGCGACGACATGATCAAGACGTCGGGCTACCGGGTCAGCCCGGCCGAGATCGAGGAAGTCGCGTATGCGAGCGGACTGGTGGGCGATGCCGCCGCGCTGGGCCTGCCCCATGCCGTGCTGGGCCAGGCCATCGCTTTGCTCGTCACGCCCGCGCCCGGTGTGGAATTGCAGCGCGACAGCGTGCTGGCCGCCTGCCGCGCGCGCTTGCCCAGCTATATGGTGCCGCTGTGGGTGGAGATCCGCGACGGCGTGCTGCCGCGTAATCCGAACGGCAAGATCGACCGCCCCTTGCTGGCCCAGGAACTGGCGCGTGCGTATGCGGTCCAAACAGGAGACGCGGCATGAAGGACTTGATCCGCTCGAACAGTACGGAATTGCCCTTGCACTCGGCCTTGGGCCAGCAGTTTGCCATGGATGACGACATGCTGCAGGTCGGCGGTATTTCTTTGCGCCGGCTGGCGCAGAGGGTGGGCAGCACGCCGTTTTACGCGTATGACCGCGCGCACATCACGCGCCGCGTGGCGCAACTGCGTGCCGCCTTGCCCACTGGCGTGCATGTCCATTATGCGATGAAGGCCAACCCCATGCCGGCCGTGGTGCAATGGCTGGCGGGCCTGGTCGATGGCATTGACGTGGCCTCGGGCGGCGAACTGGCCACGGCGCTCGATACGCCGATGGCGCCGGAGCGCATCAGTTTTGCGGGACCGGGCAAGAGCGATGGCGAACTGGCGCGGGCCGTGGCCGCTGGCGTATTGATCAACGTGGAATCGGGCGCCCAGCTGGAAAGGGTGGCACTGGCCAGTGAACGGTTGGGCATGACGGCCAGGGTGGCCGTACGCGTGAATCCCGATTTTGCCTTGCGCCGCACGGGCATGCGCATGGGCGGCGGCGCGCAGCCGTTTGGCGTCGATGCGGCCCTCGTGCCGGCGCTGCTGGGCCGCATCGGTCAGCTGGGGCTGGATTTTCACGGCTTTCACCTGTATGCGGGTTCGCAAAGCCTGTCGGCGGTGGCCCTGGCTGAAGCGCAGGCCCTGAGCGTGCAACTGGCCCTGCAACTGGCCGACAGCGCGCCGTCGCCCTTGCGCACCCTGAATATCGGCGGCGGCTTCGGCGTGCCGTATTTTCCCGGCGACCAGGCGCTGGACCTGGCGCCCGTGGCGGACGGCTTGCAGCGGCAGCTTGATCTGCTGGCCCAGGCGGCGCCCGGCGTGCGCCTGAATCTGGAGCTGGGCCGCTATCTGGTGGCCGAGGCCGGTATCTATGTGTGCAAGGTGATCGAACGCAAGGTGTCGCATGGACAAGTATTTCTCGTCACCGATGGCGGCTTGCACCACCACCTGGCGGCCTCAGGCAATTTCGGCCAGCTGATCCGCAAGAATTACCCGGTCGCCATCGGCAACCGGCTGCACGGCGGGCCGCGCGAAGTGGCGTCCGTCGTGGGACCGTTGTGCACGCCATTAGACTTGCTTGCCGATCAGATGGAGATGGCGCGTGCCGAGGAGGGCGACCTGGTGGTCGTGTTCCAATCGGGCGCGTATGGATTGACGGCCAGCCCGACGGCCTTTCTCGGCCATCCGCTGCCGGCCGAGGTGCTCGTATGAGCGGCCTGTGCGGTTGGCTGGCGGCGCCTGGCGGGGCTGCGGGCTCTGTCGCTGCCGATGCCGATGCCAGTGGCGCCGCGCTGGGCGGCATGGCCGCGCCCCTGTCGCGTTTCGATAGCGCACCCCTGATTGCCTGCGTGAGCGAAGTGGGTGGCGTGGCCGTGGCCGCCATCGACGGCAGCCGCCATGTATATCAGCAGGATGGCTTGCAGGTCGCCATCTGGGGCCGGCCCATGCTTGACGGTTCGGCCGACGACGTGGCAAGCCGCCTCGCTTCCCTGTGGCTGAGCCGGGGCGTGGCGGCCTGCGCCAGCCTGTCCGGGCCATTTGCTGTGGCTATCCTCGACTCTTTTTCCGGCTCGGCCCTGCTGGCAGTGGACCGCGCCGGAATCCACCCCCTCAGCTATGCGGGCAATGCGCAAGGCCTGTTCTTTGCCTCCTCGCATGATGCCTTGCTGGCCCATCCGTCCGTGCGGGGCGCGCTCGATCCGCAGGCGCTGTATCACTACCTGTTCTTCCACATGGTGCCCGGCCCGGCCACGGCTTACCTGGGCCAGCAGCGCTTGCTGCCCGGCGAATACCTGCATGTGCGCGGCGGCAAGCAATACAAGGGCAGTTACTGGCAGCTGGCTTTCCAGGAGCCGGGCGCGGCGCGCCCGCGGGCCAGCTTTGCCAGCAACAAGCAGGAATTCCTGCGCCTGCTGCGCCAGTCCGTGGAAAACAGCCTGGGCGCGGATGGCGCGGACACGGGCGCGTTTCTCAGCGGCGGCACGGACAGTTCCACCGTGGCCGCCATCATGGGGCAGGTGACGGGCCGGCCGGCGCGCACGTATTCCATCGGTTTTGATGCGCCCGGCTATGACGAAATGGCGTATGCGCGCCTGGCCGCCAGCCACGCGGGCAGCATTCACCACGAGCGCTACGTGACGCCAGCCGACGTCCTGGCCGCCATTCCCGCCATGGCGGCCATCTTCGACCAGCCTTTCGGCAACGCCTCGGCCATTCCCGCCTTTTACTGCGCGCAGATGGCGCGCGAGGATGGCGTAACGCGCTTGCTCGGCGGCGACGGCGGCGATGAACTGTTTGGCGGCAATGAGCGCTATGCGCACCAGGCCTTGCTGTCGCAGTACGAGCGCTTGCCCGCCGTGCTGCGCCAGGCCATTATCGAGCCGCTGCTGTTCCGCGAGCGCACGGGCAAGCCGTGGCGGCTGGGCGACAAGGCGCGCCGCTACATCGAGCTGTCGAGCCTGCCGCTGCCGGCCCGGCTCGACAGCTACAACCTGCTGCTGCGCCATGGCCACCGCACGGTGCTGGAAGCGGGGTTCATCGACACCATCGACCCGGGCATGGCGCCCGGTTGCGTGAATGGCGCGTATTGGGAGCGGCAAGGCCAGGGCTTGAGCCAAATCAATGAGCTGCTGGCGCTCGACATGCGTTTTACTTTGGCCGACAACGACCTGTTCAAGGTGCGCAAGGCGTGCGAGCTGGCTGGCGTGGAAGCGGCGTTTCCCTTTCTGCACGATGCGATGGTGGCGTTTGCCGCCCGCCTGGCGCCGCGGGACAAGCTCGACGGCATGCGGCTGCGGCCCTTCTTCAAGCGGGCGCTGGCGGAAATCTTGCCGCCGGCCATCGTGCGCAAGAAAAAGCACGGCTTCGGCCTGCCTTTCGGCCTGTGGCTGCACAGCCATCCGCCGCTGCGCGAGTTTGCATTCGACAACCTCACGCAGCTGCGCGGACGCGGCATCGTGCGGCCCGCCTTCATCGACGATCTGCAAGGGCGCTTGCTGGCGGAACATCCGGCCTATCACGGCACCATGGTGTGGCTGCTGCTGATGCTGGAACAGTGGCTCAGCCAGCATCCAGGCGCGCTGGGTGCGCTTGCCGGCGGTTTTGCCGCATGCGCCACAGAAACGCCAGCCGTCCTCGATCCCACGGCGTAAAGCGGGGCAGCTGCAGCAGGTCGAGCCCAGCGCCGGGGCGCGCCACGCCCCAGTCCGTGGCCACTGCCGCCTTGAAACCGAGGCTCTTGACCATCGCCACGTGCGGCGCGCCATAGTCGCGCCCGGCCTTGCCGTTCGGATACGCAAACAGAGTGACGGGCGCCTGGATCAGACTTTCCAGCTGGCGCTTGCCGTCGGCGATGTTTTGCCGCGCGGCGTGGTCCGGCAAGGTGGACAAAATCGGGTGGCTGTCCGTGTGCGCGCCCACCTCCATGCCGGCCGCATGCAATTGGCGCAGCTGCGCCGTGCTCAGCATGGCGGGCGGACCAGCCAGAACGCCCGCCTGGCGGCGTATCCGCATGGCCAGCTGCTGGCGCCTGGCGAACGGCAGGTACTTGAGCTGCCCCAGCAGGGTGGCGATGGCAGCTTGCCGCTGCGCCAGGCTGGCGACGGGGAATGTCCCCAGCTCGTGTTTGCGCAAGTCCAGCATGGGACCTGGCGCATGGCGCACGGCGTCGATCACCGTGTCGTTCCACATTTGCCCGCCGTCCAGGTAGCCCGTGGCGATGAAAAACGTGGCGTGCATGCCAAGGCGCTGCAGCAGCGGCAGGGCGATTTGCGCATTGTCCGCATAGCCGTCGTCGAAGGTGATGCAGGCGGCGCGCTGCGGCAGGTTGCCATTCTGCAAGCGCTGCACGGCATCGCTGAGCGATAGCGGCGTATAGAAACGTTTCAGCAGGCGTAGCTGGCGTTCGAACAGCACGGCGTCCACTTCGCCTGGAAACAGCGGGTCGGGCCGCGCCAGCACGCGGTGGTAGATCAGGATGGACAAGGTGGCTGTCATGGCTGCTCCACGATGGCGGCCCGGGGCGTGGCCTGGCGGGAAGTGGGGGTGAGCGTGGGCACCTGCCGCTCGACGATGATGCGCGTGGCGATCAGGGCGGCCATCAGGTAATACGGCATGTCGAAGTACAGCAGGCTGAGGAAGGCGCCGCCCACGGCAAAGCCGATCAGGCTGGCCTGGCTCATGGTGGCCAGGCCGTGCGCCCAGCGTAGCTCCGGCTTGCCCCGCGTGCGGCGGATGATGGCGGCGGCCGTGCGCCAGGTGGCGATGCCCAGCGCCAGGTAAATCAGCAAGCCGACAAAGCCGTGTTCGCCCAGCGCCTGGAAATAAATGCTGTGCGCCGCATGCACGTCCATGGGGTTGGGCGCATAGCGGGCAAAGATGGCGGCGTCGGAGACGTCGAAGCCGCCGCCGGGAAAACGGTCGCGCGCCAAATTCCAGGCCATGCGCCAGGCATTCAGGCGGCCCATGGCGGAGACGTCGTCCTGATACGTGTTGATGGTGTCCATGCGTTCGGCCCAGCGCTCGGGCATGAAGGCCAGCAGCAGCGGCGCGACGGCGCCGAGCAGCGCGCCCAGCACCATCTTGCGGTCGCTTTTCAGCCACATGAACAGGCCCATGGCGGCAATGGCCAGCAGCCCGCCGCGCGAATACGAGCCCAGCGCGGCCAGGGCCGACAACAGCATCGCCGCGGACAAGCCATGGCGCACCCAGCGTTTGTCCGTGTTTTGCTGCAGATAATACATGAGGGGGATGGTGATGATCAGGGCCAGGGCCAGCGCATTGTTATCCCCGATAAACGTTTCCTCCGGCCCCCAGACCCGGTCCGTGCCGCCGCTGCGGATGGTGAAGATGCCGCCTTTCACGCCGTAATAGCCGATTGACCCCACCAGCACCCAGATCAGGCGCACGATGTCGCGCCGTGTGCGTATCACCATCATGATGACAAAGCTCATCAGCATGATCTTCATCACCTTGTTCCACTGCACCCATGACGATTCCGGAATCAGGGCGAACGGGGCCGTGACATTCATCCACATGACGAACAGCAGCAGCAGCACGCTGACGGGCGTGAGCGGCAGGTTTTTCGGCTCGCGCGTCATCACGAGGCTGATCAGGGTGGCGATGGCGATGATGAAGGCGAACGGCATGTGCGTGGCAAAGCCCCAGCCCTGCGTGTGCGGGTTCATCACGCTGACCCAGACCCACATCAGGCCGCCGGTGGCCGGTGTCTTCAGGATGAAGGGCAGCGAGCCCAGGATGATGATGGTAATCAGTATGTCGCGCATGAAGGGAGACGCTCCTGGTTGTGCCCGGGTTGGCAAGGTCTTGATGCCTGTCAACGGGCTGGCGGGCAGGCTCAGTACACTGGATCAACACTGCTTGAGTACATAGTTTTGTCATGGTAAGACCAAGGAGGCATGTCCTTGTTGACCGTTCTCATGGCGACCTACAATGGCGCCGGCACCTTGCCCCAGGTATTGCGCGCCTACATGGGGTTGCGTCCGCCCGTGGGCGGCTGGCGCCTGATCATTGCCGACAATGGCAGCACGGACGCGACGGCCCAGGTGATCGCCGCCTTCCGCGGCCGCTTGCCCTTGCGTTCCGTCTACGTGGCGCGGCGCGGCCGCAGTCCCGCCCTGAACGGGGCTGTCGAACACGCCTTGCGTTCAAGCGGCGATGGCGGCGAGCTGTTCGTGTTTGGCGATGACGACGCCATGCCCGCATCGGACTGGCTGTGCCGCTTGCAGGACAGCGCGCGCGCTCACCCCGGCTACGCCCTGTTCGGCGGCGCCATCGTGCCCGCCTGGCGCGAGCAACCGCAAGACTGGCTGCTGCGCCTGACTCCCGTTGGCTTGACATGGGGCATCACCAGCCCCGATTTGCGCGACGCGCCCATCTATCCGGGCCTGGTCTGGGGCGCCAACATGGCGATACGCCGCCGCATCTTCGAGGCGGGCGCCCGCTATGACGAAAGCATCGGCCCGCAGGGGGCCAACTACGCCATGGGCAGCGAAACCCGGCTCAACCTGGAGATGCATGCGGCCGGCAATCCTTCCTGGTTCTGTCCGCAAGCGAGGATGGCGCACATCATCCGCGCCCCGCAAGTGCAGCGCGCCTGGATACTGCGCCGCGCCATGCTGTTCGGCCGCGGCCAATGCCGTCTGGCGACATTCGCGCCGAGCGTGGAGTTGCTCGGCGTACCGCGCTGGATGCTGGCCAGATACGTGCGCGACTCCCTCGGCGCCGTGCGGGCCTGGCTGCGGCGCGACCACGCCGACCTGTTCCTGCGCCAGTGGGAACGGGCCTGGCTGCGCGGCTTTTTCCATGAAGCGTGGCGGGGGCGGCGCAAACGCTTGCCGCGCATCGTCATCAGCAGTTATTCGGGCGAGCTGGGCGGCATGGAACTGCGCATGGCGCAAGAGGCGAAAGTGCTGGGCGCGAGCGGCTATGACAGCGTGCTGGCCCTGCGGCGCTTTCCCGGTTTTACTGCCTGGGTGCAAGGTTTGCGCGCGCAGCATCTGCAAGTGCGCGTGTACGAGCCGCCCTTGTTTCTCGAACACTGGGCCTGGCGGCGCTGGAACTGGCTGCGGGCCAGGGTCACGGGAGCGTGGCGCTTGCGGCGGCTGAGGCCCGACCTCGTCCACGTGGCGTTTTGCTGGACCAGTTATGGCGCTTCCATCCTGTGGCTGGCGCGGCAATGCCGGCTGCCGGCCGTGATCAGCGTGCACAATGCGTTCCCGCTGGAAGCGTTCAGCGACTGGCAGCGGCCCCGGCTGCAGGAAGCGTTTCGCACCGTCAAGGGCGTGTATGCCGTGTCGCCGTCGGCCATGCGGCATTTCCTCGACCTGTACCGTGGCATGCTGAATCCGGAAACGCGGCTGGCCGTCATTCCCAATGGGGTCGATACGGACACTTTTATCGTCTCTCCCGAACGGCGGATACTGGCGCGCAAGCAACTCGGGCTGCCGCCGGACGCGCTCGTGCTCGGCTGCGTGGCCCGGCTCTCAGCGCAAAAGCGTCCGCAAGCGCTGCTGGCCCTGTTCGCCAGGCTGGCCGCGCAATGTCCCAATCTATATTTAGTGCTGGTGGGCACTGGGCCGCTGGAAGCCATGCTGCGGCTGCAGGCGCAGCAATCGGGCTTGCAGGAGCGCATCGTGTTTGCCGGCTTCCAGCAGCATGTCGAGTTGTTGATGCCGGCCTTCGACCTGCATGTGCTGCTCAGTAAAAACGAGGGCTTCGGCATTGCCACGATCGAGGCCATGGCCTGCGGCGTGCCGGCCGTGGGGACGGACGTGCCGGGCACCCACGATATCCTGCACGATAGTGAAGGCGGGCTGCTGCTGCCGCTCGACGACGAGCACGCCGCCTGCGCGGCCGTGGCGCAACTCTTGCTGGATGCGCCCCGGCGCGCCCGCATGGGACGGCTGGCGCGTGAGGAAACCGTGCAGCGTTATTCGATGCCGCGCCTGGAACGCCAGCTGCGCGCGTTTTACGCCGGCCTCGTGTAGGCGCGGGCAGCCCGCATGAGCGCCACCCGCCACTCGTTTTTCTTTTCGTTCGCCGAAAAATACACGGTACTGCTGCTGGGCATCGTCGCCACCATGGTGCTGTCGCGTTTGCTGTCGCCGGCCGAAGTGGGTGTGTATTCGCTGGGCGCCGTGCTGGTGGCGCTGGCGCAAGTGGTGCGCGACTTTGGCGTGGGGCAATACCTGATCCAGGAAAAGCAGCTCGATACTGTGAAATTGCGCGCCGCGCTGGCTACCAGCCTGCTCGTCGCCTGGCTGCTGGCGGGCCTGGTGCTGCTGGCCAGCGCGCCGCTCGCGCATTTCTATGGCGAACCCCGGCTGACCCTCGTGCTGCGCTTGCTGGCCATCAATTTCCTGCTGATACCGTTCAGCGCCTTGACGTTACCGATGCTGCGCCGGCAACTGCGCTTTCGCGCCATCTATGCCATCAACGCGGCCAATAGCGTCGTCAACCTGCTGGTGGCCGTGCTGCTGGCGCTGCAGGGCTACAGTTACATGAGCATGGTGTGGGCTGCGCTGGCCGGTTCCTGCGCATCGCTGCTGGTGAGCCTGCTGGTGCGGCCCAGGGAGCTGCCGTGGCTGCCGGGACGGCGCGGCATGGGCGATATCGCCCGCTTTGGCGCGTATGCGACGGGGGGCGGCCTCGTCGACGAGGCGGGCGTGGCGGCGCCGGACCTGATCATCGGCAAGTTGATCGGCATTGAAAGCCTGGCCCTGTTCGGCAAGGCGCAAAGCGTACTCAATATCTTTAACCAGGCCATCACCAGCGCGATTTCTCCCGTCGTGTTTCCCCTGTTCGCGGCCCGCGCAAGGGGGGAAGGGGGGCAGGGCGGGGCGGCGCTCGTGTATTTGCGCACGATCAGTTACATGACGGCGCTGGCATGGCCGTTTTTTCTCTTTCTCTCCTGCATGGCTTTGCCCTTGGTCAAGGTGTTGTATGGCACGCAATGGCTAGGCTGTGTGCCCTTGATACGCATCATGTGCCTGTCCTCGGCCGTGTATAGCATGTTCAGCATGGCCCGCTACCTGTTCGTGGCGACGGGCCAGCTGCATGCGCAGGTGCGGCTCGATGCCTGCGCTGGCGTCATCAAAGTAGCGCTGCTGCTGGCCGCAGCGCCGTTCGGTCTGGTGGCCGTGGCCTGGGCCGTGGTGCTCAGCAATGTGCTGCGCAGCTGGCTGAACTACAACTGCCTGCGGCGCTTGAGCGCACTCGACTGGCGCATCCTGGCGCGGGCAGTGCGCAAGAGTTCGCTGCTCTGCGGTGTCAGCGCCGTTGCGCCCGTCGCTTCGCTGCTGTGGCTGCCAACGGACACCCCGGCGCTGCTGGCGCTCATGGGCACGGCGCTGGCCACCTTGCTGTGCTGGCTGGCCGGTCTGTTCCTGTTGAAACATGAACTCGCTGGCGAGTTTCTGTTGTTGCAACGCAAGCTCGCTGGCCGATGGCTGGCAGTCAAATGCACGAAAGGATGACCATGCGTGTCGGTATCTTGTCCTACCCGATGCTGTTCCAGCGCGACGGCGGCTTGCAGATCCAGGTACGCGAAACCATTGCCGCGCTGAACCGGCTGCCCCAGCAGCCGGCGCGGCCTCTGGAAGTGCAACTGGTCGACGCCAATCACCAGCGGCTGGCCGATTTCGACGTGCTGCACGTGTTTTCGGCGAGTAATGGCACCTACCGCATCATGGAAATGGCCAGCGAGCAAGGCGTGCCCGTCGTGCTGTCGCCGCTGCTGGCGCCCAGCTGGAACCGTGCCAGCGCCTGGCGCGCGCGGCTGGCGGACCGGCTGGCGGGCCGGCTGACGGAATGGATGGTGCAAACGAGCTATGCGCAAACGCGCCGCGCCTTGCAACTGGCCGACGTGGTGATCGCGCTGGGCGAGGCCGAGCGTGACGCCATCGTGCAAGGTTTCGGCATGGGAGCCGACACCATCCGCGTCTTGCCCAATGGGATCAACCCGCATTTCTTTACGGCCAATGGCGACCTGTTCCTGCGCGAAACGGGTATCGCCGGGCCGTTCGTGCTGATGGTGGGCAGCATTTCACCGTATAAAAACCAGCTGGGACTGGCCCAGGCGCTGGCGGGCGCCGGCTTGCCCCTGGTGCTGATCGGCGCCGCGCCGCGCGAACAGCAGGCATATCTGCAACTGCTGCTGGACTTGTCGCACGTCAGCTGGCTGGGCGCACTCGACCACGCCGACCCGCTGCTGGCCAGCGCCTACCATGCGGCGGCCGTGGCGGCCTTGCCCAGCCAGGGCGAGGTGTTTCCCCTGAGCGTGCTCGAAGCGCTGGCGGCCGGCACGCCCGTCGTCATGACGGCGCAAAGCGCGCTGGACTTGCCTGATTCCATCTTTGCGCTGCGCAAGGTGCGCTGGGACGACGGCGCCGCGCAGCGCCAGGCCATCCTCGAACTTCTGGCGCTGCCGCCCGAGCGCTCGCGCGTGCAAGCCCTCGTGGAACGCTTTACGTGGGAACGGGTGGCGGCCCAGATTGCCGATTGTTACTACCAGGCGCAGTCGCAGCCTGCCAGGAGGCAACATGCTGTTTAATTCCTTCGCCTTCCTGTTCGGCTATCTGCCCATCGTGCTGGCCGGATACTTTCTGCTGGACCGCCTGGCTCCCGCCGGTACGTCCGCCAACTGGCGCCGCCTGGCCCCCGCGACGTGGCTGGCGCTCGCGTCTTTATTCTTCTATGCCTGGTGGGACGTGCGTTACCTGCCGCTGCTGCTGGCGTCGATCTGCGTCAATTACGGCGCCGGGCGCGTGATCGGGGCGCGCGCGGGAGCGGCCCGCAAGCGGGCGCTGGTCGTGGCGCTGGTGCTGAACCTGGGGCTGCTCGCCTACTACAAATATGCTAATTTCTTCATCGACAGCGTCAATGCCGTCGCCGTGACCGCTGGTGCTGGCGCTGACAGCCTGCCATGGCATGGCCTCGACATCATCCTGCCGATCGGCATCTCGTTTTTTACCTTCACGCAGATCGCCTTCCTCGTCGATTGCTACCGGGGCGAGGTGCGTGAATACCGTTTCATCCATTACGTGCTGTTCGTCAGCTATTTCCCGCACCTGATCGCCGGCCCCGTGCTGCATCACCGCGACATGATGCCGCAGTTCGCCGACCCGGCCAATGCCCATCCGCGCGCCGCCAATTTCGCCATCGGCTTGTCGATTTTCACCATAGGCCTGGCAAAAAAGGTGCTGATCGCCGACAACCTGTCGCCGCTGGCCATCCCCATCTTCGCGGCAGGCGCCGAGCCGACCCTGATCGAAGCGTGGATCGGCGTGCTGGCCTATACTTTCCAGCTGTATTTCGACTTTTCCGGCTATTCCGACATGGCCATCGGCCTGTCGCGCCTGTTCGGCGTGAAATTGCCGCTGAACTTCAATTCGCCGTACAAGGCGGCCAATATCGCCGACTTCTGGCGCCGCTGGCACATGACCTTGTCGCGTTTCCTGCGCGACTATTTATATATCCCGCTGGGCGGCAGCCGGCGCGGCGAAGCGATGCGCTACCGCAACCTGATGCTGACCATGCTGCTGGGCGGCCTGTGGCATGGCGCCGGCTGGACGTTTGTCATCTGGGGCGGCTTGCACGGCCTGTACCTGGTGCTGCAGCAGGCGTGGCAGCGGGTGTTTGGCGCGGCGCCGGGCTACTGCTGGCTGCGCTGGTGGCCCGGCGTCCTGACCTTTCTTGCCGTCATGCTGGCCTGGGTCTTCTTCCGCGCGCCCGACGTAGCCACAGGCTGGGATATCGCCGGCGCGCTGGTGGGGGCGAACGGCGTAAGCCTGCCGCGCGGCCTGGCCAGCCAGGCGTCCAGCCTGGCGCAGTGGGGCCTGCATCCCGCGTTCGATGGCATCCGCTGGATCGAACTGGCAGGGCCAGGCTTGCCCGTGCTGCTGGCGGCGATGCTGCTGGCCTTCAAGGCGCCCAATACGCAAGAAATATTCTTTCTCTATGAGCCTGCGATTGAAAGAATCTTTCAGCCCGCAGGGCGCTGGTCCTTCAGCTGGCGGCCCACCTCGCGCTGGAGCGTGGGCTTGGCCGCGCTGTTCGTTGCCTGCATCTTCGGCATGAACCGGGTCACCGAATTTCTTTACTTCCAGTTCTGACCATGGACACCGCCGGCCGCCGCTATCTTGTCTGCTTCCTCGCCTGTGTATTCCTGGTGCTGGGCGGCATCTCGTTTCTGAACTACCAGGTCGACCCCTATTTGCTGCACCAGTGGGACAGTCCTCTGGTGCAGCGCCCGCGCCAGTTGAATGAAAAGCTGGGCGCCTGGGCCAAGACCTATGCCGTAGCGCGCTACCGGCCGGCCATCATCTACATCGGCAATTCGCGCACGGAACTGGGCTTGCCGACGGGCGTGCGCGCCTTGTTCGACGGCAAGAGCATCTTCAACAGCGCTGTGTCCGGCGCCTCGATCGGCGACGCCATCCGCCTGGCCGAGCATGCGGCCAGGGTCAGCCGCGTCGAGACCATGGTGTGGGGCATCGACGCGCCCACGTTTTCCCTGGACATGGGTGCGGCGCGGGTGGAAGACAGCCTGACGGGCGCCCGGCACGGCTTTTTCGCCCAGCGCGCCCTCGTCAACCTGAAGCGCGGCCTGACCCTGGACATGACGGAGGACAGCGTGCGCATCCTCACCGGCAATGCGGGCGATGTCTGCCGCTCCAACCTGGCCCGGTATGGGCAGCGCGACGAGACCTGCACCCTGAAAGGCATACGGCATTGGCTGGGAACCAAGGACGCCATACCCGTGCGGCTGCAGGAATTTGGCGATGGCCAGGGGCCGACGCCGCCCTCGATACCCGCGTTTGACGCCAGCATAGGCAGGCTGTGCAGTAGCGGCGTGCGTCTGCGTATGTACATCAACCCCACGCACGCGCTGACCCTGTACGCGCTGCACTGGCGCGGCAAGTGGGATGCCATGCAGGCCTGGCAGCGCGGCCTGGTGCGGATCACCGAGCGCCACCGCCAGCAGGGCTGCGACGTGCGCCTGGTTGATTTTTCCGGCTTTAACAGCATCACGACGGAAGCGACCCCGCTCGTCACTGGCAAGCCCGACATGCATTATTACTGGGAAGTGTCGCATTACCGGGACAATGTGGGCCGTTTGATCCTGGCGCGCCTGTTTGGCGGCGACACGCCGGCGCCAGCCGATTTCGGCGTGGAGCTGACGCAGGCCAACGTCGACGCCCACCATGCGGCCATGCGCGCCGCGCGCGACCGCTATCGGGTGGAACATGCGCGCGAAGCGGCTTATACGGAGCGGGTGCTGGACGGGCCGCTGATCCGGCGTTGATGCAAAACGCCGCCATTTTTCTACTTCCAATGCCGACCATGGATACCACCGCCCGCCGCTACCTCGCCATCTTCCTTGCCTGCGCACTGGCCGCGCTGGCCCTCGTTTCCGCCGTCAATTACCACGTCGATCCCTACTTGTTGCACCAGTGGGACAGCCCGCTGCTGCAGCGCTTGCGGCCGACGACCGAAAAACTCAGCGTGTGGAGCAAGACGTATGCGGTGGCGCGCTACCGGCCCGCCATCGTCTACATCGGCAATTCGCGCACGGAAATGGGTTTGCCTACGAGCAGCATGCGTACCTTGTTCGACGGCAAGAGCGTGTTCAACAGCGCCGTCTCGGGCGCCTCGATCGGCGAGGCCATCCGCCTGGCAGAACACGCGGCCACGGTCAGCCATGTCGACACCATGGTGTGGGGCATCGACGCGCCCTCGTTCTCGCTGGAACTGGGCTCGGCCGGCGTGGAGCCGGGCTTGACGGACCCCGGCCCCGCGTTTTTCGCGCGGCGCGCCTTGCTCAACATCAAGCGTGGCCTGACCGTGGACATGACACAGGATAGCTGGCGCATCCTCAGCGGCACCTATGACGGCGTCTGTCTGTCCAGCCTGGCCCTGTACGGCCAGCGCGACGAGTCCTGCCTCACCAGCCGCAACCGCGTCTGGGTCGGCACGGCGCGCGCCTTCAAGCCGCGCCTGCAGGAATTCGGCGACGGCCTGGGCCCGACCGCACCCGCGCTGCAAGCCTTCGATGCCAGCGTCGGCAAGCTGTGCCGTGGCGGCACGCGCTTGCGCCTGTACATCAATCCCACGCACGCGCTCACGCTCGCCGCCCTGTACTGGCGCGGCAAGTGGGACGCCATGGAAGCCTGGCAGCGCGACCTGGCGCAGATGGCCGGACGTTACCGGCGCCTGGGCTGCGACGTGCGCCTGGTTGATTTTTCCGGCTTCAACAGCGTCACCAGCGAGCCGATCCCGCAGGTGACGGGCGCGCGCGCGATGCGTTATTACTGGGAAGCGTCGCACTACCGCGACAATGTGGGCCGCTTCATCCTGGCGCGGCTGTTCGGCGGCCCCGAGCAGCCGCCGGCGGACTTCGGCGTCGAGCTGACGGAAAGCGGCATTGCGGCCCACCAGGCGGCCATGCGCGCCGCGCGCGAGCGCTACCACGCGCAGCACGTCGAGGAAACGGCGTATCTGCGCCACGTGCTGACTTTGCCCCGCGAGCCCAAATAGGCGGCCAGGCAAGCCAGGCGTACACAGTGGGGCAGGGCGCTTGCGCTATGATGGTGTTTTGCCATCCAGCAAGTTCCAGGACGCCCCATGAAAATCGCCTTCTTTGCCAGCCAGCCCTATGACCGCCGTTTCTTCGATGAAGCCTTGCCGTCCCAACCCGATTCCGCCGGCATCGAACTGGTCTACCACAGCGCCTTGCTGAGCCAGGAAACCGTGGTCCTGGCGCAAGGCGCGGAGGCCGTGTGCGTTTTCGTCAACGACGTGCTCGACGCGGCCGTGCTGGAAGCCCTGCACGGCTACGGCGTGCGCGCCATCCTGCTGCGCTGCGCCGGCTACAACAACCTCGACCTGGAAGCGGCCAAGCGCCTGGGCCTGTTCGTCGCCCGCGTGCCCGCGTACTCGCCGGAAGCCGTGGCCGAATACACCTTGGCCCTCGTGCAAACCCTGAACCGCCACACGCATCGCGCCTATGCCCGCGTGCGCGAAGGCAATTTCTCGCTCGACGGCTTGCTGGGCGCCACCTTGTTCGGCAAGACGGTGGGTATCGTCGGCACGGGCAAGATCGGCCTGGCCACGGCGCGCATCTTCAAAGGGTTCGGCTGCACGGTGCTGGGCCACGAACCGTATCCGGCGCCCGCGTTCGCGCAACTGGGCACGATGGTGGAACTGCCGCAGCTGCTGGCCGAATCCGACATCGTCTCGCTGCATTGCCCATTGATGGAAAGCACGCGCCACATGATCAGCGAAGAAACGTTACCGCTGATGAAGAAGGGCGCCATGCTGGTGAACACCTCGCGCGGCGGCCTGATCGACACGGGCGCCGTCATCGAGGCATTGAAATCGCGCCAGCTGGGCTCTTTGGCCATCGACGTGTATGAACAGGAAAGCAATCTGTTCTTCCAGGACCGCTCGTCCGACATCATTGACGACGACATCTTCCAGCGCCTGATGACGTTCCCGAACGTGCTGGTGACGGGCCACCAGGGCTTCTTCACCAGCGAAGCGCTGCGCGAAATCGCCGCCATCACGTATCACAACCTGCAATGCTTCCGCCAGGGCAAGCAATGCGAGAACAGCGTACTAGCTGGCTGACGCCTGTTTTTTAGGCTTGGGCGGCGGCTTGGGTTTTGGCACCGGCAAGGCGTCCGCCGTGCGCCGCGCCAGCTGGCTCAGCCAGTCGCGCTCATCCCACAGCCCGCCATCGATGAGGAAGTACGGCTTGGCTTGCGGATAGGGCGGCGCTTCCTGCAGCGTGCCTTGCGCGCTGATCCAGGCGCGGCCCGCGTCCGTCGGCTTGATGAACAGCTGGTCGTCGGCGACGATGGCGAACATCTTGCCGTCGCAATACAAGCCATACTCGCCAAACATTTTTTTCGCGCTGATGCTGCCCGCGCCCGCCATCTGGTCGAGCAAAAAATCCACCGTACCTTGCTGTGATGCCATGTCGTCCTCCGTGTGAACGATCAGTGTAACGCACTGGCCAGGATGGTCCGGCGCGGCTACACTATGGCCATTGATTTTCTTGCACGATTTCAACCCATGACACCCCAGCATATCATTCACCGCGGCATCACCATCACCACCCTGACGGCCGGCCAGTCCATCGACACCCATTGCGCACCGGGCCACACGGCCATCCGCGAGCAGGACGACGGCTGGTGGCTGTATTTTGTCGATGAAGACGGCAAGGTCGATGGCTACGACAGCCCGTTCGCCAGCCACGCCGAAGCGCTGTGGGCGGCCAAGGCCGCAGCCGAGTTCAGCGCGCAATGAAGGCCAGCCCATGGGCCTTCCTGGGCTTGCCGCAAGCGCCCGTGCCGGAAGCGGAAAGCGTGGACTACGGCGCCTGCCGCGCCGAACTGGACGGCAAGCGACTGGTCCTGCGCGTGGCCAAAACCACGCCGACGAAAACCGGCCAGTTCGTCACCATCTGGAAGCGCCCCCATCCCGACGCCGAGATCGCCCCGCTCGATGACGCGGACCCCGTCGACGTCGTTATCATCGCCGCCAGCGATGGCGCGCAGCACGGCTTTTTCATCTTTCCGCGCAAGGTGCTGCTGGAACGGGGCGTGATGTCGCGCGCCGGAGCCGGAGGCAAGCGCGCGCTGCGCGTGTATCCGCCGTGGTGCACACCGGAATCTGTCCAGGCACAGCGCACGCAGCGGTGGCAGGGGGAGTGGTTTGTGGCGGCGGGGGAGCAGCAAAGGCTGGAACAGTTGTTCAGAGAGTAATTCCTCTTTTCTCCCTGGCATTTGTCTGTGTATTAATGCGTGTCAATGTGCTGTACAAGACCCCTTACTTGCTCTGAAAGCAACAACCTCGTACACTGAGTTATTCTGACCGTCCGCGATCGGCCTATTGTGTTGAAAAACTATTGGCCAAGAACTGTCACAATGCAATAAATGTACAGGAAAATTGTACGCAGTGGCGGTGCTCGGCTCGCTTAGCTCATCACTACTGTCGCCTTCTGTTTTGGCGGAAGCAGCTTTTTGGCCATTCGCCGCAGATTTTGTACCGTCGCTGCCAGCAGAAACTCATCGTGGGCGCCGCTGGGGCCGCGCAAGCGCAATTGGCCGAGTTTAAGGATGCGTTTGAGGTGAGCAAATAGCATCTCGACCTTTTTCCGTTCTTTACGCGATTGTCGATAAGCGTCTGTCTTGCCAATGGCTCGTGCCACGTCGCGTGCAGGTTCATACGGGCTACGGTCGATTTTACGGATGTCCATATTGGGACAGCATTTCAATTTGAGCTGGCAGGCCTGGCAGTCATACAGGCTGGCCCGATAGCGAAATGGGTTTTTCTGCTGGCTACGCTGAGCGGGTTTCAAGTACTTGCCAGCGGGGCAAACATAACGATTGTTTTCTCTATCGAAGATGAAATCGGTACGGCTGAAAGTGCCGTCGTGATGTTCGGATTTATCCCAGACAGGAACGTGCGGGGCGATCTTCTTTTCATCGACCAGCCATCCCAGCATTGCAGCCACACCGTAATTCGTATCGCCCACCAATCGCTGTGGCTTGATAGCGAATTTCTCCTCAACCCGGTTGATCATCGTTTTGGTCGCTTCGACCTCGGCTATCTTGTTTACGGCTGATGCCTCGACATCGACAATCATTCCCGCTTTCAAATCGATCAGGTAATTTGTCGAGTAAGCAAAAATAGCCGGCCCTGCAGCGGCAGTCCAGGTTGCAGACGGATCCGTCAGCGAGATTCTTTTGGGCAGCACTGGATTAGCTTGCTCCAAAGCTGCCAGATATTCTCGCACCGGTCGACTTGCCTGCTCAGGATCACCCCAATCGATAGCGGAATCGCCTGAACAGGAACGTTGCCGCTGGGCGTCAGCCTTGATCATGCTGGCGTCGGTTGCAAACCCCTCGCCCTGTACCAGGCCTTCTGTCATGCAACGTCGAAGAACCGCATCGAATAGCTGGCGAAATGCATCGTGATCGCGAAAGCGGCCGTGTCTATTTTTGGAAAAACTTGAGTGATCCGGCACCTTATCCTTCAGACCCAACCGGCAGAACCAGCGGTAAGCCAGATTCATGCCGACTTCTTCGCACAGCCTCCGCTCAGAACGTATGCCGTAGCAATAGCCAATGATCAGCATGCGGGCCATGAGCTCGGGATCGACTGATGGTCGACCGGTATGACTGTACGACTGAGCCAAGCTCTCGCGAAACTCGGTCAGGTCGAGGTACTGATCCACCGCTCTCAGTAGATGGTCTTCGGGAACGTATTCGTTTAGACTAATCAAGACGAACAACTCCCGTTTGGTTTCCTGACGTCCCATCATCGCAGCCTCCGTCTTTTCTTTGCTTAGACAGCGGCAAATCGTGAGGGTCGCGTGCTCAACTGGAGTTTTTCAACGTAATAGGCCAAATGCGGACAGTCACGTAGCAGCTACAGCCCATACGGAAAATGTTGTCCAGTTGCGAAAAAATTTCTAAGGAGGCGTATAGAGTGCTTAACCAGCGGGGGAAATACTGGTACGGAGATAGTCAGGCAGACATTCGTGGAGAAGTTCTGCGCTATAGCAAGCGCAACGGATACTCTGCTCAATATTTTGCAGATGCTATATGCAGTTGTGGCAATCGTGAGTTTCAACTATCGTTGGACGACAACGAAGACGCTGCTATTCGTCGTTGCTCAAAATGTGGCATTCAGCACGCAATTGGAGACAGTGGCGATTATCTTGATGATGCGAAACTCGAAGAATGCGGCTGTCCATGCGAGACCGATGACTTGGAAATTACGGTTGGCGTTTCGCTATACGCGAATTCCGAAGACGTTCGGTGGTTGTACTTAGGATGCCGGAGACCTCAGTGTGGCCTAACCGCTGTCTATGGGGACTGGAAATGTGAGTTTGTAGGTGACGATTTTCTACTACAAAAGGTCTGAGAGAATTCCGATCAGCGTGCCTGCTCGGAAGCGGCGGCAACCGGCCAAAAACAGCCGTTCTGCTCGCAAAAAAATGTTGAAATCTAGAGGTAACATGAAGAATATTGCTCAACTCGAAACCCTGTATTTCAAACTGCGTCATGGCTTTGTCAACGGTGCTGTGTGTGCCGCATGTGTTGATTGGGCAGTGGAGCGTCTGGACTTGGACGAAGAGGGCGATGACTTAGAGATAATCTTGCTGGCAAGTGCACGAGGACTTGATGAGGTGCTGCCGTTGGTAGAAGTGATCGTTGAGCGATATCTAGGTTCTGAGCGGCTCGATGACCAACTGGCGGCAGGAAAATATATTGTAGAGCTCAGACACGCTTATCTCCAAAGCAAGGAAACGATCTGGACAATCGACATGAAGCTGACACCGCTCTATCCGAAATTGGGATACCCAAATTGGCTAGGAATGCTAATTCGGAATTGCGAATACGCGACAGACGTAAGCGCTTTCGAAGAGCCGTTCGAATTGGAATTCCACTACATTTCGACGCTATGGGGGAGTGTCGCCAGCCGCGCGGAGTTCGAGCAACAATATTGTGCCGAAATCTCCCAGGGACATGATGTCAAATTTGGATAGCTGATGTTTTCCCGTAAAGGTCCGCAATGGGGCGAGGCTGTGTGAAAACGCAGAAAAATTCGGCCCCGCAAAAAAACGGTCTCTTAAAACGCCCGCTACGCGATTTTTTCGGCGTGGGGAATGGTCACCCTACCCATGAAAATTTCGTGTTTTTGCGTTTTCACACAGCCTGGGGCGGTACCTGCCAACGACGGCAACCGGCCAAGAGCGGACGGCCCTTAGCACGAAATGCGTCTGTACTGATGATGGAATCATTGAAATGCGCCATAAAATTCGAATTGCAGCCGCTGGAAACATGCTTGCTCCTGCGTTGGGAGTCTTGCAAAAGCTTGGCTATGCGGTAACTCGAGACAAGACGGCTGAACAACAATATCAAGCGGAAGATGACACTTGTATTTTTGTCGCTGATGACCCATTGACTCTGCTAGGGCTAGTAAAGATTTACGAGGAACGTGGGGCTGACTGGCAGCCGAGTGACGAAGAAGTGCAGCGCTTGCTTTTGCTCGACGAATGTGAGGAATAACGGCCGAGTTCGGCGAGGAGTGGCCGCTGAACATTCCTACGTGATGATATGAGACTAATTTATCCACATGAACTACCGGTTATCGATTTCTTGTTTCGCGCTTCAGGACGCTTGGAAAATCCAGCTGAGCTTTTGGTCAGTTCGATGGATGACGGCGGTATGGGATCTTTGAAATTTGCTTCTGAAACTGATGCCAGGCGATATGGCGCAACTATTGCGGCATGTGAATTTGAAGATACTGACGGCGTCTTGGTTTCGGCGGTTCTGAATCTCGACGAAAGTGATTTACTGTTCGAAGTCGATATTTGGAAGGTCGATTTTACTCCGGTGCTAACCTGGCCGGAGCCTATGGCCATCAGAGCTTCGGATAATTGAGTATTGGCTGAAACCGGCCAGAAGCAGACCCTCGCGAGAAGAGCATGAAGAACAACGAGAAAACAGCCAAAGCTTGGCAGACAAAAATTCTTATCGATTGCGAACGCATTTTGCAACGGCAACTGACTGATGTCGAAACAAGCTTAGTGCGTAGTCGTGAAGGTTTTTTGGCGCTTGAAATGATTGAAGATACCGTATCTCAAATGGATACTGTGGAGCAAACTGCGTACTTGAATTCCGGTCACTGCGGCTAACGGCCAAAAGCCGGCACAAGAAGTTTAGGGGTAAGCATGAGTTCCATAGTAATTTTTTCTGAGCTGGGCGAAATTAAAATTGTTGACGAACCTAGTCACACCTTTGGTTCTCAGGACAATGTTCACCGGTATGCGCAAGAGAAAAACCTTCAACCGGTGTATACGCCCACCTCGACCCACGGCGTTTTCTTGAACGGCGACCCTGTTGTCGTTTTCGGTGCACCCGGAGGATGCAGCTCCGTCCACAAGCATTCTGCACTGGTACTCAATTCGAACCTGCTTTTGGCGGTAGGGGATAGTGTGGTGTGCTTTTCTCTAAATGACCTCAAACTTATTTGGGCGTCGGTGGTGGATGATGCCACGTGTTTTGGGATTTACTACGAATCGAAGCGGATGACCTTGATTTCACATGGGGAATTGAACATCGCCCGCCTGGACGAAAATGGGAAGATATTGTGGAGCAGTTCTGGCGCGGATATATTTTCGGAAGGCTTTAGACTTGAAGAAGAATATATCGTAGTGACCGATTTCAATCAGCGGAACTACCGCATTAACTACGAAACCGGCGTATCAGTTTGATGAGCGAAGGTCCGATATAGGGCGAAAACGGACGTACAAGCCTAATATATAACGTCGAGATCGCACCTTCCTGGCCGACCTGCCTCTTTCTAACTCTGCCCAGCCTCGTTCCGGCCAGCTTCTCGCGCCGGATAAAGTCCTCGACAATACGGCATGCAAATCAAGATATCGCCTAAAAAAATACTACTGTGTCTGCTCATCCTCAGCCCGGCCTGGTATGTCGCCGCATGCTGCGTGTTCTCCAACAGCCGCAAGGCGGCGTTCGATCAAGTCCAGACGGGCGACACGCGGCAAGCGGTGCTTGCCCGCTTCGGTGCGCCGACCCACGTGGAGCGGGCAGGCGAGTCGTTCGAACGCTATGGCTCGGCGCCATGCGCGGCTCCTTGCGCCGAGCGGCTGTGGTTCGATAACCGCTTGAACCCGGAACTGGAAGTGTGGTCGGTGGAGCTGGACCGGCATGGCCGCGTGGTAGGGAAGAATTATCTAGTGTCGATGTAGGCCTGCTTGCTAGACGACTTTGCTGAGCACATACCGGTACTTCCCCGACGCCTCCGCCGCGATCTCGTCGACTTCCTCGACGGCGATGTCGACCTGCGCGCCCAGCCTGGCCTGGAAACCGGCCACGATGGTGGCACGCGTGCTGTCGTCCAGGCGTGGCAGGCAGACGAGCAGCACGCGCGTACGCAGCAGGCTTTCCTGGATGATTTTAAAACTGCGCACTTGCGGCAGTTCGCGCACGATGTAGACGAGGGCCAGGCCGTGCATGACGGTGCCATCGACCGCCGTGAGGAAATCCGTGCTGCGCCCTTCGATTTTCTGCAGCAGGGGCAGGCCGCGGCCGCAGGTGCACGATTGCGTGCCCAGCGCGCCCACGTCGCCCGTGGCGTAGCGGATGAACGGGTAATCCTGCGTGGCCAAATGGGTGACGACGATCTCGCCTGTGGCGCCTGCGGGCAGCGGCCGGCCCTGGCCATCGACGATTTCCACGATGACGTCTTCGGCCGTGATGTGCATGCCGCCGTCCGGGCATTCGTGGGCGATGAAGCCCGCGTCGCGCCCGCCGTAGCCGTTGGCCACGGGGCAGGCGAAGGCGGCCGCGATCTGCGCGCGCTGTTCGTCGTACAGGCGTTCGGCCGTGACAAACGCCACTTTCACGCCCAGGCCGTCGAGCGGCAGGTCGCGCGCGCTGGCATGGCTGGCGATGCGGCACAGGGCCGACGGGTAGCCGAACAGCATGCGCGGGCGCCAGCGGCGCAATTGCTGCACATAGCCGTCCAGGCGCGCGGGCGACATGGCAAACGCGGGCAGCAGGGTGGTGCGCAGCAGCGCATCGCGCATGCGGCGCACGCGGTCTTGCGCGTGCAGCTCGATGGGCGAACCCCACAGCACGGCTTCGCGGTCGCCGATGTCGACGCCCCACCAGCGCGTGGCGCGCCACTTGGCGGCGATGTCGTGGCTGATCCTGCGCCGGCCGAGGAAAAACTGCAGCGGCTCGCCGCTGGAGCCGCCCGTGGCGAACGGGCGCAGGCCCACGGCGCGGGCCGACTTGAAACTGTCGCGCGCGGCGGCGATGTCGCGCTTCCTCAGCAGCGGCAAGCGGGACAAGTTGGCCAGTTGCCTGACTTGCTCGGGATCGAAACCGCTGCGGGCGAACAGGGCGCGGTAGTAGGGCACGTGATCGGCTGCGTGGCGCAGCAGCGCGCGCAGGCGCGCCAGCTGCCACTGTTGCAGCTGCTCTGTGCTCCACCACTGCGAGCGTTCCATCCGGCGCAGCAGGCGCGCGCTGTGGTGGCCCTTGAGCCATTCATGCAGGGGAAACAGCCAGCGGGCGACGAGGCGCGTGTAGGCGCCGGGGCGCGGCGCGGCGCGGATGCGGCGGTAATGGGCGGCCAGCCTGGGCGCGATGTCGGGCCAGCCGAAGGTGGCGGCGTGCGCCAGGCCCGCCTGCACTTGCTGCCGCGTGCGCGCCGGGTCGCGCAGCAGCGCCAGGATGGCGTGCGCCATGGCGGTTGAATCGCCGGGCGGCACGAGGAGCGCCGTCACGCCGTCCTGCAGCAGGGCGGGGATGCCGCCCACGTTGGTGCTGACGACCGGCACGCCGCAGGCCAGTGCTTCGAGCACGGAATTGGGCATGTTGTCGGCCAGGCTGGGATTGAGGACGATGTCGCTGGCCTGGTACAGGGCTGGCATGGCGGCATTGTCGACGGGGCCGGTAAAGCGCACGGCGTCGGTCACGCCGAGCGACCTTGCCAGGCGCACCAGCGCCGCGCGCTCGGGCCCGCCGCCGGCCAGCACCAGGCGCGCCGCGGGAAACGCCTCGCGCACGATGGCGAAGGCGCGCACGGCGCTGGCGTTGTCGTACAGGCTTTCCAGGTGGCGCGCCACGAGGATGCACGGGCCATCTGCGGCTGCTGTGCGTCGCGTGGCTGGCCTGAATCGCTGCAAGTCCACCATGTTCGGCACGATGTGGGCCGTATGGCCGTATTGTTCGAAGACGCCGGCCAGATAGGCCGACGGCACGACGATGGCACTGGCGCGGCGCAGGCTGAACGCCACCAGACGCGGCGAGCGGGCGAAAAAAACGGCCGCTTCGCCGCCCCGGTAATTGAGCAAGGCAGGCTTGCCTTTCAGGCTGGCGATCCACAGCGCGGGCGCGGCCTGCAGATGCCAGGACCAGCCGGAATTGGCCATGATGTGGAACAGGTCGACCGTATTGGCCGTGCGCCACAAGCGCCACAGCAGCAGGGGCAGGCGCAGCGCCGCGCGCAGGTAGCGGATGCGCGCCAGCCACGGCGGCAGATGCGGACCGTTGACGGCCAGCAGCTGCACTTGTGCGCCGTCCTCGCGCAGCTTGTGCGCCAGTTGCGCCGTTTGATTCGCCATGCCGCCGGCCGGCGGCGGCAGCGGGCCGACCAGCGCGATGCGCAGGCCCGTAAAGATCATGGCGCCGCTCCCGCCGCTTCCGCCGACACGCGCGCATACACGGGCGCATAGCGGCCCACGCTGGCGCCCCAGCTGCGCTCCGTCTCGACAAACGCGCGCGCCTGGCGCCGCAGCGCCGGCCAGCTGGCCGTCGCCCGCAGCAGGGCCAGTATGGCCTGCGCTAGCGCTTCGGTGTCGCCGGCGCGAAACAGCATGCCCGTCTTGCCATGGTCGACCAATTCGCGGTGGCCGCCCACGTCGGACGCCACCACGAGGCGGCCCTGCGCCATCGCCTCTAACGGTTTCAAGGGCGTCACCAGCTCCGTCAGGCGCATCGGCAGGCGCGGATACACGCAGATGTCGACCAGCTGATAATAGGCGGCCACCTGCGCGTGCGGCACTCTGCCCGCAAACACCACGGCGTGGGCTATATCCAATTGCGCCGCCAGCGCGCGCAGCGCCGCATCCTGCGGACCGCCGCCGGCCAGCAGCAGCCGCAATGCCGGCTGCGCCGCCAGCATGCGCGGCATGGCACGCAGCAGCAGGGCCAGTCCCTCGTAGGCGTAGAACGAGCCGATGAAGCCGATGACAGGATGACCATCCAAACCCAGCGTGTGGGCCAGTGCTGGATTATCAGAGACATTGAAATCGCCCGCATCGACGGCATTCGGAATCACGGTGATTTTATGCGCGGGCACGCCGCGCGCGCACAGCTCGCGCCGCAAGCCGTCGCAGATGGTGGTGACGGCGTCGGCGCGGCGCAGCGCATAGGTTTCCAGCGCGCGCGTGAGCCGGTATCGCAGGCCGCCGGGCCGGCTGCTGCCATGGTCGGCGGCCGCGTCTTCCCAGAAGGCGCGCACTTCATACACGACGGGGATGCCCAGCGCGCGCCCCGCGTTGAGGGCGGCGATGGCGTTCAGTGCGGGCGAATGCGCATGCAGGATGTCCGGTTTGAGGCGTTGCGCCAGCCGCCGCAAGCGCATGGCCAGGCCGATGATGACGGCCACTTGCCGCAGCACGGGCAGGCGCGCCCACCAGCGCGCATCGGGCGTCGTGCGGTAGAAATGCCAGCCGTCGACCAGCTGCTGCGCGCCATCGGACGGCCCCTGCTTGGCACTGGTAAGCTGCGTCGTATGCCAGCCCAGCGCGCGCTGCTGCCGCAGGATGGCCAGGGTGCGAAACGTGTAGCCGCTGTGCAGGGGCAGCGAGTGGTCGAGGATGTGCAGGATGCGCATGGATTAGCCTGGGACGGATGTTGGGGTCAGTCCCTGCGGGAGCGGAATACGGCCCATTGGGCCATATTCCCCCGACGGGTCTGACCCCTTTGCAACCTGGCGCAGGAACGCTTCGAACATCAGCAGCGACCATAAGGGCGCGCTGTAGTCGCGCCGCCCGCTCGCGTGCTGATCGAGCAGCAGGCGCACGTAATCCATGTCGAACAGGCCGCACTGCGCCAGGGTGGGGCCCAGTAGCCGCTGTTGCAGGCGCTGGCGCAGCGGGCCGCGCAGCCAGTCGGCCAGCGGGATGGAAAAGCCCATCTTCTGGCGGTACAGCAGGGTATCGGGCAGCAGCGGGCGCAGGGCTTTTTTCAGCAGGTATTTGCCTTCGCCGCGCCGCAGCTTGAACTGCGGTGGCAAGCCCGACATCCACGCCACCAGTTCATGGTCGAGCAGGGGCGAACGCACTTCCAGCGCATGCGCCATGCTGGCCCGGTCGACTTTGGTGAGGATGTCGCCGGGCAGATAGGTTTTCAGGTCCAGGTACTGCACCTGCGACAGCGGATCTTGCGCGGGGCTGGCCAGTGCGTGGCGGCGCAGCACTTCGACGGCGCGGTAGCCTTGCAGGCTGCGCCGCAGCTCTGGGCTGAACAGGCGCGCGCGCATGGCGTCACCCAGCAGGCTGACGCCGTGAAAATACGCGTCCGTCGTGTCGCGCGCCAGGCCCTCGAACGTCGTCTTGGCGCGCAGGAAGCGGGGCGCCCAGTCGGCCTTCGGATACAGCCGCCCCAGGGTGCCGAACAGCGACTGGCGCAAACCGGCCGGCAGCAGCGGGTCCATCGCCTTGCGCACTTTTTCTTCGCGCGTGTGCAGGCGGTAGCGCCGGTAGCCGGCCAGACTTTCATCGCCGCCGTCGCCGGACAGGGCCACCGTGACCCGCTGGCGCGCCAGCTGGCAGACGCGGTAGGTGGGCATGGCGGAACTGTCGGCGAACGGTTCGTCGTACAGGTTGGCCAGCAAGTCGATCAGTTCGAAGTCGTCCTGCTCGACCTGGCGCGCATGGTGCGCCGTGCCGTAGCGGCGCGCCACCAGGTCCGCGTAGTGCGCCTCGTTGTATGCCGGGTCGCCGAACGAGATGGAACAGGTGTTGACGGGCGTGCTGCTGACGCCGGCCATCAGCGCCACGACGGCGCTCGAATCGACGCCACCGGACAGGAATGCCCCCAGCGGCACTTCGGCCACCATGCGGATGCGCACGGCTTCGCGCAGGCGCGCCAGCAGTTCGTCGGCCGCCTGCGCCTCGCTGGAGGCGGGATTCGGTGCGAACGGAATATCCCAGTACGATTGCGGCGCGGGCAGCGGCTGGCCCGCGCGGATGGACAGGGTATGCCCGGGCGGCAGCTTGCGCGCATGCTGGAAGATGCTGCGCGGCTCGGGCACGTAGCCGTAGGCGAAATACTCTTCCACGGCCAGCGGGTCGAGCGCGCGCGGCATGGCCGGATGCGCGAGCAGGGCTTTGAGTTCGGAGCCGAACAGCACGGTGCCGTCCTGCGCCTCGCCGTAGTACAGCGGTTTGACACCGAGGCGGTCGCGCGCGAGGAACAGCAGGTGGCGGCGGCGGTCCCACAGGGCGAAGGCGAACATGCCGCGCAGGCGCTGCACGCATTGTTCGCCCCATTGTTCCCAGGCGTGGACGATGACTTCCGTGTCGCTGCTGGTGCGGAAGTGATGGCCGAACTGGCGCAGTTCCGCCATCAGGTTGCGGTAGTTGTAGATTTCGCCATTGAAGACGATGGCGATGTTGCGGTCGGCGTTGAACAGCGGCTGCTGGCCGCTGGCCAGGTCGATCACGGACAGGCGCCGGTGCGCCAGGCCCAGGCCCGGTTCGCGGTGCAATCCGCCTTCGTCCGGCCCCCGGTGGCGCAGGCTATGGTTCATGCGCGCCAGCAGCAGCACGTCGATGTCGCGCTGGCCCTGCAAATCAAAGATGCCGCTGATGCCGCACATGGAAGGCCTTTCAGGGAGTGGTGGACAGGGGAGAAGGCTGGCGCGCGCCCGTCAGGCGGTCGTACACGGCCAGGTAGGCGCCGGCCATGGCGGGCAGGCTGTGCTCGGCCAGCACCTGGCGCCGGCCGCGCGCGCCGTGACGGGGACCCAGTTCGGGCATGCTGTAGTAGTCGAGCATGGCGTCGGCCAGCATCTCGGGCGAACCGGGCGGCACCAGGGTGCCGCTCCAGCCCGACTGCACCAGTTCCGCATTGCCGCCCACCTGCGTGGCGACGATGGGCAGACCCGTCGCCATCGCTTCGAGGATGGTGTTCGAGCTGCCTTCGGCCAGCGAGGGCAGCACGAACAAGTCCATGATGCGCAGCAGTTGCGCCACGTCGTCGCGCGCGCCGGGCAGCCAGGCAAGGTGCGCCACGCCGGCCTGCTGCAGCAGCTCCAGGCAAGCCTGGCGGCACGGCCCGTCGCCCACGATGATCAGGCGCAGGCGCGCGCGGGCGCCCGGCTGCGCCAGCAACAGCAAGAACGCGCGCACCAGCGAGGCATGGTCCTTGACGGCCGCCATGCGGCCCACGCTGCCGATGACGAAGGCGCCGTTGCACAGGAAGCCGGGCGGCCCCACGGCAGCCGGCGGCCCCAGGCGCGGGTGGAATTGCACGCTGTCGACGCCGTTGCCGATGTGCGACACCTGCGCGGGCGCCGCGCCGATGGCGTCCACCAGCCAGTGGCCCAGGTCGGCGCTGACGGCAATGAAGTGCTGCACCAGCGGCAGCATCAATTTGCGTAGCAACCGGTATTTGCGGCGGGTGCCGTGCAAGTCGCTCATGTCGCGCCCGTGTTCGCCATGCACGCGCAGGCGCACGCCGGCCAGGCAGGCCAGCAGCTGCGCCTCGAGACAGCCCAGGTTACGCGTGTGCACCACTGCCGGCCGCAGCTGTTTCAGCACGCGGTACAGGTGCAGGTAGTGGCGCCAGTCCTTGCCTTCGCGCTTGTCCAGGCTGATCACATCGACACCGGGCGTGGTCAGACGCAGACGAAACGCGGTGGCGTTCTTCATGCAGACGATGGCGTGCCGGTAGCGTTCCGGCGGCAAATGGTTGATCAGGTTGACGAGGCCATTTTCCAGTCCGCCCACGTCGAGCTGGTGGATCACGTGCACGATCAGGGGCGCGGCGCTGGCCGCTTCCGTGCCGCCGGTGTCGTAGTCAAGGGCCATGCGGCAGCTCCTGCAAGCGTTGTTCGATGACGGGCAGCGCCGCCTGCAGGAACGCTTGCAGGCGCGCACGCGGCGGCGGCGCCAGCTCGTCGTAGGCGGCAAAGACGATGATGTCGGCGCCATCCTGGCGCCTGCCCAGCAGCTTGGCTTGCGCCAGCAGCAGTTTTACCAGCACGGGCCTGGCCGTGACGATGCCGCCCTGGCGGTAGACGCGCCACACGAGCAGGCGTTCGCCGCCGTACGCCAGCACGCTTTCGCGCACGGCCAGCTTGCCGCTGGCCAGGTTGACGTGCCGCACGCGCTGCGCCAGCGGCATCCAGCGGGCGCCGTACGGCAAGGCCTGGTGCGTCAGCAGTTCGGCATCGCGCGCCTGGCGCGCATACCAGTGCAGTTGCAGCCCCACGGGCGTGCCGTCGCCGTCCTGGCGCGCATAGGTGGCGGCAAACCGCGCCGGCGTGCCCGCATATGGCGCTTGCCAGTCGGGTACCGCGTCGTGCAGGCGCCGCCAGGCAGGAGGATCGGGCAAGGCCAGCACCATGGCAGGCAGCGTGGCGCCATCATCGCGCTGGCTGGCCAGCGCCAGTGCCGGCCACACGGCCGCCAGCAGCAGGCAGGCCACGCCGGCGCGCACGGCGGCGCGCGGGCTGGCCGCGCCGGCGCTCAGGCGCACGGGCTGGGCTGACGGCACGGCGCGTGGCGGCGGCAATTCGCGCCAGCGCGCGGCCAGCCAGAACAGCAGCAGCGCCACCAGGCCGAAGAACAGCCAGCCATAGATCAGGTGGTCGACGCCCACGGCCAGGCGCATGTCGCTCAGGTGGCCCAGCATCACGATCAGGTAGGCGCGCACGCCGTTGGCGAGGATGGGAACCAGCAGGGCGGCGGCCATGACGGCCACGCGCCGCCGCGTGCTGTGGCAGTTCACATGGGCGAACAGGGCGCCCAGGGCCAGCGCGGCGATCAGGTAGCGCAAGCCGCTGCACGCTTCCACCACCGACCAGTTGCCGGTAGGCAGAGAAAAATTGCTGCCATCGCGAAACACGGGCACCCCCGACCATTGCAGCGCGGTCACCGTGAAGGCGGCCGTGAAGTCGATCAGGGGTTCGATGAAGACTTCGCCAAACGGTACGGCGAGGAACAGGTAGGCCAGTGGAAAGGCCAGCAGGCGCACGGCCGGCCAGCCGAGGATGGCCAGCACGCAGGCGGGCAGCATGGCCGTGGCCGCATATTGTTCCACCACGGGCACGTTGGCGGCGTCGGCCAGCAGCCACGTCAGGCCCAGCACGCCCAGCAGCAGCAAGCCCTGCCGCGACGGCCGGGGCGCCAGTGCGGCCAGGCGGGCGCGCTGGCGCCAGGCCAGCCAGCAACTGATGGGCACGATCAGGAAACCGTGCGCGAACGTTTGCGAGCGGGCCCACAGTTCCACCATCGACCAGAAAGTGGCGTGGTACAGCAGCACGACGGCGGCCAGCGACAGCAGCAGCGCCGCCAGCGCGGCCTGGCGCCGCGGATGACCGTGGGGCAGGACGGCCGCATCCGGCAAGCGGGCCAGCTGGTCGAGCTGCAAGCTCATGTGGACGGCTCCCGCACCGGCTGCAAAGGCGAGGCGGCGCTGGCGGCAGCCTCGGAATTGGCCTCGGCTGGCAGGCCCAGCATGGCGCCAAGGCCGCGCAGATTGCGCTCCCAGTCGTAATCCTGCAACACCAGCTGGCGTGCCGCCGCGCCGATGGCCGCGCCGCTCCCCTCGGCCGCGCCACTTTGCGCCTTGCGCAGCACGCGCGCCGCATGGTGAATGAATTCGGCGTCGTCGCGCGCCAGCAGCAGTTCCAGGCCCGGCTGGGCCGCGATGCCTTCGAGCGCCTGCGGCGTGGCCAGCACGATCTTGCCCATCGCCATCGCTTCGAGCACCTTGTTTTGCACGCCGCGGGCAATGCGCAGGGGCGCCACGGCCAGCGCCGCGCCGGCCAGGTAGGGCCGGATATCGGGCACCTTGCCCGTCACGACCACGCCGGCCACCCGCGCCAGCGCCGTGACGGCGGGCACGGGTGCGCTGCCGACGATATAGAACTGCAGCTGGGGAAACTGGCGCCGCAGGGCGGGCCAGACGTGGCGCACGAACCATTGCACGGCGTCGACGTTCGGCCAGTAATCCATGGCGCCCGTAAACACCAGCGCCTGCACGCCCGCCGGATACACGCCAGGCTGCGGCGGCATGGGCGTGAAATACGCCGTGTCGACGCCGTTGTTGAAGTAGCCCGTCTTGCGCCGCGCCATCGGGGCGCACTGGCGGAACAGGGCCGCTTCGGCCGGCGAGACGAAGCTGGCGGCCGTGAACTGCTGGGCGATATGGCGCTCGTACTGCAGCAGCAGCTGCGCTTCGCGCCGGTACAGCTGCGACATGGGCCAGGGCTTGCTGTCGCTGTACTGGCGCCATTTGTCGGAATCGACGTCGACGAAATCGATTACACGGTGCAGGGCGCGGCCCGCGCTGCCGTCGATGTATTGCGCCATGGGCCCGGAAAAGGCCAGCGCATGGCGCACCTTGCCGCCGGACAGCAAGCCGTCGACCCATTGCAGCAGGCGCGCATCACGGTAATAGTGCACGCTCATGGCCTGGCGCGACAGCAGCGCCTGCATGGCGCGCCAGCGGGCCGGGCCGCGCCGCAAGTCGATGAAGCGCGTGCTGGCGCACAGGGCGGCCACGGTTTTCGTGTGTTGCCAGTCGTCGTCATCGTCGATGAAGCAGCCCAGGTGCACGCGGAAATGCCGGCTCAGATATTGCAGCATGTGCCACGAGCGTATCTTGTCGCCCTTGTTGGGCGGATACGGCAGGCGGTGGGCGAGGAAGAGCAGTTCGCGCATGGTGGGTCCCCTTGCTTAGCCCAGTTGCCGCACGATGTGCGGCCCCAGCAGGTTGGCCAGCGGCAGCGGCAGGCGGCGCCAGGCGCGGATGAACAGCGCGTATTTCGGATTCAGAGGATTGACTTCCGGCAAGGCCTTGCCGCGCACGAGCTTGTAGGCATACGGCAGCGGCTGCGGCGCAAAGCCCCAGTTCTTCTTGAAGTCGTATGCCCCGGTCCCCAGCTTGCTGCGGCCGAAATCGAACAGGCGGTAGCCGCGTGCGCAGGCGCGGCGCATCGCTTCCCAGTACATGAAATCGTTGGCGCCCGTGCTGCGCGCCAGCACGCTGCCGCCGCCGTAATATGGCAGCACTTCATCGCGGAAATAGAACAGCAGCACGCTCGCTTGCGCCTGCTGGCCGTGGTAGACGGTGAGGATGTCGCAGGCGTCAGCAAACACCGTGCGCAGCAGGGCAAAATGGCGGCGCGCGAAGACGGGCGTGCCCAGCCGGTGCACGCTGGCCGCGTAGATCGGGTAGAAACGGCTGATGTCATAGTCGATCGCGCTGTGCAGGCCGGCCGCCATGGCCTTGCGCACGACGGCGCGCTGCTTGCGGGGAATCGCCAGCAGATTCTGTTCCGCGTCGGGAAGCAAGGGACGGCGGAAGGTCGCGTACAGGGGTTTCTGCAGCCAGGAGGCGTCCAAGGTTTCCTCCGGCACTTCGCGCCAGCGGTATTCCAGATGCCCCACGCCGAGGCGCCGGGCCAGTGCCAGCGCGGCGCTGTCGAGGGCCTGGCGCACGGAAGAACTGCCGCTGGCGACGCCGCCATACACGCAAAAGGGCAGCGACACGAGGGCGGAGCCGAACAAACGGCTGCGCAGGTGGGCCAGCGGCAGCACGCCGGCGATGCGCCCATCCTGTTCCGCGTACAGGAAATGGCTGTCGTGTTTGAAACCTTGCTCCATGATGGTTTGCCAGCCGGCCCGGTGAAAGAAGGTCGCTTCCGGGCACGTGTCGACAAAGGCGTCCCAGCGCGCATGCTCGTGCCCCTGCAGGGACCGCACGGCGATGGCGGCGCTCGATGGTGCCGGGTCGGGAGCAAGGCTGGCCTCGTGCATCATGTACTTTCCAGAAAAATACGGTCCATGCGGTCCCAGGCGAAGTCGCCCGTCAAACGCCCCAGCCGTGCTTCCATGCGCCCCAGGTTCAGGTAGTGGCGAAAACGCGTCCTGGCGCTGAGGCCCGGCGGACGCGGCTGGCCGGGATCGAGTTCCCAGGGATGAAAATAGAATATGCCAGCTTGCCCGTCGCGCGAATTGATGCGTCGCAAAAGCCAGCGCGACAGTGCATACGGCATCAATCTGAAATAGCCGCCGCCGCCGGCCGGCCAGTTGCGCCCGCGCAGGCGCACGGTGCTGACGGGCAATTCCAGCACGCCGTGCGGACCACGTGGCCGCCAGGCGAAGCGGGGAGCATCGGGCATGCCGTAGTGGTCGTGGCGGATCGGGTAGATACTGGAACTGTAGCGGTAGCCCGCTTCCTGCAGCACGTCGAAAGCCCACAGGTTGGCCGCGCCGATGGAAAAGCTGGGCGCCCGGTAGCCGCGCACGGCCAGCCCCGTCAATTGCTCGAGGATGGTCTTGCTGCGGCGCACGTCGTCGGCGAACTGCGCGGCCGACTGGTCGCTGGCGCGCAGGTGCGCATAGCCGTGGCTGGCCACTTCATGCCCGGCGTCGGCCACGCGGCGCAGCATGGCCGGATAGCGCTCGGCGATCCAGCCCAGGGTAAAGAAGGTGGCGTGGATGCCCCGGCTGTCGAGCAGCAGCAGGATGCGCTCGATATTCGCCTCGACCCGGCATTCCTGGCGGGGCCAGTCGGCGCGCGCGATGTGCGGCGCGAAGGCGGACACCTGGAAGTAGTCTTCCACGTCGATGGTCAGCGCGTTGCGCAATATCACCGGCGGCGTCACGGCGTGCCCCGGCGCGCCGCCAGCCAGGGCGCGATGACGGCGGCGATGCGCGTAGCCGCGTGGCCATCCCACAACGGCGGAATGCGGCCCTGCTTGCCGCCCGTGTCCAGGATGCCCCGCGCCAGCGCCAGGATGGCGGCCGGGTCCGTGCCTGCCAGGGTATTCGTGCCAGCGCTCACGGTGACGGGGCGCTCCGTATTGTCGCGCAGGGTCAGACAGGGCACGCCCAGGGCCGTGCTTTCTTCCTGCACGCCGCCCGAATCCGTCAGCACCAGGCGCGCGTCCTGCATCAGGCCCAGCATTTCCAAATAGCCCAGCGGCGGCAGGCGGACGATGGCATGGCGCGCCAGCAGCGGCTCCAGGCCCGCCAGGCGCAAGCCGGCCAGGGTGCGCGGGTGGATGGGAAACAGCAGCGGCAGTTGCTGCGACAATTGCCCCAGCGCCCCCAGCAGCGCTTCCAGTTGCGCCGGCGCATCCACGTTCGATGGCCGGTGCAGGGTCAACAGGCCATACGCGGGCGGGCAGGCGTGGCCGTGGGCGCGCAGGGTGGCGGCCGGCGGTACGGCACGCGGCAGTTGCTGCCGCAGGCTGTCGATCATGACGTTGCCCGTGAAATGGATGCGTTCGGGGGCGATGCCTTCGCGCAGCAGGTTGGCGCGCGCGCCTGTCTCGCTGGTCAGCAGCAGGCTGGATAACTGGTCCGTCAGCACGCGGTTGATTTCCTCGGGCATGCGCCGGTCGCCGCTGCGCAAGCCCGCCTCGACGTGGATCACGGGAATGCCCCGCTTGGCCGCCACCAGTGCGCAAGCCAAGGTGGAATTGACGTCGCCCACCACCAGCACGCCATCGGGCGCCAGCGGCGGGTGCGCGTCGAGCACGGCGTCGAAGCGGCGCATGATCTCGGCCGTCTGCTGCGCGTGGTTGCCTGAGCCCACGTCGAGGCAGATGTCGGGCGGGCGCAGATCCAGGTCCGCAAACAGCTGGCCATTCATGGCCGTGTCGTAATGCTGGCCCGTATGCAGCAAGGTCACGCGCACGGCGGGCGCCTGGCGGGCCAGAGCGGCCAGGATGGGCGCCATCTTCATCAGGTTGGGGCGCGCGGCCACCACGCACAGCAGGTGCGCCGGCACGGCGGACGCAAGAGAGGGGTCGGACATGCGGGCTCCTTAGAATTGCATGGTGAGCGTGGCGCTGACGCCGTTTTCGCGGTAGTCGCCGCCGCGGTTGCTGGCGTGCCGCGTGTGCCGCACGTCGATGCTGGCCGTCATGTTCGGCTGCAGGATGCGCGTGTAGCCGGCCGTCAAGGTGATGTTGTTGTCGCGCCGGGGCGCGCTCAGCGAGCGCACGCTGGCGTAGCCGGCATTGACATTCACACTGGTGCGCGAACTGGCTTGCCAGCTCCAGCCCACATTGCCGCCGATCTGGCGCGTGCGGTCTTCGCTGCCGAATTCCACGCCGGGCAGCAAGCCGCTGTCGATGCCGCTGGCCGTTTGCGCCGTGCGGTCGACGGCGGTGATGCCGGCGATCATCGTGCTTTTCGCCGTGGCGCGCGCCATCGTCAGCTTCAGCTGCTTTTGCAGGAAATAGCGGTGGCTGAAGTAATTGATGGCGCCCCGTTCCGGCCCCAGGCTGTTGGCGTAGCGCAGGAAGGCATCGATGCGCAGGCGTCGGTCGCGCGCATTGGGAAAGATGCCGCGCCACAATTGATCGAGCAACTGGCCCGCGTCGCGGTTGCCCAGACGCGAAAACTGCGTCGGCATGGTGGTGATGTTTTCGCTGTAGTTCAGTTGCCAGTTGGTATGGCGCTGCAGGAACGTGGCGTCCAGGCTGTAGGTGGTGCCAAAGAAGCGCTTGCCCGTGCTGAAGGCGACGCTGGTGCGCGGCGACGGTGTCCACACGCCGCCCAGCGACCAGAAGCGGCCCTCGGGCGCCTTGCCGCTGGCCGAGATATAGCCTTCCTTTTCCATGCCGCCGCTGGCCGTGGCCGACCATTTGCTGCTGAACGGATAACGCAGACCCACGCTGCTGCGCTGCATGCGCACGGGCGCCAGCTTGCTGTCCTGCGTGCGGCGCACGTCGTGGCTGGCGTTCCACGTCCAGCCGGTGCCGCGCGGCTCGCCGCTGAGCAGCAATTCCATTTCATCGCTGTGTACGGACAGCAAGTCGCCGCCGCTGTCGACCGTGTTGCGCGTATAGCGCAGCTCGGCCGTGGCCAGACCGCGGAAACGGTGGCGCAGATACGGGCTGATGCCCGTGGTGCGCACGGTGCTGGCATTGTCCGTGTCGGGCAGGTCGTCGATCAATTGGGGGCCGAACGGCGAGATGTTGCGCCGGCTCACGCTGGCGTTGGCATCGATGAAGAACCAGTCCTTGACCAGCTCGGCGTCGGCCGAGGCCTGCAGTTCGTGGTTGTCGGTATCGGCCCGCTGTCCGGACAGGTATTTGTGCCAGCTGTAATCGAGGTGGACGCGCAGGCGGGGGCCGGTGCCGATGAGGGCGATGGCGGGCGCGATTTCCGTGATGAAGTCCGATTGCGCCTTGCCGGGCGGCGCGCGCAAGGCATTGTCCGTATAGCTTTCGCGCAGGCGCAGCGACGGTTTTGCCAGCCAGTCGATGGCACTGGCCGGCACGGGCAGCAGCAGCGACAGCAAGGGCAGCAGCGGTAGCGAGCCCCGGCGGCTAGTCGTAATGGCCATAGCCGTAGTAGTCGTTGCCGGGGAACGATTTGGTCTTGTTGTAGATCAAATGAATGTGTTCGCACGACTCGATCTGGCGCAGCGCTTCCTTGACGGCGTGCTGGGTCGTTGTTTCCGCCTCGACCACCATCACCACTTGCCCCATCTGCCCCACCAGCGCGTGCGCTTCGCTGGTGATCAGCAGGGGCGGCGAATCGAAGACGACGATGCGGTCGCCATAGCGGCTGGCGATTTCTGCCAGCAAGCGGCTCATGGCGCGGCTGGCCAGCAATTCCGTCGCGTGCTTGTTGCTGCGCCCGGCGGGCAGGATGCTCAGATTGGCCACGTTGGTTTTCAGGATCACGTCGGCCATGGCCAGTTGCGGGTCGAGCAGCACGTCCATCAACCCCGGCTCCGGCGGCAGGCCCAGCACTTTCAGCACGGACGGGCGCGCCACGTCGGCATCGACCAGCAGTACCGTGATATCGAGTTCCATGGCGATGCTCATGGCCAGGTTGACGGCGCAGTAGGTCTTGCCTTCGCCCGGCATGGCGCTGGTGACGACGATCAGGTTGCCGTGGCGGATGGCGTCGCTGCCGCTGGCGCGCGCCTGGCGCAGCAGCGGGCGCTTGATGATGCGGAAATCCTCGGCCACGGCGCTGCGCCCGCCATCGTGCGTGAGCATGCCTTGCTCGGCCAGCCGGGCCAGGTTCAGGGGCCGGTAACGGGGCGACCGGCTTGCGTCCGCGCCATCCGTACCGTTCACCGTATAAGGCACGCTGGCCTCGGCCACGCCGAGGATCGTGGGTTCGTGCTTGCCGCTGTCCTTGCTGCTCATCGTCGCTCCCTTGGATCTAGAATTTCAGCAGCGCGGCCGTCATGACCCCGCCGTACAGGACGAACAGGCTGCCCAGGCAGGCGCCAAAGCCATAGCGGGCGCGGCGGCGGCGTACCTGCTGCAGCGGCGTCCAGTTCATCGATACCGTGCCCAGCACGTTCAAGCCTGTGGCATCGCGCAGTTCGGAGGGGCTGAGGAAGGTGGGGCGCACCTGGCTGATGAGCAAGGCCGTGGCGACGCCGGCCACCAGGGCCGCGCCCAGCGCCGCGCTGAACAGCAACGGGCGGTTCGGGCCGACGGGCGCATATTGCACCGTGGGCGGGTCGATGATCTTGAAGGCCATCATGTCGGTGGTGGAACTGAGTTCGCCCGACAGCTTGGCCGCTTCGCGCCGGCCGATCAGCTTTTCATAGTTTTCCTTGTTGATGATGTAGTCGCGGTTGAGCTGCGCCAGCTGCGATTCCACCTCGGGCACGGCATTGCTTTGCGCCAGCAGGCGCTCGTTGCGCGCGCTGTATTCCTGCACGCGGGCGCGGATGGCGGCCACCTTGGCGTCCGCATCCGTCAGCGCCACCTTCAGCTGCTGCAGCATGGGGCTGTAGTTCTTTCCCGGGTCGCCGGACGCCGCTTTCAGCTTGTTTTCCTCGATCTTGCGTTCTTCCAGCTGGGCCACGAGGCGCTTCGAGGCGATGATGTCGGGATGCAGTTCGGTAAATTGCATGCGCAGGCTGTCGAGGTTCTTGTTGATCGAGGCGATGCGCTCGTCGAGCTCGGGATTCGTGATGGCCGACGCGCTGGGCTCCAGGTCGAGCAAGGGCTCGTCGCCCTCGATCTGGCTCTGGATGGCCTTGCGTGCCTGTTCCGCCTCGACCAGTTCCAGTTTGGCATTGTTCAGGCTATCGGACGACATCAGCAGCTGGCTGCCATAGTCGATGCCCTGGCGCGGCAGCAGCAGGTTGTTGCGGATCTTGAATTCCTTCACCAGGTTTTCCGCCGCGCTCAGCTTGTCCTCGTAATTCTTGATCTGCTCGTCGATGAACTGCACCGCCTTTTGCGAATCGCCTTTCTTTCCCTGGAAACTGCCTTCGACAAAGATGGTCAGCAGGCTTTGCACGACGTCGCGCACGAGCTTGGGGTCGCGTCCGCTGTAGCTGATGGTGTAGATGTCATACGCGTTGGTGCCCGTGATCTTGATGCGGCTCATCAAGTTGTCCAGCTGGGCTTCGTGCTCGCGCACGGTCTTCGAGTCCAGGTCGAGGTCGACCATGCGCATGACGCGCTCCACGTTCGGGCGGCTGAGCAGGGTGCGGCTCATGATGGCCACCTGCTGTTCCGTGTTCGGCACGCTGGTCATGCCGGCCATCAACGGCTTGAGGATAGTTTGCGTATCGACAAACACGCGCGCCGACGTCTGGTAATCGTCGGGCAGGGTGATCACCTTGATGAAGCCGCCGATGGCCACCAGCCACGCCACCAGCACCGCATGCCAGCGGTACTTCCAGATGCCTTTCAAGCCGGAAAGCAGTTGCTGTATCAATTCTTCCATGTCGCTTCCTTCAGGTAACGGTGCTGCCCGGTAGATGGGTTGGCGGCGCGGACAACGACGGCGTCTTGCAAGAAATACTTGCTTGTTGAGTAAGCAAAGTATAGGGCGGCTGTGGAGCAAGATTTCCGAAGATGATTGCTTCTTGATACGCCTCAAGGTTCACTTGCCGGGTTTTAATAATCATAGGAAGTTCGCGGCCCAGGCTGGTTCTGCGGGGCCGGCCATGGACGCGCATCGACTCGAAGAGGCTCCGCATGAATCCATTTCGCCGTGCATTTGTCTGCAACACGCTGGTCCTGGCGGGCGCCGCCAGCCTGCTGGGCGCCTGCCGCACGCGCCATCCGCTGGCGCCTTCCGACGACAGCGCCCCCATGCACGATTACCTGATCGGCCCGGGCGACTCCGTCAACATCATCGTCTGGCGCAATCCGGAAGTGTCGCTGACGGTGGCCGTGCGGCCGGACGGCAAGATCACCACGCCGCTGGTCGAGGATTTGCCCGCCAGCGGCAAGACATCGACCCAGCTGGCGCGCGACATCGAGCAAGCCTTGAGCAAGTTCATCCAGCAGCCCGTGGTGACGGTCATCGTCACCAACTTCTCGGGACCATATGGCGAGCAGATCCGCGTCATCGGCGAGGCGGCCAAGCCGCAGGCGCTGCCGTACCGGCTGGGCATGTCGCTGATGGACGTGCTCATCGCCGTGGGCGGCATCACCGATTTCGCGGCCGGCAACAAGGCCAGCATCATCCGCGTGCGCGAAGGCAACCAGCAGCAGTTGAGGGTGCGGCTCGACGATTTGCTGAAGGAAGGCGATATTTCGGCCAATGTCATGATGCGGCCGGGCGACGTGTTATTGATACCGGAAAGCTTTTTTTAACAGCAAGCTTATCAATATCAAAACAGCAATTATATTTGCCATTTTGTACTTATAGACAAATTTCATCGTGTTATTTTGCTATCCAAAGGTAAATTTCTTCTGTTTTTTTAGCTATTGCTGGGAACTTCTCCAGTTTTTCTCTTGTCACAAGGCATTGGCTTCAGTCCGTCTCGACGGCTGCCGATGAACGTGAGGACAAGATGAGCTTTGAAGATGAACCCATAATTTCCTTCGACACGCCAGGCAACTTCAGTGATCTGGTGGTGGGCGAGGGGCAGATCGACCCGGCCATGGAGCATGAGCTCGACCTGCAGCGCTTTCATATCCGCATGGCCAATTCGCGTGGCCGGCGCGAAGCGGCCAGTTTGCTGATCCGCAAGATGTACGGCTGGCGCGGCTATGCCGTCGATCCTTGCACCGCGCATGCGCTGAATAAAATCACGCTGTTCGCGGAAACGGCCGGCACCACCGTCGGCACCATGACCTTGTGCCTCGATAACGACGAGACGGGCTTGCCCGCCGATGAAAACTTTCGCGACAAGCTCGACGTCCTGCGCGAGCAAGGCCGGCGCCTGTGCGAACCGTCGCGGCTGGCCATCGACAAGGGCGTGAGCAAGCGCGTGTTTGCGGCGCTGATTCATATTTCTTATATCTATGCCCACAATATTCACGGCTTTACGGATTACGTGATTGAAGTCAACCCGCGCCACGTGGTGTTTTACAAGCGCATGCTGGGTTTCCAAGACTTCGGCGGCGAGCGCGAGTGCACGCGCGTGGGGGCGCCGGCCGTGCTGCTACGGCTGGACCTCGATTACATGGGGGCCCAGATCCGTAAATTCGGTGGCCTGATGGAACAGCATGGGGGTGAACGGTCGTTTTACCCCTTTTTTTTTCCGACATGGGATGAGCCCGGCATTACCGGCCGGCTGAGGCAGGGGCGCAACTGACGATTCATTTATTCTTCAGCAAGATCGCCTGCATGTGGCTGCCTGGAATCGCGTACGTGATGCCGCTGGGCGCGCTGATGGCGGCCTCTTTGAGGCCCTTGACGTACACCATGTTGACGATGCCGTAGACGAGACCGGTCTCGGGATCGAACAAGGGGCTGCCGCTGCTGCCCGGATACGCCGTCGCGTCCAGCTGGAACACGGTGTACGGCGCCTTTTGCAGCTGCGCCAGGCGCCGCACGTCGAGGCGCTGGGCGTTTTCGCTGGGCATGACCACCGGTGTCAGCGATGACACGGTGGCGCGGTGCGTCACGTGGCGCAGTCCGAGCAAGGTGCCCAGCGGAAATCCCGTAAAGGCCATGGCCTGGCCTTCGCGCACCGTGGCCGCGTCGCCCAGCGCCAGGGCGGGCAGGGGCGCGCCCGCCAGGCGCAGCAAGGCCAGGTCGTGTTCCGTGTCCAGCGCCTGGACCTTGGCGGGGCGAAATTGCGTTACTTCGCCCTGGCCCGTGAGTATGCCGATGACTTCGTTCGGATTGGCGTCAAGCAGTTTCTGGATCACATGGGCGCAAGTGAGCACGCTCAAGCCGTCACCGGTCACGAAACCCGTGCCGATGAAATTCATCGGTGGCGTGCGCGTTTTTTGCAGGCTGCCCACGCCGACGATCGATGGTTTGATGCGCGCGATGGTTTGCGCCAGCGGCGCATCGGCGCGGCACGGTGCGCTGGCCAAGGCCAGGCAAAACACGAGGGCGGACAAGCATGTAAACGGCAGGGCTTTCATGGCGGCGCACTTTCAACGTGAGGAGGTGGCACGGGCTGCAGCAGCGCGCACAGCAGCATCAGATAGCAGAGCAGGGCGATGCGCGGCACGTCGAGCAGGCTGTCGAACAGGCCGACGACGAGAAAACCCAGCAGGGCGGCGGCGCAGGCCAGCGCGCCTGCATCGCCGCGCGCGGTCTGGCGCAGCAGGCGGTGGCCGGCCAGAACCAGCAGGGCCAGCAAGGACAGGGCGCCGCACCAGCCCGTTTCTATCAGCAAATGCAGTGCCATGCTCTTGATATGCCACGGCAAGTGGTGGTGGTCGCTGCTGAAAAACCAGTAATTATTGGCTTGCGTAAAGCTCCCGTTGGCGATCAGTTCCTCGCCGCCCGGTGCGCGCAAGCTCAGATTGTCGACTTCGAGCACGGACGAGGTGGCCGTGCCGCTGGCCGCCAGTTCCAGCTGCACGGGCGGACGCAGCAGCCAGGCGCCCGCGCCCAGCCAGGCGCTGTCGAACGGCACTTCATAGTGCTGCCATCCCTCCGGCGGGTTGCCAGGCGGCGGCGGGCGCAGGCGCAGCGGAACGTTCACGCAGCCCTGTGCGTACAGCAATTGCCGCTGGCACAGGCGCACCAGCAGCACGGGCATGGGTCCCGTGCGCCGCACGTCGAGCGCCAAAGTGTAGTGCGTGGCGGGCTGCACGGGCAGCCGCTGCAGCAGCCGCAGCAATTCGCCATAGCCAGCGCTGTAGCCGGGACTGGCCAGGCGCACATACCGGTTTTCCCCGTCTTCCGCATACGCGATGCTGGCCGGCACCTCGCGCTGGGGATTGTGCCAGTAATACGTGGCGGGAAAGCTGCCGCTACCCATGCCGAACAGGCGGTCGCCCCAGTCGGACGGCTGCATGGCCAGCGCCTGCCGCCAATGGCGCAAGCGGCCTTGCATGTCGAAGGCCGTGGTAGCGAAACGTTCGGTGGCGTAATAGCTGGCCGACACGGGTATCGCCAGCAGCAGCAGGATGCCGGCCGCGCCCGCGATGCTGAGGCTGGCGCGGTCCAGCCGCCACAGCGGCGGGCGCAGGCGTCCATTGCACAGCATCAGCATGGCCAGCAGCACGACCAGGCCGGCCGGCAGCAGGGCCTGCGGTCCCGCCCAGTGCCAGCCTATCCAGGCAAGATTGCATGCCAGCATGGTCCACGCCATCATCGCCAGCCCCAGCCTGGCGGGTCCCTTGCCGCCGGCGCCGCCGGACGACAGGGGGCCCGGCAGCAGCACGATCGCCAGCAGCACGGCCGCCAGCAGGAACAGGAAATATGGGCCTTTCAGCCAGCCGGCCGCCTGGTGGCCGGACGGTTCCGGCCACCAGGCAGCCAGCAAGCCTTGCAGGCACAGAGCGCACAGCAGGCTGGCAGGCGCCAGGCGCCACGGCAAGGGCCGTGCCGCCAGCACGAAGCTGGCCGCGAGCAGGACGACGGCGGCCAGCAAGCCCCGGTAGCCGGCCAGGCTGAACATGTACACGAGCAGGACGGTGCCCAGGCCGGCCAGCAGCAGTCTCAGCAACACTCCGCGCATGGGCGACTGGGAAGGGACGCGCCGCGCCGCGCCGGGCGCCGTCCGCAGGGTTTGCCAGAATCCCAGCAGCATGGCCGCGGCCACGGCCGCGTACAAGCCCCGCGAAAAGGTCGTGAACGCCGCGTGCAGGGCGAGGGCCAGCAGCAGCATGGCCAGCGCCGCCTGCCAGCGGCTGCTGGCGCGCGCCAGCCACAGTGCGGCAAACGGCAGGCTCAGGGCCAGGTAGCCGTCCAGCGCGGCGCCACCCGTGTGCATGGCGGAAAACGGCGCCGTGATGCGGTAGTCGCTGGAGAGGTTCGACAGGCCGGGAAACACGGCCCGTTCCCACAGGGCGAACAGCGACACCATGGCCAGCCCGGCCAGCATGCCCGGCAGCGCATAGCGGCGCAAGGCGGCAGGGTCCGCGTCGCGCAGCAGCAGCGGTAACAGCAGCATGCTCCAGGCCCAGGCCTTGCCCAGCCGCAAGCTGTTGTAGGGGCTCAGGTAGTTATCCCAGGCATTCAGGTCGAACGGCGCCAGCGGCAGGACGCCGCGCAGCAGCGCCGCCAGCCAGGCCAGGCTGCACAGCAGCAAACAGGCGCGGGCGGCGGGCGAGAGCCGCGCCGCTGCCGCTTGGGCCGCTCCGCCCAGGCGCCAATAACCGCAGGCCACGGTCAGCAACAGCAGCACGTCGATTTCTTCGAGGAAGAACCAGCCCGTCCACGGTGCCAGGTCCAGCACGGGCAGCAGGGCGGGCACGCAGAACAGCCAGCAGGCGGGGCGCCAGCACAGCAGCAGGAAATATGCGGGCAGCAGGGCGGCAAACAGCAGGCCGGGCCAGCCGTGGCCCAGCGGATAGTGGCGCAAGGCCAGCATGCAGGCCGCGCCCGCCAGCAGGGCCAGCGGCCGCGCTGCCAGGCGGGCCATGGCAGCGTGCACAGCCATGGCCTACAGCTGGGTCAGCAAGGCCTGCGCCTCGGCCCGCTGCGGAAAGTCCTTGTTGGCGGCCAGCAGTTGTTCCAGCTGCTTGCGCGCGCCGCCCTTGTCGCCAGATTTCGCCAGGGCCGCGCCCAGGTGGTATTGCACTTCGGGCGACTTCGGCGCCAGTTCCGCCGCCTTGCGCAGCAGCGCCGTGGCGCGCTTGACGTCGCCTTGCTGCAGCACGATCCAGCCCAGGGTGTCGAGCACGGCGGGGTTGCCGGGCGCCAGCTTCAGTGCCTGCTCGGCCGTGGCCTGCGCGCGCGGATCTTTTTCCTGCTGATACGCCCACGCCAGGTCGTTCAACGCCACCACGTTATCCGTGTCCTTGGCAACGACATACTGGAAGTGCTCGATGGCGGCGCGGTATTGCTTGGCCGCCAGCCGGGTGCCCGCCAGGTAGGTGCGCGTCGGCAAGTCTTCCGGATGCTCCTTCAGCCAGGTGGCCATGCGCGCATCGGCTTCGCGCTCTTGCCCGGAAGCCTGCAAGGCGCGGTACAGCTGCACCTGCAACGGGCCGATGGGGCTGATGCCGAACGCGTGCTGGTACAGCTTGACGGCTTGCTGCGGCAGCTTTTGCTCCATCAGCACGTCGCCCTCGAGCTTGTAGCCGGCCGCCAGCTTCGGCTGCTCTTCCTGCACTTGCCGCGCCACGGCCAGCGCCTCGCGCTGGCGGTTCAGGTTCAGCAGCATGGCCACTTCGACCACGCGCGCTTCGAGCAGGGTCGGATCAAGCACTTGCGCACGCTTGACGGCTTGCAGCGCATTCTGGTGGTCGCCCAAGGCCAGGTGCAGGCTGGCGATGCGCATCTGCAAGGGCGCGGACGTGGTCTGTATGCTGGCCAGCTTGTTGTAGCTGTCGAGCGCTGCCGGCGCCAGGCCGGCGCTGTATTCCACCTGGGCGCGCAAGGCCAGCGCATCGGCGTCGCCCGGATGGCCCGTTTGCAAGGTGCGCGCCAGTTCCAGCGCCTTGTCGGGCGCGCCCGTCTTCAGGTAGAAGTTACTCAGGAGCAGGGCTGGCGCGACGGCATCGGGATTGTCGCGGTGGCCCCGCTCGAGCCAGCGCCGCGCCTCTTCCGTCTTGCCCTGCGACGCGGCCAGCTTGGCCAGCGCCGCGCACAGGTCGGCATTTTTCGGCGCCTTCGTCAGCGCCTTTTCGAAACGCTGTTTTGCCTGCTCCGGCTTTTTCTCGGCCAGGTCGATCTGCGCCAGGTTGTTCAAGGCGGGCAGGTAGACGGGGTCCATGCTCAGCGCTTGCTCGAAACTGGCGCGCGCGGCCGGTAAGTCGCGCAAGGCCAGGTAGACGCCGCCTTTCAGGTTCAGCAGCAGGGGATTCGTGTCTTTCTGCTGCTCCTCCATCATCTTGACGCTGGCCAGCGCCTTGTCGTTCTGCTTGTTGCGCAGCAAGGTCATCACCAGCATGGTGCCCGCTTGTGGCGTGCTCTTGTCGAGCATGCTGGCGCGTTCCAGTTCATTGATGGCGCGGCTGTTCTCTCCCATGCCCAGGCGGCTGATGCCCAGCGCCGCATGCAGCTTGGCCGTGTCCGGCGCAAGGGTACTGGCCTGTTCGAAATACGCGGTCGCCTTGTCGTAGCGGCGCGCGCGCAAGTGGGCTTCTCCGGCCAGCGACAGCAATTCCACGTCTTCCGGGAAGGCGGCCAGCATCGGTTGCAGCAAATCGATGGCGGCGTCGGTCTTGCCACGCATCAATTCGATCGACGCCATCATCTTGACGGCATACAAATGCCTGGGATACACGGCCAGGAAGCGCCGCAAATAGTTTTCCGCCTGCGGCGGCGAGCCGAGCGCCAGCTGCACGGCGCCGGCCAGCAGGATGGACGGCATGTGGTCGGGTGCCGCCTTGAGTACCAGCTGCAAGGCTTGCAAGGCCGCCTTGTTCTTGCCCTGGCGAAAATCGAGCAGCGCCTGGGCTTGCAGCAAACCGAGGCTGTTGGGCGCCGTCTTGCGCGCCGTGGCCAGCTGGGCCGACGCTTCCGCGTAGCGGTTTTCCACGATATCGAGGTTGGCCAGGTCGATGTGCGCCTGGGTATTGTCCGGTTTGATATTGAGGATCTGCATGTAGGCGAGCCGCGCCGGGCCGTTCTTGCCTTGCAGGCGCAGCAGGTCGCCCTGCAGGCGCAAGGCGTCGAGGTTGGCGGGCGCGCTTTTCAAGGCTTGCGCCAGCAGCAGCTCGGCCGCCGGCACCTGGTGGTCGAGCGCCGACAGGCGCGCCAGGCCCAGCAATGCCTCGACCTGGTCGGGATGGGCTTCGAGCAGGCGCGAGTACAGGGCGTGCGCCTCGTCCTGGCGGCCCAGGGCCAGCAAGGCATCGCCGCGCAGGGCCAGCACGCTGGCCGGCTGCGCCGCATCATCGGCAATCTCGGCCAGTACCTTGTCGAACTGGCCCAGCATCAGCCAGGCCTTGCCCAGCAGGGGCATCACTTGCTGCGATGCGAGGCCCAGCGACTTTGCTTTGCGCAATTCCTTCTCGGCAGACAGCGCTTCGCCCGTGTCGATATAGATGCTGCCCAGCAGCAAGCGGGCGGCCGCATTGTCCGGCTCCTTTTGCAGCAGGTTCTTCAACTGGATGATGGCGGCCCGTGCCTCGCCTTTCTGCCGGTACTGCTGCGCGTCGGCCAGCAAGGATGCACTGCTCTGCGTGCCGTGGCAAGCCGTCAGCAGGGGCAGCAGCAAAGTACAGCACAGCGCGGCGGCCGGCAGGCCAGGGAAAGGGCGGGGCAGGGTAAAGGCCATGGAAATCTCCGGTTGCGGCGTGCGTGGACGATTAGCCGATTCGCGATGGGCGATGAGCATGGCCTAGCTTAAAAAGATGGCCGCCGGACTCCTTGATTGCGCTCAACAAGCCGCTGATTGTCCGCGTGCATGCTGGCCGCCGGTCCGTGTTTCTTGTTCCCGCTCAAGAATGGCCCGATTGGCAACCGTAGAATTTCCCGGACGGCGATGCTCGTGCCGCAACCATTCGGAGCACATGCATATGGACAGCAAGGTGGATAGCAACGCGAATAGCAAGGCGATTGGCAAGGGCGGCGTGGTGGCGGTGGTGGGGCTCGGTTACGTGGGCTTGCAGCTGGCCGTGGCGTTTGGCATGCGCCAGCGCACGATCGGATTTGACTTGTCGGCACGCAAGGTGGAAAGCTACCGCAGCCATGTCGATCCGACCGGTGAAGTCAGCACGGAACAGCTGCGCGCGGCGCAATGGCTGAGTGTCGGCTGCGATCCGGCCGAGCTGGAACTGGCCGATTTCATCGTCGTGGCCGTGCCCACGCCGGTCGACAGCGCGCACAATCCCGATTTCTCGGCCCTGGCCGGCGCCAGCGCGGCCGTCGGCCGGCACATGCGGCGCGGCGCCATCGTCATCTACGAGTCCACCGTGTATCCGGGCGCCACCGAGGAAATCTGCATCCCTATCCTCGAACAGCATTCGGGCCTGCGCTGGAAGGAAGACTTTCATGTGGGCTTTTCACCCGAGCGTATCAACCCCGGCGACAAGGACCATACCCTGCACAGCATCCGCAAGGTGGTCTCGGGCGACGACGACGCCACCCTGGACCAGGTGGCCGCCCTGTACGAAGGCGTGGTAGAGGCGGGCGTGCACCGGGCGTCGAGCATCAAGGTGGCCGAGGCGGCCAAGGTGATCGAAAACACGCAGCGCGACCTGAACATCGCGCTGATGAACGAACTGGCCATCATCTTCGACCGCATCGGCATCGACACCCTGGAAGTGCTGCAGGCGGCGGGCACGAAATGGAATTTCCTGCCGTTCCGGCCCGGCCTGGTGGGCGGGCACTGCATCGGCGTCGACCCATACTATTTGACGCACAAGGCGGAAATGCTGGGCTACCACCCTCACGTAATCCTGGCCGGGCGCCGCATCAACGACGGCATGGCCAAGTTCGTGGCGGAAAAAACCATCAAGGAAATGGTGCGTGCCGGCTTCAAATTGAAAGGTTCGCACGTGAACGTGCTGGGCCTGACCTTCAAGGAAAATTGCCCGGACCTGCGCAACTCGAAAGTGGTCGACATGATCCACGAACTGCAATCGTACGGCGTGCAGGTGCACGTGCACGACCCCGTCGCCGATGGCCGCGAAGCGCTGGAAGAATACGGTTTATTGCTGGAAAGCTGGGAACAGCTGCCGCAGGCCGAGGCCATCATCAGCGCCGTCTCGCACCAGGCCTTGCTGGCCCGTCCGCTGGCCGACTTCCAGACCAAGGTGCTGGAAAATGGTTGCTTCATCGACATCAAATCGCATTTCGACCCCCGGCCGCTGGAAGACGGCGGCCTGCACGTGTGGCGGCTGTGATGGCGGCCGACACCTTCGATCGGGCCGCAAACGCGGCGCGAAGCGCCTCCGCTGGCGATCCTGCTGCCGGCGCCTATGCGCAAGCCTGCGAACAACTGAGCAAGGAACCTCGGCGCTGGCTGGTGACGGGCGTGGCCGGCTTCATCGGTTCGCACCTGCTGGAAACCCTGCTAAAGCTGGGACAGGAAGTGCGCGGCCTCGACAATTTCATGACGGGCCACCGCCACAACCTGGAACAGGTGCGCGCCAGCGTGGGCGAGCAGGCGTGGCAGCGCTTCACCTTCATCGAAGGCGATATCCGCGACCCGCAGGCATGCGCGCGCGCGTGCGGCGTGTCGGTGCAGGCCGCCAGCCAGGCCGCCAGCGCCGGCGATGGCGAGGCAGGCGGCGAGACAGATGCGGCCTATGGTGGCAGCGGCAGCGGCATCAACGGCAGATTGGGCGAGCGCGGCCGTGCCGGTGCGGGCGGCCCCGTCGCCGCCGTCGATTTTGTGCTGCACCAGGCGGCGCTCGGTTCCGTCTCGCGTTCGCTGGAAGACCCGCTGCTGTGCCACGCCGTCAATGTCAGCGGCTTCCTGAACATGCTGGCCGCCGCGCGCGATGCGGGCGTGCGGCGCTTCGTGTACGCGGCCTCGAGCGCCACGTATGGCGACCATCCAGCCCTGCCGAAAGTGGAGCAGCACATCGGCGCGCCCCTGTCGCCGTATGCCTTGAGCAAATATGTCAACGAACTGTATGCGCAGGTGTATGCGCGCTGCTACGCCATGCAGACGGTAGGGCTGCGCTATTTCAATGTCTTCGGTCCGCGCCAGGATCCGCTGGGCGCCTATGCGGCCGTCATTCCCCGCTGGATCGCCGCCATGCTGGAGAACCAGGCCGTGCACATCCATGGCGACGGCGCCACCAGCCGCGACTTCTGCTTCGTGCACAATGCCGTGCAAGCCAATATCCTTGCCGCCACCGGCACCGACCCGGCAGCCGTCAACCAGGTCTACAACGTGGCCGTCAACGCCCGCACCAGCCTGACGCAGCTGCACGCCGCCATGCAGCAAATGCTGCTTGCGGCCCGCCCGCAGCACGTGCCGCTGGCGCCGCACTATGGCGAATTTCGCGCCGGCGACGTGCGCCATTCGCAGGCGGACATCGCCAAGGCGGCACGCCTGCTCGGCTATGTCCCCACGCACAACCTGGCGCAAGGCTTGCGGCAGACCATCGCCTGGTATGTGGAGCAGGCTGAACGGGCTTGAGGGCCCGGCTTGCCAAGCGCGAGGCACAGTTGGCCAGGTACACTCCGGTATCCGCCCGATCGCTGCCGTTCAGCGTTCAGTGTTCAGCGTTGCACAGGCGGCGCTGCCGGCATGGTTGACGCAGGCGACGCGGGCGGTTCCGGTACGCCATCGATCTTGCTGCGCAGAACCCGGGGTGTACCGCGGAAATCGGACGTATGCAGGGTGACGGGACGGCGCCAGACGCGGGCGATGTAGGCCAGCACCTGTTCCGCCCGCTCCAGGTCGAGGCCGCGCCCGTCGCGCTGGTGATCGTGGCGCAGTACCAGGCTGCCGTCGTCGTTGAGCAGGGTGGCGGCGATGCACGGCGCGCCATAGTTGTATTTGGGCGCCAGGATGGCTTCGCGGATGGCGAGCAAGTCGCGGCTGGCCATTCGTGTTTCGCCATCGCGGTGGCTTTCATGCACGAACAGGCCCAGGCGGTCAGCCAGTTCCCCATCCAGATAGTTGCGAATGAAACTGCAGTCGTCGTCGTCGCGGCAAATCTGGCGCGCCCGCGCCAGTCCTTGGCGCTCGATGATGTGTTCCCACATGCAAAAACCCAGGTGATACGGGTTGACGGCCAGCGCCTGCTGGTGCTCGCCCGCGTAAGGGCGCACCACGTCCGAGTGCGACTTGATGGCGGACAGGTACAGGGCCGGCGGCAGGAAGTCGGCTTCGCGCAGCAGCCGCGCATGCCAGTACGAAGCCCAGCCTTCGTTCATGATCTGGCAGGCATACACGGGATAAAAGTAAAACGACTCTTCGCGCACGGCCAGGAAAATGTCGCGTTCCCAGTCGGCCAGTTCCGGCCCATATTGCGCAATGAACCACAGCAAATCGTATTCGGGCTGCGGCGGCACGAGGGGGCGCTGTGCCAGCCGTGCCCGCGCCGCCTCGTGCGCCGCCAGCGCTGCCGCTTCACCGGGCAAGCGCTGGTAACGCCGCGCAAAAGGATCCGCAAAACGATCGTCTGCGCCAGCCCTGTCTTGCGTGCCAGCGACACCGGCTGGCCCGGATAGCGCGCCATAGGGCGGGCGGTGCAGCTCGGCATGGATGTCCACGTGCTGCTCCAGCGCCAGTGCCGCGTCGAGCACGGCTTCCACCTGCTCCTGTCCATGGCGTTGCAACGCCATTTCGAGACGCTGCGCCCGCGCCGCGCTTTGTTCCAGGATGTGCTGGCCTGCCATGGCGCCGAAACGCAGAAACAGGGCATTGCGGCTGGCAAAGTCGGCGTGGCCCAGCACGTGGGCCGTGACGAGGGTGTTTTCCGCCACGGAATTGTGCTCGGCCATGTAGGCATGGCAAGGGTCGCCGGGGAACATGACTTCGAACATATGCGAGTTGCCCATCTTTTGATGCACGAGCTGGTGGATGTAGCGCACGCCGAATGACCAGTGGCGCATGCGCACGGGCAAGCCATAGATGGCGATCTCTGCCATGAAGCTGTCCGGCACCAGTTCGAACTCGACGGGCGCAAACTCCAACCCCATTTCCCGCGCCAGCGCTTCGATGCGCGCCGCGTAGCCGTCCAGGTTGGCTGTGTCAGGCGTCATGCCGTGTCCTCCGTATCGGCCGCCTCGTGCTGGAAAAAGGTGCGGATGGCCGCCCAGATATCGTCATTCCTGCTGAGGATGCTGCTGTGCAAGGGCAAGCCGCGCCGTTCCTGCTCGGCAAACAAGCTGTGCATTTCCGTTTCCAGGCTGCGCGGCACGCCGGGCACGGTTTCCACATAGCCCATATAGTTGAGCAATGCTGCCAGTTCGCCCAAGGCCAGGCTGGTCGCCCCCCGGTCTTCGCTGAAGTTCTCGCCATCGGAGGCATAGAACAGGTAGGCGTTGTAGCGTCCCGGTGCGTAGTGTTCCTGCAGCAATTCGCGGCTCAGGCGAAAGGCGGTGGACGCCATGGTGCCGCCCATGCCATTGACCTGGAAAAACTCGGCTTCGGAAAATTCCCAGGCCCGCGTCGTATGCGCGATAAAGCGCGCTTCCACGCGCGCATATCTGCGGCGCAAGCCCTGCAAGGCAAAGAAAAAGAAGGATTTGGCCAGCTTGCGCTCGGCCTGCGCCATGCTGGCCGATACGTCCAGCACGAAAAACACGACGGCATTCGTGCTGGGCCGTGGCTGTTGCAGTACCTGGCGGTAGCGCAAGTCGTCATTGGTGAAAGGCACGGGTTGCGCTTGCAGGGCGCGCCGTTTGATCGCTTCCTTGACGGTGCGCCGCCGGTCCAGCCGCGAACGGGCGCCATGTCGGTCCAGGCCGCTACGCACGAGCCGTACGTCGTCGATGGCACCCAGGTGGCGCGGTTTCATATGCGGCAATTCGAAAGCGTCCCACAGCCAGTCGAGTATGTCGTCGATGGGAAACTCGAGCAGCAGGCGCACGGCTCCCTCGCCATCGCCGCCTTCGCCTTGCGTTCCGCCCCCGTCCGTGGTGGCGGGACGGGCCGCGCGCAGGATATCGCCAGGCTGGCCGTCACCCTGGCCCGCGCCTACGCTGTTGCGCGCGGGTGCCAGGCGGAAACGCGCATGTTCGAGCAGGTGCATGGGTACTTGCACCGTGCGCTGCTGCGGCCCGCCGATCAGGTCAGGCGTGGCGATCAATTCGGGCAAATGCGCCTGCACGGCGTCGCGCACTTTCTGGTTGTGGCGCAGCCAGTCGCGCGCGCCACGCGAGAACAGCCCGTACCAGGGGCGGGCCAGTGCCGGCGTGGACGATCCCACTGGACTATCATGCTTGGCGCTGCCTGGCGAGGTCGTGGCGGACATGGCTATTCCTGCGCCAGCAAGGTGGTCACGTAGTTGAGCGCTTCGCGCGCGCTGTGGGCGTCATAGCCATATTCGTCGACCAGGCGCTGTTCGACGGCGGATATCCTGGCCCGCACGTCGTCATCGGGCCGCTTGGCCGAGCCCACGAGGCGCAGCACGTCGCGCCGCTGCTCGAACAGATATTGCTGGATGGCGTCGTGCAATTGCGCATGGCTGCCCAGGCCAAACGCCTCGCCCCGCTTGAAGGCGCTCATGGCCTTGCGTACCACTTCTTGGCGGAAAGATTGCTTGCCCGAGTCGCTGATGTGGATTTTCTCTTCCACGGCGCGCAGGAAGCGCTCGTCGGGACGGCGTTCTTCGCTGGTGATGGGATCGCGGATCTGGCGATTGTCGAGCATGGCTTCGACTTCATCGAGATATTTGTTCAGCAAGTCTTGCGCTTCCTGCTCGAACGACACGAACAGGGCCTTGTGCACGTCGGCCTTGACCCAGCGGTTATAGAAATCCTTGCGCGTAAGCACCAGGTAATCGACCCACTTGCGCTTGCGCCGCGGCTCGATGCGCGCATCGCTTTCGATGCCATCTTTCAGGGCCAGCAGCACGTCCATGGTGGACAGGCTGTTGCGCTGGGCGGAAATGATGGCGTGCGACAGGGCATTGATGACGAAACGGGGCGATACGCCCGACAGGCCCTCGTCGGGCGCCTTGTCGCGTTCGCGCACGCGGCGGATGTCGGCATGCTGCAGGTCGTCGACGTCTTCGTCGGCGTATATGCGCAGTTTCTTGACCAGTTCGACTTCCTTGTCGTCACCCTCGGGCAAGCGGCTGAGGATGGCAAACACGGCCGCCGCATGCAGCACGTGCGGATCGAGGTGCACGTCGCGGAAGGCGGGCGCGGCCGCCTGGATCAGCTTGCGGTAAATGCGCGCTTCTTCGCGGTAATTGAGCGTGTACGGCACTTGCACGATGACCATGCGGTCGAGCAAGGCCTCGTTTTCGCTTTCTTGCAGGAATTTGCGAAATTCGGCCAGATTCGTGTGCGCGAGGATGGTTTCGTCGAGGTAAATCAGGGGAAAGCGCGACACCTTGACATTCTTTTCCTGCGTCAGGGTCAGCAGCAGGTAGAGGAATTCCCGCTTGACCTTGAGGATCTCGATCATTTCCAGCATGCCGCGGCTGGCCGCATACACGGCGCCGGACCACGACCAGGCGCGCGGATCGCCTTCGTCACCGTACTGCGCCACTTTCGACAGGTCGACGGAACCGACGAGGTCGGCCAGGTCGGCCGTGGTGGGATCGTGCGGCGCATACGTGCCGATGCCGCAGCGGCCCGCCTCGGACAGGTGGATGCGCTCGACGGGCATGCGCAGGAAGTCGCCCGCGTACTGTTCTTCCAGGCGGGCGCGGCAATGGGGACAAAGTTCGCCGTGCAGCTCGGCATCATAGCTGGCGCGAAAGTCGGCGCGCATGCTGTGCGGCACCAGGTGCAGCGGCGATTCGTGCACGGGACAGCCGGCGATGCCGTACAGCGCGCCTTCACTGCTGTGGCTGTATTCTTCCAGCCCCCGCTTGAGCAGGATCACCATGGTCGACTTGCCGCCCGACGGCGGACCCAGCAACAGCAGCATGCGCCGGCCCACTTCGGAACCGGCGGCGGCCGCCTTGAAGTAGGCGGCGACGCGGTCGATCGCCTCATCGATGCCGAACAGCTCGTCGTCGAACAGGCGGCAGCGGAAACGTCCGGCATCGTCCGTCTGGCCGTTCCAGCGCATCATGTCCCACAGGTACTGGTGCGCGCTGCGCGTCAGCAGAGCCGCGCGGCCGGGCAGGATCTGCTCGATGAAGTCGGCAAAACTGCCGCGCCATGGACTGATGCGGTGTTTTTCCGCCCAGGCCGCCATGCCGTGCATAAAACCGGCATGCTGGTCCGCAGGCGCGTCGTCGGATTGGCGTGTCATACCAGGGCTCGTCATTGTTCCCCCATCCATACCGTTGCTGCCGTGGAGCAGACCCAATTCCAGCCTGCCAGCCAAGTATACGGCGCTGCCTCTGCCCGCACGCCTGATCTGGCTCAACCTTGACGAGGGAACTATTTTTATCCTTGCTGCCCCCGCTGGGACAGGGCGGCCATGTGTCGGCGCGGTTCAACCCAGATCAATACCGGCCCGCGCGGCCAGCCCACACTGGTGTTTCGGAACGACCTACGAGGAGAGCATGATGATTGGCAACGAGAATGGTTTCAGCGCCCCGCCTGGCGGTAGCGGCAGGGGACAAAGCGCGGACGATGAAGAGGCCGTCGGCCAATTTGCCGCCCCCGGCGAAGACGACAATACGATCGAGAGCGCGTCCGTCTCGGACATGCCCGACGCCTTGAGCGGTGTCAGCATGGAATTGTTGGAAATCAAGCGCAGCATCGAAGACGGCATGCGCCAGTCCATCTCCCAGGCGGCCGGCGTGCGCGCGGCCGATGCCTTCAGCGACGGCGGCAATATCCAGGGCGTGTCCATCGGCCTGGGCGAAGGCGCCAGCGACAGCTCGTCCGGCGAGCCGGGCTTGCCGGCCCTGACCCTGTACGTGGCCGAGCCCACTTCCGTCGACCGCGCCAAGGCCGCCATCGTGGGCGCCATGGGCGTGCGCGCCGTGTCCAGCGACAGGGTGCCCGTCAACATCGTCGTCACGGGCGTGATCGATGCGCAGCCGCACCGTTTCCGCTTGCGCCCCGCGCCGGGCGGCGTGTCGGTCGGGCATTTCCGCATCACGGCCGGCACCATCGGCTGCCTGGCCGTGGGGCGCAGCGCGCCGCGCAACAGCCGCTTGATGATCCTTAGCAACAATCACGTGCTGGCCAATTCCAATGGCGGCGTCTTCAACGACTGCATCGTGCAGCCTGGCCCCATCGACGGCGGCCGCTGTCCGCAAGACCAGGTCGCCGTGCTCGAGCGCTTCGTGCCCATCAATTTCAGCGGCGGCGTCAATTTCGTCGATTGCGCCACCGGCTGGACCTGGCCAGACAGGGTGCGTCCCGAACTGGTCTACCTGAGCGGCGGCGTGCCCGCGTACTTCCGCATCAGCAATGCGCTGGTGGCGCCCGCGCTGGGCATGATGGTCGGCAAGTCCGGCCGCACGACGCAATTGACGCAAGGCCGCATCACGGGCCTGGGCGCCACCATCAACGTCAATTACGGCGGCGGCAGGATCGCGCTGTTCCAGGACCAGATCGCCATCACGGGCGTGAGCGGGGCGTTCAGCGCGGGCGGCGATTCCGGTTCCTCCATCTGGACCTGGAACCAGCAGCGCAATCCCGTGGGCTTGCTGTTTGCCGGCGGCAATAACATCACCTTTGCCAACCAGATGCGGCGGGTGGTGGTGGCGCTCGACATCAATTTGTATACTTGAACCCTCGAGGAGACGGCGCGGCGCCGGTGTCGCGCCGCCTCGTCCTTGTATAACGCTGTTTTTTGCATGATGATGATGGTATGAGGGGCAGCAGCCATGTGCCCGGCGAACGGCGCTGCGGCGCACGATGGCCGGGTGTATCATGGAAGGCATCAGGAGGGTGGGTCATGTCAAACAGTAAATTCGCACAATCGCCGTATGGCGTTTTCGAGGACGCCGCCATGCCGTATTTGCCGGATGAGACGCCTGGACAGGGCATGGGGCAATATGCTCCTGCCGCGCCCCAGGGCCGGCTGGAAGCGGCGAAGCGGCGCAACGAGCGGGCGCTGATGGCCATCGACGGCGTGGAAGGTGTCAGCGTGGGACAGACGGCCGTGGGCAAGGAAGCGCTCGTCGTGTATCTGCGCGACTCGTCCGTCAAGCGGAGCGTGCCGTCTCAGGTCGAGGGTTATCCGGTGGAAACGAGCATCACGGGCCAGATCGATATCCAGCGCTGGTAGGCAGCAAGCGGGCCTGGGCACCTTGCCGCGGCGGAGCGTTGCGATAGAAGACCTGTTGCCAGGCCTTCCATGCAGTCTTGCAGCCTGCCTTATTTGCTCAGGCGGCCGATCGCTTCGGCCACGCCCGCGCCATAGGCGGGGTCGCACAGGGTGCAGTTGCCGATGTGGCGTTGCTTGACTTGCTCCGACGAGCCCGAGATGGCGCGCGCCGTGTTGTCGAACAAGGCTTGCTGCTGCGCCGCGGTCATCAGGCGGAACAGGGCGCGCGGCTGCGAATAGTAATCCTCGTCAACGCGGTGGTTCCAATGGTCGGCCGCGCCTTCGATGCTCAATGGCGGCTCGCGGAAATCGGGCTGCTCGGCCCATTCCTGCTCGCTGTTCGGTTCATAGCCCAGGGTGCCGCCCATGTTGCCGTCGACGCGCATCTGGCCGTCGCGGTGGTAGCTGTGGAACGGGCATTTCGGCGCGTTGACAGGGATATGGCTGTGATTGACGCCAAGGCGGTAGCGCTGCGCGTCGCCATACGAGAACAGCCGGCCTTGCAGCATCTTGTCCGGCGAAAAGCTGATGCCGGGTACCACGTTGGCCGGGTTGAAGGCAGCCTGTTCCACTTCGGCAAAGTGGTTGTCGGCATTGCGGTTCAGTTCCAGCACGCCTACTTCGATCAGCGGATAGTCGCCATGCGGCCACACTTTCGACAGGTCGAACGGGTTGAGGTGATACGTGCCTGCCTCTTTTTCCGGCATGATCTGCACGTACAGGGTCCAGCGGGGGAAATCCTTGTTTTCGATGCTTTCGTACAGGTCGCGGTGCGAGCTTTCGCGGTCCTTGCCGACCAGTTCTTCGGCTTCGGCGTCCGTCAGGTTTTGAATCCCTTGCTGGGTTTTCAAGGTGAACTTGACCCAGAAACGCTCGTTTTGCGCATTCAGGAAGCTGAAAGTGTGGCTGCCGAAGCCATGCATGTGGCGGAAGCTGCGCGGCAAGCCACGGTCGCTCATCACCACCGTGACCTGGTGCAGAGCTTCAGGCAGCGAGGTCCAGAAATCCCAGTTGCTGTTGGCACTGCGCAAGCCGGTGCGCGGGTCGCGCTTGATGGCGTGATTCAGATCGGGAAATTTCAATGGGTCGCGCATGAAGAAGACGGGCGTGTTGTTGCCGACCAGGTCCCAGTTGCCTTCTTCCGTGTAGAACTTCAGGGCAAAGCCGCGGATATCGCGTTCCGCGTCCGCCGCGCCCCGTTCGCCGGCCACCGTGGAAAAGCGCGCGAACATCGGCGTTTTCTTGCCCACTTCGCCGAAGATTTTCGCCCGCGTGTAGCGCGTGATGTCGTGCGTGACGGTAAACGTGCCGTACGCGCCGGAACCCTTGGCATGCATGCGGCGCTCGGGGATGACTTCGCGGTCGAAGTGGGCCAGCTTTTCCAGGAACCACACATCTTGCAGCAGGGCGGGGCCGCGCGGGCCGGCCGTCTGGATGTTCTGGTTGTCGGGAACAGGCGCGCCAAAGGCGGTGGTCAGCTTTTTCATTGGACTCTTTCTTTCATGGCTAGGCAGAGCAATGGACGCACCGGCGCTACTCAAACACTGGCTGGGTTGAATGAACACTCACCGGGGCTGGTCCAGAGTAAAATTTCTAAAATGCAAACCAGTGTAAACTTTTTTATGCGGGATGGCTTGCCGCGCCGCCCGAGCAAGCTCAGGCGGCGTCCTTGCATCATAAGCGCTGAGTAGCTGCCGCTCCCGCACGCTTGCAAGTTGCAAGTATATAAAGGCAGGCTTTGATCACGCCACTGGCCTTTTGCCCAGTTTTTAAAACTTGTTCCAGTTGTTATGCCGGTGCTCCGTCGCTTCCTTCATCAGGTGGCCGGCGCGCAGGGCGTCGTCGGCTTGCACCGTCATGGCCAGTTCCTGGATGGCGGGCGGGTATTCGTGGTGGGCCGCTTCTTCCAGCAGCGCATGGCCCTTGGCCGGGTCGCGCGGCACGCCGCGGCCTTCGCGGTAGGCGTTGTACAGCAAAAACATGGCGTGTGGATTGCCCAGTTCGCTGGATCTGGCCAGCCAGCGCGCCGCCTCGCTTTGATCTTTGGGCACGCCTTCGCCATTCGCCGCCAGCAGGCCCAGCATCAGGGCCGCCTTCGCATGGCCTTGTTGCGCCGCTTGCCGGTACCACAGCCAGGCTTGGCCGGGCGTGGCCGCGCGCAGCATCTGGCCCAGCTCGAAGGCCGCTTCCGTGTCGCCCGCGCGGGCCGCCTGTTCGAACAGGCTCAAGGCTTCGGCGCGGCGCTCGGGCCGGGCCTGGTAAATCAGCGCCAGTTCGCGTTCGGCGACGGGCATGTCCTTGCTGGCCCAGCTGCGTACACGGCGTTCGGCCTGGTGGTCGCCTGCCTGGCGCGCATGCATGGCGACGGCTTCGATCTCGGCCGCCGTGGGCGGTGGCGACGACTGGCAGGCGGTCAAGAACGTTGCCAGCACGACGGCGGGCAGGGAGAGTGGATGTTTCATCTGGATCAGCTTTCATCAAGACAGGCCGGAACCGCCGCGGTTCCGGCCATGGACCTTATTTGCTCAGGTCGATGCGGTACTTGGCGAAACCGCTGGCGTCGAGTCCGCCTTCGGCCGCCACGTTGGTGATGCCGCTGCCTTGCGCCAGCGCCAGATGGCCCGGCGCCGAGCGCAGGATCACGGGACCGGCCGTGGCCGTCTTGACGAAGCTCCAGCTGCGCGCACTGCCATTGGCCGCCAGGGTCACCTTGCCGCCCTTGGTGCTCAGCGACGCCAGGTAGTTGCTGACCACGGCCTGGTTCGCATCGGGCGACTTGATGATGGTTTTGCTGCCGTCGATGCCGGGCACGGCGCCGCCGCCACCGGCGCGGTAGTCGTTGGTGGCAACGATGAAGTCATCGCCGTCGGCCACGGGCGCGCCCTTGTACGTGAGGTTGACGATGCGGCTGCCCGGCTTTTTCGTCACGTCGATCTGGTACGTCAGCGCATTGTTTTCCGCGTAGAACACGTCATAGTTATAGATCGTGCCATACGACGGCACCAGATCCTGCTCGGCGTTGCTGGCGGGGTCGATCTGGGCAAATTGCTTGGCCGACGTTTCCAGCCACGCCTTCAAGTCCGAGCCCTTGATCTTGACGGCTTGCAGGTTGTTATTGCTGTACAAATACAAGTCGCCCGGATTGCGCACTTGCAAGCCGACCGGTGCGGCCGGCGTCGCGCCCGCGGCCACGTCCGTGAAGTCGGACGGCCCGTTGCGGCCCGCCTTGAACGGCGCGCTGCACGAAATCACGGGGATATTCTTGTAGCTGGCCAAGGTGGCGTCCGTGCTGGTGGCGATGAAGTTCTTCACATAGTCGAGCTGCGCCTGGTTCACCAGCTGGATGGCGCTCACGTCGCCCACCAGCGCAAAATAGGCCGACATCTCGAAATCCGTGCTGATGCCCAGCGGCTGCTTGGCGTAGGCGATGGTGGCCGCGTGCTCGGTGGCAACGAGAGGCGCGATGGCCGGATCGGCTTTCACGAGAGTCGTGCCATCCGTGTACTTGAAGCCGCGCGATTCCACCGTCGTCTTGGCCGGCTGCACTACCCACTTGCCGCTTTGATACACCATCGTCAGCTTGATGATGCCCAGGCGGCGGCCCCAGCTTTGCGCCATGACGGTTGGCACGCCGTTCACAAAGCCGTTGACGGCGTCGATCTTCGCGCTGGCGGGGAAGGCGGCAAACGAGGCGTCCAGCGCGGCCGCGCCCGTCTCTTTACCTTTCGGGAAGATCAGGTGCGAATGGCCGATCATCAGCGCGTCGATGCCCGTGGTGGTCAAATGATAGCTGCCGTTTTCCATCTTCGGGCTGTAGGCGCTCGTGTCCAGGCCGCCATGCGACAGGGCCACGACGAGGTCGGCGCCCTTGCTGCGCAATTCCGGCACGTACTGTTTCGCCGCTTCCTGCACGCCCGTCACGCTGACCTTGCCAGCGAGCACTTTCTGATCCCATTCGAGGATTTGCGGCGGTACAAAGCTCAGCACGCCCACATTGATTTTGACGGTCAGCTTGCTGCCATCGGGCGCCGTGGCGGCGAAATCGCGGGGCAGCAAAGTGTAGGGCTGGAAGATGGGCTTGCCGCTGGACACGCCGACGACATTGCTCAGCACGGAAGGGAAGGCGGGCGCGCCACACGTGCCTGTCGGCTTGGCCACGCCGGGAATGCCGAAATCCGTGTTGGTGATCTGGCTCAGGTAAGGCAAGCCGTAGTTGAACTCATGGTTGCCCATGCCGCCCGCATCGTATTTCAGCGCGTTCATGGCTTTATGCACGGCCAGGGTGCCGCTGCACGGCACGGGCGCGGCAACGGCCTGCAGGTCGGCCAGCAAGGTGCCCTGAATGACGTCGCCATCGTCGAGCAGCACATTGTTCGGATTTTCCGCGCGCGCCGCCTGGATCAGGGTCGACGTGCGTTCCAGGCCCAGGCTCGTGTCTTCGGCCAGCGCATAATAGTTATAGCTCAAGACGTTCGAGTGGATATCGGTGGTTTCCAGCAATGCCACGGTGACCGTCGTGCCTTCGGGAATGGCCGGCGCCGTGTTTGAACTGCCGTTGCAAGCAACGAGACCCGCACTTGCCAGCGCCGCCAGCATGACCCTATTTGTTTTCATTACCGCCCTCGCAGAGATTCAAAGGACGCGACTGTAACGCCGCCATGTGACGCGGCGATGACAGTCGTGCAAGGCGCATGGATACAGGCTTACGTGCAGCCGGCCACGGCCTTGGCCAGCCAAGCCGCATCGACGGGCCCCAGGCGCCGCGTGCAGATCCGATGTTGAGAAGTCAGGATCACTGTGTACGGCAAGCCCTTGATTTTATTGCCAAAAATGGGCAGCAAGGCGGGTGAGGCCAGGGCTTGGGGATAGCTGGCCCGGTGCTGTCGCAGGAACGCTTGCGCGGCCGCCCGCGTGTCGATGGCGATGCCGATGAAGGGAAGTTTCGGCTGCTTGGCGGCGTGGGCATGCAATATCGGCAACTCCCGGATGCAGGGCAGGCAGTTGCTGGCCCAGAAGTTCAGCACCACTGGCTGGTTCTCGAACTGGCTGAGTTTCAGCCGGCCATCGCCATCGAGCCGGGCCAAGTCGAAGGATAGCGGCGCGGCAGCCGCATGGCCGGCCAGCAACAGCAATAGCGCCGGCCAGCGCGTCATTGCGGCACCACGGCCGCGTCCGTCATGCGGTAATACAGGCCCATGGGATCGCTGGCCAGCACTTTCAGCTTGCCTTGCACGATGAACGGCGCATAGCTGAATTTCACGGGCGTGCGGCTTTTGATCTCCACCACGCCTTCCGGACCGGCCGGCAGGCAAAAGGGGCAACTGGCCGAGGTGACGGTCAGCAGGAAGTGTTTCTGCTTTTGGCCTGGTTCCAAGGGCATCATGAAGCCTTGCACTTTCACGTCCGTATTGTCGAGCGCGCTGATTTCCGGCGTGTATTTCGGTACCATGCGGCCTTTTTTCGCCTTGATCGTGGTGGCCTTGCCCAGCAGTTTCCACGACACGACGCCGGGCAAGTCCGTCAAGGGAGCGAAAAACGACGGTGGTTCGTCGGCGGGGGCGGCGAAGGCAGAGCCGGCCAGCAGCAGTCCAGCGCTCAATATCATGATGTTCAACATTTTTTTCCTTTCAGGAGCGCGCCAGGGTGGCGGCGATATCGGTGCGGTAGGCGCGTGCAGCGGGAATGGCGGCGGCCAGCAGTCCCACCGCCACGGCAATGACCGGCAGCCAAGCTTCACCGGGCGCGATGCGCCACGCTTGCAGATTCAGTTGCTGCATCGATTCCAGCAAGCCAACACCGGCATGGCCCAGCAGCCAGCCTAGCGCCGCGCCCGTCAATGACAGCAGCAAGCCTTGCGCCAGCAGCAAACGCAGCAGTTTGCCGGGCGAGGCGCCCAGGGTGCGCAGGATGGCCAGGTCCGTCTTGCGCTCTTCCAGCGCGCCATACAGCGCCACGAACAGCGACAGGGCCGCCACCAGCAGCACGCCGGCGGCAATCGCCCGCAGCACGGCGATGCCCACGCCCAGCAAATTGAATAGCCGTGCCGCCTCGAAAGCGGGCTGGGCCGCCTGCAAGCGCGGCTGGCTATTGACCCAGCGCGGCAGGCTGATGGCGGCCAGGGGCGATGCGTATTGCACCAGCACGGCCGTCAATTCGCGCTGGGGCGCAGTTGCCGCTGGTTCATCCGGGTCCGTTTCGTGCACCCGCCACACGGAAGCGACGGGCGTGACGATCAATCGGTCGAGCACGGTGCCCGTGGGCGCCAAAATGCCCGTTACCGTGTAGGGCGCGTGCTCGTGCACTTCGCCGCCGGAAGCCAGGCCGTGCGAGCCGGCAAAGCGGGCGCCGAGGGTGGCGCCTGTTTCACGGGCCGCCTGGGCGCCGAACACGGCTTGCATCGGTTGCGCGAACAACTTTCCTTGCGCCAGCTGCGCGCCGTAATGGTCGAGCAGCGCCGTGGTGCTGCCGACGATGCGCACACCGTGGAAATTGTCGCCCAGCGCGAGCGGGATCGCCGATTGCACCAGCGGCTGCGCGGCCAGCGCAGCCAGCGCGCTGTCGGGGATGTTACCGGTGGGAATATCGGCGTGATACACGGACGACAGGATCAGTTGCAAGGGCGAGCCCTTGGCGCCCACCACGAGGTCGATGCCTTGCGCGTCGCGTTCGGCGTGTTCTTCCAGCTGGCTGGATACGCCAAGGATGAACGTCATCATGGCGATGCCGATGGCCACCAGCAGCAGATTCAGGCTGGACGCCAGCGGCTTGTGGCGCAGGGCGCGCCAGGCGAGGGTGGCCGCGTTCATGCCGCCACTCTGGAGCTGGAGCGGGGCAGGCGCAGCACGAGCGCATCGGGCATGGCGGCCAGCACCCTGGCGTCGTGGCTGGCAATCACCAGCGAGGCGCCAACTTGCTCAGCCTGGCTGGCCAGCAGGTGCACGACGGCGGTGCAGGCGGCGTCGTCGAGGTTGGCCGTCGGCTCGTCGGCCAGGATCAGCCGCGGGCGCATGACAATGGCGCGCGCGATGGCGGTCCGCTGGCGTTCGCCGCCGCTCAAAGCATATGGGTAGGTATCGAGCTTGTTGGCCAGGCCCAACTGGCCCAGCAAGCTGGCCGCGCGGGCCGGATCGGGCCGCTGCCCGCTGGCGTAGGCGGGCAGCAAGACATTGTCGAGCACGTTCAAGCTGGGCACCAGCGCCAGTTGCTGGGGCAGCAAGCCGATGGTGCGGCCGCGCCAGCTGTCGCGCTGGCGCGGCGTGAGGCCGGGCAGGGACTTGCCCGCCACGTCGAGGCGGCCCGCCTGGGGCGCCAGGATGCCCGCCAGCAAATGCAACAAAGTCGATTTGCCGGAGCCGGACGGCCCCAGCAGCAGTGCGTGCTGCCCGACGGGCAAGTGGAAGGCGTCGATATCGAGCACGGGGCTGGCATGGTCATAGCCATAGGTCAAAGAGGCGAGGTGGAGCATGGAATTCTTTCGGAAGTCAGGCCGGCAAAGATTGGCGCACAAATGCAACTGAGCTGCATTATAATTCAAACGCAATAGACTTGCATTTAAAATCCAAGGTCCATTGCCTCTTTAATTGCTCATCCGAAAGATACCCATGGCCCAGCGCAAACTCCCCGTCACCGTCCTGTCCGGCTTTCTCGGCGCCGGCAAGACCACCTTGCTCAACCACATACTGCGCAACCGCGAAGGCAAGCGCGTGGCTGTCATCGTCAATGACATGAGCGACGTCAATATCGACGCCTCGCTTGTCAGGGATGGCGCCGCAGCGGCCGGCGCGGCCCTGTCGCGCACGGAAGAAAAACTCGTGGAAATGTCGAACGGCTGCATCTGCTGCACCCTGCGCGACGATCTGTTGCTGGAAGTGCGGCGCCTGGCCGCGGAAGACCGCTTCGATTATTTGCTGATCGAATCGACGGGCGTGGGCGAGCCGATGCCCGTCGCCGCCACCTTCGACTTCGAGGACGAGCACGGCGACAGCCTGAACGACGTGGCGCAGATCGACTGCATGGTCACCGTGGTCGACTGCGCCAACCTGCTCAACGATTTCCACAGCGAAGACAGCCTGGAGCAGCGGGGCGAGACGGCGGGCGAGGGCGACGACCGCCAGCTGGCCAACTTGCTGACGGAACAGATCGAATTTGCCAATGTCATCGTCCTCAACAAGGTCGACATGGTCAATGCGGCCGAGCGCCTGCGCGTGCTGGCCGTCATCAAGGCTTTGAATCCCGGCGCGCGCATCATCGAAACCAACCAGTCCGTCGTGCCGCTCGACGCCATCCTGGGTACGAATCTGTTCAACCTGGAGCAGGCGGCCAGCATGCCGGGCTGGGCGCAGGAATTGGCCGGCATCCACACGCCGGAAACGGACACCTATGGCATCAGCAGTTTTGTGTATCGCGCGAAAGAGCCGTTCCACGCGCAGCGCCTGCATGACTACATTGCCCAGCCGATCAAGGGCGTGGTGCGCAGCAAGGGATATTTCTGGCTGGCCAGCCGCCCCGAATGGGTAGCCAGCCTGTCCGGCGCGGGCAAGCTGATGAATATCGAACCCGTGGGCCTGTGGTGGGCGTCCGTGCCGAAGGAGCGCTGGCCAACGGATGCGGCCTCGCTGGCGGAAGTTAAAGCGGGCTGGAACGAGACATATGGCGACCGCTACCAGGAACTCGTCTTCATCGGCCAGGACATGGACCAGGCCGCGATCGAGGCGGACTTGAAGAAATGTCAACTCAACTACACGGAAACGCGCCAGGGCATGGCCGCCTGGCGCAAGCTGCCCGACCCGTTCCCGCAATGGCAGCGCATGGAAGAACTCGAAGATTAACCACCGACAGGAAAGCACTATGACAGAACTGATCCCCGTTACCATCATCACGGGTTTTCTCGGCAGCGGGAAAACCACCTTGCTCAAGCGCATATTGCAGGGCGATCACGGCGTGCGCATCGCCGTGATCGAAAACGAATTCGCCGCCGAAAGCATTGACCATGGCTTGCTGGTGCAAGATAGCGACGAGCAGATCGTGGAAATGAACAATGGCTGCATCTGCTGCAGCGTGCGCGGCGACTTGATCCGCATCCTCGGTGAACTGCAGGCCAGGCGCGCGGCAGGAACCATTGCCTTCGACCACGTGATCATCGAAACGACGGGCCTGGCCGCGCCCGGGCCCGTGGCGCAAACTTTCTTTGCGGAGCCCTCCGTCAGCGAGTACTACATGCTCGACGCCATCCTGACGGTGGTCGATGCGCGCCACGCGCAGCAGCAATTGACGGCGCACAAGGAAGCGCAGGAGCAGGTGGGCTTTGCCGACCGCATCCTGTTGTCGAAGACGGACCTGGTCAGCAAGGACGAGCTGGCCGCGTTGCGCCAGCGCCTGGTCGCCATCAATGGCCGCGCCAGCATACAGAAAGTGCGCTTTGGCAATGTGCCGCTGCGCGACATCCTGAATATTCGCGGTTTCAACTTGAACGCCATCGTCGAGCTGGAGCCGGATTTCCTGGGAGAACTGGGACACCGCCATGGCGACGGCGTGCAATCATTCGTCTATCATCAGTCCCAGCCCCTCGATCTGCTGCAGGTGGAAAATTTTCTCGATGCTGTGGTGCAGCTGTTCGGCACCCAGCTGATGCGCTACAAGGGGATTTTGTATGTTGCCGACCTGGATTGCCGCGCCGTGTTCCAGGGCGTGCACATGCTGATGGGCTCGGAGCTGGGCGCGCCGTGGCGCGACGGCGAGACGCGCGCCAGCAAGATCATCTTTATTGGCCACGACTTGCCGCAGGATATGCTGATACGCGGCCTGGACCGTTGCGTGACGGCCAGCGTAAGCGAGGTGGCGGCATGAGCGTGGAAGCGGGCTTGCCCGCCCTGGCTCTGATTTTCCTGCTCGGCATGCGGCATGGGCTGGAACCCGATCACCTGGCCGCCGTCGATGGCTTGACCTTGCGCAGCCAGGCCGCAGCGCCGCGCTGGGCGCCGTGGATGGGCGCGCTGTTTGCGCTGGGCCATGGCGTCACCGTGCTGGCCATCGTCGCTGTCGCCGCCGTCGCGTCGCAGCAATTTACACCGTCGGAGGCAGTATTCGGCTGGCTGGAATGGCTGCCCATTGCCTTGCTATTGCTCATCGCCGGCATGAATGCGCGCAGCTTGCTGGCCGGCGAGCAACTGGCCGAGGTGCGCGGCCGGCTGCTGCCGCGGGCGCTGCGGGGCGCTTCGGGACCGCTCGCCGCCATCCTCGTCGGCATGCTGTTCGCGCTCGTGTTCGACACGGCCCTGCAGGCGGCCGCCTGGGGTTACGCGGCCGTCGCGCTGGGCGGCATGCAGCCGGCCTTGCTCACAGGCACGGTGTTCGCCGTGGGCATGGGCGTGACCGATACCTTCGATGGCTGGGTCACGGCGAAAGTCATGCGCACGGGCCAGGCAGACATCGTGCGCGCCTTCCGCCGCCGCCTGGGCTGGCCCATCGTCGCCATCTGCATGGCGATGGCTGGATACATGGCGGCCGGCAAGCTTGACTCCGAGTGGTCGCTGCCGGAAAGCTGGACGGCGGCCCTGGGAGCGGCCATGGTGCTGCTGATGGCCACCCTGTACGGCTGGACTTTGCTGGGTTTGCGCCGCGTGCGTGCCTGAGCTGGAGGCGTGGGTATAATGGGAAAAAACTGCCGGATTCCACCATGCCCGCACCCGATATCGTCATCCGCCTGCTGACGCCAGCCGACACCACCGCCTTTTGCGCGCTGCGCCTGCGCGCCATCCTCGATTCGCCCAGCTCGTTTTCTTCATCGCGCGAGGACGAGCTGGCGCGCACGCCGGAAGAACATGCGCAGCGCATTGCCGGCGGCGCCTTTCAGCGCGGTTTTGGTGCCTTCGATGGCGAACGTCTCGTCGGTTTTGCCGGATTGCAGCGCGAAAGGATGCGCCAGTTGTCGCACAAGGCCTTGCTGTGGGGCGTGTTTGTCGACGTGACGCAGCGGGGCAAGGGCGTGGCGCGGCGGCTTGTCAACGCCTGCATCGAACAGGCCGAACGCGACCCTGCCATCATGCAAGTGCACTTGAGCGTGAATGCGGAAAACAATGCCGCCTTGCGGCTGTATGAATCGCTGGGATTTATCGCGTATGGCACGGAGCCGCGCTCGATGCGCGTCGGTGAGCTGTTCTATGACGAGCATCACCTGGCCTTGCTGCTGAAGTGATACCGCTATTTGCAGCGCGGGCACAGGCCCTTGATCAGGTAATCGACTTCGCCGCCGCTGAAGCCTTCCGGCAAGAGCACGGGCGGCGGCAGCTTGACTTCGTTGAAGCAGGTGACGTTCGCGCATTTGGTGCACTGGAAATGCGCGTGCTCGTGCGCCTGATGGCCGGCGCCCGCGCTGAAGCGCCACACCTGGTCGGCGCCCGCGATGCGGTGCACGAGTTCATTTTCCGTCAGCCATTCCAGCACCCGGTACAGGGTGACGGAATCGATATCGCTGTCCTGCGACAGCGCCTGCTGGATTTCATGGTGGGTCAGCGAACGGCTTTGCGCCATTAAAAAGTCGAGCACCTTCACGCGCGTCTTGGTGACGCGGGCGTTGGTGTTGCGGATCAGCGATTCGGCTTGCGGTGTAGAAGATGATGTCAACATGATAGGCCTGCTTGCGGGGGATCGGCTGGCGGCGTCATCGCCGTGCCCGTTGCCACCCTCTGGGCCGTATCTTAGCATGCGTGCCGCACCGGATGGAACGGCGTCACGGTTTGAACGTCCAATAGCGGCCGGCCGCCGTGTCGACGGGGTCGAGAAAGCGCTGGTCGGCGCGCGCATGGTTGCGTATCAGATAAAACATGTCGGACAGGGCGGAGCGCTTTTCCGCGAAATACGTGTGTTTCATGAAACTCGTGTCGACCCCGGTGGCGTCGATGGTTTCCACGCCCGCCACGATCAGCATGCCCGCGCCGCTGTCGCCCGCGCGCGCGTAGCCGTGCACGGCCTTCGAGGCGGCCAGAGCCAGGTCTTGCGATGAGGCATATAACGTGACGGGGTTGCGCGCGCCGGCCAGTTTCGGCGCGATATCGTGCTTGAAGATGGCCGCGTCGATATCGGGTGCGGACAGGATGATTTCCGTGATCTTTTGCGCCAGCTGCGGCTGCGCGGCCAGCAAGTCGGCCACGGCCCGCGCCAGGCCACGGCTGCCCATGCTGTGGCCCACCAGATAGACTTGCGCCGCCTCCGTGCTGGCGAGAAAGTCGGCCAGGAAGGCCGTCATGTGGGGCGTGCTCCATTCGATATTGTTTTCATCGATGGTGTAGCCGGCCACGCCGCCGCGCGACGGCCAGCTGTAGAACACGGGCGCGCCATCGAAACCGAGGTCGTAGGCCATCTGTCCCGTGCGCCGCGCCGCATCCTCGAAACTCACGTTGTAGCCGTGCACGAAGAGAAAGGCGCTTTTATCGGCCGAGGCGCGGATCTGGGTTTTGAGTGCGGCAAAGAAGTTGTCGCGGTCCTGCACCTCGGCGGACAGCACCACCACGTGCTTGGCCGGGTCGTCGCGAAATTCCAGGCGCCACAGCGACGGCGATTCCAGCTGGCCCATGCGGTGGTCGCGGGGGATGCTGATGTCGCAGCTGCCATAGCTGAGCGGGCCATTGCCGCCCAGGATGTTGCGTTCGCCGCTGAAGCGCTGGGCCGGCGGCTTGCCCACGTCGCGCTGGCGGTCCGTGGCGAAATATACTTTGACTACAGCATAATTCGACACGACGGCGCTTTTATCGGCCGGGGCGGGCGCCGCTTCCACGTCGGGTGCCTGGGGCAAAGGCCGCTGCACCGCATCGAGCAAGCCTTGCGCGGCAAACAGGGTTTCCATGTCGTCCGGCACTTTGGCGCTGGACAGGGCGGCCGACAGGGCCAGTTGCAGCTGGGTATTGGCAGGCTCGGCTTCCAGCGCGGCGATGGCGGCCAGGATGGCGGCGGCGCTGTCGAACTTGGCGATGGCCTGCTTGAGCCGCTCATAGTGGCTGGCGACGGCTTCGGGCGCATGGCCGGGCGCGCCATGCCCGATGGCCGCCACGACGGCGGAAGTGATCAAGTCCATGCGCTACCTGCCTTTCAGGTCAATCTGGATTAAATATCAACCCATATTGCCATAAAAGCACGCGAAAAGCGACTTGTCCAGCACCGCGCGCAGGCGGTGCGCGGCAGATCAATGCTGCTTGTCGTCGCTGAACTGCTGCGCCAAGGATTGCAGCGGCGCCACGGTCAGGCCCCCGCGGCTCACGTGCTCGGGAATGGCCACGCGCACGGGCTTGCTGTGCATATTGGCAGACGACAGCACGTTCGTCGTCGTCTCGGGCGCCGCGTTCCACACGGGATCGACGATGCCTTCGAACACCTGTTTCAATTGTTCGCCCCAGGTGTCGCGGATCATGCGGAAATACTGGTTCTTTTCGTCAATGGTGACGAAGCGCGTGACGGCCAGGCTGCCCGTCTCGTAGACAAGCAGGTCGAGCGGCAAACCGACGGAAATATTCGAGCGCAAGGTCGAATCCATGGAGATCAGCGCGCACTTGGCCGCCTCGTCCAGGCGCGTGAACGGATTGATGACGCGGTCGATGATGGGCTTGCCATATTTCGCTTCGCCGATCTGGAAATACGTGTTTTCATCGTGCGATTCGATGAAGTTGCCGGCCGAATACACCTGGAACAATCGGCAGCGCTCGGCGCCTATCTGTCCGCCTAATATGATGCTGACATTGAAATCGATGCCGCAGTCGGCCAGGGCCTTCGCTTCGCGCAGGTGCACGGTGCGCACGGCTTCGCCCACGATACGGGCCGCATCGTACATGCTGGCCACGTTCCAGATGCTGCGGCCATCCGCGTCCACGTGTTCCGAGACGATCTGTCGGATCGCCTGCGAGATCGATAAATTACCGGCGGTCATCAGGACCAGCATGCGGTCGCCCGGGTTTTCAAACACGCTCATCTTGCGGAAGGTGCCCACCTGGTCCACGCCGGCATTGGTGCGGGAGTCGGACAGGAAGACCAGGCCTTCGTTCAGGCGCATGCCTATGCAATAAGTCATCGTCGTAAATCAAATCAAAAGGGGAAGCATTTTACACCAGCCGGGCCCGGCATACCGCTGGCAAGGCCCGGCCAGCCTCATTCCTGCCTGTTTACACGGGCACGATCTGCACATCGACTCTTAAGGTTTCCGTGCCGCCCCCCTGGCGCACGCCGCGCACGGGGGCCGCCGAATCGTAATCGCGCCCGATGGCCAGGCGGCAATACGCATCCGTCATCAGCCGTGCATGCGTGACGTCGATGCTGACCCAGCCCGCGAAATCCCTGTCTTCGGCCCATGCGTCGACCCAGGCATGGCTGGCCGCATGGCCCGTCGTGCCCGGATCGATATAGCCGGACACATAGCGGGCCGGGATGCCCCAGGCGTGGCAGCAGGCCAGGAACAGGTGGGCGTGATCCTGGCATACGCCGCGTCCCAGGGCCAGCGCGTCGCCGGCCGTGGTGGTGACCATGGTGGCGCCGCTTTCATACGCGACCTTGCCGACGATGTGCTCGGCCAGTCGCAGCAGATGGCCCGTGCCCGCCGTCACGCTCCGGTCCGGCAGGCTGGCGGCCGCCAGGTCGAGAATGGCGGGATCGGCCTGCGTTAGCGGCGTCGGCATGGTAAACAACAGGGGCGACAAGGTGTCGATCAGGTTCAGCCGTCCCTTGTGCGGGTAGATGGTTTCCACCACGCCATGCGCCACCAGGCTCAGGGAGTGATGGCTGCCGTTAATCGTCAGCATGTGCGACAAGTTGCCGTAGGCATCCGTGTAGGCGTGGCACTGGCCCGGCGTCGTGATTTGCCAGGACAGGGCCCGCTGCTGCGGCTCGATACGCGGCGTCAGGTGCAGCTGCTGGATGGTGTAGGCCAGCGGCGCACTGTAGGCGTAATGGGTTTCGTGGCGGATGGTGAGCTGCATCAGGCCGCCAAGGGAACGAGGAAGTCGCGGCTGACCCGGTTGCCCAAGTCATAGATGTTTTCCAGAAACTCCGTCAGAGTCAGGTGCAAGCCCGCCTTCATGATGTCGTCGATATGGCCGAATTTCAGTTCTGCGTGCAATTTGCCCGCAAACCGTTCCGTATCAGCCGACACATCGTTGCGGATATGCTTGAGGTTTTCCACCACGTCATCCATGCAGGCCAGGAGCGACCTGGGCATGTCGCCGCGCAGCATCAGCAATTCCGCCACCCGTGCCGGGGTGATCACATCGCGGTAGACCTTGCGGTAGATCTCGAAGCCGGACACGGAGCGCAGCAGGGCCGCCCAGTAGTAAAAATCGCGCTGGGTGATGTCTTTCGACGTGTCGCGCGCGCCGTGGAATTTCACGTCGAGGATGCGCGCCGTGTTGTCGGCCCGCTCGAGGAAGGTGCCCAGGCGAATGAAATGGATGGCCTCATCCTTGAGCATGGTGCCCAGGGTCACGCCGCGCGACAGGTGCGAACGGTACTTGACCCACTCGAAGAACTGGCTGGGGTCCGTTTCCAGCAGATTGCTTTTCAAACGCTTCTGCATGTCGAGCCAGGTGGCGTTCTGGATTTCCCACACTTCCGTCGTCAAAGTCCCCCGCACGGCGCGGGCGTTTTCGCGCGCCCCCGTCAGACAGGCAAGGATGGACGACGGATTGTTCGGGTCGCGCACCATGAAGTCGAGCACGTCGCGCGTATGAAAACGGCCATATTTGTGGTCGTACGCGCTTTGCAGCTCGGAAATACCCAGGGTGGCGCGCCAGCCTTGCTCCGCGTCCTGTTCGGACTGGGGCAGCATCGACGTCTGCATGTTAACGTCGAGCATGCGCGCCGTGTTTTCCGCCCGCTCCGTGTAGCGGGCCATCCAGAACAAATGATCGGCGGTGCGGCTCAGCATGTTTTCTCTCCTGCAAAAGCGGAAGTGGCTTCCAGTACCCAGGTATCCTTGGTGCCGCCCCCTTGCGAGGAGTTGACCACGAGCGAGCCTTCGCCGAGCGCCACGCGGGTCAGGCCGCCGGGCACCATGGAAATCGTCTTGCCGGACAGCACGAACGGGCGCAAATCGATATGGCGCGGCGCGATGCCGGCCTCGACATACGTGGGGCAGGCGGACAGGGCCAGTGTAGGCTGGGCGATGTAGCCGCCCGGATTGGCCAGCAGGCGCTGGCGGAAGTCCTCGATCTGCGCGGCGCTCGAAGCCGGCCCCACCAGCATGCCGTAGCCGCCCGCGCCATGCACTTCCTTGACGACGAGTTGCGCCAGGTTCGCCAGCACGTAGGACAAGTCGGCGCTCTTGCGGCACTGGTACGTGGGCACGTTGTTGAGTATCGGCTCCTGCGACAGATAGAACTTGATCATGTCGGGCACGAACGGGTAGATCGACTTGTCGTCGGCCACGCCCGTACCGATGGCGTTGGCCAGGGTCACCCGGCCGGCGCGGTAGACGGACAGCAGGCCCGGCACGCCCAGGGACGAGTCCGAGCGGAAAGCCAGCGGGTCGAGGAAATCGTCGTCCACGCGGCGGTAGATCACGTCGACTCGCTTGGGGCCGCGCGTCGTGCGCATGTACACCGAGTTGTCGTTGACGAACAGATCCTTGCCTTCCACCAGTTCCACGCCCATCTGCTGGGCCAGGAATGCATGTTCGAAATAGGCGGAGTTGTACATGCCCGGCGTCATGACGACGACCGTGGGGTCATCGACGCCCATGGGCGCGACCGAGCGCAAGTTGTCGAGCAGCATGTCCGGGTAATGGTCGACGGGGGCGATGCGGTTGCGGGCGAACAGTTCCGGGAACAGCCGCATCATCATCTTGCGGTCTTCCAGCATGTAGGACACGCCGGAGGGCACGCGCAGGTTGTCTTCCAGCACATAGAATTCGCCCTGTCCGGCCCGCACGATGTCGACGCCGGCGATGTGGGCGTAAATGTCGGAGGCGACGGAAATACCCTGCATTTCCGGGCGGTACTGGGCATTCTTGTAGATTTGCTCGGCAGGAATGATGCCCGCCTTGATGATGTTTTGCTCATGATAAATATCATGGATGAACATGTTCAAAGCTTGCACGCGCTGCACCAGGCCCGTCTGCATCTGTGCCCATTCGGCGGCGGGAATGATACGCGGGATGGTGTCGAACGGAATCAGGCGTTCCGTGCCGGCATCGTCGCCGTAGACGGCGAACGTGATGCCGACCCGGCGGAACGTCAGGTCGGCTTCGGCCCGCTTGCGGGCGATGGTCTCGGGGGATTGCTGCTCCAGCCAGTTGCTGAATTCACGATAGTGTTCACGTACCTTGCTGTCCGTACCCACTTCATTTGCAGTCATTTCATTGAAAAAATTTGCCATGTTGTGATTTCCCTTGAGCCGTGTCTGACTATAGCTCAGCAGAAATCGTGCCAGTGCCGCGCACCCGAAAGTATGTAAAAAATGACCATTTTTGTGGCGTAAAACCGTCATCCGCACCGTATTGGTGCGTTACTGCGCGGAAAATGCCGGTGTTGGGGCAGGTGGCGGCAAGGTCAGGCGTCCGGCGTGACGAAGGGCCGGCAATCGATGGGCAGGTCGATGGTAAACGTGGTGCCCGTTTCCGGCGCGCTGTCGACCAGCGCGCTGCCGCCGTGGCTTTCCGCCACGTTTTGCACGAAGGGCAGGCCGATGCCCCAGCCGGGCGCGCTGCCCTGGTGTTCGCGGCGCAGGTATTCGAAGATGCGCTCGGTCTGCTCCGGGGCGATGGTGCTGCCCGTGTTGTGCACGGTGAGTATCATGCGTTCGCGCAGGGTGTTGATGTGGATATGGATGGGGCCGTCGTCGCCATACTTGAGGGCGTTGCCCACGAGGTTTTCCAGGGCGCGGCGCAGCGAATTTTCGCACCACCAGCCGGTGACGGACGCGCCCGTGACTTGGCACTTGCCCGGATGGCCCGTATTCACGCTGTCGGCCACCTGCTGCGCCAGCGGCAGGATATCGAAGCGATGCAAGACCAGCGGCAGCTTTTGCCCCCGGTGGTAGCTGAGCGTATCGAGCAATTCCTGGATCATGTCGTCGAGGCGCTTGCCGTGTTCGATGATTTTCGACGCCAGGGCCGGCACGTCGAACTGCTGCGCGCGCCGCTGCAGCAGCTGGGCGCTGTTGAGCATGACGGAGAGGGGATTGCGCATGTCGTGCGACAGGCCGGCCGCGATGCGCCGCTGGAAGCTTTCATGCATGGCCGTAAATTCCAGGATGGCTTCGCGGATGCCCGTATCGATCGAGGCATTGATCACCTTCCAGTCGCGGCGCCGCAGCGGCACGCCCGCGTCGAGGGCCGCATCGGCGAAACAGTCGCGGAAGATCTGGTATTCCTGGATCACTTGCTCCGGGCCATAGCTGGTCATGCGCGCCCGTTCGTTGCCGTGCACGGCAGGGGCATTGGTATGGCTGGTGGCATTGTCGCGCGGATAGCCTGGCGTCAGCGCTTCGGCCAGGTTGTCGAAGAAGGCGGGCAAGGTATTGATCAAGATGGGTGTCAGCAAGGCATCGGCGCCGCGCACCTTGGCGCGCACCTCGTGTTCCCATTGCGTCAGCACGGCATCGCGCATGCTGAAGATGCGCCGCGTGCGCGCGGGCATGTCCAGTACATGCATTTTCTGGTCAGAGGCATAGGTCATCGCAGCTCCCCTTGGACAGCTCGGCATCCGCGCAGTGCAACGGCGGGAGCTAAAGTATCCTCCAATTCGGCGCGCGGGTGGTGTTCAATTTGGCACGTCGGCGCCTGTCATGACGGTGCTCAAATGACCGAGGGCTGTATCCCATTGCTCCAGCGAAAAGTTCTGCGGATCGTCATGGCCATTCGCATAGCCCGTATCGAGCACGGCATGGAAGGCGGGGATCAGCCACGTGCCCTTGCGCACGCTGGCGGCGATGTACAGCAGGGCCAACCGTTCGTATTGCGCAGGCGTAAAACCGGGATCGGGCGCCAGCCCGTCGTTGCCCTTGCCGCCGCCGGGCACGGAGTTGCGCGGCTGCACCAGTTCCACGTGCAGGAACAGGCCCGTCAGCGACGGCTTGTCCTTCTCCAGTTTGCTGGCGTAGCTGGCCGTGCCGAAGTCGCGCACTTGCAGCGAGCCGCCCAGGCGGTTCACGTACACATGGCCTTTCGGACCGCCGCCCAGCGCCGGATTGCGCAAGGTAAAGTCGTTGAAATCCCAGCTGGCGTCGTTGATATGGCCGGGAATGGGCTCCAGCAGGAAATTCGGGTAGCTGGTGTCGTGGATGACGAAATAGCGGGCCATGGGCGCGGCCAGCCGGCCTACGGCGCGCGACAACGGTGCATCAACGGCGCCGCCCACGTCCGCTTCGCTGATCGATTGCTGCGCCAGCCAGGCACGCAGCCTGGTTGGCGCGATGCCCGTGCGCTGGCCGATGCGGGCGGCAAGAAACTCGGGCAGCGGCACGCTCTCGCCCAGGCGCGCATACAACTTGACGGGGCGCAGCAAGCACGTGGCTTGCGCCCGCGCATCGCCCTTGAAGCCGCTTTTCCAGGCGGCATACGGGCAGGCCGCTTGCTTCTGCGCGGCGGCCGGCAGGGACAGGCAGAGCAAGAGCAGCAGGGCAGGGTATCGTTTCATGGGGGCATTGTCGCCGAAGCGCCGCTTGCGGCACAGGCACGCACGCGAAAAAAAAGCTGCCCCGGGAAGGGACAGCTTGGTCGCAGGCTGATGCAGGCTCAGTTAGAACGCCACGCTGCCCGAGACGACGAAGGTGCGCGGCGCGGCCAGCACCAGGCTGCCGGCGTCGAACGAGGAGACGGCCGAGGCCCAGTAGCTGCGGTCGGCCACGTTGTCGATGCGCGCGCGCAAGGTTACGTCATGACCGGCCAGCTGCGTCAGGTAGCGCGCGCCGATGTCGACGCGGGTCCACGATGGCAATTGCTTGCTGTTGGCCAGATCCGCATACTGCGTCGACGTGTAGACGGTACGGGCGTTCAGGCTCAAGCCGGGCGCGCCGGGCACGTCCCATTCGCCGCCCACGCTGAGCTGTGTCTTTGGCGCGCCGATGGCATTGTTGCCATTGTTGGCCGGCTTGTCCGTCTTGCGCTGTTCCGTATCGAGCCAGGTCAGGCCGCCCAGCAGGCGCACGCCCGCCATCGGCGTGCCGAAGATGGACAGTTCCAGGCCCTGGTTGCGCTGTTCGCCCGACAGGGTGGCACGTGAACCGACCACGGCAGGCAAAGGCTTGGCCGTGGAAAACAGGGCGGCGCTCATGCCCAGCCTGCCGCCGTCATACTTGACGCCGATTTCCTTCTGCTTCGACTTATAGGGCGAGAAGACTTCACCCTTGTTGCTCAGTGGCACGTCATTCTTGCCATCAAAATAGGTGCCGCTGGCAACGGGACCCTTGACCAGCGCCTCGATGTAGTTGGCGTACAGCGACACGTTCTTGCTGGCCTTGTAGACGATGCCGGCCACGGGCGTCGTGGCGCTCTTGTCATAGCTGGAATATTGTACGGCCGTACCGTAGGCATACGCGGCGTCGCGGATCTGCTGGCGGCGCAGGCCCACGGTCAGCAGCAGCCGGTCGTCGAGGAAGGCCATGGTGTCGGCCACGGCGTAGCTGCTGAGGATGGTTTTTTGCGTCAGGCGCGGGTCGCTCATCACGCCGCCCGAGTTGGCGGCCAGGGTGGGCGGCATGGCCACGTCCAGCGGATGGTAAATATTCGTCGGCAAGCCCGCGTAGTCGCTGATCGCATACGCATTCTTTGCCTCGTTCCAGTGCCCGGACCAGCTGGCCACCAGGGTGTGCCGGACGGCGCCCGTCGTGAGCTTGCCGCGGATGCCCAGTTCGCCCGTGCGGATTTCCTGCTTGCGCGCATTGTCGAAGCGGTACACGCTGGCATCGCCATTGAGCGAGCTCAACGTCGGTTGGGCCAGGCTGTTCGATTCCTTCGTCGAACGGCTGCCGAACGCGGCCCAGGCCACGACATCCTTGGCCAGGTCGACTTCGGCGCGCGCCGTGCCGAACACGTCGTGTTCCTTCGAATAGCTCCACGGCTGGGCAAAGTTCTTCGACGCATCGGGCGCGCCCGGCAAGGCCGTCAGGCTGCCCGTGTTGATGGAAGGGCGCGGCGCCGTCAGATCGAAATTCTGGTAGCCGGCATCGGCCGACAGGCGGTAGCCGCGGCCGCGATAATCGAGACCGACGGAAAACATGCCCACGTCGTGGTCTTCGCGCTGGATGCTGGTCTCGCCCTGGCGCTTGGCGGCGTTGACGCGCACGCCAAATTCCTGGTTCGCGCCAAAGCGGCGCGCCACGTCGATGGCCGCGTAAGCGTGGCCACCCGATTCCATGCCCACCGTCAATTCCGTCAACGGCGTGTTGCCGGCGCGCTTGGGCATCAGGTTGATGGCGCCGCCGATGCCGCTGCCGCCCGGCGCCGCGCCGTTGAGAAAGGCGCTGGCGCCACGGAACACTTCCACGCGCTCGAGCAATTCCGGCGATACATATTGACGCGGCAACACGCCATACAGGCCGTTGTAGGCCACGTCGTCCGAATCGAGGGCGAAACCGCGGATCACATATACTTCCTGGAAATTGCCATAGCCGCGCGACATGCGCACGGCCGCATCGCTCTGCAGCAAGTCGCCCACGCTGCGCGCCTGCTGGTCGGCAATGAACTGCTGGGTATAACTGGTGCTGCCAAATGGCGAATCCATCATGTCCACGGACCCGAGGATGCCCATGCGCCCGCCACGCGCCACCTGGCCGCCCGCATACGCCTTCGACAAGCCTTCCGCCGACGCATCGGCCGAGGCATTGACGACAACGGTCGGCATGGTTTGCGCGCCGCTGTCTGCCGGCGTGTTCTGGGCGTGGGCGGCGGCGCTGGCCAGCAGGAAGGCGGCCAGGGCGAACGGGGTAGGGACGAGGTGGAAGGAGCGCATGGTGTTGTTTGGATATTAATGAGAATGATTATCATTATATTCCAGCGCGGCGCACAGCGTGAAAAAGTGTGAGAAAGTGATCAAAAAGTCGCCATTTGTACAACACGGCGCAAGTGAGGGTGGCGGAATCTGGCGCAAAAAGGCGCGCCAGACGGTACCTTGTGGATTTATTAATGCCTATGGTCAAGTTTCGCTAGAATGGGCCATCGCGCCCGGCGCCCACAGGAAACCGCATGCCATTGCTCCGCCATCTACCGTCCGCTTCCATGCGCCTGCGCATACGGCGGGGCTTGAGCCTGAAAGGCGCGGCCGTCGCGCTGATCCTGGCCATGCATGCGCTGGGCCTGTATTTTCTGCTGCTGCCGGCGCGGCAACTGAAGCAATACACGGAAGTGGCCTTCATGACCTTGCTGCCGCCCCGGCCAGCGCCGCCGACGCCGCCGCTGGCCTTGCCGCTGCCGATGCCGGCTCCCATGCCGCGCGCGCGGGCTACAGTACCGTCCGCAATTGCCGCGCCGCCCGCCGTGGCCGCAGAAATCATCACCGTTCCCGCCGAGGAATTGCCTGCCGCATCCGCCGCACCCGCCACGGTACCGTCCGCCGGAGACTTGCGCACGCGCGCCCGGCTGGCCGCAGGCGCTGCCGACAAGGCCCTGCGCGGCGAAACCAGGCAAGACAAGCCGTGGCTGGCCACGGCCGAACTCAAGAGCGAAAGCACTTTCCAGAAGCTGGTCGCCTCAGCCTGGCGCGGCGGCCCCGTCATCCGCGTGGAGGAATACCTGACGGCCGATGGCCGGCCCGCCACGCGCGTCGTCAGCGCCGGCGGGGCCACGTGCTTTGGTCTCGACGCGAACCCGGGCGCGGGCGCCGACCCGTTCAAGACAGGCGGCAAGGTGAAAAGAGTGCCTTGCCCGGGTTGAGTCGGATGGAAGGCTGTGCAGGTCAGATTAGCTGTAGGTCAGATTAGCGCAGCGTAATCTGACATGCTGCGTGGCGGCGCACGTCGGCTTACGCCCGTTGGGCTAAGCCGACCTACGATTCGATGGGGTAGGCCCACGCGGGAAAAGACCGTGCGCCGGGCAGGGTTTTAGGGGCGGTAATAGGGCAGTCACCCCCGGCGTGGCATCAAATATGCTAAGTTGCGTCTGCAAATCCTGCCGACACCGACCCGGACGCCCATGCCACCCGACCTCCTCATCCTCGCTCCCAGCCCTTCGGCTGCCGTCAACGCGCAGCTGGAACAGCAATACACCTGTCATCACGCCTGGCAAGTGCCGGCGGACGAACGCCACGCCTGGCTGGCCGAGCGCGCGCCGCTTATCCGCGCCGTCGTCACGACGGGCGCGCTGGGATTGAATGCCACCGACATGGGCTTGCTGCCGAATCTGGAAATTGTCGCCGTCAATGGCGTGGGTCTCGATGGCGTGGCGCTCGACGTGGCGCGCGAACGGGGCATCGCCGTCACCACCACGCCGAACGTGCTGACGGACGACGTGGCCGACGTGGCGTTGGCCCTGTTGCTGGCCAGCGCGCGGCATATCGTGGCGCTCGACCGCTTCGTGCGCGACGGCGGCTGGGAGCGCCGCGAGGCCATCGCTCCCGCATCTAGCCTGCGCGGCAAGACGGCCGGCATCTTCGGTTTCGGCCAGATCGGCCAGGCCATCGCGCTGCGCCTGGCCGCTTTCGGCGTCCACGTCCGCTACTTCCAGCCGCGCGCCATTGCCGATACTACTGTGCCGCGCGCGGAATCGCTGCTGGCCCTGGCGCAGGAAAGCGATTACCTGATCGTTTGCGCGCCGGGCACGCCCGCCACGCGCAGGATCGTCGACCGCACCATTCTCGACGCGCTCGGCCCGCAAGGCACCCTGATCAATATCGCCCGTGGCGCGCTGATCGATGAAGACGCCCTGATCGCCGCCTTGCAGGATGGCCACCTGGGCGCTGCCGGTCTCGACGTGTTTGCCGACGAACCGCGCGTACCGACCGCCTTGCGCGCCTTGCCCAACGTCGTGCTCACGCCCCACGTGGGCAGCCTGACCGTGGAAACGCGCCACGCGATGGGGCAACTGGTCGTCGATAACCTGGCCGCGCACTTCGCCGGCTTGCCCTTGCTGACACAAGTAAAGCCATAAAGTCCAGGATCAACCGTTTTAATCAAGCATGAATGAAAGAGTAGCTATGGAATTAAGAAAATCGCTGTTGCGCACGCGCGGCGGGCTGGACAGCGGCAAGGTGGGCATGATCGAGCTGTTCTTCGACCTCGTGTTCGTGTTTGCCGTCACGCAACTGTCGCACGGCTTGCTGGCCCACCTGAGCGCCATGGGCTGGCTGCAGACTGGCTTGCTGCTGATGGCCGTCTGGTGGGTGTGGATCTTCACGTCGTGGATCACCAACTGGCTCGACCCCGAGCGCATTCCCGTGCGCATCTGCCTGTTCGCGCTGATGCTGGGCGGCCTGATCATGTCGGCCTCGATCCCCGAAGCGTTCGGCACGCGGGGCCTGGCTTTTGCGGGCGCCTACGTCGCCATGCAGGTGGGGCGGCCCCTGTTTGCCTGGTGGGCCGTGCGCCATGAAGCGCTGTCGCGCCGCCGCAATTTCCAGCGCATCGCCTTGTGGGCCGTGTTGTCCGGCATCTTCTGGATCGCCGGGGGCATGGCGTCGCCCGAAGAGCGCATCTTCTGGTGGATGCTGGCACTGGCGATCGACCTGGCCGGTCCCTGGATGCAGTTCGGCTTGCCGGGCCTGGGCCGCTCGACGACGGCCGACTGGGACGTCGATGGCAGCCACATGGCCGAACGCTGCGGCCTGTTCGTCATCATCGCGCTCGGTGAATCGTTGCTGGTGACGGGCGCCACGTTCGCGGGCCTGGAATGGACGGCCGCCAACTGGCTGGGCTTCCTGTCGGCCCTGGTCGGCAGCATCGCCATGTGGTGGATTTATTTCGACACGGGCGCCGAGGCGGGCCACCACCGCATCGCTCACTCGAAAGACCCGGGCCGCATCGCCCGCAAGGCCTACACGTATATCCACGTGCTGATCGTGGGCGGCGTGATCGTCAGCGCCGTGGCCGATGAACTGGCCCTCGTGCATCCGGACGAAGCGAGCTTTGCCGGCATCAGCGCCTTGCTGGGCGGCCCGATCCTGTATTTGCTGGGCAACGCGCTGTTCAAATGGGTCAGCAGCGAGCGCGCCGCGCCGCCGCTGTCGCATCTGCTGGGCATTTTGATCATCCTGGCGCTGATCCCGATGGCCTACGGCCGCCTGTATTCGCCCTTGACCCTGGCCTGCATCACCAGCTGCGTGCTGGTATTGGTGGCCGTGTGGGAACATATGGCGCTGCGCCGTCCGCCACCGGAGATCGATCCCTGATGCTTGCTTAGCCGGGCGGCGCGATGCCGTCCGGATCGCTGCGCGTATCGAGCTGCAGCTGCAGGAACGCCAGGTCCAGCCAGGCGCCGAACTTGGTGCCCACCTGGCGCATCAATCCCACTTCCGCGAAACCCAGCTGCTTGTGCAGGGCGATCGAGCCGGCATTGCCCGCCTCGATGCCCGCCACCATCACGTGCTTGCCCAGGCCGCGCGCCCGCGCGATCAATTCCACCATCAAGGCCTTGCCGACGCCGGCGCCCCGGCGATCGGCGCGCACGTACACGGAATGCTCGACCGTATGCCGGAAACCCTCGAACGGGCGCCAGTCGCCGAACGAGGCGTAGCCGGCGACATTCTGCTCGGCATCGATGGCGACGAGCACCGGGTAGCCGGCCCGCTGGCGGTCGGCCAGCCAGGCGGCGCGGTTGGCCGCATCGACCGTCCGTTCATTCCAGATGGCCAGGGTATTGCTGACGGCATCGTTGTAGATGGCCAGTATGGCCTCGATATCGCCCGCATGGGCATCGCGTATCTGCATGTTGCTCTCCTCGTCAAGCGTCTACTATAATGGACAAATCATAGATTGCCGCTCACCGCTTGTCCAATAAAATCCGAATGGAAGCCGATACATGTCCACTAAACCAGACGAATTGAATCAGCGCATCGGCGCCAGGGTGCGCCTCGAGCGGGAAAACCTGGGCTGGTCGCTGACGGACCTGGCGGCCCGCTCTGGCGTGTCGCGCGCGATGGTGCACAAGGTGGAGCGGGGTGATTGCAGCCCCACGGCCACCTTGCTGGCGCGGCTGTCGGGCGCCTTCGACTTGAGCATGTCCGAGCTGATCGCGCGCGCCGAGATGTGCGCAGGGCGCTTGCTGCGCAAGGCGGACCAGCCCGTGTGGATCGACCCGCAGAGCGGCTATCTGCGGCGGCACGTGTCGCCCGCGTCCGACATGCCGCTCGACCTCGTGCATATTACCTTGCCGCCGGGCTCCGTGGTGGCCATGCCAGCCGCCGCCTATGTATCGCGGAGACAACTGATATGGTCGCTCAGCGGCAGCCTCGTCTTCATTGAAGGGGAGACCCGCCACGTGCTGGACGAGGGCGACTGCCTGGAACTGGGGCCGCCGGCCGACTGCGTGTTCAAGAATGAAACGGCCACAGCGTGCACCTACGCCGTGGCCGTGTTGAAGAATAGTTAAGCTTAAACCGGCGCTACAGCGCTACTGCGCGCAACTGGGCAATAAAGGCACGCGCGGCGGGCGCCTGTTCGTGGCGGCGGAAGGCCACGGCGATTTCCGAGCTGATCTGCGGCCCTTGCAGCTCGCGGAACACCACGCCCGGCAATTGCACGCTGGCCATCACGGAATGGGGCACGATGGCGCAGCCGACCCCCAGCGACACTTCCGTCAGCACGGCCACCAGGCTACCCGGGCGCGACACCACCTGCGCCGCAAAGCCGCCGCGCCGGCTCACTTCCAGGGTTCCCAATTCCTGTTCCGGCACGATAAACGCCTGCTGTGCCAGCGCGGCCGGCGCCGCCACGTCAAACGAAGCCAGCGGGCTGTCGGCCTGCACGGCCAGCACGAAGCGGTCGCGCAGCAAGACCACGCTGTCGAGTCCGTCCGGCAAGTGCAGGGGCGGGCGCACGAACGCCAGGTCGACCCGGCCCTGGTCCAGCAAGCCGGGCAGGGTATCCATCGCGTATTCGCGCGCACCAATGTGGATGCCCGGGTGGGTGGCACGAAAGCGGGCAAACTGGTCCTGCAGCACGCCGGAATAGGCGGCCGACGCCACGTAGCCGATTTCCAGCCGTCCCAGCTCGCCCCGGCCCGCACGCCGCGCCACTTCCTGCGCCTGCGCCAGTTGCCCCAGCGCCCGCGTGGCCTCGATGACGAACAATTCTCCGGCGGCCGTCAGGGACACGGCGCGCTTGCTGCGCTGGAACAGCCGCGTGCCCAGCAGCTGCTCCGTTTCCTGCACCTGCTTGGTCAGCGCGGGCGGCGAAATACCGAGTTCCGCGGCGGCCCGCGCGAAATGCAGGCTGTGCGCGACGGCCAGCACGCAGCGGAAATGCCGCAGTTCCATCTCTTTATCTGTATTCACCATGGGTAAATTATAAGGCGGCTGTCTTATAACAGGAAATAATACAAGCGTGCTTACAATCGGGACATGAAAAATACCAACTGGACCTTATATACGTGCTCGGGGGTGTGTGCGCTGATCATGCTCGACACCAACGTCGTGGCCGTCTCCCTGCCGTCGATCGCCCGTTCGCTCAACGCCAGCTTCGTCGACGTGGAATGGGTGGTCAGCGCCTACATGCTGGCGTTCGCCTCATTTTTGCTGCCCGCCGGCAGCATCGCCGACCGCCTGGGGCGGCGCACGGTGATGCTGTTTGGCTTGGCCGTGTTCGCGCTGGCCTCCTTGCTGTGCGGCCTGGCGTGGACGCCGTTCGTGCTCAACGTGGCGCGCGCCGTCAAGGGCCTGGGCGCGGCGCTGCTGCTGACCTCCGCCTTGGCCGTCATCGGCCACACCTTCCATGCGGAAAAGGAGCGGGCGCGCGCCTGGTCCGTGTGGGGCGCGGCCATGGGCGTGGCCATGACGGTGGCACCCTTGCTGGGCGGCCTGATCACAAGCGCCATCAACTGGCGCTGGATTTTCTACCTGAACCTGCCCGTCGTCGCCATGTTGATGTGGCTGGTAGGCAAGCACGTGGACGAATCGAAAGATGCGTCCAACGCCAGTTTCGACCCGCTTGGCGCGGCATTATTCTCCGCTGGCCTGTTCGCCATCATCTGGGGCTTGATCGACGCCAGCGTGGCGGGCTGGTCCAGCCACGCCACCGTCCTGCGTTTTGTGGCTGGTGCGGCCCTGCTGGCCGTGTTCGTGCTGGTGGAACGGCGCCAGCGCGCGCCCATGGTCGATCTGTCGCTGTTTGGCCGCCGCGTGTTCGTCGGCGCCGTGCTGGGCATGTTCGGCTATGCGATCGCCGCGCAAGTGATGATGACCTTCCTGCCGCTGTACTTGCAGAACGCCTTCGGCTTTTCCGCCGTGCTGGCCGGCTGCGCCATGCTGCCGTTTGCCGTCGCCATGGTGGTGCTGTCCCGTCTGGCGCCGCGCGCCATGCGCCATCTGGACGACCGCGGCATCTTAGTGACGGGCTTGCTGATCGTCGCTGTGGGCAACGTGGCCACGGCGATGGCCGCCGCCAGCCTGCAGTACGGATGGGTGGCGGCGGGCATGATCGTCACGGGCGCGGGAGCGGGATTACTCAACGGCACCACGCAAAAAGCCATCCTTGCCTGCATCCCCAGAGAACGCACGGGCATGGGCTCGGGCATCAGCACGACGACGCGCTTTGTCGGCATCGTGCTGGCCGTCGGTGCGCTGGGCGCCGTGCTGGCCATGCGCACGGCCGCTTCGTTCGACAAGCTGGCGTGGCTGCACGGCTTGAAGGCCTCGCCTGAAATGATCGGCCGTATCGTCGCCGGCAACGCGGCCGACGCTTTCGGCCAGCTACCGCCCGCGATGCAGGCCGTGGCGCAGGAAGCGGCGCGCCACGCCTTCATCGACGGTTTTGCCAGCGTGCTGTACCTGGCTGGCGGACTGGCGGCCGTGGTGGCGGCGCTCGTGTTCGTGCTGGCGCGACCGCTGGAAAAGATGTAACTGTTCAACAATATCCGCGTGCGCGGCCTGCACTTGTAATATGATGCCATCGAGCAATACATAGCAATCATATAACTACCGCAGGTAATCACATGCGCAGAAAACGGATCATTATTACCAGCGTGCTGGTGGCAGTCATCGGCGTGGCCGCCCCCCTGAGCCTGGCCTTCTACTTGTCGTCCGTGCGCGCCGAGCAGGGCGAGCAGGAACGCCTGCGCCTGCTGGCCGGCTATGCGCTCGAGCGCGCCCACCGTTCGATCGCTTCGGCCAGCATGGCCTTGCGCAGCGCCGATGCGCTGGACCTGGCGCCGTGTTCGGAAGCGCATGTCCAGCAATTGCGCCGCATCACCATCACCACGCGCAGCATCGACGATATCGGCTATGTGGAAAACGGCTTGCTCAAATGCACGTCGAACGGCATGGAGGAAGCGCGCATCGCCGTCACGCCCGCCGACTTTACCCTCGACAATGGCATGGGCCTCGATTTCAACCTGCGCCCCGTCGTCAGCGGCGGCAAGCGCATGGTGGGCTTGTCCTACCGCGCCTATAAGGTGCTGATCGATCCCGTGCGCTTTTCCGACGTCATCGTCGACAACGACATCCAGATGGCCGTGGCCATCGGCAAGGGTGGCGTGCTCGACACCTTGCACCATCCGGACCCGGCACTGGTCAAGACCCTGCTCGCCGGCAAGGGAGAGACGGGCAATGGGACGGCGGACACGCTGGCGCGCGAGGACAGCATCCATGCGATGCTGTACCGCGATGGCTTGACGGCCGTCATGATCGAGCCGCGCAGCAAGCTCAGCGAGAGGCTGCGCCGCGAACAGCTGCTGCTCTTGCCGCTGGGCCTGCTGATGGCCGCCTTCATCGTCGGCATCGTCGTGTGGCTGTCGCGCCGCCGGCTGTCGCTGCGCGGCGAACTGGAAACGGCCGTCGAGCGGCGTGAATTCTTTGTCCACTATCAGCCGATCATCGCGCTCGATACGGGCGTGTGCGTGGGCGCCGAGGCGCTGATACGCTGGCGCCGTCCCGACGGCAGCATGATACGGCCCGACCTGTTCATCCCCGTGGCCGAAGAGGCCGAACTGATACTGCCCATCACGGACCAGGTCATCGCTTGCGTGATCGCCGACATGCGCGCCGCGCTGCTGGCTGACCGCGAGCTGCACATCGCCATCAACCTGTGCGCCAGCGACATCGAAACGGGCCGGGTGCTCGACGTGCTGGAACGCGCGCTGGCCGGCACGGGCATCGAGGCGCAGCAGATCTGGCTGGAAGCAACGGAACGGGGCTTCATCAACGTGGAAGCGGCCCGCGCCACCATCGAAAAGGCCAGGGCACGGGGCCATGCCGTGGCCATCGACGACTTCGGCACCGGTTATTCCAGCCTGTCGAGCCTGCAAAATCTGCCACTCGACGCCTTGAAAATCGATAAATCCTTCGTCGACACGATCGGCACGGACGCCGCCACCAGCAGCGTCACGCCGCACATCATCGCCATGGCCCGCACCTTGAACATGCTGATCGTGGCCGAAGGCATCGAAACGCAGCAGCAAGCCGATTATTTGTTGGAACGCAAGGTAGAATTCGGCCAGGGCTGGCTGTTTGCGAAAGCGTTGCCGGCCGCGGAATTCCTCACTTTTTACCGGGCGCGCCGCGCGCCGTCGTCCACATGAAACAGCCACGCTTTCCCTATCCCTTGCAGCCGCTGCGCGTCCCCGGTGGCTGGCACATCACCGTCAACACCCTGTTCGAAGTCGACCCGGGCCCTGATACGATGGAATGGTTCAGCAGCGCATTGTTGCTGTGGGGCAGCTGCCGCGACTCCGGCTACTGCTTCAATTCGCATTTTGAACCGGAGGACGATCCGCAGGGCGAATTCGTGCTGGAGATGGGCAAGGTGGCATACGACCGCCATGGCAAGATCGTCCAGGGCAGCGACGCCTTCCTCGGCGAGTTTCGCACGCGCAGCAAGGCGGCGTTTGTCGCCCGGGTCGAGCAATTCATGCAGGACCCGGCAGCTTGATTTTTACGGCTTGCGCGGCAAGACGACGTCCTGTCTACCTTGCTTGAGCACGGCGCCGGCGATCTTGCCCGCCGCATCGCGTGTAAATGCCAGTTCCGCCTCGATGGCGCGGAAGAAAAACTGGTCCTTGGCGCTGGCAAACAAGGGGGCTGACCCAACGCCCGTGCCGGCCGCTTCCAGGCCGTTCTTGCCCAAGGTCACCGTCAACGTGAATTCCGCGCCCAGCGGATACTCGCCCACGTACTCGGCCAGTGCTGTGCGCGGCAGCTCGATGGCGGCCTGCGGCTTTTTCAGCGGCGGCAACGGTGTGCCGGGCAGCAGGGCGGACAAGCCCAGCGCATCGACCTCGCGCACCGTGTTGGTCAGCACTATCACGCCCCGCTTGCCGTCCGTCGTGAACGCCGCATAGCTGGCGTAGCCGCCCGTCTGGCCGTTGTGCCAGGCGTAGGTTTGCCCCTGTTGCTGTTCCAGCAGCCAGGCCAGGCCGATTTTCGAGCCGCTGTCGGGCGCTAGCGGACGCTGCGGCTGGATCGCCAGCGCGTACGGGCGCAGCGGCTTGAACATATACGCTTGCAAGTAGGAAATCATGTCGCGCGCGCTCGAATACACGCCGCCGGCCGGCGCCACCACGTTCATATTCCATGCGGGTGTCGGTTCTCCCGACAGCAAATGGCCGGGCGCCAGGCGCGCCAGCATGCCGTGCGTGGGTTTGTTCGAGGTGGAACGCATGCCCAGCGGAACGGCGATGCGCTTTTGCAGCAGCGCTTCAAAGCTGGTACCGGCCTGTGCCGCCAGGGCCGTGCCCAGCACGGCGTAGCCGATATTGGAGTATTCAAGTTTCGTGCCCGGCGCATACGGCAGATGATAGGCGGCGAGAAACTGCCGCTGTTTGGCTTCCGTGTAGTCGGCATACGGATTGGCCGGGTCCTTGGGCGCGAAGTTGTCGGGCAGGCGCGGCAGCGAGGAGTAGTGCGTGGCCAGGTCGAGCAGGCTGATCGTCTTGCCCTCGAACGCAGGCACCGTATAGCCGGGCAATAATGCCGCCACCGGCTCATCGAGTTTGACCTTGTTTTGGACGACGGCGTCGGCCAGCAGCAAGCCCGTCATGGTCTTGGTGACGGAACCGATCTGGTAGACGGTATCGGCGCCCGGCTTGATGTTCTTGCCGGCGTGTACGCTGCCAAAGCCGTACACAGCGCTGTCCTTGCCGTCGATGATGGCGATGACGATGCTCGCGTGCATGCCCGTGCGCGTGAGTTCCTCGGCGCGTTGGCGCACGGCGTCGTCCAGCACGGGGGCGGCCAGTGCGGCGCTGCCGAGCAGGCAAAGGGGGAGAAAAGTAAATGCGGGTGTCATGGGAACCTTGTCCTGGGTGGGCCGGATGCACGCCAGCGCCTCGATAGGGTATCTGGCATGTCAAGTGAAGGATACGGCGCCAACATGAAGGTTGCCTGAGTTTTATGACATGCTTATCGGCTTGGCAATGCTTGTGCCTGCTCAATTGTCAGCCGCCGGCGCTTCCAGAAAATCCGCCAGCTGCGCGCGCATGCCGTCGGCCATGTCTTGCAGCAATTCGCCGCGCCGCCGCGCATCGGCGCGCTTTTTCGATGGCACACCGGCCAGGTCTGGCGCACGGTAGGGCGCGCAGGGCAAGTGATAATTGCCGTCGCGCATACGCAAGGCGTGCAACTCTTGCCACGCCAGGTCGTAGTCGGCGGCGATATGGCGCCGGCGCCGCGCATTCAGGGCGATGCGGTTGTCATTGCTGATCAAGAACAGGTTATTGCAGGCAAAAAAGTCGCCGAAATCACGCAAGGCCGTCACCATCAGGTTTTTCGGACGGCAACCATGCAGCGCCCGCGTGGCTTCCTTGACGGCCAGCTTGCCCGCTTCCGAGCGCAAGCCTTGCAGCGCGCCCAGCTGCAGCGAGACGCCATCGGCCCGCGGCACGAACAAAAAGCTGGCCAGGTACAGGGGCTGGCCGTCGCGCGTCAGGCGCAGGCACAGTTCGCCTTCGCGGTAGCTGTCGTGGATGGCCGTCAGCTGCAAGCGGTACAGCGCCCCGTCCTTGCCTTGGAATGCGGCCAGCACCACGGGCGCGTGCGCGGCCCGTTCGACCAGGGCGCGCGCGCCCGCTTGCCACAGGAAACGGTAATGTCCTTCCAGCAAGGCCAGGCGATCCGCGCAACCGAGCAGGCGCGAGGCGTAAGGACGGTAAATCTTGAAGCGCAGGCAAGGATGCAGCTGCGCCAGCGAGTGCAGGCCCGGCATGCTGCCCAGGAAAGCGTGCCAGCGCGAGCGCTGGCGGGGAAAGAAGAGGGCGCCCAGCGCCGCTTTCAGGCGGTGGCCGCTGGCCGGGTGCGGCACGGCGGCGCCGTGGCGCAGGGTTAACGCGATGTCATTCATGGTTCTGCCGGTAAAGGGCAGGCGCTGCACAATGAGAGCCTTGCCAACATGAATGCTACGTGGGCCAGGTGAAGTTCATATTAAGAAGCTATCCCATGGGTATTTAGAGGATGGCAACTAAACATTTGCCTTCTGGCAATATAGACGGTTATGCTCGCCGCACCTTGACTCGATGACTGACGCCTCTCATGAACCACCGCCATTTGCTTGCCATTCCCGTATTGCTTGCGACACTGGGCGTCCACGCGCAAGACCGCACGGCCGATCCTTTGGCGCCCTTGGCGCAATGCATCAACCGCAGCCAGTTCCAGTTCAGGACGCAGGACCGGCTGCCAGCCGGTGCGACCACGCGCATCGTCAAGATGGCGGCGGGGGATAGGCAGATATCGACGGCCGATGGCTATCGGCTGATGCTGTTCCGCAAGAGCAGCTTGCCTTTCGTGAATCTGAAGATCGAACGCAGCGCCGAAGGCCAGTTCGCGGCCGACCGCGAGACCATCGTGGCGCAGATGCGGGAAATGGCCGCCAGGGGCAAGCTGCCGCAGCAACTGCCGCTGGAAACGGACGCGCGCGATGGCGTGGAAGTGCTAGGATTGAATAACGCCAGTATCGCGCAAGCGCAAGGCATCATCAGTTTGTATACACTGCTGCACGCCGCCAGCGGCACGGTCGCCACCGCCTACATACTGAACCAGCCGGCCGATCCGCGCGACTTTGCGACGGATGCGCAATACCAGGCGCTGCGCGCACAATTGATTGCCTCGCTTGCCAGCTGCATGGCCGATCCTGCGCAGTAAGGCAAGCGGGCAGGGAAGGAAATGTCAGCCATGAAAAAAACAGTACCGGGCACGGCGCCCGATAATGGCGCCGAAAACGCCGAGCCCGCCGCCAGCCAAATCGGCGCGAAGATCGCCTCGCTGACGGACTGGCGCGGCAAAATCCTGGCCAATGTGCGGACGCTGATCCGCCAAGCGGACCCGGAGGTGGTCGAAGAAGTCAAATGGCGCGGCGTGCCCGTCTGGTCGCACGCGGGCATGATCTGCACGGGCGAAACCTACAAATCGGCCGTAAAACTCACCTTCGCCAAGGGCGCCGCCTTGCCCGATCCGGCCGGCCTGTTCAATGCCAGCCTGGACGGCAACACGCGCCGGGCCATCGATATCCACGAAGGCGAGCATCTCGATGCCGCGGCGTTCAAGGCGCTGATACGCGCCGCCGTGGCCGCAAATACGGCGCCAAAACCAAAACGGACTTCTACTTGAGACATTATCTGTATATCTGGCACGACCCGGCCGAGCGCATGCTCGTCGCTTCCGGCATCGAATTCAAGGATTGTATTGCTGCCCTCGGCGAAGCGGACGGCATCGTGCTGCGCAAGGGCAGCGCCGGCACAATCAAAAAGCCTGCCGCCTTTCATATCTTGGCGCCGCAACAACTGCCGGCCCTGGCGCTCGAAGACATGCACGCGTGGGGCAGCCATGCCTGGGCCGATTGGCAGGGCAAGCCACCCGCGTCCAAGGATGCTGCCGTGGCTGAGATGCTCGATCACCGTGCCGCATTGGCGCCGCTGCCCGCCCTGCAGGGCCGCTTTCTCGCCTTTGCCCACGACGACGGCTGGTATCTGAAACTGTTTTATGGGGAATGGGACGACGTGGCGGCCTTGCTCGCCAGCACCTTCCCGCCACCCCTGGGCACGCTCGATCTGGCGGCACTGCGGCAGGGAGGTGACGGCTACTGGTTGCGGGACGGCACAGTCCAGGTGGAACTGAAAACCCACGATATCGACAGCGTGCTGAATCGCCGCCTGTAAGGAATGGATAGCGCGCCAGCCATGTGCCTGATTCGTCCTTTCTCCAGCGCGGACGCGCAGTCCTGCACCGCCATCCTGGCCCTGGCAGGGCGCGACGCCTTCGGCCCTGTCGCCGGCAGCGCTACTTTCACGGCGGCGACGCAGGGCGAAGCCATCCTTGTTGCCGAACGCGGCGGCATCGTCACCGGTTTTGCCGCCGTGTACACGGGCGATGCCCCCGACTATTTCCTGCACCACCTGTATGTGCACCCGGCGCACAGCGGCTCGGGCATCGGCGGGCAACTGCTGGCGGCCGTCGTGGCATGCTTCGGTCCCCGCCTGAGCCTGAAAACGCAGCTGAGCAATACGGGCGCGCGGCGCTTTTATGCGCGCGCGGGCTGGGTCGAAGATGCGGCGGACAGCGGCGTGGACGCCATCGGCGCGTGGATACGGGTGCGCTACCGGCAGTAAAGCGTCAGATTCAGCGAGGCGGGCAAGGCAGCCAAATAGACAGGTTCAAACATCGCGTTTCTCCTTGCTATCCGAAAACAGGGCCAGCCGCGCCGCCATGCCGGCATTCTCGCGCAGCAAGCCATCGCGCTCCTGCGCCAGGCTTTCCGCCTTCAGTTGCGACGCTTGCGCATTTTCCGCCAGCATGTCGAGCTGCCGGTCTTGCGCGGCCAGCGCCACCTTGGCGTCGCTCAGCGCCAGCAAGGCTGTATCGAGCTTGGCCAGCAGGGCGTCGGCCGACGCGGCCGCCTGCAAGTACTGGAATTCGAACTGGTCGCGCTCGGGACGCACGGTAGCAAGCGCTGCGCGGTCGGCGGACGCTTCATCAGCCAGGCGCGTATGCTCGGCCTGCAGCTGTGCCAGCCGCATGTCTTGCTGCACCAAGGTCGCTTGCTGGCCTTGCAGACGCTGCTGCAGTTGGGCGTTCTCCTGCTCCAGGCGGCTCTCCCGTTGCTGCGCCTGGGCCCGTTCCTCGTTGCGCTGCGCGGCCGCCGCTTCCTGGTAATGGTCGAACTGCGAGCGCACTTGCGCCAGCTGGCGGTTCAGGGCCGCGATTTCCTCACCCCGGTCGGCCAGGCGCTGCGTCAGGCCGGCGTTGTCGCTGTGCAGGGTGGCCAGGGTGACGGCGCGAAAATGGTGCTCTTCCTTCAGCTGTGCCAGCGCGTGCTGGGTGGCGCGCAATTCCTGGGTGAGGGCGGCGCGCGCCTCCGTCAGTTTCAACCGCTCCGTTTCCGTCTTCTTCAGCTTTTCCAGCGCCGCGTCGAGCTCCGCGCGGTTCTGTTGCATGCCCGTTTCCAGCTGCTGCGCCACGTCGCGCTGCTGCTTCTCATAGACGCCGCGCATCGCTTCCATCAGTTCGGCCGGCAAGCCCGCTTCCGTTTTCACGGCGCCCGCGCCCTGGAACTCCTCTTTCCAGCGTTTCAACAAGGGCGCGATGGTGCTCTTGCTGCCCGTGCTGCCCAGCGCTTCGCGCACGCTGTCGACCGTGGGATTACGCCCATCGGCAGCGACGATTTGGGCTGCTTTCATAACATCAGAGTACAAAATGCCGGTGCGGGCCATAAAACCACCTATGAGCGAAATTTAGTAACGTATTACATGATACGTAATATCGGATAATATTACGATATAAATTTTCGTGATTTTTGAAAAATATAAGTCATGATAAGATCGATTATCGCGTGTTACGGGGGTGCTTTGCATGCTATTCTGCGTATCTCCCAGTACAAAACCGCGATTTCGCCGCCGCCATGCCCGATTTGCCCCTCTCGAAACGACGTATTGCCGCGTCCAAAAGCACCTCTATCGCTCCTGCCCCATTACACGGCGCCCTGATCGATGCCGAGCTGGCCGCGCGCCACCAGGCGTTTCTCGCCGCCGCCACGTCCGATAACACGCGCCGCACCTACCGTTCCGCCATCCGCCACTTCCAGACTTGGGGCGGGGCGCTGCCCGCCGACGAGTCCACCGTCATCCGCTACCTGATGGCCCATGCGGACAGCCTGAACGCCCGTACCCTGGCCCTGCGCCTGACGGCCCTGTCGCAATGGCATGTGTACCAGGGCTTTGCCGACCCCGCGTCCACGCCCACCGTGCGCAAAACCCTGGCCGGCATCGCCCGCCTGCACGGCAAGCCAAAAAAGAAGGCCAAGGCCCTGCCGCTGGAGGATCTGGAAGCGATCGTCGCCAAGCTGGCCGCGCTGGGCACCAACAAGGCCTTGCGCGACAGCGCCTTGCTGCAGCTGGGATTTTTTGGCGGTTTCCGCCGCAGCGAACTGGTGGGATTGACCGTGGAAGACGTGCGCTGGGAGCCGCAGGGCATGGTGATCACCTTGCCCCGCTCGAAAACGGACCAACTGGGGGAGGGCATCGTCAAGGCGATTCCGTTCGGCGACGGCGTCTGCTGCCCGGCCACGGCCTTGCGCACGTGGCTGGCCGCGGCGCACATCCGCACGGGGCCGCTCTTGCGCACGGTGAACCAGTGGGGACACGTGGGCGCGAAGGGACTGCACGCGAGCAGCATCAATACGATCTTGGAAGCTTGCGCCAGGCTGGCGGCGCTCGACTACGTGCCGGAACTATCGAGCCACAGCCTGCGCCGCGGCATGGCCACCAGCGCGCACCGGGCCGGCGCCGATTTCCAGGCCATCAAGCGCCAGGGCGGCTGGCGCCACGACGGCACCGTGCATGGCTATATAGAAGAGGCGGGCCGCTTCGAGGAAAATGCGGCCGGGAGTTTGTTGAGGGGGAAGAAGAAGGCGGCGGGCTGAGGGTGCGCGCCAACGCGTCCGGCTGAATGACTGGCTGCGCTTACTCCGGCAACTCCGCGATCAGCAGAAGATCGAAATATTGCTCGCGGAGCTTGGCGAGCCGCGCCATCTGCGGCGGAACAGGACGCATCTGCAAAGCTTCTCGCATGTATTCGAGACGAGACTCCGCATCGTCATGGTGTTCTTCGTCGGGTTCTGTAAAGTAACCGATTGCTTCTTCCTCTTGATATACCAACTGCTCCAGGGAGTACCAGCCGACGTAGTAGCCCAAATTAAAGAATTCCTCAAAGGACTCGGCGATCACTACGTTGTTTTCGTCCGCGCTTGGCAGAGTCATTACGATCGGTAAAGTTCCGTTAGCGGATACAAAGTCTTTGAGATAACTGTAATGGACACCGTCCCCGCCTGTGCTTGCAAAGGTAACGACGTTAGCAGGGGTGCACCAGTATTGCTGTTCCATTTGAGGCGTTTCCAGGATAAGGCCACAAGGCTCGAAGACCATATCGGCGGAAGTTTCAAACTGAATTGCGGCGGCATCAGCGACTTGATGCAGTTTTTCAAGCTGAACGGGTAGTTTCATTTTTTTAGACCCAACGTGTTCTACATTACAAAACGACGAGCTAACGCGCCTGCGATATAACATCTCATGCTGTCGATTCAGGGACACAGCATGGTTGAGTGTATGGCAGTGTTACTTCTTTGGCAAGTAAGAGATATGGATACAGCTTTGTGAGGCACTCAAGGCAGCGGCTTGATGAAATGAATGCGCTCCCTGGCCGTGTCGCCAAAGTGCTCCACCAGCCTGATCTGGTATCCATTGCGGATCAGCAAGCGCAGCATGGCGGGATAGCGGTTCATCGATTTCACCGTGACCGCCGCAAAACCGTGTGCGCTGGCCCAGGTTTCCTGGACTTCCAGCAGGCGCTGCGCCAGGCCCGTCTTGCGATGCGCGGGCAGCACGCCGCCGAGCCAGCTATACAGGGAGCCATCCTCTGCGGCATAGCCCAGCTTGAAGCCGACGGGCTGGCCGTCCGCTTCCGCGATCAGCATCAGCGCATCTGCGGGCAGCCGCTCCTGCAACTGCGCCAGGCTGCGCCGCTGGTCGAACTCGGGTATCGCCTGCAGCACGTGCCAGGCTTCCTCGATGGTACCGGGCCGTATCATGCGGCCGCTTGTTCCCGGGGGCGGATGATCATGCAGGTGGCCGTCGCGTGCGCGTACACTTTGCCGGCCTCGTCGCGGATCGTGCCTTCGGAAATGACCAGGTTGCGTCCCGCATTGATGACTTTGCCTTCGGCGTAGACCGTCACGTTGAAGGGCAGGGGGCGGCACATCTTGATGTTCAGGTCCGTCGTGCCGTAGCTTTCGCCGGCCGGCAAGACCGTGTGAGTGGCGCAACCCGTGACGGTGTCGAGCACGGTGGCCGCGAAACCGCCGTGCACGCCGCCCATGGGATTGGTGTGCGTTTCATTTGCCGTCGCCGTGAAAATGACACGGCCATGCTCGACAGTATGCGCATCCATGGGCATGGTCTTGGAAATGCCGGGCCGGGGAAACAGGCCTTGCGCGAAAGCTTGCATCAGTTGCAAGCCGGTCATGTCGTTCGGGTGCATGGGTAACTCCTGTGGTGGTGATGTGGGGATGGGTCAGACGTCCTGCGCAAAACGCAGGCGCGAGGCGTGCAGCAGGAAGCGGGCGACGACGGCCAGTTCTTCCTCGCTGAAACCTTGCTTCAGTTGTTCATTCAGGCTGTCGAGCAGGGGCAGGGCGGCGGCCAGCACTTCGCCGCCCCTGGGCGACATGTGCAAGGTGCCGGCGCGCGCATCGAGCGCCGACTGGCCGCGCACGATCAGGCCGTTTTCTTCCATGCGCGCCACCAGCCCCGTGACGGCCGAGTTTTTCAGCTGCAGTGCCCGCCCTAGGTCCTTCAATTGGCAGCCTTCCTCGCCCTTCAGGGCAAACAGGGCGACCACTTGCGTGCCGGAAAAACCCAGTTCGCTGGTGAAGACGGCATCGGCCGAACGAAACAGATTCTGGCGCGCCAGGTTGAGCAGATTGAACAGCCGCGGCGAACGCTCGCCCAGCGGGCAGGCTACGGCATCGGGGGTGTCTGAGGTAGGGGAGGTATTGATACGCATGCGAAGTATACTACTACGTATGCGTAATAAATCAAGCGTCTATTGTCAGTCGCGCTGGTGGCGCCCGATATAGCGTGCGCGTGGCCGTATCAAGGCCGCGCTGGTGGCTTGCTCGTTGGCATGCGCGATCCAGCCAGCCGAGCGCGCCAGCGCAAACACGCTCAATGCTGCGCCCTCGGGCCAGCCGAACGCCAGCTCCATGGCCGCCAGCGCCAGGTCGGCATTCGGACGCGCATCGAGCAGCTCACCCGCCGTGGCGCAGACGGGCAGGATGGCGCCCAGCTGGGGGGACTTGTGCGACAGCGCCGACAGGCGATCCAGCAGATACGCGGCACGCGGGTCGCCTTGCGGATACAGCGGGTGGCCAAAGCCAGCGAATTCCGGCGCGATGGTCTTGTAAAAGGCGCCGATGGCGTCCTTGGCGTCCGGCGCGGCCAGCGCCTGCATCAACATGCACCTGGCCGCCGCGCTGCCGCCGCCGTGCCTGTCTCCGGACAAGGCCGCCAGCCCGGCGCCCAGCGCGGCGGGCAAACTGGCACCCGTCGAGGCGACGCAGCGCACGGCAAAGGTCGACGCATTCAATTCATGGTCGGCCAGCAGTACGAGGGCGGCGCGCAGCAATTCAGTCTGGTCCGTGTCGGCATTCCACGCCTGCGCCAGCTGCCGGTGCAGCGGCAAGGCGGACGGCGCTGTCTGCAGCAGGGCGGCGGCCAGGATGCGCATCAGGGCGGGGGCGGACTGCAGCATGTCCGCAGGCGCAGGCAGCGACGACAGCATGGCCATGGCCAGCATGGCGCGCGTCAGCGGCGTCGCACCCGGCGCGCTGGCCAGCCCCTGCGGCAGGACAGGAGCGTCTTGCTGGAAATAGTCGCACGCGTTATCGTCCCACAGCAGGCTGGCGGCCGCCTCCAGAGCCGCGGACTCGGCCAATGTCGTCGCATCGCGGCCACGGTACAACAGCCGTCCATCGAGAATGTGGGAAATCTGCGTCTCCAGCACGGGCAAGCCCCAGTGCATGGCGGCCACGGCTGTCTGACCGCCGCGCTTGGCGTCATTCTTGCGGGCCGCCAGGCGCAGCACGTCTTCCTGAGGATAGCGCTTGCGGCGCGAATCTCCATTGCTGACGGACGCCAGTAATCCCCGGCTCACGTAGGAATACAGGGTGGGCAGGCTGACGCCCAGCAGGTGCGCCGCGTCGAGGGCGGATAAGTCGTTTTTCATGGCGGCGATTGTATCTGTATATTGATTCGTGGAATCAAGATTGACGGGCCGCGTGGCGCTTCACTAGACTCATGCCTTTGCAGGAGTCTCCATGAGTACACACACGATACGCACCTTGCGCCTTGATGACGCCGCGCCCTTGCTGACCTTCGAACTCGCCAACCGGGCCTGGTTCGAGCGCCATATCGACCGGCGTCCCGACGCTTTTTACAGCATCGAGGGCATCCAGGCGCACGTCGCGCAATTCCTGGACGAGCACGCGCAGGGACGCATGCACCCCTGCGTCATCGTCGATGAGCGCGGCGAGCTGATCGGGCGCGCCAATCTCAAGGACATTGACCGGCAGCAAGGCGTGGCCGAAGTCGGTTACCGCATCGGAGAACAACAAGCGGGCAAGGGCCTGGCCACGGCCACGTTGCACCACCTGATCGCCCTGGCGCAAGACAAATGGCGGCTGGCCAGCCTGTGCGCCTACGCCATCGATGGCAATGCGGCCTCGATCCGCGTGCTGGAGCGCTGCGGTTTCGTGCAGGGTATGGCCGTGCCCGATATTGCGATCGTGGCAGGCAATGTTGTCGATGGCCATGCCTATGCGCTGGATTTGCGGGCGGCTGGGGTAGACTCTGCCCTGTGATAAATGAGCAAAGTTGCCAGATATGAATCATGATGACCCAAAACGCATCGTCGTCATCGGCGCCGGCATCGTCGGCGCGTCGCTCGCGTACCACCTGGCCAGCAAGGGTGAAAAAGTCACCGTTGTCGAGGCGGCTGGCATCGCGTCCGGCGTGACGGGCACCTCGTTTGCGTGGATTAACACGTCCTGCGCCGGGCCAGACCCCATTGCGGCCCTGCGCGGTGGCGCCATCGCGGCCTGGCGCCAGCTGGAAACGCAGGTGCCCGGATTGAAAGTGCGCTGGCATGGCGCCTTGTCGTATGGCACGCAGGATGGGCGGGTGTCGCCCGTATCCATATTGCTGGACCGCTCGCGCATCGTCCAGCTTGAACCGCATCTGCGGCAGCCGCCGGAACAGGCGCTGTACGAACCGGGGCAGGGCGCGCTCGACGCCGTTGCCGCCACACACGCCATGCTGGCAGCGGCCAGGGCGTTAGGTGCGACCATCCGCACGCACACGCCCGTGCTGGGCTTTGCCGTCCGGGACGCAAAGGTGACGGGCGTGGAAACGGCCGCAGGCCTCATCGAAGCAGACGTGGTCGTGCTGGCGGCAGGCACAGGTACCGCCAAACTGGCCGAGCAACTGGGCGCCAGTCTGCCCATCCATGCCTCGCCCGCCATTTTCATGCGCTACCAGGCGCCGCCCGGCTTGGTGCGCGGCATTATTTCCAGCCATGCAATGGAGGTGCGGCAAGAAGAAGATGGCACCATGCTGGCTGCGGAAGACTATGTGGACGACGCGCCGGAAAACCAGCCCGCCGCCATGGCGCAGCGCACGGCCAGCGCCATCCGCAACGAACTGGAAGGCGCCGAGTCCATCGCGCCGGCATTCGCCTGCATCGGCCTGCGTCCCATGCCCTTTGACGGCGTGCCCATCATCGGCTACTTGCCGCAGGTGGGTGGCGTGTACGTGTGCGCCATGCATCCGGGCGTCGTGCTGGCGGCCATCGTGGGGCAGCTTGCCAGCGAGGAAATCGTCACTGGCAAGCCCGCGCCAGCCCTGGAGGCTTGCCGGCCTGCGCGCTTTCTGGCGTGATTGCGCCGCGCTGATTCCTAGGGCACGGGCACGACAAATACGGGCAGGACGAACGGCACTTGCTCCTGCTCATCGCCATCCTCCGACGGGGCCTGCATATAATGTTCGTTGCGCCAGTCCCCGTTCACCACGCGATCGGCGATCAGCGCCAGATCCTGCGTTTCGTGCAACTCGCAGCGAAACGGCAACCGCCCATGCGAGCGTGACACCAGGCTGAAGCGCAACTGCCGGCATTGCGCATCGTGCCAGCAATAGAACAGCATGTCCTCGCCTTTGACTGCGCTGCGGCGCGCCGCGATCACCTCACCAATGAACTCGACGATATCGGCCGCATGGATCTGCGGCGTTTCCTCGTCCGTGGGCGAAAAGCTCCACATATTGTTTATCGCTTCGTGATTGATATCGTCGGGATCAATGAGCACTTCATCATCTTGCGCCATTTCCAGCCATGCATTGAATGTCTTGCATTTCATCATGTCATTATGCATCCCATGTTTCAAAAGCCGTCCATACCGACCTCCATGCGCCATGCGGAAGTTTGGCCTGCATGGAAAGTGACAGTGCGCCTACGCCCAAACAATCACCTGGTTGCCATTGTGCATTTTCCAAACTAAGCGCCCGCGCTCTTCCCACGTCGACATTTTTCATTTCAGCTGTGTCATAGCCGATTTCCAGTACTGGATGCAGCACTTTTCCATTGGCTGTCAAATATAAAGTATTGACATGGACCTTGGGTTTGTCAAAACGTTCGTAGAGCCTTGTTGCGGCGGATTTGAAACCCAGGCCAATGGCGATGCTGATGGTCGTTGGACCATTGCAGCCCAGAAGCGATGCAAGCGCCCAATAGTCATGGTCAGCAGTGACAAGTCTGCTTAAACAGCGTTCTATCCATGCCGATTCATCAGCTCTGAATTCTTTCCGGTATGGAGAAAACGAATTTTGCAGGTAGCCAACTTCGTGCATCGCCCCAACCAGGTTAATCTGCTTGTCCACGCAGACTATATCTTGTAACAGATGGGCTGCGGCTGCGGCGACCGCATACTCGCCTTTGGCCATGGCTTTATCTTCGAGTTTTTTCAGTTTGGTGTTAATAGTCATTTTTTCCTGGTCATTTCATGCGGCTATTTTCAATCATTCAAGTTCAAATCATTGTGTCATACCTCGGCCTTTAACTCAGGTTCCTTGTCGTACCGGATCAGCTATCAGGAGCTGGCTTCTATTGAGCGTTAAAAACCCAAGCGTTTCCACATTGACTTACATACATTCACCCCCGCGGCCCATCCGCCAGCAACTCCGCCAGCCTGTCCGTCAGCCACAAACTCGTCTCGCTCAGTTTCTTCCCATGTATCGACAGCCGACGCACCGGCAGCCGCGACAAGGCCAGCGCAGGGCAGGGCACTTCCTGCAGATATCCCTTGTAGTTGTCGTAATTGGCGATGTTCAGCGGCAGAATCGCCCAGCCCAGACCGTCCGCGACCATCTCGGCAATACTGTAGAAGCTGTCGGAAAACCAGACGGCGGGGCTGAACGCGTGTTCGCGGTTGAGCTCGGAATCCATGATCAGCTGGCGGTAGCGGGTCAGTTCGTTGCGGCTCACTTCCTGGCCGTGGGCCATGGCGTGGCCTTTTGCCACGAACACGCCTTGCGCCACGCTGCCGATGTGCTGTTGCTCCAGCACGGGCGAGATCGGGCCGCGGTCGAAGTGGAAGGCCACGTCGGCTTGCTGCTGTTCCACGTATTGCGCCACTTCCGACGCCGTGGCGTTGAGCATCACCAGTTCCAGGGCCGGGTAGCGCGCCGCCAGTTCTTTCACCAAAGTGCCGATGGCCAGGTAGGGCAAGGCTTCGTCCAGGGCCAGGGTCAGCTGGGCTTCGGGAGCGGCACTCAGCAGTTGCGCGCGCAGTTGCAAGCGCTCGGCCTGGCGCAGCAGTTCGCACGCTTCCAGGTGCATCACCTTGCCCGCTTCCGTCAGTACGGCGCTGCGGCGTGAGCGGTCAAACAGTTCCACGCCGAATTCCGCTTCCAGCAGCCCGATCGAGGTGCTGACCACCGATTGCGCGCGGCCCAGCCGGCGCGCCGCACCCGAGAAAGAACCGGCCGCGACGGCCGCTTCAAAGTAGCGCATTTGTTCCAAAGTCCATTGCATGGCATCCACCTATCTGTTTTACAGATGGATTTTAACTTGAATGCCATTCAGGAGCGACATAAAATGCTTTTACATTTTCAACAACACGAGATCCGCCATGAAAAACGCTCAAGCCAATTCACCCGCCATCAGCTTCAGCTGGTGTCACGACGCCACCGCCGAAGATACCTTGTGCAAGCTTTACCTCGACAACGTCAGCGCCGACTATATCTCCCATTCGGAGCTGCAGGGCGAACGCGCCGACGCGCCCGGCAACTGGCGCACGGACTTGCCCGAGGTCATCCGTGGCGAAATCCGCGCCGCCCTGTCGCATGACTGGGTGCATGGCGATTCGACCCTGCTGGCTGTCGCCACGTCGGGCGAAGCCATCGTCGGCATGGCGTTGGTCTCCATCGACACACGCCAGCGCGCCTCGAAATCGTTCGCCGCGCTCGATGACCTGGTCTTGCTGCCTTCCGTGCGCGGCAGCGGCATCGGCAGCCAGCTGGTCGAGTGGGTGGCAAGCGAGCTGCACAGCCACGGCATCGCCCGGCTGTTCCTCGAATGCGGCGCGCACAACCTGACGGCGCAAAAATTCTTCCAGGGCCGTGGTTTCAAGCAAGTATCCGTCGTCATGCTGCGCGAACTCGACATGCCAGCAGTAACGGCCGCCGTGGATGACAAGGATGGCGACCGTGGCTGACGCCCGCCGCCCCCGACCAGCCCAGGCCCGTGGCAGCCTGGAACGTAAATATTTGCGCAGCACCCGCTTTATCCATACCGATAGTTGTTAAAAGTTACACTAAAATCCATGAGTTGTTTATGCATCCAATGAAAAAATGGCTGACGCTGGCCATCGTCTCCAGCGCCTTGTTCCTCATCGTGGTCGACATGACCGTGCTCTACACCGCCTTGCCCGCGCTGACGCGCGACTTGCAGGCCTCTTCCTCGCAAAAACTGTGGATCATCAACGTCTACGCGCTGGTCGTCTCCGGTCTGTTGCCCGGCTTCGGCACCCTCGGTGACCGTCTGAGCCACAAACCCGTTTTCCTTGCCGGCCTGGCCGTGTTCGGCATCGCCTCGCTGTGCGCCGCGTTTTCGCCCGCGCCCGAACTGTTGATTTTTTCGCGCATCCTGCTGGCCATCGGCGCTGCGCTGATGATGCCGGCCACCTTGTCCATCATCCGCCTGACCTTTACGGATAACCGCGAGCGCTCGTTCGCCATCGGCGTGTGGGCGGCGATCGCCTCGGGCGGCGCAGCGTTTGGCCCTGTGCTCGGTGGTTTCCTGATGGAACATTACTGGTGGGGTTCCGTGTTCCTGATCAACGTGCCCATCGTGCTGCTGACCCTGGTGCTTGCCGCCGTCGTCCTGCCGAAACGGGCCGGTAACCGCGACAAACCGTGGGATCTGGTGGGCTCCTTGCAAATCATGATGGGCCTGCTTGGTGGCGTGTATGCGATCAAGGAGCTGGGCAAGTCGCAGCCGTCGTATGCGCTGGCTGCCCTTGCTTTCGCCGTGGGCGCCTTCTTCATGCTCAAATTCGTGCGTCGCCAGAAGCGGCAAGCCAAGCCGCTGATCGATTTCGCCCTGTTCCGCGAACTGCCGTTTTCCAGCGCCGTGGCCGCCGCCATGGTGGCGTCCGCCGCCCTGATCGGCATGGAACTGGCGCTGAGCCAGCACATGCAGCTGGTGCGTGAATTATCTCCGCTGGAAGCGGGTCTGCTGCTGTTGCCGCTGCCGCTGGCGTCCGTGTTTGCCGGGCCATTGACGGGTTTCATGCTGCCGCGCGCCGACAAGGCCAAGGTACTGTGGGGTTCGCTGCTGCTGTCCGGTGTCGGTATGGCATCGTATCTGGTGCTGCATGACGCCGCCGTCTCGGCGCAAGTAGCCAGCCTGGTAATCCTGGGTCTGGGCCTGGGCGCCGTCATGACGGCCGCGTCCAGCGCCGTGATGCTGAACGTGGCTCCCCAGCAAGCGGGCATGGCCGCGTCGATCGAGGAAGTGTCGTATGAACTGGGCGCCGTGATCGGCGTGACGGTGCTGGGGACCATCTTGTCGGCCGTCTACAGCGCCACCCTGGTGATCCCGGAAAGCGCGGGCCTGTTGCCGAATGCCCATGACACCCTCGATGCGGCGCTGCTGGCCGCCGAGCAATTGCCAGCCGAACTGGGCTTGCAAGTGTCGGAACTGGCCCGCTCGGCCTTCGACAAGGCATTTATTGTCGTGCTGGCCACAGCTTCCGCCATCCTGATGGCGGCTGCTGCCACCATCCGCCACCTGCATCTGCGGGCGCGCAGGGCGATCTCGATCTCGGTCTAATGGATCAGCGCTTGAGCAGCGGCGCCACCTTGTCGCGCAAGACCGTCCATTGGGCGTCAAGCACGGCCTGGTTGGAGTCGTGTCCGGCGCGTTTCACCACGGTAAAATCCTTGGCCGGCGCCGTGATGCTGTCAAAATATGTGCGCGCGATGGCGGGCGAGGTCAGCAAGTCCGCTTCGCCCATGATGAAAAACACGGGCAAGTCAAAGCGCGTGCCCAGCGCGGGCAGGTTGACCTTGGCGAACATGCCGTCGCCGCGCAGGCCGATAAACTGGATGTAGGAATAGTCATCGGCCGCCTCGGCCGCCGCCAGGGCTTGCGGCGTGGCATAGAACGGCGCCGGCTGCCACCAGTGTTTCGGCGGCGGATCCGTTGCCAATCCTTCATATTTGCGGTCGAAGCGGCGCAAGATGCCGAAGTTGCGCGGATCGCGCCATGGCGGCGCACCGAGCGCCGTCAGCTTGTCCACGGTGGCGGTATCGCCAGCCGCTTGCGCCAGCGCCATCACTTCCCGGTACATGCCGGTCTCATTGTCCCGCGCATTGACCACCTGCGCCGTGCCGATATACGCGTGGAACAGGTCGGGGCGCGCCTTGGCCATGTGCACGCCCAGTATCGATCCCCAGGAACTGCCCATCAAAATGACTTTCTGCTGGCCCAGATGCTGTTCGATATAGCGGGCCACGGCGATGCCGTCATCGCGCATCTGTTCCACCGTCAAGGGCACGTCTTCCGTCGGCTGCTGTTTTGCATACGTCATGCCGGCGCCGCGCTGGTCCCATTGCACCAGGGTGTAGTGGCGTTCCCAGCCGGCGTAGATGGCATCCGCGTACGGACTCAACGCATTGCCGGGGCCGCCATGAATGAACAGGATTACGGGATTGCCGCAGGCGGCGCCTGTGACCGTGATCCATTGCTCGATGCCATTGATGGGCACATAGCCTTGTTCGCGGATCGGCTGTGCGGGCGAGGCGCAGATGGACGGGGAGGCGGGCGGCGCCGCTTGCGCTACGCCGTAACAAGATAACAGCAGCAATGCCAGGCCTGTGATGCGCATTTCGTCCTCTTTTAACTAGTTGGTGGAACTACAGCGTGCAATCGTGCGCCGGCTTGCCGGCAATAAAGCGGGTGCTGGCCTGTTCAAAGCAGGCGGGCGCCGTCCATAAAATGAAATGCGGGGCGTTGTGCACGGTGGACAGGGCCACTTTGCCGGCCTTGCTCTGTGTCAAAGCCCGCACTTGCGCCTGTGCGCCCGCGTATGGCGTCTTCGGATCCAGGGTTCCCTGCAGTACCAAAGTTGGCGGCATTTTCTCCGGCAAGACGCCGAAATAGGCGTCGCGCGGGTAGGTGGGCAAGCCGCCGCCCAGCAGGATGCGGGGCAGGGGACTGGTAAACAGCAAGTCCGCCTCTTCGCGGGCGATGTCTGCGGCCGTCCAGCCGGGGCGCAACGACGGCTGCAGATTGTTTTCCGAATTGCTGATGATGCTGACCAGCGGAATCGACAGCGGCGACTGGGGATAACTGCCCAGGCTGGTGGCCGCGTCCGTCAACGTGGCGCGCACGGACGCCAGTTCCGTCTCGTCGCCCCGGTCCAGGTCTTGCAGCAGATACGGAATGCGGGCGCGGGCGTTTGGCACGTCAAGCATGCCGCCCAGGAAGTTTTTCAGGTTCTTGCCGGGAATGGTCGCCAGCAGGGCCGGGTCCGCTTGCGCCTTGTCCAGCACGCGGCGGTACAAGGTGGCAGCCGGCTCGCCCAATGCCGCGTGACAAGCCGCATCCGCATCGCAGCGGGCCAGTACCTGCATGCCGACCGTGTTGACCACGTGCGAGCGCTGGCTCAAGTCCCAGCGCGCATCCGTTTGCGGCGGCACCAAGGAGTCGAGGATGATGCCCTGGACGGGCAGCGGCCCCAGCTGCAAGGTGCGCAAGACCAGCTGCGTGCCATACGACACACTGTATACATACACGGGCGGCTTCTTCTTGCCCTGTTCGCCTTCGATCAGGGCTTTCAAGTCGCGCGCCGCCATCGTGATGGAAAACTGGCCCGCGTATTCCGGCACCAGGTTGATGCCGGCAAAGCAGCTGCCCCATTCGGCCCCGGCCAGGGCGCGGCCGCCGGGACTTTGTTCGGATTCTTCCACCTTGCACAGGCGCGAAGAATGGCCCGTGCCCCGGTGGTCGGGAATCAGGAATTCAAAGCCGGGAAAGCTGCGGCGCAAGGTGGGCAGCAGGCTGTAGAACGCGGCGCCCGATTCGCCGGGACCGCCCGCCACCAGCCACAGAGTGCCTTTGGCCGGCTTGCCGGCAGGCACATCGGCGGCAAATTTGCGCACGAAGACGTGCATGGCATCTGCGTCGCCGATGGCGCGGCCCTGGGCATCGTAGCTGCCGGGAACGTTCAAGCCCGAGCACAGGCTGCCGGGCGCGGCCGTATCGGAGCAGAGCGTGAAAACGAGGGGTTCGGCATGCAGGCAGGTGCTGGCAAGCAAGGTAGCCAGCAGGGTCAGGCGGGGCAGGAGGGTCATCGGCTACTTTGGCGGCGGTGGAGATCAAGCGCCAAAGTAGCGTTTTTTACAGCAATTGTCCAGATGGAAATATTTCTGCTAGGGACTATGCTTGCTGGCTCTTGCGCAGCAAGCGCAGGCCGTTCGCCACCACCAGCAGACTGGCGCCCACGTCGGCGAACACGGCCATCCACAGGGTTGCCATGCTGGCCAGGGCCAGGCCGAAGAAGACGGCCTTGATGCCGATGGCAAAGCTGATGTTTTGCACGAGGATGCTGCGTGTGCGCTGGCTCAGGCTGATAAATTCAGGCAATTTGCCCAGTTCGTCATCCATCAGGGCCACGTCCGCCGTTTCGATGGCCGTGTCGCTGCCGGCCGCGCCCATGGCAAAGCCGATGTCGGCTTGCGCCAGAGCCGGGGCGTCGTTGACGCCGTCACCGAGCATGGCGACCACGCCGAACTGCTGCTGCAAGGCCTTGATTTCATCAAGTTTGTTTTCCGGCAGCAACTCCGCCTTGACCAGGCTGACACCGACTTCGGCGCCGATGCGCTGTGCCGTCAACGCATTGTCTCCCGTCAGCATCACGGTGGTGACGCCCAGTGCATTCAATCTGGCGATGGCGGACGCCGCCGTCGGGCGCAGCACGTCGGCCACGGCGATCACGCCCAGCGCGCCGGCGGAGGTGGCCAGCACCATGGCCGTGTACGCCTGCTGCTCCAGCCGCACCAGGATGGCTTGCAGTGCCGGCGTCAGTATCTTCAATTCCGTCATCAGGCGGGCATTGCCCAGGTAATACGTCTGGCCATTGATCGTGCCTTGCACGCCGCGTCCGTGCAGGGCGGCAAACTGGGTCACGGGCAAGTGGCTGCCGGCGGGCGGACCGGCCTTGACGATGGCGGCGGCCAGGGGGTGGGCCGAGTTGGCATCGAGGCTGGCAGCCAGCAGCAGGATGGTGTCGCGGCTGCTGCCCTCCATGGCCACCACGTCCGTGACCGCTGGTTTGCCCATGGTCAAGGTGCCTGTCTTGTCGACGGCGATGGCCTTGATGCGATAACCGGTTTCCAGGAATTGCCCGCCTTTGACCAGGATGCCGCGCCGCGCGGCCGCCGTCAGGCCGCTGACGACGGTCACTGGCGTGGAAATGACGAGCGCACAAGGGCAGGCGATCACCAGCATCACCAGCGCTTTATACACCCAGGCCATGAACGGCTGGCCCAGCAGCAGTGGCGGCAGCACGGCCACGAGGATGGCGAAGACGACGACGGCCGGCGTGTAGTAACGGGCGAAATTGTCGACAAAGCGCTGCGTGGGTGCCTGTTTTCCCTGGGTTTCCTCGATCACCTTGACGATTTTCGCCAGGGTGCTGTTGCCGCTGTTGGCTGTCACCGTGACGTCGAGCAAGCCCCGTTCATTGATGGTGCCCGCATACACGACGTCGCCCACGGCCTTGTCCACCGGCATGCTTTCACCCGTGATCGGCGCCTGGTTGACGGACGATTCTCCGCTGGCCACCACGCCATCGAGCGCGATGCGTTCGCCCGGCTTGATGCGCATCAAGGCGCCGATGGCCACTGTGGCGACGGATACCTGCTGCCAGGCGCCGCTGGCATCGGCGACCGTTGCCGTATCGGGTGCCAGCTGCATCAGGCTGTGCACGGCGTTGCGCGCGCGGTTCAGGGACAAACCTTCGATCAGTTCGGCGATGGCGAACAGGAAGATGACCATGGCCGCTTCTGGCCACTGGCCGATGGCGACGGCGCCGAAGACCGCCAGGCTCATCAGGAAGTTGATGTTCAGCGTGAACGTTTTCAGGGCAATCCAGCCCTTTTTCAGGGTCGGCCAGCCGCCCGTGGCGATCGACAGCAGGGCCAGGGCGATGACGAGGGGCGAACTGTCTTCATGCGTGGTCCAGGCCAGCGCTTCGGCGGCCGCGGCAGCCAGGCCGGAGACGACCAGCAAGCCTTTTTGCAGGCCGCTCAGGCTGCCTTCGTTCGGATCCCGCGCGACGGTGGCGTCCGCTTCCATCGGAATGGCCTGCATGCCGATGCCGTGCAGGGCCGCTTCCACCGTGGCCAGTGTAGGCAGCGTGTGATGCACGTCGAGCACGCGGTTCATCAGGTTGAAATCGAGGCCCACGACGCCGGCCATATTGCTCAGCTTGTTGCGGATCAGCCGTTCTTCCGTGGGGCAATCCATGTTCGCGATGCGGTATTTGGCCGTGTTCGCGCCGGCGATGGCTGTGCTGGGCAGGGCCGGACCAGACGGAGCGGCAGGCGTGGACGAGCACGCATGCTGGCTGGAACAGCAGCTGACCGCCTTGGGCGCATGGTCATGCTTGTGATCATGCTGATGGTCGTGCTTGTGCTCATGGTCGTGCGCATGGGTGTGGTCGTGATCGTGGCTATCGTGTGGCATCGCATCGTCCTTCCGGTTTCGTGTATGCTTCCATTAGAAACCCTGTAGCCGCTACAGGGTCAAGCGCAATTTGCGCGAAAGAATGAAAGGGGATGCCATGCGTATCGGGGAACTGGCCAAACGGACAGATTGTGACGTGGAAACCGTGCGTTACTATGAAAAGGCGGGCTTGCTGCAGGAGCCGGGCCGCAACAGCGCCGGCTACCGCGAGTACCGCGAAGAACACCAGGAACGGCTGCAATTCATCCGCCATTGCCGCTCCCTGCAGATCGGCTTGACCGATATCCGCGCCTTGCTGGAGTTTAAGAACAACCCGGCCGAAGGCTGCCAGAGCGTCAATGAATTGCTCGACCACCATATCTTGCGCATTGCCGAACAAATGGCAAATTTGCAAATATTGCAGCAGCAATTGGTGACCCTGCGCCACCAGTGCGACCAGCCGCAGCCGTCGCAAGACTGCGCGATCCTGCAAAACCTGTCCGAGGCGGCCAGCGGCCACGACTGCGCCTGCCATACCGAACTTCATTGACGATTGTGCATGCTGAAACTGAAACCTGGAAGAACTTTACTGGCTTTATCCCTGCTGTCGCCGCTCAGCCATGCCGCCGATGCGCCTGCGGCAGCCGGCCACTACCTGACCCTGTACGCCGCGCCCGGCGTGCCGCAGGACGATGATCCGTATACGTGGAGCACGGCTGGCGGCAAGCAGCTGGCGAAAGGCGTGACGAAGGCCGACGGCCGCGCCTATGTCAAAGGGGAGGAGGGCGAAGACACGTATACTCTGAAAACCGTCAGCATGCGCTGGCAGCTGAAGGTGCCAGCCGCATGCTGGCAGGGCGCGCCGGACGCCTTCCAGCAATGCATGCAACTGGCCAAGACCACGAGCCGCTATGACGAAGAGCAAGAGGCGCGCAAGCTGGCGGAGCAGCAGAAAGAAGTCAAGATGCAGGCCAGGATCGCCGCTTATGCGGTGCAGGCCCGCGCCAACGACGATGATCTGGCTTGGCTGGGACGCTTGCCTTCGAACTGGACCCTGGAAAGCTATGGCAAGCGCCTGCTGGGCATCGGCGACAAGGTGGCCGGGCAGATTGCCAACGCGCTCAAGGATGGCGGGCCCGATGCGCGCCAGTTCGTCTGCCGCGCGCCCGCTGACTATGGCCCCGTGCCGGACCAGGTCTTTGTTGAAGCGTGGATGGCATTGCCGGGCGATGTGCGCAAGGTGCGCGCCGGCCCCGCCTGGGATGCGCTGGTGGCGGCCGGCGAAAAAGGCAACTGGATGGCCCGATTGGAACTGTATTACGCCTTATCCAGCGTCAATGTTCACGCACTGAGCTTGCTGGAACAGTACCGCATCGTGCAATTGATGGAATGGCTGCACAAGAAACAGGTGGGCGGCCTGTATGGCTACTTCAGCGCCGGCATACCTGTCACCCCTGGCAATTTGCCTAGCGCCACCTGGCGCAAGCAGGATCAGGCCTCGCTGTATGCGGCCATGCTGGGCAGTTACGAGGATCAGAACAGCCGTGGTAGCGCCTTGCAGACGGACCCGGACCCCGCGCTGGCCGAGGCGGGCAGGAAAATGCTGGCCTGCGCACAGGCTGCGATGCCGCAACGTTACTGACGGGGCAGCAACGGCGGGCCGCCATCGCCCAGGCGGAAGGCGTCAACCACGCGCAGCAAGTCATGCGCCTGGTCCTGCATGCTTTGCGCGGCGGCGGCCGATTGTTCGACGAGGGCGGCATTGCGCTGGGTCAATTCGTCCATTTCCGTGATGGCATTGTTGACTTCCTCGATGCCCTTGCTCTGGCGCTGGCTGGCCGCCGTGATGTCGTTCATGATTTCCGTCACCTGCTGGACGGAGGCGACGATATCTCCCATGGTGCGCCCGGCGCTGTCGGCCAGCTCGCTGCCCGTTTCTATCCTGGCCACGGAATCCTCGATCAGCTGCTTGATTTCGCGCGCCGCCGTGGCCGAACGCTGGGCCAGGCCCCGCACCTCCGTGGCGACGACGGCAAAGCCGCGCCCCTGTTCGCCCGCGCGCGCCGCTTCCACGGCCGCGTTCAGCGCGAGGATATTCGTCTGGAACGCGATGCCGTCGATAACGGCGATGATGTCGACGATGCGCCCGGAGCTGGCCTTAATCGAACCCATCGTCTCGACCACCTGGCCCACGACGCGCCCGCCCTCGAGCGCCACATTCGACGTCGACAGCACCATCTGGTTGGCCTGGTGCGCATGGCTGGCATTCTCGCGCACGGTATCGGTCAAGGCATGCATGGACGACGCCGTTTCTTGCAAGGAATGGGCTTGCGACTCGGTACGGGCCGACAAGTCCGCATTGCCCAGCGCGATTTCACTCGCTTCCACCGTGATGGTAGAGCCCGCCTGGCGTATGTCGCCCAATAAAGTGTTCCAGTTCTTCAGTACGGTGGCCAGGGCCCGGGTCAGCTTGCCCACCTCGTCGTCGCCCTGGGCTTCGATGCGCGTGGTCAGGTCGCCGGCGGCCAGGCTTTCAGCGGCGCGGCAGGCGTCATCGATGGGCCCGACCACGGAGCGCGCCACCCATGTGGCGATCAGGGCCAGCAAGGCAAAGCCGACAGCCATGGTGCCCAGCGATAGCCAGCCGGCGCGTTGGCCCGCATTTTTTGTTTCCTGCAAGGCCACAACCGTGCGCTGGTCGAGGTTGAGCAGTACCTGGCGCAGCTGTCCGCGCACTTGCTGATAGTGCCCAGCGGCATTTTGCATCGCGGCCACGCCCGTGTTCGGGTCCATGGACGCCAGGTCCAGCGCCTGCGCCACGCTGGCACGGTAGCGCTCGACACCGGGCAGCGCCTGACCCGCTTCCGTGGCGGCGCCCGAGAATTTCTGCAGCTCCTTCAAGCCTTGTGCGATGGCGTTCAGCTGGCCATCCGTTTGCGCACCGAATTGCTTGAACTGCTCTTCGGACAGGCTGGCCGCGATGGCGATCTTCGCGTACACGTCGGCATGTACCTGTCCCAAGGCAATAGCTTGCTGGTTAGCAAGCCGTTCGGCCGTCAGGGTGACGTCTTTCAGTTCGTGCATGCGCTGCTCATTCTGCTGCATGGCGAAGTAGGACAAGGCACCCATGGCCAGCAGGCAAGCCAGCGCGACCACCGGGACGATCAACATCTTCTGTGCGATTTTCATTGAGGCCCGTAGCGTTGAAAAGTTCGTTGAGAGATCGGTGTGCCATCCCGGCGCTGGCCGCGCGGCGGCCGGCTACAGGTAGATGCCGCCGCAGACGACGGAATCGGCCAGCTTTTCGCAGTACATCACCTTTGGCTCGATCTTTTTGGTTTCCGGGTTCGTGAATTTGTATTCCTGCCAGAACGTCCCCTTGCTCTTGGCCAGGTCGACTCGTTCCTTGACGAAGGCCTTGCCATCGATATCCTTCAGCTCGATCAAGTTCTTGCCGACCATTTTCGGGTTGGCGCCATGCGCGGCGACGGTGCCGTCGAGTTTATAGACGACCAGGTACAGGTCGTGCAGGATGAATTGGGGTGACTTGGCCGTGATCTCGCCATACGCTTTGGCGTCGCCGGCGCTCTTGATATAGGCCACGCCTTTCTTGACCATGGCTTCGGCGTCGGCGCGCGTGGCGCCGCCTTCGGCAGCGCTGGCGATACCGGGCAGGGTCGCGGCAGCAAGTATGGCCGACAGGCAAATGGCAGGGGTGAACTTGGGCATGAGAATCTCCTTCACATTGCGGCAGGGGAAAGCCGGCGGGGAACCGGTGCGGTGAGGCGGCGCCTATCGAAGTGCCGACGTTTCATAGTAGCGCGATGCCAGCAGACATGCGCTGGTGCAACAGTATTTTTTTGAGTGGGGCGTTTTTGCAACGTCGCGTGCAGGTGGCCGCAATCGCGTTGACAGAGGGAAAAAGCGGCGGGAAGCTATCGTATCGATAGTGTGGCGGCGGCGCCGCGCTACCAGCTGACCGGGTCTTCCGCCGCAGCGCGCGCCAGGTCGCCGCGCCAGTCCTGCTGCACCAGCCGGTAAATGTCGGCGAAAAAGGCACGCGGATCGTCCATTTCATCCCACAAGCCGGGCAGGGCGTATGTGCTCTCGGGGTCGTGCTCGAGGATGGCCTGGAAATCGAAAGCGGGGTCTTGCAACGCCTGCGCCAGCACGGCCACCAGCGCATGGCGGTGGCGGTAGCTGAGTTCCTTGTATTGGGACGTGATGTCGCGCCGTATCAGCGCCGCGCGCTGGACCGGGTCGTTCATGTTCCAGGTGGCGAGTTCCACGCCCAGGGTGTGTTCGCGGTCGTACACGTCGAAGGGACCAAGGAAATGGTAAAGCGTGGGCTCATATGGCACGTCGCCCCAGAGGCTGCGCAGGCCCTTTGGTCTTTGCGTGCTCATCGACCGTTCACGCGCATACAGGCAAGGTCCAGCCTTCGTCACCGAGGTCGGTCGGGTAGATGGCGCGGGTCTGGTTCTCGCCCCAGCGTGCGTGGTCGAGGATGCCGTCTTCATGCATGTCGAGCACCCATTCCGTGCTTTCCAACAAGGTGCCATCCTTGTGGTAGACGCGGAAGAAGGTGGATGTGCTCAGCGCACGCACGATGTTCTGCGGCACGCCGTTGCCGTAGTGCGGCACATAGGTCTTGATCACGCACGTGCCCTGGTTGTTCCACTGCTGTGCATACACGGTGGCATTGCGCGCCGCGCTGACTTTGATGAAAAGCCAGCCTGCCAGCAGGAAGATGAGCAGGAAGGTGGCGGCGATCAGGCCGGTTTTCTTGAGTAGCTGCATGAGGTCATGGCATGGCCGAAAACGAAGTTGCCGCATTGTATGTCAAGAGCAGACATGCTTGCCGTACGGCACGTACAGCAAGCATGTCCCCGCTAATTGCCGTCAACTTGGCTATTTGCCCACGGCCGCATGCAAGGTATTCGCCATTTCCAGGTGATGTTGCAACGCTGGCAAGGTCTTCGCGGCAAAGGCCTTGATCTCGGGATCGCTGGCCTTTTGGCTGGCATCCGTAAACAGTTTCACCGCGTCCTTGTGCGCCGCCACGCCGATGGTAGCCGCATATTCCTTGTCGAACTGCGCACCTTCCAGGCGGCTCAGCTTGTCGATCTGCGCCTGGTGTTTCTTGCCGGGCTGGTCGCTGACCTCGATCTGCTTGCTGCTGGCCAGCTGTTTCAGCTCGTCAGCCACTTTCGTGTGGTCCGTGACCATGGCATCGGCGAATTTCTTCACTTCCGCATTGGTGCTCTTGCTTTGCGCCACTTTGCTGGCGGCAATTTCCGTGCTGCCCGCGTCAGCGGCCTTGCTGAGGAATTGCTTGTCATACGCGCCCGGTGCGGCAGCGGCGATGCTGTTGATGGCGATGCCGCTCAACAAGGCCACGGCGGCGCCGATGGCCACGCTTTTCAGGGAGGGCGTGCGGGAACTGGTGGTAGGGATAGGCATGGCAAATCCTTTCGGGTGTGGTTTTTTCTACAAGCTGATGACAATGTTAAGCCAGCAGCCTGCGCACACCCATAGGACAGTCGCGATTATGCCCGTAGGACTAGTCCTGTTCGTTAGCGCACAATTCGACTTGTTTAAGAGCAAACAAAGCGGTGATGCCGGCATCGCGGCGCCAGGCGGGCATGCCGATATCGAGCCATTCCGCCATCGCGTCCAGGTGTGATGGTTCCGAAACGCTGTGTTCGAGTTCATCGAGCACCGTGTCGCGGTCGATGTACAGGCTGTCCAGCCAGGCGTCGAACGATGGCGCCAGTTCCATCAGGCCGTGGGCGCGCTTGCCCGTCCAGTCCGGCAATTCCTGCACATAGGCCAGCACGCGGCCGCCGCCTTCCTCCGTCAGGTCCAGGTAGACCATGGAATTGCCGCCATCGCGGGCGAAGGGCAGGATGCGCACGGGCATGTCCGTGTGCTTGCGCGCGGCGCGGATTTCGCCGACCAGTGTTTCATCGCAGAAATCGCCTTCATCGGCGCTGAAGAAGGTATTGAAGCCCATTTTTTCTACGCCGCCATTGCCGTCCGGCACATCACAGGTGTAGTCAAAACAGGCGCCGTTGGCCACTTTCAAGAACGCCAGGAAGGCCGCCGGCAAGGGCGCTTCCAGCAAGGTCTCGATGGTGGCGATCTGCCGCGCTGTGGGGGCAGGCTTGGCGTCCTCGATCGCCAGGTGGCGGTAGCGCGTGTAATAGTTGCTCATTGATTGTCCTTGTATTTATTCTTGTATTCCACTGGCGCTACATCGTTGCAACCCGTCTCCACCTTGGCCAGCGCATCGACGAGGCCCGCGCGCAGCACGGCCATCGAGCGGGCCTTGTCATCGATCTGGGCAATTTTCGTTTCCAGCATAGCTCGTTTGGTCTGTGCATCGAGCGCGTTTTCCTGCCAGACGGCAATCACGTCGGCGATTTCCTTCAAGGTAAAACCCAGCGCCTTGGCGTGGCCGATCAGCTCGATGCGCCGCAAGGCTTGCGCCGAATATTCCTTGTAGTTATTTGTCAGGCCCGGCTGCGGGGCTTCGTCCAGCAGGCCCTGGCGCTCGTAGAAGCGGACCGTGTCCTTGCTGACGCCCGTCAGGCGGGTGATTTCTCCGATACGCATGGTTTTTTGACTTTCTACTAATTTGTGGGACGCGAAAAATGTGCAGGGCAAGCCTATGCAACGCAGCCATGTGCACTTTTTTGCATTCCACGCTTGACCGTGGACTAAAGTCTACAGTTTACATTGAAAACTTCATCTACTCCACACCACTGCCATGACCGCTTTCAACTATACCAACCAGACCGTGCTGATCACGGGCGCCTCGTCCGGCATCGGCCGTGTATTTGCGGAAACCCTGGCCGCGCGCGGCGCCCATTTGCTGCTGCTGGCCCGTTCCGAAGCCGTGCTCGACAGCCTGGCCAGGGAACTTTCCCAGCGTCATGGCATCCGCGCCCATGCGCTGGTGGCCGACCTGAGCCAGCCCGGTGCCGCTGCACAAGCTTATGCGCAAGCCTGGTCGCTGGGCATGGCGCCCGACGTACTGATCAATAACGCGGGATTCGCCACGCATGGCCGCTTCGAAAGCATCGACCTGGCGCGCCAGGCGGCTGAAGTGACCGTCAATTGCACGGCGCTCATGGAAATGACGCACTGCGCCTTGCCGCACATGCTGACAAAAGGGCGGGGCGCCATCATCAACGTGGCCTCCACGGCGGCGCTGCAGCCCGATCCCTACATGGCCGTGTATGGCGCCAGCAAGGCTTTCGTGCTGTCGTTCTCGGAAGCGCTGTGGGCGGAAAACCGCAGCCGCGGCGTGCGCGTGCTGGCCCTGTGCCCGGGCGCCACGGAGACGGCCTTCTTCGACGTCGTGGCCGCGCCCGAAGCGGCCGTGGGCAAGCGCATGGATCCGCAAGCCGTCGTCGATGAAGCGCTGCGTGCGCTGGACCAGGGCCGCAGCAGCCATGTGGCGGGCAGACCGAACCGGCTGCTGGCGTGGCTGCCGCGCTTGTTGCCGCGCCAGACCGTGCTGGGCATCGTGGAAGGCATGCTCAAACCGAAGGCGGCCTAGGGTTCAGAAGGCCATGATGCATTCGCGCAACCAGCGGTGCGCCGGGTCCAGGTGCATGCGCTCGTGCCAGACCATGGCCATCTCGTAATCGGGCAGGCTGACGGGCGGCTCCCACGTGCGCAGGCCGCCCAGCGCGTTTTTCAGCAGGCGCGACGGCAGCAGGGCCACCATGTCGGACGCCGCCAGCAAGGGCGGGACGATGAGGAAATGCGGCACGGACAGCACCACCTTGCGCGTCCGGCCCAGCAATTCCAGCGCCGTATCGACATTGCTGCGGAAACCGCCGCCGTTGGGCGAGACGACGATGAATTCCAGCGCGCAAAATTGATCGAGGTCGGGAGCTGTTTGCAGCAGCGGATGGTCGTGGCGGCCCGCCAGCACGTAGTGTTCGGTAAACAAGGTGCGGTGGCGCAAGCCGGGTGGCGCTTCTTCTTGCGCCAGGAAACCCAGGTCGACCTGGCCATTTTCCAGGTCTTGCGCCATGCGCGCCGGCACGGCCTCGAACACGGCCATGCGCGACAACGGCGCCTGCGCGCGCAAGGCGGGCAGCATGGGCAGCAGGATCGCATATTCGGTGGCGTCGGCCGCCGCCAGGTTCCAGCGCACCTCGGCCGTGGCCGGGTCGAACGCCTGTTCCGGCTGCAAGACTTGCTCCAGCTGGGCCAGCACGGCTTGCAATGGTGCAAACAGGGCCAGCGCCCGCGCCGTGGGCAGCATGCCGCGCGGGCCGGGCAGCAGCAGCGGATCGTCGAAAGCGGCGCGCAACTTGCCCAGCTGCACGCTGACGGAAGGCTGGCTCAGGTGCAGCCGCGCGGCCGCCCGCGTCACGTTGCGCTCGATCAACAAGGCATTCAGGGTCAGCAGCAGGTTCAAGTCCAGCTTGTGCAAATCCAACTTATGCAGATTGTTCATGACTATACCTCGTATATTAACTATTCATTTCCACTATGATAGCGCAAGCCCTACAGTAGTTCCTGTGATTCTCACTCTTCATCTTTTACAGGAACTAACTGATGCAACTCCATGAATATACGAGCTTTGATGGACTAGGACTGTCCCAGCTAGTGCGCGATGGCGCCATCTCTGCGGCTGAATTGCACGATGCAGCCGTGCGCGCCTGCGCCGCCGTCAACCCGCACATCAACGCGGTGGTCGACCTGTGGCCAGCCGATTTCACGCACATCGACCACACGGCGCCGTTCGCCGGCGTGCCATTTTTGATCAAGGATGTGGCCGTCACGATGGCGGGCCAGCGCAGCGAAGCGGGCAGCCGCCTGGGCGCCGGCCACGTCGCCGCGCTGGATTCCCACCTGATGACGCAGTTCCGCCAGGCGGGACTAATCACCTTTGGCCGCACGAGCACGCCGGAAATGGCCTTTGCCACCACCACGGAACCCGTGCTCTACGGCGTCACGCGCAATCCCTGGAACGTGGCATTGAGCGCGGGCGGTTCCAGCGGTGGCGCTGCGGCGGCCGTCGCGGCCGGCATCGTGCCGCTGGCACATGCGACGGATGCGGCCGGATCCATCCGCGTGCCTGCCGCGTCGACGGGATTGTTCGGCTTGAAGCCGAGCCGAGGCCGGGTCTCGAACGGCCCCGCCATGGACGAAATCTTCAGCGGCCTGGGCGTGCAGCTGGGCGTGAGCCGCACCGTGCGCGACAGCGCCGCCTTGCTTGATTGCGTGCAGGGTGTGCTGCCGGGCGAGCCATATGTAACGGCTGCGCCCGGCCACAGCTGGCTGTCGCAAGTGAGCGTGGCGCCGGGCAAGCTGCGCATCGCCGTGCAGCGCGCCGCGTGCAATGGCGCCCATCCCGTGCCCACCATCGATGCCGCGCTGGACACGACCGTGCGCCTGCTGGAAAGCCTGGGCCACCACGTGGAAGAAGTCCCGCCCGCGCTGGGCGTGTCGTGGGAAGCGTTCGTGCAGGCGAACGCCAGCATCTGGTGCGCCAACCTGGTGCCGTGGATAGACGCCCTGGCGCAAGAGAGCGGGCGGACCGTGTCACTCGACACCCTGGAAGCGGCGACCCTGGCCTGCTATCGTCATGGCCAAACGGTGTCGGCCGTCGACTTCGTGGCCGCCCTGGACGTGCGCAACACGGTCACGCGCCAGGCCGGCGCCTTGTTTGGCCAGTACGACGTGCTGCTGACGCCCACCATGCCGGATGTGCCGTGGCAGCTGGGCCGCTATGGCGAAAAGGAGGAAAAACTTGACGGTGTTGGCTGGACGGCGCGCCTGTTCGAGCATTCGCCCTACACGCCACTGGCGAACGTGGCGGGCTTGCCAGCCATGTCCGTGCCGCTCGGCATGTCGAATGACGGTTTGCCGATCGGCATGCAATTCATGGCCGGTTATGCGAACGATGGGATCTTGCTGCGGCTGGCGGGACAGCTGGAGCGGGCGGCGCCGTGGGGGCAAAAAAGGCCTCCCGTGTGGGCGGGCAAGGTGTCAGCATGCCATGAAGGCGGCTGAAACCGGCTGCCATATCGGCGTTGGCCCGCAGCAAGAAACCTGGGTCGGACCCGCCGGGTCCGGCCCCAGTCCTTGTTTTTGGGTGAAAAATATCAGGTGGGCAGCGTCGCCAGCGGCGCCGCGCTGCGGCTTTCCAGGCGAAAGCGGGCTTTTTCCCACAGCCGGTCGTGGAAGGGCAGGACGATCACGTTGCAGATCGGCTCGACCACGGCCAGCAAGCCGCCAAACGCCAGGGAACCGGTGGCCCAGTACATGACGCCGAACGCCACGCCCATGTGCAGGGTCGTCTGGCTGAGCTTTTCACCGGCCAGGGCGGCAAAGCCCAGGCGGCTGGCGGCGTAGCGGCGGCGGATCGCGTGCCACGCTTTTTCATGCCATGGCAGCAGTGCTACGTTGATGACCGGTTCGATGATGGCGGCCAAGCCACCGAGCGCCAGGGAGCCCGTGAGCAAATAGGCGAGGCCGAAGGCGATCGACATATGCGTGCAAACCTGGCTGAATGTTTTGATGGCTGTGAACAAGGGAGGCTCCTTTCTGTTGAATTCGCTTATCCTTGATTTAGATAGTAACGATTCTCATTTACAAAAGGAAGCAAAATATTTCAAACGGATCAATAGCTACAGACTATCGAAATATGAAATTGAATGATATCTGCCTGATCCCGTCCAAAAACACGTATTTGCTGCCTATACGGTAAACCAGCATGTGCTGGGGTTTCTGGAGAACAGCATGCCCACCCTTTTTGACGATGTACTGACCACGCCACAGCCCTGGTCGCAGCAAGTGATTGCCGAATGGCGCGACGTTTTTCCTGCGCAACACGGCGCCAATCTCGATGATTTCGTCGTGCGCGAGTGCCTGCGGAGCAACGCTCTCATGGATATGCGCAGTGTCGTCGGCCAGTCGGACCATTATGCGGGGCAATCGTGGCGCGACGCGGCGCTGGCACCGCAATACAAACCGGGCAAGATGCGCGCCGTCTTTGCTCAATATGAACGCAATCCGGACTACTATTTCAACGGCGAACTCGACAATGGCATCGTGCTCAGTTCCATCGATGGCCACGATTGGTACACGGATGGCGGCGGCAATCACCGCACGGTGCTGGCGAAGTTCGCCTGCGACCGCATTGCGCGCCACACCGGGCGCTATCCGCTGGTGCGCGGCGTGTCGACCTGCCACTATCAGCCGGACATGCAGGCCTGGCGCCTGTTCTGCCAGCTGCGGCAACGCCATGCGCAGCTCATTTCCGTGGCCGTCACGCGTGAAGACAGGCAAAGAACCGATGTGGCCGGCGCGACGGACATCACCTGGCGCCTGCGGTTCTTCGTGCTGGACCGGCGTTTTGGCGGTATGGTGCGCGCCGGGCATCTCGACGCCGCCTGCTTTTGCGCCTATGCCCGCCATGTGCTTGCCCATGACGGCAAGCCAAGCTGGCGCGACCGCGTACTGGATTGCCTGATTGGCGACCCGGACCGTCTCGTGTACCCGTCCGTAGCGTAAGCACGCCTATCTATATAGTATGCAGGCCGGAGGAGGGCAGTGCTCGTCCGGCCTGTTTGCTCCCTTACGGCAAGGTCTTCAGCACGGTCTTCGTCGGCACGGAGAAATTATAGTTGTCGTGGCGGTCCCAGTTGATCGACCACGTCATCACGCCACGGAAGTCCGGATACGCCTGCAAAGGCTTGATGGTGCCGCAGTTGAGCAGGCGCGTCAGGCAATTGAGGGCGTTGCTGACGTCGGCATTCGTCGTGAAACCCGAGCCGGCCGAGCTGCGCCCCGACGGCACGCCGAAGCCCACCTGGTCCGGACGCAGGCCGGCAAAGATATTGCTGCCGTAATTGAAACCTTCGATCAGCATGCGCGCCGTGGCCACCAGCTGGTCGGCCGAGCCGGCCTTGATGGGCCCCGTGGCGTACGGCGTATAGATATCGCCATTGTTGTAGTACTGCGGGTGCAGCACCGTCAGCTCCGAGCGCAGGGCGTTGATGATGGGAATATAGGCGCCCCAGATGCTGCCATAGCTCGTGTAGCCCCCTTCCACATACACCCATTCCGGCGCCATCGACAGGTAAAAGCTGCTGCCGACCTTGGCTTTCAGGTTTTTCACGGCGATCGGCAGATAGGTCTGGATGGCCGCGCCTTGCGCCACACCGTTTTCCAGGTCCAGGTCGATGCCGTCGAAACCATATTTGGTGATGATGGCGTACAGGCTGTTGGTGAAATTCGTCGCTTCGGCCGTGTTGCCGACGGAAACGGAACCATTTTGCCCGCCCAGCGACAGGATGACTTTCTTGCCCTTGGCACGTTTGGCGGCCACGTCGGCGATGAATTGCGCTTCCGTGCCGGCGCCCGGATCGATGGTCAGGCTGACATTGCCGCCGCCCGCGTTGTCGCCGAACGACACGACGATCACGTCCCAGTCGTCGCTGACCTGGCTGATCGGGTAGGTGGCGCCGCTGGGGTTGGTGAAGTTGTGCCAGTAGCCGATCAGCGCGTGTTTCGCCAGGCCCGTGGGGGTAGGCGTCGGTGTTGGAGTAGGTGTCGGAGTTGGAGTTGGCGTCGGTGTCGGGGTGGGAGTCGGCGTAGGTGTTGGGGTAGGCGTTGGTGTCGGAGTTGGCGTAGGAGTCGGTGTCGGCGTACCGCAGTCTCCCACTGCGGTCCAGGGCTGGCCGCTGCCGGCGCCGCCGCTGCTGGTCGACGGGTTATTGCCTTGCGTCCACCAGTTGGCCGTGTAATTGACGTTGTTGTAGCTGGCCTGGCCGCCACCGTTGTAGGCCGTGCCGCTGTTCCACGGCGCGTAGCAGGCGACCGCTTGCGTGGCGCCGGCCAGCAGCTGGCTGGCGCCTGCGCTGGATCCTTCGCTGCCTCCGCCGCAGGCTGCCAACGTTCCCCCGAAGAGGGTAATGATGAGGGTATTCATGACTGTCCGGTTCATTGCGTCTCCTTGTGTATTTTTTTGCCGGCCGGCTGGACACCGTCCGATTTTTCAGAGTGCAAGCATTGCAGGTGGTAGTCAACTGGTTTTATTCTTTGCGCAAGATCACAATACCAGTTGCCACCTTTCCCCAGTAGACCGGCGATGCAGGCCATACCAGTGACTGTTTTCCGGCGCGCTGGTATGGTGCCAGGAATGGCGCCGGGAGCAGGGCGGGGAAGGGAGGTGGACGCCATGCAAAGCGGCTGGGTCAGCGTCTGCCCGGGGCACGGTGACAATTGTTGTAGATTTTCATTGTGACAATAAACGTATTTCCACGCTCATCTTCGGCGTATCGTAGCGCATATTGTTATTGCCTCAACACAGGGGATAAGAATGAAAACACTGCGCCCGCTGATCTTGTGGCTTTGTGCCATCGCCGCAAGCGCCATGCTTGCCGGTTGTGCAAGTTTGACTCCCGAGTTGACTCCCCAGCAAAAAAAGCTGGTCGGCGACGCGCAAGGCAGTTGTCCTGGCCTCACGGGAAAGGACGGCCGGCTGGCGTTCCAGCTCAAGCCTGTCATCGAGGGCAAGGAAATGAACCCCATCACGTCCAAGTGGAGTTCAACGGGCGTCGGTGACGAAGCCCTCGTCATAACCCTGTTCGCGCAGCGTCTGTGCATCCTGGAAGAAGTTGCCGCGCGGCCTGACCAGGCGGCCATGACGCAGGTACATGAGCGATATATGGAGGAGATTTCCAAAGGCATCAATACCTGGCCCGCATACGATGCGGCGCAGTACGAGCAGCAGCTGGCGCGCTTGTCCGAGCAAAAAAAGGCGCACAAAGCGGCTGTCAACGCCAGCTTTTCAAACAAGCGCCATGATATTGATTCCGTCGTGCTTGTTGCTGCGATTCCTTACTATGATTTCCTGCACATCAAGGAAGTGGATGTGGAGTGGAAAAAAGGAAGCTCGGCAAGCGGAACGAAAACAGTGAGTTCAGCTGCCAAAGTGTGTTTGACCAGGGACGATTTTTCCGTCGCCATCCGGCCAGCGCTCGACCAGACGCGCGCGATTGTCATCGGTCTGGGCATGGGAAAGTATGACGAAGCCCAGGCGCTGCGCCTGATGCTCGAGCAGATTTATGAGGCGGGCGGCCAGCGCCTGGTCAACGCCCGCGACGCCAGCAAGAATGCGCCGGCCGTGACATGCACGGTGTCCGGCGGCGAGAACGCCGTGGCCGCCGGCCCGGTCGCCAAATAATGAGTCCCTACCTGGAAGTGATCATCCCGGCGGCCCTCGCGCTGTATGCGGGGTTCCAGCACGAGGGCCGCTGCAGCATCGAACCGGCCGTGCATCCGCTGGCAGAAAACATGTGCCAGGGCTTGCGCGCCGCGTTTGAAGATGGCTGCAAGACGCTGCTTGAGGTACCGCTCGGCAAGACCGGCATCTATCTGGCCGGTTCCTATTCCATCAAACCCGTTGCGTTTGCGCCGCTGGTCAGGGAGAAGGTCCAGGAAGGCTATTCGGCTTGCGTCGGCTTCTGGAGCGGTTCGATCGACTATGACACCTATCAAACGGCGCTGGAACAAAAAGCCAGCGTCTTGAACGCGATGTTCAAGGCCGTGGGCAAACCGGGCAGCGCCGCACCGGTTCTCGACGCCGCCGTCGCCAACGGCGCCCGGCGCGACGACGTGTTGGACGCCAAGGTGGCGGCAGGGGACTTGCGGCAAGATTGCATGGGCCCGTCGGCCATCAAATGCGGGCACATCACGACGCCGCCGACAGACCCGGTGTTTATCCCGCCAGACCCGCAGACCGTCGATCGCCTGTCCGCCGCCGTGGCCGACCTTGCCCAGGAAATCAAACGCCAGAACGAGCGCGGCCCGCGCATCGTCGCCGGTGGCTCCGGAAAATGGACGTTGGCAGCCGAAATCAGCTTCGCGACGGGCAGTTCGACGCCCAGGCAGGAAGAATGCGCACGGCTCGCCGCGAACGTGATAAAAGCGTCCCCAAGCGCCCAGCGCGTGCAGATTGCCGGCGCCGCCGACGAGCGCGGCACGCCGGCCGCCAACAACGCGCTCAGCCTGCAACGCGCGGCATCGGCAGCGCTATGCCTGGCCACGCATGCGCCGGCGAAACGCTGGAGCATTGAAATTACCGGTGCAGGCAGCCTGGCCACATCGCCAGCCGAATACGCCAGAGCACGCCGCGCAACCGTGTTTGTTTGGGAGCCGCAGCCGTAGTGGCACGCGTGGACAGGCCGACGGGCGTGCTGGACGATCTGCGAAGCGCGACGCAAAGCAGCCGCCGGAAGCAACTGGAACAGCCAATACCAAAGATCGGGGAACGTACGCGCTGTGTTCGAGCTGGGCGGTGCATCGAGGCGCGAAGGAACCGTGCAAAAAGCCATAGCGCGACAGCGGTGCGTAGAAGGCTGAAATCGCATTTACGATTGTACAAGTTGCAAAATGAGGGATTTGACGAATCCATCCATAACTTCGCATAATTTATATTATGTCAAATGCACTATCGGGGAGATTAGTACTATCAATACTAATCTCCACTCAAAAAAATAAAGCCAGCAACCGCGCACCTCAGCAGTTTTGCGTCCATTTTGCGTCAATTGCATTGATCTATTTCAGCCACAGATATAAATACCATAGATATCAATAGATGAAAGCACTAGCCTACCAATACGCGCGAACGATAGCGAGCATTTTGGCTCTGTAGCGTTTTCGGGGACGCGACACTCAAGTACGGCCAGTATGATACCAAGCGCAACACCATGCGATTGCTACCACGACCATGCTCGAATACCACGAAATGTTCAGCTCCTAAATTGGATGCTCGAGAAATACTCGGGGAATTCGTCCAAAACCAACTCCAATACCTCGGGATTATCGCGTAATATTTTATAATCAAACCCTACAGTTTTTATCCCCGCTGCATCATAAGCTTTTCGTATAGATTTACACAGTTCGCGATCAACAAAGCCTTCACTAAAAAGCCAGCGCTCAAAATCTCTACCTAAACCAATCTTCAAACATTGCTGCAGCGTCCGCATGAGTGTTACAAGTTCATCATTATCAAAAGTATTTTCTACAATATCTGCCAATGCACCGACAACCAACATTGCATCGTAAGCCAGAGCGCCATCGGTAAAATCAACAACATGTGACATCTTAACCGCCCTGGTACTCTTAGGAGTCTGGATGTAACTCCTCTGATCTGCAAATTTACTGAGAATCTCTTCGTACGAAAGTCCATCGATCCAACCGAGTGCGGCAGACAACAGCGATTCTTCCGGCTTTAATTTAAACACAATATCACTCAAAGACAATTGAACAAGGAGAGGCCAACAAACCTCTAACATCTCATTTTGCGTAGTGCAAAGAGTAAGCTCAAAATTTTTCTGATCTACCCACGCTTCGATAATTTTCAATTGCCGAATTCCCAAAAGTGCCTTTCCATAATATGCAACCTTTTTCATATCGACACTTAAAACATGTAAAGCAATAGCACGAAAAATGCTTTTCAACAGTAGTCGTTCTTCTTCTGATGCTAAATGATAAGCAAGAGTTTCTTCTGAAAGTCCAGAAAAATAGTCAATATTACGAATATCTGGATTATCCTTCAGGATTGCTAGCATAAAACTTTCAATTTTCTGAACGATAGCCTCTGAGTTCTGCATCTGTTCGAACGTAGCTTTTAGAGCGGCAGGCCTTTTTTCTAGAGCATGAAATACCAGACCTCTATATTCATCGGGATCACGTATAAAATCCAAGATATCCCAATCCCATTCAAGGCTACGACCAGGATTAACTAATTCTTTCAAACTACTTACACACTCATCAGCCTCACTCATATCCAACAGTTTCAGCGTCTTGTTCCACTTCCATCTTCCATTACGATTGTATCGCTCCTCAAAAAGCTCCAGATCTGAAAAAATTACGCTTCCTTCAGTATGATATCCAGATCGTCCAGCCCGCCCCATAAGATTATGAAAATCACGACGTTTAATTTCCTCCCCGGCCTGCCAGATACTGGTGACAATTAGATATTTTATCGGAAGATTTACCCCTTGGCTCAATGTTGAAGTACAAATTACCAAGCGAGCACTATCATTGCTCATTGCCCATTCTATACATACACGTAGTCCATTGGGTATTGCCTTACTATGTGGAAGAACACCTAGTTCTATGGCGCGAGTGACTGTATCTTCAGAACCGAAATGAAGGTTTGACAAATATGACAGCTTTGAAATCTCATTTGCATCTGATTTTACCAAAGGTTTCTCAAGAAGCAATCCTCGATCATAATATTTAATAATACGATCACATATAGAACTGACACTCGTTTTAGTACCACAAAATACTGCTACGGGACCCAACTGGCTAAATCTTATGCCTAAGTATGCCGGTATGGTCGGCGGATCTTTCCTATCAGGAAAAAATCTATCTACTTTCTCACCTTTGTTTCTTCCAACATTAATTTGATTTATTATTTTTGGAACAATGAAGTCGCGTTCAACTACTGACTCATTATCAACATAATTTAGCTGCCCGTATTCACCTTGCCAACTTGCAAACGCAACAGATCGTACAGTAGGCAAACAATGTGCACCTTGAATTTCAATTCCATCGTCGCCATATAGCCAATCACCAATCGATTTGGCATTCCCCATTACAGCTGAAATCAATACTATCTGCGTATCAGTCGCAACTGCGGAACGTAAGGCTCCGATTAAAAGCTCATACGTAACACCCCGCAATCCAGTATCAAACTGATGACCCTCATCGAAAATCAAGAGCCCTATTCTCTCAGCCAATTCTGGTTTGTGCCGGAGTAGATAGACCATCTTTTCAGGCGTTGATACCATAATTGCGGTACGTGTCTTTGGATCTCGGAAATTAGCGCCCATTAAAAATTTCAAAAATTCAAGATCTTTCTCATCAACATGCGGAGTATCGGCCAACTCATTAATAGAAACATTTTCACCTAGAAATGCCATTTTAAAGGCATCACTAATTTCGCGACATAGCGCTCGAAAAGGAGCAACAATAACTGCCAATTTTGCTCGCCCACTTAAAAATGAGCTACGTATAAGTATCTCAGTGGACTTTGTTTTACCAGCACTAGTTGGCATCTGCACTACAGCAGATGTTCCCTTAAATATATTTTTTTCACCCAGCAGTCTTTGTGCAGGCCAGAATTCACGTATGAAATTTGGTTTCGAAATTATAGTAGCCCACTGCTCGATAGGAATGCCGGTAAAATTAGGCAAACAAATTCTCGAAGAATTTGCTATTCTACGTTTTGTCACAGCAATAAGGATATCTATAAAAAAGATTTCTCTATCATTACCATATTCGTATATGTATTTTTCTGCTGCTTCACACGCCATCTCGACTTCTTCAGGCGTGGCGCCACCATTCACAAATCTTCCATACGAAAAAATAATTTCATTTACCACATGGATATCTGAAAATGACATGAAACCGCCTATTGTTGATGATGAGCGAAGCATCCATATTAATGGCCCTTCAATATTTCGTGGCGTGAGATTGTGAATTTCATGCAATAAGTCCTTTGAAAGAACAGATGCGCTTCCAGGCATTTCAGCCAAATAATAGGCGGATGCACCAACAATACGCAAATACACTGACCCCTCTTGATCGATCGAAATTTGATCCAGTGCATCAAAGTATTGGGCGATAAGAACCAGCTGACTTTTTAGGTCAGTATATTTTTTTTCCGAATTGATTCCAAAAATAGATCGACGCCTTTCAAGTGATGCAAGCTCACCCAATATCCCAATACTTAAAATAAGTAAATTATCCGGATCCCCTTCTAGATTATTGTGATGCTGTTCATCTAATTTGAATTCATACTGCTTTGCCTTAGATTTAGTTACAGCCAGGACGCGTTTCGAATTATATTCAAGCTTCATCGGCAGCCTTCTCATATAAATGATGAACTATATTCATCATATCAGGACCATGTATAATCATGAGATCAAGTTTATCTCGATTCTTATGCATGAGCGTTGAAGTCAAAGCCAACTTATTTACATCAAAAACAGTTTGAGCAACTACAGCTGCCGCTCCATACCGTAAGGGATAGGGATTATCATCTGGATTTTGAAATCTAATTACCTTTTCAGATTCCGCAGAATTCCCTGTATATTTCAATCGCTGCCGAATTGCGTTTAACGACTCGGCAAGTCGGTATTTATCCTTATCAGAATGGTCAACTGCATCTTGCAACCTATTTACGGGCGATCCGGTAAATTTTGCCTTTACCTCGTAGACTATTAATTCATCTTTTTCTGCACCTAGTTGTACAAGCCGCATGCCTACGACATCGCTGCCTTGATCGCTACTATTTGGGTTTATCTTAAATGCATACCGGACTTTGGGGACCCAATATTGAAGACGATAAGTTAGAAAGTCTGACACCAGTATCTCTGCAAAATCTCCAGCTCGTGTCGCCGGGCCGGTTTTTTGCCCTTTTTGCAGAGCCTTTCTAACCGGAAATTTATAAGTTTCAAGATATTCTTTGCGGCTAATGTTCATAGGAACGCACAACGAATCTATTTCATTATCGTCACAGTAGTGGTTGCGAAAATGTTTCGCCCACGCAGAAATTGTGACAGCGTCCCCAAGCTCATACGAAAAATCATATATTTTCACAGCTTGTCCGCATGCGGTTGTAACAGCGGCCGCGCTATCCAACATCCAGTCCAAATGCTTTCCGGTCCAAGGCATTACTTTCTCGCAGTCTTAAAGTATATTATTCACTATAGTTTTCTTTCTGCCCCATCGGATATGCTCCGATAAAAAATTTGCGGATCTATCTTAAAATGCTTCCAGAGCCGTTCTGGCTTTATTCTTGAAGGAGCGTTAAGAAAGCATTGGCAAACCAGGGCTTACAAGTTACGGACATCAAAAGAGCAGCGGACAACGCTGCGAAGCGGCGGCCAATACAGTCTGATATCAAAATAAATTACTGCAGGCCACTTAGATCCGTATCCGCCGCTAGTTCGTCTGCACTAATCTGTCCACTACGGAATTGTATAAATTTACAAATATATCTGTCTGCCCCATCTGCTGTCTGGGTCCACATCAAGTCAGTTCGGTGCAATCGAGGACGCCAGTGATCATCAAATAACTGCAGATGAGCCCCTGAACGGAGATACTTCAGCAATGGGTGGAATAACTCAAGTTGAGTAGATTTTGCAGCAGGATCAATATCTAGATACATTAAAATTTCCGCTATGAACGCTGCTGTATTGACATCACCAGAGCCACTGGTGTCATACCATTCCATGGATGGACGAGGATAGGAGCCTGGGACATTGCATTTTTGATATCTATGACGAACTAGATGAGCGTGAGGAACGCAGATCATTTGAACTCCTTGGAACATATAATAATGTTCCCGGCTGTTTATACCATCGGATTTTTTTCCTAAATAAAAAGTACGAACCCGTTCAGCGACAGATTGCGATTGAATATATTCAGATTCAAATGCGAATATACCTTTGAATACGGGTATAAGAGGTGGCGTAACACGCATAACTTCATCAAGAATGTCTAGTGCTTCATCTAGCGGTCCAGTGCTCAGGGTGGTCTTGACTTCAATGACAGCACGTACAGAAGCAGCGGGGACAACTACAATGTCGCCGTCTCGAAATAACGCACCATAACGATGTGAGTCCCAAATAATTATATCAAGTTGACGAGGACAGTTTTCAACAAATCCAGTGCTGACTTCATATCTCTGAGGGAGAATTTGCCGAAGCATATTACGCAGAAGACCTTCTCTATAGCTTCCAACAGTTCCAGTATGCCGTATCAAGTGATCAATACGGCGACTTTTCACAAGAAGCTCTTCAGAAAAACTTTCTAAGTATCGCCGTCTTTCTGCATTTTCAATAAGCGGTTTTGAAAGGCTATACCAGATACCGCCTTTATCCACATTAATATCCCCCCCTCCCATCGTTGCAAACATTTTTAAAACATCGGACACAAGATCAAAATCTATGGCAGAATTTTTTTTAAGCTCCGCAGTTAAATCATCAAATCGAAGTCGATAGCTTGGTGCACTCTCCAAAATGGCAATAATTGCACCTTTAACTAAAAACCAAGGAGTCACATCGATTCTCACTCCTCTGACTTCACCGATTCCAGAATGATCGATTAATAAGTGGTGTCCAATGTTATGAGAGAAGGTAACCAAGGGCTCAGTATCCCAGTCCTGGCCGTTTTCCTTAGGAGCAAGTGTCACGTACCATTCGCCATTTCTCTCGACAACCATACCTGAACGCAGTTCTTCCATATCTGAACTCGGCAGGTATATGGATACTCCAGCATTGAATTCACCCGCTAAAAAAGGAGGAATGTGCACTTGCCGTTTTATTTCGATTGGATCGGTAGAAAATGACATTATCGATGTCCTGAAGGTGATGCTAGTCTAAAATATTTTCGATGAGAAGATACTGAGAGGGAGCATGAAGAGTTAGAAAGCTACAGGTCATTCAAGAGATTACATCTCTCAAGCACAACCGACTACATGGAAGCTTGCGCTGACGGCAGCTGCATTTGCTTTCACGCCAAATAGAAGAGTACGCAATTGAACAGATCCAAGACTAGCGGTCTTGGCTAGCGGAGCATTCTTAGGCAGACCATATGCAAGTTGCATCACATGGGGCTGAATAATTAAAACTGCATAACAGGCGTCCTCGTCGATATCGCATAAAACGTTGAAAAAATCGTCTCGATTCCCATCTGGCGCCGTACCCATTACCAAGGCCGAATTCCAAAGAGGACGGTCGTCGTCAAAGATTCTTTTCTCCAGCCTGTCTATCAGTCTTTCAGCTGTAAGATAACGTAGATTTTTAACTGCCTGCCCACATACCACCTCATAAGGTCCGGCAACCATCTCACGCGCTGCTGACTCACTGTGAGCCCCCTTGATATGAATTAAGGTAATCTTCGGAATGCCCACTGGAGGTGCGAATACATGCACAAAATCAGCAACTTCCCCGGCATCATCGTCGCAGAAAATCCATACATCTCTGCTGCCAAGCTGCAACGGTTCCAACCCCATTTTTGCCGCTTCGTTAGGGTCATTCAACGTTCGAACGAACCAAGAAAATAGGCTGCGATCCGTTGTCGATTGCCATATGTTAGCAAGCTCGTTTGCCTCTGGCTTTTCTTCGTGAACCCAAACAGAGGTTCCTGCTACCGAATGGTAAGGCATCAATGCGAAAGATAACCATTTCCAGTCTGCAAAATCAATATCCATTGGGCGAGCTACACTCAAAGCGCCTGCGGTTATTGCATGCCCAGAACCATAAAAAACACGGAATATTTCAGGCTGCGTCAGAAGCGCAGCTATTACTTCTGTCATCCAAACTTGCAAAGGTGCGGTAACCGGCGTCACCTGAAATTCGATCACGCTTTCGCTATGGGTAACAGTGAAAGCAGGCTCGACCTGAATGTTGAGAATCCCCACCAGCGATGTAGAGGACCAAGGCTTCACCGCTAGATCAAATGCATATGGCGGGCTTCCAACAGCAGTAGAGGCTGATATCTGGAAATAATATTGGGAAGTCAAGTCGGCGGATTTTCTCTGTTGGGCTTTTAGCCGCAATGCTTCCGGCGCTGACACGTCGAAGTCGAAAGGTGACTGCACCGAGGCGAACGAACTCAGTTCATTTGCCAAAACTGGCAAGGTAGCCTCTTTCGTACCGCTCGTCTCCAGATAGCCAAAAATCTTTTGCACATCTTCAGCAAATGAGACAATTGTTTTATGTGGTCGAGTCCAAACCGCCGATCCCCGCAAGCTGACCCCCATCTCAGCTTGCCGAGCAGCTGCGGCAAGATAACTAGAGTCCCCCAGCGGGTCCAATGCAAATTTCAGATCGGAACCACTTAATATTTTTGAATCGGCCTTTACTTGTACCGACCTATGGGTCCCTGAGAGCCACATGGCCTTTAGTTGTTTGTCATCGAGGAATGCAGCGATCAGCCTAGTGGAAGATATCTTAGACAAGGTAGCTAACGCCATGGGTGCCAAAGAATTGCCAAGATTGGACAACAATATCTTGCGTAGTCCAGAATCAGAAGCATAAAAGGCAACGCGATTCTTTGCCACACTGATCAAAAGCAGCTCATTAGTAGAATCCTTTAATGATGGTTCCCACTTAGACGAAGTGCTTGTCTCGAACCACCGGCCTCTGATAACCACCCCATTATGGGAAACGGGGCCGTATTCACCTACCGTACCGCTAACCGAAGTTCCTGCTGCAACTAACGCGAGTTGCACTAAGTCAAGGTATTGATCCAATATTTCCAGCTGTTCTACGTCCGTTATGTGAACACCAGACTTACGCTCGGCTAAAACGTAGCTGCCATAAGGTTCTGGTGATATAGCCGGTAGAAGGCGCGTCGCCATAATTCATCCTTAATTTAATACATAGGGATATATCATTTCCGTTTGGAAATTACCTCTAATATACACTTTGGAAGTGTAGCCTTGCAATTTATTGCCGATCTTTGCAAATAACTGAACGCTGGACACGCGGCTTTAGCTGAAGCATGGCCCCATTCGCTTTTCATGCGGGATCTCAGCTGTTAAAAATTTCCCCGACTGCTCTGTCGTCAAGTCTGGCATGCTGGCACTTAGTTGGCGACATGCCGCCTGTTGAGATGCAAATCTACCGTAGGACTGTTATGAAGGGCATGAAAGAATTTTTGCTGCAGCAAGCTTCCGATCAACTGTCACGCTAACCTCAAATTCGACAAAGCCGGTCGGGCGGAGTGTTGAGTTGCACTGAAAATTGACCCACTTTCCCCACGAATTTGCAACGGAATCTGACCCACGTTAGTAGCACAATTCCACCTGTCTTATCGGCAGGAGATCGGAGTGATCAACGTGGCTCTACTCGGTATCATTCGACGCTGGCACCTTCGTGACCAGATCCCAATACGAGATATCGCTAGGCGACTGGATATTTCACGCAATACCGTCCGACGCTATCTGCGCTCGGAAACCACTGAGCCCTCCTATGCGGAGCGGCGATCAGTTAGCGGATTAGACAAATACTCGGTGCAGCTATCCGGGTGGCTCAAGGCCGAAATGACGAAGCCGCGTAAGCAGCGGCACGATTTGAAGCAGATTCATGAGGACCTGAAAGAGCTGGGCTATGCAGGGTCATACGACCGCGTGGCAGCGTTTGCCAGGCAGTGGAAGGCGGGTCAAACAGAGTGGGTCAATTCTGCGAGCAAACGAACACCGCCCACTCTCAAGCTGCACGGGGCTTAGACCTATCCCGTCTATTGACCGTTCTGGCCCGCCACGCCTGAAAAGCACTCTTGTTATGCATCGTTATCGCCCGTGTTTTGCTATTTGTTATTTCTCATGTCCTGTAAATATGGACCGAGCGCCACGACAAACACCTCGACAACTTACTATCTATGCACCATCACACATCATGTCAAGAAGTATAAAACGTAATGATTCTCATTTATAGTATAGTGCGCACAGTTTTTCTTCTTATAACCTTGCGCCCATGCCATCGATGCCATCCTCACGCCCTACCCCATTCCCAGCCCACCATCCCCTCGCCGCCCGCCTGATCCTCGCCGGCCTGCTCATTACCAGCATCGCACCCTCCGTCTACGCACAAGCAGCGTCAGGCGCGCAGAGCCCGCTTGCCACCGTCGTCGTCACAGGCCAGGCCGAAGCGGACGCCGGCGGGCAGATTGCCAAGAGTGCGCGGGCTGGCTTGCTGGGGGAAAAAGACTTGCTCGACACGCCGTTCAGCGTCAACAGCTACACCAGCCAGCGCATGCTGGACCAGCAGGCGCTGACTCTGGCCGAGGTGCTGGGCGGCGATCCGTCCACCCGCTTCACGGGCCAGATCGGCGGCGTCACGGATTCGTTTTTCATCCGCGGTTTTCCCCTCAACGAGGGCAATCTGAGTGAAGTGGCGTTCGACGGCGTGTATGGCGTCTCGCCCAATTACCATTTGTTTACGGAATACCTGCAAAGCGTCGAGGTGCTCAAGGGGCCGGCCGCCTTGCTGTACGGGATGTCGCCGAATGGTGGCGTGGGCGGCGTCGTCAATGCCGTGCCGAAACGCTCGCTGCCGCGCGACTTGACGCGTTTGACGCTCGATTACGGCTCGGGCTCGCAGGCTGGCGCGGCCATCGACGTCAGCCGCCGTTTCGGTGAAGAGCGGCGTTTCGGCATCCGCTTCAATGGCTTGCACCGCCAAGGCCATACGCCGCTCGACCACCAGACCTCGCGCGCGGAAGTGGCGGCCGTCGCCCTCGATTACCAGGGACAGCGGCTGCGCGCCTCGCTCGACGTGATCGAGCAATACCAGTGGATCGACGCGCCCACGCGCCCCTTCCTCGTGGCGGCGCGCCTGCCCGTGCCGGAAGCGCCGGACGGCCGGCGCAACATCGCCCAGTCCTGGGGCTGGTGGAAGTCCAACGACCTGGCCACCTTGGGCAAGCTCGAATACGATGTGAACGATAAGGTGACCGTGTTCGCCGATCTGGGCGGCACGCGCTCCGACGTGTCGCGCTATTCGGACCAGACGCCGACGATCACCAGCGCGGCCGGCGACATGACGGTCACGCCGATGAACTGGAAATTCCGCGTGCGGCGCGCCAGTGGCGACACGGGCGTGCGCACGCGCTTTCGCACGGGCGGCATCGAGCATGCGCTGGTCGTGATGGGCAATGTCTACCGTGACGAGTTTGGCAGCGTGAGTAATTCAGGCAAGCTCATCACCTCAAACATCTACCATCCCGTGGCCGTGCCCGACCCTGGTATTGCCGCACCGGCGCGCGTGCCGAAACTGTCCGCGTCCACCCTCTCCAGCCTGGCCGTGGCCGATACGCTGGACATACTGGACCAGCGCGTGCAGCTGACCCTGGGCGTGCGCCGCCAGCTGGTCGAATCGAAAAACTACAACGCCATCAGCGGCGCGCTGACCACGCACTACAAGCAAGGCGCATTGACGCCGCTGGCCGGCATCGTCGTCAAGCCGCTGCGCCACGTGTCGCTGTATGCGAACTATATCGAGGGCCTGAGCAAGGGCGATATCGCCCCGAACATCGCCGACAACGCGGGCCAGGTCTTCGCGCCCTACAAGAGCAAGCAATATGAAGTGGGCACGAAGGCCGATTTCGGCGTCGTGCTGGCGACCCTTGCCGTGTTCCAGGTGACCAAGCCCAGCGGCCAGCTGTACGGCAAGGTCTACAGCATGGATAGCGAGCAGCGCAACCGGGGCCTGGAGCTGAACCTGTCCGGCGCCGCCAGCAAGGCCGTGCGCCTGCTGGCCGGCATCACCTTGCTCGACGGGCGCCTGGTAAAAACCAACAACGCCGCCACCATGGGCAAGCGCCCCGTGGGCGTGCCGACGTCGATGGCCAACCTGGGCGGCGAATGGGATCTGCCGTACTGGCCGGGCCTGACGGCCACAGGCGCCGTCAGTTACACGAGCAAGCAGTTTGTCGACCAGGCAAACGTGCAATCGGTGCCGTCGTGGACCAAGGTCGACCTGGGCTTGCGCTACCGCACGGCCATCGCCGGCAAGGCGACGACCTTGCGCGCCGGCTTGATGAACGCCTTCGACCGCCATTACTGGGCCGGCGTGGCCTCGTATGGCACCGTTTCGCAGTCGGCGCCCCGCACCATGCAACTGTCGGCCGCCATGGATTTCTGATTTGTCGTTACGCTTGCCGCGGGCTTGACTATCTTTCCTTGGCTTAATTTTTACTGCCTATCCCCATGCTTTCCATCACCCTGGCTGCATTGTCCTTGCAGTCCACGTCATCGGGTTTTGCATTGATCAGCTGAATCAGTGATAAAAGATGGGCCTTGTTCTGCGCCAATCGCACTTCCAGCGATTCGATATCGGCAATCTTCTTTTTCAGCGCGGCCATCAGCTCATCATGTTTCCATGATGAGCTATCCTCGGGCAAGACTTGCTTGATTTCGTCCAGGGAAAAGCCCGCCTGCTGCGCGTCGCTGATAATGGACAGTACCGCCACCGCTTCCAGAGGATAGTCGCGGTAGCCATTCGATTGCCGGCTCACGGCTTTCAACAAGCCCCTGGATTCGTAGAACCGAATCGTGGAGGCCGCCAAGCCGCTGCGCTTGGCCAATTCACCAATTTTCATCACTTCCCCGCTGATTTTTTGTGCTTGCCTGTCTATGTCATCACGACGCCATGCTCAACTATAAGCTTGAAGCCAGCTTGAATGTCAAGCGGCGGGTGATGCGCAAGGGAGATTACAATTTTTCCGATTCAGGGCTTGACCTTCAAGTTAGCTTAAAGCTTATCGTGGGGCTATCGCAACCTTGGAGATCAGCATGAAACCCTTTACCGCACTGACATTGCCCAACGGGACAGTCGTTCCGAACCGTCTTGCCAAAGCCGCCATGGAAGAGAACATGGCCGACAACGATCACGCGCCCTCGGACGAGCTGATACGTCTGTACCAGTCGTGGGCGGACGGTGGCGTGGGTCTGATGATCACCGGAAACGTGATGATCGACCGCCGCGCCATGACGGGACCCGGCGGCGTGGTGCTTGAGTCAGAGGAATTTGGCGCCCGCTTCGAGCAATGGTCGCGCACGGCCCGTTCACGCGGCGCGCAGGTCTGGATGCAGGTCAACCATCCAGGGCGCCAGATGCCCGCCGCCCTGGGACAGGAAACCGTGGCGCCGTCAGTTGTGCCCATGGACCTGGGCAACTTTTCAAAGCAATTTTCGACACCGCGCGCAATGACGGAGGCCGACATTGCCGACGTCAAGCAGCGCTTTGTCAACAGCGCCCGGCTGGCCGAGCGCTTTGGCTTTACGGGCGTGCAAATCCATGCCGCGCACGGCTACCTGATCAGCCAGTTCCTCTCCCCTCTGACCAACCAGCGCACCGACCGCTGGGGCGGTTCCCTCGAAAACCGGGCGCGGCTGTTGGTCGACGTCGTCAGCGAGGTGCGGCAAGCCGTCGGCAAAGGCTTTGCCGTTGCCGTGAAGCTCAATTCGGCCGATTTCCAGAAAGGCGGATTCAGTTCGGATGACGCCAAGCAGGTCGTTTCCATGCTCAATACCCTGGGTGTCGACCTGATTGAATTGTCCGGCGGCAGTTATGAAGCCCCTGCCATGCACGGCCAGACCCGCGACGGCCGTACCTTGGCCCGCGAAGCCTATTTCCTCGAGTTCGCCAAGGATATCGCCACGGTGGCCAGCATGCCCATCATGGTAACGGGCGGCATACGCCGCTACCAGGTGGTGCAACAAGTGCTGGACAGCGGCATTGCCATGGCGGGCATGGGAACGGCCTTGGCGCTCGACCCGCAACTGCCTGAAGCATGGCGTTCCGATCAATCGGCAAGCCCCTTGCTCCGGGCCATCACCTGGAAAAACAAGGTGCTGTCGTCCATTGCCTATATGGCGATGGTCAAGTATCAGCTGCGGCGCCTGAGCCAGGGCAAGCATACCCGGCCCAACGTGGCGCCTGCGCTGGCGCTATTGATACAGCAATGGGACACCGCCATCCGGAACCGGCAGTATCGCCGCCGGATGCATAGCGGCTTTTAATGGAATTTTTCCCAATCCAACATGGAAGGTGCAAGCAATGAACATGAACATCGCCGCGGCGGTATCCGCATTGGTATTGAGTATTGCCGCAAGCCCGTCCCGGGCGGAACACGCTGTCGAAAACAGGCAGCTCATTATTGATATCGCCGGCCATGCCGTCCCGGTGGCCGCTGGCGGCCTGTATGACCGCTTTCGCTCGAATCCCCCTTTATCCGTCATCGCAGCGGAAGCGCCGGAGCTTGACCTGAGCTGGTTCAAGGACATGCAAAAAGAAAAGGTGTCCATCGGCTTTGACTCGTATTCGCCGAACTTCTATTACAGGAACCGCAAGATCACGGCCGTATTTACGGCCGACCTCACGCGCCTGAAGGATCTGATGCCGGCAGACATACTGAAGCAAGTCCAGCCGCTGCAAGTGTGGCCAGGCCGGGGCGCGGTGGCATTGACGGCCTATGCGTATGAGTACTGCGACAACGACAGCTACAATGAAGTGTCCCTGGCGATTGTGACCAACAAGCCGGGCAGCGCCAGCTTTGGCCCGTTCACCTTGCTGGGTCAATCGCTGTCCAAGGATTTCTGGGGCTATGTGCTCAAGCTTCCCGTCAACACGGAACTGGCCAGGGTGCGTGGCGTGGTTGGCTACAATCTGCCCAAGTGGCTGACCGGTATCGAGGTGAAGGAAACGGACGCAAACGTTTCCTTTGAAGTCATGGATAGCGCAACAGGCAAGCTCGATTTTGTTTTTGCAGGCAAAAAACTGGGCGACCTGTCGCACACGGCCGATGTGGTGAGCAACAGCTTCACCAACAAGGATGGCGCCGGGAAACTCACGTATGGCTATGCCGTTTCCCGCCAGCTCAGCCATGCGTCGAGCACGAGTGGGGATGCGGTCGACCTGAAGCTGGGCGACGGCAGCTTTTCCACCTATATCAAATCATTAAAGCTGGGAAAGATGATCAAATATGAATACGTGCCGGAATTTCAAAGCGCGCTGTATGCCCCGAAATCACTAAGAGACCTCGGTGCCGGAAAGTAATTTTTTTGAAAAGCCGCCAAGTGAGCAGCAACGGGGCGCTTACTCGTCCTGCAGCTGCAACTCCCAATACCCCACGTCGATCCACCGGTCGAATTTACGGCCGACCCGCTTGAACATGGCCACTTGCTCGAATCCCAGGCGCTCATGCAAGGCGACGCTGGCGTTGTTGGGCTGCGCGATGCCGCCGATGACCACCTGCAGCTGCCGCTGACGCAAGTCATCGATGAGCACGCTGTACAGTTGCCGGCCGACGCCTTGCCCCACGCATGCGTGCGCAACGTACACCGTCGATTCGACGGAAAAACGATAGGCGCTGCGGGCGCGCCAGGGCGTGGCGTAGGCATAGCCGAGAATCCCGCCGTCGCGCTCGAAAACATACCACGGCAACTGCGCGCCGACAGAGGCGATACGCTGGGTCATCTCGTCGCTGCCAACCACCTGCTCTTCGAACGTGATGGTGGAGCTGCTGACGTAATGGTTGTAGATCGTGGCGATCGCGGCGGCATCGGCGGTAGTGGCAAGTCGAATCATCAGTGGGGTCCAAATAGACGTGAAGTGGCAGGAAGGAACTCGGCCGTAAACTGTGCACGGCGCTGCAAAGTGTCATTCTGGCAATAATTCGCCATATGCGACCTCACGGCGCATTGCGTTGAGAAGGATCGCGCAGGAAAGCCGGCGAAGGTCCTGTTCCTCCCGAGCGGGCACGCTCCCGCCTAGCGGCCTCGGCCCACCAGGTCAGCTGGGAAAAGGTGCGCTCGATATAGGAAACCCAACGCGTGCTATCGACTTCAGGCGCAAAGCTGCCATCGGCAGCAAAAACAGTATGTGCGGCCGGAATATGGATCATGGCCGACACTGGCAAACAGCCCAGCTCGGACAGAAAAGCGCGCATGCCCACTGCTGCGCGCACGCCACCCCACTGCCCTGCCGAATAAGTCACGATGGCACTGGGCTTGAAAGCAAACAGGGAACTTCCAAAATGGTTCAGTAGATGCGCCAGCGCCGGGCTCATTGAATGATTGTATTCGGGGCTGACCATCACATACCCGTCGGCGCCGGCAATCTCACTGGCCAGGTGCTCCAACGGCAAGGGTGCGCGTCCTTTCGCATAGGAAAAGTGCGGTTTGAACACATCGCCCAGGTCGTAATCGAATGGATCGATGAGTACCACGTCGTGGCCATCTTGACCGCACTGCGCCGCGCAGGCTTTGGCGAAACGCTCGCCCAGACGCGCCGGCTGCGGCGGCGTGCTGGTGCGTATTGAGCCAAGAAACACCAAGATTTTCATGCTGTCCTTTCAAACCAGGAACTCGACTGAGTCATCGTAAAGTCGCGGCCCGGCGTGCGGGCCGCGATGAAAACAGCTTACTTGACTGGTGTTTCGTGATCCATGGCCGCCGTGGCGAGGGCGCGCACGTCAACCGGCATGGATTCTTTGCGCTCGCTGTAGCGGCTGGTCAGGTAATCGGAGCGGTCGCGCACCACCAGGGTGAATTTATACAGTTCTTCCATGACGTCGACCAGGCGGTCGTAGTATGGCGACGGCTTCATGCGGTCGTTGTCGTCAAATTCCTGGTATGCCTTGGCAACGGACGACTGGTTCGGGATCGTCACCATGCGCATCCAGCGGCCCAGCACGCGCAAGCCGTTGACGGCGTTGAACGATTGCGAGCCGCCCGACACTTGCATCACGGCCAGGGTACGCCCCTGCGTCGGGCGCACGCTGCCCATTTCCAGCGGCAGCCAGTCGATCTGCGACTTGAACACGCCCGTCACGGCGCCATGGCGTTCCGGGCTGCACCAGACCTGGCCTTCCGACCACAGCGACAGTTCGCGCAGCTCCTGCACCTTGGGGTGATCAGGGCTGACGCTGTCGACCATGGGCAAGCCATGCGGGTCGAACACCCGCGTCTCGGCGCCGAAATGCTGGAGCAGCCGCTCCGCCTCCAGGGTCAGCAAGCGGCTGAACGAGCGTTCACGCAGCGAGCCGTACAGCAAGAGGATGCGCGGTGGATGCGTGGCCACCGTCGGCGGCGCAAGTTTATCGAGGGTCGGCGTATCGAGGTGGGCGTCGCTGATGTTGGGCAAGTTATTCATGGTAAATCCTTTCTTGATTAGCTCAGGCGTAGTGCCGGCCAACGCGGCAATAATTAATTCTATAATTCCATAATAATCGAAACATGAAATTAATGTAAGCCTGTTTTCTTGCGTACTTGGTACCTGGAAAGACTGTTTGACATGGGATCCGTCGAGACCAAGTGCAGGCCTCGACGGAGTGCCGCATTACATTGTCACAACATCGCCATCGCGACGAATTTCGTCTGCCTGCACACTTTCATGCTCGAGCTGGTCTTTTGCCTTCGGTGCAAAACGCAGAATCAGGCAAGCAACGATGGCCGACAGGAGAGAGCCAAGCAGGATGCCGATCTTGGCTTCCTCGACATACGCTGGATGGTCAGGAAATGCCAGGCCACTGATGAACAGGCTCATCGTAAAACCGATACCACAAAGCATCGAGACCGCGTAAATTTGCAGCCAGGTGCTGCCGCGTGGCTTGCCAGCAAGTCCACTCTTGACCGCCAGCATGACACCAGCGAACACGCCCAGTTGCTTGCCGAGGAAAAGACCTGCGGCAATGCCAAGCGGGAGCGGCGCCCACATGGCTGATGGCGAGAGTCCGGCGAACGAGACGCCAGCGTTGACGAAACCGAATACCGGGACGATCAGGAAACCGACCCATGGATGCAAGGCGTGTTCGAGCCGGTGCAGGGGCGAATCAGGCGCATCCGGCGTGCCTGGGGACGGAATGTAGGGGATCAGGAAGGCACCCACCACGCCGGCGATCGTTGCGTGCACGCCGGAGAGCAGCGTGACATACCAAAGCAGGGCCAGGCCGATCAGATACGGCCACAGCTTCATCACGCGAAGCTTGTTCAAGGCAAATAACACCACGAGGATGGCGGCCGCGGCGGCAAGTGCGCCGGCATTGATGGAGGCGGTATAGAAAACGGCGATGATGGCGACGGCGCCCATGTCATCGATAATGGCCACTGAAACAAGCAGCAATTTCAAGGACAAGGGGGCATGGCGTCCCAGCAGCGCCAGCACTCCCATGGCGAACGCGATGTCCGTCGCGGCAGGTATCGCCCAGCCATTCATCAGCAAGGGCTGTTTCGCAGTCAGTAAAACGTAGATCGCGGCCGGGAATGCCATCCCCAGCAGTGCAGGCAATGCCGGCAGGCGTCGCTGCTCCCACGTCGAGAGTCGGCCATCGACCAGTTCCCGTTTGATCTCGAGCCCGACCAGGAGAAAAAAGACCGCCATCAGCCCGTCGTTGACCCAGAGGTGGGTTGTCATCGGGCCCAGTTTGTCGCTGAGCACGGGACCTGTTTGCCAATGCAGAAAATGCTGGTAGGCGCCGGCCAGCGGACTGTTGGCGATAATCAGGGCGGCAACGGCCGCTGCCATCAACAGGATGCCGCCCGCCGCGTCACTGGCGAGGAAGCGCTGTAGAACGGAATGGTGTTTCGGTGATGTAGTGGTGCTCATGCCGCATGCTCCTTGAACGAATGGATGCCCACGACGCACCAGGCCCTCCGGGCGCAAGCACGCTCGGCGAGGTCAATGACGGACGAAGTGCCAATACAAGCGCAAGCACAAGCAGGCCGGGCAGGCGTAGACGAGGAGTGGGAAAGGAAAAAGACAGCGCCCGCGGAAAGCGGTGCTTCAATCAGTTGACGCCAATAGAGATGGAACGCTGCGCGCATCATAAAACCTCACGGAAAACGAAAATGTCGTTCTCCGTATTCGGGGTAGCCCCGGGCGCACGCAGCACACGCCGAGTTGTCATTATACCTCAGGCGGGGCTTTCCTTCAACGCGACAGCAGCGGACTGAATCGTCCTTCAAGGTGGCTGGCTTCCCGCTCAGTATGTTGATGTAGATCAATCAATTTTTGTATCGTGTGCAGCAGAATATGATCATTCGCAAGCTTCTGTTCAGCAAATCATGGCTTGCGCCCTGCTCTACGCCCTACCTACTTCATAAGGAATACCATGACACCCACTACCATGAAAGCCGCCGTTGTCGAGCAACTGGGCCAGCCGCTGGTGCTGCGCGATGTGCCTGTGCCGGTGCCCGGCCCCGGCCAGATCCTCGTCAAGACGGAAGCGTGCGGCGTTTGCCACACGGACTTGCATGCGGCACGCGGCGACTGGCCCGTCAAGCCGTCGCCGCCGTTCATTCCGGGCCACGAAGGCATCGGCCTGGTGGTGGCCGTGGGCACGGGCGTGACGGAAGTGCAGCTGGGCGACCGGGTCGGCGTGCCCTGGCTCTATTCGGCTTGCGGCCATTGCGAACATTGCCTGGCGGCCTGGGAAACCGTGTGCGCCGAAGCGCAGTTCGGCGGCTACACCAAGAATGGCGGCTTTGCCGAATACATCCTGGCCGACCCGCGCTACGTCGCGCATATCCCGGCGGGACTGTCCGCCGTGCAGGCGGCGCCCATCATCTGCGCCGGCGTGACCAGCTACAAGGGCATCAAGGAAACGGGCGCGCGGCCGGGCGAATGGCTGGCCGTGTCCGGCATTGGCGGACTCGGTCACCTGGCCATCGAATATGCGCTGGCCATGGGCTTGCGCGTGGCGGCCGTCGACATCGATGACGGCAAGCTGGAACACGCACGCGCCCTCGGTGCCGAAGTGACCATCAATGCGCGCCAGGGCGACCCCGTCGCAGCCTTGCGCGAAGCGACCGGGGGCGGCGCCCACGGCGTGCTGATCACGGCGCCGTCGCTCGACGCCTTCCAGCAAGGCGTGGCGATGACGCGCAAGCGTGGCACCTGCGTGCTCGTGGGCTTGCCGCCAGGCGACTTCCCGACGCCGCTGTTCGACGTCGTCGCCAATTGCGTGACGATACGCGGCTCTTTTGTCGGCACGCGCCAGGACATGGCCGAGGCGCTTGCCTTTGCCGCCACGGGCAAGGTCAAGGCCGACGTGGAATTGCAGCCGCTGTCGGCCATCAACGAGATCTTCAGCCGCCTGGAACACGGCAAGGTTGCCGCGCGCGTCGTGCTTGATTTCAGCGCGAAGTAAACGCGACGCCAGCATTCCGGTGTGTGTCGTGCGACGGCAATTTAATTGCCGTTGTTATGATGGCTTATCATAAAAACACAACGAGGACACACCGATGAAGCAATCCCTCTCCCGCCTGCTGGCCTGCGCTGCCCTCGCCTTCTCCATTTCGGCCAGCTGGGCCAGCGCGGCCGAGCCAGCCGCGTCGTCACTGCCTGGCCACTATTATCTGCAAGGCGTCATGGAAACGGGCTCCGAACTGCTGCTGAAAAAGGACGGCACCTTCGAATGGATGCTCAGTTATGGCAATACCGACCAGCAAGCGAGCGGCGAGTGGCGTGCTTCGGGCGACACGGTGACCCTGGTGGCGGGCAATGGCGGCAAGGAACCGCAGTTCCGCGTGTTCGAGGAATCGGAAATGCGCATCCAGAAAGCGGCCGAAGCGGGATTGTGGGTGGCCATCGTCGGTTTTCCACGGCTGGGACCGATGGCCGGCGTGGAAGTGAAATTCGAAGCGCAAAGCGGCAAGACGGCCACGGCTGTCAGCGTGGCGAACGGCGACGCCATCGTCCGCATGCCGGCGTCGGAACGCTGGGTGCGGGCGGGCTTGCGCCGCCAGGGCTCGAAAGCCGACTATCAATGGCTGGCCGTGCCAGCGGAGCGCGCGCAGGAGCGCATCGCCGCGTTCGCCGTCACCGATCCCCAATGGCTCAGGGGCCAGGCATTCCAGAAGCTGGCCCTGCGTGTCGTCGAGGGCGGCCTGAAAGTCGACGATGCGGACAATGGCCTGGCCAGGGGCCTGTACGCGAAGCCGGCATCTGGCCAGTAGCACGCGTTTTCCGCCGTCCCATTCTCTGCCGCCTCCCGGCGCCTGGTCCGCACTATCGTCCAGGACAAGGTCCGTGCGCCGTTGACACCCCGCACGGTCTGTCCTATAGTCGCCGGGTTAACGACAAATGAGAATGAGAATCATGTTCAGTTCTATGAAGAAATGGCTCGTGTGCTATCCGCTCGTGGCCGCCAGCCTGTTGCTGGCCGGTGGCGCGCAGGCGCAAACAACCGATCCCGGCGCCGGCGCCAAGCAGTTGTGGCAATTGATTGATTACGTTGCCGTCGATTACAGCGGCGCCGTCGAGCACGGCAAGGTGGTCAGCGAGGCCGAATACGCGGAAATGCTCGATTTCACGGACAACGCGACGACGCAGATCGCCGCCCTGCCCGCCCACGCCTCGCAAGCGGCCATCGCCGCCGCCATCGCAGACCTGCGCAAAGCCGTCGTCGCCAAGGCGGACGGCGTGGAAGTCAAGCGTCTGGCGCACCATGCGAACGGCTTGCTGATCGCCGCCTACCCGATACCCGTGGCGCCGAAAGTGCGGCCCAACCTGGCGCGCGGCGCGGCCCTGTATGCGGCCCAGTGCGCTTCTTGCCACGGCGTGGCCGGCGGCGGCGACGGTCCGCTGGCGGCCAGCCTGGAGCCGAAACCGATCGCCTTCACGGACGGCGAACGGGCGCAGTCGCGCAGCCTGATGGCGCTGTACCAGGTCATTTCGCAAGGCGTGGCCGGCACGTCGATGGCCAGTTTCGGCCAGCTGTCCGAAAACGAGCGCTGGGACCTGGCTTTCTATATCGGCGGCATGTCGCACGATGCGGCGGCCAGCGCGCACGGTGAAAAGCTGTGGCAGGACGATCCACGGGCCAAGAAGCTGTACGCGGACCTGGCCGCCGTGACGACCCTGACGCAGGAAGCCGTTGCCGCCAAGCTGGGCGCGGACGAGGCCAAAGCGCTGACGGCGTATCTGCGCAGCCATGCCGACAAGGCCGAAGCGCACAAGCCGGCCGGCCTGGCCCTGTCGCGTCTGCGCCTGGCCGAAAGCCTGGCTGCCATGCACGCGGGCGACCGCGCGAACGCGACGCGCCTGGGCCTGTCGGCCTACCTCGATGGCTTCGAGCCGATCGAACCGATGGTCGGCGCGCGCAACAAATCCCTGCTGCTGGCCGTGGAAAACGCCATGCTGGCCTACCGTTCCGCTGTGGCCAAGGGCACGGTGGCCGACGCCGAAGCGGCCGGCGAAAAACTGCAGCAATTGTTTACCCACGTGGAAGCGGAACTGGGCGACGCCAAGGCCGAACCGATGACCACCTTTATCGGCGCGCTGACGATCTTGCTGCGCGAAGGCGTGGAAGCGCTGCTGATCGTGATCGGCATTATCGCCTTCCTGCGCAAGGCCAAGCGCCACGACGTGCTGGCCTACGTGCATGCGGGCTGGGCCAGCGCGCTGGTGGCGGGCGGCCTTACGTGGGTGGCGGCGACGTATCTGGTGACCATCAGCGGCGCCAGCCGGGAAGTGAGCGAAGGTCTCGGTTCCGTATTCGCGGCCCTGGTCCTGCTCAGCGTAGGCTTGTGGATGCACCAGAAGAGCAGCGCCGGGCGCTGGCAGGAATATCTGCACGAGAAACTCACGGCCGCGATGAGCCGGCGCTCCGCCTGGGGCCTGTTCGCCCTGGCCTTCATCGCCGTCTACCGCGAAGTCTTTGAAACCGTGCTGTTCTATTCCGCCTTGGCGGCGGACGGCAATGGCGGCGCCCTGCTGGGCGGCTTCCTCGTGGCCATCGTGCTGCTGGTCGTGATCGCCTGGGCCTTGCTGCGCACGAGCGCCCGCATGCCGATCGGCAAGTTCTTCTCGTGGACGTCCGCCTTCGTGGCCGTGCTGGCCGTGATTTTGATGGGCAAAGGCGTGGCCGCGCTGCAGGAAGCGGGCTGGGTCGGCGTCACCCCCGTCGATTTCGTGCGCATCGACTTGCTGGGCATCCTGCCGACCATGGAAACCCTGCTCGCGCAGGCGGCCATCGTGGCCATCATCGTCGCCGGCTATGGCTGGAACCGCGTTTCGGCAGGCAAGCACAAGCTGGCCTGCCCCTGAAATGCTGGCGTAGGCAGAGCCCACATGGCGCTGCCTACGCCTGGTGGATCGGTGCGAACGACTGGGCAAACAGATCGGGCTGAAAATCGGCGGCACTGAACAGGTGTCCACACGATTCGTCGATCGCGGCGCGCAGTTTTGCCTGATCCACGCCCAGTACAACGCCACCGCGTTTGCGCACGCGCCCGCCAATGATGACGGTATCGATATTGCTGCGCTCAGCCGCATGCACGACGGTACCGATGGCGTTATTGACAGGATATACATTGAGGTCGCCCGTGCGTATCAGCACCAGGTCGGCCTGCTTGCCTGGCGCCAAACTGCCAATGCGCTGTTCCAGTCCTGCCACTGCGGCGCCGTCTATCGTGGCGGCCTCGAGCAAGCGGAAGGCATCGGTGGGCGCCGCCGCATGGCGATGTCCCTGGCGATGCCCCATGGCCCGCTGCAGGTAGAACGCCACGCGCATTTCCATGAACATGTCGCCGCTATACGAAGTCTCGTTGTCGACACTGAGGCCGGGGCGTATGCCGTGCTGGTGCGCCGCCTGCCAGGCGTTCATGCCATCCTCGATACCGTAGTGGGCATCCGAACGCGGACATACATTGACGCGCACGCCCGTCTCGCGCAAGATGCGCCAGCCCGCTTCCGGCAGGCAGGTGCAGTGGTTGAAGATATTGTCGCTGCCGAGCAGCCCCTGCCGGTGCAGGCCCTCCAGCTCGGCTGCCATGCCAGCGCCAAAAAACTCGGTCACGATGGGAATACCCAATTGACGGGCGACGGCCCACTGCTCCGGTTCCAGCTGCGCCATCATGGCCAGCGTCACCAGGCTGTCGGGATTCGTAAAATACTTGGCCTGCAGGCGCGCCAAGTTGCCTGGCCAGTGCGCCTTGTCCCAGTCACCCGACACAGGCGCCCCCGAGGCGTGCACGGCGCGGATGCCCGCGTCGAGCAGCGCTTCGACCGCCGCGTCGGCGTGCGCCCCCGTGCGGCTATTGTGCGAGTTGTCGATCACGGTCGTGATGCCGGCATCGATGGCGCCCAGGGCCGTGAGCAGGTTGCCCACGTAGATGTCGCGCGGCCGGTAGTATTTGGCGAACGAGAAATGCGTGGCGTTGCAATAGTCCTCGAGCGTTGCCGCATTCGGGTTGATGCGGCGCAGCTGGCCTTCCCAGGAGTGACGATGGGTGTCGACCATGCCGGGAATGGCGATCATCTGCGCGGCATCGATCACTTCGGCGCCGTCGGCCTGCAGATGCTGGCCGATGGCGGCGATTGCCCCATCGACAATCAGGATATCTCCCTTGGGCACATTGCCGACACTGCCATCCATGCTGATGATGGTGGCGCCTTTGATCAGCATCTTGCGGGGTGCCGGGGCCAGTGGCGCCAGTAGTTGATCTTGTTCAGACATGCTTGATTCCTGTTGTAGCTAATGAGTCGCACGCAGTCTAGTGCAGGCAAACCTGCGGAAAAAGTAGCGCAGTGTGTTTTCAGCATGCAGAAAATCCGAATAATGTTGGGTTATAGTGCCGTTTCCCCTACTGCGACGAAGACAAGACATGGACCGCGTACAAGCAATGCAGGTATTCCTTCGCGTGGTCGAGAGCAGGAGTTTCGTGCGCGCGGCGCAGACCCTGGGTTTGCCCGCATCGTCGGTGACCGCCATCATCAAGCGGCTGGAAAAACATTTGCAGACGCGCCTGCTGCACCGCTCCACCAGAAACCTCAGCTTGACACCGGAAGGCGAGCGCTACTTCCACCGCTGCCGCGAGATCCTCGACCTGATCGCCGATACCGAAGCGAGCCTGCAAGGCGCTAGCGATCGCCCGCAGGGACGTTTGCGCGTCGATATGCCTGGCGGCATTGCCCATGCCGTGGTCCTGCCGCAGCTGGTGCAATTCCAGCAGCGCTACCCCGACGTCTACCTGATGATCGGCGTCAATGACCGCCAGGTGGACTTGATACAGGAAGGCGTCGATTGCGTGATCCGCACTGGCAGCCTGGAAGACTCGACCCTGGTGGCGCGCCGCCTGGGCGAGCTGCGCTGGATCACCTGCGCGGCGCCTACCTACCTGGCCGAACACGGTGTTCCCGCAACCCTCGAGGATTTGCCGGGACACCGGGCCGTCCACTACTTTTCCAGCACCATGCGGCGCGGCAACGACCTGCATTTCATCGAAGACGGCACCAGCATCGCCATTCCCGTCCCCGGCACGGTCGCCGTCAACGAGACGGAGCTGTACATCGAGCTGGGCCTGGCCGGCCATGGCTTGATGCAGCTGGCCGAGATCCTCGTAAGCGACCAGTTGCAGGCAGGGGCACTGGTCGAGGTGCTGGCCGACATGCGGCCGGCGCCCGTGCCCGTATCGCTGCTCTACCCGCATCAGCGCTTTCTCTCCCCGGCGATGCGGGCGTTCACCGACTGGACGGCCGGGCTGTTCTGAGCGCCTCGCGTGCACGCTGTTGAAAACTGCGATATGATGACCGTCATGCAGAACTCACCGAACAAACCGGCGGCGCAAAGCCGCAAGGAAGCCACCCACGAACGCATCGTCGAGGTGGCCACGCGCGCCATCCGCCGCAGCGGCTATGCGGGCACGGGCGTGGCCGACATCATGAAGGAAGCGGGCCTGACGCACGGCGGCTTCTATGCGCACTTCGCTTCGCGCGACGCGCTGCTGGCCGAAGCGGGCGACCGTGCGGGCGCCGAAGCGGTGGCGCTGGCGGCCCGGGTGGCGGCCGCCGCCCCGCCTGGCCAGGCGCTGCAGGCCATGCTGGCCGCGTATCTGTCGCCCGAACACATCGCCGCCATCGAGGTGGGCTGCCCCGTGTCGGCGCTGGGCTCGGAAATGCCGCGCCAGGCGCCCGAGGTGCGGCGTGCCGCCACCATCCATATCAAGGAAATGATCGACCTGTTCGCGCGCCAGTTGCCGAACTGGGGCCAGCCCGAAGCGCATGCGCAAGCGATGGCGACCGTGTGCGCCATGATCGGCACCACCATTCTCGCGCGCGCCGTGGACGAGCCGGCCCTGTCGGACGCGCTGTGCGCGGCCACCCTGGCGCAGTTTCAAACACCCAGCTAATTGCCCTGCCCGTGGCCTTGATCCGTCCCGGGCTTTTTTTGAAACAACAATATGATGATCGTCATATACCATATCCAACGCTGTCAACCACTGAAGGAATTGCCATGAACAACAAGAAGATTGCCCTCGTCACCGGCGCCTCGTCCGGCATCGGCGCGGCCACGGCCCGGCGCCTGGCGCAAGCGGGCTACACGGTGTACGGCACCAGCCGCCGCGGCGGACAAGCGGCCGCAGCCGGCCATGCGATGCTGGCGCTCGACGTCACCAGCGATGCGTCCGTCGCTGCCGCCGTGGCAGAGGTAATCCAGCGCGAAGGCCGCATCGACCTGCTGGTGAATAACGCCGGTTTCGGCGTGGCCCCGGGTGGCGCCGAGGAAAGCAGCGTGGCGCAGGCGCAAGCCATCTTCGACACGAATTTCTATGGCGTGCTGCGCATGACCCTGGCCGTGCTGCCGCACATGCGGGTCCAAGGTGGCGGGCGTATCCTCAATATCGGTTCCGTCCTGGGCTTTTTGCCCATGCCTTACGGCGCGCTGTATTCCGCCACCAAGCACGCGATCGAGGGCTACACTGAATCGCTCGACCATGAAGTGCGGGGCTGGGGCATCCGCGCCAGCGTCATCGAACCGGCCTACACGAAAACCACGTTCGAAGCCAATCTGCTGGCGCCCGATACGCCACTGTCCGCCTACCGGCAAGTGAGCGCGGCCATCACCAGCCGGCTGCAGACGCTGATGGCCGGCGCCGACGATCCGGCTATCGTGGCCGACACCATCCTGGCGGCGGCGCAGGCAAGCAAGCCCAAGCTACGCTACACGGCCGGGCCGCTGGCGGCGCGCTTGCGCCTGATGCGCCGTTTCATGCCGGCCGCGCTGATGGACGCCGGCTTGCGCAAGGACCTGCGCCTGGCCTGAGCGCCGGCGCCTTTTCAGCATACAGAGAGAACATCATGCAAGCTTTGCAACTCAAACAATACGGCGGCCTCGATTATGCCGCGTTTGCGGAACTGCCCCGCCCCACGCCCGGCCCCGGTGAATTGCTGGTGCGGGTGCACGCCGTCGGCCTGAACCCCATCGACAACCTGATCCCCAAGGGCGACTTCAAGCCGATCTTGAAAACGCGCTTGCCGGCCACCTTGGGCAGCGACTTGGCCGGCGTGGTCGTGGCCGTGGGCAGCGGCGTCACGCGCTTTACAGTAGGCGACGCCGTGTATGCGAGCATTTTCGACACGCCGCACGGCAGCCTGGCCGAATTTGCCATCGTGCCCGAACAGGCGGCCGCGCTGAAACCGGCCAACCTCGATTTCGTGCAGGCGGCGTCGATTCCCATGGTGGGCCTGACGGCGTGGCAAGCGATGCATGAGCGCATGCAGCTGAAGCCGGGCCAGAAAGTGTTCATCCCGGCCGGTTCCGGCGGCATCGGCACGTTCGCCATCCAGCTGGCCAAGCACCTGGGCGCCCGCGTGGGCACCACCACCAGCACGGCGAACGTGGAACTGGTGCGCGGCCTGGGCGCCGATGACATCATCGACTACAAGAAACAACCGTTCGAGGACGTGCTGCGCGATTACGACGCCGTGCTGGGCACGGTGCGCGGCGACGGCCTGGAAAAAGCCTTGCACATCGTCAAGCCCGGCAGCCGCGTCGTTTCGCTGGTCGGCCCGCCGGACGCTGTCTTTGCCCGCGCGCGCGGCATGAACGTGGTGCTGAAACTGGTGTTTGGTTTGCTCAGCCGCAAGATCATCGGCCTGGCGCAGCGGCGCGGCGCCAGCTATGCCTTCCACTTCGTGCGTCCCGACGGCGGCCAGCTGGCGCAGATCGCCGCCCTGATTGAGGCGGGAAGCATCCGCCCCGTCATCGACAGTGTGTTTCCTTTTCTTGAGGCGAAACAGGCGCTGGCTTACCTGGCGCAGGGCCGTGCACGGGGCAAGGTGGTGGTGCAGCTGCCCGTGTCCTGAGGCGTATCTGGCCTGCTTTCCGCGCCGTGACCATGACTGTGACTATGTGTGAGTTTTGCGTTGGCAATTTGCTCCATACTCGTTGTCAACCCTGTGCCAATTGATACCGGTCAACCTCCATAAAGGTAGCTCATGCGCGTTTTCCCGGAATGCTGCTGGCTCGCTATCACCCTCGTGGCCGGCGTGGTCCACGCCGCCGAACCGGGCGTCACCGAGACGCACATCCGTCTGGGCATGGTCAATGCGCAAACGGGCGCCGCCTCGGGGCTGGGGAAAGCCATGCTCGACGGCGCAACGGCCGTGTTCCAGGAAGCGAACCAGCGCGGCGGCATCCATGGCCGCAGCATCGAGCTGGTGGTCGCCGATGACGGCTACGATCCGGACCGCGCCATCAGCGAAACGCTCAGGCTGGTCGAGGAAAAACAGGTGTTCGCGCTGTTCGGCAACGTAGGGACGCCCACGACCAACGCCGTCATACCGATCGTCCAGGAAATGAAGGTGCCGCTGGTGGGCGCGTTTACGGGCGCGATGACCTTGCGCCGCCCCGTGGTGCATGAAATCATCAACTTCCGCGCCAGTTATGACGATGAGTCCGATGCCCTGGTGCAGTATTTCGCCAGCCGGGGCGTCAAGCGCTTTGGCGTACTGTACCAGGACGACGGTTTCGGCAACGCCGTGCTCGACGGCACCGTGCGGGCCCTGCAACGGCGCGGCCTGGAACTCGTCGCCAAGGGTTCGTTCCAGCGCGGCACCACGGCCGTCAAGGCGGGACTGGCGGCCCTGATCGGACACGACCTGCAAGCGGTGGTCATGGCCGGCCCCTACACGCCGGTGGCGGCGTTCGTGCGCGAAGCCAGCCAGGCCGGGTTGAAGGCGGCCCTGTCCACGGTATCGTTTGTCGGCACGGACAGCTTGCTGCAACTGCTGGGCACGGAAGGCAACAACATCGTCATTTCGCAAGTAGTGCCCTTGCCGGGCGACCGCCAGCTGCCGATCGCCGCCGACTGCGCCGCGCTGCTGGCCAAACATGTGCCGGCGGCCACGCTGTCTTTCGTCAGTTTCGAAGGCTGCATCTCGGCCACCCTGATGATGGCGGCGCTGCGCCGCACGGGCACCGACCTCACGCGCGAGCGCCTGATCCAGAGCTTCGAAACGTTCGACCGCCTCGATCTGGGCGGCATGCGGGTGACGCTGCGGCCCGATAATCACCAGGCGTCGACGGCCGTCTTCCTGACCCGCATCGCCGACGGCAGGATCGTGCCGGCGGACCCGGGGCCTGGCGCGAAGTGATGCGCGCCCACTTTTCCAGCCCGCCCTGGAGCCAGGCATGAAAATCAGGACCAAGCTGATCATCAGTACCAGCGTCCTGCTGGCGGGCGTGGCGGCCATGGCGGCGGCCAGCCTGCTGCTGGTGAAAGGCATCGAAACCCATGTGCATGGCTTGACCGACCGGACCGTGCCGCTGTACACGGACGTGTTGCGCCTGCGCTATACCGTGCAGGACATGGCGTCGGACTTTTTCGAGCTGGGCAAGGCGGAAGACCTGGCGCAGCTGGAACAGGTGTCGGACAAGATCGTCGCCAATATCCAGGCCGCCGAGAGCATCCGCAATGAATTGCGGCGCCATGGCGAGCCACAGGCGGCCCGCTATCACGCGGCCTTCGAACAGGAATTCCAGCGCATGCGCGTCGCCGTGCGCAAGCGCCTGGAAAACGAGGCCTACTACAAGGCGCAGGCGATGGAGATGGGCCAGGTCCTGGCGCAGATCAAGGCCGCCGCCAAGGCCGCGCGCGGCAAGATCCGCCTGGTCGACAGCCAGGCCCAGGCGACGGCTGCCGAAGTGCAGCTGCAAAGCCAGCGCCTGAACGAGAACGCGCGCTACCTGACCGACTTGCGCAAGAGCATCCTCGACATGCAGATTGCGCTGGCCGAAACGGAGGCCGTGAAGAACCGCTTCCGCATCGCACCCTTGCGCGAACGGCTGACGGCGGCCGTCGCCCATCTGCAGGGAAGCGGCGAGCGCGACATCAGCCCCGCCCAGCAGGCGCTGCGAACGACACTGCTGGCCACGGCGCGCCAGATGCTCGATCCCGCCGCCGGCTTGCTGGCCTTGCGCGCAGGGCTGCTGGCCGAGGCCGGCGCCAGCGCGACGCAGCAGGCGCACTATGCCGCGCTCAAGGAGCAAGTCAGCGCCACCCTGGCCACCGCTCTCCTGCGCCTGGCCGAGGAACTCGATCCCATCGAACTGCAGCTGGCCATCGGACGCGACCGGTTGGCGCAGGCCAACCGCTACATGCGCACCTCGGCCCGCATCGAGGACGCCAGCGGCGAAATCAACCTGGCTGTCGACGCCATCAGCATCGACGTGGGCGAAGTCATGCTCGCCACGGCCGCCGGCGACGTCAAGCGCCTGGGTGCCGATATCGCGCTGCACATCGGCGCACTGCACCGCGACATGGGCACCATGCAGACCTTGCTGCAAAGCATAGGCCAGCTGGGCTTGCTGGCCGAAACGCGCAGCGTCGACACCTACCTGGACGCGGTGGAACGGTCAGGACAGCGGCTGGTGCAAGCCAAGGGCAGCGTGCTGGACAGCCAGGCGGCGCTGGGCGAGGCCATCGACCACGTACGCGCTTTCGAACGCGAACAGGCCGCCTATTCCACGCAGCAGGTGGCGCGCATCACGGGGCAGCAGCAGGATGCCGTGACCCAGGTGCGCGATGGCGTGCGCCATGCTTTCATGCTGATCCTCGGCATCGCGCTGGTGCTGCTGCTGGCCTGCGTGGCCATCACGGGGCTGATCAGCGCCTCCATCGCCAGGCCGCTGGCGCACCTGTCCCATGCGATTGCCCATATCCGCGGCGGCAAGCCGCTGTCGGTGCGCGTGGCGCAGCATGGCAGCGATGAACTGGGGCAATTGATCAAGGGCTTCAACGGCATGCTCGAGCACGTGGAACAGCGCGACCTGGCGCTCAAGCAGGCCAAGGCCGAGGCCGACGCCGCCAACCGCGCCAAGTCGGAATTCCTGGCCAAGATGAGCCACGAGATCCGCACGCCGATGAATGGCGTGCTGGGCATGACGGAATTGCTGCAGCGCACGGAACTGAGTCCCAAGCAGCAGCGTTTCGTGCACACGGTGCACCGCTCGGGCGAAAGCCTGCTCAGCATCATTGACGACATCCTCGACTTTTCCAAGATCGAGGCGGGCAAGCTGGTGCTCGAACATATCCCGTTCGACCTGCGCCAGGTGATCGACGATGTCGTGGCGCTGTTTGCCAACGGCATCCAGCGCAAGGCCATCGAATTTACCTGCCGCATCGCCTCCGACGTGCCGCAGCATGTGCGCGGCGACCCCGTGCGGCTGCGCCAGATCCTCACCAACCTGCTCAATAACGCCACCAAGTTCACGGAACGGGGCGAGATTTCCGTCGACGTCAGCTGCCCCGCCGCCGGCCAGATCCGCCTGGAAGTGCGCGACACGGGCATCGGCATGGCGCCGGAAGCGGCAGCGGCCGTCTTCCAGCCATTCCGCCAGGCCGACAGCACCACTTCGCGCAAATACGGCGGCACGGGACTGGGCCTGGCCATCATCAAGCAGCTGGTGGAAATGATGGATGGCAAAATTGTGCTGAAATCCGTGGCGGGCCAGGGTTCCAGCTTCGCCGTCACCATCGCCGTGGGCATCGTGGCGCCCGAAGACGCGCCGCCGGCGGCGGCGCCGCGCGTGTCGCTGGCCGCCTTGAACGTGCTGGTCGTCGACGACCATGCCACCAACCGCAGCATCCTGCTGCAGCACGCGATCGAGTGGCAGATGGCCGCCGCCAGCGCCGCCGACGGCGCCGAAGCGCTGGACCTGCTGCAAGCCGCGCTGCGCGGCGGGCGCCCGTTCGACCTGGCCATCATCGATATGCGCATGCCCGTCATGGATGGCGCCGAGCTGGTGCGCGCGATCAAGGCCGACGCCGGCATGGCGGCCCTGAAAATTATCATGCTCAGTTCGCTGGACGCCTCGGCCGAGCTGCGCCAGCTGACGGCGCTGGGCGTGGAATACTGCCTGACCAAGCCCGTGCGGGCGATGGAACTGCGCCACTGCATCGAAGCTGTCTGCGGCTACGGCACCCTGGCGCCAACGAGTGCTGCCATGCCTGCCCTGCCCGCTCCAGCGGACACTGCGGACGCAGGCCAGGCGCCGCTGCGCATGCTGCTGGTGGAAGACAATGCGATCAACCAGGAAATCGCCCTGGCCATGCTGGAAGACAGCGGCTACAAAGCCACGCCGGCCGACAACGGCGCGCGCGCGCTGGCCCTGTGGGAGCGCTACCCGTTCGACGTGATCCTGATGGATTGCCAGATGCCGGAAATGGATGGTTTTGAAGCGACCCGGCGCTTGCGCCGCATGGAAACCGAGCAAGGCCGCAGCCGCACGCCCATCATTGCCCTGACGGCCAACGCCATCCTCGGCGACCGCGAACTGTGCCTGGACGCGGGCATGGACGACTACCTGGCCAAGCCGTACACGCGCGCCGCCCTGCTGGAAGTCCTGGCCCGCTGGCGTCCGTCGCCTGCCGCGCCGGCCGCAGCGGAAACGCTTACAGTAACCACGGAGGTGGCGCCGGTGGAATCAGCCGCCATCCTCGACGCGGCCGCCCTGCAAAACCTGCGCGCCATGCGGCGTCCCGGCCGTCCCGACGTGCTGGGGCGCATCATCGACCTGTTCTACAGCGACGCCCCACGCCTGCTGGGCCAGCTGGAAGTGGCTGCCGAAGCCAGCGATGCCGCGGCCCTGCAGCTGGCGGCGCATACGCTCAAGTCGAGCTGCGCCAACGTGGGCGCGCTGGGCTTGTCGGCCACCTGCCGTGAAATCGAACAATACGCGCGCGGCAATGACGTCGGCAGCGCGCTGCACCATATCCGCGGCATCCAGCAAGAGCTCGACCGTGTCCTCGCCGCCCTGGCCATTGAGAAGGAAGCCATATGAATACCGCACTGTCCCCGCAAGCACTGGTCCTGGTGGTCGACGACGACACCATGACGCGCATCCTCGTGACGGAAGCGCTGGAGCCGGAAGGCTTCCGCATCGAGGAAGCGGCCAGCGGCCTGGAAGCGCTGGCCGCCTTCCAGCGCGGCGTGCCCGACCTGATCCTGCTCGACGTCGCCATGCCCGGCATGAGCGGCTTCGAATGCTGCCAGCAGCTGCGCCGTCTGCCCGGCGGCGCGCACGTGCCCATCGTCGTGCTGACCGGCAACGACGACGACGACTCCATCAAGCAGGCGCTGGAAGCGGGCGCCAGCGATTTCATTTCCAAGCCCATGCAATGGCGGCTGCTGGCGCACCGGCTGCGCTATCTGCTGCGGGCCAGCAGCGCGCTCACCGAATTGAGCCGTATCCAGGAAAGCCTCAACCACGCGCAGGCGCTGGCCCGCCTCGGCAACTGGGAATACCGGGTCGCCGGCGGCGACGGCTACTGGTCGCCGGAGCTGTTGCGCATCCTGGGCCTGGATGCCGATACCGGCCCCACCAGCTTCGACCGCCTGCTGCAGTGCCTGCCGGAAGACCAGCGACCCCTGCTGCTCGATGCCTTCATGGAGTTGCATGCGAGCGGCACCAGCTATGGCCTCGAACACAAGGTGCTGCGGCCGGACGGCGGCGAGTGCATCGTCTTTCACCAGGCCGAAGCCGTGCGCGAAGGCCGCGAAGTGCTCTTGATGCGCGGTACCGTGCAAGACATCACGGACCGCAAGCTGCAGGAATTGCGCATCGAATACCTGGCCAACCATGACGCGCTGACGGACTTGCCCAACCGGCAACTGCTGAACGACCGCATCGGCCAGGCCATCGCCCATGCCCGCCGCACCCGCTTGCACCTGGCCACCCTGATGATGGACCTCGACCGTTTCAAGTTCGTCAATGACAGCTATGGCCACCCCGTGGGCGACGCGCTGCTGCGGGAAGTGGCGCGGCGGCTGAAGCTGGCCGTGCGCGAGGGCGACACCGTGGCCCGCCAGGGCGGCGACGAGTTCGTCATCCTGCTGACGGACCTGCCCGACATCGAGACGGCCGAACAGATCGTGAAAAAGGTGCTGGCGGTGTTCTCCGATCCTTTCATCCTGGGCGAACATACGCTGCACGTGAGCACCAGCATCGGCGCCAGCGTGTTTCCGTCCGACGGCGACAGCGGCGACATGCTGCTCAAGACGGCCGATGCGGCCCTCTACAGCGCCAAGGACAAGGGCCGCAACGGCTACCAGTTCTACAATCACAAGATGGGCGTGCTGGTGGAGGAACGGGCCGAAATCGAACACGCGCTGCACCAGGCGCTGGCGCTGGGCGAGCTGGAATTGCACTACCAGCCCAAGGTCGACCTTACCAGCGGCAAGATCTATGGCATGGAAGCGCTGCTGCGCTGGCGCCGCGACGGCATCGGCCTGGTGCCGCCGGACCGCTTCATCCCCCTGGCCGAGGAAACGGGCATGATCGTACCCATCGGCGAATGGGTGCTGCGCACGGCGTGCGCGCAGCTGGGCGTCTGGCATGCCTACGGCTTTACGCACCTGACGATAGCCGTCAACGTGTCGGCGCGCCAGTTCCGCCAGGTCGACATGCCGCAACTGGTGCGCGAAGTGCTGGCCGACAGCGGCGTGCCGGCCCACTGCCTGGAGCTGGAGCTGACGGAAAGCGTGCTGATGCAGAACCGCGACCTCGTGGTGAAGGCGCTGGAAGAATTGAAGGAAATCGGCGTGACCTTGTCGCTGGACGACTTCGGCACTGGCTATTCGAGCCTGTCCTACCTCAAGCAGTTCCCCATCGACGTCGTCAAGATCGACCAATCGTTCATCCGCGACGTGACCGACAGCGTGGATGGCGCGTCGCTGACCCGCTCCATCATCGCCATGGCCAAGTCGCTGCACATGACCACGGTGGCCGAGGGCGTGGAAACGGAGGGACAATTGGGATTTCTCAATACCAACCAGTGCGACGCCATGCAGGGCTATTATTTCAGCCGCCCGCTGCCCGGCGCCGAGATGGATCTGATGTTGCATGCGGGCACCCATTTGCCGCCCGACAGCTGCCATGCCGAAACGCCGCAGCGCGTGCTGCTGCTGGTGGACGACGAAGAGCACATCCTGTCCGCCCTGCGCCGCTCGCTGCGCAAGGAGGGTTACCAGATACTCAGCACCAGCAAGCCGCAGGAAGCCTTGGAACTGGTGGCCGCCCATGCCGTGGGCGTGATCCTCACGGATGCGCGCATGCCGGGCATGTCCGGCAACGAGCTCTTGCGCCGCATCAAGGGTATCTATCCGGAAATCGTGCGCGTGATGCTGTCCGGCTACCCGGAACTGCATTCGGTCACGGCGGCCATCAATGAAGGCTCGGTGTACAAGTTCATCACCAAGCCATGGGATGAAACCCTGCTGAAAGACCATTTGCGCGAAGCCTTCGTGCGCTTCGAATCGGGCGTCCAGCGGCCACCGGTCGGCCCGCATGGTATCGAGATCAGCAACCGTGCCGCCTAGCGCGCCACCAGGAGCCGCCATGCAGGATCAGCTGTTCTTCGAAGGCTTGCGCGCGCTGGCCGAAGCCGCCTTCCCCAAGCATTGCGCCTGTTGCGGGCGCGAATTCGCCACGGCGGACGATTTCATTTTGCAGACGCAATCGATGCGCCAGAATGTCTCGGGGCTGAAACAAAGCTTCGACGACAACAACGTGGCCATCGTCGAGGTCTACCGCAACTGCCTGTGCGGCTCGACCCTGATGGATTTCTTTTCAGACCGGCGCGACACCTCCGAGGCATCGCTGCAGCGGCGTCAGCTGTTTGAACGGCTGTTGCCGCCGCTGATGGAAAAAGGCATGGAACGGGCCGCCGCGCGCGAGTATCTGCTGCACGTCGTGCGCGGCCAGCTGCCGTGACGGGGCGGCTGGCCGCTGGCCGCTGGTATTACCAGTAGCCCAGCACCTTCCACCACGTCGTGCCGACGACGGCAAAGATCAGCAATTCGATCACGCACATGATGAAGCCAACTTTCCACCAGTTGCCCATCGTCACGAAGCCGCTGCCGAAGATGATGGGCGAAGTGCCCGTCGCGTAGTGGGTCAGGGTCATCATGATGGCCGAGCCGGCCGTCATCATCAGCATGAACGGCACGTGGTATTCGGCCGGGATCAGGTGCAGGCCCACCGTCAGGAAGGCCAGCAGCATGGCGCTGATGTGGGCCGTCGTGCTGGCGAAGAAGTAGTGCGAGAAGACAAACACCAGCACGAGCACGCCGGCGATCGGCAGCCAGTCCATGCCGCTGGCAACGATGGCCGCCTTCATGCCGGCCGAGAACCAGGCGATCACGCCCGTCTTGTTCAGCTGCTCGGCCATCATGACGAGCGCGCCGAACCACACCAAAGTGTCCCAGGCGCTCTTTTCCGACAGGACGTCGTCCCAATCGATGGTGCCGGTAATGATCAGCACGAACAAGCCGACAAAGGCGACCACCGTCGCATCGAGCGAAAACGCGGGGCCGAACAGCATGGCCGGCACGTTGGCCCACAGCAGCAGCAACAGGGCGAAGGTGCCCAGCATGACTTTTTCCGACGGCGACAGCGGGCCCATGCCTTTCAGTTCGGCCTTGGCATAGGTGACGGCGTCGGGCGTGGCTTTGAGTTCCGGCGGCGACAGCCAGTAGATAATCAGCGGCATCACCAGCAGACAGACCAGGCCCGGCAGCAGCATGCACAGGGCCCAGGTGGTCCACGTCAGGTGGAAACTCTGGCCGCTGGCCTTGGCCACGAAGTCGACCACGAGCGGGTTGGGCGCCGTGGCCGTGAGGAACATGGCCGAGGTGATCGGGTTGGCGTGGTAGTTGACGAGGGCCAAGTAGGTGCCGACCTTCTTTTCCGTGCCCTTGGCCGGGTCGGAATCAAAGGCGTTGGCGATCGATTTCATGACGGGGTGGACGATGCCGCCGCCGCGCGCCGTGTTACTTGGCGTAAATGGCGCCAGCACCAGTTCGCAGATGGCCAGGCCGTAGCCGATGCCCATGGTGCGCTTGCCCAGCAGCGAGATGAACAGCAGGCCGATGCGGCTGCCCAGCCCCGTCTTTTTCAGGCCGCGCGAAATCAGGATCGCCACAACGATCAGCCAGATCAAGGGATTCGAAAAACTGCTGAGCGCATCCGTGATGGCGCCCTTGGACGAGGTCGACGTCACTTGCGACAAGGACACGATGACGATGGCCATCATGGCCATCACGCCGATCGGCATGACTTTCAGGATGATCGCCAGAATCGTGGTGAGGAAAATCGCCACCAGGCCCCAGGCCTTGGGCGTCAAGCCATCGGGCGCCGGCAGCAAGAGCATGCTCACCAGCAAGGCCGTGCAGATCAGGGCGGGGACGAGGCGGAATGGGACGGCTTCCTTGAAATGCAGGAACAGGTCGCGCACTGTTTTATACATCATGATTTCCTTTGCTGGACAGGCATCCTGGCGGGCGGTCGCCCGCGTGGATTGGTGATAATTCTTTTTAGCAACATCATACAAGCTCATGCGCCACTACCCTGCTCCGTTACGCCTGCGCGTGCCAGGAAATTCCCGAATCGTTGACTTGAGCGGTATCAGAGTGCCGGTAAATATTGTTGAGCAGTGACAATGGGTGACTTTTTTGTCAATTTTTCTCTGTATCTTTCCCCGTAGCTGCCGCCAGATATGCCACCAGGATTGCCAACCTTTCAGGGGAAAACTTGATGAATAGCACGGAACAGTACTCGATACACCCATCGATCGGCGTTGCCCGCGTGGGCAACAGCCATGATTCGTTTTATCTGGCGCCGGAAACGATCGGCGGGCTGCCGATCGAAGTCGACAGCAACAACGATCCGCAGCTTGTCGATGGCAAGCCGGTCCGCGTTACCCAATTCAAGGATGCGGCCGGCCGCGTGCGGCGCCAGGCAGCCGGCTTCCGCATCTACAAGTCCGTGGCGGGACGTCCCGGCGAAAAAGTCCTCGTCGACCTGCAGGACCCGGGCATTGCCAAGATCGAATGGACAGTGCACGTGGCAAACAAGAAGGCAGCGTGGTGGAACTTCATTCCCCTGCTGGGCGACCTGATGTTTGGCCCATACAACAGCTATGAAACCTGGGAAAAGACGCCGCCCGCCTGGAATCTGACGCCCACGTCCTGGACCAATCTGCGCAATGACACCGTCAAGGGAGATGAGGCACGGCAAAAACTGATCGTCGATCCGGGACCGCGCACACTCGATGCGCCGCTGGGCAAGGCCCATTTCGACAAGGATGGCGCCGGTTCCTATGCGCACGTGTCCTTCCCCGATCCGCACGCCATCACGCAAGGCTATCCGGTGCGCACGCTCGGTGAAATGCGCACGGATTCACGCGGCAACCTGCTGGTGATCGGCGCCTATGGCCGCGCGGGCGGCTCCGAAAGCATCACGGGCTTTGGCGGCGGCGATACGTGGAATGACGACGTGGGCGATGGCCCCGTCAGCGCGACCATCCATTTCACGGATGGCAGCCCGTCCGTGGAACTGAAAGCGTGGGTGGTTATCGGCTCACCGAAGTTCGCGCCCGAGCTGGTGAATATTTCCACCTGGGATGACGTCGTGGCCGACATGGCCATCAAATACAAGAACGCGCTGCCCGAGGCCTACGACACGGCCCGCTGGAGCGGTAGCGATGGCTGGAATCCCGACTATGTCGTCAATTACGGGCAGGACATTCAGCCCTTCCTTGCCAGGATAGGCGATTACCAGTGGGTGGCGACGGTGCCGTCGATGACGGCCTTCATCCGCCCCAACTTTGACGTGGCCGATGCGTCGGAAGCGAACCGGCCGCAGCGCGAAAAATTCTTCAGCTATTTCAGGAAGCCGTCGGCCATCCGGCCCGGCACGGAGGAACAGGCGCCCGGATTCACCGGTGGCCAGGGCGGACAATTGTTCAGCGAAGCCACCACGGAGAACCCCGCCGCCGGCATTCCTCTCGTGCCCTTGAATTCAGGCAGCAATTCCGTGCGCAACAACGTCATCAGCAAGTTTTCCGTACTGACGGATACGCAATACTTTGCCTTGCAGCAGTGGGCGGCTGGCAAATTCGCCGCCGACGCGCCGGGCCTGGCCTTGCCCGGCATCGACCCGCTCGATCAGGCGGCCATCGGCAATTGCGTGGGCGAACCCATGTGTCCCGGCATCGAAGTGACGTGGAGCGTGCGCAATCCCATCATCTATGCGAAACCGTACGCCATCCTGCACCGCGTGGATGCCGATTACGCAAAAAACGGCCTGTCGGCGGGCCGCGACGAGTGCGAACCGCTGGACTGGAACGATCCGACCGTCGGCACCGGCTGCGAACCAGGCGACCTGACCAAGCGCATGGCCATCCCGTGGCAGGCCGACTTCTATGACTGCTCCGTGCAGATGATCAACTTCGACAATCCGGACCTCGTCAAGAATCCCGACACGCTCATCCCCGTGCCGCCCACCTATTACGCCTACTGGTGGCCGCCGCAAAGCCCGTGGAACGTGATCAATGGCGCCACCACCAAGGAAGAACAGGCGCTTGCCGGCGTGCCGGCCGGCATGCAGGTGATGTACAGCCGCGGCATGAACAGTTTTTCGCAGATGATCAGTTCATGGCACTACCTCGGTTTCATCGTGAACCAGAACCAGGATGCCGAGTCGGGCCGCCAGTACCCGTATTTTGTGGAAAAGGAGCGCAATCACGCCAAGTTCGTGGCCGCCAGCGTCGGGGTCGGCAATGCCAGCAGCTTCATCACGGGCGACGATTCGAACTACCTGCCCGCCTGGTTCCTCAAGGATGAGGATCCGCAGACGGCGCCCGAGAAGGCATCGCAGCTGTTTGCCAGCGGCGGCGCGCAAGTGGCCGTGCATGACACGCCGAAGAAAATCCAGCCTGCCAACCGGCGCCGGTTTTCCCATTGAGTGTCACGCCAAGCACGTCGTCATCGCGCGACTACGACGTCGTCATTGTCGGCGGCGGTGCCGCCGGCACTGCCGCCGCCCTGACCCTGGCCCGCTACACGGGCTTGCGCATCGCCTTGCTGGAAAAGCAGCTGTTCGACGATTACCGGGCCGGCGAAACGGTATCGTCGTCCATCTTTTCGATGCTGGACTTCCTGGGCGTCGGCCGCGACCTGCTGGACGGCGCCCAGCTGCCCGCGTTTTCCCATGCGGCCGCGTGGGGCAGCGCGGAGCTGATGTCGCGCGAGGCCGTCTTCAGCAGCCACGGCCACGGCTTGCACCTGGACCGCCGGCAATATGACGCCATCCTGCTCGAACAGGCGCGCCTGGCGGGCGTGGCGTTGCTGCGTCCGGCGCAACTGGTACAGCTCGAACACGGCGACCCGTGGCGTCTGCGCGTGGCGAGCGAGGGGCAGGAAACGGACCTGACGGCCCGCTACCTGATCGATTGCAGCGGCAAGCAGGCGGCCATCGTGCGCCAGCGCAAGCGTCCGATCCACACGGAAGACTCGCTGGTGGCGCTGTACGCCTATTATCAGCTGGACGAGCCGCAATTCCTGCCGCACCGCACCCTGGTGGAAACGACGCAGCACGGCTGGTATTATGCGGCGCCCCTGCCGGGCGAGCGCGTGGCGCTGGCCTTCATCACGGATGCCGACATCCTCAAGCGCCTGCGGCTGAAGGAAGCGGCGCCCTGGCGCGAGGCCGGCATGGGCACGCGCCATGTGGGCGATATCCTCGCGCGCCTGCCCCCGCCGAGCGCGCTGCGCCATTACGCCATCCACAGCCGGGTGGCGTCGCTGCCGGCCGATGAAAACTGGACGGCGGCGGGCGACGCGGCCGCCTGCTTCGACCCGATCTCGTCGCTGGGCATCGGCCAGGCCATGGCTTCCGGCATCCATGCGGCGCGGGTGGCGGAAGCGTTCCTGGCCGGCGACCGGGGCATGGCGGCCGGTTACCGGCGCAGCGTCTTCGCCGCGTTTGAAACCTATCTGCAGATGCGGCGCGGCTTCTACGGTGCCGAGCAGCGCTGGCGCGATGCGCCGTTCTGGCAGCGCCGGGCCGCTTCTTGACGCGCCCTGCAAAAAACTGAGCCAGGTCAAGAGAGCGCATGTCCACGGCCCGTTTCCGGGCCAATTCCAGCCCCGCCTTGCCATTCGCACTATAATGTTGGCACCGTGTGCGGCAGCATTGGCGGCGATAGACGGTAACAATTTCGTGTGGAGGCCGGTACAATAGCGTCTGGGCCTACACAGGGTTTCACTTTTGCCAGCAGTTGCCAGCAACTAACCATTTTTTTGACCAGCCAACAAATACTATGAGTTCGATGAATGAAGAGCGCGTTTTAAGCGTGCACCACTGGACGGATACCCTGTTCTCCTTTACCACCACGCGCGACCCGTCGCTGCGTTTCTCGAATGGCCATTTCACCATGATCGGCCTGCGCGTCGACGGCAAGCCATTGCTGCGCGCCTACAGTATCGCCAGCGCCAATTACGAAGACCACCTGGAATTTTTCAGCATCAAGGTGCCGGGCGGTCCATTGACGTCGCGTTTGCAGCATTTGCAAGTGGGCGACACCGTCATCGTCGGCCGCAAGCCGACGGGTACCCTGGTCTCCGATTACCTGCTGCCAGGCAAGCGCCTGTACATGCTGTCGACGGGTACGGGCCTGGCGCCTTTCCTCAGCATCGTGCGCGATCCGGACATCTACGAGCGTTTCGACCAGCTGATCCTCGTGCACGGCGTGCGCCAGGTCGATGAACTGGCTTACCACGACTTGCTGGAAGAGCATTTGCCCAAGCATGAGTTCCTGGGCGAAATGGTCAGCGACAAGCTGCGCTACTACCCGACCGTGACGCGCGAAGACTTCCGCAACATGGGCCGCATCACGGAACTGATCGAGAACGGCAAGCTGGCCGAAGACTTGGGCGTGCCTGCGCTGAACCCGGCCGAAGACCGCGTGATGATCTGCGGCAGCTCGGACATGCTGCGCGACCTGAAGGAAATGCTGGAAGCGCGTGGCTTCAAGGAAGGCAATACCTCGACGCCTGGCGACTTCGTTGTCGAGCGCGCGTTCGCCGAGAAGTAATCGGCAGCAAACTCGTAGCAAATACAGGGGCCCGGCCCCGCCGCTTCCTGCGGCGGCGCCGGGCCTTTTCATTGCAACTTGTGCCATCAACTTGTGCCATCATTTCCTGCGCGCTCCTGACAGAAATTGTCAGTACTTTTTATTATGATTTCGGCACCCGCTGGCTAGCAAGCCAGTACTATTGATATCTCCATCTGCGACAGGACTTTTCATGACACGTGCCATCACCATTCTGACCGAGAACTTTGCCGATTGGGAAACCGCCCTGCTCAATTCCACGGCGCGGCTGTACTACGGCTTTTACACGCAGTTCGCCACGCCGGGCGGCTTGCCCGTCACCTCGTCCGGCGGCATGCTGGTCACGCCGCAACTGGCACTGGAAGAGATCGTGCTTGATGAACTCGACTTGCTGATGGTGTGTGGCGGCAGCTTCTGGCAAAGCGGCAAGGCGCCCGACCTGGGCCCGCTGCTGCGCGCGGCCCGCGACAAGGGCGTGGTGCTGGCCGGCATTTGCGACGGCACGCGCGTGCTGGCGCAGGCGGGCGTGCTCGACACCGTGCGCCACACCTCGAATTCGGCCGATAACCTGGCGGATACGGGCTATGCGGGCGCGGCCCTGTACCAGGATGTGCCGTGGGCCGTGGCCGACCAGCGCGTCATCACGGCACCGGGCACGGCGCCTGTCACCTTCACCAGGGAAGTCTTGCGCGCCCTGGGCATCGCCGATGACAACCTGGCCGCTTACCTGGCCATGCACGGGGCCGAGCACGGCCAGGCAGCCCGCTAATTGGCACCCAGCACGCGCAGGCGCGCCACGGCGTGCGCATTGCCCGGGTCCAGTTCCAGCGAACGGCGGTAATGCGTGACGGCCAGCGCCGTGGCGCCGTCCGCCTCGTACGCTTCGGCCAGGCTGTCGTGGCCATTCGCCCCTTGCGGGTACAGTTGCACACCCAGCTGGAAGACGGCCACGGCCTGTTTCGGCTGCTGCCGCCCCAGCAGGCGGTAGCCCCAGGCGTTCAAGTCGTCTTCCGTGGGTTCCGGCAAGCCGTGCTGGCGCAGGATGGCCGCCAGTTTCTTGTCCAGCCCGTCGAAACCGGCGCTGGCCGCCTGCTTGCGCAGCAAGTGCGCGGCATACGCGCCGCCGCGCTGCTGGCGCAGGGCGGGAAGATAGAAGCCGGCGACGGTATCGATCAGCTGTTCCGGCTGGCCGCCGGCCAGGTTGCTGAGGATAATGACGGCCAGGCCATCGTCCGGATACACATAAAAGGCCGAGCGGCCACCGCCGATGCCGGCCACGGCGCGGTGGCCATCGCGGCCGATGGTGGGCCAGCCCAGCGCCCACGGCGCCGGCTTGCCGTCATTCAAGCTGGTCGGCTGCCACAGCCGCTCCACACCGGCGGGCGCCAGCAAGCGTCCCGACTGCAGCGCGATGAGCCAGTTGGCCAGTTCGCCCGCATTGCTGTTGATGCCGGCCCCGGCGCGCATGAACACGGGAAAGTCTTCGATCACGTTGCGGTAGCCCTTGCCGCTACGGTCCAGCACGTAGGAACTGGCCTTGTTGGCGACCACGTCCTTCGCGTCGCCAAAGCCGCTGTGCCGCATGCACGCCACGTCGAACTGCCGGCGCTGGATAAAAGTAGTAAAGGGCTGGCCGCCTAGCCGCTCGACCAATTGCGCCAGCAACACATAATTGGTCTGGTTATAGCGGTAGCGCTGGCCTGGCGGGGCTTCCACGGCCAGCGCCTGCACGGCTGTCCAGGCCGCATCGGCGTCGTCCGGCAGCGGCCCCACGAGCTTGCCGCTGCGCTGGTCCAGCACGTCGGGCAAGCCCGAGGTATGGTTGAGTAATTGGGTCACCGTCACGGCTTGCCAGGCGACAGGCAGCCCCGTCAGGTACTGGCCAACCGGTGCGGCCAGGTCGATCTTGCCCTCTTGCACCAGCTGCATCACGGCCACGCCCGCAAACGCTTTCGTTGCCGAGTTGATGGAAAACAGGCTCGTGTCCGTCACGGGCACCTGGTATTGCAGGCTGGCCAGGCCAAAGTTGCGCTTCAGCACAACCTTGCCATGCTGTATCACGGCCAGTTGCAGCCCTGGAATCTGGCGCTCCTGCATTTCGCTGCGCACGAAGGCGGCAATATCGTGTTCGGCACGCGATGCCTGCGCACGGCTGGCGGGAACGGCGGCAAGCGCCATGACAAGCAGGACGGACGGCAGGCATGGCTTCACGATGCGGCTTTCGGCAAGAGAAAACGGAACCGCAGCATCCCATACCTATTTGTCAACGTCAACGATAATCTTGCCAGTCAGAAAGTTACTCTCCCAGCCACACATCCTCGTACCCTTGGCGGTCGAGAATGAACTTGGCACCGCTGGGCAAGGCCAGGTAATCGACCACCTGCGGCAGCATCTCGTGCAGGTGTTCCGCATGCAGGGGCTGGTAAAAGCCGCTGGCGTCGTCGTGTTCACCGCAATGGATAAACCAGCTGATCGTGCCATTTTCCGGCAGCTCGATGCGCGTGCCGTAGATGGGCGACTGCGCCAGGCTGCCGATGGCCAGGGCCACCATGGGTTCGGGCGCTTGCGCCGGCAGGCCGAATTTGTCGCAGATGCGCTGCTGTTTTTCGCTGATCAGTTCAGTCAGGTTCTTCATCATCTTGTTCTCAGGATCCGATGTAGCGGTAATGGAGGTGCAGCGCGCCATCGTGGCCGGACATTTCCAGGTGCAGGATCGCTTCGCCAGGCTTGCCATCGGCCAGCAGCCGGCATTCCAGGCCCAGCGGTCCCGCCCCGGTGGCATACACGTCGACGGCGGGACGGCCGCCCTTGCCCGGCACGAAGGCTTGCGCCAGCGGCGCCAGTGACAATGCCTGGTCCGCCGCAAAATAGCTGTCGAGCATTTCGATGATCTCGTCGGCCACGGCCGGCGACAGGCCCCAGTCGCGTTGCAGCGCAACAGGATCGCGCCCGTCGAGCGTCTGCACGAAGGCTGCGGCTTGCGCGTATGCCAGCTGACGCAGGCTGTCGGTAACTGCCATTTCCATCATGTGGCTCCTGCCCTGTCCATTCAACAGGCGTCATTATAGTGCGTGGCCGCGCGCCTAGGCTATCCGTTTGCCATCCATAATCAGACCGCTTGCCGCTCATTTAAAATACCATGCTTATTGTTTATCGCACTGCAATAATATAAATGGACCGCGTGATATTTGGTGAGTATTCCCAAAAGATAATCGCGAATACGATTGATTTTCAATTGACGCTTATTTATTCCGGCGCTAATATCGAATGGCCATATACCATGGCATACAGTGCAAGCAGTACTTAACCATCACAAGAGGATAGTACAATGCAAAATCAAACCAAATTGTTCGCGTTCAAACTGGCTGAAAAACAGGTACAAAAACAGGCGGCGCCGGCCACTGCCTGGAAAGTGCGCGACGGCGTCGCCGTGGCTGGCTGCACCGCCGTCGGCACCCATGATCAATATCGCGACTCTTCGCGTCTCAGGCCGAACGACAGCGGCCAGTATTGCTGATCTTCGCAGCACCCTGGAACCTCGCCCTTGGCGGGGTTTTATTCCAATCCCGACTTGATGAATTGGCGCCAATTGCGGCGCAGTATATTTCTGCGCGCGGCATTCATAATAAATACCAACATTAACTGATTCTTTATCGACGAAGAATTTTAAAATCCGGCATTTAAAAACCGGCACCACTGGATACTCAATAAGCGGCACTTAACCACGACAAGAGGATGACAATGCAAAAACAGAATCAAACCAAGCTGTTTGCTTTCAAACTGGCGGAGAAAGAAGCAGACAAGGAAGTCAAGCAACCATGGCAGGTGCGCGATGGCGTAGCCGTGGCCGGCTGCACGTATTACGGCGATCCGGAAGATTACAATCTGCGCGACAGTTCGCGTTTTTCCCCAAACGATACGGGCGTGTATTGCTGATACCCTAGCCAACTGAAGGCCTTGCCACGGCAAGGCCTTTTACTTTCCTTCCCCGCAGGCCCCTGAATGCATAAAAAGGTATTGATTATCAGCCATAGCGGCGATCTGCACGCCGACCTGGTCGAAGCCATCCTCGCCGAGCGCGGCCATGCCCCCTTCCGTATCGATCTCGACGCCTTTCCCCGCGATTACCAGCTGTGCCAGCGCCTGCTGGACGGCCGCGCCAGCGCGCGCCTGCGCCGCTTGCCCGATGGTGACTGGCTTGACTTGCAGCAAGTAGGCGCCGTCTGGCTGCGCAAGGCGGCCGACTATGCCTACGCCAGCGCCGACCTGACGCTGCAGGAACGCGCCTACGCCCAGCTGGAAACGGAGCAAGCCGTCTTCAGCGTGCTGTACAGTCTCGATTGCTACTGGCTCAGCCATCCGCTGGCCCTGCGCGGCGCCCAATGGAAAGGTGAACAGCTGGCGCGGGCCGCGCGCATGGGTTTTCGCGTGCCCGCCACCGTGATTACCAACGTACCCGACGACGTGCGCGCTTTCCGCGCCACCGTCGGCGGCCCCATCATTTTCAAATCCATGTCCACGCCCAGCCTGGCTGCCGAAGCCGTCGAGGACGTTGACAGGGTCAGCGCCGGCCTCGGCACCACCATCGTCGACGACGCCATGCTGGACAGCCTGGACGCCGTCAGCGAACTGAGCTGCCAGTTCCAGGAATATATCGCCAAGCAATTTGAATTGCGGGTCACCGTGATCGGCCAGCAACTGTTTGCCGCGCGCCTGTATTCCCAGGACGATGCGCGCACGGCCATCGATTCGCGCGACATGTCGGCCCCCATCCGCTATGAAGCATGCACCTTGCCAGCGGAAATACAGCAGCGCTGCCTCGCTTTCGTGCACAGCTATGGCCTCGAGTATGGCGCGCTCGATCTCATCGTCACGCCCGACGGCGAGTACGTTTTCCTGGAAAACAACCCTGTCGGTCAATTTTTGTATGTGCAACAACTGGTGCCCGCCTTGCCCCTGCTGGAAAGCGTGGCCACTACCCTGATCGAAGGAGCCTTATGCCGCAGCCAGACCTGAACCAGATCCCCGTCCAGCTGCGCGAACTGGAACTGGCGCGCGACAGCCGTGCCATCGTCCTGGCCGCCTCGCACCTGGACATGGAACTGCTGCCCGCCCTGTATGAACTGTGCCAGGGCATCGGCCCCGTGGCGCGCCTCGACGTGGTGCTGCACGGCCGCGGCGGCATCGTCAACGCGGCGCGGCGCATCGCCATCCTGCTGCGCCAGCATGCGCGCCACCTGAGCTTTATCGTGCCCTTCCACTGCCAGTCGGCCGCCACCTTGCTGTCCCTGGGCGCCGATGAGATCATCGCCGGCGACCTCGCCCTGTTCTCGCCCATCGACCCGCAGCTCGATGGCACCGACGGCGGCTCCATGTCCAGCCTGGACATCAAGGTCTTCGGCGACATGGCGCAGCAGTGGTTCGGCGTCGATGCGGCCGAGGCGCGCCAGCAATCGCTGTCCTTGCTGTGCGGCAGCATCTTCCCCCCTTCCCTCACGGCCTTTTACCGTACCACCCTGGAGCTGACACAGATCGGCGAGGAATTGCTGGCCTGGCAATTGCCCGACGCCACGCCAGAAGCGCGGCGCGCCATCGTCGCGCAACTGGTGACCGGGTACCACTCGCACAACTATGCCCTGACGCGCGAAGAGCTGGCCCAGCTGGGCTTGAACATGGCCCGCGATGCCCATGCCGAACGGCTGGGCTGGGCCATCTCGACACAGTTGCAATCGAGCATAGGCGGCGCCCTGCGCAGCGCGCCAGACGAACCGTGGAACGATGCCCTGCTGGCGTCGCGCGACGGCGTGCAGCTGCGGCGCCAGCGTCCGGGCGGCTTTGCGCCGCTGTGGAGCACGCAATGCTGACAGCACTCCCCTTTTTGTCCGATATCGCACGCTATGTGATCGCCTTGCTGTTGCTGGCGGCCAGCGTGGGCAAGCTGCGCAGCTACAGGGAATTTCGCGGCAACCTGGCCACCTCGTTCGGCGTGGCGCCCGCTGTAGCCACTGTTGCCGCACCGGCCCTGGTGGCGGCGGAACTGCTGCTGGCCGGCTGGCTGCTGGCGGGCGGCACGCAGCTGCCGATGCTGCTGTCGCTCGTGCTGCTCAGTACCCTCACCGCCGTCCTGGCCTGGCGCTACTTCACGCACAGCGTGGTGCGCTGCAGCTGCTTTGGCGAAGCGGCGCGGCCCGTCTCGCAATACGACCTGCTGCGCAACGTGCTGGCGGTCGGCATCAACGGCGCCTATTTCGCATCCGAGCAGACGGCATCCTTGCCCGTCGCCACCTCGGTCCTGGCCGCCGGACTGGCGGCCATCGTCTGCGTGGCCGTGATTTCCCTGCACGACATCGCCACGTTGGCAAGGGCCGGCTGATGGATGATACGACCTTGCAACTTGTGCTGGCAGCGCTGGCCTTTGCCCTCGCCGGCAATATCTGGCTGACCCTGGCCGTGCTGCGCGCCAGCCGCCGCGAACGCATCGCGCCTGCGGCGCTGGTGCCGGGCGAGCCCCTGCCGGCAGTGCAAGCCCGTCCCCTGGCTGGCGGCGCGCGTTTCCAGCCGGGTGCCGCGGGCCAGGCGGCCGTGCTGCTGTTTTTGGCCAGCCGTTGTCCGAAATGCGCGGAAAAGCTGGCTGGTATCGAACAGCTGCTGCCGCTGGCGCGGGACGCCGGCCTGGCCCTGTGGCTGATCAGTGAAGAACCGGCCCGCCGGCTGCGCGCCTTTTTGCCCAGTAGCATCTTGCGGGAAGCCACGGCGCGGCTGACGCTACGCGATTACCGGTGCGTGAACCCGCTGATGAGTTCGCCTTCCTATGTGTTCGTCAATCACGAGGGCACGGTGGAAGCGGCCGGCCTGATCGGCGATGAAGACTGGCTGGCCCTGGCCGAACAATTGAACGCCGAACCGTCGCAGGAGCGCGCCGCATGAACCATGTAAACATCGGCCCCCATCTGGAACGCCTGCGCCTGCTGTACCCGGTGCGCTGGCGCATCGCCGCCGGCCTGCTGTGCATGGCCCTCACCGTGGGTGCGCAGCTGGCCTTTCCGCAAGCCATCGCGTATTTCATCGATAACGTGGCGGAACTGACGCGGCGCGGCGTTACGCCGGGCATGGTGGCCGCCATGCTGGCCTTCAGCCTGCTGTATGCGCTGGCCTCGGCCGCCCGCTTCTATCTGCTGCAATCGGGCGGCCACATGATCGTCATGGGCGTGCGCCGGCGCTTGTTCGACGTGGTAATCAACCAGCCCATCGCCTTTTTCGACAAGCACCATGGCGGCGAGCTGAACAGCCGACTCACGTCCGACGTGTCGGCCCTGCATGAAAGCCTGACGATCGGCGCGGCCAATGCCTTGCGCTCGCTGTGCGTGTTTTTGGGCGGCATCGCCATGCTGCTGCATCTGTCGCCCATGCTGAGCTTGCCGCTGGCCCTGTTCATTCCCATCAGCCTGTATCTGGGCAAGTTATCAGGCAGTAATTACCGGCAGCGCGCGCGGGCCATTTCCGCCACCCTGGCCGCCAGCGGCAAGGTGGCGCAGGAATACTTTGCCCATGCGCGCCTGGTGCAGGCGTTCAACCAGCAAGGCGGCGCCATGGCGCGCTACGCGCAAGCGATGCGCGAACTGCTGGGCGTGTCCCTGGCCGGCACGCGGCTGCTGGCCGTGTTCCAGGGCGCGCAAGGCTTGCTCGCCTTCGTTGCCCTGCTGACCACCCTGTGCTTCGGCGCCCACCTGATCGGACAGGGCCGCTTGAGCGTGGGCGAGCTGACGGCCTTTGTCATCTATGCCAGCATGGTGACGGACACGGCCGGCTCCATCAGCGAATTCTGGAACACGTGGATGCGCACGATGGGCTCGACCGACCGCATCTTCGAGATCCTGCGCAGCCACCGCGCCGTGCCCGAGGCGGCGCCGCAGCCGCCGCTGGCCGGCCATATCGCGCTGCGCGACGTAAGTTTTTCGTATCCCGAACGCACGCAGGTGACGGCCCTCGACGGCGTCAGCCTATCCATCCGCGCGGGCGAAAAAATCGCCCTCGTCGGCGCTTCGGGCGCGGGCAAGTCCACCATCGCCAGCCTGGTGCTGGGCCACTACCAGATAGACGCGGGCAGCCTGCAGTTCGACGGCATCGATGCGCACGTGCTGGGCGTGACGCAGCTGCGGCGCCAGATGGCCGTGGTGGAACAGGAGCCGGCCCTGTTTTCCGGCAGCATCGCCGACAATATCGCCTTTGCCGTGCCGGACCGGGTCGTGGCGCGCGAAGCGATGGTGGCGGCGGCGCGCCTGGCGCATGCCCATGATTTTATTGCGGCATTTCCGGACGGTTACGAGACCCTCGTGGGCGAACGGGGCGTGCAATTGTCCGGCGGACAGAAGCAGCGCATCGCGATTGCCCGCGCCATCCTGCGCGCGCCGAAAATCCTCATCCTGGACGAAGCCACGAGCGCGCTCGATGCCGCCAGCGAACAGCAGGTGCAGCTCGCCCTCGACACCCTGATGCAAGGGCGCACCACGATCATCATCGCCCACCGCTTTTCCACGATTGTGAAAGCGGACCGCATCATCGTCATGGACAAAGGCCGGATTTGCCAGCAAGGCACGCACGCCGAGCTGCTGCGCGCGGGCGGCCAGTATGCGCGGCTGATGCAACAGCAGCTGTCGCAATTCCAGCAGTTGCATGACAGTGCGGCAACCCTGTAAAGTGGGCTGCATGAAAAAAACCTACCATGGCAGTTGCCACTGCGGCGCCGTGCGCTTCGCGGCCGAGATCGACCTGGCGGCCCCCAGCCTGCGCTGCAACTGTTCCTACTGCCTGAAAATCCGCTGCTGGGCCAGCCTGGTCCCGCCCGCGGATTTTCGCCTGCTGGCCGGTGAAGGCGAGCTGAGCGAATACCGTTTCGGCGCTCGCCGCGAGCGCCATTATTTTTGCCGCCATTGCGGCGTGCGCCCGTTTGGCCGCGGCGATTCGCCCCGCAACGGCCCGTTCGTCGGCATCGGCGTCAACTGCCTCGATCACGCATCGGCGGCCGAGCTGGCGCAAGTGCCCGTCACCTTTGTCGATGGCCGGCATGACGAGTGGAATGCGCCGCCGCAGGAAACGCGGCATCTGTAGTAGCAATCTAGAAATGGTTGTCATCCACCACGGAGTTTTCCTACGTGGCGACAAGTCGTGTCCCTATGGCTAAGCCCGACGCAGGCAGCGAGAATGGTCTCAACGGTGCAGCCAATGTTGAACCGGATGATTACGCAAACCAACCATAGGGGACATGACCATGACTTCGAACAGCAACGACAAATCGGGCGGCCAATCGGACAAACAGCAATCGGGCCAATCGGGCAGCCAGCAGTCGGACAAACAGTCCGGCACCCGTCAATCGTCGGGCGGTACCCAGGGCGGCACGCACGAGCAGCATGTCGAGGCGGGCCGCCAAAGCCACAAGAATGACGGCGACAAGCAATCGGGCTCGCAGCAATCGGGCCAACAGTCGGGCCAGCAATCGGGTTCCGGCACCGGCACGCGCGGCGGCACGCATGAGCAGCACGTGGAAGCGGGACGTCAAAGCCACAAGAATGACGACAAATCCTGACCCCGGGGGCATGGCCCGATGCGCCTTCTCAACATGAAAGCACTGACGGCCATGCTGTGCGCCGGGGTGGCCATGGGCCTAGCCGCCTGCGGCGCCAGGAATACGGCATCAAACGTGGAGGCTCCGGGCGCACCGGCCGGGGTCTCCACGCGCGTGCTGGACGCGGGCGCCGACGCATTGCAAGCCCGGCCGCCGATTGCGGCGCTGAACGCCTATCTTGACGGTTTTCATTTCTACAATGGCAATCTGCGCGGCCAGATGGAAGCGCACCATTATTGCGCCATCGTCAATGAAGAGCTGATCCAGTGCGTGATCTACGATGGCAATGTCAAAGATGCCAAGCTGATGGGCGTCGAATACATCGTCAGCGCCAGGCTGTACGAAGGTTTGCCCGCAGCGGAAAAAGCGCTGTGGCACAGCCACGTGCATGAAGTCAAATCAGGCCAGCTGATCGCCCCCGGCATTCCCGCCGTGGAGGAAAAAGCCTTGATGCAAAAACTCGTCGCCACGTATGGCAAGACCTGGCATACGTGGCACACGGATGTACACAAGACCTTGCCCCTGGGCGTGCCGCAACTGATGATGGGATTCACAAACGATGGCCAGGCCGACGCCGCCATGGTCGCCGCGCGCGACCGCCGTTTTCGCATCGATTCGGCCGAAAAACGCCGCCAGCGGGCCGATATCCCCGCGCCAGCCATCATGGACGGTGCCGATGCCTGGCAGCACGGCACGACCATTCAGCTGGCGGACCCGACGGGAACGCAGCACGGTTCCTCATCACTACCGTCACCCTCCACGCACACGGCCGAACCCGCCATTTCGCGTCCGGCCAGATAGCCGGCACGCGAAAGGCCGTTGTCTGTAACCGCATTCTGGGCGATAATGACGGCCATGAACGATACCACCACCTTACCCCCATTGCCCGATCGCCTGTCGATCGACCCTAGCAGCCCTTATCACGTTGCAGCCGTGTTCGAGAACGACGTCGGCATCCGCTTCAACGACAAGGAACGTCTTGACGTGGAAGAATATTGCATCAGCGAACGCTGGATCAAGGTCGCTTCCACCAAGTCGCTCGACCGCCGCGGCCGTCCGCTGCAGATCAAGCTCAAGGGCAAAGTCGAAGCGTTTTACCGTTAAGCAATATTTGTACTGACCATCGAGGCCGATTTTCATCGGCCTTTTTTGCGTCCGCCGCCGTCCACTCACGCTTCGGTGATGACCAGCCCCGCCGCGGCCGCCAAGGGCAGCCACAGCATCGTGTCGGCCAGCACCTCGTCCGGCTCCCTGCCGCTCGATTGCGCCGCCTGCCGCGCGCATTGCGCCAGCGGTGCGCCGCCGGCCAGCGCCTGCAGGCAGTAAAACTGCCACGGCTGCAACTGCTGCATGACAAGCCGGTAATGCAGGCGCGAGATGGCGACAAAGGCGGGAGCGGCCACGGGCTGGGCCGGCACGGCGTCGTCGGGCGCCGCTTGCGCCTGCTGCCAGAAAGCACACAGGGGGAACGACAGCGCCAGCAGCCGCGTGCACGGCGCCAGGCGCCAGGCCGGCGCCATTCCCAGCATCAAGTCCAGGCCGGAAGGCAAGATTGGCGGCGGCCGTTTTTCCAGCCCCGGCGCCCTGCCCGCTTCGCTGCGCGCCCGCTCCAGCTGCGCCAGTTCGACGGCAAAGCGCAAGGCGTCTCCCTGTGCCCCGGCGCCACGCTGGCTGGCGGCGAGAAAATCGGCAAAACCGCCGCCCAGGTCATACAAGGTGGGGGAAGCGGACGGGTGGCGCCACACATAGGCGCGGGCAAAGAAGGCGAACAGCTCGTCGCCCATCACCTTGCGCAAGACGGGATAGTCGGCCTGCAGGCATTCGAGCAGGCGCTGCACGTAGCCGTCCGCATGGATGTGCAGCGGCGCCGGCCCGCCCCGCGCCCGTTTCAGCACTTGCTCCTGCGTCAGGCCGTGGCGCTCGCTGGCCAGCTGCGCCCCGTGCACGGCACCGCCGGGCGCCGTCATGGCCGTCAGGAACCACGCCTGCAATTGCGCCAGCGGCGCGCCATTACCGTGCATGGGCCGCCTCCAGGTGAAAGCCCAGCGGCGTGGAGACGGCGGCGGCCACCTTGGCCGTGGCTGGCGCGGCGTCCGCGAATTCGCCCCGCACCGCCGCGCGCGCCTTGTCCAGTTCAAGCAGCAGCTGCGGATACGGGGGAATCTCCGCATCCCATTCCAGCAGGGCCGACACGCCGCCCGTCAGCTGCTGCGCCAGCGCGTACAGGCGCCAGACGGCGGCCGGCACGGGCGCATCGTGGGTATCGATCAGCATGGCGCCGCAGACGGTCGGCCCGGCCAGGTGGATCTGCACGATGTGGTCGTGCGGCAGCTGGCGGATATAGGCGGCCGCGTCATAGCCGTGGTTATGCGCGCTGACATGGACATTATTAACGTCGAGCAAGATCCCGCAGCCCGTGTCCTCGGCCAGGCGCCCCAGGAATTCCCATTCCGGCATGCTGGACTGGGCAAACTCCACGTAGGTGCTGGGGTTTTCCAGGATCAGGGGACGGCCGAGGAATTCCTGCACCTGCCGCACGCGCGCGCCCACGTGGCGCAGGCTGGCCTCGTCCAGCGGCAGCGGCAGCAGGTCGTGGCTGTTGAGCGAGGCGGCGCCCGTCCAGCACAGGTGGTCGGAAATCCATGCGGGCCGGATCTCGGCGGCCAGCTGGCGCAGCTTGCGCAGGTAGGCCAGGCTCAGGGGATCGCTGCTGCCGATCGACAGCGACACGCCATGCATGACGATGGGCACCTGCGCCGCCACCTGCTCGAGCACATGGCGCGCATAGCCGTGGTTGTCGATGAAATTCTCGCTGATGATCTCGAACCAGTCCACCTGCGGCCCGTGGCGCAGGATGTGCTCATAGTGCGGCGGGCGCAGCCCCACGCCCAGGCCCACGTTCGGTAGGCCCAGGCGCGGCCGCGCCTCGTGCAGGATGCCCCGCATCAGGTCGACGGCGGCAAGGCCAGGCGCAGGTCGGTGGGCGCCGGCGGCGCTCCCACCGGCGTGCCGCGCGCCGCCATCACCTTGCCGTAGGCTTCCCAGGCCTTGTCATAGACGTTGTCGCCCAGCGTAAAGCTCATGGTCTGGCCCAGAGGCTTGCTGCGGTGCTCGGGCGCGGGGCCGAAATCGTACAGGATCATGGTGGCGGGCTCGGGCGGTTCCTTGCCCGTGGTGTTCGGATACAGCTGCGAGGCCGAAATCGGCACGGCGCAGCCGCCGAAGCTCGCGCATTTGTTGTCGCTGGGCGCGCTGTAGACTTTATCGTCCGCCGGCGGAGGTGGCGGCACATAGCATGGCGAGCCCGGCGCTGCGGCGGCCTTGACCGAATGGCCGCAGGAGGAGCCGCCCGTGTCGGCCTGGGCAAAGCCGCAGCCGCCCTGGGCGTGGCAGCCGTTGGAGCCGCGGCACGTATGGTAGACGGCCAGCGCGGCGCAGGTGGACGACGCTTCGCCCTCGAGGTGCATGCCCTGGCAGGCGTGGTACAGCACGCTCTTGTCGGCCAGCGGCACGCCCGTCGCCAGGTTTGGCGCCTGGCCCAGCACGGCCCAGCAGATGGCCATGCGGTCGCCCGCGCCCACCATCGACGGATACGGGAAGTCCAGTTGCTGGTTCAGCCAGTACTGGTCCAGCACGGAAGTGATGCCGTAGATGGCGCCCGTGGCCACCGTGCTCAGCATTCCCAAGGTGCCGCTGGTATCCTTCAGGCGGTTCAGGGCGCCCGCCACGTCGGCCGGCGCGGGGATGTTCTTCGGTGCGGTGGCCGGATTGTAGCGCTCGTTGGTCAGCATGGCTTCGCTCCAGCGCTGGCCTTCCCTGTGCCAGCCGGCCCAGGTCTTCACGGGCAGCATGGACTTGACTTGGCCGAAGCGCTCGTAATGGTCGAACGGGGCGCTGTCGTGGCGCGCCTGCGCGTCGCGCGATTCGGCCTCCTTGCCATTGTTCGCGTAGGACGGGTAATCGCACTGCAAGGCGGCCAGGTCTTCGCGGTAGTCGGGCTGCACGGCCATCAGGCGCTGCGCCGCGTCGCGCCGGTAGCGCTGGATGGCCGCTTCGCTGCCCTCGCCCTGGTCCGTGATGGCCGCCATCATGTCGATGGCCTTGTTGAACGAACCCGTCTGGCCGCTATCCTGGTCCTGAGGGCCGAAGCAGGTGTCGAAGCGGGGAAATTCCGCCCGCGCATGGCCCTGGACCCGGCTGTTGAACATGTCTTGCTGCACCGAGCCGTTGACGAACAGTTTTTGCCACAGGGTCTGGCCATCCGTGTATTCGATGCTGATATAGCGCGCATAGCATTCGTACATGTAGCCGATGGTGCCGAACAGGGGCAGATCGTGCACGTGCTTGCCCGGCGTCCAGCCCGGCAGCGGCACTTCCGGGAAGTATTTCGTGTGATCCTGGCTGTCGAACTCGGCCAGCTGGGCGCGGGCCTGCTGTTCCGGTTGCTCGATGGCGAGGAACAGGTCGCACTGGTTGTCGTTCAGTTCTTCCAGGTTGACGCGCACGTGGCGATAGCCGGATGTGTCCTGCAAGTCGACGATGTGCGGGATCACGGTGCAGTGCTCGCCGTAGCAGGTCCAGCCATGTTCCTGCGATTGCAGCTCCGACCCCGTGAAGCATGGCGCCGTACCGATGGCCGTGGCCAGGTTGGCCGCCATCTGCAGGTGCAGCATTTCCTGGATGAAGACGCTGAAGATGATATTGAAGGCTTTCTGCTCGGCCAGTTCGGGACGGGCTGTCGTGCCCATGCCCGGCCACTGGCGGCCTTCGTAATACGTGATGCCTTTCGAGTTGATCTGGTGCGTGCCCTGGATCGAATACATGGTGGCCATGTACAGGGGAATGGTGAACAGTTCCACGCTGACGGCCGCCTGGGCGATGGCGCGCACGGCCGCCGTGTCGGTGGCCAGCATGTCGAGCGGACGGTTGCTGATGGCGGGCTGGGTGCTTCCTAAAACGGGCATTTTCATTCTGTCTCTCCACAGGAAGGATGCGTTTCGGATATCGGGCCGCACCGCGCCATCTGCGCGCGCTGATTACGGCAAGAAATCATACGCCTGGGAAAGATACTTTTGCGGCAAGATTTATGCGCTGATCAAGGGTCAATGCAGACCGCCTTACACCGTGAAAATAGGCGTTTTCAGCTGCCATTCGATGACAATTGAATAGAATCGGCAAAAGCTGGGCGTGTATAAGCGCCGCACCGGCAGGCGCCGGCGCGTGGCTTGCATGGTGATAGTCAGGCGGCCGGCGGCGGCTGGAAGGCGCAGAAACCGGGCCACTGCTCCCGGCTGTCGCACACTTTCAGGCAGCCTTTGTTGTCCTTGAACGTGGCGACGACCTTGATGGGAAAACCATAGTGTGGCGTGGTGGCCAGGAAGGCGGATGAGCAGCTTTGCTCGTTGCTGAAGCGGAAAGTGATTTCTTCGCGGCGGCCCTTGCGCTCAAAGCTCAGCATGAAGGTTTCATTGCTGTTCCACTGCGCCTTGCCAGGCACGCGGAAGCGGTAGCGCGGGTTGCCCGGCTGCTGGCCATCCAGTTTCTGGCCAAAGACGCGGCTGCTGGCCGTGGCCGTCTCGACCTTGGCAACCGGATACACGACGCCAAAGATATAGGTGCCGGCAAACCCCTGGTCGAAGCCGAGTCCCTTCTGGTAAAACGGCACGACGATATGCGGCGCGCCCGTGTACTCGACGGTATTGCGCGCCGTCACGCGCGACGTCAGCTTGTCATCGGGCTCTTTGCCGAAGACCACGTCCAGTTCCAGCAAGGCTTGTTGCTTGTCGATATCTTGCGCCAGATAATCCTTGGGGAACGTTTCGCCGTGCACGCAGCCGGCCAGCAAGGAGGCGGCGCAGCAGCCGGCGATCAGTTTGGATATTGTCATGGCTGTTTTCCTTCCGGCGGCGCGGAAATGAGGCCCAGCCCCGTCACTTGCAAGCCGTTCTTGCCTTGTTTCCATTGAAATTGCTGGCCGAACCAGGCCAGTTCCAGCTCGCGCCGGATGCGGATCGAATCCGTGCGGCCCTTGCCCGCCTTGATGGCGGCGCTCGCCTGCGCGGAAGCGGTCTCCGACAAGGGTTTCAACCACCGTTGATAGGTATCGGGCGGCAAGGCCAGCACGCCGGCGACGCCGTCGTCGCGCGTGGCGACGATGATCCCCACCTTCGTCAGCGCATTCGTCAGATAGGCGCCGCGCCGCCCGTCTGGCGAGACGGAAACCAGCATGGCACGCGGATAGTCGCCGCTGACGTTGCCCGGCACATCAAACCACAGCAGCTCGCCCGTGCCCGTATCGAGCGCGCGGCCGTCGCGGGGAAACAGCAGCAGCTCGGGACGGCCAGGCTGCGGCACGCCCCATTCGGGGTCGCGTTCCGTGCGCACCATGTTGTCGCGCTGCAAGGGACTGATGGGGCGCATCAGCGGTTCGCCATTCTGCACGCCGATCAGTATCGTGCCCTGGCCCGTATAGCCCTTGGTAAAGGCCAGCAGCATGGGCTGGCCTTCGCGCGTGGCCTTGATGGGCCGCACTTCCACCACTTCGCGCGCGCCGCCGGGCCAGTAGCCGTGCCGGCGGAAAGACAAGGTGAGGAGAGCGTCGTAACGGCCATTCGTGACGGCAAAGTCGCCGTATTGCCTGACCACCGGCATGTTGGGCGTCTGCGCCTGTGCGGCGGACCAGACGGCGGCAAGCAGGCTGGCGGCGGCCGCCAAACGGCATAAAGAGAGAGACAGCATGACATCCTGTAAAGGTCGCACTAGGCGAAGAATCAGAATTCTAAACGATTCCTCGCCAGCAACACTGCCCAATTGGAATCATCAACGGCGCTGGATTTCGATCAGCTCGATCTCGAACAGCTTGGGCCACAGTTTGCCCGTGACAAACAGGCGTTTGCCCCGTGCATCCCAGGCGATACCGTTGAGCACGGCGTCGGGATTGGCCGTGCCCCGCTGTTCCGGCGGCAGCAAGCCCGTCAGGTCGATCCAGCCGACGACCTTGCCGCTGGCCGGATCGATGCGGGCGATCACGTCCGCGCCCCACACATTGGCGTACAGCTCGCCGTCGACCATTTCCAGTTCGTTCAGGCGCTCGATGGGGCGGCCCTCGGCCTTCACCTCGAAACGGCGCACCTCGGCCAGGGTTTTCAGATTGAGCACGCGGATGGCGGAGCTGCCGTCGCTCATGTAGACGAATTTGCCGTCGCTGGCCAGGCCCCAGCCTTCGCCCTGGTAGCTGAAGGTGCGCTTGAGTTTGAAGGTTTTCTGGTCGAAGACATAGCCGGTCTTCGACACCCAGGTCAGGCCCAGGATTTCATCGCCCACGTCCGTGATGCCTTCGCCAAACACTTTTTTGTCGAGCATGCTTTTATGCAGGACCTTGCCCGTCGTCAATTCCACCTTGCGCAAGGAAGACTGGCCGTTCTGGCCCGTGCTTTCATACAGATGGCCATCCTTGAACAGCAAACCCTGGGTAAATGCCTGAGGGTCGTGCGGATAGGTATTCTTGACGAAATAGCCATACACGGGAATGGCGGCCTGGGCATAGCCCATTTCACTCATCAGGCCCACCGTGCATAACAATCCCAGCAGCAGCGAGCCTGCCGTGCGTTTCAGTCTGGTTTTACCTGTGTTCTTCATATGCTTGGCGGTGGTTGGCGAGCGGCTATTGTAATCGCCCGGGCTGCGCCATGCGCGCCCTGACGAGCTCGAGCCAGGCGCGGGCGGCAAACGACAGCCGCCCTCCGCGGCGCCAGGCCAGCATCAGATTCCACTCCACGGGCGGGCCATCGAGGGGAATGACTGTAAATTGCCTTTGATCCAGGGTATCGCAATACATCTTCGGCAGCAGGCAGATGCCCACGCCCAGCTGCACCAGCGAGGCAATGAAATCCCACTGCCCGCTGCGGCCCGTGATACGCGGGGCGAAACCGGCCCGCTGGCAGGCGTCAAGCACGATGTCGTTCAGGGCAAACGCGGCGCCGTAGAAAATGAAGGGACTGTCGGCCAGCTCGGCCAGGGACACCGAGGCGCGTCCCTGCCACGGCGAGCCGGGCGCGGCCAGCAGGCACAGCGGCGAGCGCACGAGGGGCAAGGCTTCGAAATCCTGCCAGGTGGCTGCATTGCCCGGGTAATCGAGCATGGTGCCCAGTTCCACCGTGCCGGTGCGCAAGTCGCGCTCGATCGCTTGCGTGCCGCTTTCGTACATCTTCAGCTCGATGCCCGGATAGCGCTGGTGGTACTCGGCCAGCCACGGCGCCAGGGTCGAGTGCGTTTGCGGCGACACGCCAACGCGCAGTTCCCCCCGTTCCAGCTGCTGCAGGTCGCGCAATTCTACCTTCAGTTCCCCGTGCAGGGCCAGCAGTTCATGTGCGCGCGACAGCACCACCTTGCCCGCGTCCGTCAGGGTAAAACGTTTACCGGCCCGGTCGAGCAAGGCCAGGTCCAGCGACTGTTCCAGCTGGGCGACCATCTTGCTGACGGTGGGTTGCGTCACGTGCAGCCTGGCGGCCGCGCGCGTAAAACTGGCTTGCTCGACGACTTCGACGAAGTAGCGCAAGGAGCGGATATCCATGATGCATTCCAAACTCGAATGATAATCATGAGTTTAAGTCATTTTATCTTTTGATGCGGGGTCCCTACAATGAAACCTTCCCCCTGCCGCTAGAAAGCCTGCCGTGAAAGCCGTCACTTATTCCACTACCGCCCCACTCTCCGTCCCTGCTTGGCGCCAGCCCGCGCAGACCGTGTGGCAAGTGGGCATCTTGATCGCCGCCTGGTGGCTGGCCGACGAGGCCGCCTCCGCCCTGCACTTGCCATTTTCCGGCGGCGTGGTCGGCCTGTTCGTGCTGGTGGCCTTGCTGCTGGCAGGCTGGGTGCGGCCAGCCGCCATCGAACTGGGCGCGAACTGGCTGCTGGCCAATATGCTGCTGTTCTTTATCCCACTGGTCGTGTCCGTGGTGCAATTTACGCAGTTGTTGAAATCACAGGGTGTGATGCTGTTCGTAAATATCGGCCTGGGCTTTGCCAGCGTGATGCTGGCCACGGCCTTCACCGTGGAATGGGTGTGCCGCTATGAACGCAAGCTGCGCCTGCAAAAACTGCTGCGCCAGCGCGCAGCGAGGACGCAAGCATGAACACCGTGCTCCTGCCCCTGCTGTTCTTGCTGCTGACCCTGGTGCTGTTCTACGCCAACCAGGCGCTGCATCGCCGCCATCCGCACTTCTTGCTCACGCCCGCCATCTGCACCTCGGCGTTACTGATCGTCATCGTGCAGGCCACCTCGACGCCGTTCGCCACGTATTTCGGCGAGACGCGCTGGCTGCCGTGGCTGCTGGGACCGGCCACCATCGCCTTCGCGCTACCTATCTTCCAGGAGCGCAAGCTGATCCGCAAACACTGGCTGGCCCTGTCGCTGGGCAGTTGCGCCGGCATCGTCGCATCGGTCGCCGCCACCCTGCTGCTGGACCGCTTGCTGGGCGTGCATGGAGACATGGCGCGCAGCCTGCTGGCCCGTTCCGTGTCGACGCCGTTCGCGCTGGAAGCGTCGCGCCACATGGGCGGCTCGGCCCAGCTGACGGGTATCTTCGTCGTCATGACGGGCTTGTTCGGCCTGATGCTGGGCAAACCGTTATTAAAACTGCTGCCCTTGCGCATGCGCATCGCCCGTGGCGCCCCGTATGGCGCGGCCGCGCACGGCTTTGGCCTGTCCGTGGCGCGCCGGGTCGGCACGGAAGAAGGCGCCGTGGCCAGCCTGACGATGATTTTTTCCGGCGTCGTGACGGTACTGCTGGCGCCGCTGCTGGGGCGCTTGCTAGCTTAACGTTCCCTCGGCGCGATTGCGGCAGGTCAAAGCGGCAAGCGCGGGTTGGGCGATAGTGTGCGGAGTCCCGTCCGCCCACCCTCCCGGAAACCCTATGGCAAGCACATCCAATCCAGGGCCGCAAGCCCTGCAAGTTGACTATTTTTCCGCCAGCGACCAGTTCCTGTTCACGCAGACGGCTGCCGATCTGCTGGAGCAGCAGGCCAATCTCGACCTTGATGCCCAAGTCGATGCCGGCCTGGCCTACCAGGTCAGCCAGTTCCAGTCGCAAATGAAGAGCCGGGCGATGACCACCGGCGACCGCATCTTGCCCGCCTACATTGGTTTGCTGAGCCAGGCGACGGCCTTTGCCGCGCTATGGAACACCGCCTACCAGCTGCAACGGCCCCGGCTGGCGCAAGCGGCGCAGGATGCCAGCACGCGCGCCGACCTCGCGCAGGTCTACCGGCAGCTGGCGGCGCAATCGGGGCACATCAACCAGCAGGCCCAGGCGCTGACGGGCGACATGCGCGTCATCGCCGGCGAACTGGCGCCGCTCAACGCGGGCTTCAATACGGCGCTGTCCGCCACTATCGCCGCCCTGGGCGCCGCTGCCAGCGCATCATCGGCCAGCATCGACCAGCTGAAGGCCGCCATCAACACGAATATCGCCGATATCGTCGCGGGCGCGAACAAGACGGGCGCTGCCGTCACGGAATTGATCGTCAAGACCATGACCACGATCAGCGACGCCCAGAGTGGTGGAAAGGCCGCGCCATCGGGCGACTTCGTGGTGCAAGGCATCGATGCGGCGGAACAGGGCGTGGCCGAGACGGCCCAGGCCCGCGCTGCCCTGAACGCCAACAATGCCCTGCTGGCCAGCGCCTACCAGCAGCTGGCCGGCGCCGATGCGCTGGTGGCCGTGGCCAAGGTGGTGCAGGTACAGAACAGCCAGTTCAGCAGCGCCTTTCACAACGCACTCGACACGGCCCAGGTACTGGCCGAGGACTGGGGCCAGTCGCCGCAAGCACCGCCAGCGACGGGCATCAGCGCCGGTCTGGCCGCCTTTGCCGACGCCGTCGCCGGCATGGCCAGCAGCGCCGACGCCGAAACGCTGGGCGGGCAGCTCGACTACGCCAACACGGCGTGGCAGCTGCTGGCCGCCAGCTTGGCGCCGCTGGAGCAAGCCATGACAGGCGCTTCCTGAACGGTGCGCCACCGCTTGTTTATCCGACCGCCCACACAATGACCCATCCGACCAGGAGCCGCGCATGTCGAATCAAAACCAGGCAGCACAAGGCATCACCACCGCCAACAAATCGCAGTGTTCACAAGCGCTGCTGATACAAACCTACGCCAACAGCATCAACGAGCAGCCCAGCGTGGATTTTTCGGGCGACGCCAATTTGCTGAAATACCAGTCGCAAATCAACGATGGCCTGAGCCAGGCGCAAACCCACGCCACGGCCTACCTGAATGTCATCCAACCCACGATCATTGCCAACATCGCCAATATCGGCAATTACTACGCGCTCAACAATGCCGTGCTGACGGCCTTGCCAACCGGCTCGACGGAGGCGCAATGGATCGCCACCCTGACGGCGCTGCAACAGCAATCCCAGCAATACCAGACGGCCGCGAATGGCGTCGTCAGCGCCCTGCAGACCTTGCACGACAACCTGACCACGGATTCCGCCTCGTTTTCCACCACCGTCAGCGACTTGAACGCGGCCGTGAATGGCGACAATGGCGTGCTCAGCTCCATCAACAGCCAGCTCGGTACCATCCAGGGACAGATCGACGGCGCCATTGCCGGCACCGTGCTGAGCGGGCTGGCCATCGTGGGCGGCACCTTCATGGTCGTCGTCGGCGGCGTGGCCGATTTCGTCACGGCAGGCACGTCGACGCCGCTCGTGGTGGCCGGTGTTGCCGTCGTGGCCGCCGGTATAGGCGGCGAAGTGGCGTCGGCCATCACCCTGAAAAACCTCAACGATGAAAAGGCGACCCTGCTGGGACAGGAAGCGTCGCTGACGGCCGAAGTCAAGCTGGCCACCGGCATCAGCAGCGGCTATGCCAGCCTGTCGAACCAGGTGCAGGCGGCCGTGCAATCGGCCACGCAGATGGAAAACGCGTGGGAATTCCTCAGCAGCGACCTGGGCAGCCTGATCAGCGACCTCCAGCAAGGCATACAAAACACGGACACCATCCGCACCCTGTTCCTGACGGCCGCCAACACGGAAATGCAAGCCGTCACCACGGACATCACCACCATCAAGGGCCAGATGACGGGCGTCACCAGCATCGTCGCGCCCAAGGGCCAGACGGTGGGCGAAGCGGCCGTTGCCGCAGCGGCGTGAGCGCCATGGCCGGCCTGCTGACGCAAACCCTCGCCAACCTGCTGGCCGCGCAGCAGCAGATCGCGGCCCTTGGTGGCTTGCCGCCAGCCGCCCAGCAGATCCAGGCCGGCTGCAACGCCTTGATCCAGCCCATGGTGACGCAGACGCGCGCGCTGCAACAGGCTGTTGCCGCCTTCGTCCAGACGGCAACGCCGCAGCTGGCGCAAGTACAAAGCATGCTGGCGGCGCAAGCGCCGCTGCCCGATATCAAGGCGGCGATGTCGGCCCTGAAACAGCAGGCACAGCAGCTGCAAGGCACGGCCAACGGCACGGCCGGCACGCTGACGGCGCAAACGGCGCAATTGATGGGCTATTTCAACCAGCTTGCCGGTGTCGAAGCGGGCTTGCAAAGCCAGGTCACGGCCTTGCAGGGGCAACTGGGCGACGCACAAAGCGAACTCGATGCGGCGCAGAAGCGCTATTACTATCTGCTGGCGCTGGGTCCGTTCGGCCTCGTCGGCCTGGCCGTGGCGCTGGGCCTGTACTTGAAATGGAAGTCCGATGTCAGCGACCTGCAAGGCCAGATCGGCGGCTTGAATGGCCAGATCGGCGCCTTCAATGGCATGAAGGCGGCGTGCCAGCAGCTGGGCACGGATTGCCAGGGCCTCGCCGCCAGCATGTCAGGCGTGCGCAACGCCGTCAATTTTCTCGTCAGCGACTTGCTCGAGGTCAGCGGCGACCTGGACGCGGGCGACGCCGCGGTCGTCATTGCCCTGATGGCGACGGCCGCCAGCACGGAACTGGCCACCCTAGGCACGGATGCGGCTTGAGCCGCCTGAGGTCCATTGCTTGCAGGGACTGACGGCACGGGCGTTTATCGGGGATAATACGTCTTTCCCCTTGCCAGCACCCGCGCCACGATGAAATACCCCGCAGTTCAGCCTTTCAGCGACATCCTGCCCCGCTTGAGCGAGTTCGATGCCATCATCGATGTGCGCAGCCCGTCCGAGTTCGCGGAAGACCACTTGCCGGGCGCCATCAACCTGCCCGTGCTCGACGACGAACAGCGCGTGCGCGTGGGCACTTTATACAAGCAGACTAGCGCGTTTGAAGCGAAGAAGCTGGGCGCGGCGCTGGTGGCGAAGAATATCGCGCGGCATATCGAAGACGGTTTGCTCGGCCACCCGCAGCACTGGAAACCGCTCGTCTATTGCTGGCGCGGCGGCAACCGCAGCGGCGCCATGGCGCATATCCTCGCGCGCATCGGCTGGCCCGTCACGCAGCTCGAGGGCGGCTACAAGGATTACCGGCGCCACGTGAACGCCGAGCTGGCCACCCTGCCCGAACGCTTCGACTTCATCAACGTGCTATGCGGCCCCACGGGCAGCGGCAAAAGCCGTTTGCTGCAAGTGCTGGACACGCAAGGCGCGCAAGTGATCGACCTGGAGCAATTGGCGGCCCACCGCGGTTCCGTGCTGGGCGGCTTGCCCGAGGAAGACCAGCCATCGCAAAAAGCGTTTGAAAGCGCGCTATGGCAGCAACTGCGCACTTTCGACCCGCAACTGCCCGTGTTCATCGAATCGGAAAGCAAGAAAGTGGGCCGTTTGCGCGTGCCCGATGCGCTGATGGAAAAGATGCGCGCGGCCGATTGCACGGACGTGCTCCTGGCCACGGACCAGCGCGTGCAATTGCTGATGCAGGACTATGCGCATTTCGTCGGCGACCCGGCCCGCCTGAACGTGCAGCTGGCCCTGCTGACGCAGCTGCATGGCAAGGAAAAAATTGCCCACTGGCAGCAACTGGCCACCTCTGGCCGCATGGCCGAGCTGGTGGAAGAATTGCTGGTCCAGCATTACGACCCCGTCTACCGCCAGTCGATCGCCCGCAACTTCAGCCGCTACGCCCAGGCGACGCCGCTGGTGCTGCCCGACATTTCAGAACATGCCTTTGAGCAAGCCGCACGCGCATTATGTGCTATCGTCGGCGGCAACCGTACCGCCAGCGCCGCGTGATGCCTGGCTTGCCACCCAATTACCTATTTCAGCAGGATGAAGACCATGTCCGATAGCGCAGCAACACCTAATACACCGATCCGATTGACCGAATTTGCCCATGGCGGCGGCTGCGGCTGCAAAATTGCGCCGGGCGTGCTGGCCGACATTTTAAAGGGCAGCGGCGGCTTTCCCCTGCCGAAGGAATTGCTGGTCGGCATAGAAACCTCGGATGATGCGGCCGTCTACCAGCTCAACGACGAGCAGGCGCTGATCGCCACGACGGATTTCTTCATGCCCATCGTCGACGATCCGTTCGACTTCGGCCGCATCGCCGCCACGAACGCCATTTCCGACGTGTACGCCATGGGCGGCACGCCCATCATGGCCTTGGCCCTGGTCGGCATGCCGATCAACAAGCTGCCGGTGGAAACCATCGGCCTCATATTAAAAGGTGGCGAAACCATCTGCGCCCAGGCCGGCATTCCCATCGCGGGCGGCCACACCATCGATTCCGTCGAACCGATCTATGGCCTCGTCGTGCTGGGCCTGGTCCACCCGTCGCAAGTGAAGCGCAACGCGGGCGCACGCGCCGGCGACAAACTGGTATTGGGCAAGCCGATCGGCGTGGGCATCTTGTCGGCCGCGCTGAAGAAGAATGCGCTCGATGCGGGCGGTTACGCTTCCCTGATCGACAACACCACCAAATTGAATACCCCGGGCAAGAAGCTGGCCCTGCTCGATGGCGTGCATGCGCTGACGGACGTGACGGGCTTCGGCTTGCTGGGCCATACCCTGGAACTGGCGCGCGGCGCCAAGTTGCAGGCGCGTATCGCCATGGATGCCGTGCCGCTGCTGCCGCAAGTGCAGCAACTGGCGCAAAACGGCAACATCACGGGCGCCTCCGGCCGCAACTGGCAGGGATATGGCGCGCAAGTGGCGCTGGCCGACAGCCTGAGCGCCATCGACAAGGCGATTCTGACGGACCCGCAAACGGCCGGCCCCCTGCTGGTGGCCTGCGCGCCGGAAGCCGTCGAGCAAGTGCTGGCGATTTTCCGCGCAGAAGGTTTTGCCGACGCCACAGTGATTGGCGACGTGCTGGAAGGCACGACCGGGGTTTCCGTATTTTAATGAACAATTTTTTAAAGGCAGTCCCATGACCACATTCTCGAAATTTCCCGCCATCCTGGCCACCGTCGCCGCCACCCTGGCCATCCACAGCGGCCTGGCGCAAGCGCAGCAAGTGTTGCGCGTGTCCGCCATTCCCGACGAAGCGCCGACGGAATTGCAGCGCAAGTTCAAGCCGCTGGGCAGCTACCTGGAGAAAAAGCTGGGCATGAAAGTGGAATTTACGCCCGTCACCGATTACGCGGCGTCCGTGGAAGGCTTGATCAATAACAAGCTCGACATGGTCTGGTTCGGCGGTTTTACTTTCGTGCAAGCGAACGTGCGCAGCGGCGGCAAGATCGTGCCGCTGGTGCAGCGCGAGGAAGACACGAAATTCCGCTCGGTTTTTGTGACCACCAGCAAGGACATCAACCAGTTGTCCGACCTGAAAGGCAAGAATTTCACGTTCGGCTCGGAATCGTCGACCTCGGGCCACTTGATGCCACGCTACTACTTGCTGGCAGCCAAGATCAACCCGGACACGGACATGAAACGCATCGCGTTTTCCGGCGCGCATGACGCCACCGTGGCGGCAGTGGCCGGCGGCAAGGTCGATGCGGGCACCTTGAACATTTCTGTTTGGGAAAAACTGGTCGAAGCGAAAAAGGTCGACCCAAGCAAGGTGCGCGTGTTCTACACGACACCAGGCTATTACGACTACAACTGGAGCGTGCGCGCCGACATGAACCCCGCCGTGCGCAAGAAACTGACGGACGCCTTCCTGGCGCTGGACCCGTCTACGGCCGAAGGCAAGGAAATCCTCGAATTGCAGCGCGCCACCAAGTTCATCCCGACCAAGGCCGAGAACTACAAGGATATCGAAGCGGCCGCGCGCGATGCGAAGCTGTTGAAGTAACTTTATTGCCGAACCTGTCGGATTACGTCCTGCGGACTAATCCGACCTACGCTGTCCGTTGTATGGCGTAGGTCGGATTAGCGGCGCAGCCGCGTAATCCGACACCGCCCCAAAAAAAACCGAAACATCGCATGACATTCCAACTTCACAAGGTCAGCGTCCACCACGCGGGCGCGCCCGGCAATGCGCTGGCCCTGCGCGAACTCAGCCTGGACGTGGCCCAAGGTGAACAGATCGCCCTGATCGGCCCTTCCGGCGCTGGCAAGACCAGCTTGCTGCACACCCTGGCCTGCGCGCTGCGCCCGGAATCGGGTACATTGAACATTCTTGGCACTTCACCCTGGCAAGTCGCCAGCGCCGCGCGCCACCGCTTGCGCGCGCGCCTGTTCCTGGCACCGCAGACGCCGCCGCTGCCGCCGCGCCAGCGGGTCGTCAACGCCGTGCTGGCGGGCCGCTTGCCGCAATGGAGTTTGTGGACGGCTATCCGCTCGCTGCTGGCGCCGGCCGATCCGCGCGCCGCGTGGGAAGCGCTCGGTAAATTCAATCTGCAAGACAAACTGTATGCGCGTGTCGACCGCCTATCCGGCGGCGAACGCCAGCGCTGCGGCATGGCCCGCGCGCTCGTGTCGAACGCGGAAGTGTTCCTTGTCGACGAACCCTTGTCCGCGCTCGATCCCACACTGGCTTTGCAGACGATCCATGTGCTGCAGGCCGAAGCAACGGAACGCAACGCTACCCTGATCTGCAGCCTGCACCAGGTGGAAATCGCCCGCGCCTGCTTTACGCGCATCGTCGCACTGCGCGATGGCGAGATCGTCTTCGACTTGCCTGGCGCCGAGGTCAGCGACGCGATGATCGCAGCGCTGTACCGCAACAAGGCAGACCACGCGCCGCAATTCGAGGCCGTGGAAACAAATCTGGACGCGGCGAGGCCCCTTTGCTGAAGAGCACCGCCATGCCGCGCGACCCCGCCTGGCGCGGCCGCCTGACCGGCGCCGCCGTCGTGCTGCTCGTGCTGTGGCCGATGCTGGTGCAGGCCGAATTCAAGCCGTGGATCTTATGGGATGCGCAAAGCCTGGCCGCCACCTGGCAATTCATCGCCAGCTTCGTGCCGCCCGCCCACTCGCTGGAATTCCTGCAACTGGTCGCCATATCCAGCTGGGAAACCATAGCCATGGCCACGGCCGGCATGGCGCTGGCCATGCTGGGCGCCATCCCACTGACCCTGCTGGTGACGGAGCGCCTGTCGATTTCGCGCATCGGCTCAGGCCGAGTGTCGCCGCTGGCTGCCAGCGTGCGCCACGCAGTCCGTGCGCTGCTGGTGCTGCTACGCAGCGTGCCGGAACTGGTCTGGGCTCTATTATTAGTGCGCATCGTGGGACTGGGACCGACGGCGGGCGTGATCGCCATTGCCCTCACCTATTGCGGCATGCTGGGCAAGGTGTACGCGGAAATCCTTGAATCGTCGGATGCGTCCGCCTGCAACGCCCTGCTCCACAATGGCAGCGGCAGATTACAAGCCTTGCTGTACGGCGCCCTGCCCGAGTCGGCCGCCGAACTGGTGTCGTACACGATTTACCGCTGGGAATGCGCGATCCGCGGCTCCGTCGTCATGGGTTTTGTCGGCGCGGGCGGCCTGGGCCAGCGCATGGATGAATCGATGAAGATGATGGCGGGCAGTGAACTGGCCACCATGCTGATGGTGTTCGTGCTGCTGGTGGCGGGCGCCGACGCCGTGTCCGCCATGCTGCGCCGGAGGCTGGCATGAAGCATCCGAATTTCGGCGCGATGCCCGCGCCTGCACCCGTGCGCTGGTCGACCTGGGCCTTGCTGGCCGGTTTGCTGCTGCTGGTCATCGCCAGCTTCGCCACCCTGCCCCTGAAATGGGGCGAATTCTTCAGCGCCGACGCCGTGCGCACGAGCGCCGACTTCCTGCACGGCTTCGCCCCGCCCGAACTGGCGCCGAACTTCCTCATGAAAGTGGGCGTCGCCACGTTCGAGACCCTGGCCATGTCGGCCATCGGCACGGTGATCGCGGCACTCGTGGGCGCGCTGCTGGCCCTGCCCGCCAGCGGCCGCTTTGGTCGCTTGGCGCGCAATGCCACGCGCGCGGTGCTCAACGTGCTGCGCTCGATTCCCGAACTGGTATGGGCTTCGATTCTGCTGATCGCCGCCGGCCTGGGCCCGTTCGCGGGCACCCTGGCGCTGGCGCTGCATACGATGGGCGTGCTGGGCCGATTGTTTGCCGATGCGTTTGAGAATTGCCCGCCCTTGCCGGCCGCCACCTTGCGCATCAATGGCGCGCGCCCCGCCGTGGCCTTCCTGTACGCCACCTTGCCGCAGTGCGGGCCGCAGATGATGTCCTACACCTTGTACCGCTGGGAAAACAATATCCGCGCCGCCGCCATCCTCGGCGTCGTCGGTGCGGGCGGCCTGGGGCAAATGCTGAAATACCATCTGTCGCTGTTCCAGATGCAGAACGCCGCTACCGTCATCGTCGCCATGCTGCTGATGGTGGCCGCCGTCGATGGCCTCAGCTACCTGCTGCGCCGCGCCATGACCCGTTAATTTTTTACTTTTCACAAGGAAAACCCATGTCAGGCTGGTGGACCATTATCTCGACAGACACGCCGGAGCAAATGGCCGACATGACGAAAGTCAACAAGGACGCTTTTCTCGCCACGTGGGAAGCGGGCCTGTTCGGCGCCGACTGGATCGCCCAGCTGTGCCACGATGGCAAGGCAACCCAGCTGGCTTTCAACGGCTTTCCCAACCGCTACACGGCGCTGGCGAACGTCGTCGTGCCCCTGCTGCAGGCGGGCATCGCCGAAGCGCAGGATGGCGAATTTCCACAGGACCGGCTCACAGGCTGGCCCGGCTGCATTACCGTGCACCAGGACCGCATCGCCGCCTGTGAACCGGGTCAACTGCTGACCATCGAAGTGTGGGATCAATCGTAAATGATGATTAAAGGCAAATGGTTTAGACTGATGCGCAGCTGCAACTAGAGGAGTTCATGATGGGATTGGCAATTTCGGTCGGCGCCCTTGCCGACCTGCAGGAAGAAGACCCGGAAGGCGCGCAGTGGCTCGTCACCGCTTTGGAGGAAGCCAATCTGCTGCTGCAAAAGGCGGGGCTGCCACAGCACAGCGAACCGGCCACGCTGCCGCAACTGGACTCGCGCGTCATGCTCGATTCCTTTCCATATAGCTTCCTGCACACCCTGCGCCGCGCGTATGCCCATGCGCGCCTCGATGCGCAATGGCGTGCCACGCCACTGGCCGACGGCGAGGATGCAACGGAGGATCCGGTGCTCGATGCCGCGCAGGATGACTTTGACAGCCACCTGATCTGCCATTCCGATTGCGAAGGTTTTTATTTCCCCCTCGTCTTCGAGGAAGTCATTTTTGCCGATGAGGAACACGCGCTGCTGGGTGGCATGCTGGGCTCCTCGTACAGCCTGCGCGCTGAACTGGTCACGGTCGCACCCGCGCTGGGCATCTTCCTGCTGGGTGACGAACTGAGCGATGAAGAAGCAGCCCGCATCAATGCGCGCATCGACGCGGAAGACGGTCTGGAACGCGAACTGGTCGCCTGGCTGGCCGCGTACGAGGCATGCCGGCTCAGCATCGAGCACAAGACGGCGATCGTCTTCAATTGAGCATGCTGATACGCACCACCGCCACCAGCCACGCCAGCGCGGCTGGTTTTTTCCGATGCCTGGCAGTCTCAACTACCATCCAGCCATTAATGCCAAACGCTGACATCGACTTGCCTGCATGACAAATCAGCACAGCAAGGTTCCCCTGCAGATAGAACACCTCGCTTGGTTCAGCCAGCACCTGGGTGGGCGCTTCCGTACGGCAGGATTGCGCATTCAATTTCATGATAATCAGGAAGCTGGCATCCGTTGGAGGGTGGCGTGTCCCGAGGAATACCAAGCCGCCATTCTGCAAGGCTTGCACGAGGGAATGAGCGGCGCTTTTCCGCAATATCTGGCAAGCAGCGGCTTGTGGATCACGGAAGTCCTGATCGACGATATCAGCTCCTCGCCCGATGCCTTTTATCGCGCAGCCTTGCTGGTGGTAGCCCAGGCCAAGGCGCTATTGGAATTGTCAGGACGTGCATACGACACGGCGTGAGCAAAATTATGCGAGCGGCGGCAAGCAACGCGGTGATCCTGTTAATATTGCCAGATACTTCAATGACGGGCGCCATCCCAAGGACAGGCGCCACGCCATTCAAGCATATGTGACGTATTTTCCTGCGCTGCAGGCCACTCTTGCATAGGCTGTCAATACCATGAAAAAACTGCTCCTGGGCGTCCTGGCCGCCTGCTGCTCGCTGCACGCCAGCGCCGCGCCTGTCGAAGACTTTATCGGCACCTGGAAACTGGAACGCACCACCGTCCCGAACTATATCGTCATCAAGCAGGAAGGCGAGCGGCTCGTGGCGTTGCGCTATACGCGCAATGTCATCAGCAACAAGATCACGGAGCGGCGCTTTCCCGCCAGCTATGTGAACGGCGATGTCACCATCTCCGCGGGCGAAACGGTCATCGAAGCACGCAGCGTGAACGACGTGGCGACAGTCACGATGCTGGCGGAAGCGTACAAAAAGATTTCATCGTCCACGGACGCACCGTCCAGTTAGGGAAAGTCGCAGAATTGAATCACATTATCATCCGCCCCACCACCGCCGCCGACTGGCCGGCACTGAAGTCCACGCGTCTGGCCGCCCTGCTCGACGCGCCCACGGCCTTTGGCGCCAGCCACGCCAGCGCCGCCGGTTTTTCCGATGCCGACTGGCAGCAGCGCGCCACCAGCACGCCCCAGCGCACGTTTTTCCTCGCCTTTGATGGAGAACACCCCATCGGCCTGGCCGCGCAAGTGGTGGCCGGCAATGGCGAGTGCCACCTGATCGCCATGTGGGTGCATCGCGAATATCGGGGCATGGCCGTAGCGCAAGGCCTGGTCGACGCCGTGAAACAATGCGCTGTCGGCAATGGCCATCGTCGCCTGATGCTCGACGTGGCGCCGGAAAATGCACGCGCGGCCGCGTTTTACCGGAAACAGGGCTTTGTCTTTTTACCGGAGTGGGAAGCGCTGGAAAGCCATCCGCATATCCAGGTGCAGAAGATGGAGTGGCTGGCGCCGGCATAGGTATTAATCAGTAGAAAGGTGCAAAGCGATGCTGCGATCTATTTCCACACTCCTGCTGTTGACTGTCCTTGCCGGCAAGGCGAGCGCAGCGAATATTCCCGATATCGTTCTTGAATATGCCCATGCGTTTGCGCAAACACAGGCGGCGGACGAGCAAGCATCCACGCCGCCAGCCGACTACGCGCAATGGTTCTTTGAAGGCTTGACCCATCCCTCAGGCGGCATCGTGACGCAATCGGCCGCCATGCGTGATGCCTACGTGAATGGCCAACGCTATTGGCGCGATCATCCGTCCGAACGGACCAACATCATGGCAGGCTATGGCTACCGTGCCATCGAGCGCGATGGCGTCTGGTCGCGGGGCTTTGAAAAGAGCGTTTTCCAACCGGCCCATGCTGATCTGGACAGTGACGCCGGCGCATGGTGGTTCAACTCCTTCGGCAGCGTCGCGTGGCGCGACGTCGGCCTGGTGGCGCCCAATTCAAGCTATGAGAAGCCGCGCGTGCATATTGCCGGTTATCTCAGTCCCAAAGGCCATTACGGCCATCTGGGCGCCTATGAACATGAAGTCCTGGTCACGTCGGGCGTCGCCGTGCAAGCTGCGGATCATTGATGGTGAATCCGGATAAACGCGATTTCAGGCACTCCATTCATCCCGATTGACATCCTGTCTTAAAAACCACCTGGCGCCTGTGTTTTTTTCTACACTCTGCCGAGGTGAGATTACTTGGGATTCAAATGAACAGGATGAATATGCGTGCAATAGCTGGTCTTATGCTGTGTTTATACGGCGCCGCGGTACAGGCCCAGGCGGATACGGCGCAAGCCACAGAGCCATCCATGCAGGATGAGACAGCGTCCGTCAATGTAAAGGGCATCCGGGATCCGGACTGGAAGCCCTACAGTGCCATGCTCAAGGGCGTCAAGCGATTCGAGGAAAAACATGGTCTGGCGCCAGGCGCGCAGCTGCGCTTCATCCTGGAGCCGCGCCGTGCCGACGTCGACATGCACGCCATCGCGCTGCGGCTGGAAAGCGATGACGCGGCTATGGCCATACCGCTGGGGGAGCGCAATATCTTCACCTTGCCCGTCGAACAGGGGCCGTTGTATGAGAAGGCCGAGCTGACCGTGAACCGCAAGGCGGGCTCGGTCAGGTGGATTCCCTACGTCAGGAGCGCGGCGGCCAGCGACACGTTGCGCCGCCTGGGCGACCTGCGGCTGGCGTGCGAAGTCCATTGGGCCATCGACAAGGACACCTTGCCTTTTGCCATGCGCACGGCGATGGGCGCATTGGGCGGACCCTGCAATTTCGTGTCGCAAAAGGGAACCTACAGCTTTTCCGAACCGCGGCGCATCACGGCCGCGACTATCAGCTACAACGGCAAAAGCGCGCCCGTGCCCTTCAGCGGCTCGTCGTTTACGCCGCCGCTGCGGGAGCAGGACTGGAGCGATGACAGCGTTGTCGAGCTGACGTTCGACAATGAACAAGCTGCGCGGTGATTATTTCACCCGCTGCTTTTCCAGCTTGCGCGCCAGCGTACGCCGGTGCATGCCGAGGCGGCGGGCCGTTTCCGAGATATTGAAATCCGTCTCGGCCAGCATTTCGTGGATGCGTTCCCATTCCAGGGTCTTGATGTTGGTGGCGCGGTTCGTCAGTTCGATGTCGGCGTTGCCGGCCACGTGGCCGAAGGCAGCTTCGATGTCGTCCGTGTTCGACGGTTTCGCCAGGTACTGGCAGGCACCCAGCTTGATCGCTTCGACGGCCGTGCCGATGCTGGCGTAGCCGGTCAGCACGACGATCAGCATCTCCGGGTCGTGCTGGTGCAGCATCTGCACGCAGGCCAGACCCGACGTATTGCCGTTGAGTTTCAGGTCGACGACGGCGTAGTCTGGGCAATGCTGCTCGAGCAAGACGCTCGCTTCGTCGAAATTCGTGGCCAGGATGACCTGGTAGCCGCGCCGTTCGAACGAGCGGCCCAGGGTGCGGGCAAATGCGGCATCGTCTTCCACGATCAGTAACAGACGGTCATCCTGCATGGTGGTCGCTTTCTCTTTCCAGTTTGATGGCCGCCAGCGGCAAGGCCAGGTGCACCACCGCCCCGCCCTGCACCCGGTTGCGTGCCGTCACCGTGCCGCCCAGGGTACGCGCGACATTGACCACCAGGAACAAACCGAGGCCGCCGCCGGGCTTGCCCTTGCTGCTTTGGTACGGCTTGCCCAGGTGCGTCAGCATCGACGGCTCGAAGCCAGGGCCCGCATCGGTAATGACCAGGTGCAAGGCGTCCGCTTCGCGCGTCGCTTCGAAACGCAGCCACTCGGGCGATGCTTCCAGCGCATTGTCGAGCACATTGCAGATGGTCTGTTTCAGGGTTGAATCGAAGACGACGGGCACGTCTTGCTCGATGCGGTTATCGTACTCGAAATCCTGGATCGGGCGGCTGGTGCGCCACTCGTCGACCAGGTCGTTGAGGAAGGTATTGATCGTCGTTTTCACGGAAGATTCCCCGCGCGCCTCGCCCGCGGACAATAAAATGCCGCTGACGATGCTCTTGCAGCGCTGCAACTGGGCCTGCATTTCCGTAATTTCTTCCAGCAATTCGCTGTTCTTGCTCAGTTCCGGCATGCGGCGCCAGTCGCCGAGGATGACGGACAGGGTCGCCAGCGGCGTGCCCAGCTCGTGCGCGGCGCCCGAAGCCAGCAAGCCCATGCGGATGATGTGCTCTTCTTCCGCCGCGCGCTGGCGCAAGTCCGCCACCTTGGCGTCGCCGGCGCGCTGGTTGCGGTTGATGCGCGTGATGAACACCACGAGCAAGGCGGCGTTCAAAATAAAGCAGATCAGCAAGCCCTGCACGTAGAGGCTGGAAAAGCCCCGCTCGGGGTCGATCGGCAGAATCAAGGGGCCGGGCAGCAAGGCCAGGCCGGCCAGGCACAGGCTGGTGATGGCCACCATGATCCAGGTCGACCACACTTCCAGCAGCACGGCGCTGAGGATGACTTGCAGCAGGTACAGGAAGGCAAACGGGTTGCTGATGCCGCCGCTCAGGTAGAGCTGGGCCGTCAGCACGGTGACGTCGACCAGCAGCGCGAGGAACAGGGCCGTGTTGGAAACGGGCTGGCGTTCATGCCAGCGCAGCAGGCTGGCAAGGTTAAAAGCGACGAGGCAGGACAGCACTTCGAGCATGTAGGGCACGGGCAAGGCGATGCCCAGTCCCACGCCCACGCCGAAGATCGTGCTGATCTGGCCGATCACGGCCAGCCAGCGCAGCTGGATCAGCAGCTTCATGTTCTGGTGGCCGGCCGGATGTTCCATCTCGGCCGCCACCGCGCCGCGCTCTAACACTTCGCGGTTGGGCAGGATCTCAATCCTGCCCGGCATGGTCGCTCTCTTGCGTGCCGGCGCGACGGCGCGCGCGGCGGCGCTTGTCTTCGCGCACGATCCACCACGTGATGCCGGCCACCATCAGGGCCAGCGCGAACCACGTCAGGGCGTACACGAGGTGGTTGTTGTGGAAGGAAATCACGGTCAGGCCGCCGACCGGTGCGTCGCTGGCCGTTTCCGATTTTGCCTTTGCGTCGACAAAATATGGCGCCACGTTGGTCAGCATGTGCGAGGCGCCAATGGCGGCCACGTCGCGCGAATACCAGTGCTGCGTGGCAGGACTGTTTTCGCGCAAGAAACCACCGCCCGTTTCGCTGACGCGCAGCAAGCCGTCGACGTGCACGATGCCGGCCGGCGTGCTGGCGGCGATGCCTTCGCGTTTCGGCACGAAGCCGCGGTTGACCAGCACGGTGCTGCCATCGGCCAGACGCAAGGGCGTCATCAGCCAGTAACCGCTGCCCAGTGCCGTCGTTGCTTGCACCAGGGTATTAAAAATGGGGAGATAGGTACCGGAGAGTCGCACATGGCGGTATTCGTCCGTTTGCTGCGTGATGCTGGCCCAGGCTGCGGGTCCAGGGGCGTCCGTTGCGGGCGCATGTACGCGTTGTTCGACGCGCTCGATCAGGTCAAGCTTCCAGAACAGGCGCTTGACTTGCCAGGTGCCCAAGGCACAGAAACCGGCAAACAAGATCCCCGCCAGCAAGGCTAATGCGTAGCGCACAGCCATGCCGCGTGGGCCTGGCGCGGCATCTTGCGATGCGGCGCCAGGGGCGCGCCCGGTGTTGCTTAGGCGCGTATTACTCATCATGGAGCCGTTTTCGTATGCATGTACTCAGGCATCAGATCCGGCATCATGTTGTGGTTCATGTGGTACATGACCCACAGGGAACCGGCCATGGCAATGCCCACGATCATGATGGTGAAGATCAGCGCCATCATGTTCCAGCCGCCTTCGGACTTGGTGTTCATGTGCAGGAAGTACACCATGTGTACCACCACTTGAACAGCCGCGAACGCCAGCAGGACCAAGCCCATGGTGCCCGAGTTGGTGATGGCTTTCGTCATCACCAGCCAGAACGGAATGGCCGTCAGGATCACCGACAGGATGAAACCGATCGTGTAGCTTTTCAGGCTGCCATGATCGTGGTTGTCATGGTGGTGGCTATCGCCGTGTGTGTGGTGGTCGCTCATGGCAGCACTCCCATCAGGTAGACAAAGGTGAAGACGCCGATCCAGATGACGTCTAGGAAGTGCCAGAACAGCGACAGGCACATCATGCGGCGGCCGTTTTCCGGGGTCAGGCCATGCTTGTTCAACTGGAACATCAAGGTCACGAGCCAGATCACGCCGAACGTCACGTGCAAGCCGTGGGTACCGACCAGGGCGAAGAACGACGACAGGAACGCGCTGCGCTGCGGACCGGCGCCTTCGTGGATCAGATGAATGAATTCATACATTTCCAGCGACAGGAAGGCCAGGCCGAACAGGCCCGTGATGCCCAGCCAGACCAGGGTGCTGCGCAATTGCTTGCGCTGCATGGCCAGCATGGCGAAGCCGTAGGTGATCGACGACAGCAGCAGCATGGCCGTGTTGACGGCCACCAGTGGCAGGTCGAACAGCGCGGCGCCCGTCGGGCCGTCCGCGTAGCTGCGGCCGACCACGGCGTACGTGGCGAACAGACAGGCAAAGATCAGGCAATCGCTCATCAGGTAGAGCCAGAAACCCAGCAGGCTGCCGTTTTCCGGGTGGTGCTCGCGCACAAAGTAGCTGCGCGTGCTTGGTGCGGCGCCAGCGGCGCCGGTGTTATGGGCGATGGTATCAGACATGGCTGCTCAGCAATTTAGTATAAGCGTCTTCGGTACGGACCACTTCTTCCGCAGGAATGTAGTAATCGCGCTTGTAGTTAAAGGTATGGACGATGATGGTAACCATCATGATCACGAAGCCAATGCTGGCGACGAGCCACATTTGCCAGATCAGGCCAAAACCGACCAGTGCGGACAGTGCGGCGATCACGAAACCAGCCCAGGTGTTCTTCGGCATGTGGATCTTCGTGAAACCGGACGTCGGACGCTGGTAACCGTGTTTCTTCATGTCAGTCCATGCATCGAGTTCGTGCACTTGTGGCGTGAAGGCGAAATTATAGTCTGGCGGTGGCGACGACGTCGACCATTCCAGCGTACGGCCACCCCATGGGTCACCGGTCACATCGCGCAGGGCGTGACGGTTGCGGTAGCTGACGAAGAACTGGATCAGCATGGAAGCGATACCCAGTGCGATCGAGACGGCGCCAAACCAGGCGATGATGGTCCAGATTTGCAACGATGGATCTTCGAAGTGATTGACACGACGGGTCACGCCCATCAGGCCCAGCACGTACAGCGGCATGAAGGCCAGGTAGAAGCCGACGAACCAGAACCAGAACGAGCACTTGCCCCAGAACACGTCGAGCTTGTAGCCGAAGGCTTTCGGGTACCAGTAGTTAATCGCAGCGAAGACACCGAAGACCACGCCGCCGATAATCACGTTATGGAAGTGGGCGATCAGGAACAGGCTGTTGTGCAGCACGAAGTCAGCTGGTGGTACGGCCAGCAATACGCCGGTCATGCCGCCGATGGTGAAGGTGACCATGAAGCCGATCGTCCACAGCATAGGCAGTTCGAAGCGGATACGGCCGCGGTACATGGTAAACAGCCAGTTGAAGATCTTCGCGCCCGTCGGGATCGAGATGATCATCGTCGTGATGCCGAAGAAGGAATTGACGCTGGCGCCCGACCCCATGGTGAAGAAGTGATGCAGCCATACCAGGTACGACAGGATCATGATGACGCACGTGGCGTACACCATCGAGGCGTAGCCGAACAGGCGCTTGCTGCTGAACGTGGCAACGACTTCCGAGAACACGCCGAACAGCGGCAGGATCAGGATGTAGACCTCTGGGTGGCCCCAGATCCAGATCAGGTTGACATACATCATGGCGTTGCCGCCCAGTTCCGTCGTAAAGAAGTTAAAGCCTGCAACGCGGTCCAGCGACAGCATGGCCAGCACAGCCGTCAGCACCGGGAAAGCGGCGACGATCAGGATGTTGGTGCACAGTGCGGTCCAGGTGAAGACGGGCATTTTCATCCAGGTCATGCCTGGCGCGCGCATCTTGACGATGGTGGCGATCAGGTTGACACCGGACAATAGCGTCCCGACCCCGGCAATCTGCAAGGACCAGATGTAATAGTCTACCCCCACGTCCGGACTGCCGACGATGCCCGACAGCGGTGGATACGCCAGCCAGCCCGTGCGGGCGAATTCGCCGACGAACAGCGACGCCATGACCAGGGCGGCGCCCATGGTGGTCATCCAGAAGCTGAAGTTGTTAAGGAATGGGAAAGCCACGTCGCGCGCGCCGATTTGCAGCGGCACCACGTAGTTCATCAGACCCGTCACGAAAGGCATCGCGACGAAGAAGATCATGATCACGCCGTGAGCGGTGAAGATCTGGTCGTAGTGATGCGGTGGCAGGAAGCCGGCATTGTCGCCAAAGGCGACAGCCTGCTGGGTACGCATCATCAGCGCATCGGCAAAGCCGCGCAGCAGCATGACGAGACCCAGGATCATGTACATGATACCGATTTTTTTATGGTCGATACTGGTGATCCAGTCGCGCCACAGGGTACCCCAGACGCGGAAATACGTCAGTGCCGCAACGAGTGCGATACCGCCCAGGGCAACCATGGCAAAGGTCACCAGCAGGATAGGTTCGTGAAATGGAATTGCATCCCAAGTCAGACGGCCGAATATAAGCTTCGTCAGATCAATATGGTCTAGCATTGTTACTCTCAGAGAAAAAAGGGAGGCGCCAGGCAAACGGCGCCAGTATCTGCAGCGCAATGCGCTGCGGGATTCATGCAGTTGTTACTTGGCTTGAACGCCCTTTTCAACCACTGCATCGCTAGCGACTACTGCCGTTACGGCCGCTACCGGGCTATTTGCCATCGTCAACTTATATGGCTGGACCGGCGTCACGCACAGGGCGTCGGAAACGATGGTGCGGTTCAGGATTGCCTTGTACAGGTCGTTTGGCACGGCGCTGTAGCGGCGGACCGGATCGCGTTCGCTAGGCTGGGCCAGCGACAGGTAGTCGTCGCGGTTCAGCGCGCCGCCACCGGCACGTGCCGATTCCACCCATTTGTCGAAGTCCGCATCATTGACACCGTGGAACTTGAAGCGCATGCCCGAGAAACCGGCACCGCTGTAGTTCGCGGAGAAGCCCTTGTAGACACCAGGCTTGTTGATGACGGCATTCAACTGCGTTTCCATGCCCGGCATGGCGTAGATCTGACCTGCCAGTGCGGGGATGAAGAACGAGTTCATGACGGACGACGCGGTGATCTTGAAGCGGATTGGACGATCGACAGGCGCGTACAGTTCATTCACGGAAGCGATGCCTTGCTCCGGGTAGATGAACAGCCATTTCCAGTCCAGGGCCACGACTTCGACGATCATCGGCTTGTGGCTGGCAGGAATAGGACGGTTGGCGTCGATACGGCTCAATGGGCGGTATGGATCGAGGGTGTGGGTGCTGATCCAGGTCAGCAGGCCCAGCACGATAATGATCAACAGGGGCGCGCCCCAGATAATCAGCTCGAGGCGAGTCGAGTGGTCCCAGTCCGGCTCGTATTTGGCCGCGGTGTTGTTTTTTCTATAGCGCCATGCGAAAAGCAGGGTCAGGGCGATTACCGGAACGATAATCAACAGCATCAGCAATGTAGAGATGACAATCAAATTGCCTTGCTGAACTGCGATGTCACCAGACGCATTCAGTACCACCGTATTGCAACCAGCCAACAATGCGAGAGGTAAAAGAAGCAGTCCGCGACGAACTTTTAATGAAAACATACAGGAAAGTCCAGTACAGGGGATGAAGATATGGTACTGTATTCTCACTGGAGCGCGTTGGCAATTGGACGTTTTGTCCACCCCCTTGCTCGGATTTTCACTGGGTGGCTGCGGAGTTTTCCTACAGCTATCTATTGAATAGTCCTACTCCGGGCGTGAGACACCCGGGGTATGTTACGCGTTGGCCGAACTCGAAACTATATTGGAGACGATCATCATGTCCAGCACGCGCATACACAGCGGGGATGTACCCGCCGACTTTTCCCCCCACTCCCTGCGCGACGCACGCGGGGCCGGCACGGTCGAATCGCATATCGACCCCGGTGAGATCGCCGTCGGCGTGATCATCGGCCGCGCTTCCGAATACTTTGACTTCTTTGTCTACGCCATCGCCTCGGTGCTGGTGTTTCCACGCGTCTTCTTCCCGTTTGAAGAACGCCTGGAGGGTACATTATATGCATTCCTGATCTTTTCGTTCGCCTTCATCGCCCGTCCGTTCGGCACCGTGATCTTCATGGAGATCCAGCGCCGCATGGGACGCAGCGCCAAGCTGACGTTCGCCCTCTTCCTGCTGGGCGTGTCGACGGCCGGCATCGCTTTCCTGCCGACGTATTCCCACCTGGGCTTTGCCGCCATCATCTGGCTGTCCGTGCTGCGCATCGGCCAAGGCGTGGCGCTGGGCGGTTCGTGGGATGGCCTGCCATCGCTGCTGGCACTGAACGCGCCGGAAAACAAGCGCGGCTGGTACGCCATGCTGGGCCAGCTGGGCGCACCGGTCGGCTTCCTGATCGCCGCCGGCCTGTTCTGGTTCATGCTGACCACCCTGACGGATGAAGATTTCCTCGACTGGGGCTGGCGCTATCCTTTCTATGTGGCTTTCGCCATCAACGTGGTAGCCCTGTTTGCCCGTCTGCGCCTCGTGTCGACGAATGAATATGCGCGCCTGCTCGACGAACGCGAACTGCAGCCCGTGAGCGTGTTTGAAATGAGCCGCGGCCAAGGCCGTAACGTGCTGATCGGCGCCCTCGCCGCGCTGGCCAGCTACGCGCTGTTCCACCTCGTCACCGTGTTCCCGCTGTCGTGGATTTCCGTCTACCAGACGCGTTCCGCCTCGGACTTCCTGCAAATCCAGATGCTGGGCGCCGTGCTGGCCGCCGTCGGCGTGGTGATTTCCGGCGTGCTGGCCGATAAAGTGGGCCGCCGCACCACCCTGGGCGTGCTGGCCGTGCTGATCGCCATCTTCAGCGCCTTCGTGCCAACCCTGATGGGTGGCGGCAATACGGGCCAGGACGTCTTCATCCTCGTGGGCTTCAGCCTGCTGGGCTTGTCCTACGGCCAGGCAGCCGGCGCCGTGACGGCCAACTTCCCTGCCCGCTTCCGCTACACGGGCGCGGCCCTGACGTCCGACCTGGCCTGGCTGGTCGGTGCCGGCTTCGCCCCGCTCGTGGCGCTGGGCCTGTCGGCCAACTTCGGCCTCGCCTATGTCAGCTTCTACCTGCTGTCGGGTGCCGTCGCCTCGCTGGCCGCCCTGAGCCTGAACCGGGCGCTGGAAATCCGCGACTGACATATATATAGAGAGGCAATCCGGGTGGCAGCGCGCCGCCATCCGGAACACCCCAAAAACGCCGGCGCCGTCCGGCGTTTTTTCGTAGGTCGGCTTAGCCCGCAGGGCGTAAGCCGACAGGCGCCGCCACGAAGATTGTCAGATTACGCTGCGCTAATCTGACCTACGCAGCTAAAACTGACATATATATTGAGGCAATCCGGGTGGCAGCGCCCCGCCACCCGGAACACCCCAAAAACGCCGGCACCGTCCGGCGTTTTTTCGTAGGTCGGCTTAGCCCGCAGGGCGTAAGCCGACAGGCGCCGCCACGAAGATTGCCGGATTGCGCTGCGCTAATCTCACCTATGCAGCTAAAACCCGGCCCGGCTCACTGTATAGACAGTTGCCGCCCGCCCGTGCCTTCCTTCTTCGGCAAGTCCAGCAGCAGCACGCCATTTTCATAGCGGGCCTGCGCGCCGGCCTCGTCCACCTCGTGCGGCAGCACGAAACTGCGGTACTGCTGGCCGTACTCGCGTTCGCTGCGCACGGTCTTGCCGCCGCCGTCGCGCGTCACTCTTTCATCCTTGAGCTCGGCGCTGATGGAGACGCGGTTGCCGTCGATGGAGACCTTGATATCGTCCTTATTGACGCCGGGAATGTCCGCCTGTACCTGATAGGCTTGTTCGGTTTCGGAAATGTCGACACGCATGCGTGCCGAACCGCCATCGCGCAAGCGCAAGGCGGGCGCGAAAAAGTCGTGCATGAATTCTTCCATGTCGCTGAACGGGTCGAAACGTGCCAGCGGGTTTTGCGGATCGCGACGGATCAGTTGATTAGCCATGATGTCCTCCTGCATGGGCTGGTTTGCACACGGCGGCCGTCCGCTTGGACGTCGCCACCTCCTGCATCTTAGGATGTCAACAACCAATCTCTTTGATCTGCCTCAATCGTGGCCGGCTTGATTTTTCCTCAACCTTCATCTGTGCGCTGCCCCGCATTGCACTACCTTGCGCCTGCGAAAAATGCCCCAAGGCTGTTATGCTAGCGCACGCTATGCTTGACCACCAGAAATCTTGCATTTCAATTAAAATTGATTTTTTCGCGACAGCCTTACACGGACATGATGAATACCAAGACCCCGATCGACTCCTTCAGCTTTCGCCGCATCCTCGCCCGCAACGTGACCTTGCCGCTGGTCATTGGGGTCGTCACGGCCCTCGTGTTCGTCGCCCTGATCGCCTACCTGCTCTCGGCCCTGCGCTCGGTCGAGCATTCCGAACGGGTGATCGGCAACGCGAATGAAGTCATGAAATTGTCGGTCGACCTGGAAACGGGCATGCGCGGCTATCTGCTGACGGGCGATGAAACTTTCCTGGCGCCGTATAAATCGGGCAAGGCCAAGATCGCCGTGGAAATGACCACCCTGCTGGACCTGGTGTCCGACAGCCCCATTCAGGTGGACCGCTTGCGCCGCATCCGCGCGTTGCAAGGCCAGTGGCTCGATTACGCCGAAGGTGTGATCGCACAGCGCCGCAACAACCAGGAATTCCTTGCGCGCGTGCGCCAGGGCGAAGGCAAGCTGGAGTTTGACGAAATCCGCCGCGAATTCCTCGCCTTCCTGTCCATGGAACAGCGCTTGCGCCAGGAACGGGCCGATACAGCCGAAAGCCGCACCATGCTGGCCGTCGTCGTATTTCTCATCCTCAGCCTGGGATTGTCGGGCTTGCTCGCCTACCTGGGACGGCGCGAACTGCTGCGTCTGTCCGATATCTACAACGATGCGCTCGAACAGCGCGGCAAGGACAACGACGTGCTGCAGGAGCAAGCCTGGCTGCGCACGGGGCAGACGGAACTGGCGGCCCACACGAGCGGCCAGCTGGGCTTGCCGCAACTGGGACGGCACGTGCTCGATTTCCTCGCCCACCGCCTCGACGTGGCCATCGCCACCCTGTACGTCGTCGACGAGGATGGCAGCCTGCGCCGCACGGCCGTGTACGGTTTCAACGAACAGGGTGTGAAGGAAAAACAGGTGTTCAAGGTGGGCGAAGGCCTGGTGGGCGAGACGGCGCGCGAAAAGCGCCTCAAGCATGTGCAGCAAGTGCCCGAGAACTACCTGACCGTGACGTCGAGCCTGGGCCGCGGCGCGCCGCTGGAACTGGTCCTGGCGCCCGTCAACAATGAAGGCGTCGTCAACGGCGTCATCGAACTGGGCTTTACGCATCCCGTCAGCGCCCGCGCCAAGGAATGGCTGAACCTGATTGCGGCAAACGTCGGCACCTCGCTGGAGGCGGCCCTGTACCGCCAGCGCCTGCAAAATGTGCTCGAAGAAACCCAGCAACTGAATGAAGAACTGGAAGTGCAGCAGGAAGAACTGCGCACAGCCAATGAAGAGCTGGGCGAGCAGTCGCGCGTGCTGGAACAGTCGCAAGCCCACCTGGAAGAGCAAAAGGCGGCGCTCGAGCAGTCGAACGGGCAACTGGCCGTTCAGGCGCTGTCGCTGGACCAGAAAAACATGGCCATCGTCCAGGCGCACGCCCAGCTGGAAGCGCGCGCGGAAGAATTGCAGCGGGCCAGCCGCTACAAGTCCGAATTCCTGGCGAACATGTCGCACGAGCTGCGCACGCCGCTGAACAGCTCGCTGATCCTGTCGAAACTGCTGTCGGACAACACCAGCGGCAACCTGACGCCGGAGCAAGTGACGTTTGCGCAAACCATCTATTCGGCCGGCAACGATTTACTCACCCTCATCAACGATATCCTCGACATTTCCAAGGTCGAGGCGGGCAAGCTGGAATTGACGCCGGAAAGCGTGCCTTTCGACGAACTGCTCAGCAGCATGAAAATGCTGTTCGGCGCCCAGGCCCAGCAAAAGAAACTGACGCTGAGCGTCAAGGTAGCGCCGGATACGCCGCCGTCGCTCGTCAGCGACCGCCAGCGCCTCGAGCAAATCCTGAAAAACCTGCTGTCGAACGCCATCAAGTTTACCGATACGGGTACCGTCAGCTTGCACGTGAGCAGCGGCGCGGATGGCCTGGTGCGCTTCCAGGTGCAGGATTCGGGCATCGGCATTGCCGACGACCAGCAGCACAAGATTTTCGACGCCTTCCACCAGGCCGACGGCACCACCAGCCGCCGCTATGGTGGCACGGGCCTGGGCCTGTCGATTTCGCGCGACCTGGCCGCCTTGCTGGGCGGCAGCATCGAGCTGGCCAGCACGCCAGGCCAGGGCAGCACGTTTACCCTGGTGCTGCCGGCCGTCATGCCGGAGCGCGCCGTGGAAGCAGAGCCGGCCCCGGCCGCAGTGCCGCAAGCGCCTGCAAAAATCACTGCCGCCGCGCCCAAGCCGGCGCCCGCCGCCAAGCCCGTGCCGCTGCCCACCTTCCAGGATGACCGCGACAGCGTGCCGGCCGCCAAGACGGGCCAGCGTTCCGTGCTGGTGATCGAGGATGAACCGTCGTTTGCCGGCATCCTGTTCGACCTCGCGCATGAAATGCAATACCGCTGCCTGGTGGCGCACGGCGCCGATGAAGGCTTGCGCCTGGCCGAGGAATTCCTGCCCGACGCCATCCTGCTCGACATGGGCTTGCCGGACCGACCGGGCTTGCTGGTCTTGCAGCAGCTCAAGGAAAACCCGCTGACGCGCCACATTCCCGTGCACATCGTTTCCGGCAACGACCAGATCCAGGAAGCGATGCAACTGGGCGCCATCGGCTACGCCACCAAGCCGCGCACGCGCGAGCAGCTGAAGGAAGTGTTCCGCAAGCTCGAATCGAAATTCACGCAGCAGATGAAGCGCATCCTGCTGGTCGAGGACGACGAACGCCAGCGCGAAAGCGTGGTGCACCTGATCAGCGACGACGACGTGGAAATCACGGCCGTGGCGCTGGGCGAGCAGGCGCTGGAATTGCTCAAAACGCAGATTTTCGACTGCATGATCATCGACTTGAAGCTGCCCGACATCCAGGGCAACGAATTGCTCGAACGCATGGAACATGAAGAGCTGTGCTCGTTCCCGCCCGTCATCGTCTATACGGGCCGCAACCTGAGCCGCGAGGAAGAAGCGGACCTGATGAAGTATTCGCGCTCGATCATCATCAAGGGCGCCCGTTCGCCCGAACGCCTGCTCGACGAAGTCACCCTCTTCCTGCACAAGGTGGAATCGGAACTGTCGAGCGAGCGCCAGGGCATGCTGCAGCAGGTGCGCAGCCGCGAACGCGTGTTTGAAGGACGCAGGATCTTGCTCGTGGACGACGACGTGCGCAATATCTTTGCCCTCACCAATGCGCTGGAACAGCGAGGCGTGGTGGTGGAAATCGGCCGCAACGGCTTCGAAGCCATCAGCAAGCTCAACAGCGTGGACGATATCGATCTCGTGCTGATGGACGTCATGATGCCGGGCATGGATGGCCTGGAAGCGACCCGCCTGATCCGCGCCGATGGCCGCTACAACAAGCTGCCGATTATCGCCATCACGGCCAAGGCCATGAAGAATGACCAGGAAGAATGCCTGCAGGCGGGCGCGTCCGATTACCTGGCCAAGCCGATCGACCTTGATCGTTTGTATTCGCTGCTGCGCGTGTGGATGCCGAAGATGGAACGCATCTGATGTCCCAGCGCAGCACCGACGCGCAACTGCACGCGCTGATGGAAGCGCTGTATCAGCGCTACAGCTATGATTTTCGCGACTATTCCCTGCCCTCGCAGCGGCGCCGCCTCAATCATGCGCTAGACCGTTTGCATTGTGCAGATGTGCCTGCCCTCCAGCAGCGCGTGCTGGACGACCCGGCCGCCTTTGGCGATCTGCTGCAGATTTTGACCGTGCCCGTCACGCAAATGTTCCGCGACCCCGCATTTTTCCGCGCCTTGCGTGAACACGTGGTGCCCGTGCTGAAAACCTACCCGTCGCCGACCATCTGGGTGGCCGGCTGCTGCACGGGAGAAGAGGCGCTGTCGCTGGCCATCGTGCTGCACGAGGAAGGCTTGCTCGAACGCAGCACGATCTACGCCACCGATATCAATCCACAAGCGCTGGCCACGGCCGCGCGCGGCGCCTATCCGTTGCACCGGCTTGAAGAATATGGCGCCAACTACTTGGCCGCAGGCGGCCTGGGCCAGTTGGCCGACTATTACACGGTCGAGCATGCCACGGCGCGTTTCCAGCAGCGTCTGCTCGACAAGATCAACTTTGCCGACCACAGCCTGTCCACGGACAGCGTGTTTATTGAAACGCAATTGATTTTGTGCCGTAACGTCTTGATTTACTTTAATAAAACCTTGCAGGAACGGGCCCTGGGCCTGTTCCACGATTCGCTGTGCCACCGGGGATTCCTGGGCCTGGGCAGCAAGGAAAGCACGCATTTCACGCGCTTTGCCCCCGACTTCGAGCCATTGCCGGGTCCTGAAAAGCTCTACCGCAAGCGTGCGCCGTCGCACGCCGCTTCCCACTACGCTGGATGGCACATGCCAGGAATGAAACATGATGAATGAAACAAGCACCAAACTGCTGATCGTCGACGACTTGCCGGAGAACTTGCGCGCGCTCAACGCGCTGATACGCGAGAGCGACCGCAGCGTCTATCAGGCCTCGTCCGGCGAAGAAGCGCTGGCCCTGCTGCTCGAGCACGATTTCGCGCTGGCCATCCTCGACGTGCAAATGCCGGAGATGGATGGTTTTGAGCTGGCGCAATTGATGCGCGGCACGGAAAAGACGCGCCACATCCCCATCGTCTTCGTCACGGCGGCCGGCAAGGAAATGAATTTTTCCTTCCAGGGCTATGAAAGCGGCGCTGTCGATTTCCTGCACAAGCCGCTCGACATCAATGCCGTGCAAAGCAAGGTCAACGTGTTTGTCGCCCTGCACCAGCAGCGCAGCGAGACACGGCGCCAGGTGCAGGCGCTCGAGCACAGCCGCCAGCAGCAGGAAGCGTTATTGAAGGAATTGCGCGCCACGCAGGCTGAACTGCAGCGCTCGCTGCGCCTGCGCGACGAATTCATGTCCATGGTGGCGCACGAACTGCGCACGCCGTTGAACACGCTGTTCCTGGAAACGCAGATGCGCACCGTCAACCTGGAACGGGGCAACCTGGCCGCCTTCGAGCCGGACAAGCTGGGCAAGATGGTGGCGCGCGACGGGCGGCAAATCCGCAGCATGGTGCGCCTGATCGACGATATGCTCGACGTGTCGCGCATCACCAGCGGCAAGCTGTCGATCCGCCGCGAAGCCGTCGACCTGACCTGCCTCGTGCGGCGCGTGGCGGACGACCTGGGCCCGTATGCGGCCGCATCGGGCAGCGTGCTGGAAGTGATGGCCTTCGAGCCCATCCACGGTTTCTGGGACGCCTTCCGCGTCGAACAGATCGTTGTCAATCTGATCAGCAACGCCGTGCGCTACGGCCAGGGTCAGCCCGTGGAAATCAGCCTGGCGCACACGCAGAACAGCGCCGTCATCGAAGTGCGCGACCATGGCATCGGCATCAATGCGCGCGACCAGGAGCGCATTTTCGATGCGTTCGAGCGCGTCATGCACCAGGACCGCACGGGCGGACTGGGCCTGGGCCTGTTCATCACCAAGCAGCTGGTCGATGCGCATGGCGGCGCCATCACCCTGCAAAGCCAGCCCGGCAATGGCGCCCTGTTCAGCGTCACCTTGCCGCTGGCCGGCAGCTGAGGCCGGCATGACCAGCACCCCCGTCCCCCGCAGCCAGGCCGGCGCCAGCGGCGTCGCTTTTTTGCTGCAACTGGAACGCCGGCTGCGCCTGCTGCAAGACACGGGCGAGATTCTTTCCCTGTCGGCCCAGCTGCTGGGACAACGCCTGGGCGCCCAGCAAGTGGCCTGTTTCGATATCGACCAGACCCTGCAGTGCCCCACCTTGCAGCATGCGTGGAGCGATGGCCTGGCGCCGGGCGCCGCCAGCGAGTATTTCCTCGGCGATTACGCGGCAGGCCTGGCCGATGCCCTTGCCGCCGGCCAGGCGCTGGCCGTCAGCGATGTGGCGAGTGATCCTCGCACGACCATGCCGGCCGCGCTGGCCGCGTTCACGCGCCTGGGCATCCGTGCCTTCCTGAACATTCCGATTGCCAAGGATGGCCAGCTGGAGGCCCTGTTCGTCGTGCACAGCAGCGCGGCGCGCCTGTGGCATGCGGACGAGATCGAACTGGCCGTGCAAGTGTCGGAACGCGTCTGGTCGACCATTTTGCGGGCCCGGGCGGAATCGCGTTTGCGCGCCCTGACTGCCAGCATGGAAACGCAAGTGGCCGAGCGCACGCGCGAATTCGGCCGCACCTGGAACGTCAGTCCCGACTTGCTGGGCGTGCTTAACCTCGACGGCTATTTCGAACACTCGAACCCCGCCTGGCAAGCCACCTTGGGCTGGTCCGTGGAGGAAATCCGCACGACGAAATTTTTTGAACTGATCCATCCGGACGACTTGCCGCGCACCTATGCGGCCTGGGATGCGGCCAACCAGGGCCAGCCGGCGCTGCGCTTCGAAAACCGCTACCGCCACAAGCTGGGCGGCTGGCACTGGCTGTCGTGGGTGGCCGTGCCCGAGGGCGAGAAGGTGTATTGCAGCGCGCGCGACATTACCGTGGAAAAGAAGCTGGAAGCGGAACTGGCCGCGCGCAACAGCGAGCGCGAGCGCCTGTGGCGCAGCGCGCAAGACCTGATGGTGGCCATCGATGCCGAAGGCTGCTTTGCCGCCGTCAACCCGGCCGCCGGCGCCATCCTGGGCTGGCTGCCCGAGGAAATGCTGGGCCGCAGCCTGTTCGACTTCGTGCTGGCCGAAGATGCGGCCGCCACGCGCCAGGCGCTGGCGCAAGTGACGCAGGAGGCCAGGCCCAGCTTTGAAAACCGCTACCGGCACCGCGATGGCAGCCACCGCTGGCTGTCGTGGGTGACGGCCACCGAAGGCGACCTGATATTTGCCACCGGGCGCCATGTCACCGTGGAAAAAGAGGCGCAAAACACCTTGCGCCTCATGCAGGAATCGTTGCGCCACAGCGAGATGGCCCTGCTGCAATCGCAAAAGCTCGAAGCGCTGGGCAAGCTGACGGGCGGCGTGGCCCACGATTTCAATAACGTGCTGCAAATTATCTCGGGCAATCTGCAGCTGCTGCAGCTGAGCCTGGACAACGACCCGCTGGCCGCCAAGCGCATCGCCAGCGCCTCGGCCGCCGTGGAACGGGGTGCCAAGCTGTCGGCCCAGCTGCTGGCCTTTGCGCGGCGCCAGCCATTGAAACCGCTGGTGACGGACCTGGCGCAGCTGCTGCGCTCGACGGAAGAGCTGCTGCGGCGCGCCACGGGCGAAACCATCGAAACGCGCTGGCTGCTGGCCGACGACTGCTGGCGTGCCCTGGTCGACCCGCACCAGCTGGAAAACGTCATCCTCAACCTGGCCATCAATGCGCGCGACGCCATGGATGGCCAAGGCCAGCTGACCATCGAGCTGAGCAACATCGTGCTGGACAGCGATTACGCGGCCCGCCATGCGGACGTGGCGCCCGGCGACTACGTGCTGCTGGCCGTCTCGGATACGGGCGCGGGCATTCCGGCCGAGCTGCTGGACAAGATTTTCGAGCCGTTCTTCACGACAAAGAAAGAAGGCGAAGGCACGGGCCTGGGCCTGTCCATGGCCTATGGTTTCCTGCGCCAGAGCGGCGGCCACCTGACGGTGGACAGTTTGCCTGGCCATGGCAGCACCTTCCGCATCTACCTGCCGCGCTCGCTGGAAGCGGAAACGGAACTGCCGCTGCAGCTGGATGGCCCCGTGCTGGGCGGCAAGGAAACCATCCTCGTCGTGGAAGACGACGTGCAGGTGCAGACGACGGTGGTCGACATGCTGCGCGGCCTCGGTTACGTCGTGCTGCGCGCCAGCGATGGCGAAAGCGCACTGGCCGTCATCGGCAGCGGCGTGCCCATCGACCTGCTGTTTACGGACGTGGTGATGCCAGGCAAAGTGGCCAGCACGGCGCTGGCGCGCCAGGCCCGCGTGCTGCTGCCACAGCTGGCCGTGTTGTTTACCTCGGGCTACACGCAGGACGCCATGATGCAGGGCGGCCGGCTGGAACCGGGCGTGGAGTTGTTGAGCAAACCGTACCGGCGCGAAGACCTGGCGCGGCGCATCCGCCACCTGCTGGCCAATGGCCGCCACGTGACGGCCCTGCACCAGTACCGCGCGCAGCTGGCGCCGCCGCAACCTGCCGCACCCGCACAGCCGGCGGGACGACATATTTTGTTGGTGGAAGATAATGCGGACGCGCGCGCGATGACAGGCGACCTGCTGGCCATGCTCGGCCACACGGTGCTGGCCGTGGGCACGGCCGAAGAAGCCTTGCCCCTGCTGGGCACGCCGGGACTGGAACTGCTGCTGACCGATATCAGCCTGCCGCGGATGTCGGGCGTCGAGCTGGCCGAGCTGGCGGCCCGCGAGCAGCCGCAGCTGGAAGTGGTGTTTTCCACCGGCCATGCGCCGGCCAATTCCGGCGTGCTGGACCCGCAAGCGCGCTTCCTCGTCAAACCATTTAGCGTCGAGCAGTTGCAGCAAGCCTTGCTGACACCAAACTAGTAAACGTCGAGCCGGCGCGCCTTCAGTGCGCCGGCCAGCTCTTCCAGGCCAAACGGCTTGCGCAGGAAGCGCGCGCTGGCGTCCTGCATCAGGCTGGCGCCCCAGTCGTGTCCGGAAGCAAACACCACGTCCAGCTGCGGCCAGTGCGCGCGCGCATGGCGCGCCAGTTCCAGGCCGGACATCGTGGGCAGGCTGATGTCCGTCACCAGCACGTCCAGGCCCGGCATGGCCAACAGCGGCATGGCCGCTTCCGCGCTGGCCACGCCGTGCACGGTGTGTCCCAGCATATTGAGCATTTCCGTCGTCATTTCGCGCGCATCGTCATTGTCTTCCACCAGCAGGATGCGCCGCCCGGAAGGGTCGGGCGCGCCCACGAGGCGGCGGTCGGCCAGCAAATGGCGGATGCGCCGCGCCAGGTCTTCGCGCTGGTACGGTTTGCTCAACAGCTCCACGCCCGGGTCCAGCCGGCCGCCCTGCATGATGGCGTTGTGCGTGTAGCCCGAGGTAAACAATACGGCCAGTTCCGGCAGCAGCAGCCTGGCCTGCTGTGCCAGTTCCTTGCTGCTGACGGGGCCGGGCATGACCACGTCCGTAAACAGCAGGTCGATGGCCACGCCCGTGCCCAGCAGGGCCAGGGCCGAGGCGCCGTCATCGGCATGCAGCACGTCGTAGCCGAGGCCGCGCAGCATATCGACCACCGTGTGCTGCACGGGCGCATCGTCTTCCACGACGAGGATGGTCTCGCCACCGCCCAGCACGGGGCCCGTCAGGCTCGGTGGCGGTTCGGCCAGTTTTTCCAACGAACGGGGCAGATAAATCTTGAACGTCGTGCCGGCGCCCGGCGCGCTGTGCACCTTGATGTGGCCCGCGCTCTGGCGGATGAAGCCGTACGCCATGGACAGGCCCAGGCCAGTGCCCTCGCCTTCGCGCTTGGTGGTGAAGAAGGGCTCGAAGATCTGGTCGATCACGTCGCGCTCCATGCCATGGCCCGTGTCGGTGATGGTCAGCAGCACGTATTGCCCTTCCAGCACGTCCGCATGCTGGCTGGCGTAGGCGGCGTCGAGCGTGACGTTGCTTAGGGTAAAAGTCAGGCGCCCGCCCTTGTCCATCGCATCGCGCGCATTGATGGCCATGTTCAGCAGCACGTTTTCCATCTGGTTCGGGTCGACCAGCGTATGCCACAGGCCGTCGCTGATGAAGGTTTCTTCGGTAATCGCCTCGCCCAGCGCGCGGCGGATCAGCTCATGCATGCGGCGCAGCAGCCGGCCCAGGTCCGTCACCAGCGGTTTCAACGGCTGGCGCCGCGCAAAGGCCAGCAGCTGCGACGACAGCTTGGCGCCCCGCTCGACGGCCGAGGCGGCCGAATCGAGGCGGCGGGCCGCCTGCGGATTGTCGGCCACCGTCAGTTTCAGCAACTGCAAATTGCCGGAAATGATCTGCAGGACGTTATTGAAATCGTGGGCCACGCCACCCGTCAGCTTGCCGATCGATTCGAGCTTTTGCGCCTGCAATAAAGCTTGCTCGCTGCGCACCAGCGCCAGCCGCGCCTCTTTTTCATCGGTGACGTCGCGGCCGATGGCATGGATCAGCTTTTGCGCCGGCACGGCCGTCCAGGAAATCCAGCGGTAGCCACCATCGCGGCGCCGGTAGCGGTTTTCCATGCGCAAGGTGGGCGCGCCATGGGCCAGGCGCGACAAGTCCTGCAAGGCTGCCATGCGGTCGTCGGGATGCACGAGGCTGATGAAGTCCATGCCCAGCGATTCGACTTCCGGGCGCTCGAGTATCTTGCTCCAAGCGGGATTGACGGCGATGATCATGCCGGACAGATCGGCCACCAGCATGATGTCGGTCGACAGCCGCCACATGCGGTCGCGGTCGGCCGTGCGGTTGGCCATTTCCACTTCCAGCGAGGAATTCAGGTAGGCCATCTTTTCCAGCACGTTCTTCTGTTCCTGCACGTCCGTATTCGTGCCCACCCAGCGCAGCACCTTGCCCGCCTCGTCGAACAGGGGCAAGGCGCGCGCGAGGAACCAGCGGTAGGCGCCATCGCTGGCGCGGCGCATGCGGAACTCCTGTTCATAGGCGCTGGCGGTGGCGACGGCCCGGTCCCAGCTTCTCTGCGTGGTCTGCACGTCGTCTGGATGCACGCAGTGGCGGAAACCGCTGGACACGAGCGACTTCATCGATTGTCCCGTGTATTCGCACACCTGTTCGTTGACCCAGTAGGTGGCGCCGCTGCCATGCGCGAGCCAGGCCTGGTTGGGCATGGTGGACGCGAGCGAACGGAACTGCGCCTCGCTGTCTAGCAAGGCATTGCGCGCCTGCCAATGTTCGTCGATATCCTCGCACGAGCCATACCATTTCACGGCCTGGCCGCGTTCGTCCCGGCGGCAATATGCGCGCGAATGCACCCAGCGGTACTGGCCATCCTGCCGGCGCACGCGCATTTCCTGGTCGAAAGGCTGGCCGCTGCCCACCGCTTCGCTCCAGGCCGCCAAGGAATGGGGAATGTCTTCGGGGTGGATGGCTTCCAGCCAGTTGGTGCCCAGGCCGTTGCCGCCCGTCCATTCGCGCCAGCGCTGCGCGACATAGTCGAGCTTGCCGTCGATATCGGCCGTCCACAGCACTTGCGTGTTCAGTTCGATGGCGTAATGAAAGTGTTCGCGGCTGTCGTGCAGCGCCTGTTCCAGCTGGCCCCGCTCGATGACATGCGCGGCCACGCGCGCGGCCAGCGCCAGCAGTTCGATCTCCGGTTGCGTGGGATGGCATGTCACCTGGAAAAACAGGCCCAGCACGCCCAGGATATGCCCTTTGGCGCCGAATATGGGGGCAACCCAGCAGGCGCGGTAGCCGTGCAGCAAGGCTTCCTTGCGCGCCGCGCTCCAGTGCACGTCGCGCGTGATATCGCCGCAATACACGGGCGCGCCGGAAAAGGCCGCCGTGCCGAACGGGGATGGCTGTTCGCCGCCGTGGCGCAAGGCCAGGCACAGGTCTTGTGGCAGGCTGGGCGCGGACAAGCCGCAAAAGCGGTCGGACTCGTCGATCAGCACTAGGCAGGCATGGGCGCCGCCGTCGGCCAGCGCTTGCAGCGCCAGCAACAAATGCTCCAATGCGTGGGCCAGGTCAGCGCCTGCCGCAATGCTGCCCAGCGCACTATGCTCGGCGTCCAGCAAGGAAAGAATGTTGTTTGCGTGCACCGTGTCGATAAGGGGAAAACTGATGCCCGGAATATACCATGGGGCAACCCTCTTGCAGGAGGAAAACAGCGCATCGCTTGATCTCTACGTGCACGTGCCGCTATGCTAAAGTGTTGCTCTCTTCTCAAGCGAATTCCAGCATGCCTACCTCCTTGCCGTCCTCCCTGATCGCCACCGCCCTGCTCGCCTGTGCCCACGGCGCCGTCGCTGCCCCCATGAGCCTGGACGACTACCTGGCCCTGAACGGCCCCCCGCCCACGGCGCAGATCGCCTATGGCCCCGCGCCGTCGCAATACGCGCAGCTGTTCCTACCCGACGGCAGCGGCCCGTTCCCCGTCGTCGTGCTCGTGCATGGCGGCTGCTGGACGGTGGCCTTTGGCGGCATCAAGCAGATGCGCAACGTGGCCGGCGCCCTCGTCGCGCAAGGCATCGCCGTGTGGAATGTCGAGTACCGCCGCGTCGACGAGCCGGGCGGCGGCTATCCGGGCACCTACGAAGACATGCACGCGGCACTCGACAGCCTGCAACAGCACGCGCCCCAATACCAGCTGGACGTGAATCGCATCCTGGCGATGGGCCACTCGGCCGGCGGCCAGCTGGTGCAATGGATCGCCGGACGGGAAAAACTGCCAAAGACCAGCCCCCTGTACCGCGACAAGTTCCTGCCAGTCAAAAACATCGTCAGCCTGGGCGGCCTGGCCGACCTGCGCCATGAAAAGGACTTGATCAAGACCAGCTGCGAGCGCGACATCGCCCAGCTGGCAGGCCAGCCCAGCGCAACGCGCCCCGACATCTACAGCGACACCAACGCCGCCGACCTGATCCCCAACGGCAGCCGCACCGTCCTTGTCACGGGAGAACTGGACACCATCTCCCCGCCCCGCGTGGCGCACGACTATGCGGCCAAGGCCACGCTGGCTGGCGACCATGCGGAAGTGCTGATTTTGCCTGGGGCAAGTCATTATGACGAGATTGCGGCGACGTCGAATGCGTGGGGGATGATTTTGGTGGTGGTTCGGGGGATGTTGGGGATGGAGGCGCAATGAAGAGCGTTCGCCGCCGACACCACTCAGTCAACAATGCGCAGACAATGGGCGTGAATACACAACTTCCCTCTGCATTATTTCTGCGTCAGTAGAGAGTATATTTAATATACTCTCTAAGAACACCATCGGTAGATAAGAATTTTTCAAAAATTTTTACAAGAAAGAGATTATGATAATTCGTAACGAGTTATTGACTAGTGCCGGCTCAATTGCCGCCCAACTAAAAAAAATTGAAGAAGATAGCGCATTGAGAAACATCACTCACTCTTTAAATGTGGCAAATTCGCTATCAGAACAGATGAAGAACTTCGACTCAAGCAGTCGATTGAGAGAATTGACACGCTCGTTGACCGCAGCGAACCTCGTTTATGAGCAATTTAGAAGCGTTAATATAGAAAGACAGTGGGCGGAAATGATCCGTTCAATAACTGCAACAAACACTCTATCTGAGCAACTAAAAAAAATTGACATCCATAGCCAGTGGAAAGAAATGGCAAATTCATTTCCCACATCAAATACTCTATTGCAACAGTTAAGAAATGTTGATGTAGGTCGGCAATGGCGGGAAATGACACACTCATTCAATGCAAGCAGCGCGATCTCAGATCAATTAAGAAATATTGGCGAAAATGGTTCATGGAGGAAACTTTTCGACGCATTTTCTGTAGGGAGTTCATATAGTAAATATTTAAAAGATTTTAGCAATACAACATCCTTACAAAAATTGGCAATTTCTGTTGGTTCCAGTAACCAATTTACAAGTTCACTAGAGCGACTGCGTAGTTCTGAATATTTTGATTTGCTACTCGAGAATTTTGAAGAGGGAAACTCAGAAACAAGAAAAATAGAGCATTCAGAGATTGATTCACTAGACAATGAAAATATTGACACTTTACTTCTTGAAATTGGATCTACAGAAACATCACAAGAATTCTCAAAGTTACTAAAAAAACCCCAGGAATATTTAAATTTTTTCTAATTTTCATTTTTATGAATTTAATTTTTCCAATTCTACCTGGCGTAACTAGCGGAATAATGGGAAATTTACTAACTCCCTATGTCACCTTGTATCTCGACAATGCAAAAGATGCATCACAGCGAGAAAAAATAAAAATCATTAAGAAAATATCTTTTCCGGAGTTGGCTATAGAGCTAAAAGATTACAGATTCATAACAAAAAATGTTCTCTTAATTAGAGAAACTCCTAGCTCAACATCTGCGATTGTTGGTCAGTTGAAATTTGGGCAAGTCATTGGTGTGTTATCTAAAGATCGAGATTGGACGAAGGTGGTATACGAATATGGAGATGGCACTACAATTACAGGCTGGGTGTTTACCCGATATACAGAAAAATTCAGAAGCTGATTCGATTCAAATATCTACTTTCACATGTTCTTAAAAGTCGAGTTGATTAGTACACATCTTCACCTGTAAATATCCAAACAACCCAAGTCCCAAACCCAGGCTCCCCGGGCCCAGCGAGCCTGAAAAATGGCCAGGGCAAGGCGCGCGGGCGAAGACAGTACGCATGTACGGCGAGCCCAAGCAACGCAGCCATGGACATTTTCTCAGGCCCGCGGCTCTGGCCCGCCGTTTTTAAGCCTTCAACACTAACTCACTGAACACGCGCCAAGTACTGGGCTAGCTGGGCGAAGGTCGCCTTAAACCCCTGCGTCATCGACTCAAACCCCTGCTTGAAAGTCTCATGCTGCTCATCCGTCGCTTTGTGCGGCGTCGAGCGCAAAGTCATCGTCGTCTTGCCATTCTCTTCGCTAAGCGTCATGACATTGAACGATTCCAGCGGCCAAGTAGCGCTGACGGGGTGCTGCACGGCATTCCCCTGCTTGTCGGCAAACGACAGGATGGAAACGATGCGTTCAGGCGCTTCGATAGACTGGTAGGTGAACTTGCCCCACATCTCATAGCCATTGTCGGCGCGCATGCCGTAATGGAAGACTCCGCCCGGTTTGAGGTCCAGCGCCAGCACGCTCAATTCGAAACCCACCGGTCCCCACCATTGCGCCAGGCGCTCGGGCTCCACCCACGAGCGGAACACGAGATCGCGTGGTGCGTCGAAAGTCTGCGTGATGACAAAGTCGCTGCTGTCGCGGTGCTGTCCTTCCTGCTTCTGTTCTGCGGTGGCCATGCTCTCTCCTGTGTTGGTGGACTGGCAGTTAATGTAACAGCGGCGCCGAAAATGGGAAAGGCCCGTACGCCATCTTGAGCGTAGGTCGGGTTAGCGCACAGCGCGTAAGCCGACACCATCACCAGCGGCTCAGGCCAACGATGGTGTCGGATTACGGCCCGCTGGGCCTAATCCGACCTACTTCGCTTTGCCAGCAGATGCCACCTGGTCGAGGATATGCTTGGGTACGGCCGCATAGTGCTTGAATTCCATCGTGTAGGTGGCGCGGCCCTGGGTCAGCGAGCGCAAGGTGGTGGAATAGCCGAACATTTCGGCCAGCGGCACAAGCGCCTTGACGATGCGTCCCGCGCCGCCGGGGACGTCGTCGACGCCCTGCACCATGCCGCGGCGGGCCGTCAGGTCGCCCATGACGTTGCCCATGAACTCTTCCGGCGTTTCCGCCTCCACCTGCATCATCGGTTCGAGCAGCACGGGGTGGGCTTTGCGCATGCCATCCTTGAAGGCGATGGAACCGGCCATGCGGAAGGCGTTTTCGTTCGAATCGACGTCGTGGTAGGAGCCGAACGTCAAGGTCGCCTTCACGTCGACGACCGGATAGCCGGCCAGCACGCCCGACTTCAAGGTTTCGACGATGCCCTTGTCGACGGCGGGGATGAATTCGCGCGGCACCACGCCGCCCTTGATGGCGTCGACGAACTGGTAGCCGGTGCCTGGCGGCAAGGGTTCAAGTTTGAGCACCACGTGGCCGTACTGGCCCCGCCCGCCCGATTGCTTGACGAACTTGCCCTCCACGTCTTCCACCGCGCGCGTGATGGTTTCGCGGTACGCCACTTGCGGCTTGCCGACATTGGCTTCCACGCCAAATTCACGGCGCATGCGGTCGACCAGTATCTCGAGGTGCAATTCTCCCATGCCCGACATGATGGTCTGGCCCGATTCCTCGTCCGTATGCACCTTGAACGACGGGTCTTCCTGCGCTAGGCGGTTCAGGGCGATGCCCATCTTTTCCTGGTCAGGCTTGGTCTTCGGTTCGACCGCCTGCGAAATCACGGGTTCCGGGAAGATCATCTTTTCCAGCACGATGATGTGGTCGATGGCGCACAGGGTGTCGCCCGTGGTGACGGCTTTCAGGCCCACGGCGGCGGCGATGTCGCCCGCATACACTTCCTTGATTTCCTTGCGCTCGTTCGCATGCATCTGCAGGATGCGCCCCAGCCGTTCGCGCGCGCTCTTGGTCGGGTTGTAGACCATGTCGCCCGAATTCACCACACCCGAATACACGCGGAAGAAGGTCAATTGCCCCACGAACGGGTCCGTCATGATCTTGAAGGCGAGCGCGGCAAAGTGCTCGTCGTCCGTCGGATGGCGCTCCACCTCGTTATCGTGCTCGTCATGGCCCATGATGGGCGGCACTTCCATGGGCGACGGCAGGTATTCGATGACGGCGTCGAGCATCGCCTGCACGCCCTTGTTTTTAAAGGCGCTGCCGCACAGCATGGGCACGATTTCGTTGCGGATGGTACGCGCGCGCAAGGCTTGCTTGAGTTCGGCTTCCGTAAAGGTGTCGCCATTCAGGTAGCGTTCCGTCATCTCGGTGCTGGCTTCGGCCGCGTGTTCGACCATGTGCTCATGCCACTGCTGTGCCTGCGCCTGTAGCTCGGCGGGAATCTCGCCATAGCTGAACTGCACGCCCTGGCTGGCGTCGTCCCAGGTGATGGCGCGCATTTTCAACAGGTCGATCACGCCCGTGAAATGGTCTTCGGCGCCGATCGGCAACTGGATGGGCACGGCCACGCCCTTCAGGCGGTCGGCGATCTGCTTGCGCACGCGCAGGAAATCGGCCCCCACCCTATCCATCTTGTTGATGAAGGCGATGCGCGGCACGTGGTATTTGTTGGCCTGGCGCCAGACGGTTTCCGACTGCGGCTGCACGCCGCCGACGGCGTCATACACCATCACGGCGCCGTCGAGCACGCGCATCGAACGCTCGACCTCGATCGTGAAATCCACGTGGCCGGGCGTATCGATGATGTTGATCCGGTGTTCGGGGAAATTGCCGGCCATGCCTTTCCAGAAGGCCGTGGTGGCGGCCGAGGTGATGGTGATGCCCCGTTCCTGTTCCTGCTCCATCCAGTCCATGGTGGCGGCACCATTGTGCACTTCGCCGATCTTGTGATTGACCCCCGTATAAAACAGGATGCGCTCGGTGGTGGTGGTCTTGCCGGCGTCGATATGGGCGCTGATGCCGATGTTGCGGTAGCGCTCGATAGGTGTTTTGCGGGTCATCACAATCTCCATGGCTAGCCCCGGCACGCCTCGGTTTGCGCCGGTTTTGCAGTGTAGCAGACATCGATTTGGCCGGCACGACAGCGGGCTGTTTACCATGCACGCAACACTGGCAGGCGCACACACGTCAGGCGCACGGAGACTAATTGCGGATTCGGCTATACTTCCAGACGTTAATTTTTGAACTTTAATTCAACAAAGATTAATAAAAATCAATACGCATGGCATCCTGCCATGCAAGGCGACGCCGCCGGCATGCAGCCCAGGTGCGCACCGAACGACATGCCCTACTCAGCCTATGACTATCCAACTAAGAAAAATAATCCTCTCTTCCCTGCTGGCATCGCCGGCGCTGGCCATGGCCGGCGAACTGGAACAGCAAATGCAGCGTTGCGCCGTGCTTGGCGACGCCAGCGCCCGCCTGGGGTGCTTCGACACCCTGGCCAAGGCGGCGGAAAAAGCCACCATCGCCGCCGGAGGTGATTCCGCCACCGCGGCCGTCACCCTGGCAGCGGCAGCCGAGGCCGCCCCCATCACCCCCGTCAGCCCGCCTGGCGTGGCCACGCCGGACGCCGTCAACGCGGCCATTCCCGCCGTCGCACAGACAGGCGCGGCGCCGCCGGAAGCGCCGATTTCGCGCACGCAGCAATCGTGGGAACTCAACGAGGCCTCGAAACGCGGCCTGTTCAACTTCCGCCCGCACCGCGACACCTATCTGCTGCTGGCCAATTACAGCGATGCGTCCAACGACGAGCCGTTCCAGGATTTCACGCCGGCCGGCATCAAGAGCCAGCATGTGGAACTGACATTCCAGCTGAGCTTCAAGATGAAGCTGCTGGAAGACATCGCCGGCACGCCGCTCGACATGTGGTTCGGCTACACGCAGCAAAGTTTCTGGCAGGCGTATAACCGCAAGGCCTCGAGCCCGTTCCGCGAGACCAATTACCAGCCGGAACTGATGCTGATCATGCCGATCAACAAGAATTTCGCGGGCGTGGAATTCAATTACCTGAACTTCGGCCTCGTGCACCAGTCCAACGGTCAGACGTCGACGCTATCGCGCAGCTGGAACCGCGTGTATGCCGAACTGGGCATGGAAAAAGACAATCTGGCTGTCACGGCCCGTGTCTGGCACCGCCTCGACAATGGCAAGACCGACAATGACAATATCGACATCACCGATTACCTGGGGCATGGCGACTTGCGCGTGAGCTACCGCAACAAGGGCCACGAGTATGCCGTGACGGCCCGCCGCAATTTCAGCAAGAAGCATGGCTCCATGCAGGCAAGCTGGGCTTTCCCATTGAAGGCCAACCTGAAAGGCTATCTGCAATTGTTCTCCGGCTATGGCCAGAGCTTGATCGACTACAACTATTCGCAGAAATCGATCGGCGCCGGTTTCATGGTCGACCTGTAAGCCAAGCAGTACCGCAAACAAAAATGGCGCCGATGGCGCCATTTTTTATGGAAAATATCTGGTTTATCGCGGGCCGCCGCCCAGCACGCGGGCCGGCAACATGACGATGGCGCGCAGCAATTCGAACACGCCTTCGACGCCGATGCCGATCAAGCGGAATGGCAGCAACAGCAGCCAGGCCAGCGGATACAGCACGAGGGCCAGCAAGGCCAGGGGCCAGCACACGAGCAAGAGCAGCAGCCACAGCACAAATCCCAGCATTGCGTCCCCCTAGAATGAAATGTGCGGAGCAAGCCGTGCTTGCCCCGCTACCGTGAGGCCACTATATGCAAGCGCCGCCACGGCGGCAACGGCCGTGCGATGAACTGCGTGCTGGGGGGATGAACGGTGCAAAAACGGGAATGAACGGCGCCTGCGGAGACATTTATTGACCGACGCAAATCACTTTCGTGATGTATTCATGCGCGTTCGGTTTCTTGCTGGTGGCCCATTTGATGGCCTGGTTGGCATCTTCGATGGTCAGGATCGAGGCCTTGTCCTTCGACTTGATGAAGGACACGCCTTCAAACACGCCTTCCTTGCTGCGCATTACCTTGGCAAACACGGGCGGCTTGGTCTCGCCATCGCTGATTTTGTTCTGTTGCACGAGGTAACGCTGATCGATCTGTTCCATGATAGTAAAGCTGTCCAGTGGGTAAAAGACGAAATATACCCTGAATGGACAAACGCCGCAGGATGAAATCGCTGCGGCGTTGCCTTTGGATTAACGCTACTTATGCGTAGACGGCGTTCTGCGTGACAGGCTGTAAGTTCACGTCATAGATCACCTGCGCGCGGATCGACGTTTCCAGCGAAGGAATCGAGCCGCCGGCGCGGTACTGGAAGCTCACTTGCAGCACGTCGCCCGCCTTCACGGCCACCGGCGTGGCCAGCGGCAAGCACATGTAGTGGTTCAGCCAGTCGATGGTGGTCGAGCGCTCGGGCACGACGGCCAGGATGTTCTTGGTGACGAAACGCAAGGCATTCAAGGTGCCGCTGCGCTCGACGACGAACTTGCCGTCGAAACCGAAGACGCTGTCCGTCGGCTGGCTGAAGTCGATGATGCTATAGACGGACGGCGGCGCCAACTCCTGCACGCCAGGGTGGATCGCCGTGGTTTCCTGGAATTGCACGATGGGCGCATAAAAGCCCTCGAAATCGTATTCCTGCTGCATCGGCTGCACGGCCATGATGACGGCTTCGGGCAGGAAGATGGGCAGCGGGCCGCCAAAACGGGCCAGGTAGCGGCGTTTGAACGATTCGATCACTTCCACCTGCTTTTCGCGCAGCATGCCTACATGAATCATTTCACAGATGACCACGTCGACGGGCTCGGGCGGCAGGTATTCAAACGCGTCCGCGTGGACGACTTCCACTTTTTCACCGTTGGGATTGAGCGCCAGCATCTTGCGCGCTTCCTTGACCATGTCCGGATTGAACTCCACACACCACACCTTGTCGGCGCGCGCGGCCGCAAACCACGACAGCACACCCGTGCCGCCGCCCAGCTCCAGCACTTTCATGCCAGGCTTCACCGCGTAATCGATCGCCGACTTGAACCCGTGCATGCGGTTCTGGTCCATCAACATATTGTGGTGGTAATGGACGGGGATAAATTGCCCCAGGTAACAACTCTCGATTTCTCGTTCATTCAGCATGTCTGTCCTCTTGGAGTCTGGCTCCGATGGCCGATCGGTTTTGTCATTCCAGAAAGCAGTGTTATCGCACGGGCTGCGCGAGGGGCGGCGACAAACCAGCCGGCGCCTGACGTTGATGTGATTGCCCATGCGAAAAATCTCCTGATTAATGCGACACGATCATTATCGTTAATCGGCACGGAGAACAAAGGGCTGAGCTAAGAGGCAATTCCATGCCAGTTTCAGCGCTGGCATGGAAAGTATTGCCAAAAAATTACTTACGGGCGGCGCGCGCCTTCTGTGCCGCTTCGATGATGGCGACCACGCCCGGCTTGTCGCCGGCCTGGGCAAACTGCACGGCCGTCCAGCCATGGTCGCTTTTCAGGCTGGCGTCCGCACCCCACGACAGCAGCAGCTTGACGGCGCCCTCCTGTCCCTCGCGGGCGGCAAACATCAGCGGCGTGACGTTGGCGGGCGCGCGCGCATCGACCACGGCGTCGCGGTCCAATAAAATCTTCATGATCGGCAGGTCGCCCGCCGACGCCGCATAGTGGAGCGCCGTCCAGCCGCTCTGGTTGACCTTGGCGCCTTTGGCCAGCAAGGCTTCCACGGCATCCTGCTTGTGTTTATAGGCGGCCATCATCAGCGCCGTGTTGCCGTTGGACGAACGGGCTTCGATGTCGATGCCGGGTGCGTCGAGCAGCAACTTGAACACCTTGTCCGCATCGTCGCGCAAGGCCAGCACGAGGGGAATGTCGCCGCGCTGCGCGTCGGGCTGGTTCGGGTTCATGCCCTCGGCCAGCATGTCGCGCACGCCGCTGGCGTTGTTGACGGACACGGCACGGAAGAAGGCGTCCGGTTCCGGCGCCGCGTGGCTGGCGCTAGCGCAGCACAGCAGCATCGCCAGCGCGAGTTTTTTCATCATGTCTGACCTTAAGAAGTTATGGCAACTGATTGAATAACTTGAAGAAATTGTCCGTCGTCTGGCGCGCCACCTGCTCCAGTGGGATGCCTTTCAGGGTCGACAGGTATTCCGCCACGTGGGCTACATAGCCCGGTTCGTTCATGCGGCCACGGAACGGCACGGGCGCCAGGTACGGCGAATCCGTCTCGATGAGGATGCGCTCGAGCGGCACTTCCAGGGCCACGGCTTGCAAATCCTTGGCGCTCTTGAACGTGACGATGCCGGAAAACGAAATATAGAAACCCATGTCGATGGCGGCGCGCGCCACTTCCAGCGATTCCGTAAAGCAATGCATGACGCCGGCCACGCCGCCGTCGGCCACGCCAGCGCCCTCTTCGCGCATGATGCGTATCGTGTCTTCACTGGCCGCTCTTGTGTGAATAATCAAGGGCTTGCGCGTGATTCTTGAAGCTTTGATGTGAGTTCTGAAACGCTCGCGCTGCCACTCGAGGTCGCCCGTCAAACGGAAATAATCGAGGCCCGTCTCGCCGATGGCGATGATCTTCGGGTGGTCCGCCAATCGCACCAGGTCTTCCACGGACGGTTCAGGCGTGTCTTCATAGTCGGGATGCACGCCGACGGACGCAAAGATATGCGGATACTGCTCGGCCAGGGCCAGCACCTGCGGGAAGTCCGGCAAGTCGACGGACACGCACAGGGCATGCGTCACCTTGTTCTCCGCCATCTTGGCAAGGATCTCGGGCATGCGAGCAGCCAGCTCGGGGAAATTGATATGGCAATGGGAATCGATATACATAAGGCGGGATTGTACCGGAGGGAGCAAAAATTGGCAGGGGAACGGCGGCGGCGCGCATCCCCTGCCGGAGCGGTTCGGAGGCTTGCAGCCGATTACATCTGCGAGGCAGGATGTTCCGCGAGCGGGACGAAGTTGCCGGTCGACTCGTCGAGCGCGTCGAGAGAACCGTTCTCGATGTCGTACACCCAGCCGTGCAGGGTCAGCCGGTGTTGCGCCATGGCCAAGGCCACCGAAGGATGGGTGCGCAGGTTATTGAGTTGCGCGACCACGTTGGCGCGCACCATGCCGTCGATGCGCGACTGCTCCGTCGGATGGTCGACCGATTCGTTGATCATGCGCGCCGCGTCCGCATGGTGCAGCCAGCTGCGCACGGCCGGCATGTGATCGAGGCAGGCACAGGTGGCGATCGCCTTCATCGCGCCGCAATCGGAATGGCCGCAAATGACGATGTCGCTCACGTTCAAGGCGGACACGGCAAATTCGACCGTGGCGCTGACGCCGCCCGGTTCCGGGCCGTACGATGGCACGATGTTGCCCGCGTTGCGGATCACGAAGAGTTCGCCGGGTTCGCGCTGCGTCACCAGTTCCGGCACCATGCGGCTGTCCGAGCAGGAAATGAACAGGGCCTTCGGGGTTTGTCCCGTGGCCAGGGTCTTGAACAACTCGCGGCGCTCAGGAAAAACCTCTTTTTGGAAGCGTAGGAATCCAGCAATAATGTCGCGCATAATAAATAGGGATCGTTATCTGAGCCGGTATTATCGCTGAACGAGGCAGGTTCCGCCTACTGCCCCTGTGGCGGCTGCCACAGCTCCACCTTGTTGCCCTCGGGATCGATGACCCAGCCGAACTGGCCATATTCCGAATCGGGCGCCTTGTCCAGCACCGTGCAGCCTTCATCGCGCAAGGCTTGCAACAGCGCATCGAGGTCGTCGACCCGGTAATTGATCATGAAGGAAGCCTTGCCGGGCAGGAATTGCTCGCTGCCCTTGGCTGCTACGGACCAGATGGTGGTGCCCGCCGTGGGCTGGCCGTCCGCATCCGTCCAGCTAAAGGCGGCGCCGCCCCACGGCTGCACGTCCAGGCCCAGGTGGCGCTGGTACCAGGCGCGCAGCGAGGCCGGGTCTTGCGCCTGGAAAAAGATGCCGCCGATGCCAGTGACTCGTTTCATGCACGCCTCCATTGCTGTCCAGGCCTTGACTGTAACACCAGGGGCCAAGCGTGGCAAACGAAACAAAGAGAAGTTACATTAAATCAGCAACGCAAGCACTTGATTTTATTGGCAACTGGAAGCGTAATCGAGCAGCATATCTTCGAGGAACAGCTTGGGCGACAAGGGGTGCTCGGCAATCGCCCGGCGCTCGTTCGCCGCCTTGATAGCGGCCATCAAACGGCTCACGTTGATGCGTCCTGCCAAGGCTTCCAGTTCGCGCCTGTGGCGCGGGTAGTAGCGGATGGTGCCCGACAATTTGACGGAAAACACATCGTACAGCCAGCGCTGGAGCGATGCCACCAGCGGCGCCAGCGGCGCCTTCTGCAATTTGTCGGCAGCCTTCAGGGCCGCTTCGACGCCGGGATTGGCCAGCACTTGCAGCAACTGTTCCGTCTCTTCGCGGCCGCCCGACTCGGACTGGGCCAGCGCGGCCAGCGGTGCGCCGCCCTGCTCGCGCAGCCAGCTGTCCGCATCGTTCAAGCCTTGCTGCTTGAGCCACGTCAAGGCCTGCTCGTGGCTGGGCATGGGCAAGGCGAATTTCCTGCAGCGCGACAGAATCGTCGGCAGCAAGCGGTCCAGGCTGTTCGAGGACAGCAGGAACAAGGTGCCCGGCGGCGGCTCTTCCAGCGTCTTCAGCAAGGCGTTCGACGCGGGCGTGTTCAGCGCCTCGGCCGGGTACAGCACGACCACGCGCAAGCCCTGGCGGTGCGTGGAAATGTTCATGAAGTCGGCCAGGTTACGGATCTGCTCGATCTTGATGTCTTTCGACGGCGTCTTGGTCTTGGTACTTTTCTTCGCGCCTTCTCCCTCTTCGCCGTCGTCGGCCACCTCGTCTTCCAGCGCTTCCGGACGCACGCGGCGGTAATCGGGATGGTTGCCCTGGCTAAACCAGCCGCACGAGGCGCAGGCGCCGCAAGCATGGCCGTCGGCGCGCACGTCTTCGCACAGCAGCGCTTGCGCGAAATGCTCGATGAAGTCGGCCTTGCCGATGCCCTGCGCGCCATGGAACAAAATGGCGTGCGGCATGCGCGGGCGCAAGGCTTGCAATTGCTGCCAGGCGTCCTGTTGCCACGGATAGAGAGAACTGGTCATTTTATTCTTTGTAAATCAGCGTGTTGCGACGCTTTGTTCGAGCAAAATATCAAGCAATTGCGCGAGTTGCACTTGGATGTCGGCAATGCTTTGCGTGGAGTCGATGATGCGGAAGCGTTCCGGGAACTGGGCCGCGCGGCGCAGATATTCGTTGCGCGTGGCGGCAAAAAAGTCCGATCGCTCCTGCTCGAATTTATCCAGTGCGCGCGTCGCATCGAGGCGGGCGCGGGCCACGGCCAGCGGCACGTCGAACAAAAACGTCAAGTCCGGCTGCAAGTGCGGGTGCACCCACGCTTCCAGCGCTTCCATCTTGCCCAGATCCATGCCGCGGCCACCGCCCTGGTAGGCGAAGCTGGCATCGGTGAAACGGTCGGAAATGACCCACTCGCCCCGTTCCAGGGCGGGCGCGATGACTTGCGCGATGTGTTCGCGGCGGCTGGCGAACATCAGCAAGGCTTCCGTTTCCAGATGCATCTTTTCATGCAGCAGCAGTTCGCGCAGCTTTTCGCCCAGGCTGGTGCCGCCCGGTTCGCGCGACGAGACGAGGCTCACCCCCCTTTGCTGCAGGTAGTCGGTGACAAAGCCGATATGCGTCGACTTGCCCGCGCCATCGATGCCTTCGAAGGTGATGAAGCGGGGTTGATAGTGTTGTGTCATGAAACTCTTAATCTTGTGATGATATTAACGCTGATACTGGTTCACGGCGCGGTTATGGTCGGGCAAGTTGGCCGAGAACTGGCTGGTGCCGTCGCCGCGGGCGACGAAATACAGCGCCTGCGTGCGGGCCGGCGCCAGCGCCGCCGTCAGCGATTGCGCACCGGCCAGGGCGATCGGCGTGGGCGGCAAGCCGCCGCGCGTGTAGGTATTGTACGGGGTGTCAGCTTCCAGGTCGCGTTTGCGGATCTTGCCCTGGTAATTGTCGCCCATGCCATAGATCACGGTCGGGTCCGTCTGCAGCAGCATGCCCGTCTTCAGGCGGTTGACGAACACGCCGGCGATCATGGCGCGCTCGGACTTTTGTCCCGTTTCCTTTTCCACGATGGAAGCCATGATCAGCGCTTCGTACGGGTTTTTATATGGCAAGGCCGGATCGCGCTTGTCCCACGCTTCGGACAGGCGGCCGATCATGGCCGTGTGCGCCTGCCTGAAAATCTGCATTTCGCTGGCGCCCTTGGCGAACAGATACGTGTCCGGGAAGAACAGACCTTCCGGCAGCACATATTCAGGGCTGATCTTCGCCATCAGTTCCTTGTCGGACAGGCCCACGGTATCGTGCTTGAGTCCCGGGTGATTCGCCATCGCCAGGCGCATCTGCTTGAACGTCCAGCCTTCGATGATGGTCAGCGACTCTTGCGCGAACTCGCCGCGTGCCAGCTGCGTGATCAGACGCTGCGGCGTGGTGCCCGGTTTCAATTCGTAGGAACCGGCCTTGATCTTCGAGGTCTTGCCTTCGATGCGCGCCAGCATGTTGAACAGGATGGGCACGATGGGCACGCCCGCGTCCGCGATCTGCTGGCCGGCCGCATGCGCGCCGCTGCCCGGGCTGATCGTAAACGGGATCGCTTCGCCGTCCGTGGTGATGGGCTGCTGCGCCCAATACACAAAAGTACCGCCGACGCCGATGGCGGCGATGACTGAACTGACTACAAGTTTTTTAAAGAAAGCCATTGTTCCGATTCTTGTGATGCGCCCGCTGGCAGGCAGCGCGCGCTTGTTATGATCGTTCATTTGTGAAGCAAGTGCGCGCAAAGCGGCGCCAACACTGGCAATCTTGCCGCTGCCGACGCAATTTGCGCGACATCACTATAATGAACCCGTAATGATAATGCTTAATCGCTGATCTAATGGAAATTATGAATAACTGGAATCAATTTTTAACCGCTCAAGGCGCCCGCCCCGTTGCCGGCGATGGCGCGCCTGACGGCACCGCAAACTCCCCTGTCGCCGATTTCGGCCAGTCCCTGACAGTGGCCCAGCTGCAAGAAGGTTTTGTCGCAGCCATCACGGACCAGGGCTTGATCGGCTTGAACGGCGACGATGCAGCCAGTTTCCTGCACGGCCAGCTGACCAACGACGTGGAACACCTGAACCAGGAGCAAGTGCGCCTGGCCGGCTACTGCACGCCGAAAGGCCGCCTGCTGGCCAGTTTCCTGATGTGGCGCAACGCCACCACCATTTATCTGCAATTGCCGCGCGCCATACAGCCGGCCATCCAGAAGCGGCTGCAGATGTTCGTGCTGCGCGCCAAGGCCAAGCTGCACGATGCGTCCGCCGATGATGCCAATCAAGTCGTCCTGGGCCTGGGCGGCCAAAGGGCCAGCGCGGCCCTGTCCGCCTGGTTCCCGGCGCTGCCCGCCACGCCGTTCAGCAAGGTCGAGCATGCACTGGGCACCCTGCTGCGCGTGGCCGATGCGTTCGGCAGCGCCCGCTATGAATGGCTGACGTCGGCCGCCACGGCGCAGGACGTGTGGCAGCAGCTGGCCGAAACTCTCGCCAAGGGCGGCAATGACGCCTGGCAATTGTCCGATATCCATGCGGGCATCCCGCAGATCACGGCCGCCACGCAAGAGCAGTTCGTGCCGCAGATGGTCAACTTCGAGCTGCTGGGCGGCGTCAATTTCAAGAAAGGCTGCTACCCGGGCCAGGAAATCGTCGCGCGCAGCCAGTACTTGGGCAAGCTCAAGCGCCGTACCACCCTCGTCAGCATCGCCGATCCCTCGGTAGTGGCCGGCGGCGAACTGTTCGCCGTCAGCGACCCCGAGCAACCGTGCGGCATGGTCGTCAACGCGGCGCCGAACGGCGTGGGCGGCATCGACGCCCTCGTTGAAATGAAGCTGGGGGCGATCGAAGAAGGTTCAAGCGCCGCCGGCGCCGTGCGCTACGGCTCGGCCCAGGGCGTTGCCGTGCAATTCCTGCCCATGCCTTACGTGCTCGACGCACTCGACTTGTGAGAATGCCATGAAAGATCTGTACGTTTACTATCAGGTAAAAGAAGAGCACGCCCAGGCGCTGGAAGCCCGGGTCCGCGCCATGCAGGCGAAACTGGCGGCCGCGTCCGGCGTGGCGCCGCAGCTGAAGCGCCGTCCGGAAGCCAAGGATGGCTTGCAGACGTGGATGGAGATCTACCCTGTCGTCGGTGAAGGTTTTACGGAGCTGCTGGCCGGCGCATCCGACGAAGCGGGCTTGCTGTCCCTGACGGCTGGCGCGCGCCATACGGAAGTGTTCATGGATTTGCCTCCATGTGCCTGATCGTTTTTGCCTGGAAAGTCAATCCGCACATCCCGCTGATTGCCGCCGCCAACCGCGACGAATTCTATGAACGCGCCAGCGCCCCCGCCGGCGCCTGGCCCGAACACCCGCAAGTGTATGCGGGCCGCGACCTGCAGGCGGGCGGCAGCTGGATGGGCATCACCCAGGCCGGCGGCGGCAGCTCGCGCTTTGCCGCCATCACGAATATCCGCAGCCCGCAAGACCGCAACCCCGACGCCCCCTCGCGCGGCGCCCTCGTGGCCGACTATTTGGCCGGCAACATGTCGCCGCAAGACTACATCGCGCAAATCCGCCCCGGATGCAAAGCCTACAACGGTTTCAATCTGGTGCTCGGCGATGCGGACACCCTGATCTGGTTTTCCAACCGGGGCGATGGCGATGCGCGCAATGGCCAGCCTTTGGAACCGGGCATCTACGGCCTGTCGAACGCCCTGCTCGACGCGCCGTGGCCGAAGGTCCTGAAGACCAAGGCCCAGTTCGCCAGCCTGCTGTGCCAGGGCGCGCCCGACGAAGCGTATTTCGACATGCTGGCCGACACCGCGCGCGCGCCCGACTTCCGCTTGCCGGACACAGGCGTGCCGCTCGACCTCGAGCGCGTGCTGTCCGCCGTCTGCATCGAAACGCCGGGCTACGGCACGCGCACGTCCACCGTCGTCAAATTGTTCCCGGACTCTCCCGGCGAATTGCATGAGCTGGTGATACAGTAGGTCGGGTAGGTCGGGTTAGCGCGCAAGCGCGTAACCCGACAACACCACCACACTCAACCGGCATCACCGCCGTCACCAACGTCGGATTACGCGCCCCTGCGGCGCGCTAATCCGACCTACGCGCGCATCCCGACTCGCATCAAAAAACCTCTAGCCATCCGCACGCACAAAAAAGAAAGCGCTTGCGCAAGCGCTTTCTTTTGTTTACGATAGATTCAAACGCGGCGACACAGCCGTACTCAATCGCAGCACACAATAATAATAAAACCATCAGGAGACACCATGGCCACCATGGAAGATGTAGCGCGGGCGGCGGACGTATCGCTGTCGACCGTCTCGCACGTACTCAACGGCACCCGCAAGGTCAGCCCGAAAACCGTCGCCGCCGTCAACGCGGCCATGCAGCAGATCGGCTATGTGCCGAACATGCTGGCGCGCGCCCTCGCCGGTTCCTCTTCTGGCACCATCGGCGTGGCCATTTCCGCCTTCACCAATCATTACTTCAGCGAAACCGTGCGCGCCATCGAGGCGGCCTGCACGCGCCACGGCCTGATGATGCTGTTTTCCGATACGCATGACGATCCCGAGCAGGAACTCAAAGTGGTGCAGAACTTGCACCAGCGCCGGGTCGATGGCATCGTGCTGGCGCCGTCGGGCGACACGCACCACCGCACGCTCGACTATTTGACCAGCAACAAGATCGCTTCCGTGCTGGTCGACCGCATGTCGGCACAACCGTTCGACCAGGTGGGCGTGGAAAATATCGAGGCGACGGCCGAACTGGTCGGCCACCTGATCACCGTCCACGGCCACCGCCGCATCGGGTTCATCGCGGGCGCGCCCGGCCTGTCCACGACGGACGAGCGTATCGATGGCTACCGCCTGGCCTTGCAGCGCGCCAATATCGTTTTCGATACAGCGCTGCTGCGCTCGGGCGACTCCAACCTCGAGCGCAGCGGCGCGGCCACGCGCGAATTGCTGGCCCTGCCCGCCGGACAGCGTCCCACGGCCATCGTTGCCGGCAATAACCTGATGACCATCGGCACCATGCACGCCTTGCGCGACGCGCACATTGCGGTACCGCAAGACGTGTCCCTGGCAGGCTTCGATGATTTCGACTGGGCCGATTATTTCAGCCCCCGCCTGACGGTGATGGCGCAGCCGCTCGAAGAGCTGGGCGCCATGGCCGTCGACCTCTTGATTGACCGCATCGCCAATCCGGGCCGCGCCCGGCACGTGCAGCGCTTGTCGCCGACCCTGCGCGTGCGCAATTCCTGCGGCTGCCCCTGACCTTTTACAGCAGACCAATATGCATCCAGCGATTTCCCTCGGTATCGATCTCGGTACTTCCGAACTGAAAACCGTGCTGATGGACAGCATGGGCACGGTATGCGGCCAGGCTTCCTTGCGCATCGATACCAGCCGCCCGCAGCCGGGCTGGTCCGAACAAGCGCCGCAGGACTGGTGGGCCGCCTGCGTCAACGCGCTGCGCCAGCTGCGCGCCGGCTGGCCGCAGGAATACGCGCGCATCGCCTGCATCGGCCTGTCGGGCCAGATGCATGGCGCCGTACTGCTCGACAGCAACGACAACGTGATCCGTCCCGCCATCCTGTGGAACGATGCGCGCGCCGAAGCCGAAGCGGCCAGTCTGGCGCGCGACTATCCCGCCTATGCGGACGTGACGGGCAGCCTGCCCATGGCAGGCCTGACGGCGCCGAAACTGCTGTGGCTGCAAACGCACGAGCCTGACGCTTTCAATGCCATCGCCTGCCTGCTGTCGCCCAAGGATTATCTGCGCTTGCAATTGACGGGTAACAAGGTCACCGACATGTCCGACGCGGCCGGTACCCTGTGGCTGGACGAGGCCAAGCGTGCCTGGTTCGCTCCCATGCTGGCCGCATGCGGCCTGGCGCCGGAACAGATGCCGGCCTTGGCCGAAGGCGATGCGGCCACGGGTACCGTGCTGGCCGCCGTCGCGGACAAGCTCGGCTTGCCATCGGACGTGGTGGTGGCAGCCGGCGGCGGTGACAATCCTGTCTCGGCCGTGGGCATTGGCGCCGTCAATGGCGGCGACAGTTTTATATCACTGGGCACCAGCGCCGCCATCGTTTCCGTCACCGAAGCGCCTTTGGGCAACCCGGCCGGCGGCGTGCACAGCTTTTGCCACGCCCTGCCCGGCCGCTGGTATGCGATGGGCGCGATCCTGTCGGGCGCCAGCTGCCTGCGCTGGGCGACCGGCGTGCTGGGCCAGCCCGACGAGGCAGCCCTGCTGGCCCTCGTGGAAAGCGCCCTGCCGCTGGACAGCGCCATCGCGCCGTCCGCGCCCCTGTTCCTGCCGTATCTGTCGGGCGAGCGCACGCCGCACAACGACCCGCAAGTGCGTGGCGCCTTCCTGCAGCTGGGCCACGACAGCACGCCAGCGCAACTCGGCTATGCCGTACTCGAAGGCGTGGCCTTTGCCTTGCGCGACGCCATGGCCGCCGTCACATCGACGGGTGCCGTCGTTCCCCACTGCATGCTGGTGGGCGGCGGCGCGCGCAGCCAGTACTGGGCGCAGTTGCTGGCCAATGTGCTGGGCCGCGAAATGCGCACCCTGCACAACAGCGAACTGTCGGCCAGCCTGGGCGCGGCCAAGCTGGGCTTTGCCGCCATCGGCCAGCGCCAGTTGCTGGCCACCAGCTTGCCCATCAAAAACACTTTCCTGCCCGATGCCGCGCACAGCGCAGCCTTGAGCATCCGTTACGGCCGCTACCGTAGCCTGTTTCCCGCCGTGCAAGCCTTGCACCAACTCAGTGATAAGGAATAGTAATGAATCAGCTGCAACAACTAAAACAGTACAGCACCGTCGTCGCCGACACGGGCGACTTTTTGCAACTGGCGCGCTTCGCGCCGCAGGACGCGACCACCAACCCGTCGCTGATTTTAAAAGCCGTGCTGCAGCCCGATTACGCGCCTTTGCTGGAAAGCACGGTCGCTGCCCACAAACATGCATCGCTCGACGATATCGTCGACCAGGTGCTGGTGCGCTTCGGCCTGGAAATCCTGAAAGTGGTGCCGGGCCGCGTATCGACGGAAGTCGATGCCCGTTTGAGCTTTGACCGCGACGCCACCGTGGCCCGCGGGCGCCGCCTGATCGCCCTGTATGAAGCGGCTGGCATCAGCCGCGAGCGCGTGCTGATCAAGGTCGCCGCCACCTGGGAAGGCATCCAGGCGGCGCGCGAGCTGGAAAAAGACGGCATCTTTTGCAATCTGACCCTGCTGTTCGCGTTTTGCCAGGCCGTCGCCTGCGCCGACGCGAAAGTGCGCCTGATTTCGCCATTTGTGGGCCGCATCTACGACTGGCACAAGAAGTCGATGGGCGCCGCATGGGACGAAGCGGCGCGCAGCCTGTCCAACGATCCGGGTGTACAGTCGGTCACGCGCATCTTCAATTACTACAAACAACATGGCATCGCCACGCAAGTGATGGGCGCCAGCTTCCGCAACGTGGGGCAGATCACGGCCCTGTCCGGCTGCGACTTGCTGACCATCAGCCCGGACCTGCTGGCGAAACTCGAAGCATCCGACGTGCCATTCGAGCGCGCCCTGGGCGCCGACCTGGGCGCCGCGCAGCCGGCCGTCACGTATGACGAGGCCGCTTTCCGCTACGCCTTGAACGACGACGCGATGGCGACCGAAAAGCTGGCCGAAGGCATCCGCGGCTTTGCCGTCGACGCGGGCAAGCTGGACGCCATGATCGAGAAATTACGCAATCAATAAGTTTCACCCGTAGCACCGTTTGTTTTTCACAATAAAAACCCTTGGAGATCCTCATGAAAAAAGTCATTACCGCCTCCCTGTTGCTGTCCGCCGCCTGTGGCGCTTTCGCCGCTGACAAACCGCTGAAATCCATCGGCGTGAGCGTGGGCGACCTGGCCAACCCGTTTTTTGTCGCCATCGGCCGCGGCGCGGAAGAAAGCGCGAAAAAACTGGGCGGCCCTGGCGTGAAAGTCACCACGGTGTCCAGCAAGTATGACCTGAACACCCAGGTGGACCAGATTGAAAACTTTATTGCCAACAAGACCGACATCATCATCCTGAACGCCGTCGATTCCAAGGGCATCGCCCCAGCCATCAAGAAAGCGCGCAATGCGGGCGTGGTCGTGATCGCCGTCGACGTGGGCGCCGTGGGCGCTTCGGCCACCGTGATGTCCGACAACACCATGGCGGGAGACGTGTCGTGCGCCTACCTGGCCAAGCAGATCGGCGGCAAGGGCAATGTCGTGATCCTCAACGGCCCGCCGGTCACGTCCGTGATCGACCGCGTCAATGGCTGCAAGAAAACCCTGGCCGCGTTCAAGGATATCAAGATCCTGTCCGACAACCAGAACGCGGGCGGCAGCCGCGACGGCGGCATGACCGTGATGTCGAACTTGCTGACGGCCTATCCGAAGATCGACGGCGTGTTCGCCATCAACGATCCGACCGGCATCGGCGCCGAATTGGCGATCAAGCAAGCGAAGCGCACGGACGTCAAACTGATCACGGCTGTCGATGGCGCGCCCGATGGCCAGAACGCCCTGAAAAACAAGACCGGCCTGTTTGCCGCCACCTCGGCGCAAAACCCGTACCGCATGGCCACCGACGCCGTGCAGATGGGCTACGACATCATGAACGGCCGCACGCCGAAACAAACGATGGTGCTGTTGCCGACCCCGGCCATCACCAAGGAAAACGTCGCCACCTACACGGGCTGGGTAAAGAACTGATCTGCCTGACCTGAACCACGTGTTGCCCGCCCCGGCCCCGGGCCAAGGGCGGGCAACAGTTTCAAAAGCAAGGAAGGACAGTCATGAGCGACAATATTATTTTTGAAATGCGCGGCATCGAGAAGCGCTTTGGCGCCACGCGCGCGCTGCGCGGCGTGCACCTGACGGTGCGCAGCGGCGAAATCCATGCCGTGATGGGCGAAAATGGCGCCGGCAAGAGTACCTTGATGAAGATTTTATCGGGCGTGTACACGCCGGACGCGGGCGAGATCATTCTCGACGGCAAGCCGATCCGCATCCGCAACCCGGGCGAGGCACGCGCGCTCGGCATCAACCTGATCTACCAGGAACTGAGCGTGGCCAAGAACATGACGGTGGCGCAGAACGTCTTCATGGGCAGCGAGCCGAAGGGACCGTTCTTTACCGTCAAGGCCGGCGAGATGCGTGCGCGCACGAACGCCATCCTGGCCGACCTCGGTTCCCGTTTCGATGCCGACACCATGGTCTCGACGCTGTCGATCGCCGAGCAGCAGCAGGTGGAAATCGCCCGCGCCCTCGTGCACGAAAGCCGCATCCTGATCATGGACGAGCCCACTGCCGCCCTGTCCGACCGGGAAACAGAACAATTATTCCGCATCATCGAAGAGCAGCGCGACAAGGGCCTGGCCGTGCTGTACATCAGCCACCGCATGGCCGAGGTGGAGCGCCTGGCGCGCCGCATCACGGTGCTGCGCGACGGCGCCTATGTGGGCGAGCTGGGCAAGGATGAACTCGATCAAAAGAAAGTCGTGCAAATGATGGTGGGCCGCCCCGCCGACGACTTTTATTCGCACCAGCGGCGCACCACGCGCGGCGCCGAACGCTTGCGCGTGGAAAACGTGGGCGGCGGCAAGGTCAAGCCTGCCTCGTTCACCCTGCATGCGGGCGAGGTGACGGGTCTTGCCGGCCTCGTCGGCGCGGGCCGCACGGAACTGGCGCGCCTGATCTTTGGCGCGGACAAGAAGCAAACGGGGCAAGTGTGGCTCGACGGCCAGGAAGTGCACATCCACCGGCCGCTGGCAGCCATCCGCCACGGCATCGGCTACCTGCCCGAAGACCGCAAGAGCCTGGGCCTGTTCATGCAATTGTCGGCCATGGAAAACATGTCGATGAATATCCTGTCCAAGCATGCGACGGCGGGCGTCGTCAACCGTGGCGCCCTGACCCAGCTGACGCGCGAGGCGATTGCCAACCTCAACGTGAAAGTGTCGGGACCGGACGGCATCGTCGGCGGCCTGTCCGGCGGCAACCAGCAGAAAGTCTTGCTGGCGCGCTGGCTGGCCATCGCCCCGAAAGTGCTGATCCTCGACGAACCGACGCGCGGCGTGGACGTGGGCGCGAAGAGCGAAATCTACAAGATCATCCACCAACTGGCGGACGCGGGCACGGCCGTGCTGTGCATTTCCAGCGAACTGGCCGAGCTGGTCGGCATCTGCGACCGCGTGATGGTGATGTGCGAAGGACGCATGACGGGCGAAGTCACGGGCGACGATATCACGCAGGAAAAAATCCTTGCCTATGCCACCCATCTGGAAGCGGCATAAAAATACGCATTAGCATAATCATTCAGGAGATAAACCATGACAACGAGTACCACCAGCGGCGCCGCGCGCGCCGGCGAACCCTTCAATGCCTCGAACCTGATGCGCCGCCTGGGCATGCTGCCCGTGCTGGTGGTGCTGTACCTGGCCATGTATGGCCTGACCGTGTATTTCTCTGCCGACGGCACGTCGACGTTCATGACCAGCAATAACACCATGAACATCTTCCGCCAGGTGTCGATCAACATCGTGCTGGCATCCGGCATGACTTTCGTCATTCTGACCAGCGGCATCGATCTGTCCGTCGGTTCCGTGCTGGCCGTCTCGGCCGTGGCAGGCATGCTGATGTCCTTGTCGGCCCAGTTCGCCGGCTTTTCGATCCCCACCTTCCTCATCGTCGGCCTGCTGCTGGGCGCGTTGAACGGCGTGCTGGTCGCTCTCGTCGGCCTGAATCCCTTCGTGGTGACTTTGGGCACCATGACGGCCCTGCGCGGCGCCGCCTACCTGCTGGCGGACGGCACCAGCGTGCTGAACACGGAAATCCCTAGCTTTGAATGGATGGGCAACGGCAGCTTCCTGGCCGTGCCCTGGCTGATCTGGCTGGCCGCGGCCGTGGTGCTGCTGACCTGGTTCATCCTGCGCAAAACGACACTGGGCCTGCATATCTACGCTGTCGGCGGAAATATCCAGGCGGCACGTTTGACCGGCATCAAGGTTGGCCTCGTCCTGATGTTTGTCTACACGATCAGCGGCCTGTTCGCCGGCCTGGGCGGCGCCATGTCGGCCAGCCGTCTGTATGCGGCCAACGGCAACTGGGGCACGGGCTATGAGCTTGATGCGATTGCGGCCGTCGTGCTCGGCGGCACGAGCCTGATGGGCGGCGTGGGCTCCGTCTGGGGCACCGTCATCGGCGCCCTGATCATCGGCGTGATGAACAATGGCTTGACGATTTTGGGTCTGTCGTCGTTCTGGCAGTATGTGGCCAAGGGTGTCGTGATCGTGCTGGCGGTGATCCTTGACAAATGGCGCCAGTCGCACGCGCAAAATTAAAATCCGGGGTCAGACCCTCAACACCGCTAACGCAAAGCTCTGCGCCAACGTTATCGGGGGTCTGACCCCAGCACTTAAAACTGCAAGCGCATCTCCACATGCGCAATCCCCGCCTCTTCAAATTGTTCCCCCTGCTGCACGAAACCGTGGCGCGCATAGAATGGCGCGGCCACGGTTTGCGCATTCAAGACCACCGCTGCATCGCCGCGCTCGCGGGCTTTCTCCATCAGCAAGGTCAAAATGGCACCGCCCACGCCCGTGCCGCGGCCCGGATGGCGCACGGCCATGCGGCCGATGTGGCCGTCTGGCAATAGCCGGCCCGTGCCGATGGCGTTGCCGACGGCGTCATAGGCAACGGCGTGCAGGCAGACGGCGTCCATGTCGTCGAGTTCGATCTCGGCCGGCACTTTCTGTTCATCGACAAAGACTTCAAAACGGATGGCGGTAGCGTCAGGGCCCAGGGTGGCCCAGTCGCCGAGGCGGATGGTGTGCTTGGTCATGGTGTACGGTAGAAAGAATCAGGCCGCCATTGTCGCACGGCCTGCCACGCCTTGGCAGGCCGTGCGGCTCAAGCGTTCGATTTCAGGTAACGTCCAGGCGTTTCACCGAGTACCTTGCGAAACATGACGACAAAATTGCTTGCGTTCTCGTAGCCCAGGCCCTCTGCGACATGCTGGACCGTGGCGCCCCTGGCCATCCATTGCAAGGCGAGCAGGATATGCAGTTGCCTGCGCCAGCGTCCGAAACTCATGCCGGTTTCCCGAGACACCAGGCGTGACAGCGTGCGCGCACTGATGCCTATCCGCTGCGCCCACGATTCGATGTTGCCTGGATCGGACGGACGGGCCATGATCCACTCGACCAGTTTGCGTAACCGCTTGTCTGTCGTCAGGGGAAGATGAACCTGGCCGGGCTGCGCCAGCGCCATTTCGTCGAGAAGCAGTGTCATCAGTCGTGACGCCATGCCGCCCTCTTCATAGCGCATCGGCAATGCCGCTGAACGGATCACCAATTCACGCAGCAGCGGCGTGGTCGACAAGGTGCAGCATTCCCGCGACAAGGCGTCGTCCACCGCAGGGTCGACATACACGACATAACAATCGACCGTGCCGGCCCCATCCATTCGATGTTGTGTGCCGCCGGGTACCCAAATGGCGCTCCCCGGCGGCACCAGCCAGAAGCCGCCGTCGACCTCGCAGGTGAGCACGCCGCGCATCCAGAGCAGGAATTGGCCTTTTCGATGGTGATGAAAATCCTTCTCCTGACGGCTATCCATCTCGCGGCCAACGGCGCCAAGCGTGACCACCGGCCTTGGCACGCAGTCTGGGTCTTCCCAGTCGCTGGACGAATCGTCGCTGAAAACAGGCATCGGGCACCTTTCAAGGGTCAGAATCAGTGGCAAGAATTCAATATAACATGGCCTGTTGGCTCATTGTGACCAACACGTGGCGCGCCTAAGATGGGCGCTGACATCACAACCACGAAAGCTGTCATATGGAACAAACGAAGAAAATCCTGATCTGCGGCGGCGGCATCGCCGGCCCTGCGTGTGCCTGGTGGCTGACCAGGTACGGCTACTCCGTGGTGCTCGTCGAAAAGGCCGGCGCGCTCAGGGTCGGCGGGCAGAACGTCGATGTGAAGGACGCCGCGCAGCAGGTCATCAAGCGCATGGGTTTGAAGGAACAGGTCGAGGCACGCGACACGCTGGAATGCGGACAGAAGTGGCTCGACGCGGCCGGCAAGGTGGTGGCTGTTTTTCCCAAAGGTAGTATCGGTGGACTGACCTGCGATTTCGAAATCCTGCGCGGCGATTTCGCCCGTATTTTGTTCGATGCGACCCGCGGCACTTGCGAATACCGTTTTGGCACGTCCGTCAGCCGCGTTGAAGAGATTGAAAATGGTGTGCGGGCAACCTTTGCCAATGGCACGGCAGAGGACTTCGCGCTGGTGATCTGCGCCGACGGCGTGAGCTCGCCGACCAGAGACCTGGTGCTGGCCGCTGAAACGCGCATGCGTTACCTCGGCGCCTACATGGCGTTTTTCAACATTCCCCGGCGGCCGGAAGACGACTTCTGGGCCTGCTCCGTCAACGGCATAGGCGGTACGATGATCAATCTCAGGCCAGGTGGCTTGACGGAAACTACCGTGCTGATGACCTTTCCAGCCGCTGAGCCTGGCGTGCGGAGTCCGACGGCGCCGTCGCCGCGCGAAATGCTGCGTGCGGCGCTGGCAGGCCGGGGCAAGGTGGCCGATCGTATCATCGCCGAGCTGGATACCGTCCAGGACTTCTACTTCGGACCGATGAGCCAGGTGCAAGCATCGACCTGGTCAAAAGGCCGGCTGGTCTTGCTGGGCGATGCGGCGCACTGCCCGACGCCATTCACGGGCAAAGGCACGGCGCTGGCGTTGGTGGGGGCCTACGTGCTGGCAGGGGAAATCAAGAGGTGCGCGACCCACACCCAGGCTTTCCAGGCATACGAACGCATCCTTCGCCCGTATGCCGAGCGTACACAGCAGGAGCTCAGCCCTCGTCTCATCCGGCTCATGCACGTGCGGACGCGGCTCGGCATAGCCATCGCGCATCTGTTGCAACGGTGCGTCGGCAGCGCATTGATCCAGACGCTGTTGCAAGCGAACGCCAAGACCAGGGCGCGCAGGATCGACGAGGATTTCACGCTGCCGATCTATTGAAAGCATTGCTGTGCTACCGGGCGCAGCCGGGCAAGGAACTGGCGGCGCGCTCGGTCATTTCAAAACAGCCCGCTTACAACTTCACCAGCTGCTTGCCGAAGTTGCGCCCTTTTAAGAGGCCGATGAAGGCTTCCGGCGCGCTGGCCAGGCCATCGGCCACGGATTCGCGGAATTTCAGCTTGCCCGTCGCCACCAGGGAACCCAGTTCCGCCAGTCCCTGCGGCCAGAATTCCGGCTGCTCGGAAACGATAAAGCCGCGCACGGTCAGGCGGTTGGTGAGGATCAGGCGCGCATTGTCGAGCGGCGTCGGTTCGCCGTTGTAGCCGGCGATCCAGCCGCACACGGCCACGCGGCCAAACGCATTGGTACGCGCCAGCGCCGCATCGAAGATGGCGCCGCCCACGTTTTCAAAGATGGCGTCGATGCCGTCCGGCGTCGCCGCCGCCAAATCGGCCTCGAGATTGCCCGCTTTGTAGTCGACGCAGGCATCGAAACCCAGTTCCTCGACAACATAGCGGCATTTTTCCGCTCCGCCCGCGATGCCGACGACCCGGCAACCTTTCAATTTCGCCAGTTGGCCCACGACGCTGCCCACGGCGCCGCTGGCGGCCGACACGACCACGGTTTCACCCGACTTCGGCGCCATGATCTGGTTCAAGCCATACCAGGCCGTCATGCCCGGCATGCCGACGGAACCGAGGTAGGCGGATGCAGGAATGTGTGTCGTGTCGACCTTGCGCAGCATCGTCCCATCCGATACAGCCACTTCCGTCCAGCCCAGGGTACCCACGACCATGTCGCCCACGGCGAACTTCGGATGCTTCGACTCAAGCACCACGCCCACCGTGCCGCCGATCATCGTTTCATCAAGCGCCTGCGGTGCCGCATAGCTTTTATTGGCACTCATGCGCCCGCGCATGTAAGGGTCGAGCGACAGGTACTGGTTACGCACCAGCAACTGGCCATCCGTGATGGCGGGAATCTCTTGAGTTTCCAGGCGAAAATGTGCCGGCTGGACTTCCTCATTGGAGGCGGGGCGCGAGGCGAGGACGATGCGTTGGTAGGTGGTCATGAATGCTCCTGTCAATAAAGTTGATGACTACTATTGATATTCACGACACCGAACAAAACCGTAGCGAGCGGAAGGGAGAGGTGGTCGAGACGCGCAACCGTACTCTAGTACGGTGAGCATCGCAGGCCGCCTATACCGACGCGCAGTAGGTTTGGTTCGGTGTCACTACACTTCGTAGTCCATACATTGCCGCGCTTCGCGCACCGCCCCAAAGAACGGCTTGATTTTCACGTGCTCGGGATGGTTCTGGTAAGCATCGAGCGCTTCGCGGCTGGCGAACTCGCTGTACAGGACGATGTCGTAGGTCGCTTCCAGGCCCGGCTGGGCCACGGCGGCTTCGAATTTCAGGATGCCGGGCACCAGGCCGGAACAGGAATCGAGCAGAGCCTTGAGTTTCAAGGCGTTCGTGGCGCGGTCGGCGCCTTCGGCTTGGTCTTTGAGTTTCCAGAAAACGATGTGCTTGATCATGGTGGCAGGCTGCTTGTTTATTAATGAAGCATTACTGTAACCGCTATCGGCGCGCCTTGCAGGAACCGGGCGCGCAATGCAAACGGGCGGCTCTGGAAGCCGCCCGCAGACCGGGTTCACGCAAACATCACAGCACTTCGAACAGCCCTGCAGCGCCCTGCCCGCCGCCGATGCACATGGTCACGACCACGTATTTGACGCCGCGGCGCTTGCCTTCGATCAAGGCGTGGCCCGTCAGGCGGGCACCCGACACGCCGTACGGGTGGCCGACGGCGATCGCGCCGCCGTTGACGTTCAGGCGGTCCATGGGAATGCCCAGGGTATCGGCGCAATACAGCACTTGCACGGCAAACGCTTCGTTGAGTTCCCACAGGCCGATGTCGGCGACAGTCAAGCCCGCCTTTTTCAGCAGTTTCGGAATCGCGTAGACGGGGCCGATGCCCATTTCATCGGGTTCGCAGCCGGCCACGGCAAAGCCGCGGAAGATGCCCAACGGCTGCAAGCCTTTCGCTTCGGCCACTTTCGCATTCATGACGATGGCCATGGACGCGCCATCGGAAAACTGGCTGGCATTGCCTGCGCTGATGACGCCGCCAGGAATTGCCGGGCGGATCTTCGCCACGCCGTCATACGTCGTGTCGGCACGGATCCCTTCGTCGGCGGCAATCGTCACTTCGCGCGACACGAGCATGCCGCTGGCCTTGTCGGCCACGCCCATGATGGTGGTCATCGGCACGATTTCCGCGTCGAACAGGCCGGCTGCCAGGGCGCTTGCTGCGCGCTGCTGGCTTTGCGCGCCGTAGGCATCCTGGCGCTCGCGCGAAATCTGGTAACGCTTGGCCACGGTTTCGGCCGTCTGCAGCATGGGCCAGTACAGTTCCGGCTTGTGCTGCTGCAGCCAGACCTCGCGGTACATATGCGTATTCATTTCGTTTTGCACACAGGAAATCGATTCCACGCCGCCCGCCGCATAGATATCGCCTTCGCCGGCGATGATACGCTGCGCGGCCAGGGCGATGGCCTGCAAACCCGACGAGCAGAAACGGTTGACGGTCATGCCGGCCGTCGTCACGGGGCAGCCGCCGCGCAAGGCCACCTGGCGCGCGATATTGCCGCCTGTCGCGCCTTCGGGAAAGGCGCAGCCGACCAGCACGTCTTCCACTTCCTCCGCCTCGATGCGCGCGCGCTCGACGGCGGCCGCCAGCACGTGGCCGCCCAGGGTGGCGCCATGCGTCATGTTGAACGCGCCTTTCCAGGACTTGGCCAGGCCCGTGCGGGCGGTCGATACGATGACGGCTTCATTCATGCTGTGTCTCCTTGTGGGGATATTATTGGGTGGGGTATCTGCGGAATGAGAATAGCACATTTAAGTACGGTCGTTCGCAAAGTTCTGCCGGACTTCGATTTGTAAGCTTGGTGTAAGTTTCAAGCAAGCATGACGTAAGGTTCGGAGAACACACTCGCCTCCAGCTGTTGCAAGAATGGTCAAAAAGACCGCGGCACCAGTTCACTATAAAACATAGGGAGACAAACCATGGCATCACCATCCGGCTCGGCCGACGTACGGAAAACTTCGACCAAGGGAACGCCGATTACGCCCGAGGAACGCAAGGTCATCTTTGCGTCCTCGCTCGGCACCGTTTTTGAATGGTACGATTTTTATCTGTACGGTTCGCTCGCTTCCATCATCGCCAAGCAATTCTTCATCGGCGACCCCACCACCACCTTCATCTTCGCGCTGCTGGCCTTCGCCGCCGGCTTCATCGTGCGTCCATTCGGCGCGCTGGTCTTCGGCCGCCTGGGCGACATGATCGGCCGCAAGTACACCTTCCTGATCACCATTCTGATCATGGGCGGCTCCACCTTCATCGTCGGCTTGCTGCCGGGCCACGCGTCCATCGGCATCGCCGCGCCGATCATCCTCGTCTTCCTGCGCATCCTGCAAGGCCTGGCGCTGGGCGGCGAATATGGCGGCGCAGCCACCTATGTGGCCGAGCACGCGCCTGAAGGCAAGCGCGGCGCGTTCACGGCGTGGATACAAACGACGGCAACTTTGGGCTTCTTCCTGTCGCTGATGGTCATCCTGGGCACCCGCCTGGCGACCGGCGAGAAGGATTTCGAAGCGTGGGGCTGGCGCATTCCCTTCCTCGTCTCCGTCATCCTGCTCGGTATTTCCGTGTGGATCCGCCTGGCCATGAATGAATCGCCGGCGTTTTCCAAGATGAAGGCCGAGGGCAAGACCTCGAAAGCCCCGCTGACGGAAGCATTCGGCCAGTGGAAAAACCTGAAGATCGTCATCCTGGCCCTGATCGGCCTGACCGCCGGCCAGGCTGTCGTCTGGTACACGGGCCAGTTCTACGCCCTGTTCTTCATGATCCAGACCCTGAAAGTGGACCTGGCAACGGCCAACGTGCTCGTCGCCATCGCCCTGCTGCTGGCCACGCCGTTCTTCCTGTTCTTCGGCAGCCTGTCCGACCGCATCGGCCGCAAGTACATCATCCTCGGCGGCTGCCTGATCGCCGCGGCCACCTACTTCCCGATCTTCAACGGCCTGACCCACTTCGCCAACCCGCAGCTGGAAGCGGCTCTGAAGAACTCGCCAGTGGTGGTCGTGGCCGATCCCGCTTCCTGCCACTTCCAGTTCAACATGACGGGCACGAAGAAATTCCCATCGTCGTGCGACATCGCCACCGGCTTCCTGTCGAACAGCTCGGTGAACTACACGAAGGAAGACGCACCGGCCGGCAGCATCGCCAAGGTACGCATCGGCACGAAGGAATTCACGTCGTTTAACGCCGTCATGACGCCGGACGGCCTGAACTTCGATGCGGACAGCAAGGCCAAAGAAGTGGCGCTGAAGAAAGAACTGGGCGCCGGCATCAAGGAAGCGGGCTACCCTGCGAAAGCCGACCCGGACCAGATCAACAAGCCGATGGTCGTCTTGCTGCTGTTCATCCTGGTGCTGTACGTGACCATGGTGTACGGCCCGATCGCCGCCATGCTGGTGGAAATGTTCCCGACGCGTATCCGTTACACCTCGATGTCCCTGCCCTACCATATCGGTAACGGCTGGTTCGGCGGCTTGCTGCCGACCACAGCCTTCGCGCTGGTGGCTTTCAAGGGCGATATCTATTACGGCCTGTGGTATCCGATCGTCGTCGCCCTGGCGACTGTCGTGATCGGCACCCTGTTCGTCAAGGAAACGAAGGACAACAATATCTACGCCGACGACTGATACGGCGCAAGCCCCGGCCGCAAGGCCGGGGCCCGCAAAGCAAAACGCCGCTGACTGGTCAGCGGCGTTTTTTTATGTGCTTGCAAGCTTACTTGTCGCTCTTGCCCTTTTTCAGCTGGTCGCGCTGCTGCACGTATTCCTGGTAGCTGGTCTGGTTGCGCTTGCGGCAGGCATTGCGGTCGTCGAAATTATTGAGGCTGTTGCAATACTCGCCGATCTTGTCCCGGTTCGCGTCATACAGTACTTCGCAGCCGGTCATCGCCAGCAAGAAGGGAACGATCAGATATTTCATTGCTACTCTCATGGATAGGGACGGGATTGCGCGAAAAAACACCAGATTGCCCGCTGGATAAGCAAGCAGCTTTATCTTAACGCGATCCCGGCGGAAAGTACAAGCGCTCGGTATTACTAAATGGAAAGGATTCCCGGCGCAACGAGCTGACCGGCGCTGGCATCCTCGTTCAACAGCGGATTGCCGGCCGCGAACGCCGCCAGGTGCTCGAGCAGCACGCGCACGCGGGCCGGCAGGTAGCGCCGCTGCGTCCACACGGCATACACGTGGCGCGGCTGCGGCATCCAGTCGGGCAGGACGCGCACGAGGCTGCCGCTGGCCACTTCGTCGCGGCATTGCAGCAGTGGACACAGCAGGATGCCGATGCCTGCGTCGGCCATCTCCACGGCCAGGCGCATTTCATTGACGCGCAGGCGCGCCTGCGGTTCGATCACCATTTCGGCGCCGTCGCCGGGCCGGCGCAAGCGCCAGCTGCGCAGCGGCTCGGCCACGATCAGCTCGTGCTTTTCCAGTTCCTGCAAGTCGCGCGGCACGCCGGCGCGCGCCAGGTAGGCTGGCGCGGCCACCATCACCAGCGAAGCGCTGCCCAGCCGGCGCTGCATCAGCGAGGAATCGTCGAGCGCGCCAACGCGGATGGCCAGGTCGGCGCCGCTGCCCACCAGGTCTTGCAGCAGGTTCGACAGCTCCAGTTCCAGGCGGATGTCCGGGTACTGCTGCATGAAGCTGACCCAGGCCGGCGTCAGCAAGCCGCTGGCGAAGTTGACGGGCGCCAAGACGCGGATGCTGCCCGAGACGGCCGACAGGCTGGCGTCGAGCTGCTGCGTCGCTTGCCGCAAGGCGTGTACCAAGGGACGGCACTGCTCATAGTATTGCCAGCCTTCCGCCGTCGGCTGCAGGCGGCGCGCGCTGCGGTTGAGCAAGCGGTAGCCGAGCTGGCTTTCCAGCTTTTGCAGCCGGCGCGTGACGGTAGCGGCGGGCAAGTCTTCCTTGACGGCCGCCGCATGCAGGCTGCCCGCCTCGACAATGGAGACAAACAGGGCTAAATCATCAAGCATGATTCGTCGAGCATGATTGCATTTTCGGAATTTGAAATTAAAAATATGGCTCTAGTATAGATTGCTGCAAGTTGTTACGCTGCCATATCTTCACCATTTGAAAGTGCTCCATGTCCGAAGCCCTGCGTTTGCGCTGCGTATTTGCCTTCCTGATGTCGCTGCTCATGACCCTGCTGATGAGCGCCTGGGTCACCTGGCTCAATATCGGCCTGCAGGCCGATTTCCTGCCCCGCTGGCGCCATGCCTTCTTTGCCGCCTGGCCCGTGGCCTTCTGCGCCGTGATGCTGTTCGCCCCCCGCGTGCAGCTGATGAGCCGCAACATCGTGGCCCGGCTCGCCAGCAGCGCTTGACCGGCAGTCGTCCGCCGGCAGTACCACTCGGTCACTCCCGCCCACGGCCGCCCTGATCCGGGCTATGCTATAGCCGTCTTCTTTACTGCGGAGTGCCCATGCTCGATCACGTTTCCCTAACCGTCAGCGACCTGGAACGCGCCGAGCGCTTCTACGACGCCGTCTTCGCCGCGCTGGACGTGCCCAAGGTGGGCAGCGACCACGCCAACGCCTGGATAGGCTACGGCGAGCGCAGCGACGCGCAGCATCCTGAGCGCAGCTACTTTTCCGTGCGACTGGGCCCGCAGCCCGACGACGCGCCGCGCCGCCATTGCTGCTTCAAGGCTTCCTCGCGCGCGGCCGTGGAAGCGTTCTGGCAGGCGGGTCTGGCGCATGGCGGCATCGACTTGGGCGCGCCCGGACTGCGCCACTATCACGCCAGTTATTACGCGGCCTTTTTGTTCGATCCGGACGGCAACCGCATCGAAGCCGTCTGCCATCGCGCCGACGCCGGCTGACAGGACGGGAAACCCGGCTCTGTTCGGCATTTCCACTTCGGGACGATTTGCCTATAATGGCTGGCACGCCATACCGGTCCGTGAACAAAGAAGGAGATTCATGCATCATCTATTCGTCGGCCGCCCCGCGCGCACCATGCTCCTCTCCAGCGCCGGCTTGCTGCTGGCTGGCTGTTTTTCCGGCTGCTCCCTGTTGCCATCCACGCCAGTCACGCCAGGTATTCCCGCCACCGCGGCCCTGCCCGACGCCAGCATCGCCTATACCCTGAGCGGCCAGAACGGCTTGCCCGTGGTCTTCCAGTCGGCCATGGGCGACGGCAAGGATGTGTGGGCCAAGGTCGTGCCCGAAGTGGCCAAGCAGCACCGCGTGCTCGTGTACGACCGCCCCGGCTACGGCGACAGCCAGAAAACCACCACGCCGCGCGATCCCTGCACCATCGCCGCCCAGCAGCGGGCCCTGCTGACGCAAGCGGGCCTGAAGCCGCCGTATGTGCTCGTCGGCCATGGCTTGGGCGGGCTGTACCAGTATGTGTATGCCAGGTTGTACCCGCAGGACGTGGCCGGGCTGGTCCTGCTCGATCCCACGCACCCGCAGCAGTGGAACCGCCTGCAGACGGACGCGTCCACTTACGCCATGCTCGTCAAAACGCGGCGTAAACTCATGTTCAACAGTACGGAATCGACCGAATTCGATGCCCAGACGCAGTGCCTGCAGCACGTCGACATGAGCAGCCCGCTGCGCGTGCCCGCCATGCTTCTGGTGCGCGACAAGTTCGGCATCGAGGAAATGGGTTCGTTCGAGAACGTGGTGCGGGCCCAGGAAAAGGATTGGCAGCGCCTGTCCGGCGCACCCGCCATCGAGCGCATCACGGGCGCCGGCTATTACATCCAGAAAGACAACCCCGTCATCGTCAACGAGGCGGTCAAGATGGTGGCGAAGAAGAAGTAAACATGCTTGCTGGCGTCCGTGGTGGTGTCGGATTACGCGCTTGCGCGCTAATCCGATCTACCCGGCTCTTGAGCCCTCGTAGAGGCGTAGGTCGAATTAGCGCGGCAAAGCCGCGCGTAATCCGACAATATTGTTGGCGTCGGCTTAGCTATTAAACCCCTTGCCCTCGCCCGCCAGCTTCACCAGCAGCGGCGCCGGCGTCCACGCTTCGCCGTGGCGGCCCTTGGCGTAGCCGGCAATCGTGTCGAGCACGTTCGGCAAGCCGACCGTGTCCGCATAGAACATCGGGCCGCCGCGGAACAGCGGGAAGCCGTAGCCCGTCAAATACACCATGTCGATGTCCGAGGCACGCAAGGCGATGCCCTCTTCCAGGATGCGCGCGCCTTCATTGACGAGCGCATACACGAGCCGTTCGACGATTTCCTGGTCGCTGATCTTGCGCCGCGCCACGCCGATGTCGGCGGAGTGCTGGATGATCATGGCGTTGACCTGCTCCGACGGATACGCCTTGCGGTCGCCCGGCTTGTAGTCGTACCAGCCGGCGCCCGTCTTCTGGCCATAGCGCCCCAGTTCGCACAGCAGGTCGGCCGTCTTCGAATACGTGACGTCCGGTTTTTCCACGTAGCGGCGCTTGCGGATGGCCCAGCCGATGTCATTGCCGGCCAGGTCGCCCATGCGGAACGGGCCCATGGCGAAGCCGAATTTCTCGACCGCCTTGTCGACCTGTTCCGGCAGGCAGCCTTCTTCCAGCAGGAAACCGGCTTGGCGGCTGTATTGCTCGATCATGCGGTTGCCGATGAAGCCGTCGCACACGCCCGAGACGACACCTGTCTTCTTCAGCTTTTTCGACAGCGCCAGCGCGGTGGCCAGCACGTCCTTGCCCGTTTCCTTGCCGCGCACGATTTCCAGCAGTTTCATGACGTTCGCGGGGCTGAAGAAATGCGTGCCGATGACGTCTTGCGGGCGTTTGGTGAACGCGGCGATCTTGTCCAGGTCCAAAGTCGATGTGTTCGAGGCGAGTATGGCGCCCGGCTTCATGACGGCATCGAGCTGTTTGAAGACGGTTTCCTTGACGCCCAGCTCTTCGAAGACGGCTTCGATGACGATGTCGGCTTGCGCAATGTCCGCATAGGCCAAGGTGCCGGAAACGAGCGCGATGCGCTGCTCGGCCTTCTCCTGCGTCAGCTTGCCCTTCTTGACCGTGTTCTCGTAATTCTTGCGGATTGTGGCCAGGCCCTTGTCCAGCGCTTCCTGTTTGGTTTCCAGCAAGATGACGGGGATGCCCGCGTTGGCGAAGTTCATGGCGATGCCGCCGCCCATGGTACCGGCGCCGACGATGGCCGCGCTGGAGATCGCGCGCACTGGCGTGTCGGACGGCACGTCGGGCACCTTGCTGGCGACACGCTCGGCAAAGAAGGCGTGGCGCAGGGCTTTAGATTCGGGCGACTGCACCAGCTGCATGAACAGTTCGCGCTCGTACTTCAAGCCGTCGTCGAATTTCATCGTCACGGCGGCCGCCACGGCATCGACGCATTTCAGCGGTGCGGGGAACGGGCCGGACATGGCTTTGACGGTATTGCGCGAAAACTGCAAGAACGCTTCGTGGTTCGGGTAGTCGACCTTGCGCTCGCGCACCTTCGGCAGCGGACGCACGTCGGCCACTTTCGTGGCGAAGGCCACGGCGGCGGCCAGCAAATCGGCGCCAGGCGCGATGACTTCGTCGAACAGGGCCGTGCCGGCCAGTTTTTCGGACGCGACGGGCGTGCCCGAGACGATCATGTTCAGGGCCATTTCCAGGCCCAGCACTCGCGGCAGGCGCTGCGTGCCGCCCGCGCCCGGCAAGATGCCGAGTTTGACTTCCGGCAAGGCCATCTGCGCGCCCGGTGCGGCCACGCGGTAGTTGCAACCGAGCGCCAGCTCCAGGCCGCCACCCATGCAAACGCTGTGGATGGCCGCCACGACCGGCTTGGTCGATTGCTCTACGACGTTGATCAGGGTGTGCAGAGTCGGTTCCGTGAGCGCTTTGGGCGAATTGAATTCCTTGATATCGGCGCCGCCCGAAAAGGCCTTGCCGGCGCCCGTGATGACGATGGCTTTGACGGTCTCGTCGGCCAGCGCCTGGCGGATGCCGGCCACGGCGGCCGTGCGCGTCGCCAGGCCCAGGCCATTGACGGGCGGGTTGGCCAGGGTAATGACGGCAACGGCGCCGTTCACTTGATATTCAGCACTCATGTCTCTTCCTTATTGATTTTTGCTCAGCGATGAGGTGGTTGCAAGGGATGAAGCTTCACTATACCGCATAAAAGAACGCTCGTATTATTTTTGTCGTGGCGCACCCGGCGCCAGCATGCTACGCCATGGTACAACATCGTTTGCGGAAAGATTCTGCTGCAAGCGGCAAGCTCTTGTAGAAGCTATCACTTGGATATTCATTTAAATAATAAAATAACAATAATAATAACAACGTTTTATTATGTAAAAGAATGGGTTTGTTATATGCCGACATGGGGCAATTACGACAGTTTTTACATTATTTATTCCCGCCCCTTGTTTTTCGCCAGACGCTGGGGAATAATAAAATTGTTGATTCAAATCAATACTCTACAATTTATCTACTAAAGGCAAACCGCAGGACGAACACTGGCGGCCGTTGATCGCGCACATTCTCACCGATTATCACCAGATGCCGGCAATGCAATAACATCGCCGCCTTAATCCCTGCCTTAAACCGATAGCGGAAAAAATAATAAATGCAGCATTATTGCCCCCATTCCTCTTCTCACCCCGAAGGAAATACTATGGACGCAGCCAGCCATGTCAGCCACTCGCAGGATCTGGACTTACAAGCGATAAATACTGCATTGAACCGTGTCCAGGCCGTCATCGAATTCGAGCTTGACGGCACCATCCTGCATGCGAATGACAATTTCCTGCGCGTCGTCGACTATACCCTGGCCGAAGTGCAAGGCAAGCACCACGCCATCTTCTGCGACCCCGAGTATGTCAAAACGGACGAATACAGCAACTTCTGGGCCAAGCTGGGACGCGGCGAATTCGACCAGGGCGAATACAAGCGCCGCGCCAGGGATGGGCGCGAGGTGTGGATCAATGCTTCCTACAATCCCATCCTCGACGCGGACGGCAAGCCGTATAAAGTCATCAAGTTCGCTACCGACATCACGGCCCTGAAAAAGCGCAATGTCGAATACGAAGGCAAGGTCAGCGCCATCGGCAAGGCGCAGGCCGTGATCGAATTCGACATGCAGGGCAATGTGCTGGACGCCAACGACAATTTCCTTGCCGTCATGGACTACGACTTGAGCGATATCCAGGGCGAGCACCACCGCATGTTCTGCGAACCCGAGTATGCCAGCAGCACCGAGTACAAGAAATTCTGGCAAAAGCTCAACCGCGGAGAATTCGACGCGGGCCGCTACAAGCGGCTGGGCAACCATGGCAAGGTGGTGTGGATACAGGCCACCTACAACCCCATCCTGGACCTGAACGGCAAACCGTATAAAGTGGTCAAGTTCGCCATCGACATCACGGACCAGGTGAACCTGGAAAACAGCATCCAGGCCAAGGCCGCCAACGACAGCCGCAAGGTCAATGCCCTGCTCGACTCGGTGGCGCGCGCGGCGCAAGGCGATCTGACCTGCAATATCGTGCCCGAAGGCAGCGAACCGATCGACCTGCTGGCCGGCGGCATCAGCAAGATGATCGTCGACTTGCGCGGCGTGATCGGCAACGTGGTGTCGGCGGCCAACGGCTTTGCCGACGCGTCGAACGCCATCGCCGAACGGGCCACGGGCGTGGCCGTGGGCACGCAGGCGCTGGGCGCCACGGTGGAAGAAATGAACGCCTCCATCGACGGCCTGACGTTTTCCATCAATTCCATCGCGGAAAACACCTCGAACGCCGATTCCCTGGCGAAAGCCACGCAGCAGGAAGCGGAAGCGGGCGCGCGCGCCGTCGCCAAGTCGATCGAGGCGATGGACTTGATCAACCGCTCGTCGGAAGACATCGGTGAAATCGTCAAGGTCATCAGCGAGATCGCCAACCAGACCAACATGCTGGCCTTCAACGCGGCCATCGAGGCGGCGCGCGCGGGCGAGCACGGCCTGGGCTTTTCCGTCGTCGCCGACGAGGTGCGCAAGCTGGCCGAGCGCTCGTCGCAGGCGACCAAGGAAATCTCCAAGCTGATCAACGAATCCGTCAAGCGCGTGTCGACAGGCAGCGAGATTTCACGCCAGGCCAGCGACGCCTTCGACAAGATCGTCTCGGGCGTGGCGAAGACCACCCTGGCCATTTCCGACATCTCGAAGGCGGCCAACGAGCAGCTGCTGACGGCGCGCGAAGTGTCCACTGCCATCCAGTACATCGCCGAGGAAACGGAAAAGTCGGCCGCCAACTGCGACAGCATCGCCCGCTCGACCGATGGCTTGAACGAGCGCGCAGGCAGCCTGAACCAGACTGTCTCCGGCTTCGTGGTGTAGGCGATGAGCCACGCGGCCACCTTGACGCCCGAGGTGCTGACGACCCTGATCGCGCTGGTACGCCAGCACACGGGCATCGCCATGACGGCGCGCAAGAGCGTCTTGCTGGAACGGCGTTTGCAGCCACGGCTGCAGGCGCTGTCCCTGCACAGCTACCAGGCTTACCTGGAGCGCGTGGCCAGCGACCGCGACGAGGTGGCCCATTTCATCGACCTGGTGACCACCAACGACACGCTGTTCTTCCGCACGCCGCAGATCTGGGATTACTTCCGCGACCGCTACCTGCCCGCCTGGGCGCGCGCGCATCCGGATGGCTGCCTGGCCATCTGGTCGGCAGCGGCCGCCAGCGGCGAGGAGCTGTATTCGATCGCCATGCTGTGCGAGCAATTCAAGCTGCAAGCGCCGTCTTTCCGCTACCAGATCCTGGCCAGCGATATTTCGCAGCAGATCCTGGGCGCGGCGCGGGCCGGCCAGTATAGCGGGCGCTCCGTCGAGCGCATCCGCTTGTCGCACCCGGACTTGCTGCGCAAATATTTCACGCCAGCACCGTATGGCGTCAAGGTCAACGAGGAATTGCGGCAACATGTCAGCTTTGCCCAGCACAACCTGCTCGAAGCGCTGCGCCCGGCGCGGCAGTTCGACCTGGTGTTCCTGCGCAATGTGCTCATCTATTTCGATGCCGAACACCAGGAAACCGTGCTGCGCCAAGCGCGCCTGAGCCTCAAGGATGAAGGCCGGCTGATCCTGGGCGAATCGGAAACCATCACCCGCCTCGGCACCGGCTACCAATTCGAGTTTCCCATGATTTATAAGGCGGGTACCGCATGAGCATCATCATCGATCATCGCCTGCCGCTGCACCATGTCGGCATGGGCCAACTGAGCGTGGGCACGCACGGCGAGCAGCTGCAAGCCTTGCTCGGCTCCTGCATCGGCATCGGCTTCATCTGGAAGAATGGCCCATGCTGCGGCCTGGCCCATTGTTTGCTGCCGGAAGCGCCCGGCGCCGACAGCGCCCTTGGCGCGCGCTATGTGAGCCAGGCCGTGCCTTCGCTGCTGCGCCTGATGGGTGTGCGCCAGGCCGATTACCCCGATATCGACGTGGTGCTGGCGGGCGGCGCCAGCATGTTTGGTCCGCGCAACGGGCGGCTGCAGATAGGCCGGCAAAACGCGGAAGCGGCGCAAAAATACCTGGACCAGTGCGGCTTGCACGTCAGCTTTTGCGCGCTGGGCGGCCGCCACGGGCGCCAGTTGCTGATCGATTGCGCCCGGCACAGCTACGCCGTCACCGATGTGGTGGCGCAACCTGAATTGATTCCACGCAAGGAAGGCGCATATGGATATGCATGAAGCGACGGGCTTGCAAGCGCAGGGCACAAGCGACACGGCCACCGAACTGTTCGGCTCCTTCCACCTGGGCGGCGATGAATTCGCCCTGCCCGCCAGCTGCATCCGCGAAGTGGTGAACTATCCCGCGAAAGTCACCGCCCTGCCCCTGTCGCCCGTGTATCTGGAAGGCATGTTCACCTTGCGCGGCAGCGTCATCCCGGTGGTCAACCTGGGCCGCTTGTTCCGCGCCGATGCGCCACGCGCCATGGCCACGGACAAGATCGCCATCCTCGATTTCCAGCAAGTGCTGATCGGCATCGTCTTCCAGGATACGGGAGAGATCCTGCGCGTGCCCGCCAGCGCCCGCAGCGCCCTGCAATATGCGGCCGGCGACAGCCATGCCGTCATCGCCGGCACGATCCTGCTCGATGGCGGCGCGCGCCTGCTGCAGGTGCTCGACCCGCACGCCCTGCTGCGCATTGAAAACGTGCCCCATGTGCTAGCCCTGCAGGCAACGGGCGCCAAGCTGAGCACGGCCCGCTACCACGCGCAAAGCGAACGCCGCCAGTGCGTCAGCTTCCACGCGGCCGGCGCCACGTTTGCCTTCGAAATGCTGGCCATCCAGGAAATCATACGGGTGCCGGAACTGCACAGCTCCCTGCTGAATAGCGAGCTGTGCCTGGGGCGCATGCATTTCCGCGGCAGCCAGGTGGCCGTCGTCGACTTCGGCGCCCTGCTGCAGGCGCCCGCATCCGGCACGGCGGCCACGCTGGACCAACGCATCATCGTCGTGCGCCTCGAGGACACGACCGTGGGCTTCCTCGTCGACTCCGTCGACAGCATCGTGCATTTCTTTGGCGACGAAGTGCTGCCGATTCCCCTGCTGAGCAAGGCGCGCGCCGCCATGTTCGCCGGCTGCATCACGAAAGAGGGGCTGGGCGACATCATTTTCCTCGACCACAAGGGCATCCTGTCGCAGGCGGAAATTATCGAGATGCGCGACGGCCACGCGCGCCTGTATCCGGCCGACACGGACGCGAACACGGCCGCCACGCACAAGGCGCAACGCCGCGTCTACATCACGTTTACGGTGGAAACCCGCTTCGCCGTGGAAATCGGGCAAGTACGCGAAATCATTGATTTCAGCGGCGCCATCACGACGCCGCCGGGCATGCCGGCCTGCATGCGGGGCATGCTGAACCTGCGCCAGCAAATGATCAGCATCATCGACTTGCGCCAGCTGTACGCGATGCCGGCCTTGCCGGACGATAGCACCGGCAAGATATTGATCGTGGAACGGGGCGCCGAGCGCTACGGCTTTCTCGTCGACCACGTCGACAACATCATGACCATCTCCGACAGCCAGCGCTTTGCGGCGCCGCAAATCATCCGCACGGGAGAACATGAGGACTTGCGCAGCGAAATGGATGAGATGATCGATATCGGCACGGATGCGCAGCGCCAGACCCTGTCCGTCTTCCAGTGCGACCATCTGCTGGAAACGCTGGGGGCGGCGCTGCCGCAGGCGGCCTAGCTTGCTTACATCCCCGGCAGCCGGTGCCCCTTGAACTGCTCGCGCAGCTTGTTCTTCTGGATCTTGCCCGTGGCGCCCATGGGCAAGGCGTCGATAAACAGCACGTCGTCGGGTGTCCACCACTTGGCGATCTTGCCCTCGAAAAATTGCAATAGCGCTTCGCGCGTGACCGTCATGCCGGGGCGCAGCACCACGACGAGCACGGGGCGTTCGTCCCATTTCGGGTGGAACACGCCGATGCAAGCCGCCTGCAGCACGGCCGGGTGCGCCATGGCCAGGTTTTCCAGGTCGATGGTGCCGATCCACTCGCCACCCGACTTGATCACGTCCTTGCTGCGGTCCGTGATCTGCATATCGCCGTCCGTGTCGATGGTGGCCACGTCGCCCGTGGGGAACCAGCCATCCTGCAATACGTCGCCTCCCTCATTCTTGTAATACGCGGAAATGATCCACGGCCCTTTCACCAGCAGATGGCCATACGCCACGCCATCCCACGGTAATTCCTTGCCATCGTCGTCGACGATCTTCATGTCCACGCCGTAGATCGCATGGCCCTGCTTTTGCAGGATCTTGCGCTGCTCGTCCTTCGGCAAGTCCAGGTGCTTGGTCTGCAAGCCGCCGGCCGTGCCCAGCGGCGACATTTCCGTCATGCCCCAGGCGTGGATGACTTCCACGTCGAACTTGTCGATCAGGGTATCCATCATGGCTGGCGGACACGCCGCGCCGCCGATCACCGTGCGGCGGAAGGTGGAAAATTGCAGATTATTCTGCAAGGCATGGTTGAGCAGGCCCAGCCAGACAGTGGGCACACCGGCCGAGAACGTCACTTTTTCCGCCTCGAACAGTTCGTACAGCGACTTGCCGTCCAGCGCCGCGCCGGGAAACACCATGCGCGCGCCGGACAGGGGCACGGAATACGGCAAGCCCCAGGCATTCACGTGGAACATGGGCACGACGGGCAGCACGGTGTCCGAAGCGCGCACGTTCAGGGCGCTGGGCATGGCTGACGCGTACGCGTGCAGCACGGTCGAGCGGTGCGAATACAGGGCGCCCTTGGGGTTGCCCGTCGTGCCCGACGTGTAGCACAGGGTAGCGGCCGAATTCTCGTCGAACAGGGGCCACGTGTAGTCGTCGGAATGCGTGGCGATCAAGTCTTCATAGCACAGCAGATCGGGGATCGTGCTGGTGGCAGGCATGCGTTCGCGGTCGCACATCAGCACGAAATGGCGGACGAAGGTGCAGTCGGCGGCGATCTTTTCCACCACGGGCAAAAAGGTCAAATCAAACAGCAAGACCTGGTCTTCCGCATGATTCGAGATATAGGCGATCTGGTCGGGAAACAGGCGCGGATTGATCGTGTGCAGCACGGCACCCGAGCCGGACACGGCATAGTACGCTTCCAGGTGGCGGTAGCCATTCCAGGCCAGGGTGGCGACGCGGTCGCCCATGCCGACACCGAGGCCATGCAAGGCGTTCGCCAGCCGGCGCGCGCGCTGGTGGCAATCGCGGTAGGTATAGCGGTGCATATCGCCCTCGACCCGCCGCGAAATGATTTCGCTGCCCCCATAATGACGCGCTGCAAACTCGATAATGCTGGAAATCAGCAGGGGCTGATTCATCATCTGGCCCATCACTGGACTCAAGGGGAATGCCGACATCGTGTCTCCTGGGTTGGATACTTGCTTATTGTTGGAAATTAAAGATTTTCCCTAGTTTCGTACGGTCGTGCGGAAATCGTCAACGCATTTCGATATTGCGACGCAGCATGGAATTTTCGGTTCCGTTTTTTGCCGTGCGGATACCCACTACCGCGCCCGCCACGCGCCTTGGCGCTGTGCGGTAAAATCGCATTCCAGGCTGGCGCACCGTGCCGCCACCTCTTATTTGACTGGAATTGCCATCACCGCTCATACCTTACCACTGGATAACGCCTTTGCGGCCTTGCCGCCCGCGTTCTATACGCGCTTGATGCCCACGCCCCTGCCCGCCCCGTATTTCGTGGCCGCCAGCGCGCCAGCCGCGGCCCTCATCGGCCTCGATGCGGCGCACCTGGCCGAACCCGACTATGTGGCGCTGCTGAGCGGCAATGCCGTGGCCGAGCGTTCGATGCCCCTGTCGGCCGTGTATTCGGGCCACCAGTTCGGCGTCTGGGCCGGCCAGCTGGGCGACGGCCGCGCCATCCTGCTCGGCGATATCGCCACGGCTGATGGCCCGATGGAACTGCAGCTGAAAGGCGCCGGCGCCACGCCGTATTCGCGCATGGGCGATGGCCGCGCCGTGCTGCGCTCGTCCATCCGCGAATTCCTGTGCTCGGAAGCCATGGCGGCGCTGGGCGTCCCCACGTCGCGCGCACTGTCCATCATGGGTTCACAGCAAGGCATCATGCGCGAAACCGTCGAGACGGCCGCCGTCGTCACGCGCATGGCGCCCACTTTCGTGCGCTTCGGCTCGTTCGAACACTGGTTTTACCGCAAGCAGCCGGACGAGCTGAAAATCCTGGCCGATTACGTTATCGATGGTTTTTATCCCCATTTGCGCGCCGCATCAAATCCATATCAAGCCTTGCTGGCCGAAGTGTGCGTGCGCACAGCGCACATGATTGCGCAGTGGCAAGCCGTGGGCTTCATGCATGGCGTCATGAATACGGACAATATGTCGATCCTGGGCCTGACCCTCGATTACGGCCCCTTCGGCTTCATGGAAGCGTTTGACGCCGAGCACATCTGCAACCATACGGACCAGCAAGGCCGCTATTCCTATGCCAACCAGCCGCAGGTGGGCCACTGGAACTGCTATGCGCTGGGCCAGGCCCTGCTGCCGTTGATCGGCGAAGTGGCATTGGCGCAGGCGGCGCTGGACAGCTACCAGCCCGCTTTTGCGGAGAAGATGAATGCCTTGCTGCGTGCCAAGCTGGGCTTGCAAACGAGCCAGGACGACGATACGCAGCTGTTCGACAGCATGTTTGCGCTGATGCAAGCCAATCACGTGGATTTCACGAACTTCTTCCGTGCCCTGTCGACACTGCAGGTGGCCGCGCCCGAGCACGACACCGTGCTGCGCGACATGTTCATCGACCGCCCCGCCTTCGATACGTGGGCGGCACAATACCGCGCGCGCCTGCGGCAGGAGCACAGCGTTGATGCCGAGCGGCAAGCAGCGATGAACCAGGTCAACCCGAAATACGTGCTGCGCAACTACCTGGCGCAAGTGGCCATCGAGAAAGCCCAGCAGCAGGACTACACGGAAGTGGCGGCATTGCTGGAAGTTTTGCAAAAGCCATTTGACGAACAGCCCGAACACCAGCACTATGCGGCCCTGCCGCCCGACTGGGCCAGCCACCTTGAAGTCAGTTGCTCATCCTGAGGAGTCATTATGACCACGAATAAAGTCAAGAAAACCGACGCCGAATGGCGCGCCATGCTCGATTCGATGCAATACGAAGTCACGCGCCACGCGGCCACGGAACGGGCCTTCACAGGCAAGTTCTGGGACCACCATGAACATGGCGTCTACACCTGCGTCTGCTGCAACACCCCCCTGTTTGCCTCGGACACCAAGTTCGACTCGGGCTGCGGCTGGCCCAGCTATTTCCAGGCACTCGACCCGGCCAACGTGACGGAAATCGTCGACCGCAGCCATGGCATGGTGCGCACGGAAATCGTCTGCGCCGTCTGCGACGCCCACCTGGGCCACGTCTTCCCGGACGGCCCGCCGCCGACCGGCTTGCGCTATTGCATCAATTCGGCATCGCTGCGCTTCGATCCGCAACCGTGAGACACTGGAATGGCGGGCGGGCATCTTGCTCCTAAGCCATTCCTAAGATGAATGTAACAAGACCCGTGTAAAGTCTCGCCATGAAATTTCTATTCGACCTATTCCCCCTGATCGCCTTCTTCGCCGCCTTCAAGCTGGGCGGCATGTATGAAGCGGCCACGCACGATTTCGTGCAGCAATATTTGTCCGGCTTCGTGTCAGGCGGCTTGATCAAGGCCGACCAGGCGCCGTGGATACTTGCCACCCTCGTCGGCATCGTCGCCACCGCCTGCCAGGTCAGCTATCTGCTGCTGCGCGGGCGCAAGGTGGACGGCATGCTGTGGCTGTCGCTGTTCATCTTTGTCGTGTTCGGCGGCGCCAGCATTTACCTGCATGACGATTTCTTCCTGAAATGGAAGCCGACCCTGATCTACTGGCTGTCCGGCCTGGCCCTCTTGATCGCCCACGTGGGTTTCAAGAAAAACCTGATCCGCAAGACCATGGAAGCGCAAGTGCAATTGCCCGAAGTTGTGTGGAACCAGCTGCTTGCCGCATGGATCATCTTCTTTGGCGCCATCGGCGCACTGAACCTGTTCGTGGCCTTCGTGCTGTACAAGGGCGACATGGCCGCCTGGGTCAGCTTCAAGGCGTTTGGCGCGACGGGCATCTTCTTTGCCTTTATCGTGGCGCAAACCCTGTTCCTGGCCAAACATATCAAGGAAGACGCATGATGAACTCCACCACTGAAAACACCGCGCCGGAAACGCGCATGCAGCGCATTCGTACCCGCCTGGAAACGGCACTTTCCCCTCTGGAATGTGTGCTGGAAGATGACTCGGCGCGCCACCGGGGCCATGCGGGCGCCGCCTCGGGCGGAGGCCATTACAATCTACGCATAATTTCTAGTCAATTTGAAGGGCTCAGGCTCGTCATGCGCCATCGACTGGTGTATGATTCCGTGCACGATATGATGCATAATGAGATACATGCATTGGCGATTGTGGCCCTGGCGCCGTCCGAAGTAGTGTAAGGACGGCGTTTTTGGCGTACCGGGGCAACTTGGTATGCCGTTTGCCGCAAGCGCCATGCACGCGTTTTCTTCCCATGCGTTTTTTACGAAACTTTCCCTAACAGGATTTAATAATGACTTTTAAGCCAGCCCGCTTGCTGATCGCACTACTCGCCGTTGTCGCGGTACCTGTTTTTGCGCAAAATGTTGCCGTTGTTAATGGCAAGCCTATCCCATCGTCGCGCGTTGATGCAGTCGTCAAGCAAGTCGTCGCCCAAGGCCAGCAACCGGATTCGCCGCAACTGCGCGAAATGATCAAGAAAGACTTGATCGGCCGTGAAGTGCTGATGCAAGAAGCGGAAAACAAAGGTTTCGGTAAAGATGCAGCAGTCAAGCAGCAAATCGAGAACGCACGCCAGGCCATCGTCATCAACGCCCTGGTCGGCGACTACCTGAAAAAGAACCCGGTCAACGACGCTGAAATCAAGGCCGAATACGACAAGTTCGTGGCCCAGACCGGCGACAAGGAATACCACGTGCGCCACATCCTGGTCGGCACCGAAGCGGAAGCGAAAGACATCATCGCCAAGCTGAAAGGCGGCGCCAAGTTCGAAGATCTGGCCAAGCAATCGAAAGATACCGGTTCAGCCGACAACGGCGGCGACCTGGACTGGGCAGCCCCATCGTCGTTCCCGAAAGTATTCTCGGACGCCTTCGTGAAACTGCAAAAAGGCCAGGTCACCGACACCCCGGTGCAAACGCCTAACGGTTTCCACGTGATCAAGCTGGACGACACCCGCGCGGCAAAACTGCCGACCCTGGAAGAAGTCAAGCCACAGATCGCCGAAGCGCTGCAGCAAAAGAAACTGCAAGCGTATCAGGAAGAAATGATCAAAAAAGCGAAAGTTCAGTAAGAACTGACCTCCCCGGCGCCCTTTTCGGCGCCGGTCGTGTATTCTGCGCCTGAATGCGCACTGCGCGACAGCCGCGCGTATCGATTTTTAGTATATTTATTAGGAATGAACATGATTTTGAAGCCAGCCCGTTTGATCTTAGCCCTGGTCGCCGTTGTAGCGATCCCTGCGTTCGCGCAAAACGTCGCCACAGTGAATGGCAAGGCCATCCCGTCGTCGCGCGTTGACCAGGTCGTCAAGCAAGTCGTCGCCCAAGGCAAGCAAGCGGATTCTCCGCAATTGCGCGAAGCCATCAAAAAAGACCTGATCGGCCGTGAAGTGCTGATCCAGGAAGCCGACAAGCAAGGCTACGGCACGCGTCCGGAAGTCAAGTCGCAGATCGACAATGCCCGTCAAAGCATCATCATCAACGCCCTGCTGGCCGACTACGTCAAGAAGAACCCTGTCAAGGATGCTGAAATCAAGGCCGAGTACGACAAGTTCAAGGCACAAGCGGGCGACAAGGAATACCATGCACGCCACATCTTGGTGGCCACCGAAGCGGAAGCGAAAGACATCATCGCCAAGCTGAAAGGCGGCGCCAAGTTCGAAGAACTGGCGAAAGTATCGAAAGACGGTTCCGCAGCCAATGGCGGCGACCTGGACTGGGCCAGCCCAGCTTCGTACGTGAAGCCATTCTCCGACGCCATGGTTGCTTTGAAACCAGGCCAGGTCACGCAAACGCCAGTGCAATCGCAATTCGGTTTCCACGTGATCAAGCTGGAAGAAACCCGTCCGACGAAGCTGCCGGCACTGGAAGAAGTCAAGGGTCAAGTGGCCGAGTCGCTGCAACAGAAGAAACTCGCCGCTTACCGCGATGACTTGATGAAGAAAGCAAAAATCCAGTAATATCGGATGAAGATGAAAAGGCGCTCCACGGAGCGCTTTTTTTACGTCTGAACATGGGAAAACAGCATGGACTTGCACACGGAATTAAAAATCGCACTCGAAGCTGCTGCCGAACCGGGCCGCGCGGCGCCCATGCAGGCGTATATGCGCGACCAGTTCGTTTTCCTGGGCGTTGCAGCGCCGCAGCGGCGACTGGCCGCCAGGGACTTGCTGGCGGGCTTGAAGGGCATCGATGCCGCGACCTTGCTCGAGCACGCGCAGCTGCTGTGGCAACAGCCGGAACGCGAATACCAGCACGTGGCGCTCGACATGCTGGCCCTGCACTGGCGCCAGCTGAACATCGCTCACCTCCCCGCCCTGCTGGCGTTGGCGCGCCAGCGGGCCTGGTGGGACAGCGTCGACGGCATGGCGGGCATCGTCGGCGAGGTGCTGCAGGCGGAGCACCAGCGCGGCGGCGACGGCCATGCGCACATGGATGACGCGCTGCTCCATGAAGACTTCTGGCTGCGCCGCATCGCCATGCTGCACCAGCTGGGCTGGCGCGCCGACACAGATGCCGGCTGGCTGTTCGGCGCGGCGCTGGCGCTGGCCCATGAAGACGAGTTTTTCATCCGCAAGGCCATCGGCTGGGCCCTGCGCGATTACGCGCGCCACGCGCCGGCAGAGGTGCTGTTTTTTGCAACGAAGCACCGCCAGCAACTGTCTGCGCTCAGCTACCGCGAGGCGTTGAAGCACCAGCCACGCTGAACGCCGACCCGCCCAGCAGACGCAGCACGGCGTCGATGCGCGGCGCGGCATCCCAGGCCGGCACGGACGCCAGCAAGCCCAGCGCCATCTGCCGCAGCGGCTCGGCAATCACCATGGCCAGCAGCAGGCCAGCCAGTTCAGGCGCATTGCTGATCGTCATGTGGCCGCGCGCGGCCTGGCGGCCCAGCCATTCGGCCAGCATCGCCGTGCCCCGCTCGATGCCGTTGCGCTGATACACGGCCAGCAAGTCCGCACGCGCGGGAAACTCCGTGCACAGCAGGCGGAACAGGCCCACAGCATCCGCCGTCAGCACGCGCGCCGCCATCGCCTGCAATATCTCTTTTAACAGAGGCAAGACGTCACCAGGCCCGGCCGCATCGTGCGCCATGGCAGGCAGGAACGCATCCGTCCAGCCGCGCACCACCAGGGCGACCAGTTCCTCGCGGTTGGCCGCGTATTGATACAGCGACTTCTTGGCCATGCCCGCGTGGCGCGCCACCGCTTCCATGGTCGTGGCCGCATAGCCTTCGTGCAGCAGCAGCCAGGTGGCCGCTTGCACAGCCGCCTCGCGCGCTTCCTCGGGCGGGCGCGCCGGACGGCCCCGTCCACGCACAGCCTTGCTCTCTTCTTCCTGCATGCCGGCTCCAAGCTTGATCGATGGGCAATTTTACACTGAAACATATTTAGGAAACGAAAATCGTTTCTTTAATATATAATTGGTCCACCCCAACAAAGGAGAACGATATGACGAAACATATGGAATTCCCATGGAGCATCATCAGCACGGGCGACTTGCTCGACCCGTTTCCCTTGCACCTGGAAACCGGCATCAAGCGCCTGGAAGACGGTTGTCTGCTGGTGGCGGCGCGCACGGAACTGCACGGCTGCAGCGGGCGCATGCTGGATTGGTGGTTTACGTTTTTCGAAACGACCCAGCACATCAAGTGGTGGCATCCGCACGACCACGTGGCACATCACGGCTGGAACAATGCGTGGAAAAAGGGAGAGAGTTACTATGGCGCCTCGATCGAGGCCGTGGAATCGCTGGGCGACATTCCGCCCGTGAAAGCCAAGCTGAAGTTCCATGATCCGAAGGAGGTATTTGATCCGGCGCAACTGCAGCAGGCCAAGGATAGCGGCACCCTGTCGGCTGCCATCTGCGCGCGCATCGGCTTTGGCGAGCACGTGCAACTGGACCCGCTGGGCGACCCGCTCGATGGCGAGATGCTGCATTTGACCCGTGATACGCCCACAGGTTGCGTGCTGCGCAGCCGCTTCTTGCTGGGCCGCAATAGCCTGGACCCCGTGCGCGACGTGCCCGACGTACTGGGCCTGAATTTGCTGCGCCATTGCTACAGCGAATTTACCTATCTGTCGCGCTTCCTGCCATCGCTGTATTACGGTGAGCATGCCAACGGGGAAAAGGCGCCGCTGCCCTGGTAAAACATGGTTTTACAACTGCTTGTGCATGCGCGCCAGCGGCAGCTTGATATCATCGGGCAAGTCCAGATGAAACTCTTCCGTCACGGCAAAGCCGCTGGCCAGATACAGCGGCACCCCGGGCAAGGTGGCGGCCAGTTCCAGGGCGGTAAAACCGGCGGCCAGCGCCTGGCGTTCGCAATGGCGCATCAGCATGCTGCCCAGGCCCTGGCGGGCGGCGCCTGGTTCGACAAAGAAGGCGCGGATGCGGCCCGGCTGGCTGGCCGGATCGAGCAGCGGATCCGGCCCGCTCTTGGCGCGGTCGGCGCCATACAGGGTGGCGCGCTGGCTCCAGCCGCCGCAAGCCAGCATGGCGCCATCGCGTTCGATCACGAAATACGTCCGGTCCGCCACGAGCTGCGTATCGACGCCGAACACGTGGCGCGTCACGGCCTCGGCCTGTTCCTGCGTATAAAACCCCGCGCTCAGCGCCACGCCGGAACGGGCGATCAGCGCATTCATTGCCGGCACATCGGCCGGCAGCACCACGCGCAAGCGCGTCAACGCGCCAAAGTTGAACCAGGCACGGCTGATGCGTCCCTGCTCCACCTCATACGTCGCCACCAGTTCCTGTGCCGACACGCCATCGTCCGTATCGCCATGGACGATTTCATGGTCGATCACCAGCTTGCCGCAGGCTATACGATTGAGCAACTGCGCCCGCGGCCGGCTTGCCGCGAAACGGGCCGTGAAACGGGGGCCGATCTGCGCGCCGCCCTGCGCCAGCAAGGTATCGGGGTGCTGGAATTGCTGCGCATCATCTGCGTAGATGGCCAGCAAGGCCGGCACGTCATGCGCGTTGTAGGCGTCCAGTTGCGCCTGGACCACCGCCGTTGGCGAAATGAGTGTATCGTTGGCAAGCGCCATGCGTGTACCTGTTGTGGAGTGGGTGGAAAGTTGCAAAGGGTAACATTGTCACCTCTTTCGCGACGCAGTTTACTGCGATAATAACAAGATTCGTCGCAAGAAACATATTCAGACGTCACCAATCAATCGCAAATCGCAGCAGGAGTAAATATCATGAAATGGGAAGGCAATCGCGAAAGCGACAATGTGGAAGATCGCCGTGGCGAAGATGGCGGCGGAGGCGGCGGTGGCGGCTTTGGTTTTGGCGGGCGCTCGATCGGCATTGGCACCATCGTCATCGCCCTCGTCGGCTCGTATGTACTGGGCGTCAATCCCTTGACCTTGCTCAATCTGCTCAGCGGCGGTGGCGGCCAGGTCAGCACCCAGCAAAGCCAGGTCCCGGCGCGCCAGCCACCCGAATCGGACGAGATGGCCCGCTTCGTGAAAACCGTGCTGGCCGATACGGAAGACACGTGGGGCGCCCTGTTCAAGGCCGAGGGCGGCAGCTATGTGAAACCCAAGCTGGTGCTGTTCTCGGGCAGTATCCCGACGGCCTGCGGCACGGGCCAGAGCGCCAGCGGGCCCTTCTACTGCCCCGGCGACCAGAAAGTCTATCTGGACCTCGATTTTTTCAACCTGATGCAGCAGCGTTTCAAGGTCTCGGGCGAATTCGCCGAAGCGTACGTGATCGCGCATGAAGTGGGCCACCACGTGCAAAACCTGATGGGCCTGTCGGAAAAGGTCGACAATGCGCGCCGCACGCAATCGGAGCGCCAGGCCAACGCCATGTCCGTGCGCCTGGAATTGCAGGCCGACTGCTTTGCCGGCGTATGGGCCTATCACGCGAATCAGGACCGCAAGATCCTCGAGCAGGGCGATGTGGAAGCGGCCCTGAAAGCGGCCACGGCCATCGGCGACGATGCGCTGCAGCGCCAGGCGCAAGGCCATGTCGTGCCGGACTCATTTACACACGGCACCTCGGAGCAGCGCGTACGCTGGTTTACCAAGGGCATCGAGAGCGGTCAGATTGCCCAGTGCAATACGTTCGAGGCACGCCAGTTGTAAATGATTCACGAGGACCCACGCATGCCGCCCTGCCGGCCGGCATGCGTCTATCAAGGCAAGCTGACGTCGTAGCGCTTGCCCAGTCTTTTCAGCTCGCCCGTCTCGATCAGGTTATTCAGTTCCTGGTCGAACTGCACACGCAGCTTGTCGAAAGTGGGCGAACGGGGGAAGGCAAAATAGCCGTTTTGCAGTTCGATGATTCTGGGCAGGGGTTTCACCTGGCGTCCATAGCCGAGGCGGGCGATGACGGGATCGGTATTGCGACGGTTGCTGACGAAGACGTCGACGTGATTGTGCACCAGCATCTTCAAGCCATTTTCCACGTTGTTGGCCACGCTGACCTGCAAGCCGGGCCGCACGCGCTCCCATTCCGCGCCATAGGCCCAGCCATTGAGCAGCACCACCCTGCGGTTCTTCAGCATCGCGTAGTCGCCGTCCCAGCTGAAGCTGGCGTTCTGGCGCGTATAAAAAACCATCTGGTCCTGGTAAAACGGCTTGTCGGAAAAGGCCATGCTGGCAATGCGCTCGGGCGTCTTGTAGGGACCGATCAAGATATCGGCCTGGCCCTGCACCAGCATGGCTTGCGCGCGCGCCCACGGCACCATGCGAAAACGCACGGTGTTACCCGTGCGTGCCGCCATCAGGCGCAGCAGTTCCGCGCCCAGTCCGCCATACTCGCCACCCTCCTGGTATTCGAACACGCGTTCGAACTGCGCGCCCACGGCCAGCAGCTCGCGTGCCTGCAGGGGCACGGCAAATGCCGGCCACAGCAGCGCCAAGGCCAGCAGGCGCCGCCCTGCTTTTTTCATCAGCCGACGATGCGCAAGGAGTAATCGGTGGCCCGCACATCCTTGGTCAGGCTGCCGATCGAGATGCGGTCCACGCCCGTTTCGGCAATGGCGCGCACGGTGTCGAAATTGATGCCGCCCGACGCTTCGAGCAAGGCGCGGCCACCGGTCAAGGCCACGGCTTCGCGCATCATGTCGTTGCTGAAGTTATCGAGCAAGACGGAGACAGCGCCCGCATCGAGCGCTTCGCGCAATTGCGCCAGGGTTTCCACCTCGATTTGCACGGGCACGCCCGCGTCGAGATTGCGCGCGTTTTCCAGGGCCTGGCTGACGCCGCCCGCGGCCGCGATATGGTTTTCCTTGATCAGGATGCCGTCGTACAGGGCCAGGCGCTGGTTCTTGCCGCCACCGACGCGCACCGCATACTTTTGCGCCAGGCGCAGGCCTGGCAAGGTCTTGCGCGTGTCGAGAATGGACGCTTTGGTGCCGGCGATCACGTCGACATACTGGCGCGTGGCCGTGGCCACGGCGGACAGCAGTTGCAGGAAATTGAGGGCGCTGCGCTCGGCCGTGAGCAAGGCGCGCGCCGGCGCTTCAATCGTGCAGACAACGCTGTCGGCCGTCATCATGTCGCCTTCGGCGTAATGCCAGGCAATGTCGATGCTGCGATCCAGGCTTTTCATGATGCCTTCGAACCACGGCGCGCCGCACAGCACGGCCGCTTCGCGCACGATCACACGGGCAGTGACGATGTGGTCGGACGGCACCAGCTCGCCCGTCAGGTCGCACTGGCCCACGTCTTCCAGCAAAGCAGCCAGCAAATTGCCTTCGAACGCGCGCGCCAGGGCCGGATCGAAAGGGGCGAAAGAATTAACGAGGGTACTCATGCTGGACCGATTCCTTGGAACAATGTGGTTTCTTTTGCCAGGTCCGCGCCCGGCTTGAGGCCCGCCTTCTTGGCGGTGGCGAAGTCGAGCATGCGGTTGATCGAGCGCACGGCAAGCTGGCCGACGGCAGGATCGACGTGGATTTCGTTGTGCATATTTTCCAGCGTCTGCGCCAGGTTCAGCAAGCCGTTCATGGCCATCCACGGGCAGTGCGCGCAGCTCTTGCAGGTGGCGCTGTTGCCGGCCGTGGGCGCTTCGATGAAACGTTTTCCTGGCGCGGCCGCGCGCATCTTGTGCAGGATGCCGTTGTCGGTGGCGACAATAAAAGTGTCCGTGTCCATGGTTTGCGCTGCCGCAATCATTTGCGACGTGGAACCCACCATGTCGGCCAGCGCCACCACGTTCGCGGGCGACTCCGGGTGCACGAGCACCTTGGCTTGCGGATACTCTTCCTTGAGCAGATCGAGTTCGATGCCCTTGAATTCGTCATGCACGAGGCAGCTACCCTGCCATAGCAGCATGTCGGCGCCCGTTTGCTTCTGGATGTAGGAACCCAGGTGCTTGTCAGGTGCCCACAGGATTTTCTTGCCCTGCGCATGCAGGTGGGCCACGATGTCGAGGCCGATGGACGAGGTCACCATCCAGTCCGCGCGCGCCTTGACGGCCGCGCTGGTGTTGGCGTACACCACCACCGTGCGGTCCGGATGGGCGTCGCAGAAGGCCGTGAATTCATCGACCGGGCAACCGAGGTCGAGCGAACAGGTCGCGTCGAGGTCGGGCATCAAGACGGTTTTCTCGGGACTGAGAATCTTTGCCGTTTCACCCATGAAACGCACGCCGGCCACGACGAGGGTCTTGGCCGGATGGTCGCGCCCGAAGCGGGCCATTTCCAGGGAATCGGAGACGCAGCCGCCCGTGGCTTCGGCCAGGTCTTGCAGGTCGGCATCAACGTAGTAGTGGGCAACGAGCACGGCTTCGCGCTCGATCAGCAGGCGCTTGATGCGCGTGATCAGTTCGGCTTTCTCGGCCGGGGACGGCGTCGCTGGCGTGCGTGCCCAGGCGTGGGCAGTGCAGCTGGCTCCGTCTTGTGGATGTTCGTACTCGACGGATTTGATGGCTAAAGTTTGCATGGCTGTGTCAAACAAAAACGGGATAGACCGGCACGATTGCAATAAAGCAGTTGCGCCGGAACGAATGGACCGCGGCGCGTCGGTGTGGTGCTGGGTGGCCTCGCTGGCCGGCATTGTCGGATTACGCTACGCTAATCCGACCTACATGGCCTGCCTACTAGCGTAGGTCGGATTAGCGCACAGCGCATAATCCGACACAACGTTACCCTACAAATTAATCAATACCCTGGCTCTTCAAATAGTCTTCGTAATTGCCACGGTAATCAACCACTTCATCTTCCTTGATCTCGATGATGCGGTTGGCCAGCGAAGAAACGAATTCGCGGTCATGCGACACGAAGATCAGGGTGCCCGCGTATTTTTCCAGCGCGATGTTCAGGGATTCGATCGATTCCATGTCCATGTGGTTGGTCGGTTCATCGAGCATCAGCACGTTGTGGCGGCCCAGCATCAGCTTGCCGTACATCATGCGGCCTTTTTCACCGCCGGACAGCACCTTGACGGCCTTCTTGACATCGTCGCCGCCGAACAGCAAGCGGCCCAGGATGGAACGCACGGCCTGGTCGTCGTCGCCCTCTTTCGTCCACTGGCCGATCCAGTCGGTCAGGTTCGTGTCCTTGGCGAAATCTTCCGTCGGGTCTTGCGGCATGTAGCCGACGTTGGCGTTTTCCGCCCACTTCACGCGGCCTTGATCAGGCTGCAAGCCGGCGATATCGCCAGCGATGCAGCGCAGCATGGTGGTCTTGCCGGCGCCGTTGGCGCCGATGATGGCAATGCGTTCGCCCGCCTCGACCATGATGGAAAAGTTCTTGAACAGCTGGCGATCGAAGCCTTTCGAGATGTTCTCGACTTCCACGGCCAGGCGGTGCAATTTCTTTTCGCCGTCGAAACGCACGAACGGATAGGCGCGCGACGATGGCTTGATGTCGTCGACCTTGATCTTTTCGATCTGCTTGGCGCGCGACGTCGCCTGGCGGGCCTTCGACTTGTTCGCGGCGAAGCGGCGCACGAATTCCTGCAGCTCGGCAACCTTGTCTTTCGCTTTCGCGTTGTTGGCCAGTTGCTGGTTGCGCGCCTGGGTCGAGGCGAACATGTATTCGTCGTAGTTGCCTGGATAAATCTTCAGGGTGCCGTAGTCCATGTCGGCCACGTGGGTGCACACCTGGTTCAGGAAGTGGCGATCATGGGAAATGATGATCATGGTGGAGTTGCGCTCGTTGAGCACGTCTTCCAGCCAGCGAATCGTGTTGATGTCCAGGTTATTCGTCGGCTCGTCGAGCAGCAGGATGTCCGGGTTCGAGAACAGCGCCTGCGCCAGCAGCACGCGCAGCTTCCAGCCTGGCGACACATTGCTCATCGGGCCTTGGTGCAGGTCGATGGCGACACCGGCGCCCAGCAGCAGTTCGCCGGCGCGCGATTCGGCCGTGTAGCCGTCGTATTCGGACACTTTTCCTTCCAGTTCGGCCGCCTGCATGTAGTCGTCGTCCGTCGCTTCCGGGTTCGCGTAGATCGCGTCGCGCTGCTGGATGGCGGCCCACATTTCCGTGTGGCCCATCATGACGACGTCGAGGACGCGCATGTCTTCAAACGCGAACTGATCCTGGCGCAGCTTGCCCAGGCGCTCATTGGTATCGAGCATGACGTTGCCGCCCGACGGGTCCAGGTCGCCGCCCAGGATCTTCATGAACGTCGACTTGCCGCAGCCGTTCGCGCCGATCAAACCATAGCGGTTGCCGTCGCCGAACTTGACGGAGATATTCTCAAACAATGGCTTGGCGCCAAACTGCATCGTAATATTTGCTGTAGATAGCATGTGATATTGGGTCTTTATTCAGTTAAAACAGCTAGTTAAATACTTTTCTCCCATTATACAGCACCCACCCTCATCACTCTATAGTGGTCCGCCGAGGGCGCCCCGAGTGCATGCGGAGAAATAATGGCAAGAAAATATGATTGCCGTATTTCCATTTAGCAGATACGCTGCGTGCCATCCATTTTCCACCCTCCACCTAGCAGGCTTCACTTGAAAAAAATCACCATTGCCGCGGCCGTGGCCATCGTTGCCATCGCCGCCACCGCCTATGCCTCGCCGTATTACGCCTTGCACCAGATCAAGGCTGCGCTGGCCGAGCGCAACGCCGAAGCCCTGGCCGAACACGTGGACTTCCCCGCCCTGCGCGCCAGCGTCAAGACGCAGCTGGAGGCCAGCATGGAGCGCAGCATCGCAGCGACCGCCGGCAGCGACAACCCGCTGGCCGCCCTGGGCCAGTCGATCGCCAGCGCCATGCTGGGCAAGATGGTCGACACCATGGTCTCGCCTGCCGGCGTCGTCGCGCTGGTCAACAAGAGCGCCGTCAGCCCGCAGGCGGATGCGAATACGAACGCGGATGCACCCGCCGACGGCGCGCAGAAAAAGGCCGGGTATTCGGCAGGCTATGCCGGCTTGAACACCTTCGTCGTGCGCGCGAAGGATGGTAATGCACAGGAAGGTGCGCTGGTCCTGCTGCGCCATGGCGTGTGGGGCTGGAAACTGAGTTCGATCGAGATTGCGTCGGCGATGGCTGCACGTTAACCGGGACATTTCATGCTGAAACACCCAGCTTTATCGCTGGCAATCGCCCTTGCCAGCGCCACGTCACTCGCCCATGCCCTCGATGGCACGGCCGGGAGCAGCCACTCTGTCGCCTCGCGCATGCGGGCGGAAACATCCAGTGCGGCCGATCCCGACGCGCCCGCGCCGCTGCCCGTGCCCAGCGACATCTCGCTGGCCGAACTGGAGCGCCGCCTGGCGCTGGGTCAGGCGCAGGCCGTTGAAAAACACTATACGAGCGCGCTCGATCCGGCAACGCTGACCGGCCTGGCGCGACAGATGGGATGCCAGGATATCGTCGGCGTGCAACCGTTCGGTTTCCCGCTGGACCAAACGCAGCCCACCGTCCTCAGCGGCGCCCACCTGCTGGCCCGCTGCCCGGACCGGGCCTACGTGACGATCACGGCGATGTCGATGGCGGGCAAGACGGGCAAGCGCGCCAGCATGGCGGCGCAATCGTTCAAGCAGACGGTGGATGGCAGGCCCGCGCGGCGCCTGTACTACAAGGCGCCCAACGGCCGCCAGAAGGAAACGCTGACCATCATTGATGGCAGCTATGCGTATGCGCTTGAGTACTGGTCGCTCGACGACAGCCAGCAAGGCGGCATGGTCGGCAAGCGCCGCATGGACACATTGACGTTGCAATAATAAGCGGGCGAAAATAGTCAAAATACTGTATATTTATACAGTTATTTACTATTTGCCTGCCCAGCATGCCTGCACACCCGCTCAGCGAATTACCCTACACCATCTGTGTCAGCGCCACGATCGACGCGGAGGTCGAACAAACCATCCTCGAGGGCTTGAACGCCTATAACGATGCGATCACGGGATACCAGGACAGGCAGGTATTGAGCGTGGTCGTGCGCGACCGCGACAGCCAGCGGGTGCTGGGCGGCGCCATGGGCCGGACCTCGCTGGGCCTGCTGTTTCTCGATTTGTTTTACTTGCCCGCCGCCTTGCGAGGCTTGGGCCTGGGCAGCCAGATACTGGGGCAGTTCGAAGAAGAAGGACGCCGGCGCGGCTGCGGCTCGGCGGTGCTGTACACCATCAGTTTCCAGGCGCCCGAATTTTACGAGCGCCGCGGCTGGCGCCGCTTCGGCGACATTGCCTGCAGCCCCGAAGGGACGAGCCGGGTGTTCATGAGCAAGACCTTGTAGGCTGTAAACAGCAATGGCTGGCGGCAAAACTGCCGCCAGCCATTGTCAACCACGGTCAACAAGCGCTGCTTACATGCCCAACGACTTGAGCAGGTCGGCGTTGTCGTCGTCTTCCGGTTCCGCCGCAGGTGCCGGGGCGGCGTTACGTTCGCGGTTCGCGAATTCGCCATCCATCAGCGAGTCGGCATCGACTTCGCGCGAATCGAAATCGTGCAGCTTGATGAACTCGGTACGGTCGATCGCCAGTTCCAGATAGAAAATATTGTTCTTTTCCGTGTAGAAAGTGACGCGGCGCATTTCCGGGCGGTCCAGCGGCGTGTCGACACTGAGCATCACCTGCTTGTTCAGCACCAGCATCTTCGGCTGGCTCTGGGTGATGTTCGTTTGCAGCTCGCGGCGTACCTTGCCCGTGAAGTCGCCCACGATCTGGTTCATCAGCTCGCCCATGATGTTCGACACTTCGTCCGATGTGTAGAAGCTGGCCAGCTCCGACTTCGGCATACCCATGTGCAACATGTAGCGCTCGTAGATTTCCATCGCCGTATCGGCGGCAAAATTGAGCACGACCAGGCCCGTGAAACCGCCATCGAACATCACGAAGCAGCCGATGTCCGGCTTCAGGCCCGTCTTGGTGATGCGCTGCACCATGCCTGAATAATTGACCTTGCTTTGTGTTGCAACGTTGAGCACCCGAACCACCGAGTTGCACAAACTCATCAACAAATCTTCTGTACCGTACACAACATCCTTTTCTGCATCCATGAGCAACCTCTCCTACTATTTTAAAGATGACAGCACTGTTCCCTGCCCGCCGCGAGCCGAAACACGACCGTTTCGCTCAGCAAGCGGACGACTTCACCTTTGCATGCCTGACCTTGCGTGGCAGCGCGCGCCGCGTTGCCGCCGGCCCGAACCGCCCTCTTACCTTTTTCTGTATAGAAATAAGTATCATGCGCAGAATACCGAGATGTAACATTTCCGTCCAGCCATACCTGCATTTACTTGACGATCTGTGCGGAAATACCATACCTGGCCAGGTCACGGGCATGGTCGCAGGAAAAAGTGACTAGAAATCAAGTGCGCGCAACACCACGCCGCTGACCAGCAGATCGCGGCTCAGGTAGGAGAAGGCACGCTGGCCGATGCGCAGGCGGTGGGTGTCGAAGATGGCCAGCAAGTCGCCGCCCTGCCCCTGGTCCAGGCTGTGCAATGCCGTGACGGTGATGCGGCACGTCTTTTCCGCCCCGAAGACGGACAAGTGGAAGCGGATGGCGTCACCCGCCTGCTCGAGCGCGATGCTGTCGCGGAGAATTTCATAGGGCATGGCCGGGCGGCTCCTGGCAAGGTTGTCGCGGCAATGGCGCAAGCTCGGCGCCATTTCCCGCTGGGAATACGCCGAGAATAGCGGCAAGGTGCGCAAGCTACCGTCTGCCACCGAACATAAGTGCATACCAGTAGTCGCTCGTGTGTGGCCCTTGTTGCAGCCAGGCATGGCACCTAAAATAGTGTTTTATATTAAACATGATCGTGACGGCAAGCGATGGCACCGTCGCCCACAATGCAAGGAAGTCAATGAGCACACTGTTAGAGCAGGCAACGGGGGAAATGATGGCAGCCGTAGAAGAGTGGTTTGTCGAGCGCCTGAAGCGCACCGACCTGGAAAGCGCCGTGAATCGCACCACCTTACAAATGGGCATCTTCAACGAGTTATTGCTCGACTACAAACCTGGACGCAGCATGGCCGACGATTTCCAGCTGGCCGATGCCGAGGATTTCGCACCAAGGAGGACGCCATCGCGCCTCGATGAAGCCGTCGTGCGCGACATCATCGCGCCCCAACTGGTTGCCATTGTGCTAGCGAAGCTGGAAACACTGGCGGACACGCCCCTGATCGACTACCGCTTCAACTTTCGCGGCAAATTCCAGACGGCACAGGGCATGCTGCACCTGAACCTGCTCGACTACGTCAACGAAGGCAAGCGCAAGACCCTGCTCGAGCGCATACACAGCTACGTCACGCAAAAACTTGAACACGGCAAGCGGCCAACGAAAAAGCTGGAAACCTTCTTCCTGTCGCGCCACCTGCTCGATCCCCAGCTGTTTCCGCAGCCCGATATCGGCTGGACGCTGGCGCAATTCGAACGCATCGAGCAGCTGAACAAATCACGCCCGCAGGCGCTGGCCGAACATCGCGGCGATATCATCCGGGCCGTGTCGGCCTGGGCGGAAAATCAATTCCTGCCGCAGTTCTATGATGTGCGGCAATCGAGCTACCGCAGCGCGGAATACAGCTTGAAGGCGGGCGCGGCGCCAGACGCGCAGGCGCTGGCGCCGATCGACCTGCTGCTGTATGGCGCCGTCATGATACTGCGGCACGAACCGAGCTATGCCAAATCGACAGGCCTCAAATTCCTGGAAATCGCGCGCGAACTGGGCAGCGAACGGGCCGTGCGCATGCTCAAGGAAGGCAGCGGCACCTTCCCCGATGCCGACATCCACGTGAAAAACGCGCTGCTGGAATGCCGCGCCAACGATGTGTTTGCCACGATCAGCATCACCATCACACAGGAAGAGGACGGCGCGTATGCGCAGGCGCTGGCCTTCATCACGCATCTGCTGCAAGCCGGTTTCCCGAAAAGCTACCAGATCAAGCTCAAATCCAAGGTCAAGGCATATTTGCCGATCAAGGGACTGGCCAAATCCGATACGCACCGATTCTTTGCCAACGCCCTCGCCCATGCGTCCCTGCGGCCGCAACTGGAAGCGTATGCGCGCGCCGCCATCGAGCAATTCGAATTCTATGCCGACACGGAAGGCGAAAAGAATTGCATGCCCGGCAGCTATGCCGTGTTTGGGCTGGGCTTGCTCGATGCCCGCTATTTCCCGCTCGTGCAGCACTACATGGCCAACGTCGACGAGGAACACCAGTCCGTGCAGGACCAGTTCACGGCGGCCTTTGCCGAACGACATGGCGTCACGCGCGACTCCGCCCCTGTGCTGGCGGCGTGCCTGCGCGCGTGCACGGATAACGCAAAGGTCAGGATCCAGGCGGAACTGGAGGATATCGAGAAACTGGAACTGTTCTGCCAGCAACTGCAAGGGCTGGACGGCTATCTGGTCGAGCACATGCTGTATCCGGTCTGGGGCAAGCTGGAAAAACTGGCGGCACTGGCGCGCAAGGCGCAAGGCCGGCGCAAGGAGCTGCTGCTGGCCTTGCTTGAAGCGGCCAGCAAGGCGCACGCCTGAAGTGTGCAACGTTATGACTTTCACCATCTATAATGCGGGCGCCGAAATTGCCGAAAAGCATCTTTTGGCGCCTGACATTGAATCATGGAGAAAACACATGCACAAGCCATTTCCTGCCGCCAGACTGCTGGCCGCCACCCTCGCCGCCGCGCTGATGCAGTCCGCCATGGCGGCTGAATCCACCGCCGTCGAACTGGCGCCGCTGGCCGTCGCCGACCTGTATATCAAGACCATCATCAACCAGGATGAAGCCAGCGTCGCCAAACTCAACGCCTACCTGCGCCCCACGCGCCTGGCGGGCCATCAAAGCGCCGAATACGCGTCGTACAGCGCCCTGAAGGCAGCGGACGCCCAGTTTCCAACGCAAACAGGCAAGCTGATCGCCGACCTGTTCCCCGCCGACATGCGCGCAGCCGTCACGCCGGCCGCCGAACTGCTGGCCGCCAATGTCATCGCCGCCAAGAATGGCGCCGTGTGCCAAGTCACCAAGGCGGACCCCGTGACGGTGCAAAACGGCATGCAAACGACGGCCGTCAGCTTCGAATGCCAGGTCGTCAAGGTGCCCGTGGCATGGGCGCCTGCCGCCCAGCAACTGGCGAAGAGCGGCTGCAAGGTCGAGCAATGCACGGCCGGCCTGCAAACGATCGCCGCAACCTACACGAGCTCGCCAAAGCAGACATGGCGCGCCGTGTTTGCCGTCAGCCGCGAAAAGAATTCGGAAGCCTGGCGCAACGATTTCGCGCGCGAAACCTTCGATGAAATCTGGGAATACCTGTAATTCTTCACGGAGCTATACACTGCCGATGGACAAGCCCAAACTGACCCCAGTCGCCCAACCCGCAGGCCAGGCCTTGCTGCGCATGCTCGCCCCCGAGCATGTGGAGGTCACGCTGGGCGCCCAAGTGCTGGCGCAAGATCTGCACGCCCTGTACGGCAAGCAATTGCTGGCGCTGCTGCGCCGGCTGCGCGCCGCCCAATCCAACCAGCAGCACTATGCGGGCGCCAGCGTCGAGCAGGCCGAACAGCTGTTCGGCGCCGCCATCGCCGCCGTCAAGGCCGAGCTGGCCACGCGCCCGCACATCCCCAACAAGCAGGAAGCCAAGGCCTTGCGCCAGGCGGCGGCAAAAAAGCGCTGACCGAGGCACAAGCCGGACGCCGGCAAGACCATCCCGTGCGCGCTTCCACTCCAGCCCCCTCCTATAATCGGAAGCTCTTCTGTTTCCGCTATTGAAAGACGCCCATGTCCACACGATCTTCCCGCCGCGTATTGAGCGCCCTTGCTTTCACCGGCCTGGCCGCCATGCAGGCGGCCCATGCCCAAGCTACCGGCCCCATCGACGCGCGCGCCGTCTGGCAGGAACGCTCGCTGTCGGCTTGCCGCAGCGAACAATCGCCGACGGCGCCCGACGTCTGCCTGCTGCGCACCATGCAGCGCAGCGGCGCGCGTCCGCAAGCCATCGCCGCCGCCAGGATGCTGGTGAAAGCAAACAAGGCGGGCTTCATCTCGGCCTGGCGTCCGCTGGGCAAGGCGGCCCTGGCCACCGTCACCTATCCGTTTCGCGCCAACACGAATGAAGGCACCTTGCTGATCGGCAGCGATGGCGCGGCCATCGACATCGACGAAGGTTCCGTGCGCGAGGAAGACCGCGCCACACGGGCCTGGCGCGCGTTTGCCGCCGCCCATCCGGACTCCGTCCCGTTTGCGCCCGCCGATTTCGTCGGCAGCACGGCCACCGACGATGGCGGCCAGCGCCTGCTGTTTTCCACGCCCCTGATGACCTGCCATGCCTGCGCCGAGGATGGCGCGCTGCTGGTTGGCTACACGGTCGACAAGGCCGGCATCGTGCGCGATCGGCAACTCTTGACGATCAAGTAATGCTGCCTCAAAGATAAGATAGAATCGCCCGATGGCATGTCCATACGAGTACATGCCATCGATCCAACTCTTATCACAGGAAAACATGCGCCGCCCCTGCCTTGCACTGCACCTCACCGCCGCCCTGCTGCTGTCCAGCCCCTTCCATCTCGCCACTGCCGCGCCCGCCGTTACCGCGGCCTCCAGCGCGGCTACGCCGCTCGTCATCGGTGAAAGTTTCAACATCGATTCGCAGGCGCTGCAGGAAAAGCGCCACATCAATGTGTACATGGCGCGTGCCTGGGATACTGCGCCCGATGCACCGCTGCCCGTGCTGTACATGCCGGACGGTGGCGTCGCGGAAGATTTCCTGCACGTGGCCGGCTTGCTGCAAGTGTCGGTAGCGAATGGAACGATGCGCCCCTTCATGCTGGTCGGCATGCAAAACACGCAGCGCCGGCGCAACTTGACGGGGCCGACGGACAGCGCGGAAGACCGCAAGATCGCTCCCGTGGTGGGCGGCGCGTCCGCCTACCGGGCCTTCATCCGCGATGAACTGATGCCGGAAATTGCGCGCCGCTACCGCACGACAGGCGAAACGGCCATCGTCGGCGAATCGCTGGCGGGCCTGTTCGTCGTGGAAACGTATCTGCTGGAACCGCAGCTGTTCGACCACTACCTGGCATTCGACCCCAGCCTGTGGTGGAATCGCGGCGCCCTGCCGCGCGAAGCGGCAGCCTTGCTGGCCAAGGGCAAGCCAGGCAAGCGCAGCCTGTACCTGGCGTCGAGCAGCGAGTCAGGCATCGCCATCGAAGTGCAGCGCCTGGCAGACGTGCTGGAGAAACAGGCGCCGTCGGGCTTGCAATGGCATGTGGAAAAGATGCCGGAAGAAACCCATGGCACGATCTATCACCCGGCAGCCCTGAAGGCTTTCCGCGCCGTGTTCAAACCGCAATAAGCGGCCGGGCAGCAAGACATGGACAAACTGTAATCTGGCGCAAGGGGCCAGCACGGGACCTGGCAGGTAAAATCGGCGGCCCTTCTTTCCCCGCCCGATTACCGATACCCATGAGTTTTCTTCAACTATTTATTCTTTCCATCGTCCAGGGCTTCGCCGAGCTGCTGCCCGTGTCCAGCTCCGCCCACGTCATCATGGCGGAAAAGCTGATGGGGCTGGATCCGACATCGCCGGAGCTGACCATGCTGCTGGTGATGCTGCACACGGGCACCATGTTCGCCGTCATCGTGTATTTCTGGGCATCCTGGCGCGCCACGTATTTCAGTTCGGCCAGCGCTTTTCGCAGCAATGTCCTGCTGCTCGCAGCGGCCACGGCCCTGACGGGCATCGTCGGCTTTGGCTTGCTGAAGGGTATTACGCACGTCATGAGCAAGGATGCGCCCGGCTTTGAAATCGAACACCTGTTCGGCAACGCGAAACTGATGGCCGCCGCGCTGGCCGCCGCCGGCGTACTGATCATTGTGTCCTCACGCCAGCAAGCGCGCCAGCATGGCACCTTGTCCATCGGCAAGGCGATGGTGATCGGCGCCGTGCAAGGCCTGTGCCTGCCCTTCCGGGGATTTTCCCGCTCGGGCGCGACCATTTCCGCCGGTATCGCCATGGGCGTGCCGCAGCGCCGCGCCGAGGAATTCAGCTTCGCCCTGGCCGTCGTGCTGACGCCGGCCGTGCTGGTCAAGGAAGGCTGGCGCTTTTACCAGGCCGTGGCAAATGGCAGCCTGGACCATCTGGAACACGGCAACAGCCTGCTGCATCTGCTCGGCCCCAGCCTGCTGGGCATGCTGCTGTCGTTCCTGGCCGGCTTGCTGGCCCTGCGCTGGCTGTCGCGCTGGCTGGAACAAGGACGCTGGCATTTCTTTGGCGCGTATTGCCTGCTGGCCTCCTTGGTGGTGCTGTACGTAGGGTAAAATCGCCGGGTTTATAGTTTGCAACTACCCATCCCAGCCAGGTTCTACTGAAAGCCAACGATGAATTTCGCCGCCACCGCCGCCCTCTCGCTTGCCATGTCCACCGATGCCTTCGCGGCTGCCGTGGGCAAGGGCGCCGCTCTGCACAAGCCGCAATGGCGCGAGGCGCTGCGCACGGGCCTGATTTTTGGCGTCATCGAAGCCATCACGCCCATCATCGGCTGGGCCCTGGGCAGCGTGGCGGCGCCCTACGTGGAAGCGTGGGACCACTGGATCGCCTTCAGCCTGCTCGGCATCATCGGCTTGCTGATGATACGCAATGCCTTGAGCGATAGCGACGAGGAGGAAGCGCCGGCCCAGTCGCACTCGTTCTGGGTACTGGCCGTCACCGGTCTGGCGACCAGCATCGACGCCATGGTCGTGGGCGCGGGCTTGGCCTTGCTGGGCGCGAATATTGTCGTCACAGCCGCCGCCATCGGCTTTTCCACTTTCGTCATGGTGACCCTGGGCGTGATGCTGGGCCGCGTGCTGGGCACGGTGGCGGGCCGGCGCGCCGAACTGGTGGGCGGCCTCGTGCTGATCGTCATCGGCTGCGTGATCCTGTACGAGCATATCGGCCATCCGGCCTGAGGTCCGGACAAGCGATGCGCGCGGCCCCGGCGGCGCGCTTTGTGCTACATTCAATGCTCTGCATTCCTGTCTCACAAGGTGACCATCATGGAAACTATTGAGCTGCTTTTTGCCTCGCTGGTGCGCGAAACTGCCGAATCGATACGCGACCACCACGTTCCTTTTGCCATCAAACACGACGAGCGCGCCTATTTCGAGTGGATGGATGGACACCCGATCAATGGCTATATCCAGGAAGCGTATCGGGAGATTGAGGAAACGGCCCAGCAGATCCGCGCCATTCGCGCTGGGTGATGACGGCTGCCGCAAGCTACTGCGCGGGGGGCTTTGCGGCTGGCGATGCTCACCGCACTTCAGTGCGGTTGCGCTTCTCAGCCACACATCCCCTCCGCTCGCTACGCTTGCGGCAAACGTCGATACGCTCGTTAAAGCTTTTCTGTGAACGTATTGATTCAAATCAAACACTCAACCGTTCCAATCGAATGGATAGTCCAAAGCCATGACAATCAGGTCTGGAGGCGGGAGACATGGATCAGGGACAAAAACACCAGATCAGGGGCTATGAATTTCATGTGGCGGGGGCGCTGGAGAAGGATGGGCGCTACCGGGGCATGATTTTGATCAGCAAGCGCGGCGATACGCAGCAGGTGTATGCCAAGCCCGTATTGATAGAAACGGCGAGCAGTTTCAAGTCCGTGCATGCGGCCTTGATCGAGGCATCGGCGTATGCGCAGGAACTCATCTATAACGGCGCCATCAAGGCCTTGCTGCCGGCCGATGGCCAGCTAGCCGGAAAACAGGCGCCGCAGCCGCCGGATTTCGTCGGCAACTGACACGGGCAAGCCCGTCCGGTCATTCGGGGCGGCGCGTATAATGACGCGCTTTCCCGGATGAAAACTCAACACCATGGAATTTGTGAATTTACCGCTGGTCTTCCTCGTCGGCTGCGCGCTGATCGCCTTGCTGGCCAAGAAAAACGGCTACTCGTGGTATCTGTTTTTCTTCGCAATTGCCGTTCCCGCACCCCTGCTACTGCTGGCCTTGCCCCATGTGCTGGGCGTGGAGATCGCATCGCTGACCTCCGTGCGCCTGGGCGCCGCCCTGCTGATGCCGTTCGCCGGCCTGGTGCTGGCCTTGCGGGGCAAGCGCTAAGGCCGCTTCAGCGCGCCGGCACGCCATCGGCCAAGCGCCAGCCGATCGACAAGGCCAGTTGCTGCGCTTCTTTTTCATTGCTGCAATCGTCATAGTCGCAGGTATCCGCATAGGCGCCGCACGCCTGGTTCTGGCTGACATACGAACCTACCCAGCGGCCATCACGGCGCTGGCTGGCCGTGGCGCTGATGATAAAACCTTTGTGGATGGTGGGATTTTCAAAAGACATATTTCCTCCGAGGCGAGAGCGTCAGGGACCTGACAGACCTTACTGTGCGCCCGCGCGCGCAAGCAGTCTGTACGCTTGATCACACACAGAAAGCACGCACGCGCCTGCCTCGCGGCGCCCGGTGATCGGGTATGATTTCAGCATGTGTGGACGACTCGATCAAAATGGTACGGCGCCCGAGCTGGCGTCATCGTTCGGCTGGACCGACGCGGTGTTCGACAGCGAGGCCGAGCCGCACCTGAACGTGTCGCCTGGCACTTACCGGCCCGTGCTGCATATCCAGGATGGCGTGCGCAGGGTCGACGATGTCTTCTGGGGCTACCGCCCCGCCTGGGCCGCGCAAGCCGTGCCCGCGCCCGGCAAGAAAAAAATCCCCATCGCCATCAACGCCCGCCTGGAAAAACTTGCCGCGTCCTACTGGAAGCCCCTGCTGCGCGCGGGACGCGGCATCGTCTGCGTGGACGGCTGGTATGAGTGGACGGGAGAAAAAGGCAGCAAGCAGCCGTGGCACATCCACCGCAAGGACCGCGCGCCCCTGTTCCTGCTGGCGCTGGCCCAGTTCGGGCCGTACAAGCACAGCCGCGAAGAAGCCGGCTTCGTGCTGGTGACGGCCGACAGCCTCGGTGGCATGGTCGACATCCACGACCGCCGGCCCGTGGCCGTCAGCCTGGAAGACGCGCACCGCTGGCTCGACCCCGCCTTGACACCGGAGCAGGCGCTGCACCTGGCGCGCACCTGCATGCTCGACGTGGAGCTGTTCGAATGGCATGCCGTCGACAATCCGCTCGTGCCGTCGGCTAAACCCAAGCCGCCGCCACCGGCCGCGGCGCAAGGCGCGTTCGACTGGGGCGACTAACTCAGGCGGGCAATCGCGCCAGCCGGCGCCACAGCGCTTCCATCGGCCCCTGGCGGAAATGTCGCAGCCAGTAGCGGCTGAGCAGCACCTGCCCTGCCATGATCAGCACGGCCAGTCCCAGCATCTCGGCCGGACGCAGTGTTGCGCCCCAGCCCAGGCCCGGCCCTTGCAGCAGCCACGTGCCGATTATCGATTGCAGCAGATAATTACTCAGCGCCATGCGTCCCACGGGCGCCAGCCATACCGCTAGCCAGCGCAGCATGAAAGGACCGGCCAGCATCAGCGCCGCCACATAGCCGGCCGCCAGCACGGGGCCGCCGGCGAACAGGCCCACTTCGAACAGGGCCGTGTCGAATACGGTTTGATACGGATCGGCCACCTGCCACGCGACGGCGCCCGCGGCCAGCAGGTTGAATGGCAATCCTACGCCCAGCCCCACGGCGCGCACGCGGCACCACAGCAGCTGGTGGCGCCGCGGCTGCGTCAGCCAGCCCAAGCGCACGGACAAGATGCCCAGCAGGAACAGCACGATGATGTGCGGCAGCATGACGATGGCGTATAGCAGGGAGACGAGGAAATCGTTGGCGCGCAGTCTGGCCACGGCCAGCACATTGCCCTGCGTGTAGATGGCGTAGCGGTCCGCAAAGCCTTGCAGGTCGCGCGCGATGTCCGGCGCGCCGCCCTGCTGGCCCACGGGAATGAGCAAGCACATGAACAGCAGAAAACCGGCGGCCACCAGCCAGGCGCGGTTGCGTATGCGGCTGAGCTTGACCGCTGCCAGCGGCAGGATCAGCATGCCGGCCACCGCATACGAAGTCAGCACGTCGCCGCTCCAGATAAGGAAACCATGCAGCAGGCCAAACACGAGCAGCCAGCGCAGCCGGCGCCGATAAGCCGCTTGCGCCTGCTCCCAGCTGCCCAGTTGGCGCTTCAGGGAACGTGTCTGCAAGGCAAATCCCGCGCCGAACAGAAACGCGAAGATGGGATAGAACTTGAATTGCGCCAGCGCCGCCACGCCGAAAATGACGAGCTGGTCCAGCACGGGCGGCTGCGCCGGCAAGGTACCGTAGCGCAGGGACAAGGTGCCCCAGGCAAAGCCCCAGATATTCACCAGCAGGATGCCAAACACGGCGATGCCGCGCAGCACGTCGAGCTGCAGCAGCCTGCCGGGCTTGGCGGACATGGAGCTCAGGGCGTTCAGGGGCGCGCCAGGGTCGGGTAGTCGGTCACTTGCAGGCTGAAGCCGGACGCATCCGATTGCAGGCGCGCGTGGCCGCCGAACGGCAAGGTAACACGGCGGCGGATATGGCCGAACTCGAGCCCCGTCAGCACGGGCACGGGCAAGCGTTCGCGCACGTAGGCCAGCATGGCGTCGAAATCGTAGCCATTGTCCATCGGACTCAATTTATAGGCGGAAAAATCGCCGAGTACCACGGCTTGCTGGCGGCCAATCACACCCGCGTGCAGCAATTGCAGCAGCATGCGTTCGACCCGGTATGGGTGTTCGTTGACGTCTTCCAGGAACAAAATGCCGCCATCGATCTCGGGGAAATACGGCGTACCGAGCAAGTGGACCAGCATGGCCAGGTTGCCGCCCCACAGCTTGCCTTGCAGCTCGACCTGCGGATTGCCCGCCGCCGTGCCCGTGACCGTGTGCGTGGGACCGGCCAGGCACGACCATAACTGATCGAGCGTAAATTGCTCGGGCTCGTCGCGGATGAAATCGTCGCAGATCATGGGGCCGGCAAAGCTGGCGCGACCCGTTTTCGCCAGCAAGCCCATGTGGAAGGCCGTGAAGTCGCTGTAGCCGACAAACAGTTTGCCGCTATCGGCCATGGCAGTAAAGTCGATGTTGGGCAGGATGCGGCTGATGCCGTAGCTGCCGCGCAGAGCGATCACCACTTGCACGTCCGGGTCGGCAGCGGCCGCGTTCAGCTGCGCCAGGCGGCCCGCATCCGTGCCGCCGAAGCGCTGGAATGTGTGGTCGGGGTCGTAGTAATTATGGACGGTGGCGCCTTGCGCCTGCAAGCGGGCAATGCCGCGTTCCAAAGCCGCCGCGTCGGGCGCATAACCGCCCGGCGCAACGATGGCGATGCCAATCTCAGGTGTCTTCAAAATGCCCGTGCCTTCAAAAATGGTGGGCGCGCCTAGGCTGGCTGGGAGCGCATCTGGGGCGCCATCTTACCTTGCAGATGCACATCGATCAAGGCAAGCAGGCGCTCGATCAGCTGGGGCGGCATGTCGTGCCCCATGCCTTCGATCACCTCAAGCCGGGCGCCCGGGATCAGCGCCGCCGTATCGATGCCGCAGGCGACGGGGATCAAGGGGTCGGCCGCGCCATGGATCACCAGCGCCGGGCAACTGATGCTCGGCAACAGGGCCGTGCGCTCGCCCGACGCGGCGATGGCCACCATCTGCCGCGCCACGCCTTCCGGGCAACTGCCGCGCTGCAACGCCGCTTCAATGCGCTGGTACAGCAGTTTTTCCGACACGGGATAGGCGGGGCTGCCGATGACGCGCACGGTGGCCGCCATGTGCGCCATCAGTTCGGCGCGGCTGGCATTGCGTTTCGGACGTTGCAATAGCGCATTGCGCGCGGCCCGCGTGGGGCCGGGCAAGCCGCGCCGGCCGCTGCTCGACATGATGGACGTCAGGCTGAGCACCTGCAGCGGCGCGCGCGCCGCCATCACTTGCGCGATCATGCCGCCCATCGACACGCCGATCACGTGCGCTTGCGCAATGCGCAGGGCCGCCAGCAAACCGAGCGCGTCGTCCGCCATGTCATTCAAGGTGTAGGAAGTTTTGAGGGGCCAGCCCAGCAAGTTTTTCACGTAGGCCAGCGGCAGATACGGTTTGCCCGCCAGCGCCATCTTGCTCGACAGGCCGCTGTCGCGGTTGTCGAAACGTAGCACGTGAAAACCTTGCTCGACTATGCCTTCGACGAAGTCCGCCGGCCAGGCAATCAGTTGCATGCCCAGGCCCATGACCAGCAGCACGCACGGATCGTTGGGGTCGCCGTGGCTTTCATAAGCTATGTTGAGGCCGTTCGCCATGATGGTTGCCATGATTGCCTCTCTTACAGGAACCAGCACGCAGGCACGATCGCTGCGGCCTTGCAACCAGCATACCACTATTGTGCTTCAGACATGAGACCGGCACGCGGCACTCACACTGAAGTGTTGCTCTGCTTGCACATGACAGAACCTACTGCGCGTCGCGACTTGCGGCCTGCGATGCTCACCGTACCTAAAGTACGGTTGCGCTTCTCGACCACAATTCGCTTCCGCTCGCTACGGTTCTGTCACGTGCTGATACTCATCAACTTGCAAAAAACATTATTTTTCCTTTGGCAGGCTGTCAGCCAAGTCCACCCACGCTTGCGGCTGCGGTTTGCCGCGTTCGCGCACGCCGAAGAAGGAGACCACTTGCGTGCCTTCCTTGTCGAAGAATTCGACGGAAGTGACGCCGCCGCGCTTGACGACCCAGCCACTGCGCAGTGCCGTGTCGCGGATGTGCAAGTTGAAGTCCGGGTCCAGCACATTGAAGAAGCCGCCCGCGGCCATGGTTTTTTCGATCTTGCCGCTGTAGATCTGCGTCAAGCCTTCATTGCCCAGGAACACCATGATGGCGACCTTGTCCTTGGCCGCGTTTTCCAGCAGGGTGCGCAGCGCTTCCGGCGTCACGCGCTCGACCACGCCGGCCGGCGCCAGGCGCAGCGCCTGTTCGCGCGACAGATGGAACTCGCGCATGATTTGCGCAAACTGGTGCACGTCCGTCATGTCTTTCCAGGCCAGCTGGAATTCCTTGACGTCGATTTCGGTGTCCGGCTTTTCAGCGGCCTTGGGCGCCACGGCCAGCACGTTCAAATCCGCGCTTTGCTGGGGCATGCGGAACGTCGCCACCAGCTTGTCGTAGACGGCCACGCCAGGCTCGTTGCGCAGGTAGATCTTGTGCACGGCCGTGCCGTTGGCATCAAAGAATTGCAGGCTGCGCGTCGGCTTGCCATCGCGGCCCGCCTGTTCCACGGCAAATGCGTATTTCCAGTTTTCAAAGTGGAAACGCAGGTCGATCTGGCCGCCCAGGTAGCCGCCCGCGATATTGCGCTGGCGCGCTTGCGTTTCCGGATCCTGCTTGGCGTCGGCCTGTTCCGACTTGTCGCCCGCCTGCTTGAACTTGCTGGCGACGCCCGTCGTTTCGATGACGCCGTTTTCATTGCGCGTGATCGCTTGCACGGTGCCCAGGTCCAGCGCGGCGCGCATGATTTCACGCGGCTGGTTGCCGTCGGCCTGCAGGCGCGTGACGCCTTTGCCGATATTGGTTGCCAGCAATTGTGCTTCGGACACACCCAGCGCGCGCGCCGCGTCGCGGATCTGCAGCTTCGGCTGTTCCGTGCGCAAGGTGGACCAGCGTTCCGCCAAAGTGGCTGGGGCCGCGTATGCGTTTGCGATCAGCAGGCTGCCTAGCAGGGATAGAACGAGTTTGGATAACTTCATAGAAAGACCATTCAATCAAACATGGAAAAACAGAGGGGCAAGCACCCCTCCCCGGTAAAAAATTTAGAAGTTCAGGCTGAGGCTGGCCGCCACATTGCGGCCCGGCTTGGCGTAGCGCTCGATCTCGGCACGGCTGGCGGCCGTGGTGCCGGCGGACAGGCTACGCGAAGCGGCGTAATCCCAGTACTTGCGATCCGTCAAGTTGTACACGCCGACGACGATCTTCGCGTTCTTGTGCACGTTCCAGTAAGTCGACAAGTCGAAGATGGTGTACGACGGCACCTTGAAGCGCGGCGCGGTCGTACCCATCAGCAAGTCGTTCGGCGCCTGCTTGTCGCCGGCATGCAGCGCCGTCAGTTCCAGGCCGAACAGCATGTTGCTGTGGTCGTAACCGAAGGTCAGCGCCGTCTTGGCTGGCGCCACCGAGGCCAGGCCGCCGCTCTCGCCCGTCCGGGTATTGAAGGAGCGGCCCTTGGCCACGCCCGTGGCCAGGTCGACACGATAGCCCTGCATGGCCGGCGCCCAGGCGCCCAGCTCCGCGCGCAGGGTCAGCTCCCCGCCCCAGGTACGGGCATCGCCGATGTTTTCCGGGCGGAACAAACCCTGCACGATGGTGGGATAGTTCACGGGATCGTCTTCCTGCATCACGTACTCGATCATGTTCTTGTATTCCGTCTGGTAGACGGACGCGTGCATGCTTAAGCCCTTGACGATGTCGCCCTTCAAACCCAGTTCATAGGCCTGGCTGGTTTCCTTGCGTAAATTCGCATTGCCCAGCACGGCATAGCCCGTCCCCCTGCCCGTGTAGCTGAAGGAATCGTAGGTACCGGTGCGCTCGGCCGCCGTCGGCAGGCGCGTGCCGCGCGTGAAGGTGGCATACGCGTTCATTTGCGGCAACACTTCCACGGACAGGCTCAGGCTCGGCGTGAAATACGTGTCGCTTTCCTTGCGCACTTCCTTGGCCGCGTTCGGCACGGCGATCACATAGTTTTGCAGATTTTTCGGCTCGTTCTTGCGGTAGTCGGCACGTAAGCCCGGCGTCAGCACGGCTTTCTTGCCGGCCAGATTGAAACTGAGATCGTCGCGCACGTACAGGGCCAGCTTGGTCGTGTCCATGTCGGCCATGCGGTTCTTGTTGGTGATCTGATGCTGGCCGGTGGCAACGATGACACGGTCTTCGCGCCACGGGCGGCGCGTTTTCAACTGCTCAAGCTGCACACCGTACAGCAGCGCGTTGTCCGCATTGAGCTGCTTGAACGCTTCTGACGTCAGGCCGATGCTGTCGTTCTTGAAGCTGGTGTCGATGGTACGCTGTGCCGGGCTGCCGAAGGTGTAGAGGCCTTGCGTCTTGTCATCGGTTTTCGCATTCTGCAGATACACTTTCGACGTCAGGCGGTCGAACAGGGCGAAATCCTTGAGCACCACGTCGTGGCCCAGGCTGACGCGCGTGCGCTTGGTGGTGGAATCCTGCTGCACGCCCGTCGGATAATACGTGCTGACCTTGTTGCGCAGATCGCGCTTGTTCTTGCGCTCGAACATGTCGACCGTCAAGTCCAGCTTCTGTTCGCCCGGCAAAGTCCACACCAGCTTGGACAGCAAGGCGTTCGAATGCCAGTCGTCGGGGTTGACGCTGGCGCTGCCGCGGCTGTCAAGCTGCTCGCCATCGCGGTGCACGTACACGGCCAGGCCTTGCAGGCTGGCGCCGAGCTTGGCGGCGCCCGTCAGGGTGTGCGCATTGCTGCGGTCGGCCGTGGCGCGGCCGTATTTATAGGCCACGTAATGGTCTTGCCCTTCACCCAGATAATCCTCGGGCGACTTGGTGACAAAGGCCACGCCACCGCCCAGGCCAGGGCTGGCGCCGCTGACGGCCGTCGTGCCCGAATCGATGCGTACTTCGCGGAAGGTTTCAGGATCGAAATAATCACGGCCCGTGCCGAAGGCGTTGAGGGTATTGCCATCGGGCTTAGGTGCCGCGTCGGGCAAGGAAATGCCATCGACGTCCAGGCTGACCCGGTTGCCTTCCAGGCCGCGGATGTTATAGCCAGTGTTGCCCGAACCATCCCACACGCTGCCGCTGCCCGAAGCCGCTGCCGGCGCGCTGATCAATGGCAAATAACGCACGATGCCGCCCATCCCCGTGACATTGCGGCGCTCCAGGTCTTCCGCCGTGACGACCGTCTTGGTGCCGGCGCGGCGTTCGTAGTCCTGCTTGGCGTTCACGACGATTTCCGGGAAAACCGGCAGCTTGGCCGGTTCCTGGGCGGCCGTGCCCGCGTTGATGGCGGCATTTTGCGCAACGGCAGGCAGCATCGGCGCTGCGAACAGGCCCAGCAAGGCGGCGCGCAGCACCAGATTATGGCGGCGGGCAGGCAGATGGGCTGAAGATACGACGGGTGCAGCGGTGCGCTGCGGAAGCACAGTAGTCATGATGGTCCGGTCTAAGAGTAAAGGCTGGCTCTTGAACCCGGATCGATAACGATGCGCAAGGGAAGTTTGCTGGCGAAAACAATACTGTAACACGAATCATTCTCATTTGAGAATGACAATTGGTCTAGACAGATGTTATTTCGCAACAATTATAAAAATGCCAGCCTGGAGGGCTGGCATGACTGGCATCTTGGGCTGATGTCAGGCTGGCGGATGGGCCAGCTTGCGCGCCTCGGCCTGCGCGCGGCGGCGCTCGGCAAAGAAACGCTTGAGAAAAGCGCCGCACTCATCGGCCAACACGCCGCCGACGATAGCCGTCTGGTGGTTCAGTGCCGGCTGCTCGAACAGGTTCAGCACGGAACCGCAGGCGCCCGTCTTCGGGTCGCCCGCGCCATACACCACGCGGGCCAGACGCGCATGCAGCATGGCGCCCGAACACATCACGCACGGCTCCAGGGTCACGTACAGCTCGCAGCCGGGCAGCCGGTAGTTGCCCAACTTTTCGGCGGCCGCGCGCAAGGCCATCACTTCCGCGTGCGCCGTGGGGTCGTGGCGGCCGATGGGCTGGTTGTAGCCGACGGCGATGACTTCGCCATCCTTGACGACAACGGCACCAACGGGCACTTCGCCGAGGTCCCACGCATGCTGGGCCTGGTCCAGGGCCAGCTGCATGTAGCGCGCATCCTGCGCGCTAGCGTGCATTTCAGTCATCGGTGACTTCTGCCCAGCAATTCGGCGTTTCATGCAGCACCAGCTTATGCAGGTGCAAGCCCGTGCCGAAATGGTCGGTAAATGCGGCCTTCAAAATATCGAAGGCGATGCGCGCCAGGTTTTCCACGGTCGGGATGCGGTCGATGACGACGGTTTTATGGTCGGGCAGGCTGGCCAGGAAGTCGCGCACGGCCGTGTCTTTTTCGTAGACGAGGAAGGCGTGGTCCCAGACGTCGACCAGGTGCTGCTTGGCCAGGGTTTTCACGTCGGAAAAGTCCATGATCATGCCATTGTCGGAATTGCCTTCCGCTTCGATGACCTTGCCGACCAGGGTGATTTCCACCGTGTAGCGGTGGCCGTGCAGGTTGCGGCACTGGCTTTTGTGGTCGGGAATGCGGTGGCCCGCGTCGAATTCGAGCTTGCGTGTGATAGTCAGCATATGGGTTGTTAAGGTATTTGCAGGAGTTTATGGGTTTGCAGGCTCAGCTTCCACTTCGGGTTGCTTTTGCATGTTTCGATAGCCAGCTTCATGTTGTGCGCGGCCAGGGGGCCATCCATCGCCTGCACGAAGAAGTTCTCGAAATCCAGTTGTTCGTAGGCAGCCAGGTCTTGCTGGAACTGGGGAATGACCACCTTGATTTCATTGCCTTTGTGTACGACCAGTGTCGAACCCATCTTCGGGCTGACGCAGATCCAGTCCACGCCGGCCGGCACGGGCAAGGTACCGTTGGTTTCGATGGCGATGGTAAAGCCGACCGCGTGCATGGCGTCGATCAGGGCCGTATCCAGCTGCAGCAGCGGTTCGCCGCCCGTAAACACCACGTATTTGCTCGGTGCGTAGCTGGCCGGCCACAGGCTGTCGATCAGCGCGGCCAGTTCCTCGGGCGTCTTGAATTTGCCGCCCAGTTCGCCGTCCGTGCCGACGAAATCCGTGTCGCAGAACTGGCACACGGCAGTGGCGCGGTCGCTTTCGCGGCCCGTCCACAGGTTGCAGCCGGAAAAGCGGCAAAACACGGCCGGACGGCCCGCGTGCGCACCTTCGCCCTGCAGGGTGTAAAAAATCTCTTTGATGCTATAAGTCACTGTATTTCCTAAGAGCTGGCTGGCGTCCTCGCGCAGGGCGTACGCAGCGATGCCGGCGCATACCGCCGGAACCGCAAAAACCGATTGACAACCCTCTATTATATGCCGCCACGACACTTCCCGTGCAAATGCCGTACCCGTCACCTGACCGTGCGGCGCCAAAGGACCAGAAAGCCACGGCGAAAGGCATAACTGCGCGGCTTTTGCGTTTAGACAATATAAATAGCCCACAGTTAATATATTTTCTGTAATAAGATTGCCTTCTGGAAAACATTTAGGGAGCGAGAAATGATGCAACGCTGGCTACGCCTGCCGTACCGTCTGAGCATTCTGGCCTGTCTGGCGGCCAGCGCACTCGCCACCGTGCACACTGGATACGCGGCGGGACCGATGCCGCCGGTCGGCGCACCCTCCCCTTTGATGGCGGCCTGCGCCGTCCTGCTCGGTGCGCTGACGCTGCTGCTGTGGCGCCAGCACCGCCTGGCGCTGCGCCTGCAGGCGCTGGAACAGCTGCGCGAGGACGGCGAACAGGCGCGCCTGACCAGCGGGCAACAGCAGGCGCGCGAGCAGGAACGCCTGCGCATCGGGCGCGACATCCACGACGACCTGGGCCAGCATCTGCTGACTCTGAAGATCGACCTGTCCATGCTGCAGACCAGCACCCATGACGCGGCGCCCCAGCTGGCGCAACAGCTGGCCGTGATCGCGCGCAATGTCGACCTGACCATCGCGGCGCTGCGCTGCGTCATCCATGACCTGCGCCCGCCTGCCCTCGACGCGGGCCTGCAAGCGGCATGCGATGAACTGCTGGCCGACTTTACGCGTACCACAGGCATCGGCTGCGGCTGCGACTACCGGCTCGACGCCGCCGCCGGCCGTGCGCATGGCGCCTTGCTGTATCACGTGGTGCAGGAAGCGCTGGCGAACATTGCCCGTCATGCGCACGCCACGCATGTCCAGCTGTGTCTGCAGCAAACGGGCGCCACCGTGGCTTGCCGCATCAGCGACGACGGCATCGGACTGTCGGGCTCGCCGCCGCGCCTCGGTTGCGGCCTGTCCGGCATGCATGAGCGCGTGGCCGCCGCCGGCGGCAGCCTGCACATCGACAGCCGCAGCGGCGCCGGCACCACCTTGCGCGTATCGCTGCCCCTGCCGGTCTGCCACGACGAAGCAATGGTCCATCACTGAAAATATTGCTCAATATCAACACCATCGCTACCCCACGCTGCATCATGGCCAACGAGCCAGCCCCATTCACGCCCAAGAAGGATGCTTTCATGCCGGATAGCCACGCACATGCCAGCCCATCGCCATATGGTGAAGCCCAGGGTTTCGCCGTCAAGATGATGGAATTGCTGGTCGTGCCCACCTTTGTACTCGATGTGCATGGCAGGGTGATGATCTGGAACCGCGCCTGCGAGCAGCTGACGAGCGTACCGGCAAGCGAAGTGCTGGGTACGCGCGAACCGGGCCGCTGCTTTTACAACGACGAGCGCCCCACCCTGGCCGACCTGCTGCTGGCCGGGCGCGGCGGCGACATGCGCGCTCTGCATACCCAGCAGCAATACCGCAGCAGCACGGGCAGCAACCTGTGCGCGGAAAACTGGTGCGACATGCCGCGCACGGGACGGCGGCGCTACCTGGCCGTCGATGCCAGCCCCATCTACGGCAATCACGGCGAACTGATCGCCGTCGTCGAAACCCTGCGCGACATGACGGACGAAAAGCGCGCGCACGTGGAACTGGAACGCCTGGCCACGCGCGATGGCTTGACGGGCTTGGCCAACCGGCGCTGCTTCGACGACACCATCCTGGCCGAGTGGCAGCGCGCCCAGCGGCAGGGCCAGCCGTTGTCGCTGCTGATGGTTGACGTCGACAATTTCAAGGAATACAACGATAGCCACGGCCACCAGGGCGGCGACCTGTGCCTGCGCAAGGTGGCCGGCGCCGTGGCCAGCGAAATGCGCGCCAACGACCTGGTGGCCCGCTACGGCGGCGAAGAGTTTGCCGTCATCCTGCCGAACCAGTCCCTCAAGGGCGCGGCCATCGTGGCCGAACGCATCCGCCAGCGCGTGGAGCGGCTGCAACTGCCGCGCAAGCGTCCGGACGGCGCCTGTGTCACCGTCAGCATCGGCGCCGCCACGGCCCTGCCCGGTCCCGGCACGGAACTGGGGCAGCTGATCCATACGGCCGACTGCGCCCTGTACCGCGCCAAGCACCTGGGCCGCAACCGCATCAGCCTGCCGGAAACGACACTGACATAAGTAACAAGTCCCAGCATCAGGAAACACGACCAAATTTGGTGTATATTTGGTCCTGTCACAATTTTTCGCATCCGGAGCCGCCATGAACCTCAAGGAACGCATCAAGCCGATTTCCTACCTCAAGGCCAATACGACGGAGATCGTCAACGGCTTTGACGCAGGCCAGGACGAGCCCATCATCATCACGCAAAATGGCGAAGCGAAAATGGTCGTGCTATCGATGCACGCGTATCAGGAAGGCAAGCGGCAAGCGCAGCAGATGCAGGAACAGCATGCGTTCATGAAACTGATCGCCATGGGCAACCAAGACATCGCGCGCGGCGACGTCGTGTCCGAAGAAGATTTCCTGGCCAGCCTCGACCAGGCTTGAGATGACGCACATCGTCGTGCTGAAGAGCGCGCAAGCCGATTTCAATGAGCTGCGCAGCGATTTCAGGGCGCGCCACACTGCCGCCGCCCATGCGCAGTTCATCGTCGCTTTCCGGCAATTATTCTCTGATCTGAAAACCTTTCCCGACAGCGGCACGCCCGTCGAAGCCGCCCGCGAAGTCGGCATGGATGTGCGGCAACGCCTGTGCGAAGAGATCCGCGTCGTCTACCACCATGACCGCGCGCACGACATCGTGTACATCCGCATGTTCCTGCCCACCCGGCGCGATTTTCTCAGCCATCTCACGGCCCGCATCCTGCGGCCCGACTTGTAGCCCCTATGCAGGGCGGCACGAATATTCTATGCTGCGGCGTTGCACTTTCCACATTTCCAAAAAAGAAGGAGCCCCCGTGTCAAGAATCATGCCCGTTTTATTACCCGCTTTCGCCCTGGCCCTGTCGGCCATGGCCTCGTCGAACTTGGGCGCCGCGCCCGTCAAACCGGCCGCCGCGTATAGCGCCGCCGCCAGCAAGGCCGATTTGCTGCCGTTCAAGGCCACGGAAAAGACCCTGCCCAATGGCTTGAAGATCATCATCGTGCCGACCGGCTTCCCGAACCTCGTTTCCTTGCAGATTCCCGTGCAGACGGGTTCGCGCAATGAAGTCGAGCCAGGCAAATCCGGCTTTGCCCACTTCTTCGAGCACATGATGTTCCGCGGCACCAAGGCCTATCCGCCCGAAAAATACCAGGAAGTGATCACGCGCGCCGGCGCACGCCAGAACGCGTATACGAGCGACGACCTGACCAATTACCACACGACGTTTGCCAAGCAGGACCTGGAAACCGTGCTGAAGGTGGAAGCGGACCGCTTCCAGCACCTCGACTATGCGGAAGACGCGTTCAAGACGGAATCGCGTGCCGTGCTGGGCGAATACAACAAGAACAGCGCCAATCCCGTCTCGAAACTGTTCGAAGTGATGCGCGACAGCGCCTACACGACGCATACCTACAAGCACACGACGATGGGTTTTATCCAGGACATCGAAGACATGCCGAACCAGTACGCGTATTCGAAGATCTTCTTCGACCGCTGGTACCGTCCCGAGCGCACCACCATCATCATCGCCGGCGACGTGGAACCGCAGCAAGCCATCGCGCTGGTGGAAAAATACTGGAGCGGCTGGCAGCGCGGCAAGCAGCAGGCGGCCGTGCCCGTCGAACCCTCGCCGCGCGGCCCCGTCTACAAGCATGTGGCCTGGCCCACGCCGACCCTGCCATGGGTGGCCGTCGGCTTCCACGCGCCCGCGTTTTCCGTGAAGGACAAGGACCAGGCGGCACTGGCAACGTTGCTGTCGCTGTCGTTCGGCCGCACCTCGCCGCTGTATAAACGCCTCGTGCAAAACGAGCAAAAGGTCGACCAGCTGTTCGAGATGACGCCAGACCGGGTCGACCCAACCCTGGCCGTGCTCGGCGCGCGCGTGAAAAACATCGATGACGCCGTCTACGTGCGCGACGCCATCCTGGCCACCGTGGCGCGGCTGCGCGACACGCCAGTGAGCGAAAAAGACCTGGCGGACGCCAAGTCGGCTGAAAAATACGGTTTGATACGCTCGCTCGACAACACGGAGCAGATCGCCGGCACCCTGGCTTCCTTCGTGCATTTCGACCGCTCGTATGCCACCATCAACCAGTACTACCGCCTGATCGATACGCTCACGCCGGCCGACCTGCAGGCAGCCGCGCGCAAATACCTGACGGACGAGGGCCTGGTGGTCACGACCCTGTCGCATCAGCCAATGGCCGCCGCCATCGCCACCACGCCGAAGCTGGCCAGCCTGCTGCCGGCCGCCTCGAGCGCGAAGTTTGACGTGCTGGTGCAAAAGTCCGCGCTGCCGCAAATCCGCTACAAGCTGCTGTTTATGGCCGGTTCCGCGCAAGACCCGCAAGGCAAGGAAGGCTTGGCCGCGCTGACGGCGTCCATGGTGGCGTCCGGTGGCTCGTCCGAGCGCAAGATCGACGAAGTCAACCAGGCCCTGTTCCCGCTGGCCGGCAGTTTCAGCCAGCAGACGGACAAGGAAATGACGACGTTTACGGGTTCCATCCACAAGGATAACTGGACGCAGTTCAACGCCATCGCCCTGCCCCTGCTGCTGTCGCCCGGTTTCCGCGAAGACGACTTCCGCCGCCTGAAGGACGCGCAAAAGAACGCGCTGCTGCTGGACTTGAAGGACAATAACGAAGAGGAATTCGCCAAGGAACGCCTGCAAACGAATGTGTATGCGGGCACGCCGTACGGCCACCCGGTGCTGGGCACGGTCGCCGGCATCGACGCCATCACCCTCGACGATGTCAAACAGTTCTGGAAGAGCGCGTATGCGCAAGGCGCCGTCAAGGTAGGCATTTCCGGCGACGTCTCCGAGGCCATGACGGCGTCACTGACGCAGGCGCTGGCAAGCTTGCCGGCCGGCCCGGGATTGCCCGCCACCGTCAAACCCGCGGGCCGCAAGGCAAACGGCCTGGAAGTGGAAATCATCGAGAAAAACACGCGCGCCACGGCCATTTCCTTCGGCCTGCCTTTGGAGGTGACGCGCACGCACCCGGACTTCCCCGCCTTGTGGCTGGCGAAGACATGGCTGGGCGAGCACCGCGCCTCGAATTCCTATCTGTACCAGCGCATCCGTGAAATCCGCGGCATGAACTATGGCGATTACGCGTACATTGAAGCCTTCCCGCGCGGCATGTTCCAGTTCTTCCCGAACCCGAACCTGGGCCGCAAGGCGCAGCTGTTCGAAATCTGGATCCGCCCCGTGGCGCCGGACAACGCCCACTTCGCCCTGCGCGTGGCCCTGACGGAATTGGGCAAGCTGATCGACAACGGCCTGACGCAGGACGATTTCGCCACCACGCGCGACTACCTGATGAAGAACGTCTTCGTCATGACGTCGACGCAAGACCAGCAACTGGGCTATGCGCTCGATTCGCAATGGTATGGCACGCCCGAGTTCACCAAGTTGATGCGTGATGGCTTGTCGACACTGACGCTGGCGGACGTCAACCGCGCCATCAAGCAACATTTGTCGGCAAAGAACCTGTCCGTGGTGATCGTCGCCAAGGATGCGGCCGGCCTGAAGGAAAAGCTCGTCAGCGACGCGTTTTCTCCCATCAAGTACGACGGCAACAAGCCGCAAGCGCTGCTCGTTGAAGACAAGGTCATCGGCGCGATGAAGCTGGACATCAAGCCGGCAGCCGTCACGGTGACACCGGCGGCGCAGGCGTTCGCGAAGTAAGGGCTGGCGCTGGATCACCCCATCTGACGAAGCATGTCGGATGGGGTGCATCGGGGATGGCCAGACTTGAACACATCAACGACCTGCGGGGAAGGATATGGAATGCCACGCTGTCACATTGATCATATCGCCATCACGGCGCCAACGCTGGAAGCGGGTGCGGAGCTGGTGCGGCTGGCGCTGGGGGTAGAACTTCAGACTGGCGGAGCGCATACCCGCATGGGGACGCATAACCTTCTGCTAAGGCTAGGCGATGCTGTCTACCTGGAAGTGATTGCACCCGACCCCGAGGCGCCGCTACCGTCCCGGCCCCGCTGGTTCGCGCTTGACACCCTGGCCGCCGATGCGGCGCCGGCACTCGCCACCTGGATAGCCCGCACCGCCGATATCGAGGCAAGCGTTGCGGCGTGTTCGGAGCCGCTTGGCAATATCGAAGCCATGAGCCGGGGTGCTCTGAATTGGCTGATCACCATTCCCGGCGATGGCGCATTGCCCTTGCATGGCGTCGCTCCGGCACTCATCGAGTGGCAAGCGGAGGCGCACCCGGCGGCCAGGCTGCAGGATCAGGGGCTGTCCCTCGTCAAGCTCGAACTGTTTCATCCCGAACCGGAACGCATTGCCCGCCTGCTGCTATCGCTGGGCCTTGAAGGCCAGCTTGTTGTGCACGCGTCGACAGCGGAACGCGGCGCTGGCCTGGTCGCCCACATCAATACGCCGCAGGGGCCGCGCCGACTGTAAGCGCGGCGGGCGATCAACCGCCCCCGCCCTGCCAACTCACTCGAACGGATTGGCCACCGACGTCACCTCGGGCGGCGGCAGCTGGTCAGGCAGTTCCTGCTTTTCCAGCTGCGCCACCACGTCGCCCAGCAGTTTTTGCAGCTGTTTGGCCAGGGCCAGGCCCGGCTTGTCCAGGGTCAGGTCGATGTCGCCGCTGATGCTGATGCGGTCGATCCGGTTTTCGATGGTCAGGCTGCCGATTTCCAGCACATCGCTTTCATTGGCATACGGGACGAATTTCTTTGCGCACATGGGATTTCCTTTTTGACGGTCTTATTTTTTGGACTTGCTCTTCACCTTGGGCAAACTCAGCATGCGCAGCTTTTGCTGGCGCGTCAGCGACGGTAACAGATCGATGCCGATCCTGTCTTCCAGTTGCGCAATGCTCAACACTTCATACGTCTTGGTGTCGACGTTTTCAATGAAGTAGGCGGCGCCGGCGCGCTGGCGCGGGCTGTACACGGCCTTGTACAGATGGCTGGGCACGATCACCCGGCCCACCTTGCGCAAGTTGCCGCCAATAAAAGCCGGCCCCGTGATCACGTACAGGTCGCCCTCTTTCTTGGCCATCTTGCGCACGGCGCCTTCGATGCCAGCCCACACATAGCGGTTGTTGCGCGAATCTTGCGGCACCATGTTGGCCAGGGTAAAGCTGTCGCGCTGGCTCTGGCGGTCCGGCATGTCGCCGTTGGGCGCCATGTGGCCACGGTCGAAGCCGCTGCGCGCATAGTCGGCCAATTCCGCGCGCTGGGCGGCGGGCAGCTTGCGTTCGGCGTGGAAGGAGTTTTCGCGCGACAAATCCTGCGCCGCGTCCAGATTGTTCGCCGTCAAATGCTCGGCCGACCACAGCGGCGTGCGGGTGATACCCGAATGCATCACGCCAAACACGTTGTAGCACAGCTCTTTGGTCGCCACGTCCAGCTTGGGGTTGGTGATTTCCGGCTTGCGGCCATCGACGTAATGGGCGGGACAGGCATCGGCATGCGCCAGGTTCGCGGCAAAGGCGGAAGCCAGCAAGCCGCACGCCAGGGTCAGCCTGGCGATCGATCGTTGAATCATATTTCCCTAAGTGAAATCTTTGCAGGCCAGCATTCTAGCGGACGCGGGCCGTCACCACAAACCCGCACCAGCCTGGCGTGCGCGCCTGGAAACGGGCAGGCAGGCGGGCCTGCGCAGAGCTGGCGCAAATAAAGGCCAACAGGCCCCGCACAGCCATTCATATCTGCTAAGATTGCCTAGATTCGTTCGCATCGACCATTCAAGATTTGGAGAGCATATGATCAAAAAAACCCTGCTGCTGATCGTCGTCGTCGTCGCCGCCATCCTCGGCTATGCCACCACCAAGCCCGATACTTTCAGTGTCCAGCGCGAAATCACCATCAAGGCCCCGCCCGAGAAAATCGCCGCCCTGATCACGGACTTTCATTACTGGGCCGCCTGGTCGCCGTGGGAAAAGCTCGACCCGGCCATGCGCCGCACGTTTACGGGGCCGGCCAATGGCCTGGGTGCGCAATATGCATGGCAAGGCAATGACAAGGTGGGCGCCGGCCGCATGGAAATCACGGAAGCGGCCCAGCCCGAACGCACCGTCATCAAGCTGGACTTCCTCAAGCCGTTCGAAAGCCACAACACCACCACGTTTACCATGACGCCCGAGGGCGACGGCACCAAGGTGAACTGGACCATGACGGGCCCCAGCCCTTACGTCAGCAAGGTCATGACGGTCTTCGTCAGCATGGACAGGATGATCGGCAAGGATTTTGAAAAAGGATTGAACAACCTGAAGGCGGCCGCGGAACGCTAAGCCCGCTCGCAGCACATGGAAACAGGGCCCGCGCGGCCCTGTTTTACTTGGCGCCCCCTTGCGGGGGCATGCTCAGAACTGCTCGATCCAGGCGGCCAGGTGGTCTGGCGTAAGCGCCGGTTCAGCCTGCACTACCTTGCCCTGCAAGCCCAGTTCCGTCTTGCTCAACTGCAGGGACCAGCCGCGCCGCGCCAGCCACAGCAAGCTGGCCAGCCAGAACGAGTGGATGGGCGAGACGGGCGTGGTGGTCGGCGTTTCCAGGAATTCCGTCAGCAGCCGTCCATCGAGGAACAGCGCCGTGCCGCCCTGGTTTTGCAGCGCCGCGCCAAACACGGGCAGCAGCATGTCGATCGCCTGCTCCACGCCACGCCCCGGATGCTCGCGCTCGAGCGTGTCGAGCTGCTGGCGCACGGCGGCGGCAAAGGCCGTGCCGCGGAACGCTTCCGAACTGACCAGGTCGGCATAATCCATCAGCAGCCAGTCCGGCTCAGGCGGTGTGACGCCCGCCGTCAAGGCCGCCGACAGATACGCTTCCACGGGCAGTTGCTGTTCCGGACCGGCCAGGCTGGCGCACAGAGCGTACAGGGTGCCGATGCGGTTGGCAACGGCTTGCCGCTGGCGCACCATCAGCTTTTCGCGCAACAACTGGGCGTGTTCATTGCGCAAGCGCGCCAGTTCCAGCGCCTGCTTGAGTTCCATGCGCAGCGCCGCGATATCCCACGGCTTCTGGATGTAGCGGTGGATCTGCCCCTGGTTGACGGCTTCCACCGTGTGCTCGAGTTCGGAATACGCGGTGGTCAGAATGCGCACGATGTGCGGATGGCGGTCCCAGGCGTACGACAGCAATTCGTTGCCGTAGGCGCCAGGCATGCGCTGATCCGACACCAGCACGGCGATGCGGTCGGCCTGCTCGTCGAGGATGCGCTTGCCCTCCTCGACGGAGGTAGCCGTCAGCACGTCGGCCAGCGGCGCGATGGCGCGCTGGAAGTATTTGAGGGCGTTGGCCTCGTCATCGACATAGAGTATCGTCGGCAAGCCTTGCGCCGGCTCACGCTGAGCCGGTAAACGCAGATTGGCGTCAATCATGCTCGTTCCTTATATGTACTGGAAAATTCAGGGTTACCGTGGTGGAGGTGCCAAACTCGGTGGCGATATCGAGGTTGCCGCCGAACGACTGCATCATGCGGTGGCAAAACACCATGCCCCAGCCCTTGCCTTCGCCGCCGCCGGCACTGACGGGGTCGATCAACAGCTGCTCCACAATCTCGGGGGCGATGCCGGCGCCATTGTCGCGCACCGTGATGCGGCCGGCATCGATGCGAATGCCGATCGCCGGATGGGTTTGCTCGCCGGCCGAACGCAAGGCATTCGCCAGCACGGACGATAAAATCAGCGCGACGCAATTGGGTGACTCGGCTATGGAGAAATCTTCGCCCACTTCGACCGTGATGGCGGCGCGCTGGGCCGCGCTCAAGGGATAGCTGTCGAGCAAGGCGTCCAGCAACTGGCGCGCGCTGCCGGCGCGGCGTCCGCCCTGCATGCCCGGCCCGGCGCTGGCCAGGCGCACCGTATCGACAAAGCTGGCCAGGACCGACAGGCAATAGCGCGCATTGTCGTGCATCAAGGCGGCCGCTTCGCCGATCTCGGCCTGCGGCGCGGCGTCCGCCTGCGCGCGCCGAGCAATGCCGCGCGCAAAATTGGCGATGGCCGCCAGCGGCGTGTTCAATTCATGTGCGAGGAAAGCCAGCGATTCCTCCATCGCCACCAGGCCCTGGCGGCGCGCGGCCCGTTCGCGGCCCGTCTGCACGGCCAGCTGCAGCGCCGTTTGCATGGCGGCCAGGTCGAGCGGCTTTTCCAGCAAACGGAACAAGGTGCCGCCATTGATCAGCTCGAGCAGCACGTCCTTGTCCGCATAGGCCGTCACCAGCATGCAGACGATGTGCGGATAGCGCTGCGCCACTTCCTGCAGCAGCTCGCTACCCAGGCGGTCCGGCATCCGGTAATCGGTGACGAGCACGTCGATCTGGCCGGCCTCGTCTTCCAGCAAGGCCAGCGCCGCATCGACGCTCTGCGCCGTCAATACGCGGTAACGGGGACCGACGGCGCGCTCGAAATACTTGCAGGCGAGCGCTTCATCGTCCACGTACAGCACGCTGGCGCGGCTATCGCTGTCCATGCTAGCGGCCCTCCCAATCGGAGCGCTGCAAGTCGAAATTCATGCTGGCCCATTTGCCCAGCTCGCTTTCGGCGCTCAATGTTCCCCCGTGGCGCTCGATCACGCCATAGCTGATGCTCAAGCCCAGGCCCAGCCCCTGCCCCACTTCGCGCGTGGTAAAGAACGGCTCGAAAACACGCGCCAGGTTTTCCGGGGCGATGCCGGGACCGTTGTCGCGCACGCTGATGCGCAGGCGCTTGTCATCCCAATGGGCCGTGATGCGGATCTCGAACGGCGGCGCATTGCCCTTGCGCATGGACAGCACGGCATTGCCCAGCAAGTTGATCAGCACGCCCACGATGGCCGCCTCGTCGCCGCGCACCAGGGTGTCGACCGGCAAGTCGTGGCTGATGCTGACATTCTTCGTTTCATGCCCCACCAGGCGGATGGCCGCGTCGAGCGCGCTGCGGAACTGGAAGTGTCCCGTTTCCAGCTGGTTGCCGCTCTTGCGGTAGGCAAAGGTCTTCAAGTCGGACACGATGTGCTGCACGCGCAGCATGCCCTGCTTGGCGTCGGCCAGGCATTCGCTGACCAGCGCGCTTTGCTTGGCGGCCGGGTCTTCGATGGCCACTTCGATGGCCATCATGCAGAAATTCACGGGGTTATTGACTTCATGCAGCATGCCGGCGGCCAGGGTGCCGATGGCGGCCATTTTCTCTTGCTGCAGCATCTGCCCTTTGATATCGGCCAGGCTTTTGTTGGTTTCTTCCAGCTGCGTGTTCTTTTGCGCCACTTCCGCCTTCAGCTGGAACAGCATGAAGCGGGCGCGCTCGTTGAAATACGTAAAGACGGCGCTGATGCTGGCCGACATGATGAGGAACAGGCAGTTGACGACAAAGGTGCCCGGCAAGTCGAAGCCGCCCGCATGCCAGGCGCAGGCGCCCACGTACAGCAGGCAGGAGATGGCGCCGAAGACCATGTTTTGCCACAAGCCGAAAGCGAGCACGATGCCCGACGAATAGATGGCCAGGGTCATGCCCACGTAATAGATCGAGGTGGCGCCTTCCGTGATGGCGATCATCCAGGCGATCATGATTTGCGGCAGGATCAGCCAGACAAACGTCAGCCCCTGGATGCGGTCTTGCGCCCAGCGCGTGCGCATGGCCAGCACGACGCAGAAAATCAGCACGGAGACGACGATGCGCGCACTGGTAAACGCCGACTGCTTGTCCGGGTACAGGGCTGAATCGAGGCCCATGCCCAGCAGGATCAGCACGATGCCCGTATACGCCCCGCCGCGGCTGAATTCCAGGCGGAAGTCGCGCAAAACGGCCGTGTAGCCGGCGTGCAGGCCTGGAGTGTCCATCAAGGAATGCTCACTTCCGCGAACACATTCACGCCCGTCGCGTCGACATAGATCAGCGGATCCGTCGCGTGCTCGGGCAGCAGGGCCGACAGGCCCGCTTCATTGCGATAGATCAAATGCCATTCGAGCAAATGCTCCATGCCGAATTTGCCTGGGTTGTTGGCGTGCACATTGGTGACGAGCAAACGTCCGCCCGGCCCCACGCGCGAGGCGAAGTGCATCAGCAGGCGCGCGCACACTTTATCGGACAGGTAGTCGAACAGGCCGGCGCAATACACGGCGTCAAAACTGCCGGGCAAGCCCGTGATGCCCGAGCCATGGCGGCGCTTGAGCAGGTTATGCACGGAGTCGTGCACATAATCAATCTCGACCACTCTCCCCGTGCGCTGCATGATGGTGGTCAGGCGCGCGCGCGTCCAGTCCAGGGTCTCGCTGCTGAAGTCGACCAGCTCGAAGGCAAGCCACTGCGCATCGGGGCACGTCTCGAGAAAACGCTGCACCTCGATGGCCGGGCCGCAGCCCACGTTGAGCACTTTGTACACACGCCCCGCGGCACGCGCCGCGGCCGCCTTTTCTGCCAAAAATTCCGTCAGGATATCGATACGGTTGCGGTGCGCGGTGGCCACGGCCGCCTGCAAGAAAGCCGCATTGACGATCTGAAAATACGTGCTCGGACCTTGGCGCGGATCGTCGAGCAGCTGGTTGACCATCTGGTAATCGCCCGCATAGCCGAGCGGCTTGGTAAACGTGCGGAAGACGAAGGGCGCGCGCAGGATCAAAGGATGCAGCGCCGCCTGGGCAAATGCGCGGTGGGCCGGTGCCCGCTCTTCCTCGACGAGCGAGGCTTCTACCTCGAGCTGGCGCAAGTAAAGCTGGGTCTGCTCCATCAGCGGCAAGGCCAGCTCATCGAAGATATCGGGGCGCAGCCGGCCGTTTTCCTTGGGCAGCGAGTCGGACAAGTCGACCTGTTCGACCCAGCGCGCCACTTCCGACAAAAAGGCGCGCATTTCGTTGACGACGATCTGGTAGTCGCGGCGGATGCGGAAGCGCTCGCCCCAGCCGGCGACAAAGGCGCTGGACTCTTTCAATACGGCGCCCTTGACGACGACCACGTCGCTCAATTCGCGCCACTCGTCGATCAGGGTCACGGAAACGATGGCGGTCAGGCCCGTATTGACGCTGCTGATGACGACGGCCTTGCCGACGTAGGCGTTTTTCGCCCCCATCCGCACCGTCACGTCATTGAGCACCTCGCTGACCTGCACAATCGAGTATGGATTGTAGATTTCCATGACCAGCGAATTGCGCTGCAAGTTGAAAATCGTGCCGCGCACCGCCTCACCCTGGGTGTTGCGGAAACTGACGACTGGATCGATCTGCGATTGTGAATACACGATTGAGCATTATCAAGTTGCCCGGTTTCCGGCGCACCACACTGGTGACACCAGATTCCAGGCTGGGTTAAGGCACGGCATACCGGTCGTTTGCCGCCGGCTCCGCCATCGCAATGGCGGTATTGCGGCGTCGCGCGACGCCGTGCCGGAGCGCCTCAAAGCGCATCTGTTCGCTCTCTGATCGAGTGTACTATGGATGTAGCAGAACGGGCAATTGTTCCCTCAGGAACGACTCTCCGTGGCGCTGGCGCGCAACGCCGGCGCTCATCCCGCAATAAACAGTGCCAGCGCATGACGCAGCAACTGTGGCGTTTGCCCCGTCCAGCGCTTGAACGAGCGGCGGAAGTTGGTGGCATCATGAAAGCCGAGATAGGCTGCTACGGCGTCGTTGTCGTAGCCATGCGCCTGGAACAGATAAATCGCCTTGTGCGCGCGCACCTGGTCCAGCTCGGCCTGAAAATGCGTGCCATGGCGCGCCAGATGGCGCTTCAGGGTGGCGGGACTGACGCCAAACTCCTGCGCCGTGCGCTCCAGAGTTGGCGCGCAGCGGATATTGGCCAGCAGATAATCGTACAGCGCACCGAGCAGGCTCGCGGCCGGTACGGGCGCCAGGGCCGCCGCGCGCAAGGCCAGCGCGGCCGCCGTGGCATTGCCGCGCGGCCAAGGTTTGTCGAGCCAGCTGGAATCGATGAGCATGGCGTCGACCTGGCAATCGAAACGCAGGGACTGCCCCAGGTGCACTTCGTGCTGCTCCACGTGACGGGGCCGCGCGCGGTTGAAGCAGAAGCGCCACGGCAAGGACTCTCCGGCCAGCCAGCGGCACATGGCCGCCAGCGCCGTCATGTGCATTTCCACGAGAAATGGCAGCTGGCTCGGTGCGCCGAAGGCGTCGACCCAGTACAGCACATGCATGTCGCCCGCTTCGCGCAAACGCGGTTGCAGCAGCGGACACAGCAAGGTATGAAAATCGCACAGGATGGTCAAGGCCTGGCGCAGGTTCTGCGCCTGCAGCAAGGCATGGCTGGCCGCGCCGTAATGGCCGGGCAGCATTTGCTGGCCCAGCATGAAACTCGTGTCGGCACTGTCCAGGCCGCGCGCCACGTTGGCCAGCAATTGCAGGTATTGCGCGGCGCTGACCTGGCTTTCCGCGGACGGCAGCGCGCCACCATCGAGGCCCGTGCCCTTGAGCAGCGGCGCCGTGGCCAGCTCGCGGCTACGCGCGTAATCGAGCACCAGCGCCGGCTGGTGATGGGCTGCGATGCTGGGGTCTCCCTGCTGGTTCAGCGGCATCAGGCAGGCGCGGCGGTGCCGGCGCGGGGACCGGTGCTACGGCCCGGCGTTTCCACGGCGCGGCTCAGCTCGGCCAGCACCACTTCCGGCACGCCGTCGGTGAGCGAGCAGGCATGGCGCAGGCTCAGACGGATTTCACGGTTGTCGTTGGCGTGGTGGCGCATCTGCCCTACCATGGCGCACAGGTGGCGCGCCTTCACGGCTCCATCCTCGCGCGACACGCCCGGCATCAGCACGGCGAAGCGGTCGCCCGCATAGCGGCACAGCAAATCGTCATTGCGCAGGTTCAGCAGCAGCATGTGGCCCACGGCTTGCAGCACGCGGTCGCCTTCACGGTGGCCATATTCGCGGTTAATCAGGTGAAAGCTGTCGATATCGAGCAAGACCAGCGCGCAATCGAGGCCGGGCCGGCGCTCCTGCTCCAGGCGCATCTGCGTGCGCAGATAGCTGGCATCGGCCAGCTGCGTGATGCGGTCGAAAGCGCGATGGTCGCGGAACAGGCGTTCACGCTTTTGCAGGTGCTCATTCAGGCGAAACTGTTCCTGGCGCCAGTAATACATGCCGATCGTTACCAGCAGCATGCCAAACGGAATCAAGCCTTCGAGCCAGTTATCCCATACGGCGCTCTTGTCGATAGCGAAGAATTCGTCCAGGCAATCAGCCCAGGAGCCCAGCATGATGGCGCACAGGCCGCCGGCGATCAGACTCGTCACCAGTCCGCGCGGCCGGCTGCTGAGGGTAAACAAAAACCAGATGCCCGCCATGACGGCCGTGCCGCCTTCGCAGACGATATCCATCCACTTCCAGATGGCAATCGGTTTAGGGTGCCCTAACGTGGCGTACAGGAACAAGAACAGGGGCAAGGCCAGTGCGGCGGCAATCAGGCTGTTACGGTGCAATGGCAGCATGTGGGAAAACCTTTAAAAGTGGTGCTGTCGCCACGATAGCGCCCGCCCATGACGGCACGATGACATGCCCCACGCCCGTGCGGCAGGTGCAAACGGCTCATCATTACCTGGGGCGCTCATGCAAATACGACATGCCACGCCCCATGTGCCCACGACCGGCAGGTCATTTCAGCTCACCACAGTCCATTTCCAGCCGGAAAGCGTTCACGGGCCGTTGTTTTCAGGGTGGCAAGCCCTTGCCTGTCACGCAACCGTCATATTTGCTGCCTAGAATCCGCCCGGTTCCTTCCCCTAACCGAGCTCTTCATGAAAACCATGCACACTTCGACTCCCTCCCCGCTGCGCCTGACGGCCCTGGCCCTCGGCATCATGACCGTCTTCAGCGGTCAAAGCCATGCGCAAGATGCAGACGGCCAGCCGGCCGCCACCGTGGTCGTCAGCGGCCAGCGCGCCAGCCTGCGCAACGCCATCGCGGCACAAGAGAAAGCCGACAACATCATCAGCGTCATCAGCAGCGACGATATCGGCGGCTTGCCCGATAAAAACGCGGCCGAAGCACTGGCCCGCTTGCCGGGCGTGTCCGTGCAGCGCGACCAGGGCGAAGGCCGCTACATCACGGTGCGCGGCCTGGGTCCGGACCTCAACGCCGTCACCATCAATGGCGCCCTCGTGCCATCGCCGGAAGCGGGCCGCCGCGCCGTGGCGCTCGACATCCTGCCCGCCGGCCTGATCCGCACCCTGGAAGTCTCGAAGACCTTGCTGCCGGAAATGGACGCCAACTCGCTGGGCGCCACGGTCGAAGTGAAATCGCTGTCCGCCTTCGACTTGCCGGGCAAGCTGCTGTCGGCCAACGTGGGCGCCAGCTACGATGAAAAGACGGGCAAGACCAGCCCCAGCGGCGGCGCCCTGTGGGCCCAGCGCTTCCTCGACGGCAAGCTGGGCGTGGCCGCCGGCCTGAGCGCGGAAAAGCGCTCGTTCGGCTCCGATGACGTGGAAACGGGCGGTGCCTGGAGCAAGGGTAAATTATCCAGCCTGGAATTGCGCGACTACCTGCCCGTGCGCAAGCGCGGCGCCCTGGCCGTCAACCTCGACTACCGTCCCGAAGCGGGCAACAGCTGGTTTTTGCGCTCGTTCGTCAGCGAATTTTCCGACAATGAAGTGCGTGACCGCCTGACCATCAGCAATATCGCGGGCGGCAGCCTGGCCGAAGACCAGACGGCCAGCGCGCGCGCTGAGCGCCGCATCCGTCAGCGCAAATACACGCAGCAAGTGCGCTCGCTCGTACTTGGCACGCAACAGAAATCGGGCGACTGGACCCTGGACGTCAAAGGCGGCATGAGCCGCGCCACGGAAGACACGCCGGAATCCCTGAACGATGGCCGTTTCCGCGGCCTCAGCAATTTCGCCGGCATCGGCTTTACGGATACGCAGGAGCCGAAACTGAGCGGCCCCACCTCGCTGTACGATCCGGCCAGCTACGCGCTCAACGCCATCACCCTGCAAAAGCGCTACTCGAAGGACAATGAACACCATGCACGCATCGACCTGGCGCGCAAGTTCGACATCGCCACCCTGAAATTCGGCGCGAAGGTCAGCCGCCGCGAAAAGACCAATGACACGGATCAATGGGCGTATAACAGCAGTAAGGCGACCAGCGGCAATTACTGGGGCACCGGTTCCACGTCGATGAGCAATTTCGTGCAGGGCCACAATCTCGACTACGACCTGGGCAACATCGGCGTGGCGCTGGACCCGGCCCTGATACGCGCCCGCGTGGCGGGCCTCGATCGCGCCAAGGCGCGCCTGTCCACGGAATCGATCATCAACGACTACCGCATGCATGAAGACATCAACGCCATGTATGTGCAAAACAGCTACGACTTCGACGCCTGGCACATCCTCGGCGGCGTGCGTGCCGAACGTACCAGCTTTGAAGCGGCCGGTTCGCAAGTGGACAGCGCCGGTGTCGCCACGCCCTTGACGCGCGAGCGTTCGTACACCAACTGGCTGCCAAACCTGCAAACCCGTTATGACGTCGATCAAAAGACCAGCGTGAGGGCCGCCTGGACGCAAGCCGTCGTGCGCGCCAACTTCAGCCAGCTGGCGCCCGGCATCAGCCTGGCCAGCAATACGGAAGCCGTGATCGGCAACCCGGACCTGAAACCGCTGAAAGCAAACAACCTGGACCTCGGTATCGAAAGAGTGCTGGGCAACGACGGCGTGATGTCGGCCTACGGTTTCTACAAGGACATCAAGAATTTCACTTACACGACGAACCTGGCCGGCACGGGCCAATGGGCGGGCTACACGACGGCGACATCGTATGCGAACGGCGACGCAGCCAAAGTGAAAGGCATCGAACTGGCCTACATGCAGCCGCTGCGCATGCTGCCAGCGCCGTTCAACAAGTTTCTTGTCGGCGTGAACGGTACCCTGAGCACATCGAGCGCGCAAATCGGCCGCTTCGACAAAGCCAGCAACAAGCAGCTCAACCGCGACATCCGCCTGCCGGGCCAGTCGAACCAGGTGATGAACTTGATGCTGGGCTATGAAACGGGCCCGGTCAGCGCCCGCCTGGCCCTCAACTACAAGTCGCCGTATCTGCTGGAAATGGGCAGCGATATCCTTGACCAAAGCCAGGACCATATCGTCGCCAGCCAGAAGCAGCTTGATTTTTCGCTGTCGTACCAGATCAACAAGCAGTTCCAGGTACTGTTCGAAGCGGCGAACCTGAATAACGAGAAATACTATGTCTACCAGGGCACGAAGCAATACAACGTGCAGAACGAACAATACGGCCGCACTTTCAAAGTGAGCTTGAAAGCCAGCGCCTTTTGATGATGATTTCAACTAACATGAAAAAAAACGTACTCTGCGGCGCCTTGCTGGCCGCCTTCTGCGCCACCGGTGCCGTCTTCGCCGCCCCGGCCAACACTTTGCCTTCCTTCACGCAAGAGGCCGAGGAACTGGCCAGCCTGCCCGGCGGCGGCTGGTTGACCCTGGACAAGCATGGCTTGCACCTGTTCAACGCCAGCGGCCAGGAGCAGGACCGCATCGCCGTGCGCGCCAAGCAGCTCGATACGCGCAGCGACGGCAATAAGGTGCTGGCCGTCTTCCTGGAAGCGGACACGCAGCGTCCGCTGCCCGTGTCCGTCGATGTGCAGGCCGGCAAGCTGGTCAAGCTGGCGCCGTTTCCCGTTCCCACGTTCTCCGTGGAAGCATCGTGTTTGTACCGCGACGCCCAGCAGCTCGATCATCTGTTCTTGATCGGCAAGGATGGGCAAGCGGAACAGTGGGTGATGCAAGGTGAACAGCGCAGCCTGGTTCACAAACTCGCTTTGCCGCCCCATGCCAAGCATTGCCGCGCCGACGATGGCGCCCAGCGCCTGCTGGTCAGCGAGGCCAACATGGGCGTGTGGTCGTATGAAGCTGATTCCGAAGGCATGGGCAAGCGCGAAGTGGTGGCCCTGCGCAAGCCGTATGGCCAGCTGGATGGCGGTGCCGGCGCCCTGGCCGTGCTGCCGGGCGGCGTGGCCGTGCTCGACGGCAAGGCGGAAAAACTGCACCTGTACTCCCATCAGGGAAGTAAATGGACGGCACAGCCAGCCCAAGCCGTGGCCTTGAACGTGCGCAAGGGCGACAGCCAGCTGGCGCTCGACGGAAATTCCTTGATGTTGCGCGGCAAGAACGGTTGGCAAGCGCGGCCCTTGAAATGGGCTGGCCAAGCGGAAACATCGCCTGCGGTGGCCATCATCGCCCCGCAAGCCCAGACGGAACCGATGGCGCGCCAGGGCGACGCGGCCGATGATCCTGCCATCTGGCTGTCCAGCAACCCCGCCAACGCACGCATCCTGGGCACCAACAAGAAGCAAGGACTGCTCGTCTACGACCTGCAAGGCAAGCAGACGCAGCTGCTGGAAGTGGGACGCCTGAACAACGTTGACGTGCGGCAAAACATCAGCCTTGGCGGCGGCAAGGTCGACCTGGCCGTCGCCACCCAGCGCGACGACAACAGCATGATGCTGTTCACCATCAATGCCGATGGCGTCGTGGTGGAAGCGGGCCGTTTCCCGACCGGACTGAAAAGCATCTACGGCATGTGCTTGTACCAGCCAGCCAGCGGCGGCGTGGAAGCGTTCATCAACGACAAGGACGGCACTTTCCAGCAATACAAGGTTGAAATGAGCGGCATGAGCGGCAACAAGTTCAGTGCCACCCTCTTGCGCAGCTTCAAGGTCGCCACCCAACCGGAAGGCTGCGTGGCCGACGACGCCAACGCCAGATTGTTCCTCGGCGAGGAAACGCGCGGCATCTGGACCACCTCGGCCGACGCCGCCAAGCCCGACGCCCTCACCATGGTCCTGCCCGTGGGCGCACAGTTGACGGCCGACGTGGAAGGCATGGCCATCTACCGCCAGCCGGGCGGCAATACTGATTCTGGCTACCTGATCGTCTCCAGCCAAGGCGACAACAGCTACGTGGTACTCGATGCCAAAGCCCCCTACAAGGTGCGCGGCCGTTTCAAGGTGGGCTTCAACCTGCCTGCCGGCATCGACGGCACCTCGGAAACGGATGGCCTGGACGTGACCTCCGCCAACCTGGGCGGCGCGTATGCACAAGGCATGCTGGTGATTCAGGACGGCTACAAGCGTCTGCCTGATGGACCGCAGAACTTCAAGTATGTGGCGTGGGGGGATGTGGCGAAGGCGTTAAAGCTGGATTAAGTTAGCAGCAACAGGGGCGGCAGCACCGGGGAAATGCACACCAATGGGGCGCATTTCCATCCCGAAGAGGCCGGCCCCGCCACTATGTGCGCGGCATATCAATATGAAATGGCAGGCGCTTGCCGCACAAGTCCACCATGCCCGTCACAAGCAGGCGCCCTTCCGACAATTCGACAATGTTGACAGCCGATACGTCGCCGTATTGCATCATATAGATACCCGATTCCTCTGCATCGGGGTGCATATCGAGCATTCCGATCGCCAGCGCTCCTTCCTGCCCTTCCGGTATGCGCAAGCCGTGCAGGAAAAAAACCGGCGGATACAGCGCCCACGACCATTCAGCATCATCCGGCTCCGTCAAGCGCATGAACACATCATCGTCGCCATGGATATCAATATTTATCTCCAGCATACCCCTGCCATGCGCTTCCAGACTAATGCTTGATTTCGCTACATCCACTTCAAAATTGGTGTCACCGATACTAAAAACAGTCATGCAATACTACTCCCAAGTTACAGGTAAATTACAGGTAAATATGCGGCGCGACAGGTAGCAAGAACTACAGGGCAGCCCCGTCGGTCGCGAAACCAGAAGGATAAAGCCGTCAATCACGGCTATCGTGCCGACACCTTATTTTTATCCTTTAACCATGTTCGTGCCATCATTGTCAACGCGCGCCGAAATGCGGTCAAACCTCATCGCCTTTAAGAATGCCGGTGAACGCAAGAAAAGGCCGCTTACTCCGAAAAAAAGCCAAAACCTGTAACGTCCGCTTCACGCCCCAAAGCAGCCGTTATACGCGAATGCGTGATCAAGACTAGAAACAGCTGCGTAAGTTCGCTTTTGAATTGATTTATACTATTTATCATATTGCATGACAATGAACTTCGCACGCTCATACAATTCGTCAAAGGTGAAAATTTCGGGGCTGGTAGTGTTCTGCCTGAATAGCTCAAAGGAGCGATATCGTTCTTCGCTTACCCCTTTGTCGGTGCTGAACTCTTGCAAGCTGCCGATGACCATAAATGCTTTTGGTGTGTAGTTGTACGCTACTTCGCCGGTAGGATCGCCATTATCGTCATTCATTGCCAGCTTGTGACGCAGCGTGTCACTCGCCATTGCGACAGTGCCTTGAACTTGCGAAACACCTCCTGCAAGGTCTTCGGATGGTGCCCAGCAACCTCCACGGTAGGCGGTCTTCTGTAACAGGCGTGTCTTATGGGTTTTAATCTCTGCAAAGCACAGGCTAGAGATGGCGCCTCGTGTTCGCAAAAGTGCGTCCACCCGCTTGCCATGATGGGCGACGGTAAATCCTTGGACGTACTGCTCCAGCTTGTTGTCGTCCAGTGAGGATAGATACAGATAGCTCAAGCCGTAACCAAAAATCCAGGGATTTTTCTCAAAATATTTTTGCCAAACCGCCTCGTCTTTGCACCCTTTCTGCTTTTTGACCTCTTCAAAGTAGCAGGGATCTTCCAGCAGGCGCTTGAACGTTTGCAGTTGCCTCTTTCTATAGCCCACGGCAATGACGTCGTCTTTCGTGATTGCTGATCTAATGACCTCAGCAAAAAGCTCTTGGTTGTCCTTGTACAGCGACTCTGCTTGTGTGCTTGAAAGGATCAGACGCCTCAAGGCTTCGTCTGTGATTTTCTTTGGGCCATTCCCATCAAGCGGCATGGCTTGAATATGCTGAAGGAATTCCACGAGCTTGCCAATCTCTTCACCTATGAAGGAGAAGCTGGCATTGTGAGGCTTGTCTGTGGCGACGGTGTAGCCCTGAATACTTAGGACAAACATCTTCCTATCGTCTTCAAAAAACTTCGCAGTAATACAGCTTTTTGCATCTTCCTTATGGCGAATAACAACTTCGTCTTTAACGTGGGCGAAAGCGTAGCTGACAGGACTTTCAATCAGTTTGGTCGCTATTCGTACCATTCGGCTCTTATCATCGAAGTCGGGAAGGCCAGGGCTTATGTAGGTCTTGCCAGGCTCGGGGTCTAGATAGCTGTCCATATCGTCACTTTCAGATTTATTTTTTTTTGCCTCTTGTTGCTCAATCTTAGATTGCTTGAAGTTGTGGCGGTGTGAATGACAATCATTGATTCCGAAAGGCTACTTCTGGCCGAACGCGGCCGAACAGGTGAGGATAGCATCTTGCCTTCGTGCAAAGCTCACGGTTTGTCCACCATGAGGCAGAAGCCGCCCCGAAGCAGTCATAGAACTACCGAAGTAGGCGGATCAATGAAATGAATTCACAGCGTCTTGGATATCGTTGATCAACAAGGCGAGATCGGGCTTATCGCCGTACATGTCGAGTTCGCGAGTGGCAATCAATCCCATGGACAGCGGCCCTGGCACTGGGTCGGAAAGATATCCAGACACAAATACTTCGCACCAACCTAGTTGTCGTAGGATAGATTGCCCAGGCGGCCAGCCTTTCTCTGCCAGAGGCTGAATCTGTTGAATAGCTGATTGAATCTTCCGCAAGAGCATAATTTCATCTTCCATTTTTTCTTGCTCGCGCGAGTGACCGCTTGTGGTTGCCGACTCTTTTAGGTCAAATTCCGATTAGCATTGGTAGCGGTCTTTGATGTGCTCATTGTAGTAAGCCCCCTTGGAGTTGGTACGCATGAACGCAGCATGCACATTCGGAGGTACTCGGCAAAAATCGTAACTATGCCCTTGTTGAAATTGGATACGCATGCAAGCTGTTTTCTCGTCGTAACCAATCGCAACAATGGCGCTAGAATTTACTCGAACCATTTGCATGGTAGCTCCCGAAAGTGTTAAGACTCACAAGGGTAAGGCTGAGCGATTAAGAACAGCTGCTTCTGACCACTAGCAAACAATTCTACAGCTGTAGCGTATTTTGCAACAGGGCATCAAAAAAAGAAACCATGATGCGCTAGCCATGCCAGCAACTGCCCAGTTAAGTCTCCCCAACTTACCAATCTGCCAGCGACTGCCAGCCTCAGGCATATTAAAATACCGTCCCATGACCTCCCCCGCCTCGACCTCTTCCCTCCCCGACAGCATTTTGCTCCCTTCCCTGGCCGTATTGGGAGGGCAGATTTCCGTCAATTTGGGGGCGGCGATTGCGAAGAATCTGTTTCCTGTCATCGGGGTCGAGGGGATTACGGCGTACCGGGTGGGGTTTTCGGCGCTGATCTTGCTGGCCATCTTCCGGCCGTGGCGCTACCGGCTGACGCGCAAGGATGTGCTGAACTTGCTCGTCTACGGTTCCGTGCTGGGGTTGATGAACTTGCTGATTTACCGGGCGTTTGCGCTGATACCGATTGGCATCGCGGTCGCCATCGAGGTGACAGGGCCGCTGGCCGTGGCCATGCTGTCGTCGCGCCGGCCGCGCGATTTGCTGGCCGTGGCTTGTGCCGTGTTCGGCTTGTATTTGCTGCTGCCCCTGCAAGGCAGTCCGGGCAGTTTGAATCCTGTCGGCGTGGCGTATGCGCTGGGGGCGGCGCTATGCTGGGCGCTGTACATCATCTTCGGCAAGCGCGCCTCGACCTTGCAAGGCGGCCAGGCCGTGGCCTGGGGCATGACGGTGGCGGCCATGGTGACGGTGCCCATCGGCATAACCTATTCAGGCACGGCACTGCTGGCGCCATCGATTGCGCTGATGGGCCTGGCCATTGCCATGCTGTCCAGCGCCCTGCCATATTCGCTGGAAATCTTTGCCCTGCGCCGTTTGCCGCAAGGCGTGTTCGGCATGTTCAGCAGCGCGGCGCCGGCCGTCAGCGCGCTGGCCGCCATGGTGGTGCTGGGAGAAATGCTGAGCTTGACGCAATGGCTGGCCATCGCCTGCATCGTGTTCGCGTCGGCCATGGCGGCGCTCGGCGCACAGGGCGGCAAGCGCTAGCGGTGCTCGACGGGCAGGCAGGTTTTGATGCCCGCCTGTAAAATGCGTCATTGCTTGCCATATCGCGCACTCTGCCCCACCGATGACATCGACACTTCTTTTTCGCCTGCTCTCCCCTTTCGCTGCCGCAGCCGTGCTGCTGGCGCCAGCCGCCGTCGCGCAGGCTGCCGCTCCGGCCGCCCTCAAGGGCAATGCCGAAGCGGGCAAGGCTGCGTTTCGCAAGTGCGCTTCCTGCCACCAGGTGGGACCATCGGCGCGCGGCGGCTTTGGCCCCAAGCTGACGGGCGTGATCGGCCGCAAAGCCGGTGCCACCACCGACTACAAGTATTCGGCGGCGATGAAAAACGCGAATATCGTCTGGACCGAGCAAAACCTGGCCGACTTCCTGAAAGCACCGAGCGACTTCATTCCCGGCAATAACATGCGCTTCTGGGGCATCGGCAATGCGCAGCAGGTGGCCGACTTGCTGGCCTACCTGCGCACGCAGTAAGCCCAGCCCATAACGCATACACGGACAGGCGCACACCGCATCCAGCCCTTGACGCCTGATCAAGCTCCCAGCGCCTGCAGCACGCCCTTGCGCTTCTTGTGCGCTGCTTCATAGACTCGCAGCCGCTTGCGCTGGGCGGCGGACAGGCCATCAAGCTTGTCGCGGATCTGCGCCACCGTCAATTGCTGGTAGCCGGCGATGGGCAAGTCCGGCTGCGACGCATCCGATGCAGCGCCGCCTGCTTTTTTCCGCCCCTGCGCTTCCTTCGTTTCACCGGATTGCGCCCTTTGCTTGTTCACGATGCGCGCCGCGACTTCTTCCTCGCGGCCCGGATAGCGTCCTTCCTGCTTGAAATCCCGTTCCAGCTTCTTGAATTCGCGTTCACGCTTGGGGCTTGCACCGACAGGCATGTCCCCTCCCGTCTACGTTTTGGCCGGCAACTTGCGCAGGCACAGGTAAATGGAATACAGCGCCGCCAGTCCCACCAGTACATACACGCCGCGCGAAGCGGCCGTCATGGCGCCGAGGATGCTGGCCACGATGTCGATATCGAACAAGCCCACCAGCGCCCAGTTCAAGCCACCCACGATCAAGAGGATCATCGAGATCCAGTCGACCACGTTCAAGCGCTTTGCCGACATTTCCTGCTTTGCCGCACCGTCCGATCCTGCCTGGATATTCGCCATATTAGCCTCCTGTAAATAGAAAGGACCCGCCGCCGGGTCTATCAAGGAACAGTGTAGGCGCGGCACCGGCATGCGCCAGTCGGACGATGCCGGGCATTGAAGTAGGAAGACTCTGTAATCAGGCGGGTGATTTTATCTGGCAACAAGCCAGGCGGCAACGCGCATCGGGTAACTGCAGTTCATTGCCGCAGCTGCTTGTACATGATGGTGGTGGCATCCAGGCGGTTGCCGTCCGGCGCCAGCGCATAGGCGGGGATGCTGCCGGCCACCATGTAGCCGAGCGACAAGTACAGCGCTTGCGCATGGTCGCCGCTGCGCGTGTCCAGGGTCAGCAGGCTGCGCGGCAAGAGGCGCGCCTGTGCTTCCAGCGCCTGCATCAGCTGGCGGGCGATGCCATGCCGGCGGAAAGCGGGCGCGACCAGCAGCTTGCGCACTTCGGCCCGGTGCGCTTGGTTGGAATTGGTATCCCAGTCCAGCTGCACGGCGCCCGCCACCTGGCCATCGACTTCGGCCACCAGCAACAGGCGCACGCCGCGCGTGACGGCCGGCAACACATTATCGGTCCAGAACGCCTGGCTGGCCGCCGTATCGAAAGGCAAGATAAAGCCGATGCTGGCGCCGTCGTGCACGCAGTCTTGCAGCAAGGCGCCCAGTTCCGGCAAGCGTTCACGAATATCGGTGGATGAAAAATGACGTAGCGATGCGGACATGGCGACCTCAGACAAGAAAGAGAAAATAGCGGGCGCCGCTGTCTGGCGGCGTCGTGAACGCGCTGGGGCCGTGCAACTGGTAGCGCAGGCAGTCGCCGGCCAGCAAATCGTGCGCGCGGCCGTCGACGGTCACGTTCAGCTTGCCTTCCTGCAGCAACAGATGGTGTTCCATGCCGGGCCGGGGCGAGGCGGCATAAGTGATCGTCACGCCCGCATCGAGCTCGCATTCGAGTGCTTCGCCAGCCAGCGCGCGTGACGGGGGCGAGACGGAGCGGCGCCGGAAACCCATGTCCGGGTCAGTCCATACGCTTTGCTGAGCCCGCCGCAACAGCGGTGGGAAATCGTCCTCCACCATGCGCAGCAGGCGCGACATGGCCAGGCCGTACGCGGCGCACAGCTTGCCCAACACGCTAGTCGTCGGGCTGACTTCGCCATTTTCCAGACGCGACAGCGTGGCGCGGCTGACCTGGCTGGCACTGGCCAGCTGGTCCAGCGACCAGCCCTGCTCCACGCGCAACTGTTTCAAACGCGCGGCCAGCCGCTGTTCCGTCTTGTTATCAGTCAATATTGGATTTTCCATATATGGGAATTTATCCCACAAAAGAGAACTTGGCAAGCAGTTGCTGCACAGTTGTTCAGCGCACAGACCAGCAAGCCCTCCCTAGGCACGATACGCCATCACTTCAAGGAAAAGCCATGGCCTCCACTCCCGCCACTCCCCAGCCGCGCCTGGGCCAGGCGCCCGCACCGCTGGGCAGGGTCGAATTCCATTTGCAGTTCATTCGCTCATATGCCGATCCCGCGTTCGACGCCGTGCGCGGCGCCTTGGTGCAGGTGGAAGAAGTGGCGTGGAAGAATTACCAGGATGGCCGCAAGGCGCCCGTGACACAAAAGGCCGGGCCCGGTTTTCTTGACCCCGATTACGACTTGTCCGTGGAGTGGAAAGCCACGCGCGACCGCCTGCTGGCCGCCGAAGCGCGCCAGAAAGACCCCGGCACGGCGTCGCGCGTGCTGCTGATCTGCGGCGCGGCACGCAATGACGGTTCTTGCCCCGGTGAAATGTCGAAAACGTGGCGCATGACGCAATGGACCAGGGAAGTACTGCAGGCCGACAATATCGAAACGGACGTGCTGGACCTGAGCTTGCTGACCTCTTCATATGATTTGCACATTCATCCGTGCAAGGGCTGTGTCTCGACAGCCATGCCCCTGTGCCACTGGCCATGCAGTTGCTACCCGAACCATGGCGAACGGCAGACGAATGACTGGATGGCGGAGATTTACGAGCGCTGGACGGCTGCGCACGCCGTCATCATCCTCACGCCCGTGTACTGGTACCAGACGCCCAGCGTGCTGAAACTGATGATAGACCGGCTCGTGTGCGCCGACGGCGGCAACCCCGATCCCACGTCCACGCACGGCAAGAAAGCCGTGGAAGCGAAGGCACTCGAATTGCAAGGCTGGAATTACCCGAAACACCTGGCCGGGCGCGCGTATGGCCTCGTCGTGCATGGCGACGTGGCCGGCATCGAAGACGTGCGGCGGGGCCTGTCCGACTGGCTGGACTGGATGGGTCTGGTTGACGCAGGCGCCAAGGCGCGGTTGGACCGCTACATCGGCTATTACGACAGTTACGCGCAAAGCCACGATACTCTCGACCATGACACCAATCTGCAGGAAGAAGTGCGCAACGTGGCGCGCGCCGTGGCGGTATCCGTCCAACGGTTGCGCGCAGGCACGCTGGCGCCACCCGATGCGGAACTCCAGCCTCCCCGGCCAAAATGACACCCGGCACAGTTAGCCCGCCATGCGCGATGCGTGGCGGCATAGCTCCAGGAATCCGGCCAGGCGCGGCGAGAGTATCTTCTTGGACTGGCGGATCAGATAAAAGTTGCGCTCCAATGGCGGCAGCATGGTCTCGAGTTCCACCAGTTGCCCGCTGGCCAGCAAATCGGCCACGACGACGCGCGACAGGCAGGCGATGCCCAGCCCCGCTGCCGCGCCATATTTGATGGCTTCCGAATTGCTGAACTCGCCCGCGGCGCGCAGGTAGTGCAGATACGGCACCAGCGCCTGCTCCACGGCTTCGCGCGTGCCTGAGCCCGCTTCGCGCAGCAGCCAGCCTGCCTGGTTCAGTTCCGTAAAGCTGAGCAGATGGCGCAGTTGCGCCAGCGAATGCGTGGGCGCGGCCACGATCAGCATCTGGTCCGTCAGCCACGGTTCCACCAGCAAGCCCGCTTTGTGGCACGGCCCTTCGATCAGGCCGATATCGACACGGAACTCCGCCACGGCGGCCGCGATGTCGGCCGTGTTGGCAATCGTCACCTGCGGAATGCTGCGCCCGTATTGCTGCGCCGCTTGCGCGAGGATCTGCGGCAGCAGATAGATGCCGATGGTGGTGCTGGCGCCGATCTGCAGGCTGACGGGCACGGACGGGTCGGCGCCCGCGAACTGGCGCTCGATGCTGGCGGCCCCGTCGCGCATCTGCCGCGCCTGCGGCAGCAGCAGCCGGCCATTGTCGTTGAGCAGCAACCGCTTGCCCACCCGGTCGAACAATTGCGCGCCCAGCAAGGCTTCCAGCTCATTCAGGGACGCGCTCGTGGCCGATTGCGACAGGGCAATCAAGTCGCCGGCCGCGCTGGTGCTGCCCGTGTCTGCCACGGCGAGGAAAATCTGCAACTGCCGCAAGGTCAACGCCATCTCATCTACCTATTTTTTCAGTTAAACATACAAAAACAATCCGTTTTACCATTTAATCAGCGAACTGTACAGTCATGCCATACGAATCAAGAACCATGGAGTACGGCATGTCATCCCTCTCAACAACGAACACAACAAGTTTCAGCGACCGCTATGGCCGCCTTCTGCCGGGCCTGCTGCTGAGCGGCGCAATCGCTTATGCAGCCATTGCGCTGGGCAAGCTGGAATGGATGCAAAGCCACGGCATGAGCGCGCTGACCCTGGCCATCATGCTGGGCATCGTGCTGGGCAACAGCGTGTACGGCCGCCTGGCGCCCACTTGCGGCGCGGGCGTGGCCTTTTCCAAGCAGACTTTATTGCGACTCGGCATCATCCTGTACGGCTTCCGCTTGACCTTCCAGGATATCGGCCAGGTCGGCCTGGCCGGCATCGCCATCGATGCGCTGGTGCTGGCGTCCACGTTTGGCCTGGCCATGTTCCTCGGCAGCAAGGTGTTCAAGCTGGAACGCAACAGCGCCATTTTGATCGGCGCGGGCAGCTCGATCTGCGGCGCGGCGGCCGTGATGGCGACGGAACCCGTCGTCAAGGGACGCAGCGAGGATGTCACCGTGGCCGTCTCCACCGTCGTGGTGTTCGGCACCATCGCCATCTTTTTATATCCCTTGCTGTACCAGCTGAATCAAGGCTGGCACCTGCTGGGCGCCACGCCTGCCGCCTTCGGCGTGTACATCGGTTCGACCGTGCATGAAGTGGCGCAAGTGGTGGCGGCCGGCAAGTCGATCGGGCAGGAAGCGGCGAATGCGGCCGTGATCGCCAAGATGGTGCGCGTCATGATGCTGGCGCCGTTTCTCGTCATCCTGTCGGCCGTGCTGGCGCGCGGCAAGGCGAAGGCCGGTGGCAAGGAAAAGGCGGCCAAGCTGGCCATCCCCTGGTTCGCCTTCATCTTCATTGCCGTGGTCGCCTTCAATTCGCTGGGCCTGCTGCCAGCGGGCACCGTGGCCACCATCACCGAACTCGACACGGTCCTGCTGGCCATGGCCATGGCGGCCCTGGGCTTGACGACGCATATGTCGGCCATCCGCCGCGCCGGCATCAAGCCCCTGTTGCTGGCAGGTATCCTGTTCTGCTGGCTGATTGCCGGTGGCGCCGCCATCAACCACGTCGTTGCCAGCCTGTTTGCCTGACCTCGAGCCGGATTCAAGCCGGGGCCGCTGACGCGGGAGCCGAAAACTTCGTACAATACAGGTGTTTTGACTCTCAAACCGGCTTCGGCCCCATCCAGGAACATCCATGCACCTCTCGAACTGGCTGCTTTTCTGCAGCGTCGCCCTGCTCGTCACGTTTTCTCCCGGCCCGGCCGTCTTGCTGGCCATCTCGAATGCCATCGCCGTCGGCCCGCGCCGCGCGATGATCAGCAGCATGGGCAATGGGTTTGGCCTGTTCATCATTTCCGGCGTGGCCATGGCCGGCATGGGCGTCGTGCTCGCCACCTCGGCCACGGCCTTCATGCTGCTGAAACTGGCTGGCGCCCTGTACCTCGTGTACCTGGGCATCAAGCAATGGCGCAGCAAGACCAGCGTCGTGGCCGACGCACCCGTGGTGGCTGGCGCGGCGAATCCGAATTCCTTCTGGAAACTCTTCCGCCAGGGCTTGACGGTGGCGCTGACCAATCCGAAAGCCATCCTGTTCTTCTCGGCGCTGTTCCCGCAATTCATCACGCCGGGCGAACCCGTGGCCATCCAGTTCACCGTGCTGACGACCTCGTTTGTCGCCTGCGCCATGCTGGCCCACTTGTTCTACGCCAACCTGGCGCGCCTGCTGAAAACACAGCTGGCCACGCCGGGCCGTGCCAAGCTGTTCAACCGCATCACGGGCGGCGCCTTCGTCTTGCTGGGCCTGAGCCTGCTGCGCCTGCGCAGCAAGGCCGCGTAATTACGCCAGTAGAAACGTCTCGATGCTGGCCGCCAGGGCCAGCGGCGTTTCATTCATCGGATAGTGTCCCGCATTGCCCAGCACCTCGAGCCGGGCTTGCGGGTACCACGCCAGATACGTGCGCCGCATCAGGCCCGCATCGAAACGCGGGTCGTGCTCCCCCACCAGCGCCAGCAACGGTAGTTCCACGCGCGCCGCCTTGATGTCTTCACTGAAATCCGTCCCGCTCCACGCGAGAAAATAGGCGGCAAACGCCGCTTGGTCCGCACTTTCCCAAGAATATTTCGCCTTCCAGTCCAGCCAGGCGGCTGGCAAGCGTTCGCCCGTGCTGCGGTCGATGATGGCGCGCCGCGCCTGCACATTGCCGCTGGCGTCGAGGAACCGCTGCCGCGCCGCCCCATCGAACGCCACGCCGCAACTGGGCACGGGCGCCACGGCCACCAGTTTGCGCAGGCGCAAGGGCGCCAGCAAGGCCAGCCATTCCAGCGCCATGCCGCCCATCGAGTGTCCCACCACGCTGAACGTGGCAAAGCCCAGCGCATCGGCCAGGGCCAGCGCGTCGCGGGCCACTTCGTCCATCGAGTACGTTCCTGGCGCGCCGCGCATGCCGCCATAGCCGCGATTGTCCATGAAGACATAGCTGAAAGCGCTGCCATCGAGGGCCGCTTCCATCGGCCCGAACGCGTGCGCGTCGCCAAACCAGCCGTGCAGGACGATGACGGCGTGGGGACCATGGCCCACGCGATGATAGGTATTGTGCATGTTCACTCCTGAAAAAGAGTGTGATGGTAAGCGGCCAGCAAGCGGCCAGCCTTCGATGGCAGGTCAAATACTGTAGAGTACGGGCCATGGATGATTTTTATACGGAAGTGCCGCGCCCCTTGATCGTCACGGCGCGCGACTATGGTGCAGGCGCAATGTTTCCCAGCCACAGCCATGCGCGCGGGCAATTCGCGTATGCGGCGCGCGGCGTCATCAGCGTGCACACGCCGCAAGGCAACTGGCTGGTGCCGCCGCAACGCGCTTGCTGGGTACCTGCCCAGCTCGTCCACGGCATGCGCATGCATGGCGCCGTGACCATGCACAACGTGTTTATCGGCGCAGCCGCCATCGACGGGGCCGGCTTGCCGCCCCACTGCCAGGTGGTGGATACACCGCCGCTGCTGCGCCAGTTGCTGGCCGAGGCAGTGGCCGTCGACGCCCTGTATGCGGAACAATCGCGCGCTGGACGGCTGATGGCCTTGCTGCTCGATGAGATTGCTGCGGCCAGGCCCCTGCCCCTGAGTGCGCCCCTGCCGCAGGAACCGCGGCTGGCGCGGCTGTGTACGGAGATGCTGCAGCAACCGAGCCTGGACAGCAATCTCGATACGATGGCGGCGCAAGCCGGCATGAGCCGGCGCACCTTTACGCGGCAATTCCGCATCCAGACGGGGCTGGCCTTTGCCCAATGGCGCCAGCAAGCGTGCCTGCAGGCCGCCATCACGCGGCTGGCCGAGGGGCAAGCCGTTACCCGAATCGCGCTCGACCTCGGCTATGCCAGCCCCAGTGCCTTCACGGCCGCCTTCCGCCGCGTGCTGGGCCAGGCGCCCAGCGATTATCTGAACTAGGAGATGATGGCGGCGATGCGCCGCGCCAGCGCCTGCGCCAGTTTCTGCACATGGTAGCCGTCGACAAAGCCATGGTGGGCTTGCGTGGAAAACGGCACGCGCATGCGGCCATCGTCCTGCGCGGGACCGAACTTGCCCCAGGTAAAGGTCGGGATGTCGGCGTCGCGGTGGCGATAGATCGGGTGCTCGATGGCCGCCAGTTCCAGCCATGGCAGGCAGGTGATGAAGATATTGTTGCGCTGCTCGCGCTCGCACTCTCCCTCACCCGTGTTGATCAGCGCGCTGCTCGCTTCGGCCAGGCGTTTCGCTTCCAGGCTGCGCGCGATGAATAGATCGAGCTGGTCCGTCATCGCGAAGCGCGTGTAGTTGAGGTTCTCGTCGCCGTTGATGATGGTATACGAGGCGGGGAAATCGTCGATGCGTATCACTTCGCCCTAGTAGATGCGGTACATGAAATTGTCGATTTCCCTGACCGTATTGAGCAGACAAAACAGGAAAAAGTGAAACACGGGGATGTTCCGCGCCTTGCAGTATGGCCGGAAATCCGGCACGTCGAGCTGGAAGTTGATGTTGACGAGGGGATTGTCGAACGCCCGGAACAAGTCATAGCGGTCGCGCCGCTTTTCAAAATTTTTCATGCTGCGAGTGTAGACGATGAGGTGATCGCGGGCAAGCTGTGCTGCCATCGCCCCGGATGGTTCAGTTGGAGAACGGCAGGCAGACAAAGTATTCGCTGCCGACGTCCTGGAACAAGGTAACTTCTTCAGCGCCTACCTGCCTGGTGAACGCAAAGCTTGCATATTCACCCGAACGGGTGCCATCGGCATGCGCCACCTCCTGTGCATACCGCATCGCATACACGGCCTTGATATCGCTCATATTTGGCACATTCGTGAGCCGCTGGATGCGCCCCCTGTCCAGCGAAATGCCGAGGGTCCAATATGATCCTGCATGGAACTCCGTCAATCCGGCCTGGTCCGAGTAATGCAGCAACAGGACAGGCGCAATGCCGCTGTTGCCGAATACCGGTTTGCTGCCCAAGGCAGCAAGAAGACGGCCGCAGAGCAAATCATCGCCCTCATGAAAGAACACATTTTTGTAGAACAATTCCTTTTGCGCAAGTATATGCGCGCAGGCCAGTTCAGCAGCCTGGGCATCCCCAATGTTAGCGAGTTGTGGCATGTTTAGCTCTTGAAATGCGTTAAATAATAATTTAAAGGCAATTTTCCATACCCCTCAGTTTGCCAAACCCCGCTGCACTTTCCACGCCAGTGGCAAAGTGAGCAGCAACACGGCCGCCAGCGCCAGCAAGGCCGTGGGCACGCTCGTATGGTCGCCCAGCGCGCCGAACAGCACGGGCGACAGCGCTCCGCCGCCGATGCTGCCCGTGTAGAACAGGGCAAATGCGTGCTCGCGCTTGCCGGGCTCGGCCAGTTCCGGCACGGCGCCATACAGCACGGACGAGGTGCCGTTCAATGCCAGCCCCAGCAGGGGCAGCATGGCCATGACGCCGGCCAGCGGCAGCCACAAGGCCAGCACGATCAGCAGCGAGGTCATCGATTCCGTCAGCCATACGGTCTTCATCATGCCGATGCGCGCGCCCAGATAGCCGCACAGCAGCTTGCCGAAGGCGCCGCCCACGAACAGCAGAGACAGGGCTACGCCGATGCCGGCCGTGCCCGCCCCCTTGCTTTTCAGCAGGAATGGCAGGAAAGTGAGAAAACCCATGCGCACGGCGCTGTCCAGGGTGCCCGTGGCCAGCAAGGCGCGGAAACTCGCGGGCGAGCCATTACTCGCGATGGGCTTGCTAACTTTTTTCTGGCTGGCCTGGATGTCGCCGGGCTTGGGCAGCAGCCACCACAGCAAGCCGGCCGCCGCCAGCCCCAGCAAGCCCAGCAGCGAGACGCTGGCTTGCCAGCTGCAGACCAATAACAGCAAGCCCACCAGCGCGGGTATCAAGGTCTTGCCGATATCGCCGGCAAAATTGTAGTGCGACAGCGCTTCCTTCACGCCGCCGCCCGCCTCATGCGTATCGGTGACGATGGACGAGGCCAGCGGATGCTGGGTGCTGGCGCCCAGGCCGCCCAGCAGCAAGGCGAACAGCAGCACGGCCAGGCCGCCCGCCTGCCCCGCGACCAGGTAGGCGACCCCGGCCAGCGCCGTGCCGCCCACCAGCAGGCGCTCGCGTCCCCAGCGCTTGGCCATGCGGCTGGCCAGCAGCTGGAAACCGGCCATCATGCCCGAGTACGAGCCCCGCAGCAGGCCCACCATGGCATAGCTGATGGCAAACTGCGCCTGCCAGATGGGCAAGAGCACATAGATCACGTCCGTCAAGCCGTCATGCACGGCATGCGCACTGCAGGCGGCGAACAGCGAGCGGCGGCGTATCGGTTTGTCGGAGGGAGGTACTTCGGGGGACAGCGCGGCAAGCGATGGTTCGTTCATGATTCTGCAAGCGGGGAAAACGCGAGACAGCCAGCTTACACCAATTGGCAACTTCGCATCTTGAAGCGTAGCAAGAATAATGTTATTGCAAGATTGGTCTGACGCAAACGCAGGGGGAGCGCAAACCAGGCCCGGCGCCGCCACGTTGACGGCGCCGGGCTTCCACCTTACTTGGCCATCGCATCCTTGGCCATGCCATCTTTCTTCATTTCATCCTTTTTCATGCCGTCTTTCGCCATGCCGTCTTTCGCCATGCCATCCTTGGCCATGTGATCCTTTTTCATGTGCTTCTTGGCCATCGGCTTCTTCATACCGTCCTTGCCCATCGCATCCTTGTGCATGGCGTCGGCCGAAGCATCCTTGGCCATGGCATCTTTTTTCATGGCGTCCTGGGCGAAAGCGGCGCCCGACATGAGGATGGCGGAAGCGATGATGGCGGTGATGGTGGTTTTCATGATAAGTCCTTGTCTCAGTGTGGGATGGGCGAGATTGCCCGGTGGTAAAGCTGTTGCTGTACTACAGGTGTTGCCAAAAGTAATCAAGAGCCGCCGAACCAGTTGTATCCCTGATTCTCCCAATACCCTCCCGGGTAGGTATTCGTGACAAAAATGGCCTGGATGTGCTTGGGGTTCTTGTAGCCCAGCTTGGTCGGCATGCGCAGTTTCATCGGGTAGCCATATTTCGGCGGCAATTCCTGGCCGTCATACGTCAGGGCCATGATGGTTTGCGGGTGCAGGGCCGTGGCCATGTCGATGCTCGTAAAATAATCGTCGGCGCATTTGAAACCGATGTATTTGGCCGTCGTGTCGGCGCCCACCCGCTTGAGGAAGTGGGAAAACGGCACGCCGCCCCACTTGCCGATGGCGCTCCAGCCTTCCACGCAGATGTGTCGCGTCACCTGCGTTTCCTGCGGCAAGGCGCGCAGCTGCGGCAGAGTCCAAGGCTTCTTGTCGGCGATCAGGCCGCTCAATTCCAGGCGCCAGGCGTCGCCATCAACTTCTTCCACTTCATCTTCGCCGTAATACGCGTTGAACGGAAACGGCCGCGTGATCATGGAATCGGGATAAGTCGGCGCCAGTTTATTAGGGTCGAACAGCCAGCCTTGCACCCGGTCATTGAAGCGCGACACCGCCGTCAGGGCTGTCTCGATGCCGGTCGGGTCGCTGGCGTTGCAGCCCGTCAGCAAGGACAGGCCGCCCAGGGTCAAGCTGCGCTGCAGGAAAAGGCGGCGCGACGGCTGCTTGATCTGGCGCAAGGCGTCGGCCAGCATGGCCTGGCCCTGCTCTTGCACGATGATGGTTTTTTTCATGCTCATCTCCTTAGCGGCCGCGCAGCATGGCGACCAGGGTGCGCGGCACCAGCGCCACCATCAGCAGGTGCACGCCGACAAAGCCCGTCAGCAGCGCCATGGCGATGAAGTGGACCCTGCGCGCGCTCTCATAGCCGCCCATCAGCTCGCGCAACAGGGGAAATTGCACGGATTTCCACAGCACCAGGCCGGACAGCACCAGCACGATGCAGTCGAGCATGACGAACAGGTAGGCGGTGCGCTGCACCATGTTGTAGTGGCGCGGGTCCGCATGGGCCAGCTTGCCCTTCAGCGCGGCCATGAAATCGGCCAGCAGCAAACGCGGCGACAGGGGAAAGAACTGGCGCCGCAAGCGTCCCGTGACGATATTGATGATCAGATACAGCAAGCCATTGGCCACCAGCAGCCACATGGCGGCGAAATGCCATTGCAGGGCGCCGCCGAGCCAGCCGCCCAGGGTCAGGACGCGCGGCAGTTCGAACGGGAAGAACGGCGCCGCGTTATAGATGCGCCAGCCGCTGGTGGCCAGCACCACGACGGCCACGGCGTTGAGCCAGTGCGTGATGCGCAGCCAGGCTGGATGGATCACGCTTGCTTGTCCGTTCATCACATCGCTCCCTTCGCGCAGGATGCCGTGCTGACGGCTTGCAGGATGGCGCTGCTGTCGCTGCGCTGCACGAAGGCAACCACTTGCAGCTGCTCCGGGCGCCAGCTGGCGGGCAGCTTGACTTCACGGCGCAGCTGGGCACGGCCTTGCGACATCGCAACCGGTCCCAGCCACAGGCGCACGGCCGCGTCGTGATGCAGGGTGGCGCCGCGGTTTTCGCCGCGCAGCACTTTGGACACGATGGCGCTTTCGCTGATGGCCACGTACAGTTGGCCGCGCGTCTGCGCGTCCGGCGCGCTGGCATTGGCTTCAAGCACCAGTTTCCCACCGGGCCCCGGCGTGGCGGACAGTTCGATGTTGACGGGCGCGGCGGTCGCATTGATGCGGCGGATGGCGGCCGGCAGTTGCGTATCCCAGCTGCGCAATTCCGTGCCGCCCACAAAAAACTGCGGCGTGTAGGCCACGTGGCGTGGCTGGTGGCGCAGCAATTCGGCCTGGCGCGCATCGAATTGCGCCTGCGCCAGCGGGTCCGTCCAGCCGATCTGGTCCCAGTAGGTGACGTGCAAGGCCAGCGGCACGATCAGGCTGGCCTCTCCCGCTTCCTTGCGCAAGGCGCTCAGGCGCTGGTCGGCGGGCGGGCAGCTGGAGCAGCCTTCGCTGCTGTAGAGCTCCACCAGCGCCGCCGTCTGCGGCCCGCTGTGCACGGCGCAGCGCTGGCCGACTGCCATTTGCGCCATGGCCGGGGCGACCACAGCCATGCTCAGTACGGGTAAAAGCAGTGTTGCAAGGCGGTGCTTGATGTCCATGGTCGTTACCCGGTATATTGAATTAAGAAGCGTGCTTGCCTGTCAATTCGCCGCATGCCGCGGATTGGTTACAGCCACCCTCCATTATTTTTTGAATTTATTTTTTTCAACGCCTGTCACCAAAGGCCTGCATGCAACGAATACCTGTAAGCGAACACCTGCATGGCACGGAATTGCGGCTGCATGGCTTGATGCTGCGCGGGCTCGATGGCGATGCGGCGGCCTACCGCAGTTTTTTGCAGGCAAGCAGCCAGCACTTGCGCGCGTTTTTCCGGCGCCGCCTGCTGCGCTGGCCGGACGAGGTGGAAGACCTGGTGCAGGAGTGTCTGCTGGCCATCCACAACCAGCGGTTGACGTATGACACGGGGGTGCCGCTGACGTCGTGGATCCATGCGATCGCGCGCTATAAGTTGATCGACTGGCTGCGCCGGCATGGGCGGCGCGAGGCGCAGCACTTGCCGTATGACGAAGAAGATAGCGCGCAGGAACTGTTTTCCAGCGCCGATGCCGAGGCGGCCGAGGCCAGCCGCGACCTGGGCAAGCTGCTGACCACCTTGCCGGCGCAGCAGCGCGACGCCATCGTGCATACCAAGCTCGACGGCTGGTCCGTGCGCGACACGGCCGCGGCCATGCAGATTTCGGAAGCCAGCGTCAAAGTGGCAGTACATCGCGGCTTGAAGGCACTGGCAGCCAACTTGAGGATAACGACACCATGAAAACCGATGACTTGATCGCCATGCTGGCCAACGGCCCCGACGTGGCAGCCGCCCCGCCCCCGGGCACGCACTGGCGTGCCGCGTCCACGTTGGGCGCCGGACTGCTGGCCAGCGTGACGCTGATGGTCATGCTGCTGGGCGTGCGGCCCAATTTGGAACAGCTGGCCCTGCTGCCCGACTTCTGGATCAAGGTCGGTTTCGTCATCTGCCTCTCCCTGGCGGCCTGGCACGTCAGCCGCCGCCTGTGCGTGCCGGGCGCCGCCACGCGCGCCCTGCCCCTGCTGCTCGCCATGCCGCTGCTGCTGATGTGGGCGCTGGGCGCCATCATCCTGCAGGCAGCCCTGCCCGAACAACGCGCCGAGCTGTTCTGGGGCGCCACCTGGCGCAGCTGCCCCTTGCTCATCGCCCTGCTGTCGCTGCCGATCCTGGCCGCTGTGCTGCGCCTGATGCGCCAGCTGGCGCCCACGCGCTTGCGCCTGGCCGGCGCTGCCGCCGGGTTTGCCGCCGGCGGCATGGCGGCCCTCGTGTACTGCCTGCACTGCCCCGAGCTGGCCGCCAGCTTCGTCGGTTTCTGGTACGTGCTGGGCATGCTGGTGCCGACCGCCATCGGCGCGGCCATCGGTCCCAAAGTGCTCGCCTGGTAAGCGCACTCTCCCCGCAAGCGGGGCGCCGGTCAAGCGGGTTTCGAGCGTCTATCGTCTCCGTACCCGCATACTCACGCATTCCCACGCGCCCCGTGCACGCCTTCGCAGACACTGCGACATAGCGCAACAGGCTATCGCCATCACTGGTGGCTACGTCTCTTCTTGTCCACAAAATATTTTTTCTTACTGACGTGCAATATCCACGTAGATTCGACCTCGTGCGCCAGCCCCCTGACGATCGACGGCCGTTCATTCCGCTGCCTAAAAATAATTTGCAAGAAATGAATCCGATCGTGCTGGCGCCCCGTACAACTGATGCAGCCCCGTAATTCCCGCTAGTCCTACGTATGCACATAACAATCAGGGAGAATCGACATGTCATTGTTACACTCGAAAACCGCACTGGGCGCCGCCCTCCTGGGCAACCTGCTGGCCTTGGCGATCGCGCCATCGGCCTTCGCTTCCAGCCACCGCGAAGCACCGTTCATCACGCAAAATCCCAAGGTCGACGCCACCGACTTCTATATGTTCCGCAGCTATGAAACGGGGCGCGGCGCCTACACCACGCTGGTGGCCGACTATATCCCCCTGCAGGACGCCTACGGCGGGCCGAATTACTTCGCCATGGACCCGAACGCGCTGTACGAAATCCATATCGACAACAATGGCGACGGCAAGGAAGACCTCACCTTCCAGTTCCGTTTCACCAACACCATCAAGGATGGCCAGTTCACCGTGGGTGGCAAGAAAGTCTCGATTCCGCTCGTCATCAACGGCGGCGCCATCGATTCCGTCAACCCGGCCGGCCTGAACGTGCGCGAAACCTATAGCGTGACCGTGGTGCGGGGCGACCGCCGCACAGGCACGCGCAGCAGCGTCACGAATGCCACGGGCGGCGGCACGACCTTCGACAAACCGGTCGACAATATCGGCAACAAGGCCATCCCCAACTACGCCGCGTATGCCGCGCAGCATGTGTACGCCGTCAACATTCCCGGCTGCGCCACGCCGGCGCGCCTGTTCGTCGGCCAGCGCAAGGACCCGTTCGTGGTCAACTTGGGCGAAACGTTCGACTTGATCAACATCAAGGCACCGGCCACGGAATTTGCCGCGAATGCGGAGTCGGCCGCCAAGGATGACCTGGCCAAGAAAAACGTCACGGCCATCGAAATGGAAGTGCCGACCGCCTGTCTGACGGCCGGTGCCGACCCCGTCATCGGCGGCTGGACCACGGCCAGCCTGCGCCAGGGACGTTTGCTGAATCCTGCTCCCGGCACGGCCACCGCGGCGGCGAAGGAAGGCGGCGCGTGGGTGCAAGTGTCGCGCCTGGGCATGCCGCTGGTAAATGAACTGGTGATCGGCCTGAAGGACAAGGACCGCTTCAACGCCAGCAAGCCATCGGGCGACGCGCAATTTGCCGACTACGTCACCAACCCGACAGCGCCAGCCCTGGTGGAAGTGCTGTACGGCTCGGCCGGCGCCAAGGCGCCCACCAACTTCCCCCGCAACGACCTGGTCGCCACCTTTTTGACGGGTATCAAGGGCGTGAACCAGCCCGTCACCGTGACGGCGTCCGAAATGCTGCGCCTGAATACGTCCATCGCCGCCACCAACGTCGGTGCGCAGAACCGCCTCGGCGTCATCGGCGGCGATAACGCGGGCTTCCCGAACGGCCGCCGCCCCGGCGACGACGTGGTCGACGTGGTCCTGCGCGTGGCCATGGGCAAGCTGTGCACCCTGAACATCGGCTGCGCCCCGGCCGACGCTCCCGCCGGCGGCCTGCATTTCACGGATGGCGCCTTCCTCGACGAGACGTCGTTCACGGCAGGATTCCCCTACCTGAAAAATCCCGTGGCCGGTTCGCCGCAGCTGTAACCAGGAGAACGCGATGAAAAAGCTCTATGTAAGCGGCGCCCTGGCGCTCACGGCCCTGCTGGCCGGCTGCGGTGGCGGCGGTAGCAGCCACGGCGGCGATAATGGCGACGGTGGCGTCAACCCTCCCCCCGTCGTCCTGCTCGACGCATTTTATGTGGCCGTCAGCAACGTCATCCTGACCACCAGCGATGACAAGGACGGTGTGAGCATCGACGCCATCATGGCGACGTCTCCGGACAATACGGAGCCGGTGCCTCTGTAAGCCCCATCGGGCGCCGGGGAGTCAGCTCCCCGGCGCCCTTGCCCATTCCCGTCGATGGCGTCCACGATGAAAACACCGATTTCCCTGCTGTGCGCCTGTTTGCCCTTGCTGGCATGGGCCGCGCCCTACACGCCGAAAGATGGCAGCGCCGTCATCGAACAGCTGCCGCGCCGCGCCGACGCCACGCAGCTGGCCCTGCGCGGCCTGCGCCAGCAACTCGACGCCAAGCCACAAGACCTGGCCCTGGCCAGCGGCCTGGCGCAGCGCTACATTGCCCTGGCGCGCAGCGACACGGATCCGCGCTACCTGGGCTACGCGCAAGCGGCGCTGGCGCCGTGGTGGCGGCAAGCGGCGCCGCCCGTCCCCGTGCGCCTGCTGCGCGCCACCATTTTGCAAAGCACCCACCATTTCGGCCCCGCGCTGCAGGATCTCGACGCCGTTATAGCGCAGGAGCCAGCCAACGGGCAAGCGTGGCTGACGCGCGCCACCGTGCTCACCGTGCAGGGCGACTATGCGAAAGCGACCGCCAGCTGCGCCCGGCTGTCCGCCTTGACAACGCAGCTCGTCACCGTCACCTGCCTTGCCAACATCGCCAGCGTCACGGGCCGCGCCGCCGCCAGCGAGCGTTTGCTGGACCTGACCTTGCAGCGTAGCGCCGGCGCGGCGCCCGAACTGGAAAGCTGGGCCGCAACCCTGCTGGCGGAAATGGCCACCCGGCGCGGAGAGTGGGCGCTGGCCGAAGCCCGCTACACCAAGGCGCTGGCCCAGCAGCCGCGCGACAGCTATTTGCTGGGCGCCTACGCGGATTTCCTGCTCGACCGGCAGCGCCCGCAGGAAGTCGCCAAGCTGCTGAAAGAGCAGCAGCGCATCGATGCCCTGCTGCTGCGCTACGCGCTGGCCCTGCAGGCGCTGCCCGGCCAGCAGCCCGCCTTCCTGGCGGCAAAAGCGGAGCTGGCGGCCCGCTTCAACGCCGCCATGCAGCGCGGCGACACCGTGCACCAGCGCGAACAGGCCCGCTTCGCCCTGTTTTTGCAGCAGGATGTTCCCGCCGCCCTGCAACTGGCGCAGAAAAACTGGGCCATCCAGAAGGAAGTGCCCGACATGCGCATCTTGCTGGAAGCATCGCTGGCCGCGCGCAACTATACGGCGGCACAGCCCGTGCTGGCCTGGATCGCGGCCAATGGCGTGGAAGACGTGGCCTTGCAGCGCCTCGTCAGGCAGCTGGGGCCACAGGATGGCGCAAAAATCAGTGCTGCGAAGAAGGCAGGTGTACTGTGAAGCGATACCTGTTCATCCTGCTGCTGTGCGCCTGGCTCTCTCCCGCACAAGCCCACAAGCCCAGCGACAGTTACCTGAGCCTGGAGGTCCACGGCCAGCAGATCGAAGGACAATGGGATATCGCCCTGCGCGACCTCGATTTCGCCATCGGCCTCGATGGCAACGGCGACGGCGCCCTGACCTGGGATGAAATCCGCGCGCGCCACCAAGCCATCGCCGCCTACGCGCTGCAGCGCCTGCAAGTGGCCAGCGACCAGGGCGCGTGCCCCTTGAAAGCCGTCGAACAACTGATCGACAACCATACGGACGGCGCCTACAGCGTGCTGCGCTTCCAGGCCAGCTGCCCCGGCGCTGCGCCGGCCAGTCTCGCCATCGGCTACACCTTGTTCGCCGACCTCGATCCGCAGCACAAGGGACTCGTCAAAATCGATAGCGGTGGCAATACGCAAACGGCCATCTTCGACCCGGACAGCCCGCGCCAGACGCTTTCCCTGGTCGCGCCCGACCGCCTGGCGCAGTTCGGCGCCTATGTGAAACACGGCGTCTGGCATATCTGGATCGGCTACGACCATATTTTGTTTTTGCTGTCCTTGCTGCTGCCGGCCGTGCTGCTGCCTCAAGCCCACCAGTCCACACGCTCAAACGTGCCGCAGAATCCGTTGCCCCCCGCAGCGGAGAGCCGGGGTCGGACCCGGCGGGTCCGACCCCAGGTCTTGAGCTGGGGGTTAAGAGGCGCATTCATCGACGTACTGAAAGTCGTCACCGCCTTCACACTCGCCCATTCCATCACCCTGACCCTGGCCAGCCTGTCGCTCATCTCGCTGCCATCGCGCTGGGTGGAATCGGCCATCGCCGCCTCCGTGATCCTGGCCGCGCTGAACAACCTGCTGCCGCTGTTCCGCGGCAAGCGTCCCGTGGCCGCCTTCGCCTTTGGCCTGATCCACGGTTTCGGCTTTGCCAGCGTGCTGCGCGACCTGGGCTTGCCGCAGGGTTCCTTGCTGGCCAGCCTGCTGGGCTTCAACGTGGGCGTGGAACTGGGACAGCTGGCCATCGTCGCCGCATTCCTGCCCGCCGCCTGGCTGCTGCGCAAGACGTGGCTGTACCGGCAAGTGCTGACCGTCGGCTCGCTGGCCATCGCCCTGGTGGCGGCCGTCTGGCTGGTGGAGAGAGTGGTCGACATCAAGCTGATTTCAAGCTGATGGCGTTGTTGGACAGCCACTAGCCGGCCACAAGCCGGCCACAAGCGCGCACAACCGGGCTACAATACGAACAATTCTCAATCGCATCAAGGCCTGTTTGTCCGCGGACCATGGCATGGAAAGGTTGCATGCTACGCCCCGAACTGGAACTGCACCGGCAAATCGAAGTGCTCTACAGCGACCACCACGGCTGGCTGCAGGGCTGGCTGCGCCGCAAGCTGGGCAACGCCTTCGATGCGGCCGACCTGGCGCACGACACGTATCTGCGCATCCTCGCGCGGGGCCGCGCGCCCGGCCGCGACGAATCGCGCCAGCATCTGGCGCAGATCGCCAACGGCCTCGTGGTCGACCTGTTCCGCCGTCGACATATCGAATCAGCCTACGCGGACGCCATCGCCGCGCAGCCGGAAGCGGCCGCACCCACGCCGGAAATGCGCGCACTGATCGTCGAGGCGCTGATGGAAATCGATACTATCCTGGCCAGCCTGCCCGCTAAAGTGCGCGACGCCTTCTTGCTGTGCAAGCTCGAAGGCATGGGCTACGCCGACATCGCCGCGCGCCTGGATGTTTCCGTCTCGTCGGTGGAAAAATACATCGCCCGCGCGCTGCTGGCCTGCTGCGCGGCGCAATTCGCATGAGCTCCCAGCTGGACAGCGCTCCCATCGCCCCCGCCGCGCTGCAGCGCGCCGCCGAGTGGATGGCGCGGCTGTGGGCGGAAGACGCCAGCGCGGCCGATGCCGACGCCTGCGCCGCCTGGCGCGCCGCCCACCCCGAACACGAACGGGCCTGGGCCCGGCTGCAGCGCTTCGCCCTGCAATTTGAAGCGTTACCGCGCGACGTGACGCGCAACGCCCTGGCACCGGCGCCGCGCCATGCCGCCAGCCGCCGGCGCGCCCTGCAACTGCTGGGGCTAATCGCGGCGGGCGGGGGCACGGCCCTGCTGGCGCACGAAACGGACTTGTGGCAGCGTGCCGCCAGCGACTACCGCACGTCGGTCGGCGAGACGCGCGCCATCGTGCTGGCCGACGGCACACAAGTGGTGCTCGACACGGCCAGCGCCATCGACGTGCGCTACGGCGCTGGCGAACGGCGCATCGTGCTGCGCGCGGGCGCCATCCTCGTCACCAGCGCACATGAAACAGCGCCCGTCTACCGTCCGCTGCTGGTGGCAACGCCGCAAGGCACGGCCACGGCGCTGGGCACGCGCTTCAGTGTGCGCCTCGATGATGGCGAGAGCCGTGTCGCCGTGTTCCAGGGTACAGTCGCCCTGCAGCCGCTGCAGCCGATGCAGGACGGCGCCCCCTCGCTGCACCTGCAGGCGGGCCAGCAGGCTGGCTACACGCGCCTGGAAGTACAAGATGTGACGAAGGTCGAAAACAGCGCCGCCGCCTGGACCGATGGCAGCCTGGTGGCCGAGCGCATGCGCCTGGACGAGCTGCTGGCCGAGCTGGGGCGCTACCGCCACGGCGTGCTGCGCTGCGACGAATCGATCGCCAGCCTGCGCGTGACGGGCGTGTATTCGCTGCGCGACACGGACCGCTCGCTGGCCAACCTGGCCGCCAGCCTGCCCGTGCAGCTGGTTTACCGCACGCGCTACTGGGTCAGCGTGGGGCCGCGCCAGGCCATCTGAAAAAATAAGTGAAAAAACGTTGAGGGTTTTGGCTTTTCGTTCGGAATACGGGAAGAACCGATTTTTTCCCGCCACTTTCCAAGGATTTGCACCATGCCCCCTCGCCTGACCGCACCCGCGCACAAACTGCGTCCGTTCCCCCTCGCCGCCGCCATCCAGGCCCTCTTCCTCGCAGGCGCCGCCGTGGGCGCCGTCGCCGTCACGGCCCCTGCCGCCCACGCGCAGACGGCCGACGCGACGCAAGCGAAGCGCCAGTACGCGGTCCCCGCCGGACCGCTGGAACGGGCCTTGACCACGTTCGCCAGCGCGGCCGGCGTGGAACTGTCAGCCGACGCGGCCCTGTTGCAGGGCAAGCGCAGCGGCGGCCTGGCGGGTAGCTACACGGTGCGCCAGGGTTTCGAGGAACTGCTGCGCGGCCAGGGCGTGCGCGTGGTGGCGGGTGCCAGTGGCGCGTATGCGCTGCGGGCGGAGATGGCACCGGCAGCCACGCCGGCCCAGGCCAGCACCACCCTGCCGGCCATCACCATCAATGCCAGCAGCGAACGCGAAACGGCGACGGGCCCCGTGCGCGGCTACGTGGCGCGGCGCGCCGGCTCGGCCACCAAGACGGATACGGCGCTCAATGAAAACCCGCAATCCGTGTCGGTGGTCACGGCCGATGAAATCAGCGACCGCAATGCCGAATCGCTCGACGAAACCCTGCGCTACACGGCCGGCGTGACGCCGAACCAGCGCCCGCTGGGCAGCGACGATTCCTCGCTGCTGCGCGGCTTCACCATCGAGACGAACGGCATCCTGCAAGATGGCTTGCGCAACTCGGGCCGCACTTTTGGCGCCTCGATCGAACCGTATGGCCTGGAACGCCTGGAAGTGCTGCGCGGCCCCGCATCCGTGCTGTACGGGCAGATTCCGCCGGGCGGCATGGTCAACGCCGTCAGCAAGCGTCCCAGCGCGGACGCCGTGCGCGAAGTGGGAATTGAGTACGGCAGCTACCAGCGCCGCCAGCTGAAAGCCGACGTGGGCGGCACCATCGACACGCCGGGCGCCTGGACCTACCGGGTCGTCATGCTGGGCCGCGAAGCCCATACGCGGCTGGACCGCGACCGCGATAACCGCCTGTACTTCGCCCCCTCGCTCACCTGGCAGGCGGGACCCGCCACGCGGTTGACCCTGCTGGCCCGCTACGAGCAGGACAACCAGCAGTACGCGTTTCCGAACCAGCTGCTGCACCCGGGCCCGCGCGGACAGGTTGACCCAAGTCTGAACCTGATGGGCGACGACAACCGCTTCAAGCGCCGCAACACCATGCTGGGCTACGAGTTCGAGCACACATTCAACGATACGTGGTCGCTGCGCCAGAACCTGCGCTACACGCGCCTGAAAAACGACCGCACGGACATGTTTCCCCTGGGCCTGAATGACGACGGCATGGTGGAGCGCTATTTCATGCCTGTCGATACGGCGTCGAAAAGCCTGTTCGCCGACACGCAGCTGCAGGCGAAGTTTGCCACGGGCGGCCTGACGCACCAGGTGCTGCTGGGCGTCGACTACGCGAACATCCGCAACACGGACGACTACCGCCACCAGCGGGGCTTCATCGAGCCGCTCGACCTGTACCAGCCCGTGTACGGCAAGCAGCCCCTGGTGCCGGCCAAGGCGCCCACGCGCGCCGAAGCGCCGTCGCGCCAGCTGGGCCTGTACGCGCAGGATCAATTGAAATGGGACCGCTGGGTCGTCACGGCCGGCCTGCGCCGCGACAAGGCCACGCAATCGCGCGACGTCACGGACCTCAATACCGGCGCCGTCAAACCCGACTACCACCAGTCGCCATCGGCCACCACGGGCCGCCTGGGCGCCGTCTACCTGTTCGATGGCGGCTGGGCCCCGTATGTCAGCTATGCCAGTTCATTCTCGCCCGAACTGGGCACGGCGATGGGCGGCGGCGCCTTGAAACCGTCGCGCGGCAAGCAGTTTGAAGCCGGAGTCCGCTACGAACCCGTAGGCCAGCGCGCCAGCTATACGGCAGCCGTGTTCGACCTGGTGCGCGACAATGTCTCCACGTCCGACATCGGCAATCCGGGTTTCCTGCTGCAGACGGGCCAGGTCAAGTCGCGCGGCGTCGAACTGGAAGCGCGCACGGAGTTCGCCAGCCGTCTGAGCCTGATCGCCCAATACACCTACCTCGATACGGAGGTCACAAAGAGCAACAATGGAGACCTGGGTTTGCAGCAAGCGGGCGCGCCGCGCCATAGCGCCTCGGCCTGGGCCCGCCAATCGTTCACGCTGGCCGGCAGCCTGCCCGCGTATGCGGCGCTGGGCATGCGTTTTCTCGGCGCCATGCGCTCGAACTCCGATGGCGAAAACCTGAACATCCGCAATGGCGGCATCACGCAGTGGGATGCGGCGCTGGGCGTGTCGCGCGGGCCGTGGCAATTTGCCCTCAACGTCAACAATGTACTGAACAAGCAGACCCTGTATGACTGCGGCTACCTGCCCAACCTGTGCTACCGCAATGCCGAACGCACGGCCAACGTCAGCGCCATGTACCGCTTCTGATGCCATCGCTGCACATGCGCCCCGTCCTGGCGGCGCTGCACCGCTATGCCGGCCTGCTGATGGCCGGCTTCCTCATCGTGACCGGCGTCACGGGCAGCGCACTGGCGTGGAAGGATGAACTGGAGGCGGCCATGCTGCCCGCCGTCTTCCGCGTGGCGCCGCCCACGCCTGGTGCGGCGCCGCTCGACGCCCTGCTGCTGCGCGAGATGATCGCCGCACGCTTTCCCCAGGCGCAGGTCAGCTACGCGCCGCTGTCCGCGCCACAAGGCCACAGTATGGTGTTCTACCTGCGCCAGTCCGGCAATGCGCCGCTGGCCAGCGACGAAGTGTTCGTCGATCCCTACACGGGGGCCGTGCTGGGCCAGCGGCGCTGGGGCGAAATCAGCGAGGGCGCCATCAATCTGCTGCCCTTCATCGAACGCCTGCATTACGCGCTGGCGCTGGGCGACACGGGCTTGCTGATGTTCGGCCTGATCGCCATCATCTGGACGGTCGACTGCTTCATCGGCGCCGCCCTGACTTTCCCCGCGCGCCTGAAAAAACGCTCGCCGGGCAGCAAACCGTGGCTGCTGCGCTGGCGCCCGTCATGGCTGCTGCGCCGCAACGGCGGCAGCTATAAACTGGTGTTCGACCTGCACCGCGCGGGCGGCCTGTGGCTGTGGGCCATGCTGCTGGTGTTTGCGTGGAGCGGCGTCGCCTTCAACCTGTACGGCGCCTATGCGGCCGTCATGCATCCGCTGTTTGCCCACCAGGGTGCGGAGGAAATCGTCGCGCGGCACACGCCGTCGCCGGGACCGCAGCTGGACTGGCCGGCCGCGCGCGCGCAGGGCCGCCAGTTGATGGACGCGCTGGCGCGCCAGCACGCATTCACCATCATCGAGGAAAACGCGCTGGCCTACGAACGCGCGCTGGGCGTGTACAGCTACAACGTGCGCAGCAGCCGCGACGTGCGCGCCCACAAGGGCCTGACCACCGTCTTTTTCGACGCGGCCAGCGGCCGGCAGCTGGCCACCTGGCTACCCACGGGCGCAGCCAGCGGCGACACCATCCGCAGCTGGATCAGCGCCCTGCACATGGCCTCGATGTGGGGCTGGCCTTTCAAACTGTTCATTTGCGCCATGGGCGTGCTGGTGGCGGGCCTGAGCGTGACGGGCGTGCTGATCTGGCGCCGCAAGCGCCAGGGGCAAGCCAGGGCCAAAGCGCTAAGCCATTAATCAGGGGAAGCCGAGGAAGGCCACCGGCACGGCCTGTGTCAGCCACACGCCATTGTCGGACACGTAAAACACGTAGCCCTGCGCCCGCATGGTGGCCGCATCCACCGTCAGCACGACGGGCTTGCCGTGGCGCGCACCGACCGCCACGGCCGTTTCGCGGTTGCTGGACAGGTGCACGTGGTTGCGCGATGCCGCCAGCAAACCGCCGGCGCGGATCGCGTCGACAAAGCGGCTGGCCGTGCCGTGGAACAGCACGGCGGGCGGCGTGGACGCCGGCAAGCCGATATCGACGGCCGCCAGCGAATGGCCCTGGTTGGCACGGATGCGCAAGCCGTCGGCACTGATGGCGTAGCGCGTCTTGCTGTCGCGCGCCACCACGTCATCCAATTGTTCACGGGAAATGCGGCGCCCATGCTGGTTTGCCAGCGCCAGCAACTGGCCGATATCGGCCCAGCCTTGGGGATCGAGCGCGAGGCCGATTTTTTCGGGGGCGTGACGCAGTATGAGGGAAAGGAATTTGCTGGTTTGTACCAAGTTATCTGTCATGCTCCCAGTCTACCGTTATCAGAACGCATATGACAAGTTCAGGCGCACGGAGCGCGGCTCCACCGGATGGAAATGCCGGTCATTCACCCCTTCCGCTGCTTCCCCAGGCAGGCGCGACGCATAGTAATAATCGATGTCGCTGGCGCGCTTGTCGAAGAGGTTGAATACGTCGAGCGAGACGCGCGTCTTGCGGTTGAGCTGGTAAGCCACTCTTGCATACGCAAGGGTGGTCGAGGCCGAGCGCACGCTGTTGTCCTCGATCAGGGGACGAGGGCCGAAGTAACGTAGCTGGAAGGCGCCCGACCAAGGCCCCTGGTCCGTCATGGTCACGCCGAACGACGCCACCTTGTCGATCGAACCGGGTATATAGTTGCCGGCGGGGTCGTTTTCCGTGTAGCGCGAGCGCGAAGCGGCCAGGTCCAGGTCGAACAGCAGCCACGGTGCGGCAATATAATGGTTGTTCCATTCGATGCCGTGGCGGCGGCTGGCGCGGCTCGCCTCCGTTTCGCCCGCGTCGCCGACGAACAGCAATTCCGACGCGATATCGAGGCGCCACAGGGCCAGCGAACTTTGCAGGCCCGGCAGCCATTCCGTGCGCGCACCCAGTTCCATGCCTTTCGTCGGCACCAGCGGCGTGACGGGCGTGGATGGCGTGCCGTCGGGCAAGCGCGTCTGCGTCGTGCCGCGCGCATCGTTGCTGTGGAATCCCTTGCCGTAGTTGACGAAAAATTCCGTCTTGCTCCACGGCCCAAGTATCAAGGACAGCTTCGGCGACACCACGTGATCGTTCGCCGCGCCACTGTTGCCGTCTATGCTGCTGTCCACTTTGAAACGGTAAGCGTCATAGCGCACGCCCGCCACGGAGCGCAGCCACGGCAGCCATTGCACCGTGTTTTCGCCGTAGAGACCGATGCTGCTTTCGCGCACCCGGTCTTCGCGCACCGTGCTCTGCCGCACGCGCTCCACCGTGTTGTACAAGCCTACGGGCGACAGCCAGTCAAAACGCGCCTGCACGCCCAGCTTGTTGCGCAGGGGAAGACCGAACAGCTCCATGGTCCAGCTTTCGCTGGCGTTCACGCCGGCCACCGTGCGCCGCTCGCTTTGCTGGAACTGGTCGCCCTGTTGCGGATTGGCAAGGAAATACGTGAAGTCGCTGTTGAGTTCCAGCTGCGAGCGGATCAGGTAGGCGTCGAGCTCGAACAGCCGGTTGTCCGTGCGCTTGCGCATCGCGTAAGACAGGCTGTAGCGCGAGGTGTCGCCGCCATCGCTGGGCGCCAGGCTGCCAAAACGGCCGATCTGGCCGGACTCGACGGCGCGCAGCGGCACCTGGTCAGTGGCGTTCCAGCTGTTTTTATAGGCCATGCCCGTCACGCTGAAGCCGTCGTCTTGCGTGCCCTGGCTGTAGCGCAGCACGCCGCTGTATTTACGCACGCGCTCCGGCACGTCCCAGGGACCGTTGTTGCGGTGCACTTCCAGGCCGACCAGCAAGGTGCCTGGCCCGGCAGAGAACGAATCGGCGACGACGCCGCGCACATAACCGTGCTGGCCGACGGAGACGCTGGCCTGGCCCTGCGGCAATTTGTCGGCCAGACGGATGCGGGCGCTGCCTGCCGAGGCGAAATCGCCTTCACCGGCGAAATACGGCCCCTTCTTGTAATCGATGCGCTGCACCAGCTCGGGAATGAGGAAATTGAGGTCGGAATAGCCTTGCCCGTGCGCATGCGTGCGCATATTGACGGGCATGCCGTCGACGTAAGTGGCGAAATCCGTGCCATGGTCGAGGTTAAAACCGCGCAAGAAATACTGGTTGGCCTTGCCGTCGCCGCTGTGCTGGGTGACGATCAGCCCGGGCACGAATTCCAGCAATTCGCCCGTGCGCAAAGCGGGCCGGTTGACAATCAACTCAGTAGTGATGACGCCCTGGCTGGCCGCATCCGACGTGCCGACGGCGTTGTCATAGTGGCCCGCCACGCGCACGGTGCGTGCTTCATCGGCAACTGGAGCCGCCTCGGACTGGGCCTGGGCCGCCGCCTGGCGCCCCAAGCCCAGCAATGCCAGCGCACAAGCTGCTACCAGTTTGCGTTTTCTCAATCGCATCGCGTCTCCAGTTTTTATGATGTCAGTATGGGTCCAGGGCTTGGTCTAGCCTACCGGATATATACGCGGCCGGCTGCTTGTTTGGATTCAGCATTTTTCAAGGAGCGACCGTGGAACTGAGCGACAGTGCCGGCAAGGCAACGAAAACCGCCGCCGCGGCCGTGCGCAAACGCGATGTGTTGCCCTACATCCTGTTGTTCATCCTGCTGGCAGGCTTGCTGGCTGTGATGGCGGGCGCCCTGCTGCCGCCCTACTACCAGGCCGTGCCGGCCCTGCTGTGGAGCCTGGGCTTTTGCGTCAGCGGCATGCTGCTGGGCTTTTTGTTCGGCATCCCGCGCAGCCTGCCATCGGGCACCGTCAGCGCCGCCCCGCCCGACGAGCGGAACAATGGCAAGAGCCGTCCCACCGACGAACCACCGGCAGCAGGGAACGACACGGCGGCCGCCGCCCCCAGCAATACGCTGTTCCTGGGCACGCCCACGCCCATGGAAATCAATTCGAATCTGGTGGAAGTGTCGGACTGGCTGACGAAAATCATCGTCGGCGTGGGCTTGATCGAACTCAAAAGCCTGCCCGGCAGCGCACGCAGCATGGCCGCCTTTATCGCGCCCAGCCTGGCCACGGATACGGCCACGGCAATGGCGGTGGTGGGCGGCATCATGCTGTTCTTTTCCGTGCATGGTTTCCTGATCGGCTACCTGCTTACACGCATCTACCTGTCCATCATGATCAAGCGGGCCGACAGCATGGTCAAGAACGAATCCGTGCGCCTGGAGAGCGGCAAGGAAATCGAGGTGACGGAACTGAGCCGCTTGCAGCAAAAGTCGCTCGACGACATGCAGGAAGCCGTCACGCAGCTGCTGCTGGCCTACCCGCCCGATGGCGGCGCGCCAGTCACGGCCCTGGCCGGCGTGCCGACGGCGCAAAAGCCGTCCAGCCTGGTGCTGTGGCTGGACGACCATCCGCGCAACAATACCTTGCTGGTGGAACAGCTGGAAAGGGAAAACATCAAGGTGGACCAGGCCGTGTCGACGCGGCAGGCACTGGCCATGCTGCAACAGAAACCGTATGCGCTGCTGATCACGGACATGGCAAGGGTGGAAAACCGCCGGCGCATCAAGGATGCGGGCGTGCGCACGGTGCGCGAAGTGCGCCAGACCTTGCCGGAACTGCCCATCGTCGTGTATTGCAGCAAGGATACGGTCGCCAGCTACGGCACGGAAGCGCAGGCGGCCGGTGCCCGTTTCATCACCACGTCGGGCACCAGCCTGCTGGCGGCAATCAACAAGCTACTGCATGAGCAGCGCGAAGATGGTGCTCAGCCGCCGGCGTAGGCATAGCTGCCCACGTAATGGAGCGAACTGCGCTGCGGGTGCGCCAGCTGGTTTGGCGCAAACACGCAGACGGCCGTGTCGGCCAGCATGCCTTGCCCATCCGCGTCCGCGCACGCCTGCGCCAGCCAGCTGTCGGGGTACGACACGCCATCGAGCAACTGCGCCAGCGGCACTGGCGACGCCAGCATGGCGCTTTCAAAAGAGGCCGGCTCGTAACACGTGAGGCCCGTTTCCAGGATGAATGGCGATGGCACGGCATCGCCATCTTCCGTGTACGTGGGCGACAGGTAGGCCTGCAGCGCTTCCCAGCTGGGGAAACGGCCGCTGCAGGCAAACACGTGGACGATAGGCAAAGTATTGGCCAACTACAGCTTCTCCATCTTTTGCCGCACGGCCGGCGCCGTGGCAGCCGTCGGCGCCAGTTCCAGATAGGTTTTATAGGCGGCTTTCGCCTTGGCCGCATCGCCGGCCTTGGCATACGCGTCGCCCAGATTCAGATAGGCGATGGCGCGCGAAGGGTCCATCTTGACCGTGTTTTCAAACCAGCGGGCCGCTTCGCGGTATTTTTCCTGCTTGTAGAAAACAAAGCCCAGGTTGTTGGCCGCCAGCGCGAAATCGGGACGCAATTTCAGCGCTTCCGTAAATTGCGCTTCCGCCGCCGCATACTGTTTCTCCTTGTACAGCTGCAAGCCGCGGTCGTTGGCCCGCTGCGCCAGCTGACGCGTCGAGCTCGGCACGGCGCCCGGCGTGACGATCTTCTGTTCGCCGCCTTGCAAATCCTTGACCGTCACGCTGGCCGCCGCCGGCTTGGCGTCGAGCTTGCTGTTCAGGGCGATGGCTTCCGTCGACAGCTGTGTCGTGTTCGGGCTGAGGAATTCCGTCTCGCCTGGCAGTTCAAAGACGAAGTCGCCCCCTTCCGATCCCGGCAAGCTGCCAAACGCGGGCGTCTGGTTTGACACGCTGGACACGGCCGGCGCCACGTAGGCCGCCAGTTCCGTCGCCGTGATCAGGCCGTCGCCGTTCAGGTCGCCCTTGCCCGCCAAACCTTGCAGCAGGGTCCACGTGAACACGGAGTGGCCGTTCGGCCCGCCATCGGCCACCAGCTGGTCGCCGCCGCCGGCCGTCAGCATTTGCCGGCCGATGCGCTTGGCGTTGTCGCGCAGGAAGGAACTGGAACCGGCGCCGCGCGTCAGGCCCAGGCCGCTATAGCAGGCGTCCATGACGAAGAACGCATGCTTGGCCGTGAGGCTTTCCGCGATATTCTGGATTTCCGTCATCGGGATCGCATCCGTGGCGAACTGCGCCGGGTCGGAATCGACGGGCACGATATAGCCGAGGTCGCGCCCCGAGCTCAACTTGCGCGTGGCGCCGTGGCCGGCGAAGAAGACGAAGATACGGTCATTCTTTTGCACGCCGCCATGGGCCAGCTTGTCATGGAAGGCGGCCAAGATGTTGTTGCGCGTCGCTTCGCCATTTTTCAGGGTGACGACACGCTCGGGCGCGAACGCAAATTTCTCGATCAAGGTTTCGCGGATGCCTTGCGCGTCACGCACCGCATATTGCAATTTCGGCCATTTCGCATAATCGTCGATGCCGATCACGACGGCCCAGGAATTGGCGTAACCGGTGGTGACGGGCACTTTTTCCGGCGCGGGCGCCGAGCTTTTCGCTACCTGGAAACTCGTGCCATCCCAACCTGCGAATTGATAGCCTTCGGCGATCAGCTTGTCGAGCACGGCCGGCAAGGCTTTGACCGTGCGTTCGTGGATGTCGTGGAACAAGATGATGCCGCGTCCCGCCTTGTCGACGGACGCCAGCACCCGGTTCGTGATGGAACTAGGCACGGGATCGGCCCAGTCCAGGGAATCGATATTCCACATCACGGATTTCAAATGCGCATCGGCCAGCGCGGCCATGCCTTCGCTGTTGCGCGCGCCATACGGAAAGCGGAACAGCGCGGCCCGCTCGGGGCTGATGGCTTTCAATAAAGTGTCGGTGCCGAGGATTTCGCCTTTCAGCTTGTCGCCAGTCTGCTTGGATAACTGTGCGTGGCTGAAACTGTGGTTGCCCACGGCATAGCCCTCTTTCATCAGCTTGCGGCTCACTTCCGCGCCCGCGTTCAGCTTGGCGTGACCGTCCGCATCGAGCGAACCGAGATTGCGGCCCACGTTGAAGAACACGGCGGGCACGCCATATTGTTTCAAAATGGCGCTGATTTCTTCCGTATAGCGGCGGTGCGGGCCGTCGTCAAAGGTCAGCACGATGGTTTTCTTCGGCAAACCGAGGCCAAAGATTTCCGCCTCGTCTTTTTTTGGCACGGGCTTGGCTTCGGGCACAGAACCTGCCGGCGGCACCGCATACGGCACGACGATGCCGTTTTCTTTGAGGATCTGTTCGCGGCTGTAGAGCTTGTTCAGCTGCGCCACGTAATCATCCCACCGTTCGCGCTTGAGCTCGATGGCGCGCTGGCCCAGGTTGCCGAAGATTTGCCGAATTTCCTTCTCGTAGTTGCGCTCGATCTCGCCCAGCGCGTCCATGTCTTCGGAAATACGCTTGTGCAGCTTGATCGCCGGCAAGGACGAATCCTTGGCCACGTCGGCCAGCATGCTTTGCAGCAGTTCGCGGAACGCCAGGCGGTCCGCGTCGTACAGGCCGGGATCGGACTCAATATACGTCAACAGGCTGTCGAGCGCCTCGAAGCGGCCCGGATTGGTGGGCGCCGTCAGCTGGTCGAGCGCCGCATCGAGCTTGGCGATGCGTTCCTGGTTTTCATGGAACAGCGCCTGCCCCACTTTGCGGGCTTCGTCGCGCGCGCCTTCGGGCAAGCTTTGCTCGTCGGCCAGCAGCACGATAATCTTGCGGAAATTGCCCAGCAAGTCGCGGAACTGGCTGGCCACGGCGGCCGTATCGACAGTGGACTGGGGCGCGGCGGCCGGGCTGCCCGAGGCCGGGGCGCCTGGCGTGGCGGTGGCTGCGGGACGGGTGTACGTATAAATGCCGGCCCCAGCGGCGAGAGCCACGACGACGGTGGCGGCGATCTTGATCGGCTTGGAAGTCACAGGCTTGTCATTCCCTTCACATACTATGCATAGAATTCGGATGGCGCGGATGCGCACGATGCATAATTGTAAAGCACGTCCGGCACTTGCTCAGCCCGCACGGTGAATTTCGGCAATAATATCGCTGAGCACCTCCATAGATAGTGAAAACGGAAAAGACGATGCACAAGAAACTCTGCGCCGCGGCGCTGATGCTGGGCGTGGCCCTGATGCTGCTGCAACTGCGCGCGCATGCGGGCGACGACGTGGTCAATGTGGCCGGGCGCGTGTGCTTGCCGCACTGAGCCACGCCCCAACCTAGCACTACACCTTGGCCGGCTCCCAGTAATTGGCCAGCCCCAGCTTTTTCAAGCCTGCCGCGACAAAACGCGGTTCCAGCAATTCCTCCGCCGTCAAAGGCTGGCGGATCAGCTTTTGTTCCTGCGCAAACGCCAGCACCCGGCGGTAATGGCGGTAGACGGCGTCGTCGTACAGGGGCGACCAGCGCTCTTTCCACTGCAAGCCCGGATCGTCATAGCTGCGCCGCACCACACTGTCGGGCGTGCCGTTGCGCGTGCCATCCTTGATGATCGCTTCGCGGTTGCCATCGAGCGCCGCCCAGTGCTGGGCCCGCAGCCAGGCCGTGGCCACCAGTTCGGCGATGTCGGGATGGGCTTGCGTAAAGTCGCGCCGCGCCCACAGTTCCGCCCGCATCTTGCGTTCCGGCAGCCCCTTGCTGGACCAGATGATGCGGCCGATGCCCTTGTCTTCCAGCGGATAGCCATTGATCATGAACAAGGCGTCGACGGCGCCCGTGGCCAGCGCGGCCGTGCCAGGCTTCAAATCCATATTGATCAAACGAAAATCCGTGGGCGACATGCGCTGGTCGGCGATCAGCTGGCGCAAGCCCAGTTCCCACGGCCGGCCCCGGTGCACGCTGATGCGCTTGCCCTTCAGCTCGGCCAGGGACGTGGCGCGCGAACCGCTGGGCACCAGCAGGAACTGGTCCGTGCCCCGCCCCGCCGGCACGATCACCTGCGTGCGCACGCCGCCCGCGTTGAGGATGACGGATGGCAAGTCACCATATGCTGCCATGTCGATGCGGCCGCTGGCGAACGCCTCGTTCATGGTCGCGCCCGTGTCGCCGGTGACGGGCAGCCATTCCAGCCGCACGCCCCGTTGCTTCAGTTCCCGCGCCAGCCACCCTTCCTGCTGTACCCGGTAAGCGATGCCGCCCAGCTCCGCCTTGCCGTTTTCCGCAAAACCCGTCGAGGCGATGCGCAGGGCCGCTGGCGGCGCCCCCGCCCCTTCCGCTGCCGACACCGCCGACACCGCCGACACCGCCGACACCGCCTGCCCCGCCAGGGGCAGCAAGGCCAGCCCGCCCATCACCGTGCGTCGCCGCATCGCATTCTCCTCATCATCGAACATGGCCACTGTTGACGTGCTTCCCGCTCAAGCCGCCCGGCGCGTCTGCGCCAGCGCCGCTTCGAAAGGACGGGGATCGATCCAGGCGCGCACGTCGACCTTGCTGTGCAAGAAATTCCAGCGGAACAAAAAGTCGCTGAAATCCTGCAAGCCCGTGATCGACGTTTCCGCCAGGTCCGTATCCAGGCGCAGATGGGCATCTTTGCCATACGCCACTTGCACCCAGTGCTCGCTGGCATTCGATTCGCGCGCGAGGAAACGCCGCGTCTCGTCCGCGTGACCGCGCGCCCACGCTTCAGCCCGCAACACCTGGTCGACCAGGGTCACGGCGGAATTGAAATGCCTGTCGAGCAGGTGCGCATCGACGCTCAAGGTGCGCGGCGTGCCGTTGTTGGCGCGGATCAAGGGTTCCGGATGGATGCCCGTGTCGATCACCGTGTGCAAGCCGAATTGCTGCGCCAGCTGCGCGGCAGACGCGCCTTTCAGGAAGATGGCGTCCACCTCGCCCCGCAGCAGCCCCAGCAGTTCGGGGCTTTGGCCGCCGCGCCGCGTACCGCTGAACAGATTCGTTGCCGCACTTTTCTCCGGCGCCGCTTCGCTCTGGCCGGTGTTGACCACATAATCGACCAGTTCCACGTCGGACACAGCCAGCCCTTCCAGGCTCAGCGCGTTTTCCAGCCCGCGCAAGGCTTGCGCGCGCGCAAAGTCGATCTGCGCCTTGGCCCATAATGGCAAGCCGAAGCGCCGCCCCTTCAAGTCGCGCACGGTCTGGATGCCGCTGTCGGGCAGGGTCAAGATCAGCTGCGTCTCGTCCGACCACGACAGTCCGATCACGCGCGTCTCGCGTCCCGCCGCGCGCGCCCACAGGGCGGGAATGTTGCCACCGTGACGCACGGAATTTTGCAAGGTATGGTCAAAATGCGATTCGCGCACGGCTTCCTGGTCCGATTCGCGCAAGGAGCGCAAGCTGGTGCCGTCGGCGCGCAACGCTTCTTCCAGCCAGCCTTGCTGCAGGGCTATCCCCAGGCCGGTCGGAACGGGGCAGCGCGTGTACCACAGGGTGTCGAGAGTGTCATTGCTCATGGTGTATCTCCAGAGTGGGTGGACCGGTCAAAAAGGAAACTACAGCGCCATCCTGCGCGCCCATTCATTGCCATCCCACAAGCTGCTGGGGTGTTCTTCCTGCTCCACAGGCGCATGCGATTCGTCGAGGTCGCTGAAATCCGCATGCAGGCCATCGCGGATGGACACAAAACCGGGCGAGCCGCGCTGGCGCGGGTGGGCCAGCGGCACCTCCTGCACCCGGCGCACCTTGCCGGGACGCGCGTCGAGCACGACGATACGGTCGGCCAGGTAGACGGCTTCATCGATGTCATGCGTGACCATGACCATGGTGATGCCTTCGTCTTGCCACAATCGGCGCAGTTCCTGCTGCAAGCGCAAACGGGTCAGCGCGTCGAGCGCACCGAGCGGTTCGTCGAGCAGCAGCACGTCGGGCCGCCCCACGAGGGCGCGGGCAATGGCGGCCCGTTGCGACATGCCGCCCGACAATTGATGCGGATAGGCATCCGCATAGCCATCGAGGCCCACGCGCGTGATTTCCGCCGCCACGCGCGATGCGCGCTCGGCCGGCGGCACCTTGGTATTGCTGAAGGCCACGGCCACGTTCTGCTGCACCGTCAGCCAGGGAAACAGGCGGTGGTCCTGGAACACGAGGCCCCGGTGCAAGTCCGTGCCACGGATCGGCACGCCATCGTGCAGCAGCAAGCCCGTGTAATCGGTGTCCAGGCCCGCCAGCAGGCGCAGCAAGGTGGATTTGCCGCAGCCGGACGCGCCCACGATGGCGACGAATTCGCCTGGCGCAATGGTGAGCGAAATATCGTCGAGCACGGGCAGCGGCGCGCCTTTCAGCGAAAACGACTTGCTCACGTGCTGCACTTGCAAGCCGCCGCTCAGGTGCTGCTGTTGCGGCGACAAGGCCGAAGGGGAAACGAAATCATTCATGGCGCACTCTCTGCGGTGGGGGCGAGGGAAGGAATGGCGGCGGACGGCGCCCGGCGCAGCCAGCGACTGCCGTGGAAAACCAGCCAGGCGGCCAGCCACGGAGCCAGCCAGATCAGGAACACATTGCGCAGCCCCGTCAGGTCGGCCAGGCGGCCCGCCGCCAGCGCGCCAGCCGTGCCGCCCACCATGCCGAACAGGGTCAGATGGGCCGAGACCCTGGCCTTGTCGACGGGCGCGCGGGCGATATTGTCCGTGTTGACGAGGTTATTCACACCCAGCCCCAGTCCCAGCAGCACGGAGGCAGCCAGGTAGGCGATGCTGTTCGGCCACAGGCCGAGGATCAGCAAGGCGGCCATGATGGCCAGGTGCGCGCCGCCATACAGTTGTTCGCGGTAGCGGCTGGCCAGCACGAAGCGCCCCAGGAACAGCAGCACCAGCACGCAGCTGAGTCCCTGCACGGCCATCAGCCAGACGGAGTGATGCGCAGGCCAATGCAGCACGCGGATGGCCAGCAAGATGGAAAACACACCCACGCTGGACGCCGTGAAGCTGGCGAGGATTTCAAACAGGTACGTCACGCGCACGACGGGCAGGCGCAGCAGTTCGCGCAGGCTGGCCGCGCCGGGTACGGCAACATGCCCCTCCTGCTTGCGCGGTGCTGTATTGTCAGGCAACACTTGCCAGCCCAGCACGGCCAGGATGGCGAACATCAGGGCGGAAATCAGAAAGCCCGCCTTCAGGCCCAGCTGCGCGATCAGGTAATTGCCGCACAGGGGGCCCAGAAATTGCATGCCGAGGATCAAGGTCCCCTTGTACCAGCCCGCCTTGCCCTGGCCCAGTTCCGGCAAGCGCACGAGAAACACGGTACTCATGGCAACAATGCGCAGGGAAATGCACAGGCCCACCAGAAACATCAGCAGGGCCACCCATTGCCAGCCTGGCAGCCACGGCAACACGCAAAAAGCCAGCGCCAGGCTCAGGCTCACGCCCGCATACAAATGCTTGGGATTACCGCGCGACAAGATATAGCCGGCCGGAATGGTACCGAGCGCCATGGCCAGGGTTTCCGCGCTGCTGATCACGGCCAGCTGGAAATTGCTCACGTGCAGGTGCAAGCCCAGCAAGGTAGCCAGCACCTTGTTCATGCCGATGGTCACGCCCGACAGCAGGGTCAGGCCGATAAAGCGCAGCAAGAAGGCGCGCAGCTCCCCTTCGCGGGCGCTGGCGGCCGCGTCTGGCTGGAATGGCAGCGATTCACTCACTGCTGCGTCCCTTCACCAGCAAACGCGCGAGACGCGCAAACGCCACGTTCATCGCTTGCGCCAGCAGCGCGATCACGAGCACGGCCAGCAAGACGACGTCCATACGACCCGACACTTCGCCATTGAGCAGCAAGGAACCCATGCCGGGGCCGGCCGCAAACAGCAGTTCGCCGCCCAGGCAAGCGAGCCAGGCGAACGCCAGCGCATGCGTGACGCCCGTGACGATGGCCGGCATGGCGCCCGGCAGCAAAATCTGGCGCAGGGTCTGCCAGCGCGTCAGGGTCAGCACCTGCCCCACTTCGCGCAGGCGCCCTTCCACCTGCCGCATGCCCGCATACGTGTTGAGCACGGTAGGATAGAAGGCGGCGATGGCGATCACCAGCAGCTTGGCGCCATCGCCATTGCCCACCCACAAGCCCAGCAGGGGGATCAGGCCCAGCAGCGGGACTTGGCGGATGCTGTGGAACAGCGGGCCGATCAGCCGGTCCGCCAGCGGTGACTGCGCCATCAGCGCGCCCGTGACGATGCCGGTGCTGCCGCCCAGCAGCAGGCCGGCCAACGTCCTGCCCAGGCTGGCGCGCAAATGCACCCACAGTTCGCCCGTCAAGACCAGATCGCGCAAGCTGTGCGCCAGGTCGCCCAGCGACACGAAGATGTAGGCGGCCGCCGCACCCTGTCCTGAGGCCCATTGCCAGGCGCCCAGCAAGGCCAGCGGCAACAGCGCGCCCTTGATGATCAGTACCAAACGCTGCTTCATGCAGATTCTCCATTCCGTTTCCAGCGCATCAGCCGTGCTTCCAGCGCGTGGCAGAGCCGGTCCAGGCCAAAGCCGATCACGCCCGTCAGCACCACGCCCACCATTACCACGTCGAGGCGGAACATTTGCCGGCCCATTTCCATCATCTGGCCCAGGCCACTGTCGGCGGCCAGCAATTCCGCGCCCACCAGCACCATCCACGAGCGCGACAGGGCGATGCGCATGCCCGTCAGCGCGGCTGGCACGATGGCGGGCAAGACGATCAGGCGGATGCGCTGCCAGCGCGAGAAGCAATACACTTGCGCCACTTCAAAATAGCGCGCAGACAGGTTGCGGATGGCGTCATGCACGGCCAGCGCGACGATAAAGAAACTGGCCTTGGCGACGATAAACACCTTGAAGCTCTCGCCTATACCGAACAGCAAGATAAACAGGGGAATCAAGGCCACTGTGGGCAGCTGGCGCAAGACATTGAAGGTCGGGTCGACATAGCTGCGCAAGCCCGGCGACAGGCCCAGCAAGACGCCAAACGCCAGGCCCGCGCTGGCGCCCAGGCCGAAGCCGGCCAGCAGGCGGAACAGGCTGATGGCCAGGTGCTGGCCCAATTCTCCGCTCTCGGCCAGGTCGCGGGCCGTCAGCAGCACTTGCCATGGCGACATCAAGATGTGCGCGGGCATCCATTCTAAGGTGGTGGCCGCCGTCCACAGCAGCAGCAAGGCCAGCGGCGAGGCCCACACGGACCAGGGCGAGCGCACGAAGCGCTGCAGCCGGGTAACAGAAGCCGCACGCGCTGGCGCAGGGGCGCGCGGCAAGGCGATAGTCAAGGAAGTCATGGCGCCCAGTAAGTTTGCAATTTCAGCTGCGCCAGCGCCTGGTTGACGAACTGAGGCGCGAACAGGCTGTCCACTTGCAGGGGCCGCGCTATCAGGCCCGCGCTCTTCGCATACGCCGCCTCGCCCACGTAATGCTGGCGCAGGCTGGCCGTAAACAACGGCGACCAGCGCGCCTGCCACGGCGTATGGTCGCCCGCCAGTTCGCGCCGCACGACGCTTTCTACCTGGCCCGCAGCCGCCTCGGTGCGCACGTACTCGTCTTCGCCGCCCGCGCCGGCGGCCCGGTGGTGCTCGCGCACATAGGCCGTCACCACGAGCTGGGCCAGCTGCGGATAGCGTTGCAGGAAACCGCTGTCGGCCCACAGTTCGGCGCGCATCTTCCAGTCCTGCGGCGGCGCCTTGCTGGACCAGATGATCTTTCCGACCTTTTTATCCTCGAGCAAAAAGGCGTCGCTGAGGGTAAAGAAGGCATCCGCGCCACCGGTCGCCACGGCCGCCGCGCCCGCCTGGGGATTGAGGTTGAGGATTTTCACGTCACGCAAGCTCATGCCGTTCGCTTCCAGCAGGCGCGCGAACGGATATTCCCACGGCCGGCCACGGTGCAGGGCGATCTTCTTGCCCTTCAAATCCTTGATCGATTTGGCCGTGGAGCCGTTCGGCACCACCAGATAGGTGTTATTGGCGCTGCCGCCGGGCAAGATCAGCCGCGTCTGCAAGCCCGAGGCATTGGCGATAATCGATGGCAGATCGCCATACTGGGCCAGGTCGATCGAATGGTTGGCAAACGCTTCGTTGACTTGCGTCGCCACGGAATTGGTCGTGACGGGCACCCATTCCAGCTTCACGCCCAGCTTGCCCAGCTCGGCCGCCAGCCAGCCTTGGGATGCCACCTGGGCGGCCGAGCCGGCAAACACGGTCTTGCCGGACAGCGCCGTGCGGGCCACGACGGCGATGCGCACGGCGGCCGGCAGCGGCGCGGCCGCCGCCGCGATCGTTGGCGCCAGCAGGCTGGCCGCCACGGCGGTAGCGAGTACTTTGCGCCAGTTCAAACGTAAGAATTGCAATGACATCGTGGGCCTGTTCTTGAAAGGGTTACACGAGGTCGGTGGCAGGCAATAACGACAAGGCGCGCGCCGTGTCGATCAGCTTGCTCATCTTCCATTGCTGCAGCAGCACGCCGGGACCGAAATCGCGCGAACCGCCGATGGCTTCGGCCGCGATCTGTATCTGCGCGCCCTCTTCCAGCAGCAGGATGAATTCAGCCAGCTTCAGCAAGCCCTGCTTGCCCCACACGGTGGCGCCGCCGTTCGCCTCCAGGATGGCGGTGGCATGCGTATTGCGCGCGATTTCGCCGAGGATGAAATCGACTTCCGGCTGGCGGCGGTCGATATAGATGGGAATTTCGCGGATCAGCTGAAAGCGCTGCACGGGCACGTAGCGGATCGGCAACGTGCGGTGCGTCTGCGCCCACGCGCCCAAGGACGGCGAGTGGACGTGCGAGATAGACGTGACCTCGGGCCGTTCGCGGAACAGTTTTAAGTAACGCGCGCCGCCGTTGTTCGCGTCACCCACGATCACCGTGCCATCGAGCGCCAGCACGGCCGCCTTCAGGGGCTGGCCGCGGCGGAACGGGCCCGGATCGTTGACCACCACGACCTTGTCGCCGCCAGGGGTGCGCTCGACAAAGCCCACCGTGCCGTTGGCCGTCAGGCTGCCCGTCTCGCGCAAGCCGTCGAAGGCGATCTGCGCGTCGCGCCGCACCTGCTCGACGAAGGCCAGTTCCGCCGCCGTCAACTCCTGCGCCTGTACTTGTTGTGCTTCCGCTTGTGCCACGTCCGTCATGTCATGCTCCATTTGGTTGGGTTGGAATACGGGTCAGTCATGCCTCTACTTTCGCAAGACGCGTGCCAGCGCCGGGGCCGCGAAAATGGTGAAGCGCTGCTGCCTGCGCAACAGCGGCTGCTGGCGTGGCAGCAGCGTTGTGGAAGCGCGCTGTCGGCAAGCCAGCAAGCGGCGCGGGCACGTTTCCTGCACGGCTCAAGGCTCCACCCACCACCAAGGAATCCCATGACTACCGCACCATCTCCCGCCGTCGATACCGTCTGGTTCACCCGCTGCCCCGTGCCCACGGCGACGGGCCTGGCCTACAAACTAGGCTGGCTGGACGAGGAATTCGCCCGCGACGGCATCGCCCTGAAAACCCTGCAGGAAGTGGGGGGCGAACTGGCGCGCCACCATTACGACCACGGCTTGTCCACGCTCGTGCGCGAAGGCGGCAACCTGCTGGCCCTGCCCGCGCGCGCGCAAGGGGCGCCCACGCGCCTGATCGGCCTGACGTGGATCGATGAGTGGCAAGCCATCCTCGTGCGCCCCGGTTCCGGCATCACGACGCCAGCGCAGCTGCAGGGCAAGCGCCTGGCGCTGCCAGCGTTCCGCGCCGAGGACTTGCGCGAAAACCGGCGCGGACGCAGCATCGCACGTGGCATGAGCCTGGCCGGCTACAAGGGCGTGCTGGCGTCGGCCGGCCTCACGCTCGATGATGTACGGCTGGTGGAAGTGGGAGCCGACGCCCAGGCATCGGCCAATCTGGGCGCGGGACTGTGGCAAGGCATCGCGCCGCTGCTGCGCGGCGAAGTCGACGCCGTCTACGTAAAAGGCGCGGCGGCGGCCGAAGCGGCCCGCGCGGCGGGACTGGAAGTGGGGATCGACATCGACGCCCTGCCCGACCGGCGCTTCCGCGTGAACAACGGTACGCCGCGCCCAATCACCGTGCATGAAACGATGCTGGAGCAGCATTTCGAACTGGTCGTGCGCTTTTTGATGCAGACGTTGCGCGCCGCGCACTGGGCCCGCAGCCACCAGGCCGACGTGCTGGCCATCCTGCAGGGCGAAACGCGGGCCGGCGCCGACGCCGTGGCCGAAGCCTACCGCGACGGTTTTCACCTGGCCCTGGCGCCCGACCTGTCCGACGACAAGGTAGCGCTGTTCCGCCAGCAAAAGGATTTTCAGCTGCAGCACGGTTTTCTTGACCGCGACGTGGATATCGAGAGTTGGATCGACCGGCGGCCGCTGGAGGAAGCGCAGCGGCGGCTGGAGGCGTTGTTGCGGGTGGCGGCTTGATGCGGTAGTGGTGTTGTCGGCTTACGCTGCGCTAAGCCGACCTACCGCTGCGCCAGGCCGGCCTACCTGATCAAAAAAATGGCCGGCGAGTTTGCCGGCCTTCACATCAATCAATCGCCATCAGAACTGGATCGTGTAGGACGCCCCCACCGTGCGGCCCTGGCCGATGATGACGGTGTCGCCGTTGACGGCGCCCGGCACGAAGCTGGTCAAGGTGTGGTTGCGGTAGACCTTGTCGGCCAGGTTGTTCGCATATGCCGTGATCCGGTGCTTGCCGCCCGGGAGCACGTACGACAGGCGCGCATTGGCCAGCGCGAAGCCGCCCTGGTTCAGCAGGTCGCGCGCGGCGTTTTGCGGGTCGACATAATAGTATTGCTTGGACGTGTAGCGCACGTCGCCGCTGAAGACCAGCTGCGCGCCATTGCCCAGCGGGTAGCGGTAATCGGCCGCCAGCAAGGCCGTCACGTGGGGCGAGCGCACGAATTCATTGCCGGAGCGGTCGCCGCCATTGTTCTGGATGGCGAAATCGTCGAATTCCGTGCGCAGCAGGCCGACATTGGCGTTGATGTGCAGATTGTCCGTCGGCTGCGCCTCGATCTCGAATTCCGCGCCATTCACGTGGGCCTTGCGCACGTTCTGCAGGTAATTGACGCTTTGCGTGGGGTCGCCGTTGTACACGCCCGTGATATTGACCTGCACGTTCTTGTAGTCATAGTGAAAAACGTTGGCGTTGAAATTCAAACGCCCGTCCAGCCATTCCGACTTGATGCCCGCCTCGAACGAGTTCAGGGTTTCCGGCTTGACCGTGTTCAGTGCCCGCACGTCCGTGGCGCTCGTGTTGTAGCCGCCCGACTTGATGCCATGCGCATATTTCAGATAGCCGCGCAAGGTGCGGCTGAAACGGTATTCAGGTGTCACGTCATACGTGAGCGCATTCCACGTGGTGGACGGGTTCGACGTGAAGTTATTGTTGGCCACCGAGGCGGCCGCGTAGTTGCCGCCCCGGACCGTGTTCCACCAGTTGGCCGCATCGCCAAACGTCACCGTGTTCGATGCGGCCTGCACGCGCTGCAAATCGAGGTCCTTGGTTTCCGTCGTCCAGCGCAGGCCGAAAGTGGACAGGAACTGTTCGCTGAAGTTGACGGTCGTGCTGCCGAAGATGGCCGCGCTGCGCGCCTTGTGCCGGTAGATGGTGCGGTTGTAGCCGACAGGCTGCGTGCTGCCCGCCAGCGCCGGCACGGTGCCGTTGGGCAGGCGCGCGCCGGCCGAATCGGAATCGATCTTTTCATTGAAGTAGAACAGGCCCGCCACCCAGCTCACGGCGCCGTTTTGCGGCGACGTCAGGCGCAGCTCCTGCGACACTTGCCGGCTGCTGGCCTTCGAGCGGCTGCGGCCCACTTCCAGCGGCGTGTTGTCGCTGTCGCCCGTCGCTTCGTTCCTGAAATTTTCATAGCCGGTGATCGACGTCAGTGTCAGCTCGCCCAGCGCATATTCCAGGTTCAGCTGCGCGCCGCCCTGTTTCACGTCGCTGTCGGCCGGTGCGTTCGTGCTCACGTCATCGGGATTGGTGCTGGGGATGTAGCCATTGCGGTAGACGCCATTGGCGCCATAGCTGGCCACCGTCGTGGTGGCGCCCTTGGTCGTGTAGTCGCGGTAATGCAGGTTCAGGTTCGCCGTCAGGTCGCGCCCGATCAGGGCCTTGAGCTGGCCGCGAATGGCGCTGTCCTTGAGTTTTCCATCGCGCTCGCCCGTAAACTGGTTGTGGAAGCGGCCCTTGTCCTGCTGCTCCGTGTGGAAAGACAAACGCCCCGCCAGCACCTCGTCGACCAGCGCGCCGCCAATGGCGCCTTCGGCCAGCTTGGTGTCGTAGCTGCTGTAGTCAAGCTTGGCGTAGCCACTGGACTTGAACGAAGGCTTGCGCGAAATGACGTTGATGGCGCCGCCCGTCGTGTTCTTGCCCCACAAGGTGCCTTGCGGGCCGCGCAGCACTTCCACCCGGTCCAGGTCGAACAGGGGAAAACCCGTAGCGCTGGAATTGCTGATGTAGACGTCGTCGAGGTAAAAGCCGACGGGGTTCGGGAAATCGATCTGCTGCTGGCCCGCGCCGACGCCGCGTATCCACCAGCGCGGACGGCCATGCTGCTGCGTGCCGGCAGAAGCGTTCGGCACATAATTGAGGATTTCGCTGGCCGAGCGGCCGATGCCCGTGTCGAGCAGCTCCTTGCCGCCCAATACCGTGATCGCGCTCGGCACTTTTTGCGCCGATTCCTCGCGCTTTTGCGCCGTCACCGTCACCGATTGCAGGGAGGCGCCCTCGCCCCCGCCGTTCGCGTCGGCCGCGGCAATGGCATCGGCGCCGGGCGCTTCGGCATGGGCCATGCTGGAAGCGAGCATCAGGCCGCCGATGGCGAAGGCCGAGCGCAGCGCGCGGCGCACCGGCGTCAAATGAAAGGGGAAAGAAGAAACGGCGGCGGGGGCAGTCGAACGGCGCATGGGTAATTATCCTTGAGTAAAGTCAAAACGCGAGATGGTGATGACCTGTATTGCAAGGCGCATGCCCGCTGCCGCAGCGCAGCAAAATCGTGCTCAAGTGATTGATTTCAAAGGAAGACTATCATCATGATAGTGCTGTTGATTTGGCAGCAGCGGCGCTGCCGCGTGCTGCCTGCGCGACAGCAGGCGGTGACGCTGCTGTCGCGCCAACAGGGAAAGGATCAGGCAGCGCGCAAGAGTGCCGACGTGTGTCCGCGCACGAGCGGCAGCACTTCCTCGCCCACCCGGTACGCTTCTTCCAGGTGCGGCGTGCTGGCCAGGATGAAGGCGTCGGCACCCAGCTGCACCAGTTCGTCGAGGCGTTCGGCCACCTGCTGGTAGCTGCCGACGATGCCCTGCGTCTGCCCGCCGCGCAGCAAGTTGAAGCCGGACCAGATGTTCGGCGCCGTGATCAAGTCCTTATAGCTGTTCAGGGTCGTCGGGCGGTTGCCCCGCTGGCGCGCCGCGCCCACGGAATCGCCGCCATCGGCGCCGAGGAACTGGCGCAGGGTGGCGGGGTCCACGGCGTCAAAACCCTTGCGCACTTCGTCCCACGCTTCTTCTTCCGTGGCGCGGGCCACGATGTCGACGCGCACGGCGCATTTGATCTTGCGGCCCAAGAGCGCCGTCTTTTCATGCACGCGGGCGAATTTCTCGCGCAGCTGCTCGAACGGTTCCAGCCACGTCAGGTAGTAATCGGCATGCTTGGAAGCGGAACCGAGGGCCGCGTCGGATGAGCCGGAAAAATAAATCTCGGGGAAATCCTGCTCCGACAGCGGCGTGGCCAGGCCCGCGTCTTCCACCTGGTAGAACTTGCCCTGGTATGAAAACGGCCCGCCGCGCCACACGCCGCGCACCACGTCAAGGAATTCCGTCGTGCGCGTGTAGCGGTCGTCGTGGCCGGCAGAATCGCCCCACCACAGCTGCGCCGGACCGCCGCCGCCCGTGATCACGTTGTACAGGGCACGTCCGCCCGTGGCCCGCTGCAGGCTGGCCGTCATGCGCGCGGCCACCACGGGATTCAAGAAGCCGGGCTGGAACGGGATCATGAAGCGGAAGGTGCTCGTCTCGCGCGCCAGCAGCGCGGAGATGGCCCACGGTTCGTCCGTCATGGGAAACGAAGGAATCAGGCCGCCCTGAAAGCCCGACAGCTCGGCCGCGCGGGCGATTTCCGCCAGATAGTCGATATACGTAAAACCGTCGGCGCCGCCTCCACCGAGGCCAGCCTGGCGCAGGTTGTCATTGCCGGGAAACCAGTCGCCGCGAAACGGCGTGCGGGCGCGGTGCGAACTCGGTTCGCCATGCGTGGGCATGCGCCAGAAAAAATCGATTGCCATGTAGTGGTACTCCTTCAAATTAGGGGATTCAGGCCGCTTGCCGTTGCGTGTACAACGCCGCCCGCACGCGGGGCAGCACGTGTTCACCGATGCGGTAGGCTTCCTCGAAATGGGGGATGGCTGCCAGCACAAAGCTGGAGACCCCCGCCTGCGCATACGCTTCAAGCGCGGCGCTGACCTGCTCGTAGCTGCCGACCAGGGCGCCGTGGGCGCCCGTCTGCGCTTGCGCAAAGCCGGGCCAGAAGGCAGCGGTGCCGCCATCAAACGCACTATCGTCGGGCAGCCCCGCGCCACTGCGGTAGCGGCGCGCATCGCGCAGTGCTTCGTCGGACGTTTCGCGGGCCAGCACGTCGATGCGCACGCCTGCCGCCACCGTGCGGCCCAGCTGGCGCGCCTGCGCTTGCAGACTGGCGATGGAAGGCTGCAGGGCCTCCACGGGCGCCGCATCGAACACGTGCACGTCGGCCTGGCGCGCCGACAGGGCCAGCGCCTCCGACGACTCACCGGTCAAATAGATGGAGTTAACGGGGTGGTTCGCCAGCGGCCCCTTGAAGCCGCCGTCCTGCACCTCGAAGAACTTGCCCTTGAAACTGAACGGCGAAGTGTCCTGCACGCCGCGCGCCACCGTGATGAATTCATCGATGCGGGGCAGAATATCGGCGTCCGGCACGGTATCGCCCTGGCGCCGGCGCGCTGCCGCATCGCCGCCGTGACCGATCTGCCAGGCAAGGCGCCCGCCCGTAAAGCGCTGGAAGCTAACGGCATTCTTCGCCGCATACACGGCCGAACCCCAGGCCGCGTCGAATTCGGCGATCAGTTTCAGGTGGCGCGTGCTGCGGGCCAAATACCCTGCGACGATCCAGCTTTCATCGCCCTGCGTATCGTGGCGTATCTGGATGCCGTTGAAGCCGGAAAGGTTGGCCGCGCGGGCGATCTGGTGCAGGTAGTCGAAATAATTGAAGGGCGGGCGCGCGCCGCGCGGGTCGCTCACGCCGGCCTGCAAGGGGCTGGGCGCGCCAGCGGCCCGCTCGCCCCGGCGAGAAATGCCGGGCGCCGCGTAACGGCCATCGCCGCTGGTGGGCAATTGCCAGATAAATTCGATGGTCATGCATGGACTCCTGTCGTGGGTCGAAGAAAAGGTCGCGGCGCATCGTGCGTAGCGATCTGCCCTTCCCTCCTCGCAGAAAACATGCCATGCGCTGGCTACCCATCGGCGCCCGAAACTGCTGCTTAGGCAGCAACCGGCTGCAGCCACGGCAGCAATGTGTTGCGCGCGCAGCAGCCATGAAAAAAGCCGGAGCCGCATCGCTGCGGGTCCGGCTCCGGGAAGTCCATCGAGCGCCTAGTCGATGGCGCCCGCCTTTTTCAAAAAGGTGCGCAGGATGTTGCGGCTCAGGTTCAAATGCCTGGCCGTGCGTACCTGGTTGCGCTCGTTGCGCTCCCACGCGGCGCGCACCAGTTCCTGCTGCATGGCTTCGAACTTCACGGCTTCGCCCGAGTCGAGCAAGGCTTGCCAGGCGCGGGCAAAGCGCTCGGCGGCCAACAAGTCGTCCTGGCCGGCCGCGCCATGGGCCGCATACGCGATATCGGCGCCGCCGGCCCACGCATCTGGAACAGGCGCAGAGACAGGTGCGGCGGCAGGCGCGCGGTGCCAGCCCGACAAACTCAAGTCCTCGTCCCGCACGACGCCGCTACGGCAGACGAGCAGCGCGCGGTGGATGACATTTTCCAGTTCGCGGATATTGCCCGGCCATGGATAAGCGAGCAAGGCCTGCTGCGCATCGGGGCCCAGTTCCACCTCGCCCAGATGCAATCGCTGCGCATAGATGGCCATAAAATGGCGCGTCAGCGGCATGATGTCACCCGGACGCTCGCGCAAGGGACGTAGCGGCAGGCCGATCACCTGCAGCCGGTAATACAGGTCTTCGCGGAAGCGCCCCGCCCGCACGGCTTCGGCCAGGTCCACGTTGGTGGCCGCGATCAGGCGCACGTCGATGGGGATGGCGCGCCGCGCGCCCAGGCGCACCACTTCGCGCTCCTGCAGCACGCGCAGCAGCTTGACCTGCATCGCCAGCGGCAAGTCGCCGATTTCATCGAGGAACAGGGTGCCGCCGCTGGCCGTCTCGAACCAGCCAGGCTTGCCCTGCTGCGCGCCCGTAAACGCGCCTTTTTCATAACCAAACAGCTCGCTCTCGACGAGGGTTTCGGAAAACGCGCCGCAGTTGATCGCCACAAAGGTCTGTTCGGCGCGCCCGCTCAAGCCGTGCACGTGGCGCGCGATCAGTTCTTTTCCCGTTCCCGTTTCGCCCGTGATCAGCACCGTCGCCTCGCTGGGGGCGATACGTTCGATCAGTTCGTGCAACTGGCGCGAACGGGGATCGGCAAAGACAAAGGCCGTGGCGCGCACCAGCAAGCTCATTTGCTGCGGGTCGCGGAAGGCGACCAGCGCCTCGCTGTCGCCGTCATCGCCGGCGCCACGGGCAAGGTGGGCGCTGCGCGCGAAATCGCTGCTGAAATTGTGGGCTAAGAGTTCCATGAGCCGACTATACCGCGCTCCATCCGCAGGCGTGAACGAATGGTGCCGCGCTAGCTTATCCGAATTTTGCATATGCGGGGCGTGGACCCGAACCTTGCTGCGGCAAAGGCGCAGGCAATGTGGCCTGCCCGGCAACCCGCACACGCTGGCGCGGGCCGCTTGACCGCCGTTTGACTATGCCTGGTCCGGATCGAAATGCTTGCGCAAGCCTTGCCAGCACTCGAAATAGTCATTCTGCAGCAGTTCGCCGTTCAAGGCGAATGGCGTCGGCTTGAGGATGGTGCGCGTCTCGAACATGAAGGCCATGGTGTCGGCCACCTTCACGGGCGCCGACGTGTCGCTATGCGATGCTTTTTCGAACGTCTGCGCATCGGGGCCATGGCCGGACATACAGTTGTGCAGGCTGGCGCCGCCCGGCACGAAACCGGCCGCCTTGGCGTCGTACACGCCATGGATCAGTCCCATGAATTCGCTGGCCACGTTGCGGTGGAACCAGGGCGGCCGGAACGTATGTTCGGCCGCCAGCCAGCGGGGCGGAAAGATGGCGAAATCGATGGCGCCCAGCAGCGGATTTTCGCTCGGTGCCTGCAGCACGAGGAAGATCGACGGGTCCGGATGGTCGTAGCTGATCGAGCCGATGACATTAAAGCGGCGCAAATCGTATTTGTAGGGCGCGTAATTGCCATGCCAGGCCACCACGTCCAGCGGCGAATGGTCGAGGATCGTGCGCCACAGATGGCCGCCGAACTTGGCCACCAGTTCGCACTCGCCATCGATGTCTTCGTAGGCCGCGTGCGGCGTGAGGAAGTCGCGGCTGTTGGCCAGGCCGTTCGAGCCGATGGGGCCCATGTCCGGCAGCCGGAAGGCCGTGCCAAAGTTTTCGCAGACATAGCCGCGCGCCGCGCCGTCGGGCAGGGTCACGCGGAAGCGCACGCCGCGCGGGATCACGGCGATTTCCTGCGGTTCCAGCTCGATCAAGCCCAGTTCCGTGGCGATGGCCAGCCGGCCTTCCTGCGGCACGACCAGCAATTCGCCATCGGCCGAATAGAAAAAGCGCTGCATGGAACGGTTGGCCGCATACACGTGGATGGCGCAGCCGCTCATCGTTTCGGCGCTGCCATTGCCGGCCATCGTTTGCCAGCCGTCGATGAAGTCCGTTGGCGTCGCGCTGTCGGGCAGCGGCAGCGGATCCCAGCGCAGCTGGTTCGGTGGCGTGGGCGGCATCGCATGGAAATCGCTGACGATGCGGGTGTTTTCCACCAAGGTGAATGGCGGATGCTGGCTGGCGGGACGGATGCGGTACAGCCACGAGCGCCGGTTCTGCGCGCGCGGCGCCGTGAAGGCCGTGCCCGACAATTGCTCCGCGTACAGGCCCAGTGGTGCCCGCTGCGGCGAATTCTGCCCCTGTGGCAAGGCGCCGGCGATGGCTTCCGTGGCAAATTCGTTGCCGAAGCCGCTCTGGTAGCCGGCGCCTATCATGCCGGCTCCGCCAGGCCATCGGCCGCGTCGCGCAGCAAGCCTTGCACCACGTCGGCATTGCCGATGGCGCCCATGGCCAGCAAGGCAAAGCGTGCCAGGAACAGGGGTGAGCGCTGTTCGCCCAGGCCACCCATGGTGTGGCATAGCTCGGTGTAAAGATTGTCCAGTTCGATGTCGGTCATGCTATCTCCTTAATAACTTTTACTGACCCGCTGCGCAAAGTGCTGGGGTCAGACCCGGCGGGGGTGCACGCCCCAATGGGGCGCGTACCGCTCCCGAAGGGACTGACCCCGGATTTAGCCAGCGCTGCCGCCACCTGCTCCGCCTGCACTTGCCGCCAGCGCCCCAGTACATGGCCATCCGGGCGCACAAGGTAAAAACTGCCTGGCTTCGCATCGAACAGCGGGAATACCTGGGCCGTGTGGTCCCAGGCACCCTCTTGCGCGCCACTGCGGGTGATCGCCACGACAGTCAGCGGCAAAATGTCGCCCAGCGCCAGCAGTTCCGCAGGCACGCAGCCATCGTCGCTGAAGTACAGCCCCGTGAAATCGCCATCAGTGCGGTTCACCAGATCGGTAATATACCCCGCTTTTTGCCCGCCGTTGTGCAGCAGCGCCAGCGGACACTCGGGCAAGACTGTGCCCGGCGCGGGGCCGGCGGCAAACGTCGCGCTATCTGGCGCATTCAAGGCCGACTGCGCATACGCGATGGCGCTCGTCTGGCGCGGGTTGATCAGCGAGCGCACGTGCGCGTGCTTGCCCGCCAGGCCCAGCACGGCCGTGCGCATGAGATCGAAGGCGAACGTGGGCGGCGCCATGAATTCCGTGCTTTTGGTGCCGTGGCGCAGGTTTTCATGGGCGGCGTACACGCGCTCGTCCGAATAGCTGTCGAGCAAGGCCTGCGGCGCCTGGCCCTTGACCACGTACGCGAGCTTCCAGGCCAGGTTGTCCGCATCGTCGATACCCGAGTTCGCTCCGCGCACGCCGAAGATGGGCACCAGATGGGCCGCATCGCCAGCGAACAGCACGGGGCCGTGCCGGTATTTTTCCAGCGTCAATGCGTTGGCTCTATAGATGGTGATCCACACGGGATGCCACGGCTGTGTCTCCCCCATCATGGCCAGCAAGCTGTCTACGCGGGGCGCCACGTTTTCCAGCAGCACGGCCGCCTGCGCATCCTCGTCATCGCGCAATTGATAGTCGATGCGCCAGATATCGTCGGGCTGCTTGTGCACCAGCACGGTGGAACCGGGATTCGACGGCGGGTCGAAATACGCGAGACGTTCCGTCGGGCGCTCGCTCTTCAGGTGGATATCGACGATCACATAGCGCCCTTCATAGCTGGTGCCCTGCAATTTCAAGCCCAGCGCCTCGCGCACGACGCTGCGCCCGCCATCGGCCGCCACCAGCCAGTCCGTGTCAATCCGGTAAGTGTCGTCGGGCGTGGCCACCGTGACCGTGGCGCCATCGGCGCGCCGATCCACGCCAGTGACCCGCGTTTGCCAGCGGATGTCGATCAGCTCCGGCTGGCGTTCGGCCGCATCGAGCAGGAATTGCTCGATATGGTATTGCGCCAGGTTGACCATGGGCGGCAGCTTCTGGTTCGCGTCTTGCGGCATCGTGAAGTGCAGCACTTCCTCGTCGCGGTAAAAACTGCGCCCACCGGCCCACGGCAATCCTTTGCTGATAAAGCCGTCGAGCGCGCCCAGGCGTTCGATGATTTCCAGGCTGCGCCGCGAGATGCAGATGGCGCGGCTGCCCGTGCAGACGCCATCGTCCGCTTCGATCAGCACGCTGCGTACGCCGTGGCGGGCCAGGCCCAGGGCCGTGGCCAGGCCCACGGGGCCGCCGCCGACGATCAGCACCGGGACGTGCTGCGTGGCGGCACCGGCCGGTTTGCCGGGTGGGTACACCTTCGGCACATGGGGATAAGGGTGGAACGTGTCGCTCATGATAGGTCCTCTTCAATCAAGATTGTTCTTTGCCGCCACGCGCGATGGGCAGGGTCAGCACGATGGCAGCACCCGCCACCAGCAGCACGCTGGCGTACAGCAAGCCCGTGGCAAAGCTGTGCGTGAAATCCTTCAGCCAGCCCACGACGACGGGGTTCAGGGCCGAGCCGATATTGCCCGTGGCATTGATGACGGCGATGCCGATGGCGCGCGCACCCAGGCTCAGGGCACGGTCCGGCGTGGTCCAGAAGACAGACATGGCCGTGTACGCGCCCGTCGATGCCATGCATACGCCCAGCAGCTGCACGATGGGATTGGCCGAATACGCGGTGAAGAGCCAGCCGGCGGCCGACAGCAGCATGGGCCAGACGATGTGCCAGCGGCGTTCCTGCAAGCGGTCCGAGCGGCGGCCCCAGGCAATCATGCCGATGACGGTGCATACTTGCGGAATGGCGGCCAGCAGACCGATCTGCGTGTTGCTGGCATTGCTGTTAAAACTTTTCACGATCAGCGGCGTCCACACGGCCACCATCGCCAGAGTATTCACCAGGCAAAAATAGGCGACGCCGAATTTCAATACCGTGGGCGACAGCATTTCGGTCAGAACCGAAGTCTTCTGCTGGGACGCCACCGGCTTGTGCTCGGCCGCCAGCATGCGCGCCAGCACCTGCTGTTCCAGCTTGCTCAGCCAGTTTGCCTTGTTGGGCGAGTCGTCGAGGTAACCATACACGGCCAGCCCCAGGAACACGGATGGCATGCCTTCGAGCAAGAACAGCCATTGCCAGCCCTTCAAGCCCCAGTGCCCATCGAGGCCCAGGATCAGGCCCGACAAGGCCGAACCGATGGCGGCCGTCACGGGCATGGCGATCATGAACAGGGCATTGGCGCGCGCCCGGTAGGCACTGGGAAACCAGTACGTCAGGTACAGCAGCATGCCGGGCAGAAAGCCCGCCTCCGTCACGCCCACTAAAAAGCGCAGCGCATACAGGCTGGCCGGGCCGCTGGCGAACAGGGTCGCCGTCGAGGCCAGCCCCCACGCGATCATCATGCTGCCTATCCATTTACGCGCGCCGATGCGCGCCAGCACGATGTTGCTGGGGATGCTGCACGCGATATAGGCGATGTAAAACAGGGTGGTGGCAAAGCCGAACTGGGTGCCGGACAGGCCCAGGTCCTGCATCATGGTCAGGCCGGCAAAGCCGATATTGATGCGGTCAAGAAAGGAAAACACGAACAGCAGGAACAGAAATCCCAGCAGGTGGCGCGATACCTTGCGCATCACCTGCTGTTCCAGTTGGACGGCGGCCGCGTCAGGGACGGGCGCAGTGGCGGGGGTGGCCGCTTTGGCGATGGTCATGCTTGTCTCCATAAGGTGTCGCCCTCCCCTTGTTATTGTTCTTGGGTGAGAGCGGCCGGGTGATCCCGGCTTGAAACACAGTATGCAGACGGCGATGCCGGCGGCTGTCCCCATTTTGGGGACATTTTGCGGCTAAAACAGTCAGAAAGGCGGAGCCATTGCTACGCCAAAAGTACTAAGGCGCTGGCGCCATGCACAGGGCGAACAACTGGCGCTGGCTGGAAATGCCCAGGCGTTTATAGGCGCGCTTCTGGTAAGTCGTCACGCTGGACGGCTGCACGCCCATGATCTCGGCGATTTCCACGGCCGTGAGGCCTTCGAGCACGCAGCGCAGCACATCCAGTTCGCGCTTGCTCAAGGCGGGACAATGCTGGCGCAGCCTTGCCAGCATCATGGGCGCGACGCCTTGCGTATTCTGGCCGTTCAGGCTGTAGTGATGCTTGACGGCATGGGCAAACAGCGGTGACAGGATTTCGATGCCCGCCACTTCACCGGGCTGGAACTGGCCCTGGCTGCTGTCGCGGTAGAAATTGACGGATAGCCAGATATCGCCGGCCGGCTGCACCAGCAGGGATAAGCGATCCGAGACATTCGGTTTTTGATAGCAGGCGGAGCGGTAGCCGGGATGGTCGATCTCGTCGCTGGCCTGCTGGTGCAGCACGATGGCGGGATCGATTTTCCGCCCCGGCGCCGGCGCGATCACGCGCTGGTTTCCATCGAGCGCGTAGTAATGGCGCGCGTAGCTGTCGGCAATATCTTGCAGGAACCGTCCGCCGCGCCGGTCGGCCACGGCGACAGTGCGTGGCCGGTTGCCGAATTCATAGGCAAAGATCGTGCACTGGGCAATCGGCGCGACCGTGCTGACCGTTTTCAGGATGGCCCCGGCGACGGCATTCACGTCGGCATGGCCGAGGGCAGCCATCAGCTCCAGGGTACGCCCGAAGTCCAGCTGCCCTTCCGCCTGCCGCCGCTCGACGCGCCAGTAACGCATATCTGCTTCCTTACTGCCCGCGCTGCGGCAACACCCAGTCCGGCCGGATGTAATGGCAGGTGTAGCCGTGCGGCAAGCGCTGCAGATAATCCTGGTGCTCGGGTTCCGCCTCCCAGAACGGGCCGGCCGGCGCCACTTCCGTCACCACCTTGCCGGGCCACAGGCCGGAGGCGTCGACGTCGCGGATGGTGTCTTCGGCTACCTTTTTCTGCTCGTCGTTCGTGTAATAGATGGCTGAACGGTAACTCGTGCCGCGGTCGTTGCCCTGGCGGTTTTCCGTGCTGGGGTCGTGGATCTGGAAGAAGAATTCCAGGATCTTGCGGTAGCTGATGGTGGCCGGGTCGAAGATGATCTCGATCGCTTCCGCATGCGTTCCATGGTTGCGGTAAGTGGCGTTGGCCACGTCGCCGCCGCTGTAGCCCACGCGCGTGGCGATCACGCCCGGATAACGGCGCAGCAAGTCTTGCACGCCCCAGAAGCAGCCGCCGGCCAGGATTGCCGTTTCATTGCCTTGTGCATTGTCTTGTGCCATGGTGTCTTTCCCGTTCTAGTCAGAAGCAGCTATCTTACCCTGTCGCGCAACTTTCTTCAGCGGGCCAGCAAGCGCTTGAGCTGCGCCGCCTGGTAGGCGCCGATGGCGTCGTTGAACAGGCAGCGGATCAGCGGGTCGTCGACGATGTCGGCCTCGTCCAGCTCCGCCCGCGCCTCGGCATCGAAAGGACCATCGTTGATGCGCATGTACATCGACGTCAGCGATTCACCGAGTACCAGCGCCGCATGGCATTTCACCAGCGGCACCTCGGTCGTCCAGCCGGGGGCCTCGCCCGTGTCCGGCACGAGGTCAATCAAGTCGCCGTGCGTGCGGTAATGCAGGACGGTGGCCGCACCGTTATGGCCGTACAGCGACAATCGCCACAAACGCGGTTGCTGGAAGTAGCTGTCCTCGGGCAGTTCCATGTCACGGTAGCGTTCAAGCAAACCGTGGCGGCAGAAATCGAATACCAGCGCTGCGTCGGCATCGCTCAAGGGCGCGAAACGGCGCGCGATGTCCGCCGTGGCGGGCGGCGGCGCCTCGGGGCGGTAGTCGAAATCCACGTCTTGCGGCCCCGCGGGGATGACCCAGGGCAGCGGCGTGGCTGGCGTCACGCCGTGCGCGTCGAGCAGCACCGAGGTGGACGGATCAAGGCGGAAGATGTGCGCCTCGGGCAGCGCGGCGCCGATTTCATCGGCAAAGCGGCGATAGGTAATCGGGAACATCGCATGGTTGTACCAGGACCAGTCTTCCTGCACGAACTGGCAAGAGCTGGGCACGATGTACCGGGGCGCCAGCGCGCGCAGCTGCGGCACCCAGTCGTCGGGAAGTTCGACGGGGCCAGGCTGCGCCTGCGATGGCGCGATGACGGCGATTTCGCGCATGGTCTGGAATGGCCACAGCACCATGTCCCACGGCGCAAAGGCGGCCAACTGTGCCAAAGTCTCGGGGCCGATCCAGGAATCGACGACATTGAGCACGTTCAGCCCTTCCGCGCGCACCTGGAACAGCGAGTCGACATCGTCGTCCAGCGCTCGACGCGGGATCACCTCGATGGCACCCACCCGCACCGGCACGTCGACGTGCAGGCGCCGCACCTGCGTAAACCCCAGCGCGCGGATCATGGCGAACAGTTCGTCGAAGACGCAGTACAGGTAAATGGGCGTCGCGCGGTCGAGCACATCGAGGCTGTCGAGCGAGCAATGGTCGTCGTGGAAGTGCGAGATGAAGACGGCATCCCAGCGCAGCCGGCGCACGGCATCGAGGTCGAAGCGCACGGGCGGAAACGCGTGGCAGTTGCGGCTGAACGGATTTTCGACGATGGGATCGAAGGCGATGGCCGTGCCTTCACATTCGAAGACATAGCCGGCGTGCAGGATGCGGGAGATTTTCAGGGGCATGGGAGGCGGGGAATGCAGAAAGAACCCCAACAGCGTAAATGCTGGGGTCAGACCCGCCGGGTCTGACCCCGGAATTTGCTTTCGGGGTGAGAAAAACGCCGGGAATGCTCAGTACGGATTATTCAGCACATCCATCGCAAAATACGTAAAGATCATGTCCGCGCCCGCGCGCTTGATGGCGCCCAGGGTTTCCTGCACCACGCGGCGCTCGTCGATGGCACCGGCTTGCGCGGCGAACTTGATCATCGCGTATTCTCCGCTGACCTGGTAGGCGCCGATCGGCAAGCGCGTCACTTCGCGCAGGTCGCGGATGATGTCCAGGTAGGCGCCTGCCGGTTTGACCATCAGCGCATCGGCGCCTTCGGCTTCGTCGATCAGGGACTCGCGCACGGCTTCGCGGCGGTTCATCGGGTCCATCTGGTAGGTCTTGCGGTCGCCCTTCAGGGTGCTGCCGGCCGCGTCGCGGAACGGGCCGTACAGGCCCGAGGCGAACTTGGTCGAATACGCCATCACGGGCGTGTCGTGGAAACCGGCCGCGTCGAGCGCACTGCGGATCGCCGCCACCTGGCCATCCATGGCGGCCGATGGCGCGATGATGTCGGCGCCCGCCTGGGCCGCGATGACGGCTTGCTTGCCCAGGTTCAGCACCGTGCTGTCATTGTCGACCGTGTCGCCATGCAGGATGCCGCAATGGCCGTGGTCCGTGTATTCGCAGAAGCAGGTGTCGGACATGACCACCATTTCCGGCACGGCGTCCTTGATGATGCGCGACATACGCGCCACCAGGCCGTCCGGGTTCAGGGTGTCCGTGCCGTGGCTATCCTTGTGGTGCGAAATGCCGAAGGTCATGACGGAGCGCAGGCCGGCGCGCGCGTAGCGCTCCACTTCCTGCGCCAGCTTTGCTTCGGGAATGCGGCGCACGCCGGGCATGGACTTGATATCGATGAAATCGCTGCTGCCTTCGTCGACGAAGATCGGCAGGACCAGGTCGCGCGGATTGATCTCGGTTTCGCGGAACAGCTCGCGCAGTTGCGGGGTCGCGCGCAGGCGGCGCATGCGCGAAGTGGGGAATTGTGCTGGCATGGGGTGACTGGCTTCAGGTTAACAACGCCGATAAGTATACGCCGATCGCGCCGCTTGCGCCGGACCGCCCGGCAAAAAACCCGCACAGGTCAAAAAACCCGCCCCGCGCCTTCATTGCGCGTGCAGCAGGGCCGCCACTTGCCAGCGCATGTCGGCCGCCAGTTGCACCAGCATGGCGCCGCGCCGGCGCGCATCCGCCCGCTTTTTCGACGGCACCAGGGCCAGGTCCGGCATCCGGCAGGGCCCGCATGGCAGGCGGAAATTGCCGTCGCTGGCGGGCTGCGCATGCAGTTCACGCCACGCCAGGTCGTAGTCGCACGAGATATGGCGGCGCCGGCGCCAGTTCAGCGCGATGCGGTTGGCGTTGCTGACCAGTTCCAGGTGGCCGCAGCCGAAGAAATCACCGAAGTCGCGCAAGGCGGCCACCATCAGGTTTTTCGGCCGGCAGCCATGCAGCGCCCGCGTGGCCTCTTTCACCGCCTGCGCGCCAGCGGGGGAACGCAAGCCCTGCAAGGCGCCCAGCTGGATGACGGCGCCGCCAGGCTGGGGGCGGAACAGGAAACTGGCCAGGTACAGCGGCACGCCGTCGCGCGTCAGGCGCAGGCACAGTTCCCCTTCGCGGTGGCTGTCGCGGATGGCCGTCAATTTCAGGCGGTAAGTGGCGCCATCCTTGCCCTCGATGGCGGCCAGTACCAGCGCGCGCCGCGCCGCGTATTCCACCAGCGGCCGCGCGCCCGCCTGCCACAGGAAGCGGTAATGGCCGCGCAGCAGGTCCACCCGCGCCGCGCAGCCGAAATGGCGGTTGGCGTAGGGGCGATAGATCTTGTACAGCAGGCTGGGATGGGCTTGCGCCAGCGCCGGCAGTCCCGGCGTCGCGGCGATGAACGCTTGCCAGCGCGCGCGCTGCCGGGGAAAGACGATGGCCCCCAGCGCGGCCTTGATGCGGTGGCCATGCTGGCGCAGTGGCGCCTGCTGTGGCGCGGCGTTGTCGCCGGTGGCGATAAAAGTACGCATGCGAACGGCTCTATGACGGGTCTGATGAACGGGACACGGCGACGGCCGCAGGCAGCCCGGAACAGGCGGCTGCACGCTGGCAGCCGCTCCACGCCGGGTAGAGCGGATGATAGGGGGAGGTGAAAATGAAGGGGGTTACAAGTTGGTAATGTCAGCTCGGCGCCTCGCGCGCAATTACCTCACCGGATCGAGCCCGCTGCGGGCCCCATGACGTCGCGTTTGAGCCGTTTCAGCAGCCAGCGCCGTGCCGGTACTTCCAGCAAGCGATAACTCATGCTGCTGACAAAGAGCAGAATGGTGGTGAAAATCACTGCCTTCATCATGTAAGCCGATATGCCCGTTCCCGGAAACATCAGGCGCAGCGGCTTTTGCAGCATCATGGCCAGCGGCACGTGCAGCAGGTAGATGGCATACGAACAGTCACCCAGAAAGGCCGCTGTACGGCCTTCGAGCATCGCAGGCCGCAGCTTGGCGGCAAGCCATACCGTCGCCGGCATTACGCCCATCACGAAGAGACCCAGCGGTATGACATCTGCGGTATCACCACCAGCGACAAAGGATGCCAACACGCCAAGCGCCAGGACCGCAAAATAGGCCAATATCCAGGCATGCATCCGGCATTGGAACAACAGCAAACCACCTGCAAATCCCAGCAGACCACGCAGCAATCCTTCATGTACATCATCGGACTCATGCCCGGTCAGGTAGCGGTTCACCCATACGGCGAATCCCCAAAGCATCAGCGCTGAGAAAAAGTGCAGCGCGAGCTTCCAGCGCAAAGTGTGCATGCCCACGCGAACGGCGAAGAACCAGATCAGGTTGATGGCTACCTCTACGAAAATAGACCAGCTTGGTCCATTCAATGGGAAGGAAGGGCCCTCATCCTGCAAGCAGGGCAGCATCAGTGCATTGGGCAAGAAGCACGCGATGTTTGCCGACGTGGTACCAATGCGGCTCTTGATCAGGGTGGCGCCAAGAGCCAGCAACAGCGCTACGGCGTATAGCGGATACAGCCTGGCAAAACGGTTGTGCAGAAATTCCCTGAATGGCATGCCAAGCCGGATGCGCTCTTCGTAACTATACGCCATGACCCAGCCGGAAAGGATGAAAAAAAAGTCGACCGCCAGGTAGGCGTGCGTGATCTTGAAACCGAATATGGCCGGCAGATGATAAACGGCGACCAGCATCGCGGCCACGCCACGCAAACCATCGAGGGAAACAATACGGCCACTGAAATGACCACTCTTCATGCCAGCACCAGCCATATTTACTCCGGGTATCGGTCTGTCGAACTGACGCACCGCGCCAGCAATGAGAACCAGGCAGATATGGCGATCACTCGATGCGACCAGCCGGCAACGGGCACGAGCTGCCGCGTATGGGCTTGCCACAAAAAGTGTAAAAATTATATCATGATGTTTTATTAAGAAGCAAATAAGACAATATTACGCCTTCAATAAGCTGGCAGCTGGTAAAGCAGGTTTAGCGGGCCGCAAGTCCGGCGAGCCTGAATCGCAGCCGCAAGCCCGGCGCCGCATCCTCGATCTCCAGGCTGCCCCCGTGCAGCGCCGCGATGGCCGCGACGATGGACAGGCCCAGGCCATTGCCAGGCAGGTGGCGGCTCTTGTCCAGGCGATAGAAGCGCTGCGTCAGTTTTGGCAGTTCTTCCTTTGGTACGCCGGGGCCGTTGTCGCGCACGGCCAGCCAGCAGCCGCGCTCATCGCTGCCGGCCGACACTTCCACCGTGGCGCCCGGCCCCGCATATTTGATGGCGTTGTCGACCAGGCTGGCCAGCGCGCTGCCCAGCAGGTTGCGGTCGCCGCGCGCCGGTACGCCCTCGCCATACATCTGCACCAGCAGCACCTCCTGCTCGTCGGCCGTGGCCTCGTACATTTCCACGATATCGGCGCCGATCTGGTGCAGGTCGATATCGTCGAAATTCTCGGGACGCATGCCCGATTCGGCTGCGGCGATCTGCAGCAGCTTGTCGAACACGCGCGTGAGGTCGTCGATGTCGTCGATGGCCGCCTGCGCCGCGCTCTCGTAGCCTGCCACGCCCTGCTGCTGGCGCAAGGCGCCATCGAGCTTGTTGCGGATGCGGCCCAGCGGCGTGCGCAGGTCGTGCGCGATGGCGTTCGACACGTGGCGCACGCCTTCCATCAGGTGTTCGATGCGGTCGAGCATGCGGTTGATGTCGCGGCTCAGCAAGCCGAATTCATCTTCGCTGAAGACGGGAATGCGCCGGCTCAGGTCACCCGCCTCGATTTCGCCCGCCGTGCGGCGGATCTGCCCGATGCGCGCCTCGAGCTGGCGGCGGAACAGCCACGCTCCCGCCACCACGAGCAAGATGGCCGCCCCGCCGCCATAGGCCAGCGAGCGCAGCACGAGGGCGCGGATCGACCTGCCCTCCTCCATGTCGCGCCCGACGAACAGGCGCGCGCCGCCATCGAGATCGCGGATCAGCATGCGCGCGGGCACCCTGCGCCCTTCGCGCGTGACGTCGCGGTGCAGCAGGTGGCCCACGGGGCTGCCCACGTCGGGCCAGGACGTCAGATTGCCCGCCACGCGGCGGCCATCGGCATCCACCAGCAAAAAAATCTCCGTGTCGCTGTCGGTGCGGTCGGTCAGCAAATGGGCGATTTCCGCCGTCGTGCGGCTGCTGCCGCCCTGTTCGTACAGCGCCGCGAGGCGCTCCGAGAGCAGGGCCAGCTTGCGGTCCACGCTGCGATCGAGCACGCCGATGGTGCCGAAATAGAACACGGCGCAGACGATGCTGATCGACACGACCACCAGCACGCCATAGCCGAGCGCCAGGCGGGCCGCGATCGAACGGTGCAAGTTACGCACTGTCGATCACGCCCAGCGTGTAGCCGACGCCGCGCACCGTGTGGATCAGCGGCGGCGAAAATTCCTTGTCCACCTTGGTGCGCAAGCGGCTCACCTGCACGTCGATGACGTTCGTCTGCGGGTCGAAATGGTAGTCCCACACGGCTTCGAGCAGCATGGCGCGCGTGACGGACTGGCCCTGGTGGCGCATCAGGTATTCGAGCAAACGGAATTCGCGCGGCTGCAGGGCGATCTGCCGGTTGGCACGCGTCACGCGCATGGTGCGCATGTCGAGTACCAGGTCGGCCACCTGCAGCTGCGTCGATTCGGGCACGGGCGCGGCGCGGCGCAGCAGCGCCTCGATACGCGCCAGCAGTTCGTCGATGGCGAACGGTTTCGACAGGTAATCGTCGCCGCCGCTGCGCAGGCCACGCACGCGCTCGTCGACGCTCGACAGGGCCGACAGCACCAGCACGGGCGTGTTGCGGCCCATGCCGCGCAGGCGCGCGACGATGGCCAGGCCATCGATCTCGCCGGGCAGCAGGCGGTCGAGCACCAGCGCGTCCCAGTCTTCGCCGCAGGCCAGGCGCATGCCGTCGATGCCATTGTCGCAGGCGGTGACGTCGTGACCCGCCTCGCGCAGGCCGGCACAGATATAGCGGGAAGTTTCGGCTTCGTCTTCAATGACCAGGCAGCGCACGGGGAATTCCTTGTAAAGATCAGGCAGCAAATAGGCGCAGCATACGCCAGGCGCGCGCCACTTGCCAGCCCCGCCGCGTGCGACGCGCGATCACAGGGTCGGGTACAATACAGCCTCGACAATGTTTGGCCGCGCCCACGCGCGCATTTTTTATCGGCGCCTCCCGGCTTGCCGCGGCCTGCAAACCATCACTGCCACTAACGAACATCAGGCGCGCCTGGCGCGCGCCACAAACCGATACAGCCATGAAATCGACCCACTCTCTCGCACTGGCGCTGGCCATGGCCATCACTTGCGGCAGCGCCGCCGCAGCAGATACCAAACAAAGCATGCTGTTCGATGAAATCCCCATCGGCAGCTGGAGCACTTCCGCCGAACTGGGCGCCATCACTACCTCGGGAAACACGGTCGGCACTTCCGTCACGGGCAAGATCGACGCGCGCCAGGAACTCGATGACTGGAGCAACCAGTACATCTTCAGCGGCTATTTCAAGGAAGACGAAACGACGAATGACGATGGCGAGAAAGTGCGCGAACGCTCGGCCGAACGCTTTTCCGCCTCCGCCAAGGCGGCCTACAAGCTGATGGCCGACCATGAAAAACTGTTCATGCTGGCCTCGCACGTGAACGACAAGTTCGGCGCCTACACCAAGTACTCGACCCTGGCCGTCGGTCATGGCTCGCGCTGGTACCAGTCGACAGACAAAAGCGTCGACGTGGAATTCGGTCCTGGCTATTTCAGCGGCACCAACGACGCGGGCGAATCGGAACACGGCCTGACGGTGCGCGGCGCGGCCGCCATGAAGTGGAAGATCAGCCAGTCGGCCATGTTCACGCAGACGGTCAGCGTGGAACGGGGCACCTCGAACACCCACTCGATCGCCGAAACAGCCCTCAGCACGAAAATCAACGGCACCATGCAGATGAAGGCCGCCTTCAGCGCCCGCAACGACACGCGCGTGCCGGACGACAAGAAGAACACGGATACGCAAACCTCGCTGACCCTGGTCTACTCGTTCTGACATGCGGGCCACGCTGATGCGGCGCCTGCGCCTGGGCGCCCTGCTGTGCGCGGCGGCGCTGCTGAGCGGCTGCGCCGCCGTCACCGTCAGCTCTATTTCACCGGCCGACTATCTGCAGCAGCGGCGCGGCGACATCCTCACCACGGGCAAACTGAGCGCCTCGGCCAGCGAGGTGCTGCGCATCATCGGCAGCGACATCGCCGCCTGCGAAGCCAATACGGGCAGCTGCCGCGCCGACCTGGCCCGCTCCGAACTGCTCAGCGACGAACAGCGCCTGGCGACCCTGTCCGAATTGTGGCTGGAAAGCGCGCTGGCGGAAGAAAAACAGGGCGGCCACCCGAGTGCCGAAACGCTGGCCGCATGGCTCGAATCGGCCCGCTACGCGTATGCCTATCTGTTCTACACAACCCGCACGCCGGGCCAGCGCGCCTTCGAGGAACGCCAGACGCAAATCCGCGACTACTACAACTATGCCGTGCAAAAGGCCGTCAGCAATCTGTTCCGCCACCGTGGCGAATACCGCCCCGACGGCAATGTGATCCGCGTCGCCGGCTGGCAGATCGACAGCGAACTGTCTGCCCTGCGCCTTCCCGATGACGGCACCCTGCCCGACGAACTGCTGCCGGCCACCTCGCTGTCGTTTTCCGGCCTGCGCAATGTGTACCGGCGCGACGGCTTCGGCGCCGACCTGGTGGCCGTCATGCCCAAGCCCCGGGCGCCGAAAGGCGAGTATGTGCCATACCAGGAGACGCGTTTCCCCGTCGTCACGGCGCTGATCCGCTTCGACGGCAACAGCCTGCAGGAGGTATTGGCCACGCAACAGCTGCTGGTGATGCTGGTCGATCCGACGCGCAGCGAATCGACGCGCATGGCGGAACAGGAACTGCCCGTGGCGGCCAACTTCACGGCCGGCTATGGCCTGTGGCTGGCCCGCTCCGGCTTCGGCGTGCAGGCGTTGCGCACCCTGTTCGGCAGCGCCGACGGCATCTCGCGCCCGCAGGTGCACCTGATGCAGCCCTACGATCCGAACAAGCGCACCATCGTCATGCTGCACGGCCTGGCCAGCAGCCCGGAAGCGTGGATCAACGTGGCGAATGAACTGATGGGCGACGAACAACTGCGCCGCCGCTACCAGATCTGGCAGGTGTACTACCCGAGCAATGCGCCGCTGGCCGCCAACAACGCCGCCATCCGCAAGGCGCTGAACGCGACCCTGGCGCAATTCGACCCTGCCGCCAAGGCCGACGCGGCCAACGACATGGTCTTGATCGGCCACAGCATGGGTGGCGTGCTGGCGCGTTTGATGGTCTCCGACGCCAGCAACACCCTGCTCGACGCCATCACCGAAGAATACAATTTGAAGGGCAAGAAGGCGGAAAAAGTCCGTGCGGGACTGGCCCCCTATCTGAATTTCACGGCCATGCCGCAGGTAAACCGCGCCATCTTCATCGCCGCGCCGCACCGCGGCACTTCGTTCGCCAACCACAAGGTGGCGCGCTGGATCGCCAACCTCGTCACGCTGCCCATCACCATGCTCGACCAGTTGTCCGACGCGGCCGGCAGCCTGGCGCAGCTCGACACAGGCAGCAGCGAGCCGCTGCGCATCCCCAACAGCATCGATAACCTCAGCGACAAGGACCCGTTCGTGCGCCTGGTGGCCGACCTGCCCATCAGCCCGAACGTACGCTACTACTCCATCATGGGCAACGACACGCCAGACCTGCCGCTGGCGGAATCGAGCGACGGCGTCGTGCCCTACGCCAGCGCCCACCTCGACGGCGCCCTGTCGGAAAAAGTCATCCCCTCGTGGCACAGCGTGCAGGAAAGCCCGCAGGCGATTCTGGAGATACGGCGGATTTTGCGGCTGGCGGATTAACAACCGTAGGTCGGATTAGGCGAAGCCGTAATCCGACAACATTGTCAGCTTCACTTTGGGCAGCGCCAACAGCGTTGTCGGATTACGCGGGGCTTTGCCCCGCTAATCCGACCTGCCAGCCTGCCGTGCTGCCAGCATCACACCGGCTCGCGCCACTTGTCCTTGATCTCCAGCATGGCCGAGGCCGCAAGCGGTAATCCGACAACATTATTGGCCACGCCCATGGTGATGTCGGCTTACGCGCTCCGCGCTAAGCCGACCTACCCGACTGGTGCCAATGGCTGGGCTGGCAACCGTAGGTCGGATTAGGCGAAGCCGTAATCCGACAACATTGTCAGCTTCACTTTGGGCAGCGCCAACAGCGTTGTCGGATTACGCGGGGCTTTGCACCGCTAATCCGACCTGCCAGCCTGCCGTGCTGCCAGCATCACACCGGCTCGCGCCACTTGTCCTTGATCTCCAGCATGGCCGAGGCCGCAGGCGGTAATCCGACAACATTATTGGCCACGCCCATGGTGATGTCGGATTACGCGCTCCGCGCTAAGGCGACCTACCCGACTGGTGCCCATGGCTGGGCTGGCAACCGTAGGTCGGATTAGGCGAAGCCGTAATCCGACAACGTTGTTAGCTTCACTTTGGGCAGCGCCAACAGCGTTGTCGGATTACGCGGGGCTTTGCCCCGCTAATCCGACCTGCCAGGCTGGCGCGCTCCCGGCATCACACCGGCTCGCGCCACTTGTCCTTAATCTCCAGCATGGCTGGCAAGTGTTCAACAAACAGCGCCAGCAGCTCCGGGTCGAAGTGCGTGCCGCTGTCGCGCTGCATGGTGGCGATGGCTTCGTCGATCGTCCAGGCCCGCTTGTACGGGCGTTCGCTGGTGAGGGCGTCGAAGACGTCGGCGATGGCGACGATGCGGCCTTCGTGCGGGATTTCCACGCCCTTCAAGCCTTGCGGATAACCGCTGCCATCCCATTTTTCGTGGTGCGTCAGGGCGATGGTGCGCGCCATTTTCAGCAAACCGCTCGCGTGCTCGCCGATGATGGCCGCGCCGATTTCCGCGTGGCGGCGCATGACTTGCCATTCGTCCGCATCGAGCTTGCCCGGCTTTTGCAGGATGGCGTCGGGGATGCCGATCTTGCCCACGTCGTGCATGGGCGCCGCATTCAATAGGTCTTCCGCCCTGCCCGCGCTGTAGCCGGCCGCGAGCGCCAGCTGGCGCGCGTAATAGCTCATGCGGATGACGTGCATGCCCGTCTCGTTATCCTTGTATTCGGCGGCCTGGCCCAGGGTCTGGATCACCTGCAGGCGCGAGCGGCGCAATTCCTCGGCGTCCACCAGCGACAGGTGCGTGCGCACGCGGGCGCGCACGATGGGCGGGCTGACCGGCTTGGTGATGTAATCGACGGCGCCCGCGTCAAAACCGTCCGCCTCATCCTTCACGTCGCACAGGGCGGTGACGAAGATGACGGGAATGGGCGCCGTCGCCGGCATGGCTTTCAATTGGCGGCACACTTCATAGCCTGTCATCGCGGGCATCATGATGTCGAGCAGGATCAGTTCGACGGGGTTGTTCTGCGCCAGCTCCAGCGCCTTCTCGCCATCCTTGGCGTACAGCAGGCGGTAATCGTCCTGCAGGATCTGGCGCAGCACCTGCAGATTCGTCGCTTCATCGTCGACCAGCAGCAGGATCGGTTTGTCTTCGTGTAAGGTCATCGTAAGCCCAATATCAGGAAAGGTCGGCAAGCATAGGCGTTTCCAGCCACGCCAGCAGTTGGCGCAGCACGCCCGCGGCGCGCGCAAATTCAAAGTCGTCGATGGCGCTGGCCAGCGCCTGCAGTCGCTGCTGCTGGCCGTGCGGCGCCAGCATGGCCGCGATCTGCGCCATCAGGGCGTCGTCGAGCTGCCCGCCTTCCAGGCTGGCGATGGCTTGCCGCAGCAAGGCGCCAGCGGCGTCGGCATCGAGTGGCGCGCCGGCAGCCGGCGTACCCACTGCCACGGCCGGCATGCCCGATTCTTCCAGTTCGCCGGCCAGCGCCATGAAGGAGGCGGCCAGCTGCACCAGCAATTCGGTCGCCGGCAGCTGGCGCGCGATCGCCTGTTCGATGCGGCCCAGCAGGCTTTCGACCTGCACCAGGCACAGGTTGCCCGCAGCGCCCTTGATACGGTGCAGCAAATGGCCGGCCACGCTGCTGCCGCCGCGTTCCAGTTCGGCCGCCAGCATGGCGGCGCAGTCGCCATTGGCCTGCACGAAGCGGCCAATCGCCCGCTGCAAAGCTTCGCGGCCGCCCCACAGGGCGATGCCGCGCTGCCAGTCGACCTGGCCGGCGGCCGCACGCGCCGCCGCGCCGGCCGCCGGCGGCGGCATGGACACGGCGATATCGAGCAGGCGGGCGATTTCCGCCGTCAGCTTGTGCATTTCCAGCGGCTTCGAAGCAAAACCGTTCATGCCTGCCGTCTGCGCCGCGCGCCGGTCCTGTTCCAGCACGCTGGCCGTCAGGGCGATGATGGGCGTCGCCTTCAAACCCTGCTCGCGCTCGTACACACGGATCAGACGCGTCGCTTCCAGGCCATCCATGCGCGGCATCTGCACGTCCATCAGGACGACATCGAAGCTGCCCTTGCTGAACTCGCGCACGGCGCTCTCGCCATCGCTGGCGGCGATCACCTGGTGGCCGGCCGCGCCCAGGCTGATCAGGAGCAGCTCGACGTTCTGCGGCACGTCGTCGGCCGCCAGGATGCGCAGCGGCGGCAAGGCCACCACGGGCTGCTCGCTGCGGCGCGACACGGCCTTGCCCGGCGCCAGCGGCAGCAGCACGTGGAACACGCTGCCCACGCCCAGGGTGCTTTCCACCGTGATGGTGCCCCCCATCAGCTCGACCAGCTGCAGCGAAATCGTCGTGCCCAGGCCCGTGCCGCCAAAGCGGCGGCTCATCGAGGAATCGGCTTGCGTAAAGGGCGCGAAGATCTTGTCCAGGCGGTCGGCCGGGATGCCGATGCCCGTGTCGTGCACGGCGATATGCACCTGCTCGCCCTGCATGCCGACGGCCACGCGCACATGGCCCACTTCCGTGAACTTGACGGCGTTGCCGATCAAATTCGTCAGCACCTGCTGCACCCGGCGCGCGTCGCCCAGGAAGAACTGGCCCATGCCGGGATCGACATCGACATGCAGCACGAGGTCGCGCGCATGCGCCGTGATGCGCAGGGACGCTGCCACGTGGTCGACGAGGTCCGGCAGCGAAAAGTCCACCAGTTCCAGCTCGGTCGCGCCCTTTTCCAGCTTGGCCATGTCGAGGATGTCGTTCAGCAGTTCGAGCAGCGAACGGGCCGACTGGCGCACCGTGCCCAGGTGGCGGCGCTGCAGGCTGTCCAGGGCGGTCCCCAGCAGCACTTCCGTAAAGCCGATGATGGCGTTCATCGGCGTGCGGATTTCATGGCTCATGTTGGCCAGGAAACTGGTCTTCGATTCGGCGGCCAGCTCGGCGCGGTCTTTCGCCGCGCGCAGGTTTTCCTGCATGGCGCGCCGCTCGCTCACGTCGGTGGCCAGCTTGACCACCTTGAACGGCTTGCCGTCCGTGTTGAAGATCGGGTTGTACGAAGCCTGTATCCACACTTCCTTGCCATGCTTGCCGATGCGCTTGTACTCGCCCGTATTGAATTCACCCTGCGCCAGTTGCTGCCAGAACGCGCTGTAGTCGGGCGAGATCACATAGCCCGGCTCGCAGAAGATGCTGTGGTGCAGGCCCAGCACGTCGTCGAGCTGGTAGCCGACCAGGTCGAGGAAGTTCTGGTTGGCCGCCAGGATGCGTCCCTGCAGGTCGAACTCCGCGACGGCCGTCGCACGCGAGATCGCCGTCACCTTGCCCTCGTATTCCGCGTTGCGCAATTCGCTTTCCGTGATATCGAGGATGACGCCGTCGATCCAGCGCACCACGCCGTCGTTATCGAGCACGGGGCCGCTGCTTTCGCGCACCCAGCGCTCGCGCCCGTCGCGGTGGATCATGCGGTAGACGTTCTCGAAATCGCGCCGTTCGCCGGCCGCCTGCACGCAGGTGTCGTTGACGCGCTGGCGGTCGTCTGGATGCACGAGGTCGAACAGCCTGACCCGCCCTTCGGCGAAGTCCTGCGGCAGCCAGCCCGTCAGGTTGAAGACGGCGTCGCTGATGAAGATCATCTTCCATTCGGGCGCGAAGCTGCAGTGGAAGGACACGCCTGGGATATTGCGGATCAGGGTGCGGTACTGGCGCTCGCTGTCCTTGAGCGCCTGCTCCATGCTGCGCGACGAGCGCATGTCCGTGACAAACGCCACGAACAGGGGCTGGCCCGGCGTATCGATCTTGCCGATCGCCACGCGCATGGGCAGCACGGCGCCATCCTTGTGGCGGCCATCGAGTTCGCGTCCGCTGTCGAGGATGCGCGAGGCGCCCGTTTCCAGGTAGTCGCGCAGATAGCCTTCGTATTCGGCCGCGTCGGCCGGCTGCAGCAGCACGCTGGCGTCGCGCCCCACGATTTCCGCTTCGCGCCAGCCGAACAGGCTTTCTGCGGCGGGATTGAAGGAGCGCACCTTGCCTTGGCCATCGATGGTGATCAAGCCATCGGCCGCCGTATCGACGATGGCGCGCAGGCGCGATTCGCTGACACTGGCGTGGCGCAACAGCTGGCGGTAGCGCAGCAAGCCGTTCGCGGCCGCCACGAAGACGGTCAGGGTGACGGTGATCAGGGCCACGGCCAGGGCCACGAACGAAGCTTGCACCGTAATCGTGTTCTCGCCTGCCGTGGGCGTGCCGGAAAAACGCGCGGCCAGCATGCCTGTGTAGTGCATGCCGGAAATGGCCAGGCCCATCACCACGCTGCTGAGCAGCAAGGAGGTCAAGGGGCTAAGGCGCTGGCGCATGGCGCTCAGGCCGAAGCGTACCCACAGCGCCAGCATGGCCAAGGTGACGGCCACCAGCAGCGACAGGGCGAACAGCCAGGGTTCGTAGCGCAGGGCCAGCGACGTCTGCATGGCGGCCATGCCGCTGTAATGCATGGAGCCGATGCCCACGCCGACGAGCACGCCACCCACCACCAGTTGCCGCCAGTTGATGCTCGGACGCGCCAGCAAGTGCAGCGCCACCCACGAAGCGGCCATGCCGGGCAGCATCGACAGCAGGGTCAGGCCAGGGTCGAAGGACACCCGCGTGCAGATGTCGAAGGCCAGCATGCCGATGAAGTGCATCGACCAGATGCCGCCGCCCAGCGCGATGGCGCCCGTAATGATGGCCGTCTGGCGCTGAAAGCCGCGCTCGCTGCTGCGCGCCATGCCGGCGATCTGCAAGGCCATGAACGAGGCAAAGATGGCGATACCGATGGAAAACAGCACCAGCCACGCATTGTGCGTGCCATAGATGTACTGCATGGTATCGGTCGATACGGCAAAGATGGAACTAAACATACTGTCGTGGCATAAGAGAGTGAAACCTAACGTCGCAAAACATGACGGCAGACCGCGCGCCGTCGCCAGGCTTTTTACTAAAGCGGCAATACAGCGGAAATGACAACGGTAGCAGTCGACCAGGGCAAGGCTCGGTCATCACGCCCGCGCCTGCCGCGCGGGGGAAAGGTGCCCGTTCAGAGAGAACAGGCGAAATGCGTACGAACTCTGGCGCGGATGTCTGGCCGCCAGCGTGACGATGATTTTTTAAAGAGCCATGAGTATAGTTGCTTTGCGAAAATATTCATAGGACTTCAGCAATATAGTTGCCAAAAGAAAACTATTCTGCGGCCGCGATGCGACAGGCTCAGGAAAGCAGGCGCTCGGCCATCATCTCGCCATCGCCGTCGAGTCCCATCTCGACGAAACCGGCCTGCGCATACAGTTGCCGGGCGCGCACGTTGGCGGGCACGTAGTAGAGCACCACCCTGCCCGCGCCGCGCGCGCGCATCTCGGCCAGCAGCAGGGCCAGGGCGGCGCGGGCAAATCCCTGCCCCTGCCACGGCGCCGCGATCATCAGGCGGTACAGCACGTGCGTATCCTGCCGCCCCGCACTGCCCGGCAGCGCATACATGGCAAAGCCGATCAGTTCGTCGCCGGCATAGATGGCGCGCGGGTGCATGTTGGCGTGGCTGGCGGCCAGCGCCAGCGACTCGGCATTGCTGGCAATAAAATCGCGTTGCGCCGCATGCAGCGGCAGCCCGATGACGGCCTCGGCGTTGGCCGCGCATACGGGACGCAGAATCAAGGCAGCGATGCCGGTCATGCTATTTTCATTGCGCTCAGGCGTTCTGCCCCAGCATGCGGCGGAACCATGCCAGTTGCTCGCGCGTCAGGTAATTGGCGCCATCGCCGTGCAGGATGACGATTTCGATCTCGGCGGGAATCGAGGCGACCAATTGCGCGCCCGTCACGGGAATCTTCGGAAACGCGATGCCGGCCAGGAAGGCCAGGTCTTCCGCTACCGTCACGCACTGGCGTTCGGGATTGGGCGACGGCACGAGGAACAGGTCGATCTGCTCGCTCTGCCCGCCGATAACGACGTGCAATTGCGCGGCCAGCAGTTCGGGCAGGATCAGCTCGATGTTATTCTCGGTGCGCGATTGCTGGAAAGCGCTTTTCAGGGGTGTGAGGACAGGAGTAGCGGTCATGGCAAAGTGAAAAGATAAAGACGGCGGCAGTGTAGCAGAGGCGCCGCAAGGGACGCGCTCTGCTGGCGCAACGGCTACATCTTGTAGTGCAAGGACAGCAGCACGCTGCGCGGCGCGCCGTAACGCTCCAGCCCGCCCGACCACGCATAGCCAAGCGCCTGGTAATAGCGGCGGTCCAGCACGTTGTCGATATTCAGGCGCAGCTGCAGCTGCTCGCTGATGCGGTAACCGGCCGTCAGCCCGACGATGGCGTAGCCGCCCTGCCGCGTAAGGTAAGCCGCGTCACGGCGCTCAATCTTGTCTTGCGCGTAGACGGAGGCGCCCACATTCCATTGCGCCAGACTGCCGCCCAGCTGGACGTTCGTCATCAACTTGAACAGCTGCTTCGGTTCGTCCGTGGCGATGCGCTGGCCGATATTCGCCGCCTCGCTGTCCTTGGTGTACTTGGCCAGCACATAGGTGTAGCCGCCAGATATCTGCCAGCCCGGCAATGGCGAGCCCGACAATTGCAGATCGACGCCTTCGCTCCGCACCTGCCCGGCCGCGCGGGCGCAGTAGATGGCGCCGCCCGTGGGGCAATTGAGCTCATCGGCCATGGCGCGATTATTCTGCTTGATACGGAACAGCGCGCCGCTGGCATTGAGCCTGCCGCCGAAATACTCGCCCTTGACACCCACCTCCAGGTTGGTGCCGCTCAACGGCGGCAAGGTGTTGCCGCGCACGTCCAGCGAACTTTGCGGCTCGAAAATCTGCGTGCCGCTCGCATACACGGAGTGATGCCGGTCCAGGTCGTAGACGAGGCCTGCGTACGGCGTGAATTTCGCGTTTTCCGTCAGGCCGCGGCGCCAGGCGGGATTGGTGGCATACCAGCCAGTCACATCCTGCGCATACCAGCCGAAGCGCCCGCCCAGCACCAGGCGCAGCGGATCGGCCAGGCTGAAGTTGCCGGCCGCATAAATGCCCTTCTCGTCCGTCTTGCGGCCCCAGTTGTAGGGCTCGAACGCCGCGCCGCGCATCGGGTAGGCGTAGGGATTCCACTGGCGGATATCGATCACGCGCGTGGCAGCGCCTTCCCAGCTCTGGCCCGCGTCCGAATCGTCGTGGCGGTAGCTGGCGCCGACGATCACGTCGTGCTTGCGGCCGAACCAGGTGACGGGGCCGCTCAGGCGCCAGTCGGCCACCACTTGCTCCGTGTTGTACTTCCAGCCCGTTTCCGACTGGCTCAGCTTGTATATTTCGCCATCGATGCGGCTGTTGGTGGTATTGCGCGTGCTGGACGAGGCGTCGATGCGCGTGATGGCGAAGCGGCTGCGCCAGCCCTTGTCGAGCCGCGTTTCCAGGTCGGCGAAGACGACGTTATTGTCGCGTTTCTGGAACGAGTCGGCATTGTTCAGGAAGGTCGACCGGGGCAAATCCATGTGACGGCCGTCAAGCAAGGTCGGCAAGCCGACAAACACGCCGTCCGTGCGGCTGTGCTGGCGCGAAAAGCCGATACCGGCCGTGGTCGACGGCGTCAGGTCCGCCTCGACGATCGCATACACGGTGCTGTTCTTGTTGTTGACCACATCGACAAAACTGTCGCTGTCGCGCCAGCTGGCCGCCACCCTGCCGCGCACGCTGCCCGACGCATTCAGCGCATTGCTGGCGTCCGTCGTCAATTGCTTGTCCTTCCAGCTGCCCAGGTGAACGGAAGCGTTCAGCAAGGGCGTGGCCGTGGGGCGCTTGCGTATCATGTTGATGCTGCCCGACGGCGCGCCCGCCCCTTCCATCAAGCCCGTGGCGCCGCGCACCACTTCCACCCTGTCGTACATCAGCATGTCGGCCGAGACGTTGCGCTCGTTAAAACCCGTGACGTCCAGCGGCAAGCCATCGACGTTGACGTGGCTCAAGGCAAAGCCGCGCGCGAAATACGTGGTTTCCTGGTCGGACACGCCTTGCGTCTTGCCATAGATGCCGGGCGTGGCACGCGCCACGTCCTGCAAGGTGGTCAGATCGAAATCTTCCATTTGCTGGCGCGAAATGACGCTGACCGTTTGCGGCGTGTGGCGCTGCGACAAATTCAGCCCCGTGGCCGTCGACATATTCCTCGACGTATATAAACCCGTGCCTTCCGTGGCACGGTCCGCCTCGGCGCTGACGACAACGGCGGGCATGCTGGCCAAGCCGCCATCGGCCGTAGTGATATTGATCTTGCGCAGCAGGTAATTGCCATTGCCACCGTCTATCGCTTCCAGGCCGCTGCCCTGCAGCAGTTTTTGCAGGCCGGCCGTAACCACATGGCGGCCTTGCAAACCCGACGTGGCCAGCCCGTCGAGCGCCACGCCCTGGGTGGACAGGTTGATCCCCGCGGCGATGGCAAACGCGGGTAACGCATCGCGCAGGCTGCCGGCGGGAACGCTGTACTCGCGCACGGTGGCGGCTGGGCTGGACTCGGCCGCCACCGCCATGTGCGGCAAGACGGCGCCGGCCGCGCCCACGGCAAGCAACAGGACCAGCGCGGCGCGCACGGCGCCGGTGGTGGGATGGAGCGTCATGCGTGCTGCGGTAAAGTTACGGTACTGCAAAGCCATGTGGACCCTTTCGATGGTTCGGATTGTTCGTTCTCTACCTTGTATGACGAAGCAATCCGGAAAAAGGGACAAGAGAAATGCAAATAAGCGGCGCGCGTCGGATTGGCGGAACATCGTAGGTCGGCTTAGCGGGGCGCAGCCGCGCGTAAGCCGACAAGGCCGGTCGACATTGCCTGCCGGCTTACGCCCTGCGGGCTAAGCCGACCTACACAAGCACGCCAAGCTGCCCATATCCGCACAAACCGTAGGTCGGCTTAGCGGGGCGCAGCCGCGCGTAAGCCGACAAGGCCAGCCGGTATTGCCTGTCGGCTTAAGTCCTGCGGGCTAGCTCAAACCGCCTCGACAATGATCCAGTAGCGCGTGCGGTACGCCAGCCGGATCGGCAAGGAGCGCTGCAGCAACAGCAGGATGTTGTCGGGGTCGCTCAACTGGAAGATGCCGTCCACGGGCATGGCCGCCAGCGCGGGATCGCAACGCAGCACGCCGTAACGGTAACGCGCCACCTGTTCCAGCAGTTCGCCCAGCGGCATGCGTTCGGCGATCAGCACGCCTTGCAGCCAGCCGGCAGCGTGCGGCGCCAGCGGCGTCAAGGCAGAAACGGCACGGTCATCGAAACTGCCCTGCCGGCCCGCATCGATCCTGCGCGAGGCGTCGGGCGCTTGCGATGGCGCGATCTCGACGGCACCCTCGCTGACGCTGACCTGCGTGCGTGGCGCCAGCACGCTGCCAAGGTGGCGTACGCTGAAGTGCGTGCCCAGCGCGCGCACGGCGCCATTGCTGCTGCGCACGAGGAAGGGGCGCGCGGGCACGGCTGCGTCGTGCGCCGTGGCGACGTGGATTTCCCCGGCATGCAAGTCCACCAGCCGCGCCGCGCCGTCAAAACGCACGTCGATGGCCGTGTCCGTATTGAGCACCAGTTGCGTGCCATCGGGTAATGTCATGTGGCGGATTTCACCCCTGGCCGTGCGGATGGTGGCGCGCCACGCTTGCCACGGCGCCGACTGGCTGGTCAGCCACAGGACAGGTCCGGCCGCGATCAGCCCGGCCAGGCCGTAAAGCACGGCGCGCCGCTGCGGCGACTGCGGCGCCGCGTCCGCCGTCTGGCGTAATGCGGGCGGCACGCTGGCCAGGGTGCTGCACACCAGCTCGGCCCGCTGCCACGCCGTTTCATGCGCGGGATCGCTGGCGCGCCAGGCCTGGAACGCCAGTTGCTCGCTTGGCGTCAAGGCGCCCCCGTGCAGGCGCACCAGCCATTGCGCCGCCGTCCGCGCCGCGCGGGGATCGATGGCGGTCGTGCTGGCGCTCACAGGATCAGCAGGATGCAGCGCTCGAAGGCCTGCACCATATAGCGCTTGATGCTGCGCTCGCTCACGGCCAGGCGCCTGGCGATTTCTCCGTAGCCGAGGCCGTCGACATGGGCCAGCAGGAAGGCGCTGCGCACGAGCGGCGGCAAGCCGTCGAGCATGGCATCAATGCGCTGCAGAGCTTCACGCACGAGCAGCCGCTCTTCCGGCGATTGCATCAGCAATTCAGGTTGCTGCGCCAGGGTTTCCAGCCACGCCTGCTCCAGCGACAGGCGCCGGTAATGGTCGATCAGCAGGCGCTGCGCCACGGTGGTCAGGTAGGCGCGCGGTTCGCGCAAACTTTGCCGGTTCTCCGGCGGCGCCATCAGCAGGCGCACGAAGGTATCGTGCGCCAGGTCGGCCGCATGGTCGGCGCACTGCAGCTTGGCGCGCAGCCAGCGCATCAGCCAGCCGTGGTGGCTGCTGTAGATGCCGGCTATCGACTCGCTGGACTGCGCAATGTTCACTGGGACTCCGATGCGCGCAAGGCAAGGCGCGGCTAATTGATAATAATTCTCATTATCACAAATCATTGCCTCCGGCGTCAATGCCGGCGCCCGCCTATCCCTGGAAACTGTTGTTTCAGCGTGGCTGCGCTCTTCTAGCGGTCGGTATACAAGCTCTTCATCACCATGCCGCCGCGCATTTTCTTCGCGCCCGCCGCCAGCCCCGCCGGACAAGCGCCCTGGAACACGGCAGCCAATTCCGTGCGCTGCACCTCGCTCTTGCCATTGACTTGCACGGTGGTGTCGGCGCTCAGGGTATATGCCTTGGCCAGGCCTCCCTTGAAGGTGCCGGCCAACCTGGCGTCCGGGCAGCTGGACGCGAATTGGTAGCTGTCGCCCTGACGGCTTTGCGACTCGATCTTGCATTCCTGCTCGAAGCCGGACCACAGGTCGTCGTCGATCAGGCGGTCGCGCGCGTGGTCAACGCAGATTTCCCAGGAAAATGGCGAGGTGGCAGGCGTCACCTTCCACAGCCCCGTGGCGCGCTGCAAGCGCTGCGCAGGCTCGGCCGCCGAAGCGAACGTGGCCGCGCACAGGGGGAAAATAGTCATCAGGAGCAAGGTGGCGCTGCGCTTCATGGGCATTCCTCTAGCTAAAAGTTTGAATATAGCAAAGAGGAATGCGCGCAGGCCACACGCTTAGCCGTACATCTCGGGCTTTGCCGCCAGCGCGAAGGGAATGGCAAACGGACCCAGGAAAGTCACCAGGATGGCACGGATGGCCGTTATTCGTAAGGCGCGGCGTTTGGCAATGAAGAGGCAGGCGAAGGCAGACAGCGACCAGATCAAGGCAGGCAGGTACTCGGTCATCATGAACTCCGGAGGCGCCCTGGAAGGCAGGAAAACCATGCTGACACGGAAATGCGGCCACCGCAATGGCAGATTGGGCATCTGCCTTGCGGTGGATAGGGTCGTAATACGATCAGTGCTGGCCGATCTTCATGATTTTCAGCGCGTTCGTGCCGCCGACCTTGCCCATCGGCTCGCCCCAGGTCAGCACGACGGTATCGCCTTTGGCCACGACTTTATGTTCGACCAGCAAATCTTCCGCCTGCTGCAAGACCTTGTCGCGGTCCGTGCCGGACGTCAGTTCCAGGGTACTGACGTTGCGGTACAGGGCCAGCTTGCGGCGCGTGCCCACGCTCGGGGTCAGCGCCACGATGGGGATGTCGATGTTGCAGCGGCTCATCCACAGTGCCGTGGAGCCCGATTCCGTCAGGGTAGCGATGGCCTTTACGCGCAGATGGTGGGCCGTAAACAGGGCGCCATAAGCGATCGACTGGTCGATGCGCGAGAACGTGGCGTTGAGGAAATCGGCATCCAGCTTGCAGGTGTCCCACTTTTCCGCATCCAGGCAGATGGCGGCCATCGCTTCCACCGTCTCGATCGGGTAGCGGCCCGAGGCCGTTTCCGCCGACGTCATGACGGCGTCCGTGCCGTCAAGCACGGCATTCGCCACGTCGGACACTTCCGCGCGGGTCGGCACGGCGTTGACGATCATCGATTCCATCATCTGTGTGGCCGTGATGGCCAGCTTGTTCGACGCGCGCGCCATCTTGATCATGCGCTTTTGCAAGGCCGGCACGGCCGCATTGCCCACTTCCACGGCCAGGTCGCCACGCGCCACCATGATACCGTCGGACGCGTCGAGAATTTCTTGCAAGGCAGGAATGGCTTCCGCGCGCTCGATCTTGGCGATCATCATCGGCTTGTGATCCCACGCTTCGCCGGCGATATTGGCCAGCTGGCGCGCCATGACCATGTCGGTGGCGTTTTTCGGGAAAGACACGGCCACGTAATCGGCCTGGAAGCTCATCGCCGTTTTCACGTCTTCCATGTCTTTCGCCGTCAGGGCCGGTGCCGACAAGCCGCCGCCCTGGCGGTTGATGCCCTTGTTGTTCGACAACTCCCCGCCGATCTTGACGGTCGTATGGATTTCGCTGCCGACGACTTTGTCGACCGTCAGTACGATGAGGCCATCGTTGAGCAGCAGCACGTCGGCCGTGCGCAAGTCACGCGGCAATTCCTTGTAATCGAGGCCACAGCGCTCGATGTTGCCCAGTTCGCCGTTCTCGCCCCATTTCGCGTCGAGGATGAACTTGGCGCCGTTTTCCAGGAAAATCTTGCCTTCTTCAAACTTGCCGACGCGAATTTTCGGGCCTTGCAAGTCGGCCATGATGGCCACTTCGCGGCCGCACAGGGCTGCCGCTTCGCGCACCATGCGGGCGCGGTCGATATGGTCTTGCGCCTTGCCATGCGAAAAGTTCAGGCGCACGACGTCGACGCCGGCCTTGAACATGCGGACCAGGGTATCGATATCGTTCGAAGCGGGGCCGATGGTGGAAACGATCTTGGTGGCGCGTTGCTGTACTTGCATGGTCATGGTTGCTGCTTTCTAAAATAAGTTGCTACAAGGGCCAGCCTTGTGGGCCGGCCGTCCTGGTGCGCTGGATCAGCGGTACTACGTTCTTACTTGGCCGCCATCAGGGCGACCGTCGTGTCGAGCATGCGGTTCGAGAAGCCCCACTCGTTGTCGTACCACGACGACACTTTCACGAGGCGGCCCGAAACCTTGGTCAAGGTCGAATCGAAATTCGACGAGGCCGGGTTATGGTTGAAATCGATGGAAACAAGCGGTTCCGTCTGGTACGTCAGGATGCCCTTCAGCGCGCCTTCCGACGCCGTTTTCAGCAGGGCATTCACCTCTTCCACCGTCGTATCGCGCTTGGCGATGAACGACAGGTCGACCAGCGAGACGTTAATCGTCGGCACGCGGATGGCGAAACCATCGAGCTTGCCATTGAGTTCCGGCAAGACCAGGCCGACGGCGGCAGCGGCGCCCGTCTTGGTGGGAATCATCGAATGCGTGGCCGAGCGGGCGCGGCGCAAGTCTTCATGCATCACGTCGGACAGCACCTGGTCGTTCGTGTAGGCGTGCACGGTGGTCATCAGGCCCGATTCGATGCCGATGGCGTCGTTCAGTGGCTTTACCAGCGGCGCCAGGCAATTCGTCGTGCACGAGGCATTCGAGATGACCGTATCCGTGGCTTTCAGCACCTGCTGGTTGACGCCGAACACGATGGTCGCGTCCACATCCTTGCCGCCCGGCGCGGAAATGATGACTTTTTTCGCCCCGCCCTTCAGGTGGGCCGACGCTTTTTCCTTGGTCGTGAAGAAACCCGTGCATTCGAGTACCACGTCGACGCCGAGCTCGCCCCACGGAATCAGGGCTGGGTCGCGCTGCGCGAAGACGCGGATGCGGTCGCCATTGACGAGCATATTGTCGCCGTCGATGGTGACGACGCCGGGAAACTTGCCGTGCACCGTGTCGTAGCGCGTCAAATGCGCATTCGACTTGGCATCGCCCAGGTCGTTGATGGCGACGATCTCGATATCCTGCTGCTTGCCGCCTTCATAAAACGCGCGCAAGACGTTGCGGCCGATGCGGCCATAGCCATTGATGGCAACTTTGATGGTCATGCTGTCTCCTTGATGTTTTCTTCTGAGTTCGTAAAGCCACCCAAAGTGCAACTGCTGGGGTCAGACCCGGCGGGTCTGACCCCGGATTTTCGGCGGCTCTGCCCTAAAAATTAACCGCTGTTACGCAAGCCCGCCGCAATCCCATTGATCGACAAATGGATGCCCGTGCGCGCCGCAGCATCCTGCTTGCCCTCACGGAAACGCTGCAGCAGCTCCACCTGCACGTGATTGAGCGGGTCGATATAGGGGAAACGGTTGCGTATCGAACGCTGCATCAGCGGATTGGCTTGCTGTAACTCTTCCTGGCCCGTGATCAGTTTCAAGGCGTCCAGGGTGGCCGCGTACTCGGCGCGTATGCGCGTGAAGATGGCGTCGCGCAAGGCCTTGTCCTTGACCAGTTCCGCATACTTGCCGGCAATGGCGATGTCGCTCTTGGCCAGGACCATATCCATGTTCGACAGCAAGGACGTGAAGAATGGCCAGTCCGTGTACATGCCGCGCAGCACGTCCGCGCCATCGGCGGGATGGGCGGCCAGGTAGGCTTGCACGGCGGAACCGAAACCGAACCAGCCCGGCAGCATCAAACGGCATTGCGCCCAGCTCAAGACCCACGGAATGGCGCGCAAATCCTCGATGGACGTGGATTTCTTGCGCGAAGCGGGACGGCTGCCGATGTTCAGTGCGGCAATCTCGGCAATCACCGTCGATTCCCAGAAATACTGTTCAAATCCATCCGTGCCGTAGACGAGGTCGCGGTAGGCGTTCAGGGCCGTGCCGGACAGCTCTTCCATCGCAGCCAGGTGGCCCGCGCCGGCCGAAGCCTTCGGTTGCAGCTGGGCCTGCGGCAGCAGAGTCGACTGGATGGTGGCGGCCACCAGCACTTCCAGGTTGCGGCGCCCCACTTCCGGGTTCGCATACTTGGCTGTGATGACTTCGCCCTGCTCCGTCAGCCGGATCTGTCCCTGCACGGCGCCGGCAGGCTGGGCCAGGATGGCTTCATAGCTGGGTCCACCGCCGCGTCCCACGGAACCACCGCGGCCGTGGAACAGGCGCAGCTTGATCTGATATTCCTTGAAGACGGTCACCAGCTCGATCTCGGCCTTGTAGAGTTCCCAGCCGGACGTCAAAAAGCCGCCGTCCTTGTTGCTGTCCGAATAGCCAAGCATGACTTCCTGCTGGTCCGCGCGCGAGGCAAGCAAGCCGCGGTAGAACGGCAAGCCGAACGCGCGCGCCATGATGGCGGGCCCGGCGCGCAAGTCGTCGATAGTTTCAAACAGGGGAATGATGTTGACGTCCGCTTCGCGGCTGTCCTGGCGCAGCAAGCCCACTTCTTTCAGCAGCAAGGCCACTTCCAGCAAGTCCGACACGCTGGCCGCCTTCGAGATGATGCAGTTCGGCACCGACTCCTTGCCGTATTTGACGTGGGCTTCGCGCACGGCGCGGAAGATGTCGAGTTCGGAAGTCGTTTCTTCCGAGTACTGCGCATATGGCGACGTCAGCAGGCGTGGCGATTCCAGTTCGGCCAGCAGCAGGCTGATGCGCTGCTCTTCGTCCAGGTCCAGGTAGACGAGACCCGGCTGGGCGCCCGCGAACAGTTCGCCCACGACACGCTCATGCACGTCGGAATTCTGGCGCAAGTCCAGCGGCGCCAGCGAAAAACCGAAGACCTTGACCGCGCGGCGCAGCTGGCGCAAGCGGCCGCGTGCCAGCGCGCGCAAGCCATTACTGACAAGCGAATGCTGGACCACGTCCAGGTCGGCCAGTAGTTCAACAGCCGCGGCGTAAGGCTGCACGCCGTCGGCTTGCTTGCCCTTGCCGGAAAGCACGACGCGCGTGTTTTCCAGACGCGCATGGATGCCATGCAGGGCACGGCGGTATGGTTCGTCGACGCGGTGCGGCGAGGCATCGGCCGAGCGTTCGGCCAGCGCGCGCAGAGGCTCGCTGCAGGCGTTCAATATTTGCGCCAGGGACAGTTGCGAAGCGAGCTTGCGCAATTCGCCGAGGTAAAAGTCGAGCACCTTGTCGGCCTGCGTTTGCAGGGTGCTGCGCAGGATGTCGGCCGTGACGAAGGGGTTGCCGTCGCGGTCGCCGCCTATCCAGCTGCCGACCTTCATGAAATTCGGCAATTCTGCATCTTCCCAACGGGCATCGCGCTGGGCCAGCATCGTTTCCAGCGAGGAATACAATTTCGGCAATTCGCGCAGAATCGTGTGGTCGTAGAACGACAGGCCATTGGCCACTTCATCCATGACGGACAGCTTGCTCGTACGCAGCAAACGCGTCTGCCACAGGGTGACGATGCCGCGGCCCAGCGCTTCTTCGTTTTGCTCGGCTTCTTCCGGCGTCATCTGCACACGGTCGCGCTCGCTCAACAGGCGGGCGATGGCCATCTGGCAATTCTGGATACTCTTGCGCTGCACTTCCGTCGGATGCGCCGTGAAGACAGGGCTGACGAACGCATCTTCAAAGAAGGTTTCCAGCGCATCGGCCTTGCCCGCGTCAAACACGTTGCCGACGGCATGGCTGAGGCTACCCTGGCGCGGCGGCGAACCGGCGATCAAATGGGCGCGCGTGCGGCGAATGTGGTGCTGGTCTTCCGCAATATTGGCCAGCAGCGAGAAATAGCTGAAAGCGCGCGTCAATTGCGTAGTTTCTTCCTGCGACAGCGCTTGCAGCGCGTCCGACAGCTGCGCACGCGCCGCTTCATCATTGTCGCGGCGGAAACGTATGGCCAGCTGGCGCACATGTTCGATGCGCTCGAAGGCGGGGTCGCCCAGATGGTTGCGGATGGCGTCGCCCAGCAGACGGCCCAGCTGGCGGATATCGCTGCTCAGCAGCTCGTCTTTCACTTCATTCATTTGCATGGTATGTATTTCCTGGGGCGGCCATGGCGGCACCGCACAGATTGCGTAGTTCGCGCTTCCCGGCCCGGGAAACGCCCATCGTCGAATTTGTAGTAAATTTACCTTATTGTTTCACCATCCTCTTGATATCCATCAAAAAAAATCCTACTCAAAGGGCCAACAAGGGCTTGCGAGCTATTTACCAGGGCAACAATATGAAAATTTACTACGCATTTAAGCGAAAGGCAATCAACTTTTGTCTTTCGAGGCGGAAAAGTGACGGCGCAACACACACGGCCGGCGCTCTCCTGTATGCTGCGGATGAAACAAGGATGTAATCCACATCTTTCACACACCTGACAAAAACGTAGCGAGCGGATGAGAGTTGTGGCCGAGAAGCGCAGCTGTGCGGATGCACAGTGAGCATTGCAGGCCGCAAATCGCGACGCGCAGTAGCTTTGTCGGGTGTTTACTCTCTACTCCCATGCGACTGACTGCCTATACCGACTACACCCTGCGCACCCTGATGTACCTGGGCGTGCACCGCGACCGCCTCGTCACCATCCAGGACATCGCCGACCTGCATGCCATCTCGAAAAATCATTTGATGAAGGTGGTGCACCAGCTGGGCCTGTCAGGCATCGTGGAAACGGTGCGCGGGCGCAATGGCGGCCTGCGCCTGGCGCGCGATCCGGCCGAGATCAATATCGGCACCGTCGTGCGCGAGACGGAAACCGATTTTTTCATGGCGGAATGCTTCAACAAAGAAAATAATACCTGCCCGCTGACACCCGATTGCCTGCTGAAAGCCAAGCTGGGCCAGGCCACGGCCGCCTTCCTTGCCGTGCTCGACACGGTGACCCTGGCATCGATACTCGAAGCGACGCCGGGCGCGCCAGCGCTGGCGGCCGGCGTGATTCCCCTGCGCGTGGCAAAGTAAGCGCGCCAAAAACAACAATGCCCGGCGAACCGGGCATTGTTTCCTGCAGCGACTAGCTAAAACATCAATGCGCGCTGGCGCCTGCCGCGCCGATGCCCGTCTCCGAACGCATTTGCTGCGCTTCGTAGCCGGCGCGGTCGATGCGCGCGCGCGGGCTCTTGTCGAGCACCGAGAACAGCCAGATGCCGACGAAGCCTGCCGTCATCGAGAACAGCGCCGGCGAGGCGTACGGGAACAGCGCTTCGCCATGGCCGAGCACGTCGACCCACACGGACTTCGACACCACCGTCAGCGCGACGGCCGTGGTCAAGCCGAGGAAGCCGCCGATGGTGGCGCCCCGCGTCGTGCAATCCTTCCACAGCACCGACATGAACAGCACGGGGAAGTTGGCCGAGGCGGCAATGGCGAAAGCCAGCGACACCATGAAGGCGATGTTCTGCTTTTCAAAGGCGATGCCGAGGACCACGGCGATGATGCCCAGCACGATCGTCGTCACGCGCGACACCTTCAATTCATTGGCGCCCGTGGCCTTGCCCTTCTTGATGACGGTGGCGTACAGATCGTGCGACACGGCCGACGCGCCCGACAGGGTCAGGCCCGCCACGACGGCCAGAATCGTGGCAAACGCGACCGCCGACATGAAGCCGAGGAAGACGTTGCCGCCCACGGCCTTGGCCAGGTGCACTGCCGCCATGTTGTTACCGCCCAGCAGCTTGCCCGCAGCATCCTTGAACTCGGGATTGGTGCTCACCAGCACGATGGCACCAAAGCCGATGATGAAGGTCAGGATGTAGAAATAGGCGATCCAGGTGGTGGCCCAGAACACGGATTTGCGCGCTTCCTTGGCGCTCGGCACCGTGAAGAAACGCATCAAAATGTGCGGCAGACCGGCCGTGCCGAACATCAGCGCCATGCCGAACGAGATGGCCGAGATCGGGTCCTTGATGAAGGAACCTGGGCCCATGATGGCTTCCTTGGTGGCGTGCACGTCGACCGACTTGGCGAACAGCGCTTCCGGGCTGAAGTTGAATTGCGCCAGCACGGCAACGGCCATGAAGGTGGCGCCACCCAGCAGCATCACGGCCTTGATGATCTGCACCCAGGTGGTGGCCGTCATGCCGCCGAACAGCACGTAGATCATCATCAAGGTACCGACGAGGACGACGGCGATCCAGTATTCGAGGCCGAACAGCAGCTTGATCAGCTGGCCCGCGCCCACCATCTGCGCGATCAGGTAGAACGCCACGACGACGAGGGTGCCGGACGCGGAAAAGATGCGGATCGGCGCCTGCTTGAAGCGGTAGGCGGCCACGTCGGCAAAGGTGAAGCGGCCCAGATTGCGCAGGCGCTCGGCCATCAAAAAGGTGATGACGGGCCAGCCGACGAGAAAGCCGATGGCGTAGATCAGGCCATCGTAGCCGTTCAGGAAGACGGCGGCGGAAATGCCGAGGAACGAGGCGGCCGACATATAGTCGCCCGCGATGGCCAGGCCGTTCTGGAAGCCCGTGATGCCGCCGCCGGCCGTGTAAAAATCGGAAGCCGACTTGGTCTTCGCGGCCGCCCACTTGGTGACGAACAGGGTGAAGATGACGAAGGCGGCGAACATGATGATCGCCGTCCAGTTGGTCGGTTGCTTGACTGCCTGGCCCAGGTCGGCGCCGGCCGCGAACACGGCGTTGCTGGCACCCAGCAAGGCCAAGGCGCTCAGACAGGACGCTCCGCGCAGCGCATGCTTGGCGGCGCTCATGCTTGCACCCGTGCCTGGATGGCGTTGCTCAGGTCGTCGAATTGCTTGTTGGCGCGGCGCACATAGATGCCGGTGACGAGCACGGTAAACACGATGACGAACAGGCCGATCGGCATGCCCCAGGTCATCACGCCGGCGCCCGTTTTCGTGGCCAGGAATTCCTTGTTGAAGGCGATGAGCAGGATGTAGCCGTAGTACACGAGCATCATCAGGCCCGTCAGCGCCCAGCCGAAGCGGGAACGCACCTTGACCAGCTGATGGTAGCTGGGGTCGCTCTTGATTTTTTGAACCAGATCGTCATGCATTGTGTTGCCTCCTGTTATGTAAAAGCGTGCTCTTTTGTGCGAGCTTGGATTCACAGTACAGCGCGAGGCTTACCCGCCCCTTACGGCAGCGTTTTTTCTCGCGGGGACAACACAAGGCAGGAAGAAAAATCAGTTCAAGGCGGCAGCCGGTCCGAAGAACTCATGGTGCGTCTGCTGTTCCGGCACGCCCAGTTCGCGCAAGTATTGCTTGACGGCCCGCATGAACGGCTGCGGTCCCAGGAAATAGGCGTCGACGTCACGCGAGGCTGGCAGCCAGTTTTTCAGCTGCTCTTTATTCAGCAAGCCGACGGCATCCGGCGCATCGTGCTCGCCACCATGTTCCGCATAGCAGTAATAGCGCTGCAACTGCGGGTGCTGCGCGGCCAGCTCGTCGATCTGCGCGCGGAACGCATGCACGCCGTGGTTGCGCGCCGCGTGGATGAAGTGCACGGGACGCTTGCCGCGCAGGGCCGCCGTCAGCATGGCCAAGGTCGGCGTGATGCCCACGCCGCCGCTGATCAGCACCAGCGGCTTGTCGCTGTCTTTCAGCACGAAGTCGCCCGATGGCGGCGTCAACTGTACGGTGTCGCCCGCCTGCACGTGGTCGTGGAAATGGTTCGACACCTTGCCGCCCGCTTCGCGCTTGACGCTGATGCGGTACGTCTGGCCATTGCTGGCGGCCGACAGCGAGTATTGGCGGCGCATGGGCACGCCATCGACGGTGGCCAGCACGCCGATGTACTGGCCGGGCGCAAAGTCGAGCACGGCCTGGCCATCGGCGGGCGCCAGCAGGAAGGACGTGATCTCGCCGCTTTCCACCGTCTTGCTGCGCACGGTAAAGTCGCGCGCGCCGCTCCAGCCGCCGGGCGCGGCCGCCTGCGCCTTGTAGATGCGCCCTTCTTCGCCAGCCAGGATGTCGGCCAGCTGGCCGTAGGCCGCGCCCCAGGCGTCGATGACGGCATCGCTGGCCACCTCTGCGCCCAGCACTTCGCGGATCGCTTGCAGCAGGCTGGCACCGACCAGCGGATAGTGCTCGGCGCGAATTTGCAGGGCCACGTGCTTGTTGACGATGGTGGCCACCAGGTCACCCAGCGCATCCAGTTGATCGATATGCTTGGCATACATCAGCACGCCATTGGCCAGCGCGCGCTGCTGGTCGCCGCTGTGCTGGTGCGCCTGGTTAAAGTACGGCAGCACTTCCGGATGGTCGCGGAACAGATTCTTGTAGAAGTGGCGCGTCAGCGCTTCGCCACCCTGCTCGAGGATGGGCACGGTGGCCGTGATGATGGCGCGTTGTTCTTGGGTCAGCATGTAAAACTCCTGTGTGGATATGGGTAAGCGGTCTCAGGCCAGCGTCTCTACAGCTGGATATAACTCATGGTCTTCGCGGCGCATGCGCTGGAACAGCGCGTGCAGCACGGTATTGGCTTCGCTGCGGAAGGCTTCCGGTTCGGCTTCCAGGCGCACGGGCGTATTCCAGCGGCCGGCGAAATCAAGGTAGGCGCCGGCGATGCCGTGCATCTCGTTTTCGTACTGGCGCCCCAGCTGGGCCACTTTGGCGACGCCGGACGCTTGCGCGGCCGGATACAGGTAGCGCTGCTCGACGGCCAGGTGCAGCTTGATCAAGCCGCTCATGGCGATGATCTGTTCGGCAATGGCCTGCGCCTGCGCGGCCACACCGCCGCGCGCCAGCTGGCGCAAGTCGTCGATGGCGGCCAGGATGGCCAGATGCTGCTGTTTGAATTTGTCGATATTCATGGCGTTTTTCTCTTGTTGAGTGCGGCCAGTGTAGCGGAATTCGCTTAAACATGCAAATTACATGCATCTTTAAAGCTTCAACGTTTCCTGGAGGAATGTAAATCGACATGCGCCACTATGTGCGGCACAGAACACAAGCTTCCGCGATGCCTGCCTATAATTTGCTCATCACAGCGCGGGCCCGTTTGCGGCCGTGCCGCACCCTCCACTCCAGCCAAGGATGAGCATGAAAAACAAAACGGGCACGGGCCAGGCGCAGCAACTGGCCGGCATCATCAACGAGCACCACACGGAACTGCTGGATGGCTGGATGGCCGGCCTGATCGCCCGCCTCGTGCGGCGCGACAAGATCGCGGAAAACGAGCTGCGCCAGCAGGCATCGCAATTGCTGCCGCTGCTGGCTGGCGCGCTGGAAAGCGGCGACTCGTTCGACATCGAAGGCGGCGCCTGGGACGATACACGCCAGCTGATCGCGGAAATATCGCAGTCGCGCGTGCGCCAGGGCTATTCGCCGATCGACACGGCCAGCTTCATGTTCGCCCTCAAGGAGCCGCTGTTCGGCTACCTGCGCAAGGCGATCACGGCGCAGCCGGAGCAGCTGGGCGACGCCATCGTCAGCACCAGCAAATTGTTCGACGAGCTGGGCCTGCTGACCATCGCCATCTACCAGAAGGCGCGCGAACAGGTGATTCTGCGCCAGCAGCAGGAATTGCTGGAACTGTCGACGCCCGTCGTGCAGCTGTGGCAAAACGTGCTGGCCCTGCCCCTGATCGGCACCCTCGACAGCGCACGCACACAGGTGGTGATGGAGAGCCTGCTGCAAAAGATCGTCGATACGGGCGCGCTGATCGCCATCATCGACATCACGGGCGTGCCGACCGTCGACACCCTGGTGGCGCAGCACCTGCTGAAAACCATCGCCGCCGCGCGCCTGATGGGCGCCGACTGCATTATCAGCGGCATCCGCCCGCAGATCGCGCAAACCATCGTGCACCTGGGCGTCAACCTGGAAGACGTGATGACCAAGGCCACCCTGGCCGACGCCTTCGTCGTGGCCCTGAAACGCACGGGCTCCAGCATCAACTACCAGCAGCAAGCACACTGAGGAGCCTATGGAAAGAATCCCCATTTTACGCATGGGCCGGCTGCTGCTGGTGACGATCCAGGTGGACATGCATGACCGCCTGGCGATGACCTTGCAGGACGACCTGACCACCCGCATCGTGACGGACCGCGCCACGGGCGTGCTGATCGACATTTCCGCGCTCGACATCGTCGACTCCTTCATCGGCCGCATGATCAGCAACACGGCGGCGATGGCGAAAATCCTCGACGCACGCACCGTCGTCGTCGGCATGCAGCCAGCCGTCGCCATCACCCTGGTGGAACTGGGGCTGACCCTGGAAGGCGTGAGCACGGCGCTCAACGTGGAGCTGGGCATCAGGATGCTGGAACGGGGCGGCGCATGCGCATGACGGGGGCGCCATGCTAGGCGCGCAGGCACAGGAGCGGACGCAGACGGGAGGGCCGCAGACGCAGCAGATCCTGCCCCTGCACAGCGACGAAGACGTCGTGCGGCTGCGCAAGCAGGTACGCGACAGCATGGTCGCCATGGGGTTTGGCCTGATCGAACAGACCAAGATCATCACGGCGGCCAGCGAGCTGGCGCGCAACACCCTGCGCTACGGCGGCGGCGGCGAAGCGCGCATCGCGCGCGTCTGCGATGGCGCGCGGCAGGGACTGGAGCTGCGCTTTGTCGATGCGGGACCGGGCATCGACGATATTCCCCTGGCGCTGACCGATGGCTACACCAGCGGCGGCGGGCTGGGACTGGGGCTGGGCGGCGCCAAGCGCCTTGCCGACGCATTTCACATCGACACGGCGCCCGGCGCGGGCACCACCGTCACCATCGCGAAATGGAAGCTGTTTTGAACCACAAGGAACCACAGCCTGACATTCTCAGGCAAAGAAGTTTTCCCATCGGCGAACCGAGCGAGATCGCCGCGGCCCGCCGCGCCGGCAACGAGCTGGCGCGCCGCATCGGCTTCGACGACGTGCGCACGGGCCAGCTGGCCATCATCATCAGTGAAGCGGCGACCAACATCGTCAAGCACGCACAGCGCGGCGAAATCCTGCTGCGCAAGGTGCTGCGCGGCGGCACCAGCGGCATCGAAGTGCTGGCCATCGACAACGGCCCCGGCATGGCCAATGTACGCCAGCACATGCAGGATGGCCATTCCACCACGGGCACCTATGGCGTGGGGCTGGGCGCGATACGCCGCCTGGGCCAGGAATTCGACCTGTACACGGCGCCTGGCAAGGGCACGGTGCTGATGGTGGTGGTCTGGGGGCAGCACGCCAGCAGCGCCATCCCCGCCCATCCGAACTGGCGCATCGGCGCCGTGTGCCTGCCGCTGGCCTCGGAACAGGTGTGCGGCGACGCCTGGAACGTGGTCTGCGAAGGCCATGAACTGAGCCTGATGGTGGCCGATGGCCTGGGCCACGGCCCGTTGGCGGCGCGCGCCTCGGAACGCGCCAGCGCCTTGCTGGAAACCGACACGCCCGGCTTGCCGCCCCTGCCCGCCCCCTTCATCGAACTGGCCCACGGCGCCCTGCGCACGACGCGCGGCGCGGCCATGGCGGTGGCGCATATCGACAGCGCGCGCCGCGAATTGCGCTATGCGGGCGTGGGCAATATCGCCGCCTGCGCCTTCGATGCGCAGCAGCGCCGGCATCTGCTGTCGCATAACGGCATCGTCGGCAGCAACCTGCGCAAGGTGCAGGAGTTCTGCTATCCATGGCAGCTGGGCACGACCTTGATCATGCACTCGGACGGCTTGCACACGCGCTGGGACCTGGAACAGTATCCGGGCCTGGCGCAATGCCACCCCAGCCTCGTCGCCGCCGTGCTGTACCGCGATTTTGCGCGCGGGCGCGACGACGTCACGGTGGTGGTGCTGCGCGAACATGAGGAATGCCAGGCCGTCACCGCGGAAAGGAGCGAAACAGCATGACGCAACGCATATTGACGGCCCATATCGGCAGCGAACTCGATGTGGTGGGCGCACGCCAGCGCGCGCGGCAGATCGCGGCCCTGTGCGGTTTCGGCGTGCAGGACCAGGTGCGCATCGCCACGGCCGTGTCGGAACTGGCGCGCAACGTCTACAACTACGCCGGCAGCGGCAAGGTGCATTTCGCCATCGACGGCCAGACGGCGCCGCAGGTGCTCAGCATCCGCATCGAAGACCAGGGCCCCGGCATTGCGCAGCTCGACAAGATACTGGCCGGCACCTACCGCTCGCCGACGGGCATGGGCCTGGGCATCCTGGGCGCCCAGCGCCTGATGGACCGCTGCCATATCCACAGCACGCCCGGCGAAGGCACGCAGATCACGCTGCACAAGCTGTTCCCGCGCGACGCGCGCCTGCTCGACGGGAGCATGATCGGCACGCTGTCCGGCAGCCTGCAGGCGCTGCCTTCGGATATTACGCTGTCCGAAGTGCAGCAGCAGAACCGCGAGCTTTTGACCACGCTGGCCGAACTGAAGACGCGCCAGGACGACCTGCTGCAGCTGACGCGCGAGCTGGAAGACACCAACCGCGGCGTGGTGGCGCTGTTCGCGGAACTCGACGAAAAAGCCGACCACCTGCGCCGCGCCGACCAGATGAAATCGCGCTTCCTGTCGAACATGAGCCATGAATTCCGCACCCCGCTCAGCTCCATCCGCGCCCTGTCCAAGCTGCTGCTCGACCGCATCGACGGCGAGCTGTCGGAGGAACAGGAAAAGCAGGTGATGTTCATCCTGCAAAGCGCCGTCAGCCTGAGCGACCTGGTCAACGACCTGCTGGACCTGGCCAAGATCGAGGCGGGCAAGGTCGACGTGCACGCCAACAGCTTCCAGGTGGCCGACCTGTTCAGCGCCCTGCGCGGCATGCTGCGCCCGCTGCTGGTGTCCGAGTCGCTCACCCTGACCTTCATCGACCCCGACCCGGCGCTGCACATCCATACGGATGAAGGCAAGCTGTCGCAAATCCTGCGCAACTTCATCTCCAACGCCCTCAAGTTCACCGAGGCCGGCGCCATCGTCGTCAGCGCCACGCCCTTGCCGGAGCAGGACGCCATCCGCTTTTCCGTCTCCGACACGGGCCTGGGCATCGATGCCGAAGACGTGCAGCTGATCTTCGAGGAATTCAGCCAGGTGGAAAACCACATGCAGCGCAAGGTCAAGGGCACGGGCCTGGGCCTGCCCCTGTGCCGCAACCTGGCCACCTTGCTCAATGGCACGGTGTCCGTGGAAAGCACGCCTGGCGAGGGCTCGCTGTTTTCCGTCGTCCTGCCCACCAGCTACCATGCGCCCGAAGGCAGCCTGCCGCCATGCGCGCCGGCCAACGACAATGGCAACGACCAGCGCGTCGCCGTGCTGGTGGTGGAAGACAATCCGCCCGTGCGCCTGCTGTATGAAAAATTTTTGGCCGGCAGCGAATTTCGCGTCGTTCCCGCGCGCAGCGTGCGCGAGGCGCAGGAGCGCTGGGAACAGCAGCGCCCCGCCGCCGTCATCCTCGACATCCTGCTGCACGGCGAAACGGCCTGGCACTGGCTGGCCGAGCTGAAAAACGACCCGCTGCGGCGCCAGGTGCCCGTCATCGTCGCCACCGAGATCGACGACGTGCGCAAGGGACTGGCCCTGGGCGCCGAGGCCTACTACATCAAGCCGCTGTCGCGCCAGCAATTGCTGGCGACCCTGCGCGCGCTGATCGGCAATACACATCACCGGCAAGAGCCGGCTCCGCCGCAAGGCACAACCACATGGGACAATGCGCATGCTACCGGATAACAACAGCGATGCTCTGATCCTGAACGTCGATGACAGCGACGGCGCACGCTACGCCAAATCGCGCATCCTCAAACGCGCCGGCTTCAAGGTCATCGAAGCCTCGAATGGGGGCGACGCGCTGCTGCGCGCCCGCCAGGACCGCCCCAACCTGATCCTCCTCGACGTCAAGCTGCCCGACATCAACGGCCTGGAAGTGTGCCGCCAGCTGAAGGGCGGCGCCGAGACGAACACCATCCTGGTGCTGCAGACGTCCGCTTCCTGCATCGGCACGGCCGACAAGATCCGCGCCCTCGATGGCGGCGCCGACAATTACCTGGTCGAGCCGATCGAGGCCGATGAACTGATCGCCAACGTCAAGGCGCTGCTGCGGCTGGGACGGGTCGAGCGCGCGCTGCGTGACGTGGACCGCCGCAAGGATGAGTTCCTGGCCACCCTGGCGCACGAATTGCGCAACCCGCTGGGCCCCATCCGCACGGCGCTGGCCCTGCTGTGCAAGCTCGACCCCGTCGTGCCGGCCGTGCAGGACAACGCACGCCGCACCATCGGCCGCCACACGGACCACCTGGTGCGTCTGGTGGACGACCTGCTCGACGTGTCGCGCATCTCGCAGGGCAAAATCTCGCTGCAATGGGAAAGCGTGAGCCTGGCCAGCGTGATCCGCAGCGCGCTGGAAACGAGCTCGCACAGCGTCGAGGCGCGCGGCCATGCGCTGGACGTGAACCTGCCCAAGGAAGAGCTGTGGGTCTGCGGCGACGCCGTGCGCCTGTCGCAGATCGTCGCCAACCTGCTGCTCAACGCGGCCAAGTTCACGGCGCCGGGCGGGCGCATCGCCATCACCGCCGTGCGCGAAGGCGACAATGTGCGCATCCGCCTGAGCGACAACGGCATCGGCATCGCCGCCGCCAGCATCGACAGCATCTTCGGCCTGTTCGAGCAAAGCGGCCACTCGCCCGACCGGGTGCAGGACGGCCTGGGCATCGGCCTGTCGCTGGTGCGCAACCTGGTGACCTTGCACGGCGGCCAGGTCAGCGTGCACAGCCCCGGCGTGGGGCTGGGCAGCACCTTCGAAGTCATCCTGCCGCTCGACGCCAACCTGCCGCAGCCGGCCGCGCCAGCGCCGGAGGCGGCCACCGGCGGCAGCCAGCGCATCCTCGTCGTCGACGACAACTGCGATGCGGCCGACACCCTGGCCGAACTGCTGGAAATGTACGGCCACACGGTGCGCACGGCCTACACGGGCACGCAGGCGACCGAGCGCACCCTGGAATTCAAGCCCGACATCGTCTTTCTCGACATCGGCCTGCCCGACATGAGCGGCTACGACGTGGCCGTCAAAATGCGCCAGCTGCCGATACCGCAGCAGTTCCTGCTCGTGGCGCTGACCGGCTATGGCCAGGAACACGACCGCCAAGCGGCCCTGGCGTCGGGTTTCAACGAACACTTCGCCAAGCCTGTCGATTTTGGCAAGCTGGCCATGCTGGGATTGCATATCGCACCGTGAGCGCGGTGGCGGCTGCGTGTTGCCAGGGCGTCCGCTATAATCGGCGGCCGCCCCACCACTGGAATCACGCCATGAAAACCCGCACGCCGCTGCTGCGCATCACCATGATACTGGGCGCCCTGCACGCCCTGCTAGGCTGGCTGCTGCTGCCTGCCCTGCCCGTCGGCCTGGCCGGCTGGCTGCTGGGCGGCGTCGTCTTGCTCGCCTCGACCATGCTCATGCCGATGACCATCTTCGCCCGCGCCGTCACCAACAATGGGCGCCTGGCCGACCGCTTGAGCTGGGCCGGCTCGCTGTGCATGGGATTTTTTTCCTCGCTGTTCGTGCTGACCGTGCTGCGCGAGCTGCTGATGCTGATTCCCGCCGCCCGCCCGCACGCGCAGGCGTCCGCGGTGGCCGTCCTCGTTCTGGCGCTGCTGGCCACCGCCGTCGGTTTCATCAACGCCCGCAAGGTGGCGCGTGTGCGCGAAGTGACGGTGCCCATCGCCGGCCTGCCGGCCGCCTTGCAGGGATTGACCATCGTGCAGCTGAGCGACATCCACGTGGGCGCCACCATCAAGCGCGCCTACGTGGAAGCGATCGTCGCGCGCGCCAACGGCCTGCGGGCGGACATCATCGCCATCACTGGCGACGTGGTCGATGGCACGGTGGCGCAGCTGGGCAGCCATACGGCGCCGCTGGGCGAGCTGCGCGCGCGCCATGGCGTCTTCCTCGTGACGGGCAACCACGAATACTATTCGGGCGCCGCGCCGTGGGTGGCGGAATTCCGCCGCCTGGGCTTGCGCGTACTGATGAACGAGCACACGGTGCTCGAACACGACGGCGCGCGCCTGGCGCTGGCCGGCGTCACCGATTTCAATGCGGGCAGTTTCGACCCGGCCCAGAAAAGCGACCCGCAAACGGCCATCGCCGGCGCGCCAGCCGATCTCCCCCGCATCCTGCTGGCGCACCAGCCGCGCAGCGCGCCCGACGCCGAAGCGGCCGGCTACGACCTGCAACTGTCGGGCCACACGCACGGGGGACAGTTCTGGCCATGGAACCTGTTCGTGCCGCTGCAGCAGCCCTACGTGGCCGGCCTGCACCGGCAAGGCCGCTTGTGGATTTACGTGAGCCGTGGCACCGGGTACTGGGGCCCGCCGAAACGCATCGGCGCGCCGGCGGAGATTACGAGACTGAGGCTGGTGGCGGCGTAAGCGTTACTCCGCGCAGCTGGCCATCCACGCCGCGAAACGCGCCGCCACGGCCGGCGGATTCAAACGTGCCATCGCGCCTTCCACCGCTTCGCTGTCACTGACCTCGAACAGCAGCACGAAATCGTCGCGCTGCGCGCCCGCGCCAAAACAGCCTTCGGCATCGAGCTGCGCCAGCGCCGCGATGCAGGCGTCGAACACGCCGGTATGGAAGGTGGTGAAATCGACGTCGAAGGGCAAGTCGCGGTGCGCCTGCAGCAGCAAGCGGTAGGCGCTGTCGAAATACGCGACCCCGTCCTCAAACGCCCATTCCGCCGGATTCCACAACATCTCTTCACCGTACTCCGAGGCGGCCAGCGCTTCGCGGCTGTTGGCCGCCGGGCCGATGGTCATGGCGCTGTCGTCGCTGACGAGCGCGTAAGCGTTGATGTGCTGATCGGGATGCGCACGGCGCACGGCAGCGAAAGCACGGCGCGCGGCGTCCGCCACCAGGGTGTGCAGCAGCGCGAAATCAAAGACGGCCGGGTCGATGAGCATGGCGCGCGCCAGGGTGTGGCCACCGGCGACAGCTGCATCGCAATGGGACAGATAGGCAGCCTGCGCTTCGGCGACGCTCGCATACTGCGTGCGCGTCTCCTCGCCCCAGGTCATGGCCGCACCGGCGGCCGTCCACACGGTGGTGCCGAACACGCGCACTTCCTGGAAGCGGGCCGGCTGGTCATGGTCAAAGGTATAAAACAGGCTGTAATTGCTATGCATGAGAATTTTTCATCGGTTAATCGGGCCGCATCTGCGCGGCGAAATCGCGCTGGCGGAACTGCTCCAGCAAAAAAACGACGAACACGCGCGTCTTCGCGGGCAGCAGTTTCTTGCTCGGATAGTACACGGACAGGGGGCCGGAATCGGCATGCCAGCCGGGCAGCAGCCGGACCAGGGCGCCGCTGCGCAAATGGGCCAGCGCATGCGGCATGGGCAGCAGCGCCACGCCAACGCCGAGGATGGCCGCCTGCGCCATCGCTTCCGGATCGTCGAAGATGGCGCGCGGACGGTATTCGGCCACGCCTTCGCCGCCCACGCCGTCGCGCAGTATCCAGCTGCGCAATCTGCCGCTGCCGGCCGAGCGGCGCGCCACGCCGTCGAATTGGGCCAGATCCGAAGGATGCGTGGGCATGGTTTTGCCCCGCATGAAGGCGGGCGACGCCGTGGCGACGATGTGGGCGTGGCCCAGTTCGCGCGCCACCACGCCCGGCGTCAATTCGATGCCACCGCCGATGGCCACGTCAAAACCTTCGCCGATCAAGTCCACTTGCCGGTTGTCGAAATGGCAGTCGGGGATGACACCTGGATAGCGGGCGATGAAGTCGCCCAGCAGCGGCACCACGTAGCTGCGCCCGAACGATGGTGCCATGCTGATTTTCAGTATGCCGGCCGGCTGGCCGCCCTCTTCCGCCACGCCGGCGATCGCTTCGCGCAAGGTGGACAGGGCGCCGCCTATCTGCTGCAGGAAGCGTTCGCCCCCTTCCGTCAGGGTCAAACGGCGCGTGCTGCGCTGGAACAGCCGCAACCCCAGGCTCGCTTCCAGCCGCGCCACGTTCTTGCTGACGGCCGCAGGAGTCAGCCCCAGGCGGCGCGCGGCGGCCGAAAAGCTGCCCAGCTCGGCAGACAGCACAAACGATTGCAAGTGATTGAGGGCGTCCATGCCTGTATTCTACCCGCTCATTTGATACTCAAGGTTGAAAGTGATTGTAGCGATTCATGGCTAGCGCGGCAGGAATGAAAGGCAGATACTGAATTCCTCGACTCCCCACTTTGAAAGCTCATCATGCAAACCCAAGCCACCACCAGCACCTCCCTGCCACTGCAAGACAAGATCGCGTTCGTGACGGGCGGCTCGCGCGGCATCGGCGCCGCCATCGTGCGCCGCCTTGCCAGCCAGGGCGCCAACGTCGTCTTCACCTATCAAAGTTCCGCCGCCGAAGCGCAGGCGCTGGCCGCCAAAGTGGAAGCGGCCGGCGGCAAGGCCTTGGGCGTGCAGGCCGATGCGGCCAACGCCACCGCCCTGACGGCCGCCATCGCCAAGGTGGCGGCGCAGTTTGGCCGTGTCGACATCCTCGTCAACAATGCGGGCGTGTTCCTGCCCGGCACCATCGACGACTTTTCGCTGGAAGACTTCGACAAGACCTTGAACGTCAACGTGCGCGCCGTGTTCGTCGCCATCAAGGCGGCCGTGGCGCACATGCCGACGGGCGGGCGCATCATCAACATCGGCAGCACGAATGCGCACCGCATGCCGTTCGGCGGCGCGGCCGCCTACGCCATGAGCAAATCGGCGCTGAGCGGCCTGACGCAAGGCCTGTCGCGCGACCTGGGCCCGCGCGGCATCACCATCAACAATGTGGAACCGGGCCCCGTCGCCACGGACATGAACCCGCCGACGGGCGACTTCGCCGACCTGATGCACGGCCTGATGGCCCTGCCCCGCCACGGCACGGCCGATGAAATCGCCGGCATGGTCGCTTACCTGGCCAGCGCGGAGGCGGCGTTCGTCACGGGTGCCGGGCTGAAGATCGATGGCGGTTTTGCCGCCTGATCGAGTCCGAACATCAGCGAACGGTGCGCCGCCACGCCCGCCATGGCGCCATCGGCCACCGCGAACGCCACGCTGCCCGCCATGCGGCCCGCGTCACCGCAGCAAAAGACACCAGGCACGCTGCTGGCCTTTTGCTCGTCGGTGCGCACGAACGGTCCCATGAGCCCATCTTCCAGCGCGCAGCCCAATTCACCGGCCAGGGAACTGGCCAGGCGGGTGCGGGTCGCCACGAACAGGCCGGCCATCGCGTGGCGGCTGCCGTCCGCCGTGACCACGTCGGCCACCGCGTCGATCCGCGCCACGGGCGTACGCACCAGCTTGACGCCGCGCGCCTCGAGTTGCGCCAGCTGCGCCGCATCAGGCTCGAACGCGCCATTGAGGAAAAAAGTGACCGTGCCCCAGTCGGGCAGCATCAGCGCATGGTGCATGGACAGGGGGCCGGTGGCCAGCACGCCGATGGCGCCCTGCTCCAGTTCATAGCCGTGGCAATACGGGCAGTGAAAGACGCTGCCGCCCCAGCGCTCGGCCAGGCCATCGACGGGCGGCAGTTCATCGATCACGCCGGTGGCCAGCACGAGGCGGCGGCCGTGCACGACATGGCCGTCCGCCAGGGTCACGCCGAAGCCATCGCCATCGCTGCTGGCCGCGGCCTGCACGGCCATGCCGTCCCGCCAGGTGACGGTGGCATACGCCATCAGCTGCGCCTTGCCCTCGGCCGCGATGGCGGCCGTGCCGCTGCCGTCCTGGGTCAGGAAACCGTGGGAATGGCTGGCGTAGCGGTTGCGGCGCTGGCCGCCGTCGATCACCAGCACGCGGCGGCGGGCGCGCGCCAGTTGCGTGGCGGCGGACAGGCCCGCGTAGCTGCCGCCGACGATGATGGCATCGAACGGGATGCCAGGCGATTCAGGAATGTGCATGTGGTGCTCCTTTGTGGGTGGCGTATTGTTGGCTGAAACGGTCGGCCAGGTCGGCCAGGGTGACGGCGCCAAGGCGCTGGATCAGCAGCGCCTCGGCTTCATCGAAGGCGCCGGCCAGCGACTGGTTGACAACCTGCTCGACCAAACAGCCCGGCTGATCGACACGGTTGCCCATGGCGAAGATGGTGGGCGAACCCACGGCCACGTAGATGTCTTGCAGGGTCACCTTGTGCAGGTCGCAGACGATGCGCCAGCCGCCGCCATGGCCCTTGTCCGACGCCACGTAGCCGCGCTCGCGCAAGCCGGCCATCACGCGCCGCACCAGCACGGGGTTGGTGTCCAGGTAAGCGGAGAGTTCCTCGGACGTCATCGGGCGCCCCGCGTGGGCCATGTGCAGCAGCACATGGAGGATCGATGATAGTTTGCTGTCGCGTCTCATGTAACTAATGATAGTACATAATTCCGGCAGATGCAAACCAGTTGCAAAATTCCGCGTAAAAAAAAGGGGTCAGACCCTGTCGGGCCTGACCCCAGCCTTTGCTTCAGGGTGTATTTTTACGCCGCGGAGGCTTCCTTGCGCCTGCGTCCCCGCCACCACAGCAGCAAGGCCAGCAGCACCAGCACGCCGACGATGATGCCTGCGCGGGCAAGGCCGATCAGGTTCGACGGCGCGCCGCCATTGCGCAAGGTCGTCACCTGCTCGGCCGTCACCTTGATGGCGGGATTGCCGTACATCCGCTGCACATAATTGCCGAGGGTGACGATCTGCTCGTCCGACAAGGTCTGGCGAAACGCAGGCATCAGGTGGCCGGCATGGCTACCCTTGCCATCCTGCCGTTCCACGCCATCGAGTATCGCCATCACCAGGTTGTTGCTGTTGCCGCGGCCCGTCGCCGAATTGTGGAACAGCGGCGGCAAGCTGCCGTCGAAACTGCCCTCGCCCTTCGCCTGGTGGCAGCTGGCGCACTGCGCATCGTACAGCTGCGCACCCGACATCGTGTTCAGGTTTTGCGGCAGCGGCACGCCACGGATGCTGCTCAACTCGTCGCCAGCCTGGCCCCATTGCGTCACCGGTTTCACGTCCGCCTTGTCGCGGATGGCAGGCACGCTCTTGATGTAGTGCGCGATGGCGTTCAAGTCCGCGTCGCTCAGGTGCTTGAGGCTATAGTCGATGGCTTCGGCCATCGGTCCGGCCGCCTGCCCTCGGTGCGCGGCGCGGCCCGTGCGCAGGTAGCCGGCCAGTTCCTGCTGGCTCCAGCTACCCACGCCGCTGTTGACGTCCGACGTGATGTTCGGCGCATACCAGGTGCCCAGGTCGGCCCCGCCCAGCTCCTTCGACAGCTGCTCGGCCATCAGCGCGTTGCGCGGCGTGTGGCACGTGGTGCAGTGGGCCAGGCCTTGCGCCAGGTAGGCGCCACGGTTCCACTCCATGCTTTTCGACGTATCGGCCACGAACGGTTTTTTATCGAGGAAGAGCAGGTTCCAGCCCGCCATCGACAAACGGATATTGAACGGGAACGGCAAGTCCGTCTTTTGCGCCGGCGCCGTGTCCACTGCCGCCACGCCATGCATGAAGTAGGCGTACAGGGCGGCCGTGTCGTCATCCGTTACCTTGGCGTAGGCCGTGTAGGGCATGGCCGGGTACAGATTGGCGCCGTCGGCCCGCACGCCGTGGCGCACGGCGGCGGAAAACTGCGCCAGCGTGTAGTTGCCGATGCCATGCGTTGTCGACGGCGTGATGTTGGTGGCGACGATGGGGCCCAGCGGCGTGGCCAGGGCCAGGCCGCCCGCCATCGGCTTGCCGCCAGGCACGCTGTGGCAGGCGATGCAGTCGCCGGCCGTGGCCAGGTAGCGGCCGCGTTCGATCGATTGCACGTCCGCGCCAGGCGCTTGCGCCGCCAGCACCGGCAAGGCCAGGGACAGCAAGGCGGCGCCGGCCGCCAGTCTGAAGATCGCCATCATGCCGTGCCTCCCTGTTGCTCGTCGAGGATATGCTTGACGGTGCGCAGGGCCACGGCCAGGCCATTTTCCGTCGAATTGCAGGTGCCGGACGTGGGCAGCACACCCGTGCTGCACAGGAACAGGTTGGCGTGATCAAACGTGCGGCCCCACTGGTCGCACACGGCCTTGGCCGGGTCGGAACCCATCGACAGGGTGCCGCAGATGTGCTGGTTGTTGGCGAACACGCCTTCCTTGCTGTGGCGCAGGTTGGTGCCGCCCATCAGTTTTGCGATGCGCTCGAAATCCTGCTTCGAGCGTTCGTGGCCACGCTTCGTGTACTCGTCGATTGCGTAATGCGCCTGCGGCTTGGGAATGCCCATGGCATCTTTCTCGCTGCTGAGGGCGATGCGGTTTTCCGGATTCGGCAGCACTTCCAGCACGTTTTTCAAGCTCATTTCACGGGCCGAGCGGAAACGCAGCTGCTGTTCGAATGCATCGCCAAACACACCCTTGCCGATCAATTCCCTGGTGGCGCCATCGACTCTCGAGATGTTCGTGAAATCCAGGCGGTACGGCGAATGCCGGCTGCGGAAATCGCCATCGCGCATGGTGTTGATGGAATTGGGGCTTTGCGGCCCCCGGCCCAGCCACAGGTCTTCATCGGCGTCGAAGGTGATCGAGGTGCTCGGGTGGTCCATCAGGTTGCGGCCCACCATGTCGCTGCTGTTGGCCAGGCCGTTCGGGTATTTGTCCGAGGCGGAAACGAGCAGCAAGCGGGGGCTTTCGATGCCGTTGGCGGCCAGAATAAAGGTCTTGGCCGTGACCCGGTGGCTGTTCTTGTCGACGTCGTAGTACAGGGCGGCCGTGATGCGGCCCTGCACGTCGTGTTCCAGCTTGTAGACGTTGGCGTTGCAGACGATCTTGACGCCCGCTGCTTCCGCCTGCAGCGCGGCGATGCCGCCATGGTATTGCGCGTCGATGGGGCAGATAGGCTGGCAGCTGTTGTTGCCGCAACAGGCCGGACGACCATCGTAGCTGACACTGTTGCGCGCCACCGTGTTGCCAACCACCTTGAACGACGGGTCGAGGCGCTCGCGGATGCGGCGCATGGCGTACGGTTCCGTCACGGAGTCCATTGGGAATGGCTGCTTGCGCGGCGAACCCGTGTTCTCGGCACCCGAAACGCCCATGATCTCTTCCGCTTCCTGGTAGAACGGCTCCAGGTCTTCATAGCTGATCGGCCAGTCGACGCCCACGCCATACAGGGTATGGATGCGGAAGTCGTTAGGCACGTTGCGCCACGCTTGCGCGGCCCAGTGCCACGAAGTGCCGCCGAACTGGCGGATGTATTCGGCCGGGTATGGATACGGGCCGGCCTGCACCAGGTGACCGTTGTCTTTCGGCTGGTAGATCGGGTGCGGTGCCGTGGCCACCGATGGATACGGCGACATCCAGTCGCTGCGGCGCGTCGTGTTGCGGAAACGGGCGACGATTTCGCCGCGCGACACGCGCGGACCCGCTTCCAGTATCAGCACCGAGGCGCCGGCTAGCGCGAGCTTGCGCGCGGCCAGGGAACCGATGATGCCGGAGCCGATCACGAGGTAATCGGCGGAGAGTTCTTCAGCCATGATGGCTCCTTAAATTGGTTTTCTGGCCCAGCTGCCGTAGGCGCCGTAGGAATACGTGGGAGGTTTGAGCACGTCGGCGACGACGGCCGCGTTCAAGGCCTGCTCGTAGGCGACGCAGACGGCCGCCTCGCCCGTGCCGACGATGCCCAGGTACCAGGCGCTGGCGATCTGTCGCGGCAAGGCCGCCAGCGGCGACTGGGCCGGGCCCAGCGCGTCGAGCGCTTCCTGCAAGCCGGCCGCCTGCAAGCCCTGCGCATTGATCAGCGCCAGCAGCGCACGCACCTTCGCGGGGAAGGCGGCGTCTTGCGCCACCAGCGCGTCATACAGGCGCTTGGCCAGCACGGGGTCGAGCACTTGCCGCCCGATGAGCATGGCCGACACGCCGAGGAAAGCGCCCTGCTCCGCATTGGCGACCGGTTCGGCCAGCGCCCAGGGAATCAGCGCCGCGGCCGACGCCGACAGCAGGCCGGCCAGCACCATGCGGCGGCCGGGATTCAGAGGGCCGCGGCCCTCCTTATTGTGTGTAGCGTCCAATTGAAGCTCCCGTGAGTTCAGCAACCGTTCAGAAAGAATGCTTGAGACCGACCATCACCACCGTCTGCCCGCCGTTCGACGACGGCGTGCCGTTTTGCGAATCGCCGACCGAGGCGACGGCGTTGACGATCGCGCCGTCCTGCCCCAGTGTCTGGCCGCGCGCCAGCTGGCGCGCTTCGATCAGGTAGATCGCCGTCCGCTTCGACAGCGCGTAATTCTGTTCGAACGACAGTTGGCGGTAGCGCGCGCGGTCGGCGATGCCGTTGGCGTGGCTGGCGAAGGTGTCGCTGTAGCCGGCGGACAGGAACCACTGCGGCGTCAGCTGATAGCTCGAAATCAGGCCGGCCGTATTGAAGATGGCCGTGTCGCGGAAGGCCGAGCGGCTGCCCGCCTGGTATTGCACGTTGCTGGCATTGGCGCCCACCATCCACTTGCCCATGGTGTAGCGTGCGCTGGCGGCGATGAATGCTATGCTTTCCGCCGAGGCGTAGCCCTGGTTGAGGGCGGAGATACCGAAGCTGCCCGATGCGTTGTCGCTCCAGCCGGCGCCATTCTGGCCATTTTTCAGTTTCAGGTAGCCGAGCGCGAATTCGGCTGGCGACGTGCTGTACTTGACGGCGGCGCTGAAGCTGCTGCCCACGGCATTGCCGTCGGCCGCTTCGCCAAAGCCGTATTGCGCGCTGGCCTGCAAGCCGCGCCAGGCGGGCATGCTGTAGGTGACGGAATTGCTGATACGCACGGTCGTGTCGAGGCCGTCGATGTCGCCCGGGTGGGCGCCGGTCGCGCCCGTCAAGACATTGCTCGATGCCAGCGAACCCACGAGCAGGTAGTACGGCGTGTACTGGCGGCCCGCCGTCACGGTGCCGTAAGCTGTCGATTGCAAGCCCACGTAGGCCTGGCGGTTGAACAGGGAACTGGCCGAACTTTGCGCGCCCGTGTCACTTTCAAAGCCGTTTTCCAGCAGGAACAGCGCCTTCAGGTCGCCGCCCAGGTCTTCCACGCCCTGGAAACCGATCTTGCTGGCGGACAAGCTGCCGCTGCGCATATAGGTATTCGACTTGCCGCCCTGGTTGCTCGCGTACGCGGTGGCCGCGTCGACCACGCCGTAAATGGTGACATTGCTTTGGGCGCAAACGTTTGCGCCGATGAGCGTGGAGACGGCCAGCGCCGCAGCGCGCATGCATGGTATGTTCATTTTTTTCCTGACTTTCCTGTTTTATCTGGCGAAATACGGGCGTGGCGCCGCGTTGCAGTTCCCTCCCGCGAGAGGAGCGTCCGCTGTTCTTCTTGATCTGGATCAAGTGAAGCAAATTATACGATTATTTACTCACATGTAAGTGATTGACCGTGAGGCTTAGTCTTATAGCAAATCCGGCAGGCGTGACGACGCAAGCCCCGCAGCACGGGGAAAGCACAGGGACAGGCATGGGAAAAGCAGCGGCGGCGCATGCTGAAAAACACGCGCCCGATGGCCGTACGGAAAGGGAGAGATGGGAGCGGGGTTGCCGCTCAGCGCAGGATGGCGGGCGCCACCGGCAGGGTTTCAAGGGCAATAAACGCTTCCAGGGCGCGGCGCATGTCTTCAAACACCTGCTTGCCGTACGCCGCTTCCAGATGCGCATATTGCAGGTCGATCAGCTTACCCATCTGCATCAGCAAACTGGCGCCCGCTTCGGACAGGTGCACCTTGCGGCGGCGCTGGTCGCCTTCGAACTTGCTGCGTCCGATCAGGCCGATCTCTTCCATGCGCGCCAGGATGCCGCTCATGCTGGGGCTCGAAATCTGGCAGATCTCGCACAGCTCGCGCGGTTCCAGGGTCGGGCTTTCATTCAGCGCGCGCATGATGCGCCACTGCTGCTCCGTCACGCCGAAGTGATTGAGGATGGGGCGGAAATGCTGGAGCAGGCTGTCGCGGGCCTTCAGCAGCAGTTGCGGCATGTTCGGATAACGGATCGGTAGCTGCAAGTGGAACTCCTGGGTGGGCCAGCACAATGAGCGTCATTATACGACTGGCCCGCGGACAATAGCGGCAAAATTCCCCTTCCCTGCCGCTCCCGTGCCATGGCGTCAGCTTTTGGTTTTTCTCTGCTCGGGGATGAAGTGTTCGCGCACGGCCTTGGCCAGCAAGTCCGGCGGCAGCAAGCCCTGCCCCAGCAGGAAGTTGTTGAACGCCAGGCGGTCGAATTTCTCGCCCAGCGCCAGCTCCGTTTCCGCGCGCAGCTGCAGGATGCGCGTATAGCCATAGAAATAGCTGCCCGCCTGGCCCGGCATGTTGAAGGTGTAGCGGTCCAGCTCCTGGCGCGCCATCGGTTTCGACAGCATCACTTCATCCGTCAGGATGCGCCCCGCTTCCTCGCGCGTGACCTGCCCCAGGTTCAGCATCGGGTCGAGCATGGCGCGCGCCGCGCGCAGCATGCGGAACTGCAGCGCGATGAACTGGCCTTCGGCCGGCTCGTACGGGATCATCTCCGCTTCCGCGTACAGCGCCCAGCCTTCGACGTTGACGCTGTTGAACGCGTACAGGCTGCGCGCCTGCGATACGCCCCGCTCCACCATCGCGCTGAACTGCAGCTCGTGGCCGGGACGGCCTTCGTGCGCGCTCAGGGTCCAGGCGGCGCCCGCGAAATTGAAATCGTCATACGCTTCGCCCTTGCCGCTGGCGGCCGGATTGCTGACGGGGAGGACGAACTGGCCGTGCTCGCCCGTATTGCCGATCAGCGGAGGCGGACGCATATGCGGCGCCGGCTGGGCCGCCGATTCTGCGGCGGAGGCCAGGCGCATGGTCATGGCGCGCGCAGGAATATCGACCACGCGCTGCCGGGCGATGCGCTGTTCCAGCTGCGTATTGACACCCTTGTAGTGCGCTTCGAGCTGCTCATTGGGGATGGAATCGGACTTCAGCGCGCGCATCACCTGGCGGTAGTCCGTGCCGTCGACGCCCTTCAAGGCTAGCCTGGCCGCCACCACGGGCGCCAGCGCCTGCATGGCGGCGCGCGTCTCCAGGTAGGCCACCTGCGCCCGTTCGACCAGCGCGCGCGGCTCGATGTCGATGCCCACCTGTTTCAGGCGGAATGCATACAGCTCGGGCGCCATGCGGAAATCCGTGCGCGACAGAGGCAGCACCACCTGCTTTTCCCATGCCGCATACTCGTTCAGCTGCTGCTCCATGGCCGCCAGTGCGCTTTCTGCCCCCGTGATCTTCATGTCGGCGAACAGCTTGCGGATGCCGGCGATATACGTCGGTACGTTTTCCAGCGACTGTTCCACCTGCAGGCGCACGGGGCCCGCCAGGCCAGGCTGGCCGATCTTTTCCGTGAAGCGCGCCTTGGCCTGCTGCGTGATCGGCGTGCTGCCCGGGAACTGGCCCACGTAGCGCTGCAGGCGCTCGAGCGCCTTGGCGCGGCGCGCGGCCGGGCGCTGCTCCTGCAGCAGGCTTTGCATGCTGCCAAAGACCATTTGCGGCACATCGACCCACGGCAGGGTGTACTTGGCTTCCAGCTGCGTGCCCATGATCTCCTGGTCGACGGCGCCGATCAGGATTTCCAGGTCCTGGCGTATGCGCTCGTCGCGTTCCAGTTCCAGCTTTTGCTGCAATTGCGCGCGCGCCTTCTGCATGGCCGCCACGTGGCGCTCGGTGATGTTCGGCCCGAGGTCGGCGGCCTGGCCGTCGTACTGGGCCAGGCCCGTGTCGGAGGCGTCTTCGGGCGAAAACTGCGCCTGCGCCGCCAGCACGATGGCCGCATTGCGGTTGCTCGCTTCAACCCAGGCCGATGAAGCGCCGACAGTGGCAGGGACGGCGGCCATGGCGGGCATGGCCAGCGCGCTTGCAAGTGCGGCTACCAGCACGGTCTTGCACAATTGCGGAGTGACGGACATCGGGGGATTCCTTCCTGAGGTGAACGATGAGCGAAGCGGCGAGTATCGGCCAGCCCCGGGTAACTGTCAATTCACCCCGTTCAGCGCGGGCAGGTTCCATGGCGTGACGATCTGGATCGCGGACAAGGGCGGCACCTGCGCCAGGGCCGGCAGCGCGCCCTGCGCCCGCAGTATCTCTTGGCAGGCGCGGCGCATGTCCTGGCCCAGGTCATGGTGCAGCACGGCCTGGATGGCGCCCGACTTGAGCAGCGCCACGTTGTCCGCATCGAGGTCGTGGCCGATGAAGACCTGACACGGCCGGCCCGCCTGCGCGAATGCCTGCACGATGGCGGCATTGCCGCCGCCGATCGAATACACGGCGGCGATGCCTGGATGCGTAGCCAGTGCTTCACGCACCAGCGCCCCCGTGGCGCCGTCGATACCGTGGCCTTCGCTCACTTCGACGATGGATAAATGCCGGTGCCGTTCGCGCAGCGCGCGGCGAAAGCCGATCTCGCGCTCTTCCTCGCCATGAAAACGGTTGCTGCTCAGGGTGACCAGCACTTGCTGTTTCCTGGGCCGCTGGCCCGCACCCAGCCACTGGCCGATCAGGCAGGCGGCCGTCTCGCCCGCCGCGCGGTTATCCATGCCCACGTAGCCGCGGCGTGCGGAAGCTGGCAAGTCCGTCACCAGAGTCACCACGGGAATGCCGGCCGCCGCCAGCCGGCTCACCGCCTCGGCCACCGGCGGCAAGTCCGGCGCCTTCAGCAGCACGCCGTGGCTGCCGTTCTTGCGGATGCGTTCCAGCTGGTCGACGATGCCGTCCACTTCCAGGGTTTCATGCAGGTGAAAGCGCGAACGCAGCACGGCCGGATGCAGCGACGGCAGTTCCGCTTCCAGCGCGGCGCGCACGGCGTCCGTAAAGCGGCGCGGCGCCACCATCAGCATGTCGAGCATGAACTTCCTGCCGGCCAGGCCCACCTGCGTGCTTTGCCTCGCCAGTTCATCGAGCGCCTGCATCACGCGTCGCACCGTATTGGCGTGTACGCCCCCGCGCTGCTTGATCACGCGGTCGACTGTCGCCACGCTGACGCCGGCCTGCAGCGCCACGACCTTGACGGGAAACGGATGCGTCATGCCATGTCCATGGTAATTGATCGTTTATTGATGGTTTTTTGATGGATTTCCTGATAAAAAATGCGGATTTTCATCCCTATACTGATTCTACAACGTAAAACTCAGGAGACACCGCATGATCACCCAAGACGCCGCGCCGCCCGCCCCCTTCTGGCTGTCGCAGCAAGATTGCCAGCTCGATGATTTCATCCGCACCGTCAGCCAATGCACGGCGCTGGCCGACTATCCGCACGCCGTTGCGGTGGACGACAATATCCTCGTCTACGATTGCGACAGAGTCCGTGCACTGGCCACCAGTACCGCGTCGCTGCGCGCGCTGCAGGCAGAATGGGGCAAGGCGCTGATGGATGGCCCCGGCGTCATCGTGTTCCGGCGCGCCGTCGACGACACGGCGACCCTGGAACAGGTCAGCGGCGTGTTTCGCGCGCTGATCGCCGAACAGCACGCGAGCGGCCAGGCGGGCGGCGACCATTTCGCCAAACCGGGCGCGAATGACCGCATCTGGAACGCCCAGCAAAAACTGTGTCTGCGCGCGCCCGAAGCGTTCGCGCGCTATTACGCCAATCCCGTGTTTGCGTGGATCGCCGAGGCGTGGCTGGGACCCGCCTACCAGATGACGGCACAAGTCAACGTCGTCAACCCGGGCGGCGCGGCCCAGGCGCCGCACCGCGACTATCACCTGGGCTTCCAGAGCGCCGCCGCCTGCACCGCCTACCCGGCGCCCGTGCACCAGATGTCTGCCCTCTTGACCTTGCAGGGGGCCGTCGCCCACTGCGACATGCCGGTCGAATCCGGTCCCACCCTGTACCTGCCGTATTCGCAGCGCTACCAGGCCGGTTTCCTCGCCTGGCAGCAACCGCCCTTCCGCGATTATTTCGCCCGGCATTGCGTGCAGCTGCCGCTGTCCCGAGGCGACGCCGTCTTCTTCAACCCCGCCCTGTTCCATGCGGCGGGCCATAACCGTTCGTCCGACATCCGCCGCATGGCCAACCTGCTGCAGGTGTCGTCGCCGTTCGGGCGCGCGATGGAAGCGCTGGACCGCCGCGCCATGAGCGCCGCGCTGTATCCGGCGCTGCAGGCACTGCGCGACCAGGGCGCGCTGTCCGGCGAGGGCGTACGCCATGCGGTTGCCGCCTGCGCCGAAGGCTATGCCTTCCCCAGCAACCTCGATCGCGACCAGCCCATAGGCGGCATGGCACCGCCCACGCAGCAGCAGCTCATGCACGAAGCGCTGGCACAGGACTGGCCCGCCGCCCGCTTCCTCGACGCCCTGGACAGCCATGCCTGGCGCCAGCAAGCTTGATCCCCTATCGCGACATCCTCGGAGACTCCCTATGCAAGACATCAACATCGGCCTGATCGGCGCCGGCTACATGGGCAAGGCCCACACCATCGCCTACAAGGCCGTGCGCGGCATTTTTCCCACGGCCTTGAACCCCGTATGCGAGTGCATCAGCACCAGCAGTGCGGAAGGCGCGGCCCGCAGCGCGCAGGAACTGGGCTGGAACCGCTCCACGGGCGACTGGCGCACGCTGGTCAATGATCGCGCCATCGACGCCATCATCGTCGCCACGCCGCCGGCCACGCACAAGGACATCGTGCTGGCCGCGCTAGCCCTGGGCAAACCCGTGTTCTGCGAAAAGCCACTGGGCATGACGGCCGCGGAATCCCTGCAGCTGGCGCAGGCGGCCGAAGCGGCGGGCGTGGCCAACATGGTCGGCTACAACTACATCCGGACGCCGGCCAGCCAGCTGGCGCGACAGATCATCGAATCGGGCGAAATCGGCGAGATCATCCACGTCGCCGCCGAACACGTGGAAGACTATCTGCACGACCCGCGCGCGCCTGCCTCGTGGCGCACGCGCGAGGCGACGGCCACCAGGGCAGGTGCGCTGGCCGACGTGGGCTCGCACCTGCTCAACCTGGCCCTGCGCCTGGGCGGCCCCGTCGACTCGCTGGTGGCGGACATGAATACCGTGCACGCGCAACGGCAAGGGCCGGCTGGCATGGAAGCGGTGGAGAATGACGACCAGGGAAATGTGATGCTGCGCTTTGCCAGCGGCGCGCTGGGCGCCCTGACCTTCAGCCGCGTGGCGGCCGGACGCAAGATGGGTTACACCTACCGCATCACGGGGACGAAAGGCGCCCTCGCCTTCGACCAAGAAGACCAGAATGCATTATGGCTGTACGACGCCGGCCGCCCCGCGCAGCGCCAGGGTTTCCAGCGCCTGCTGATGGGCCCCGCCCACCCCGACTACCTGGCGTTCAGCCAGGGCGCCGGGCACGGCACCGGCTACAACGAGCAAATCGTCATTGAAGCGCGCGACTTTCTGCAGGCCATCGCCAGCGGCCAGCCGGTCTGGCCCACCTTCCGCGACGGCTACGAGGTGGACCGGCTGATAGCCGCCGCGCTGCGCTCCGCCAAAGAGCGCAGCTGGATTTCCCTGCGTTGAACGGCGTTTAGTAGGCCAGGCCGTAACCGAACTTGTACAGCGGACGGGCCGTGTCATACGGAACGTCCGATTTCTGCACCTGCACTTCGGCCATCGACGATGGCAGTTCGAACGGCAGCTTGCCTTGCGGCTTGGCCTTGCCCGTCAGGACATCGAACAGCGCGCCGTCGCTCACGCCGAAGTTGGCGAGGATGGCGCTGGCCTTGTCCTGCACGTTGCCGAGGATGGCCGGGCGGTCCAGGTACACGGTGACCACCGTCTTCGGCGCGAATTTTGCCGCGTTCTTGATCGCCTCGTAGTCGGCATTGCCGTCCACGTAATCGAGGCGGCCCTCGTGCTGCATGCTGCCGAAGATGTAGTTCGGGTGCAGGATTTCATACGGCGCGGCCACGCGCAGCAGGGCCACGTCCGCTTCCTGCGGCGTGGCGACCACCGTGTAGCCATACTGCCTGGCCACGGCCGCATCGATGCCGTACAGGTAGACCTTCTTGACGGTGGCCGCCAGCGGCAAGACCTTGTCCTTGTTTTCCAGCAGGACCAGCGAGCGGCGCTGCGCGTCCAGGCCAGCCTCGATGAAGTCCGCCTTGCCCACCGTGGTGGCCGCATTGGCCGCATCGACGAACGGATGCTCGAACAGGCCCTGCTTGAATTTCTGGATCAGGATGCGCCGCGCCGACGCGTTGATGCGCGCTTCCGTCAGCTGGCCACGCTGCACGGCTTGCGTCAGGTACGGCGCTTCCGTCACGCCGCCAAACTGGTCCATCCCCGCCGTCACGGCCTTCACGTAGCGCTCGGCCTTGGTGGCGTCTTCCATGCCCCACGGCGTGCCGAAGCCCATGAAGGAAGGCGCGACGCCAGGCGCCGTGCCGTTGCGGCAGTTGGCGTCGCAGTCGGAGGTGATGCCCCAGTCGGACAGGATCACGCCTTCGAAGCCGTATTTGCCGCGCAGCAGATCCGTCAGCATGGTCTTGCTGAAGCCGGCCGCCACCTGTTCCAGGGTGATGCCGTCGATCGTGATATTGCCGTCCGGCAGAGCGTAGGTCGGCATGACGGAAGCCGCCTTGGCCGTGAAGGCGCCTTCGAACGGTTTCACGTGGTATGCGAAGTTGTTGCCCGGATAGGTCATGTAGCGGCCATAGTAATTGTGGCCGTCGTAACCCTCTTTCGTGGCGCCGTAGCCGACCCAGTGCTTGACGACGGCCACCACGCTGCCGTCATGCAGGCCCGTGTTCCCGTCCTGGAAGCCCTCGATATAGTGCTGCACCATGCGCTTGGCCAGGTCCGCGTCTTCGCCAAAAGTGCCGTTGATGCGCGACCAGCGCGGCTCGGTGGCCAGATCGGCCTGCGGCGACAGCGCCTGCGTGATGCCGACGGCCAGGTATTCCTGGCGCGCGATGTCGCCAAAGCGGCGTACCAGCGCATCGTCGCCGATGGCGGCCAGGCCCAGGGTTTCAGGCCATTGCGAGAAGCCCTTGGTGCCGGCGCTGGCGCCCACCGTGTATTGGAAATGGTGGCGCGGGTCCGTGCTGATGGACACCGGGATGCCGTGGCGCGACGTTTCGCTCAGGGCCTGCACCTTGTTGTACTGGGCCGCCATATTGGCCGAATCGCCCGCCATGCGCGTAATGAAGGTGTTGACGTACTGCTTGACGATCAGGTCTTGCAGGGCCGTCAAATCGTACGCACCGCCCTGGCCGATGCCGGTGGGGTCGGCCACGGTGGGCGCCGTACCGTGCATCATCAGCCCCGCTTTTTCATCGAGGCTCATGTGCGACAGCAGATCGTCGGCGCGCACCTCGGCCGGCAGGCGCCAGTCTTCGTATCGATCGATCTTGCCGTTGCGGTTCATATCCTTGAAGGCATAGCCGTCGACCTGGATCTGGCTGTAGGTGGTGGCGCCGAACACGGGCTGCTTGTATTCCACGCTGCCGTTATTGCCGCAGGCGGCCAGGGCAAGCGTGGCGACGCAGCCGGCGACCAGGCGGGCCATCGGTTTCAAAGTGCAATTCATCATTATCTCCAAGACTGTTTTTGTAGGTATCAAGGCGCGGCAGCAAGGCCGGCCGAAAACAATATAGCGTGAGAATGCGTGAGTTTCTTGACCGCGCAGCACGCGTTTTATACCCGCGAGAACAATTTTTGGTTAGATGGCACAACAACCAACAATCTCCTACAAAGTGCTAATATTTGTGAAAAATTACTACAACAAGCAGGATAAGCAGGAGACAGCCTTGCACAAACCCGACACGCGCACGGTTTCGAACCGGATCGCGCAGCAATGCGCGCGCGCCATGCAGGCCGATGGCCACGACCCCGCCGAGTTTTTTCAGCGCACGGGCATCACGCCGGCGCAGCTGGACGAACCGGGCGGCCGCATCAACGCCGAGCGGCACCGCCGCATGACGGCCTACGCGCAGCAGCTGCCGCAGCACCGCGGCTTGCTCGACCTCGACGTGACGCACTGGTTCGCGCATTACTCGGGCATCGCCCACGTCTGCTTCAACCGCCCCACCCTGCGCAGCGCGCTGCACGAGCTGCTGCACTTGCGGGGCCTGATCGGCGAATTCGATTTCATGCTGATGAGCGAAAATGGCACGCGCATCGAGATCGAATACCTGTCCGAGTTCTGCCCGTCGGGCGGCGCCATGCAGGCGCTGGCCAATTTCCGCATGCTGTCGCTGGTGGCGCGCGCCTACGACGATGGCGCGCCCACCGCCTTCCGTGCCGGATTCCAGGGCAAGGCGCCATGGTTCGCGCCGGCCATTTCCGAGTGCTTCGGCGCCGCCGCAACCTTTGGCCAGGCGCGCAATACATTGACGTTCGACGCACCGGCGCTGGACCGGCCCTTCGCCCAGTTCAACGCCATGCTGGCGCCGCACGCGCTGCGGCACGCGCAGGGGCAATTGCAGCAGTTGCAGGGGGCGCAGCTGTTTTCGGCCCGCGTGGAGCAAGCCATCATCGATCTGCTGGGCCAGCAAGGCGCGGGCGACGCCGATAGCGCCTCGCTGCTACCGGCCCTGTGCGACGGCCTGGCGATGAACCGCTGGACCCTGCAGCGCCAGTTGCAGCAGGAGCAGACCTCGTTCCGCGCACTGGAACTGCGCGCCAAGAGCCGCGAATCGCGCCGTTTGCTGCGCGAAACAAGCCTGAGCGTGGCGGAAATCGGCGACCGCCTGGGCTTTTCCTCGCAAAGCGCGTTCACCCGCTTCTTCAAGAACCAGTTCGAACTGCCGCCAGCGCGCTACCGGCAGGATGCCACAGGCGCCTAGACAAAGACACAAGCAACCGGCAAACCAAGAAACGGCCCAAGTCAAGGAGACAGGCTCCCCGGGCCAAGCGAGCCTGAAAAATGTCGAGGGCAAGGCGCAGCGACGCAGACAGTACGCAAGTACGGCAAGGAAGCTGCAACGCCGCCATCGGCATTTTCTCAGGCCCGCGTCTCCGGCCCGCCGTTTTCAATCTCCGCCGCCCTTGCCTGCGGCCGTATCCGGAACCAGATCGCATACATGGCGGGCAAGAACACCAAAGTCAGCACCGTGCCGGCAAACGTGCCGCCGATCAGGGTATAGGCCAAGGTCCCCCAGAATACCGAATGGGTCAGCGGGATAAACGCCAGGATGGCCGCCAGCGCCGTGAGGATCACGGGACGCGCGCGCTGCACGGTCGCTTCGACCACGGCGTCGAACGGCGCCAGTCCGGCCGCCTCGTTCTGGTGGATCTGGCCGATCAGGATCAGGGTATTGCGCATCAAAATGCCCGACAGCGCGATCAGGCCGACCAGCGCATTGATGCCGAACGGCTGCTGGAACAGCAGCAAGGTAGGCACCACGCCGATCAGGCCCAATGGGCTGGTCAGGAATACCATCACCATCGCCGAGATCGAACGCACCTGCAGGATGATCATCAGCAAGGTCAACGCCAGCATGATGGGGAACAGCGGCAGCATGGCTTGCGTGGCCTTGGCCGATTCCTCGATGGAGCCGGCCTGCTCGATGCGGTAGCCGGCCGGCAGCTTGTCGATGACCGTTCGCAGCTGCGCCGTGATGGCGCCCGAGACGTCGGGCGGCTGCATGCCGTCGGCGATGTCGCCGCGTACGGTAATCGTCGGCTGGCGGTCGCGCCGGCGCATCACCGGTTCCTCCGAGCGCACCTCGACGCTGCCCACCTGCGACAGCGCGATGCGTTCGCCATTCGCGCCAGCCAGGGTCAGGTCGGCGATGCGCGCCGGGTCCAACCGCACGTCGCCGGCCGCGCGCGCCACCACCTGCACCGTGCGGATATCTTCGCGCACGGCCGTGACGGGCACGCCGCTGAGCAGGAACTGCAGCTGCTGCGCCACCGCGGCCGACGTCAAGCCCATCGCCTGCAAGCGCTCCTGCTGCAGGCTGAAATGCAGGGTCGGCGTACGCGTGCCCCAGTCCGTGTTCACGGTACGCATCAAGGGGCTGGCCTGCATCACGGCTTGCACCTGGCCGGCGACGCCGCGCAACACCTCGGGATCGGGGCCGCTGACCCGGTAGGCGACGGGAAACGGCGAATACGGGCCGAACACCAGTTGCGTGACGCGCACCCTGGCCTCGGGCGCCAGCCCGGCGGCCACCGCCACACGCAAACGCTGCTTCAGGGCGTCGCGCGCCTGCTGGCTGTCGGTGCGCACAACGATCTTGGCAAACGACGGATCGGGCAATTCCGGCCCCATCGCCAGGTAAAAGCGCGGCGCGCCCTGGCCGACATAGGCCGTGACGATCTTCGCCTCGGGTTGGCGCGCCAGCCACGCTTCCACCTTGGCCGCCGTGCCGCTGGTCTGCCCGATCGCGCTGCCGTAGGGCAGCTGCACTTCGATCAGCACTTCAGGGCGGTCCGATATCGGGAAAAACTGCTTCTTGACGATGGCCATGCCCAGCACGGCCAGCACGAACAGGCCGATCACGGTGCAGAACACCAGCCATTTGCGGGCGATCACGCGCCCCAGCAGCCGGCGAAAACGGTGGTAGCGCGGCGTGTCGTACAGCGCATCATGGCCGCCGGCGACGTGTTTGAGTTCAGGCAGCAGCTTCACGCCCAGGTAGGGAGTGAACACCACCGCCACCACCCACGAGGCGATCAGGGCGATGCCGACGATCCAGAACATATTGCTCGTGTATTCGCCGGCGCTCGAACGCGCAAAGCCGTTCGGCATGAAGCCCACGGCCGTGACCAGGGTGCCGGCCAGCATCGGCGCGGCCGTGTGGCTCCAGGCATAAGCGGAGGCGGCGATGCGGCTGTAGCCCTCTTCCATCTTCACCACCATCATTTCGATGGCGATGATCGCGTCATCCACGAGCAGGCCCAGGCCCAGGATCAATGAACCCAAGGTGATGCGGTCGAAGTTCTTGCCAGTGGCCGCCATCACGATGAACACCACGGCTAACGTCAATGGGACGGCGGCGGCCACCACGATGCCGACCCGCCAGCCCATGCTGATAAAGCACACCAGCATCACCACCAGCAGCGCGGCGAGGAACTTGAGCATGAATTCGTCGACGGCCGCGCCGATATTGACGGCCTGGTCGGTGACCTTGGCCAGGCTCATACCCAGCGGCATGGCGGCGCCGATGGCCGTCACCTCCCCGTCCAGCGCCTTGCCCAGGTCCAGTCCGTTCCAGCCGTCGCGCATGACCACGCCCAAGAGCAGCGCCGGTTCGCCGCCATTGCGCACCATGAAACTGGCCGGATCTTCCTGGCCGCGGCGCACGGTGGCGATATCGGACAGGGCCAGGGTCCGCCCCTGCGCCGCCACCGGCGTATCGCGGATCTTTTGCAGCGCGTCGAGCGCGCCGTCGAGGCGGATGAATACCTGCGGCCCGCGCGTTTCCACCGAGCCTGCCGGGCTCAAGGCATTCTGGCCGTTCAGCGCGGCAAACACGTCCTGCGCCCGAACGCCCAGGGTGGCCAGGCGCTCCTGCGAAAACTCCACGTAGATGCGTTCGGCCTGCTCGCCGATGATATTGACCTTTTTCACGCCCGGCACGTGCAGCAGCCGCTGGCGCAGGGTTTCCGCCTCGCGCACCAGCAGGCGCTGCGGCTCGCCCTTGGCTTTCAGCGCATACAGGGCAAAGGTGACGTCGGCGTATTCGTCATTGATCATGGGGCCGATCACGCCGGCCGGCAAATTGGCCGCCTCGTCGCCGACCTTCTTGCGCGCCTGGTAAAACTCGGCCTGCACCTGGTCGGGCGGCGTGCCGTCGAGCAGGGTCAGTGTGGTGAAGGCCAGGCCAGGCGTGGTATAGGTCTCGGCCCGTTCGTACCAGCGCAGCTCCTGCAGGCGCTTTTCGATCTTCTCGGCCACCTGGTCCTGCATTTCTCTAGCGCTGGCGCCTGGCCAGGCGGTGACGATGGTCATCACCTTGACCGTGAACGCCGGGTCTTCCGCGCGCCCCAGCTTGAAGAACGACAGCAGACCAGCCAGCGAAATGAGACAGATCAGGAACAGGGTGACGGATCGCTCGCGCACGGCCAGCGCGGACAGGTTGAAGCCGGCCGCGCTCATGGACGCGCTCCCGCGGCGGCGGCCACTGGCGCCTGTTCGACCCTGACCTGCTCGCCCTGGCGCAGCAGATGGGCGCCCAGCGCGACGATGCGTTCGCCCGCCTTCAGGCCATTCACGTCGGCGCCATCCTCGTGCAGCCGCAGCAACCTGACGGGCCGCCAACTGACCTGCGACGGCGCGCCGCCGATCACCCACACGCCCTGCCCCTTGCCCGCGTCATGCAGGGCCGCCAGCGGTACTTGCACGCTGGTGGCGCCAGCTTGCGCGCCGGGCAGGCGCAAGGTGACGGTGGCGCCCAACGGCGCGCTTGACAGCGCCGCGTCGAGCACATAGCGCGCCTCGAAGGTGCGCGTTTGCCGGTCCGCCGTCTGCGACAGCTGGCGCAAGGTGGCCGGCACGCCGGCACCCGGCCTGCCGAACAGGGTAGCCTGGCCCGTGGAGCCGAGCGCGGGACGCAAGGTTTCAGGCAGCTGGATCGCCGCTTCGCGCCGGCCGTCATGGGCCAGGCGCACCACCACCTGCCCGGCCGCGACCACCTGGCCCGGTTCGGCCAGGGTATCCATCACGACGCCGTCGGCGTCGGCCAGCAGCACCGCGTACTGCAGCGCATTGCGCGCCACCCCGGCCTGGGCTTCGGACGCCTTGAGCTGGGCGGCGGCCGCGTCAGCCGCCGCCTTTACCTGGTCGTAGCTGGATGCCGAGATGGCGCCCGTGCCGCGCAAGTCGCGGTAGCGCGCTTCTTCATCCGCCGCCTGGCGCGCGCGGGCGCGGTCGGCGACGACTGTTTCGTGGCGCGCCTGCGCCAGCAGTTGCAAGTCGTCGGCGTCGAGGCGCATCAATGGCTGGCCACGGCGCACGGCCTGGCCAGCGTCGACCAGCCGTTCGCGCACCTTGCCGGCCACGCGAAAACCGAGATCGCTCTGCACGCGCGGCGCGACCACGCCCGTGAAGCTGCGCGTGCCCGCTTCGGCGCCCTGCACCGTGACGGCACGCACCAGCGGCGTGGCCGTGCGCGGATCGGCCTGCGCCTTGTCGGCGCAGGCGCTCAACACCAGGGGTAAAGTGGAAATGACAACAGATGAAGCGAGGCGGCGCCAGCGCATAGGAATTCCATGAATGAGTGATCAGAGCCCTCATTCTGGTACTAGTGACCAATTAAGTCAATCGTCACTTATCATTGAAGCGGCTATGGCGACAAACTGCGCAACACCAGACTGGACAGCTGCACCACGGCCGTTTCGCTGCTGTCGACGCTGTGTTGCAGCAGCAAGGGATTGACGTAGGGGCGCATCACCAGGTAGATGGCGCTGGCCGTTTCGTCGAGCGGCGTCTTGCGTTCGAAGTCGCCCGTCTTGCGCCCCTGCTGCAAGATATCCTGCAGCAAGGCGCCCATCGCCAGCTCGTAGGCCTGCACGGCCGGCCAGCGTTCGGTGGCGGCCGAAGCGGCGATGTCGTACAGCTTGCGGTCCTGGAAAAACAGCCGCAAGCTGGCCTCGACGCTGGCCCTGAACATGCGCCGCAGCTGCTCTGGCGGCCGCCCGGCCGCCGCGACAGCCGCCTTCACCTCGGTCTCGATCTGGTGCAGGCAGTTGCCGCAGATATGCTCGCCGATCGCTTGCTTCGATTCGAAGAATTTGTAGATATAGGCCTTGGAAAAGCCGATTGCCCTGGCCAGGTCGGAGACGGTCGTCTTTTCATAGCCGTAGCGGCTGAAGTAATCGGTGGCGGCGGCAACGATCTGGTCGCGCACGTCGTGGCCGGCGGGGCCGCGTGCTGGGCTGGGTGTGTCGGGTGTGGTGGAATTCATGGCGACAGCTTAACGCGCCGCGCCGGAATGCACAATAAGTGACCAAACTGTATTATAGTCACACATTATTCTCTTTTGAACTGGAAGACCACCATGCCACTGCCACGCCTGCGCCTCCCCTTTCTGCTGATCGCTGCCGGCCTGGCCGCCACCGGTTGCACCGTCGGCAACGATTACCACCGGCCCGAGCTGCCGCAAGCGGCGCAATACCTGCACCAGGCGGCGCTCGGCGCGCGCCAGGACGCTGACTCTGCCGAACTGCGGCAGTGGTGGACGGCCTTCGGCGACCCGCGCCTGACCCGCCTGGTGACGGTGGCGCTGGCGCAAAACCTCGACCTGGCGCAAGCGCAGGCCAGGGTCAGCCAGGCGCGCGCGGCCATCGGTGCGGCCGACGCCGCGCTGCTGCCGTCGGCCAGCCTTGGCGGCCAGGCGGCGCGCGCCTACCAGTCCGTGCAAACTCCGCTGGGCCAGGTATTGAACGCCACGCCAGGCTATGAGCGCGCAGGCAACGCGCGCGAATTGAACCTGCAGGCATCGTGGGAACTCGACCTGTTCGGCGGCCTGCGCCGCGAACGCGAAGCGGCGCGCGCCGATTACGCAGCGAGCGAAGCGGGATGGGCCGCCACGCGGCTGGCCGTGGCCGCGCAAACGGCCGACCTGTACCTGACGATCCAGGGGCTGCAGGCGCGGCTCGACCTGGCGCGCCGGCAGGTCGGCACGGACGCGGCGCTGCTGGAACTGGCCACGCTGTTATATGACAAGGGATTGGCGAACGAGCCGGCGCTGCGGCAGGCCGAAGCGTCGCTGGCGCAGGCGCGCGCCGTCGTGCCCGGCCTGGACACGGCACGCGAAGTCGCGCTGCATGCGCTCGACGTGATGCTGGGCGCGGCGCCAGGCACCTATGGCGATGACATGGCAGCCGCCGGCGCGATGGCGCGCGCGCCGCGCATCACGGCCGGCGGCTCGCCGGGCGAACTGCTGCGGCGCCGGCCCGACCTGATCGCCGCCGAACGGCGCCTGGCCGCCGCCAGCGCGCGCACCGGCGCGGCCGTCGCCGAGTATTACCCGAAACTGAGCCTGGGCGCGCTGTTTGGCAGCGCCACGGCCGGCGGCGCCCTGTTCGGCAGCGGCTCCGGCCAAGCCGCCGGCATGCTGGGCCTGCGCTGGCGCCTGTTCGATTTCGGCCGCATCGACGCGCAGATCGAAGCTTCCCGTGGCCAGGAAGCCGAACTGCTGGCGGCCTACCGGCTCGCGGCGCTGCACGCCGCCGAAGACGTGGAAAACGCCGGCTCGGCCCTGCTGCGCCACGAAGAACAGGCCGCATTGCTGGCGCAAGGCGTGCATGCGCTCGAGCGCGCCCGCGCCGCCGCGCTGGCCGCCTACGAGAAAGGTGTGGTCAGCCGCCTTGACGTGCTGCAGGCCGACTCCCGGCTGCTGCGCGCAGCGGACGCGCGCGAACAGGCGCAAACGGCATCGGCACGCGCTGCCGTCGCCACCTACCGGGCGCTGGGCGGAGGTTGGCAGGCGCCGCAGGCGGGGACGGAGGCGGTGGCAGCCCGGTAAATGCGGATGGCAGCCATTGTTCCACCGCTGCCTGGCGCGGGCGGTGGAACAGAATTGCCTTTTGAGTAAGTTTTACGCATACTCGTACGCCCTACCTTTTCATTGCCTTTGAACATGACCATCAGCCTGCGCCCCGTCACGGCCGACAATTTCGACATCATCAGCGAACTGCCCCTGCTGCCCCAGCAGCGCGACTATCTGGCCAGCAACGACTATTCGATCGCGCAGGCCAGCTTTTACCCCGCCACCACGCATACGCGCGCCGTGTATTGCGCCGAGGAGGTGATCGGTTTCCTGATGTTCGTCTCGCCTGACGACGACGATCCGCCCGGCCACTATCAGATCTGGCGCTTCATGGTCGACCACCGGCGCCAGGGACAAGGCCATGGGAGGGCTGCGCTCGCCCTGGCGCTGGCGGAAATCCGCGCCCGACCGGATGCGCGCAGCATCGAGATTTGCTACAAGCCGGGCAATGCCAACGCTCAAAAATTCTATGCCAGCATGGGCTTCGTGGAAAAAGGCATGGATGCCGATGGCAACGACATGCTGGCAGTCATCGAACTGGCTTAACTGTCCTGCGCTGCGTTCGCATCGACCCTGGCATCGAACGCCAGCCGCGCCGCATCGATGGCGTCGCGGTGGCCATGCGCCCAGGCGCCCAGCGCGCTGATGGGGACTAATAGCGAGCGGCCCAGGTCCGTCAGGGCGTAATCGACGCGCGGCGGCACGGTGGGAAACACGGTGCGCGTCACGAGGCCATCGCGCTCGAGCCCGCGCAAGGTCAACGTCAGCATGCGCTGCGAAATGCCGCCGATCAGGCGGCGCATCTCGTTGAAGCGCTTGGTGCCATTGCCCAGCAAGATCACCACCATCACGCTCCATTTGTCGCCCACGCGCGTGAGGATGTCCGTGATCGGGCGGCAGGAAGCGGCCACGCCCGCATGGCCGCCCTCGTCACGCATGCGCCGTTCCAGCTCCGCCCCTTGCGCGGCGGCGTCGCCAATAGTCACATCCGTGTGCCCCAGTGTGGAAAAAGTGCCTTCTTGTGCGTTCATTTGATAGTCACTATATTTACCTCGGTTACAAAAACATACCACCCGATCATACCACCCAAGAAGGCCCATATGAACATCCTGCATATCGATTCGAGTATCCTCGGCGAGCATTCCATCAGCCGCAAATTGTCCGCCGCCATCGCCGCCCGCCTGCAAGCGGCCGCGCCTGGCGCCACCGTCCACTACCGCGACCTGGCTGCGCAACCGTTGCCGCAATTTACGGCCGCGCCCAGCGACGCCGACGGCGCGGCGCTGGCCGGCGCGCTCGAGCAAGTGCTGGCCGCCGACGTCATCGTCATCGGCGCGCCCATGTACAACTTCGCCATCCCCAGCCAGCTCAAGTCGTGGCTCGACGCGCTGGCCGTGCCAGGCAAGACCTTCCAGTATGGTGCCAACGGTCCCGAAGGTTTGCTGGGCAGCAAGCGCGTGATCATCGCCTCGACGCGCGGCGGCTACTACGGCGCCGACACGCCGATGGCCAGCCTCGAACACCTGGAAAGCCATCTGCGCGCCTTCCTCGGTTTCCTCGGCATCACGCAGATCGAGATCGTGCGCGCCGAAGGCGTCAAGGTCAGCGATGCGGCCAGGGCGCAGGCATTGACGGGCGCTTTCGAGCAGATCGGCGCGCTGCAAGCGGCCTGATGAGTGCCAACTGCGCCGCACGCCGTTGCGGCGCAGCCCCATGGTAACCGGCCGGCAAGGAAGCGCCAGATACGCTAAGCTGCCGGACCCCCAACCACAAGGACCACCATGACCCTGATCATCGTCGCCACCATCGATGCCCAAGCCCAACATATCGACGCCGTGCGCGCCGCCCTGGAAGCCGTCGTACCGCCGAGCCGCGCGGAAAGCGCCTGCCTGCGCTACGAACTGCATCTCGACAACAAGATTCCCACGCGCTTCATCATGCTGGAAGAATGGGCCGACAAGGCAGGCCACACGGCGCATGAAGCGACGCCGCACTTCAAGACGCTGGTCGCCGCCGTGGGCGACAAGGTCGTCAAGATCGACATCGCGGAATTGAGCAAGCTGAAGTAAGGCCGGCGCGCCGCGCTAGCGCGTGGCCGTATTAGAAAGTTGCCATCTATAATATGGCAACTTTTCTTTATGGCCATCATGACTCCATTTTCCTGCATACGCGGCGCCGCAGCGGCTGCCGCCTTGACCCTCTGCATCAGCGCTTCGGCGCAAGCTCCCCTTCCTTTGACCAAGCTGGTGGGCGAATACAATCTTGCCTCGTCGGCAACCGTGCCGGCCAGCACCTGGGGCTATTCCAAGGGACGCATTTTGGTCAAGCAACTCGATGAGCGGCATCTGATGATCGTCCTGTCCTGCGAGTGGAAACGCGAACCGAAGGCCGTCTGCGGCGATTATTTCTATGCCCAGCAACGCGACGACGGCCTGTATCTGCAGGACATGAACACCTTCGCCATGCGCCTGTACTTCGATCCCGCCTCGCGCAAACTCACCATCATTTCGCGCGGCGCCGACGCGAAACAGAGCGTGCGGCATGACGTATTCGCCGCCACCACCGCGCCGCTCACGGACCCCGCCCTCGTGCGGCGCATGAAGCGCGAACTGTCGAATGCCGACAGCAAGGAAAACCGGCGCGTGTTCGGCCCTTACACCAAGTGGGACTACCAGGAAAACCGCATCGAATTCCAGCGCCAGGATTTGACGGCGCCGTGATGGCGCGCCTGGGCGGGCTTGAGACGCGATACGGTCTGGCCCGCAATGGGCCTGGTCGGCCGACGATGGACCTAGCGTTTTTCAATTCCGATCATTTTTGGCGGCGATGGATCTTTTCTGCGCTCGCATACCAATACGCGCAATGCGACAGCTAGCGACACGCCATTTGTGTGCAAGTATTTTGCCGCCACAGCGGTGCCAAGCATTTCTTGGAAGATAATCGCCACATCTATTTTTTGTGCGGTCAATGCGTCGATCCGCCTGGGATGATCAAGCTCCAACTGCACGAGGCCACCGATGTAATTTTTATTTACCATGTAAATTCATGTCAAGTATGGAACAGGCACCGTAACCTCCCGCTTCGGGACTACCGTAGTTCGGCAGCCCCCCTCATTGATCTTTTTCCAGTATCTTGCGTATCTCTGCCCTTACTCTGTGAATACGGCTTCGCACTGTTCCCATCGGGCATCCCATCCTTACTGCAATCTCGTCATAGCGCAGACCCTCATCCTCGCGCAACAATAATGCCTTTTTCAAGGGAGGCGGAAAATTGGCGATTAATCGAATAATTTCCATCCCTGTTTCCATTGCACTGCATATCTCTTCCGGATTATCTTCATCAACCAAGTCCAATGCATCAACGACATTATCTTCGCCATCAATCAAATCAACCGAACTTAAATTAACTTCCCCACCACCAAAATAATGAGACCTTATACTGCGCATGGCCATTGAATATAACTTCGGATAAAACATCGAATGCCCACAACCTCTTTTAAACCATAGAAAGATATTGAGAAATATAAGCTGAACCATGTCATCAATATCTTCCTCGCGAGGAATGGACTGACTTACCAAATCTCTTATGCGGATACGATATCTGATATACAGCGCATGAAATGCCGATGCAGTATTCACACAATTAATTTCTAATGAGAAATTTTCATTTCCATCGGACATGCATCACTCACTGTAGCCAAAGTTGATCTCATATCCTAGCAGCAAGAATATATCCTCAAGCTAACACCCAAAAGAACATTGATTTATATCAATACATGCAATACAAGATATTTAATATTATAAAAAAATAAATCTATATTCCATCAAGAAATAATTAACCAGGAAATGTTTTTTATGCACGAAAAAATAACACTGTTCCAGACTTAATTAAATCTATTGAGGTAATTAATGTTTCCTTATAGAAATTTTCTATTGATAGCTTATTGACGTGTTCGCCTTCGTGCGCAAGGATAAATGTTTATGTAGTAATATTAAAAAAAATATTCAAAGCATTTTGGGTGAGCATTCCTGATGAGTAAAAAAACAAGCACTTCATACGTCATCGAGTTTACGCAGCGAACGACGCGGGTATTGAGGTCGCTCAATGTGGAGTCTGGACGAATGAAGATTGACATCAAAGATACGGCGATGCCGTTCGACACCCGAATAGTCGATGCCTGGATCAGCATCGAAGACGGCATCCTGTGGCTGGAGCATGAAACGGGAGATGAGCATACGGTGAGAATCAGGCTTGCCACGGTGCTGCGCTGGTCGCGTCAACCCAAATGGTAGCCAGGCTGCCGGCGCCACGCGGCAGTTTTTGCCACCTTCTCTGCTACAGTTTCTTCATGCCACCCTGCTGAAAGCGGGGTCGGGCGCAATACCCTCCGAGCAGGTCGCGGGCTATATTGCCTGGCGTTACAGGGAATCGAGCCTGGCCAGCATCGTGGCAGCCTGCTGCCGGAAAGCCGCGATTGTCGCCTCGTCCATTTTCTCCAGCTGGCGATACGCCATGCCTATGCGGGGATTGCGCTCCAATGTGTCCGCGTTGCGATGGAAAAAATCCCAGTACAGGGCATTGAAGGGACAGGCGCGCTCGCCGATGCGCGCCTTTTTATCGTAATGGCAGCCTTTGCAATAATCACCCATGCGGTCGATATACGCGGCGCTGGAGACATACGGCTTGGTGGCCAGCAGCCCGCCATCGGCGAACTGGCTCATGCCGGCGGTGTTGGGCAGTTCCACCCATTCGAAGGCATCGATATAAATGCCCAGGTACCAGCCATGCACCTTGGCCGGATCGAGGCCGGCCAGCAGCGAGAAATTGCCGATCACCATCAGGCGCTGGATGTGATGCGCATGCGCCTGTTCCAGCGACTGGGTAATCGCCCGCGACAGGCAATGCATCTTCGTCTTGCCATCCCAGAACCATGACGGCAGCGGGCGCGCATGGCCAAAGAAATTCTTTTCGGCATACCCAGGCATCTGGGCCCAATACACACCGCGCACATATTCGCGCCAACCCAGGATCTGGCGTATAAAGCCCTCGACCGCAGCCAAGGGGGCATGGCCGGCGTGATAAGCCGCTTGCGCCCTGGCGACGACTTCGCGCGGATTAAGCATTTTCACGTTCAGCGCGAACGACAGCAGCGAATGAAACAAGCGCCACGCCTTGACGCTCATCGCATCCTGGAAGTCGCCAAAATGCGGCAAGGCCCGCTCGATGAAGGCATCGAGCTGCTGCAGCGCCTCATCCCGGTTCAGCGCCCACGCCAGCCGGTCCGCACGCGGCGCGCCGAAGCTTTTCACGCCGGCCGCGACGATGCTTTCCCATAGCCGAGAATGGTCATGCACGCTGCGCGGGTCTGGCGGCTCGGCGGGCGTGCCGCGCCAGGGCTTGCGGTTATCGTGATCGAAGTTCCACTGCCCGCCGACGGGTTTTTTCGCGTCCTCCATCAGCACCTGATGCGCGCTGCGCATCTGGCGGTAGAAGAACTCCATCAGCCATTGCTTGCGTCCGGCGAAAATATCGGCTGCCTCGTGGCGGGCCGTATAGAAATGGTCGCTGTCGACCATCCGCCATGGAATGCGCGAGCGGCGCCCGGCCTGGTACAACTGCTGGTCGAGGCGCCACTCGTCTGGCGCCTGGTATTCGAAGGCGCAAGCGTCATAGCGAAGAATCAGCGCTTCGATATTCTCCGGTATCGAGCGCGTGCTTTCCACGTCGCCGATGGCGATGTAATGCACGGTGTGGCCGCGCGCTCGCAACTGGCGCGCCAGTTCGCGCATGGCAGCGAAGATCGCCAGGATTTTCTGCGCATGGTGCAGCACATAATCGGTTTCCTGCCGCACCTCCATCAAGACATAGATGGTAGCGTCATCGACTTCGGTGAACCAGCGGTGCTGGGCATTGAGCTGGTCACCGAGTATCAGGCGCAGCGTGGGCATCGGTGAGGTCATGATTAATCTGTACGATGGTTGAATTCACCGCGGCGGCGGCGCTTATCCCTGCGGTGCCGGCACCGGTTGCGGTACGGGAGCGGGCGCAGGAGCAGGCTCCGGCACCGCCTTGCCATGCGATTCCTGCCCGCCATCGCCTTCGGCCGGCATGGCCAGCGGCGCCGGCGGCGCGCCCTCTTGCAGCAAATCTCCGGGCTCTTCCACCGGTTCATCCTGCGGTTCCTCGACCGGCTCCACGTGGCGCAGCGGCGGTGGCGGCTTGCCGCCGGGGAAGATCGCGTCGCGCGACAGTTTTCCCGTGTCCAGCGCCGTCTTGAAGAAGTCGCCCACCACCAGCACGGCGTTGTGGCCGCCCTGGCCCCAGTAGTTGCTGCGCATGGTGACCCTGGCGTCGTTGAATCCGACCCAGGCGCCGCCCACCAGTTCCGGGTGCATCAGAATGAACCAGCCGTCCGCATTGTTTTGCGTCGTGCCGCTCTTGCCGGCCACGTCGGAGCGGATGCCGAAACGGCTGCGGATGGCCGTGCCCGTGCCGCGGTCGATCACGCCGCGCATCATGTCCGTCAGGGTGGCCGCCGATTCGGCCTGCATGGCGCGCTTGGGCTTGTCTTCGCCGAAACGGGCGATGACCTTGCCTTCGCGGTCCGTGATATGCGTGACAACAAACGGCAGGCGCGCGTCGCCCTGGGCCGCGATGCTGGCGTAGGCGTTGACCATTTCCAGCAAGGTGACGGGACTGGTGCCCAGCGCCAGGGACGGTACTTTTTCCAGCTTGCTGTCGCGGATACCGAGCGAGCGCGCCAGCTTGATGATCGGCGGCAAGCCGACGTCCTGCATCACTTGCGCCGTGATCGTGTTTTTCGAGTAGACGAGGCCGTCGCGCATGGTCATGTCGCGCCCCGTCGTGCCGCTCATGTCCGTCGGGCGCCATTTCGTGCCGTCGGCCGCCTTGATATCCATCACGGCATCGCGGTACACGTGTTCAGGACTCAAGCCTTTTTCCAGCGCCGCGCCGTACACGATGGGTTTGAAGGTGGAACCGGGCTGGCGCGCCGCCTGCGATACGTGGTCGAACTGTTCGCGCGCAAAGTCGCGGCTGCCCACCCAGGCGCGCACGGCGCCCGTGGCCGGGTCCATGGCCGTAAAGCCCGCTTCCAGGCGCGTCTTCGACTTGCGCAGGGCTGCCATGAAGGCGCGGTCGCCCTTGAGTCTTTCCAGCGCTTCATCCGGCGTGCCGCCGGCGGCCGTCAGCTTGCGGTAGTCGGCCGATTCGCGCACGAAGCTGTCGAGCAAGCCAGGATGCGATTTCCAGAAATAATCAAACGCCACGCTGCCGCCCTGCATGCCCGCGTACATGCCCGTCGAGGTGGACGACGGCACGCCGGCGCGGCTCCATTCCACGTCGGCGATCGCCTGCAAGGCATTTGCCTGACGCTCGACGGCGCGCTCCGCCGCCTGCTGCAAGTCGTAATCGAGCGTGGTGTGCACCACCAGGGCATCGAGTTCCAGGTTGTAATCGTTTTCGTCAGCCCACTCGATCAGCCACTTGCGCACGTAGGCCGTGAAATGGCTGTCCGATTGCGCCCGCTCGCTCTGGCGCTCGAAATGCAGGCGCAGCGGCCGTTTCACCAGCTGCTTGTAGCGCGCCTCGTCGATGACGTCGTGCTTGCGCATCTGCCCCAGCACCACGTTGCGGCGCTGCAGCGAGCGTTCTGGATTGCCGACGGGATTGTAGTAATTCGTGCCCTTGAGCATGCCGACCAGGGTGGCGCTTTCGAGGATATCGAGGCGCGACGCGGGCTTGTCGAAATAGGTGCGGGCCGCCATCTCGATGCCGTAGGTGTTGTACAGGAAGGGGACGGTGTTCAGGTACGCTTCGAGGATTTCCGTCTTGCTGTAGGTCGCCTCGATTTTCAGGGCAGTGATCAGCTCCTTCAGCTTGCGGTTCAGGTTGCGCGAGCGGCCGATTTCCTCGGGGAACATATTGCGCGCGAGCTGCTGCGTGATGGTGGAACCGCCCTGCGGGTTGCCGCTCGCCGTGTGCAGGATGGCGCCCGCCGTGCGCGTGAAATCGACGCCGTGGTGGTCGTAGAAACGGTGGTCTTCCGTCGAGATCAAGGCGCTGATCACGTTCGGCGAAATCTGTTTTAACGTGACCCGTTCCTGCAAGCCCTGGTCGAAGCGGGCCAGTTCCTTGCCGTCGGCGCTGACCATGGTGCTCGGCGCGGCCGCGCGCGCCTGGCGCAAGTCGTGGATGCTCGGCGTCAGGGGGATCAGCAGCAGCATGTACAAGGTCAGCAGCGCCAGCACGGCCAGGAAAGACCAGAGCCCCAGCACCAGCGCGCGCCGCACTGGCGGCAAGGTCATCAAGTGCGCGTGACCACGCCGGTACAGGGCCACCGCCCTCATCCACGCCGCGCTTCCCACCCGCAATGCCTGCGCGCGCGTCCATATCCATGCCTGCCTTGCTTTTTCCTGAAACTGCTCCATGCCTGATGCCATGCCTGTAACCTTGTCTGATGCCGGAAAATCCGTTTCAGCAAGTATATAGGGCGGGCAACAAAGCGGGCCGGAATTTACGCCAGGCAAGCATCGAGGCGCACCACAGTGACGCCGACATACGCGCCCACGCAGCGCGCATCATGCGTCGTAAACGGGTTTTCCAGTTGCAGCAGGCCGCAATCGCAGATGACGGGGTCGACCTGGGTCACGACGCCCAGCGCCAGGTAGCGCCAGCCGTCAAGCCGCCGCAGGCCCTGCTCCCGGCCAGGGTTGGCACGGAAGATGGCGTCCCAGTCGTCAAGCTCGCCGGGCATGGGCCACAGTTCGAGCTGGACTTGCGTGCCGGCGGCCATCTGCGCGCCGCCAAACTCGTCCATCACGTGCAGGCGTTGGCCGCCCACTTCGATGACGGCTTCCAGATACTCGCCTTCGGAAGCGATGAAGGTGGCGGCAACGATGCTGGCCGTCACTTCTGCGCCTGCTCCAGCAGGGCCGGCAATTCTTTCAGCATCGCTTCGCGCGTGCGCAGGCCTGCCGACTGCTGGCCCTTCTGCTCGTCCTGCACCAGGCGCGCGAACACGATGCTGCGTTCGCCCTTGCTGGCCCAGCCCACGAACCAGCCGTAGCCATGCGCTTCGTCGAAGCTGCCGTCGGCCTTGCGCGGGAAGGCAGCGCCCGTCTTGCCATGCACTTGCCAGCCGTCCACGTCGGCCAGGCGCGTCAGGCGCCGCGTCTGCTCCATCGCCTGTTTGGACACGGGCAATTGATCGTTGACCAGCTTGCGCAGGAAGCCCAGCTGCTCGAGCGGCGAAATCTTCAGCGAGGAGCTGATCCACGAGCGTTCCAGGCTATTGTCCTTGCCCTTGTCGCCCGACACGTCCGCATTGCCATAGCGCAAAGCCTTCGCGTATTTCTGGAAGCGCTCGGCGCCCAGCGCCTGCGTGATCTGCTGCGAATACCAGACGACGGAATACTGCATCCAGCGCGACGGGTCCGTATCCTGGCGCCAGGCCTCGCCGCCCCAGTCCACATAGCCCTGGCGATATGGCAGGCTGGGCTTGTGCTCGTCCTTGAGGAAGCCGGCGTCATAGCCCATCAGGCTGAGCGCGATCTTGAACGTGGATGCGGGCGTGACTCTGTCGAGACAATTACCCTCTTGCAGCAAGACCGTGCCTGTTTTGGCGTCGGCCATGGCCGTGCAGATGGTGGCGGCCTGGGCTTGCGAGGCGGCCAGGACGGCGCCTGTCAGGCCGAGGATGAACTGGAAGAATGCGCGATATTTCATGGGCCTCCGGGGTTGGGGGAGTAGAGGTTGGGGGAGTAGGCGAAATTGTACCGGGCGGCGCGGCGCGATGCCAGCGCGGATAACATTGCCTTGACGCTAGCGCCCTGCCGGTGCGCCCGGCTGGTGTTCCCGCTTCAGCCGTTCCTCTTCCAGTTCGTCCATACCCAGCTTTTCCTCGTCGATCAGCGCATGGTCCCGCCGTTCGCGTTCAAGTTCCGCTTCCAGGCTGTCGTCGTCGACTTCCCGCTCGATTTTCTCCGGCATGCTGTCTTCCTCCACGGTGCTTGAGTAAAAGGTTCAGGCAAGCTTGCCCGCCTGCGCCACGGCATCGTGCGGATGCAGGCTCTCCATATGCCGTACGGTAACACGCGCCTGCGCACAGTATGGCGCCAGCGCCGCCTGCACGCGGCGGGCCGCGTCTTCCACATACATCAGATTAGCACCATTCAAGCGCCCGAACGCCTGCTCGTCCGCCCTTCTCACGGCAGTCTGCAGCGGCGTCGCCAGCGCCGCTTCCACCAGGTCGATCAAGGGAAACAGGTCCAGTTCCGCCTGCTCCGTCAACGGCACGGTGACCGTCGCCGTGCTGCGCTGGCTGTGCGGCGTGGCCAGGCTAGCGTGTTCCCGCAGCCAGGTGCTCGCGGCCGCGCCGTCGATGCCGCCCGCGCCAAACCGCGCCGCAAACGCATCGGCCAGCAGTTGGCGCGCCAGCGCCGCCGAGCATGGACAGGTCGACGAATAGCCGACCTCCACCGTCAGGGACAGGGCAAAGCCCTGCGGAGAAACACTGGCCTGCAGGCGCACGGGATACGATTTCCAGCCCGACAGTCCCGCCGTCAGCAACGCCGGCTGGCGCCGCAGCACGGGAAACGCCAGCGCCAGGCGCGCCTGCGTGCTGCCGCAATCGGCGTGGCTGTCCACCATGCGCCGCAACACGGCGGCCAGCGCGCCCGCATCGAGCGGCTGCGCGGCGGCAAACGCATCGAGCAGCAGATACAGGCGCGACATGTGGATGCCCTTGACTGTCGGATCGGGCAAATCGACTTGCACATCGGCCCAGGCATGCACTTGCTGCGCCTGCCCGCCCTCTTCCAGCCACAGCGGCAAGGCGATGCCCTGCATGCCGACCCACTCGAGCGGCAAGGGGCTGCCCAAGTGGGGGCCGGCCGCCACGTCGGGCAGAGGCGAGGAAATCGATTCGCGCTTCATGGTGATGGCTCCATATGCAAACAAGTTGCATATCATGGAGAAAAGCCGCCATATTTGCAAGTATCTTGCATTAAAACGTGAGCATGATTTTTCTTGACTATCTAACACATGTCAGATAATGTTGACACATGACAGATATCAACACACCACTGACGGGCGAGCGCTTGCTGCTCATGCTGGCGGCGCTCGACAACCCGCACCGGCTGCGCATCATCGCGGCGCTGGCCAGCGGCGGGCGCAATTACATCAGCCAGCTGGCGCGCGACCTGGGCATCAGCCGGCCCCTGCTGCATTTGCACCTGCAAAAGCTGGAACACGCGGGACTGGTCACCAGCCAGCTGGAGCTGTCGCATGACGGCAAGGCACTCAATTACTTCGAGGCCAGCCCTTTTGAATTGCGGCTGACGCCGGCCAGCATCGCCACGGCGGCATCTTCGCTCACCCCCAACCCGGATCAATCCTGAACTGTAGAGGCCATCATGTCTGAAAATATCTTTTTTGCCGCCTTCTTCTTTCCCTGCACGGCCGCCGTCATCATCTTCGCCCTCAAATACACGTCCGGCATCGTGCAAGCGCGCGCCAGGCTGGCGCAGGACGGCGCCTACCAGGAGCTGGCCAAGTCGATGGCCGCCGCACAGGTGGAAACGGCAGCGTCGCTGGCCGCCTTGAGCGCATCCGTGGCGCAGATCCAGGCGCGCTTGGGCAGCCTGGAAACCATCCTCAAGGAAGTCGAATAAAGCCCTTCATCGCCCCCCATGACCAGGAGACCGCACCATGAATACCGTATCGACCGCCCGTCTGTATGCGCTGCGCGCCATGTATCTGCTGGTCGTCCTGGGCCTCGGCAGCGTGCTGTGGCCCGGCATCGTCACGCCGCACGCGCCGTGGGAACTGATGCGCGGCACCGTGAACTGCATGCTGGCCGCGTTTTCATTGCTGTGTTTGCTGGGTTTGCGCTATCCGCTGCAGATGCTGCCCGTGTTGCTGTGGGAAGCGCTGTGGAAGACCCTGTGGCTGCTGCTCGTGCCGCTGCCGCAATGGCTGCACGGCGGGGTAGATCCCGCCACCATGCAATATGTGTTTGAAATATCGTTCGTCGTGCTCGTCTACCTGGCCATTCCGTGGCGCTACGTGCATGCCCAGTACGTACGCAAGCCAGGTACGCCATGGCGCCAGCTCAGGCAGCCTTGCGAAACGTCAAATTGATGCGCTGCGCGCCCAGCACCGCGTGTTCGCCCTCCTTCAGCGGCGCCACGCCGTGGAAGCGCAGGCGGTCGGCGCCGCCCCACACCACGACGTCGCCATGCAGCAGGCCGATGCGCGCCGCCTTGTCGGCCCGCTCTGCGCCGCCGAACAGGAAGGTGGCGGGCAAGCCCAGCGAGACGGAAACGATGGGCGCGTTGAAATCGCATTCGTCGCGATCCTGGTGCAGGGCCATGCGCGCACCGGGCGCATAGCGGTTGACCAGGCAGGCATCGGGAACGAAGCCCTGATAACCGGCGGCCAGCGCCGCCTCTTGCGCCAGGCGCAGGAATACGGGCGGCATGGGCGGCCAAGGCAAACCACTGGCCGGATCGAGGCGCGCATAGCGGTAGCCGCGTCCATCCGTGACCCAGCCCAGTGGGCCGCAATTGCTCATGGCGACCGACATGCGCAAGCCGCCCGGCGTGGCCATGTGGCGCAGGGGCGCGGCCAGCACGATGGCGTCCAGCGCCGGCAGCACTTCACCCAGGTAAGGCAGCGCGAAGCCGCGCAGCAGAATGGACGCGGACGAGCCCGGCACCAGCGGCACGGGGCCGGCCGGGATTTGCTCTTCATCGGCGAACAGGGACAGGTTCATGCCGCCTATTTTAGCCGCGCCACACAAAAAGCGCGCGCGGCTGTCCCGTGGTGCGCTACAGTAGCGCTTCCAGCCACTACCGCCCTCTTTCACGATGGATCATTACGCCGATTTGCTGCAAACCCTGGCGCAACAGGAAGAATCCCTGCAATTCGAACGCTTCGACAACGATGCCGCGCTGGCCGTGGGCCTGTGGATCGTCGAAGAAGTGCGCAAGCGGGGCAAAGCCGTCACCGTCAACATCACGCGCAATGGCCAAGTGCTGTTCCACCACGCCATGACGGGCGCCACGGCCGACCAGGCGGACTGGATACGCCGCAAGAACAACACGGTACAGCGCTTTTGCCGCAGCTCCTACTACATGGGTATCTCTTATAAAAGCCGGGGCAGCACCTTTGAAGACGTGAAATACCTCGACGACATCGAGTACGCGGGCCACGGCGGCGCTTTCCCCCTGCTGATACGCGGCGTGGGACTGGTGGGCACGGTGACCGTGTCCGGCCTGGCGCAGGCCGACGACCATGCGCTCGTGGTGGCCGCGCTGCAGGCGCAGCTGGAACGCTAGGTTTCCAGCGCCCGGCGCAAGGCCGCGCGCGCCAGCAACCTTGTGGAATCGAGGGTCGGCAGCGGCGAATTGGCGTCGCTGATGATCAGCGGGATTTCCGTGCAGCCGAGGATGACGGCGTCGCAGCCCTGCTCCCGCAAGCCGCCGATGATGGCCTGGAAGCGCGCCACGCTGCCCGGATTGACCACGCCCGGCACCAGTTCTTCCATGATGATACGGTTGATCTCGCTGCGTTCGTCCTCGCCGGGCCGCACGCAAGCGATGCCGCGCGCGCCCAGCTTGTCCGGATACACGGCGCTGTCGACCAGCCAGCGCGTGCCCGTCAAGCCCACTTTCTGGAAACCACGCGCGGCCGCTTCGCTAGCCACCACGTCCGCGATATGCAGCCACGGCAGCGGCGAACGGGGCGCCATCAGCTCGAACGCCTGGTGGATGGTGTTGTCGGGGCAGATCAGGAACTCCGCGCCGGCCGCGTGCAGCTTGCGCGCCGACGCCAGCATCAGCTCGGCCACGCCGGCCAGGTCGCCCCCGTTCAGGCACTCCACGTAGCGCGCCAGCGGCGGCGTATGCATCGATACTTCCGGGTGTTCATACGCGCCCAGCGCATGCGCGCCCTCTTCGCAGATCGTGCGGTAGCACAGGGCCGCGCCTTCGGCCGAACAGCCGACGATGCCGATATGTTTTGTCATGCTCTTCCTCCTCCTTAAATGCGCTGGCCGCCGTCGATGGGAATTTCCGCGCCCGTGATGTACGAGGCGCGCTCGCTGCACAGGAACTCCACCAAATCCGCCACTTCGGCAGTCGTGCCCAGGCGGCGCAACGGGATTTGCGTGTCGACGATGTGCGAGGTGCCCGGCGACAGGATGGCCGTGTCGATCTCTCCCGGCGCGATGGCGTTCACGCGTACGTTCAGCGGCGCCATGTCGTTGGCCATTTCGCGCGTCAGCGATGCCAGCGCCGCCTTCGAACTGGCGTAGGCGGAACCGGCAAACGGGTGCACGCGGTAGCCGGCGATCGAACACAGGTTCACGACGGAGCCATGCGCGTTCGACAATTCCTGCGCAAAGCCGCGCGTCAGGGCCAGCGGCGCAAAGAAATTCGTGTTGTACATTTCCTGCCACGTCTGCATGTCGGTGGTCAGCGAATTGACGCGCGAGCCGCCCGGCCCCTTCGGCGAGACGCCCGCATTGTTTACCAGCGCGTGCAATTTGGAGTCGCCCAGCATGGGGCGCAGGGTATCGACCATCTGCCCGATCTGGCTCAGGTCCGACAAATCCATGCAGACATGCGTGTTGTGCTCCTGGCTGCGCGGGCAGCCGCCGGGAATCGGGCTGCGCGAGACGGTGATGACCCGCCAGCCCAGGCTGCGGAAGCGCTCGGCCACCGCATGGCCGATGCCGCGGCTGGCACCCGTGACGATGGCGGTTTTCTGTTCAATTTTCTGTTCAGTCTTGTGCTTCATGTTCTTCCTCGTCCTTTTCTTTCTGTGTTGCCCCGGCGTGCATGCGCTCCTGCCGCATCACATACGCAAGCATCTGCGTCCCGCCGTCGAGAATGTCCTGTTCGATCGCGCGCCGCGCGGCCGCGCCGTCGCGCTGGCGCAGCGCGCTGATGATGGCGTGGTGGTGGCCCACCCGCATGTCGGGCGAAAAGCTCGCGTAGCCGGCGGCGATCAGCGGCGCCGTCTGCATCCACAGATGGTCGACGAAGCGTTTCAATGTCGGCATGCCGGCCGCCTGCGCCAGGCCCAGGTGAAACGCCTGGTTGCATTGCAGGGCCGCCGGCAAGTCGTGGCGCGCGATGGCCTCTTCGTTCGCCTGCAGCAGGCGCTCGAGGTCGGCCAGGGTGGCGTCGTCGATGCGTTGCGCCGCCTCGAACGCGCCCAAGCCTTCCAGTTCCAGGCGCAGCGCGCGGATTTCCAGGTAGCGCGCCACGCTCAGCACGGGCACGCGGAAGTCGCGCGGTGAGCGCAGCACCAGCGCCTCTTCCTGCACCAGTTGCAGCATGGCGTCGCGCACGGGCGTCACGCTCGTGCCCAGCTGCAGCGCCAGTTCGCGGATGCGCAGCCGGTCGTTGGGCTGGAAGCGCCCGGCCGCCAGCGCATCGCGCAGCGTCGCATACACGGACTTGCCCAGATTGACGTGCACCAGGCTGTCCAGGGGATGGTTCATAGTGGTTTTCAGATTCAAAAAATTATGATGCATCATACATCAGGGGATAAAACAGCGCTTTTCCATGCGTGCGCCGCAGACAGGACGCAGCGCAAGCACGTACAATCAGCCGCCACCGTATCGAAAGGAACGCACTTGAACTGGGATTATCCGCACGCCCACACCCTGCCCGTCACGCCGGAACCGGACGACATCGACGGCTTGCAGCACACGAACAACGCCGTCTATGTGCGCTGGTGCGAGCATATCGCCTGGCATCATTCGGCCACCTTGGGGCTGGACCTCGACGATTACCGGCGCCTGGACCGGGCCATGGCGATACGCCGCGGCGAATACGACTACCTGCTGCCGACGCGGGCCGGCGAAGCGCTGACCCTGGCCACCTGGCTGTGCGCCAGCGATGGCCGTTCCAGCATGGAGCGGCGCTTCCAGCTCGTGCGCGACAGCGACGGCGCCACCGTCGTGCGCGGACGCTGGGACTTGATCTGCATCGAACTGAGCAGCGGCCGCGCGCGCCGCCTGCCGCCCGAGTTCCTGGCCGTGTACGAACCGGCCATCGTCGCGGCCGGCGCGTAAAAGCAGACGCCTGGGCGGCCGTTTTGCGCACCGTTCGGCGAAGATGCGGGGCTTTTCTTGCGCCTCCGCAGTGCAACATGCATTTCGCTCCTGCTTTGCCCGTCCATGCTTTAGAATCAGCGACCTCAGCCCCGTAAAAACAGGATAAAACATATGACGGCAGTCGGGATTACCGAACCACAAGAGCTCAAGCGCGGCCTGAAAAGCCGCCACATCCAGCTCATCGCCCTGGGCGGCGCCATCGGCACCGGCCTGTTTCTGGGCATCGCGCAAACCATCAAGATGGCCGGACCTTCCGTGCTGCTCGGCTATGGCATCGCCGGCGTCATCGCTTTTTTGATCATGCGCCAGCTGGGCGAGATGGTGGTCGACGAACCCGTCGCCGGTTCGTTCAGCTATTTCGCCGACAAATACTGCGGCCACCTGCCCGGCTTCCTGTCGGGTTGGAATTACTGGGTGCTGTATGTGCTCGTCAGCATGGCCGAACTGACGGCCGTCGGCATCTACGTGCAGTACTGGTGGCCGGGCGTGCCAACCTGGGTCTCGGCCCTCATCTTCTTTTGCGCCATCAACGCCATCAGCCTGTTGAACGTGAAGGCCTTCGGCGAGATGGAATTCTGGTTCGCCATCATCAAGGTGGTCGCCATCATCGGCATGATCGTCTTCGGCGCCTACCTGCTCGCTTCCGGCGACGCGGGTCCGCAGGCGTCGGTAGCCAACTTGTGGCAGCACGGCGGCTTCTTCCCGAATGGCTGGCAGGGCCTGGTGATGGCCATGGCCGTCATCATGTTTTCGTTCGGCGGCCTGGAACTGGTGGGCATCACGGCGGCCGAGGCGGACGATCCGAGCACGACGATCCCGCGCGCCACCAACCAGGCCATCTACCGCATCCTGATCTTCTATATCGGCGCGCTGGGCATTTTGCTGTCGCTGTACCCATGGCAAAACGTCGTCACCGGCGGCAGCCCCTTCGTGCTGATCTTCCATGCGCTCGACAGCAACCTGGTGGCCACGGCCCTGAACGTGGTGGTGCTGACGGCCGCCCTGTCCGTGTACAACAGCGGCGTGTACTGCAACACGCGCATGCTGTTCGGCCTGGCCAAGCAAGGCAATGCGCCGCGCGCGCTGCTGCGCCTGAACCGCCGCGGCGTGCCGCTGGCGGCGCTGGGCGTGTCCGCGCTGGCGACGGGCGCCTGCGTGGTGGTCAATTACTTCATGCCGGGCGAAGCGTTCGAGGTGCTGATGGGCCTCGTGGTGTCGGCCCTGATCATCAACTGGGCCATGATCAGCTGGATCCATTTGCGCTTCCGCGCGCAGAAGAAGGCCGAGGGCAAGACGACCCTGTTCCAGAGCCTGGGCTACCCGTTCACCAACTACCTGTGCCTGGTCTTCCTGGCCGGCATCCTGGTGATCATGTATTTGACGCCGGGCCTGCGCATCTCCGTCTACCTGATCCCCGTGTGGCTCGCCGCGCTGGGCATTGGCTACTGGATCAAGCAAAACAAGGCCAAGGCATAGGCTTGCGCAGTATTTTGCAATCAGCAAACAAAAAGCCCGTCTTCGCAGACGGGCTTTTTGCATTCAGCGCGCGCTATTACTAAGCGGCGGCGGCCTCGCCTGCACCCGGCTGCACATCGGTTCGCCACAGGCCGATGCTCTGGCCCGCATACGATTGCAGCAGCACGTCGTCGCTCAAGGTCAGCATCGCCTGCTGGCGCTGCTCCGCCTTTTTCTCGGGAGTCATGCCCAGCTCGCCCGTCTTGTAGGGACCCAGCACAGGCAGCAGGTCGCGCAGCACGGAATAGTTACCTGGCGTCGTCTTGTCCGATTCCAGCTTGCCCAGGAAATACTTCATCACATGCTCGGACTGGTTGCCCTCCTGCCGCAAGCTCGCCTTGACCATCTTGCCATCCTTGTAGGCCACCTGCGCGTCGCTGCTGGCCGTATCTTCGATCTGGTGGTAGGTATAGTTCTGCGATTCCGTATTGTCCAGCAAGCGCAGCGGCACGCCGGGGACGAGCGTCTCATGGAAACTGGCGCTCAGCTTCGATTGCTGCTGCTGCCTGACCGAACGCTCATCCTGGCTGGCGCCGGCCTGCAGCGTCTTTTGCGACACGTCATAATTGAAGCCATCCTTTTCCGAACTGCGCATGGGATTACTGAATTTCACGGCCTGCGACACGGAGGCGCTGAAATCGGCCAGCCCCGTCAGGATGGACTTGTCTTCGGCCGCCAGGCGCCACTTGCCCGTCTCGGGACTGTCCGTGGCCACCTGCGGCGCGGCGGTATTGCTGTGCAAGGCCGTAAAGCTATCCTTGAGCATGGCCACCAGGCCCGCGTCGCCATGGCCGCGCGACGCCGCCTGGTCGAACTGCTTCAGGTAGCTGCCCAGCGCCTTCGCCTGCTTTTCCTTGCTGCCCAGGGTATTGAGCGCGCTGGCGTCGACCTTCAGGTCCAGGCTGCCGGCCACGCCGCTGAAGCTGACCTTGCGCTGCGCGCCATCGGCCTGGAAGTCCAGGGTTTGAATACTTTCCGGCTCGCCGCGCACCTTGACTTCCGCATGCAGTTTCACCGAGGCCAGCTGCTGCTGGTCGAACTGCATCAAGCCTTCCAGCTTGATTTTCGGCGTACTTTGTCCCATGCCGTCGATGGCTTCCTGGAAGCCCTTCGCCAGCTCGCCCAGGGCGCTCGCCTCAGCGTCGCTGAGGTCGCCACTGGTCGTCATGCTCACGGCCAGGCCGTCGCCCTGGCTGTCGAGCGACAGCTTGACTTCCACGCCGCTCTTGGTCGTGATGCTGAGGGAAACCCTGTCTTCGCCATTGCCATGCAGGCTGCCCGGCGCGATACCGGACGCCGCATAGACATTCGGCGTGGCGCTCGGCGGCGGCTGACGCATCGCCTGCGAGAAATTGTAGTTGCCCAATTTGGCCTGTCCCAGCATGGCAGCGCCCAGGCCGCTGAAGCGGCCGCCAAACGCATACGAGGAAAAACTCTTCGTCATCGCGTCGCTGACCTTGTTGCGTGTCGCGCTTTCCCACACCATCGGCGGCTTCACGAGCGCGGCCGGTTTGCTGTCGTTCACGCTCTCCGGACTGAGGGCAACGATGGAAGACGGCGCGGATGGGGACGACGGCGATGCCGCCTGCGTGCGGTTCGGCGTGGCGGAGGAAGCCCCTGACGGGGCGCTATTCCAGTTTGACAGTGGAGAAATGGAGGTCATGGCGCTGTAACCTTGCAAGTGGCGAGTAGGGGCATCATAAAAGTTCGATATGGTTAGTTTTTTTGCAATCACCTGGCGCCAGGCAAGCCTTGTGTCACGTTATCTGACGTGGTGGCAAGTACTGCGTGGCAATACTGCTATAACGGCAAGAAACGGCAAAGCATGAGTGTCGGGGAAATGAAACATTTTCATACGGATGACCCAGCCGCCCCGCAACAAGTTGATTCACCGCCGGGAATGTCTCAAAATGTATCGTATGGAACACAAGATTCTGCGCGCGCCGCTGGCCAGCTTTACCGATTTGTTGCTCGACGCCGTGTGCATGGTCGACGTGGACGGGCGCTTCGTCTTCGTCAGCGCCGCCTGCGAACGCATCTTCGGCTACACGCAGCAGGAAATGGTCGGCAAGCAGATGCTCGACCTGGTCGCTCCCGCCGACCGCGCCCGCACCCTGGCCGCCGCGCGCGCCATCATGGATGGCCATGCGCAGACGCATTTCGAAAACCGCTACCTGCGCAAGGATGGCAGCCTGGCACACATCATGTGGACGGCCCGCTGGTCCGCCGCCGACCAGCTGCGCGTGGCGGTGGCGCGCGACATCACCTTGCTGAAACAGGCGCAGGCGAAGCAGGCCGCGCTGTACGCCATTTCCGAAGCCATGCAGGCGACGCAAGACTTGCCCGCCTTGCTGCACCGCATCCAGCACATCATCGGCGAACACTTGCCCACGCGTAGCCTGACCTTGCTGCTGCACGACGAACACGGCGCCCAGCCTTTGATGACCTGCCATGCCGACGACAGCGCGCCGCAGCCAACGTCTTCGCTGGCCAGCCTGCTGTGCGATGAAGTGCTGCGCAGCGGCCGCCCCCTGCTGCTGCAGGCGGGACAACTGGCCGGCCTGCCGGCTGCGCTGCAAACGGCGGCCGGCGCCCTGTCCTCGTGCTGGCTTGCCGTACCGCTGTATTCGTCCATGGGCAGCATCGGCGCGCTGGCCTTGCAAGGCGGCCAGGACGCCGTCATCGGCACCGAGCAAGATCAGGATTTGCTGCAATTTGTCGCCAAGCAGCTCGCCACCGCCATCGAGCGCCGGCAGTTGCAGACGCAAATGCAGTTCATGGCCATGCACGATGAACTGACCCGCCTGCCGAACCGCCGCCTGTTCCACGACCGCCTGCACACGGCATTCGCGCGCGCGCACCGCCAGGAAGGCCGGCTGTCGCTGCTGTTCCTGGACTTGAACAACTTCAAGCGCGTCAACGACGACCACGGCCATGCCTGTGGCGACCTGCTGCTGCAAACGGTGGCGAACCGCCTGCGCGATTGCATGCGCGAAACCGACACCCTGGCCAGGATGGGTGGCGATGAATTCGTCGTGCTTCTGGAAAGCAATGTCACGCCGGCCGATGTCAGCCTGATCGAGCAAAAGATCCACGCGGCCCTGGCCGCGCCGCTACACCTGGGCAACGGACAGCAATTGCAGATCGCCGTCAGCATCGGCGTGGCCCACTATCCGGAAGACGGCGATACCATGCAGCTGCTGCTGCGCCATGCGGACCGGGCCATGTACGCGTCGAAGGTGCTGGCCGCCGCCTCGCGCTAGCGGATGCCGCTCCTGGCGACAGTGCCCCCATGCTATACTTTCCCGCGATGCTGAGACTCTTCAAAACATGGCTGATCCTGCTGTTGATCACGGCGGTGCCGCTGCAAGCGGCCGCTGCGGGCGCCACGCGGCTGTGTGCGCCGCTCGCTGCCTCGCCTGCCGCCGCCATGACGGCCGCCTGCCAGCATCACGATGCGCAATCATCCACCATCCCGGACAGCGCCAGCACATCAGAAAACAGCAAGTCCCCTGCCAAGCACCCCGCGTGCGGCGCCTGTTCCAGCTTTTGCCTGGGCGCGCTGATGCCGCCCTATTTCCCCCTGCCTGCCGCCGTGCTCAACGGCGCGGAACACGCCGCCGTAGCCAATGCCACCCTGCTGACGGGATTCATTCCCGACGGCTTACGCCGGCCTCCTAGACCGCTTTCCGCTTAAATAAAAGCAGGCCACCCAGGTGGCCACGATAGACCTACTTCGTCTGAAAGCAACACATGATCAAACATTTATTAGTGCGCGGCGCCTTCGCCGCCATGCTGGGCCTGCCCACGTTCGCCATGGCGGCCCTGCCCGTCATTGAAGTCTACAAGAGCGCCTCGTGCGGCTGCTGTTCCGCATGGATCAAGCACCTGGAAACGAACGGCTTTACGGTGCGCGCGAAAAATGTCGAGATGCCGGCGCAATACCGCAAGCTGGCCGGCATTCCCGACGCGCTCGGTTCCTGCCACACGGGCCTCGTGAACGGCTACGCCATCGAAGGCCATGTACCGGCCAGCGAGATCAAGCAACTGCTGCGCGAAAAACCCAAGGCGAAAGGCCTGGCCGTGCCGGCAATGCCGATGGGTTCGCCTGGCATGGAAGGACCGCGCAAGGATGCGTATGACGTCTTGCTGGTCAAGAGCAATGGCAGCACCGAGGTCTACAAACCCTACAAATAGGCACTGAGGAGAAATGAAAAACGCCGCCGGAATCGCTTCCGGCGGCGTTTTTCATGTCAGGCAGCAAAGAACCTGCCGCCTGTCAGGACTGCATCAGATGCTGTCCAATACCGCATTCAGGCTGGCGCTAGGACGCATGACCGCTTCCGTCTTCGCTGGATCTGGCAGGTAGTAGCCGCCGATATCCGTTTCCTTGCCTTGTACTGCCTTCAGCTCGGCAACGATCTTTTCTTCGTTGTCGGCCAGGGCTTTGGCCACTGGCGCAAAATGCGCTGCCAGTTCCGCATCGTCCTTCTGCGCCGCCAGAGCTTGCGCCCAGTACATGGCCAGGTAGAAATGGCTGCCGCGGTTGTCCAGTTCGCCGGTACGTGGCGATGGCGACTTGTTGTTGTCCAGCAGCTTGCCCGTGGCTTCATCGAGGGTTTTCGCGAGGATTTTGGCCTTCGCATTACCCGTCTTGATGCCCATGTCTTCCAGCGACACGGCCAGGGCCAGGAACTCGCCCAGCGAATCCCAGCGCAGATGGTTTTCTTCCACCAGCTGCTTGACGTGTTTCGGTGCCGAACCGCCGGCGCCCGTTTCGTACATGCCGCCACCGGCCATCAAAGGCACGATCGACAGCATCTTGGCGGACGTGCCCAGTTCCAGGATCGGGAACAGATCGGTCAGGTAGTCGCGCAGGATGTTGCCGGTCACCGAGATGGTGTCCAGGCCGCGGAAGGCGCGTTCCAGGGTGTAGCGCATGGCGCGCGTTTGCGACATGATCTGGATGTCCAGGCCCTTGGTGTCGTGATCCTTCAGGTAAACCTGTACCTTCTTGATGACTTCGTTCTCGTGCGGACGGTAGGAATCGAGCCAGAACACGGCAGGCATGCCCGAGTTGCGCGCGCGCGTGACGGCCAGCTTGACCCAGTCGCGGATCGGCGCGTCCTTGACCTGGCACATGCGCCAGATATCGCCCTCTTCCACCGTTTGCGTCAGCAGCACTTCGCCCGTTTCCAGGTCGGTGATGTTGGCGATGCCGCCTTCCGGCACTTCAAACGTCTTGTCGTGCGAACCGTACTCTTCCGCTTGCTGCGCCATCAGGCCCACGTTCGGCACGGTGCCCATGGTCTTCGGATCGAAGTTGCCATGCCATTTGCAGAAGCCAATCATTTCCTGGTAGATGCGCGCAAAAGTCGATTCCGGCATGACTGCCTTGACGTCTTTCGGACGGCCATCGGCGCCCCACATCTTGCCGCCGATACGGATCATGGCTGGCATCGACGCGTCGACGATGATGTCGTTCGGCGAATGGAAGTTGGTGATGCCCTTGGCCGAATCGACCATGGCCAGTTCCGGACGGTGCGCGTGGCAGGCGTGCAGGTCCTTGAGGATTTCATCCTTTTGCGACGCTGGCAGCGTGTCGATCTTGTCGTACAGGTTGCTCATGCCATTGTTGACATTCACGCCCAGTTTGTCGAACAGCTCGGCGTGCTTGGCGAACGCGTCCTTGTAGAAGATGCGCACGCAGTGGCCGAAGACGATCGGGTGCGACACCTTCATCATGGTGGCCTTGACGTGCAGCGAGAACATCACGCCCGTCTTGAACGCGTCGTCGATTTCCTTCTCGTAGAACTCCAGCAGCGCTTTCTTGCTCATGAACATGCTGTCGATGATTTCGCCCGCTTGCAGGGAAACCTTCGGTTTCAGCACGATGGTCTTGCCCGAGGCCGTGACCAGTTCCATCTTGACGTCGCGCGCCTTTTCCAGGGTCAGCGATTTTTCGCCATGGTAGAAGTCGCCATGGTGCATGTGCGAGACGTGGGTTTGCGACGATTGGCTCCATTCGCCCATCGAGTGCGGGTGCTTGCGCGCATACTCTTTGACGGCCTTCGGTGCGCGGCGGTCGGAATTGCCTTCACGCAGGACCGGGTTGACGGAGCTGCCGATGCACTTGCCGTAACGGGCCTTCAAGGCTTTTTCTTCTTCCGTCTTCGCATCTTCCGGGTAGTCCGGCAGCTTGTAGCCACGGCCTTGCAATTCGCGCACGCAAGCGATCAGCTGGCCTTGCGAGGCGCTGATGTTCGGCAGCTTGATGATGTTGGTGTCTGGATTCTGGGTCAATTTGCCCAGTTCAGCCAGGGTGTTCGGGACTTTTTGCGCGTCCGTCAGGAATTCGGGAAATTCGGCCAGTACACGTGCCGCCACCGAAATATCGCTGGACACCACGTCCACGCCGGCCGGCGCGGTGAATTTTTTGATGATTGGCAGCAGGGAATACGTCGCGAGCAGCGGCGCCTCGTCAGTCAGCGTGTAGATGATTTTGGATTTTTGTGTTGCCATGTTCATTCCCTTGTATGCGGTGATGCCTGGTGGTTAACTTTCTTCATTCCAAACACAGGACGGTTAGCCTTGCTTTGGACGGCTAGTGTGCCGGCGGTGACGCCGTGCTTGCCCACCACGTATTTTAGACTGTCCTGCCGCTGTTTGTGTATCCGATGGCGTCGAATCTTATATAAGACAGCAAATATCTGAGACAGACGGGAGAATATGGCGGTTTTCCGCAAGGAAATAGATGCAAGCAGGCCCACAGGCCATGTATGCACCAATGGAAACAAATATGTAAACAGAAATATATTCGAGCAAATCCTGTCCCGCTCACTCGTTTTTGACGATCCCTCGCACGTTCGTCAACGCCAGGCAGACATTCAGGACGATCAGGGCCCAGGCCCCGTCATGCCAGCCCCAGCAGACCCACAGCACATTGCTGAACAGAAAAACCCAGAAGCCGGCAAAGCGCCGTGCGGCCGCGCGCGACCCCACGAGCCAGGCCGCCAGCAGCGAAGCGGCCATGGCGGGCCATTGCAACAGTTCGATGATGTCGGACATGGCGCCTCCCGTTTGCGAGCAGCGTAGCAATATTTCCGCGATATCAGCGCACGCTTGGCAGACGGCAACTACATTGATATTTATCAAATTGACAGCCCGATGCCTGGGCTAATGTCGGTGCCATCTTTGATTTGAAACAGAAACTCTGCTGCCAAGACTCAACCATTCCAGACACAACGCCAGTTTTCGCCAGGCTCTTCATTCCCCAGCTGATAACGCTCGCCAAGTGCCGTAACACGCAGCGTCCCATCCCTTGCGTACACGTGCAGGGACAACTTTTGCTGGCGATTTTGCAGCCTTTTGATTAATGAACGTTAAAAAGGAATTTCGTATGAGCACGTATTCTGACATTTGCATTGTTGGCGCCGGCATAGGCGGCTTGACTTGCGCCAACCGCCTGATCGGCGCCGCCGCCGACAGGAAGCTGCGCATCCGGGTATTCGACCTGAATGCCACCGTGGGCGGCCGCATCCAGTCGCGGAAGATAGATGGCGAGGAAATCGCCGAACTGGGCGCCGCCCGCTATTCGCCGCAGCTGCATCCGCATTTCCAGCAACTGATGCAGGGCAGCGGTCTGCCGCATGCGGTCTACCCGTTCACCGAGGTCATCTCCCACGATAGCGTGCTCGACGAGCTGAAGGCGACGCTGGATGAGCTGAGCCCGAGGCTGACAGAGCATCCTAACCTCTCCTTCCTCGATTTCGTCAGCCATTACCTGGGCGCCGCCAAGGCCAGCAACATCATCAAGGCGACCGGCTATGACGCCTTGCTGCTGCCGATGGTGTCGGCGGCCATGGCCTACGACATCATCAAGAAACACCCGGAAACGCAGCACTTCACGGAAAACGCCACCAACCAGTGGCACTACGCCACCGATGGCTACCACGCGCTGCTGTGCCAGTTGCAGCACCAGGCCCAGGTCGCCGGCGTGGAATTCCAGCTCGAACATCGCTTGCTGTCCGTTGAAAAATCGGGCACCGACCATGTGCTCGCCTTCGGCCACCACGGCGACACGCAGATGCACCGCACACGTCATCTGGTGATGGCGATCCCGCCATCCGCCATGCCGCGCCTGAACCTGGATTTCCCGGCCGCATGGAGCCCGTTCCAGTACGACTCGCTGCCCCTGTTCAAGGGTTTCTTCACGTTCGACACGGCCTGGTGGGACGCGCTTGGGCTGACCGACAAGGTGCTGATGGCGGCAAATCCCCTGCGCAAGATCTACTTCAAGAGCGACAAGTATGTGCTGTTCTATACCGACAGCAAAAGCGCCACCTACTGGCGCGACAGCCTGGAACTCGGTGAAGACGTGTACCTGGAGCGTGTCCGCAGCCACCTGGAAGAAGTCCTGCCGCTCGATGGCCAGCCGCTGCCGCGGATCAAGGCGCACTTCCACAAGTTCTGGCCGCATGGCGTCGAGTTTTGCGTGGAACCGGAAGCCGAACACCCGGCCGTGCTGCTGCACCGGGACGGCATCATTTCCTGCTCGGATGCCTATACCGCGCATTGCGGCTGGATGGAAGGCAGCCTGATCAGCGCCCAGCACGCCAGCGGCCTGTTGCTGCAACGGCTAGCTCAACTGGACGAGGTCGCGGCCGCCAACGATACCTTCATCACTTCCTCGACCGAGCGCGCATGAGCCTACTTGACTTCCCCCGCCTGCACTTTCGGGGATTTGCCCGCGCCAATGTGCCGACGGGGAATCGCAATACGCACGGCAACATCGATATCGCCACGAATGCGGTATCGATGGCGGGCGAGGCCGTCGACCTGAGCCGGCCGCCGTCCGAATTCCATGCACACCTGAAACAGCTTGCCCCCCGCTTCAATGCAGAGGGCAAACCCGATCCGGACGGCATCTTCAGCCAGGCGGCAGGCTACAATTTTTGCGGCAACAACCATTTCTCGTGGGAAAACGCGCGGATCACGGGCGTCCAACTTGGCACTGGCGAGGTCGATACGCAGGACGCGCTCGTGGGCGCAAAGCTGGCCCTGTGGGGCCACTACAACGAGTACCTGCGCACGACGTCCAACCGCGCCAGGTGGATCGACAACAATCCATCGCAGCCGGACACCACGCTGATCTACGCCGGCCAGTTTACCTTGAGCGACAAGCTGGCCACGCCGAACACGCCCACCTTGTTCACAGCCGATATCGCGCAGGCGCACTCGGTACGCTGGCTCGGCAGCGGCCATGTCACGGAACGCAGCGGGCATTTCCTGGACGAGGAATTCGCCCGCTCCAGGCTGTTCCAGTTTTCGGTGGCCAAGCAAGATCCGCATTTCCTGCTCAACGGGGATCTGCCGCTGCCGGCCAGCATGCAGGCCTTGCGGCAAGCCCTGGCCGACGACGCGGTGCTGGGTCTGACGGTGCAATATGCGCTGTTCAATATGTCGACGCCGCTCAAACCCGATTCGCCCGTGTTCTACGACCTGGCCGGCAGCATCGGCCTGTGGCGGCGCGACGAGCTGGCAAGCTATCCGGCCGGCCGCCTGCTGCAGCCGCGCCAGGCCTGCCTGGGACCGGTGCTGGTGAAAATGCATGCGGACCGCGTCGCGTTCAACATGCCGACCGCCATTCCCTTCACCACGCGCGACCCGCACGCCGTCTCGGAACAGCATCCCACGCATGCCCTGGGCGACAAGCAGGCGCTCGGCGACCTGCTGCTGCGGGACGGCGCCGGCAACTTGCTGGCGCGGATACCCGAGCAACTGTACCGCGACTACTGGCGCCATCACGGCGTCTTCGACGTGCCGCTGCAGCACGCCGGCGCGGCCACGGGTTCGCTCAGCCTGGGCAGCGCGCAGGCGCAGTGGGACGAAACCGACTGGGTACTGCAATCGGACAGCAACCAGCTGTACCTGGAAGCGCCGAACCGCACCAAGCAGGAGCAATTTCCGCAGACGATCACCGTGCAAAGCCGCTTCCGCGGCGAGCTGGCGGCGCCCGCGTCCCTGCCGGCGCAGGCCGAGGACGGCGCGCTGCTGGCCGTGGAGCGGCAGCCGTCGCCGCTCGGACATGGCTACACGGCGCTGACCCTGACGGGGCGCCAGCCGGGCGCGACCAGGATCGTGCTGGGGGCAGGCAAGGATAAGCAATACCTCGGCGTGCGCGTGCTGCCCGACGACTGGGACCTCGATGACGTACCGGCCGAACAGGTCGACTACGCCTTCCTCTACCGGCATGTGATGAGCTACTACGAGCTCGTGTATCCATTCATGTCGGACAAGGTCTTCAGCCTGGCGGACCAGTGCAAGTGCGAAACCTATTCGCGCCTGATGTGGCAGATGTGCGATCCGCGGAACCGCGACAAGAGCTACTACATGCCCAGCACCCGCGAACTGTCGCTGCCAAAGTCGCGCCTGTTCCTGAAATACCTGACGCAGGTCGAGGCAAAGGCCAAGGCGGCGGTGCCGGAAGCGGCGGTGCCGCCTGTCATCGGCAGCAAGGCCGAGCTGATCGAGGAACTGAAAAAGGCCATCGACCTGGAACTGTCGCTGATGCTGCAGTACCTGTATGCCGCGTATTCGATTCCCAACTATGCGCAGGGGGCGGCGCTGGTGCAGGCTGGCCGCTGGCTGCCTGCCGAGCTGGAACTGGCCTGCGGCACCGAAGACCGGCGCCGCAACAGCGGCACGCGCGGCGCGCTGCTGGAGATCGCCCATGAAGAAATGATTCACTATTTATTGGTCAACAATGTGCTGATGGCGCTTGGCGAACCGTTTTATAGCGGCACCCCGGTGATGGGCCAGTTGGCGCGCAAGCGTTTCGGCCTGGACACGGAATTTGCGTTCGAGCCATTTTCCGAACACGTGCTGGCCCGTTTCGTGCGTTTCGAATGGCCCGACTACATCCCCACGCCAGGCAAATCCATCGCCACCTTCTATATCGCGATCCGCCAGGCCGTTGCCGACTTGCCCGGCCTGTTCGAGAGCGGCGGCGGCAAGCGCGGCGGCGAACACCATTTGTTCCTGAAAGAACTAACCAACCGCGCCTATCCCGGCTACCAGCTGGAAGTATCGGACCGCGACAGCGCGCTGTTTGCCATCGACTTCGTCACCGAACAGGGGGAAGGGGTGGCCGTCGATTCGCCGCATTTCGCCTCGTCGCACTTCCAGCGGCTGCGCGCCGTGGCCGGCAAGTTTTCAGCCTGCGGCAAACCGTTCGAGCCGGCGCTGCCGGCGCTGAAGAATCCCGTGCTGGAAGCGCGTGCGGACTGCACCGTGGTGACCGACCGGAAGGCGCGTGCGCTGATGCAGCTGTATCAAGGCTGCTACGAACTGACCTTTTTGATGATGGCGCACCATTTCGCGCAGCGGCCGCTGGGCAGCCTGCGCCGCTCGCGCCTGATGAATGCATCGATCGACATCATGACCGGCCTGTTGCGTCCCCTGTCGGCCGCTCTGATGAACATGCCGTCCGGCGTGCCCGGCCGCCATGCGGGACCGCCCGTGCCAGAGCCCGTCAGCAGCCTCATCAGCAGCGACTACAGCCTGGGCTGCAACATGCTGGCGCAGAAATGCCAGGCGCTGGCGCAGTACGCGCGCGGCCTTGAGAGCGATGTCATCGGCATGGCGCCGATAGAGATGTTGGAGTTTTTTAATCAGCAACTTACCGATTTATCTCGGGGAAAGATGTCAAGAGAGGCTTGAAATGCATAAAATCATTATCGTCGGCGGAGGCCTGGCAGGTAGCCTCAGCGCCATTTATCTGGCGCAACGGGGACACGATGTCCACGTTATCGAAAAACGCGGCGATCCGCTGCTGGAGAATGCCGCCAGCTCCGACCCGGTCAACTCGCGCGCCATCGGCGTGAGCATGACGGTACGCGGCATCAAGGCCGTCCTGGGAGCTGGCATCAGCAAGCAGGAGCTCGACCAGTGCGGCGAACCCATCGTCGGCATGGCATTTTGCGTGGGCGGCCGGCACCGCATACGCGAGCTGACCCCGCTCGAAGGCCTGTTTCCCCTGTCGCTGGACCGCACCGCCTTCCAGCGCCTGCTGAACCGGCATGCCGCCCTGCACGAAGTGAAGTATTACTTTGAGCATAAATGCCTGGATGTCGACCTGGAAAGAAAGCTCGTGCTGATCCAGGGCCCGGACGGCGCCGTGCAGCAGCTGCATGGCGACCTGGTCATCGGCGCCGACGGCGCCCACTCGGCCGTGCGGCGCGCCATGCAAAGCGGCGTGCGCCGTTTCGAGTTCAGACAGAGTTACTTCCGCCACGGCTACAAGACGCTGGTCTTGCCGAACGCGGCGGATCTGGGTTTCCGGAAGGATTTGTTGTATTTCTTCGGCATGGATTCCAAGGGCCTGTTTGCCGGCCGCGCGGCCACCATTCCGGACGGCAGCATCAGCTTCGCCCTGTGCCTGCCCTACACGGGCACGCCCAGCCTGGGCACGCTCAACCGCGAAGCCATGGCCGACTTCTTCAGCCGCTACTTCGGCAACCTGCCGCCGGACCGCCGCAAGGAGATGCTCGACCAGTTCATGGCGCTGCCCAGCAACGACCTCATCAATGTCCGTTCCAGCACCTTCCACTACAAGTCCAATATCCTGCTGATCGGCGATGCGGCGCATGCCACCGCCCCCTTCCTCGGACAAGGCATGAACATGGCGCTGGAAGACGTCCACGTCTTCGTTTCCCTACTGGAAAAGCACGGCAATGCCCTGGGCCCTGCCCTGTCCGAGTTCACGCAGCAGCGCAAGGTGCAGGCGGACGCCATGCAGGACATGGCGATCGCCAACTATGAAGCGCTGAGCAATCCGAATCTGATTTTCTTCCTGCAGACGCGCTACACGCGCTACATGCACAAGAAATTCCCCCGTGTTTATCCGCCAGACATGGCGGAGAAACTGTACTTCACATCGGTTCCTTACGATGAATTGCAGCAAATCCAGAAGAAACAAAACGTTTGGTACAAACTTGGAAGGGTAAATTAATGAACATTCTCGTTATCGGCGCAGGCCCCGCAGGACTGCTCTTCGCCAGTCAGATGAAACAAGCCCAGCCCGGCTGGAATATCAGCATCACGGAAAAAAACACCCCGGAAGAAGTGCTGGGCTGGGGCGTGGTGCTGCCGGGACGCCCGCCGCGCCATCCCGCCAATCCGCTCTCCTATCTGGAGCAGCCGGAACGGCTCAATCCGCAGTTCCTGGAAGAATTCAAGCTCGTGCACCACGACCAGCCCAATCTGATGAGCACCGGCGTGACCCTGTGCGGCGTGGGGCGCGAGGCCCTGGTGCAGGCGCTGCGCGCCAAGTGCGTGGCGGCCGGCATCGCGATCAGCTATGAAACGCCGCCGGCGCCCCGGGCGCAGCTGGAAGCCGAGTACGATCTGGTGGTGGTAGCGAACGGCGTCAATTACAAATCGCTGGAGTTGCCGCCAGCGCTGGTGCCGCACATCGATTTCGGCCGCAACAAATACATCTGGTACGGCACCACCCAGCTGTTCGACCAGATGAACCTGGTGTTCCGCAGCAATGAGCAAGGCATTTTCATCGGCCATGCCTACAAATACTCGGACACGATGAGCACCTTTATCGTCGAATGCAGCGAAGAAACGTACGCCAGGGCCGGCCTGGAAGCGCTGTCCGAGCGCGACGCCGCCGCATATATCGCCAAGACGTTCAAAGCCGAGCTCGGCGAACATGGGCTGCAGAGCCAACCGGGCCAGGGCTGGCGCAACTTCATGACCCTCAGCCGCGACCGGGCCTGCGACGGCAAGTTCTTCCTGCTCGGCGATGCGCTGCAATCGGGGCATTTTTCCATCGGCCATGGCACCACCATGGCGGTGGTGGCGGCCCTGCTGCTGGTCAAAATCCTCAACACCGAAGCTGGCACGGCCGCCGCCCTGGACAGCTTCAACGCCCGCGCCGTGCCTCTGATGCAATTGTTCAAGGACCACGCCAACGCCAGCCGCCTGTGGTTTGAAACCGTAGGCGAGCGTATCGACCTGAGCAATGCAGAGCTGACCGACAGCTTCGACGCCCGCCGCAAGGACTTGCCATCGCTGCAGGAAGCGCTGATGGCCAGCCTAGGCTACGCGCTGGGCCGCTAGGGAGATACCATGCCGACACACGTCTCCCCGCCGCTGCTGCCGATGCAATGGAGCAGCGCCTATGTTTCCTACTGGACGCCGATGCAGGAGGACGACCAGATCACGTCCGGCTATTGCTGGTTCGACTATGCGCGCAACATCTGCCGCATCGATGGCCTGTTCAACCCCTGGCCGGAAAAGGAACATGGACACCTGCTGTGGATGTCGGAAATCGGCGACGCCCGGCGTGAACAAAGCCGCAAGCAGAAAGTGGCTTATGCACGGCAGGCGCAGGCAACTGGCGCACAGCTGCAGGAAACGGCACTGGCCGACGAGGTGACGCCGTTTCAGGCGCTGTTCCTGCCGCAAGCGGTGCTGCTGGACGGCGGCGCCCGTCACGACGGCCGCCATAGCGTGCTGGGCCGGGAGGCGGATGCCTGGGTAGTCGAGCCAGCGGGCAAGCCGCCATCGGTGTTTTACCTGGAGGCCGGTGGCAACCGCCTGCTGCGCATGGTCACAGGCAATGACCCGCAGCACCGTTCGGTACGCGACTTTCCCAACCTGTCTGTCGGCGACATTCCGGACAGCGTCTTTACGTCTTGCAACACCTGACCAGGGCATGGCGCGTGCAAGGGCCGCATGCGGCCGGCGCGCGCCATCCCTGGCTAGTGTTTTTTGTTATTACTCTCGAAGGATATTGCTATGCCGCTGGTTGTTTACATTCTGGGGTTGACGATCTTTTCGTTAACCACTTCCGAATTCATGGTGGCGGGCATGATGCCGTCACTGGCCCTGGCCATGGACGAACCGGTGACACGGATCGGCTATCTGATCTCCCTCTACGCCATGGGCATGGTCATCGGCGGGCCGCTGAGCACCGTCGTCCTGCTCAAGCTGCGCGTGCCGAACAAGCAGGGGCTGCTGTGGCTGCTGGGCTTTTATGTCCTTGCCCAATCCGTCGCCGCCTCCGCCACCAGCTATGACGTACTGGCCGTCGCACGGGTGGTCACGGGCGTGGCCGCCGCCACCTGCTTTGGCCTGTCCCTGGCGATCTGCGCCGATATCGTCAGCCCCAACGCGCGCGGACGCGCCGCCGCCGTCGTGATCGGCGGCCTCATGCTCGCTTCGGTGGTGGGCGTGCCGGTCGCCACGCTCATCGACCAGCACCTGGGATGGCGCGCCAGCTTCTGGCTGGTGGTCCTGCTGGCGCTGATGTGTCTGGCGCTCATCACCGTGCTGGTGCCGCGCACCAAGCCATCCGAAGTCGTCAGCCTCGGCAAGGAACTGGGCGAATTCCGCAACCGCCACCTGTGGGCGGCGTACGCCAGCAGCGGCCTCATCATCGGAGCGATTTTCGCGGCATTCAGCTACTTCGCGGCCATCCTGACGGAAATTACGGGTTTTCCGACGTCCGCTATCCCCTGGCTGCTGGGCGTCTACGGCATCGCCAATGTAGTGGGCAATGGCGTGGTCGGCCGTTATGCGGACCGCTACACCACCGTCATCATGGTCTGGGGCATGGTCATCCTCAGTATCAGCCTGGCGCTGTTCGCCGTCTTTGCGCACGACAAGACCATCAGCGTTGCCCTGCTGGTCGTCACGGGCCTGGTCGGCATGTCGATGAATCCCGCCATCATCGCCCGCGTGATGAAGACCGCCCATCCGGGGCCGCTGGTCAACACCGTCCATACCTCGGTCATCAACATCGGCCTGGGCGCCGGCTCATGGCTCGGCGGCCTCGGCATCGCCGCCGGCTACGGCTTGCGCTCGCCGCTGTGGGTCGGTGTCGCGCTGGCAGTGCTTGGTCTCATCAGCTTGCTGCCTTACCTCGGGCACAAGTCGCGCGATTCGGTGCTGTCGCATTAGCGGCTGGCGACGTGTCTTGACGGCCAGGCCCAATCCCGGCAAGATCATGGTGCTGGCTGACAAGCTGCCGGCAACAGCTACCCTCTAGCGCTGGAGCCACCACCATTGAGCCAGGAATATTCCACGGCGATGCGCGACCTACTTGCCGCGCGTGACATCAGGCATGCCCGCACGCCGCCCGTCAGCGGGCTGACGCGGCAGCACTTCAGCGTCGCCAGCGAGCACAAGGAACTGCAGCTACTGGCCTGGCGCGATTATCTGGGCCGGTTCCTTGACCTCCAGGTAAGGCGCCAGCAGCTGGGCAATGGCTTTCACGCAGAACTCGACACGTACTTGCTGCCGGACATGGCATATCTGGATAGCCGCACGGACGCGGTTACCCAGCTGCGCAGCAATGAGCGCATCTCCACCGACAGCATGCGCGATTTCGTCTTTCACATCGCCGTCCAGGGCATTATCGAGACCAGCACGACGCGCCCCAGCGCAAAAGCGCTGCAATACACGCCAGGCATACTGGCCCTGGACATGAACCAGCCGATGCGCATGGTGCGGCCGACGCGGGCGCATGTACTGGCCTTCTTCCTGCCCCGTGCCGCGGTCAGTGCGCACCTGCCCGACGCCGAAGCCATTCATGGCCGCATCGTCGGCTATACCACGCCACTGACGCGCATGCTGCCGGCTTACCTGAATATCCTATGCCAGCGCCTGCCAGCGTTGCCGGCAGATCAGCAAGAGCAGACGCTACGCACGTGCGCCCGGCTGATCATTGCCGCATTTGCCAAGCAGCAGCGCCTGGAAGAGCATGGGCGCGCTGTCGCCCGCGCCGCGCTGCAGGGACAGATCGAACACTATATCCAGGCGAACCTGCACGAAGAACACCTGACGCCGGACGGCGTGATGCGGGCGTTTCCCGTCGCGCGCTCGACCATCTACCGCCTGTTTGAATCCCAGGGGGGCCTGGCCGCCTACATCCGCCATTGCCGCCTGCGCGACGCGGCACATGAACTGACCAGCATGCGCCATCTTGCCGTGACGCAGATCGGGCTGGGACTGGGCTTCAACAGCGCCTCCGATTTCTCACGCGCGTTCAGCCGCGCGTATGGCATGTCGCCGCGCGATTTTCGTGAACAATTCGGGAACAGTTCAGGCACAGTCCGGAATGATCTTTCCTCAAGATAATATTTTAAAAAAGTGAAACAGGGTGTCAAGTCGGCATGAACCGGGGATGGAGAATCAAGTTCCCTACCCGCCCGCGACAGCTGCGGGACCGGTTCCTACTCTCGACGGAGTTCTGCACCCATGCGTAACGACAACAACGATGCCATCCTCGCCCCTGCCCTGGCTCCGTACAATGAAAAGGCGAACGCCGCCATCGTCAAGGCGGTGCGCTCCAGGGACTGGACAAAGACGGCGGTGCGCTACGGTGAAATTTGTTTGACTTTAGCCAAGCCGGATGAGTTCACCGAAGTATGGAGCCAACTGGACCTGAGCACGTTCCCCCCCGACCTGAACAACATGCCGTGGATCGGCCTTTACCATTTCACGGGCAGCGGGCAGCGCGATGCGAATTGCCTGCCCGTCGGCGACATCGCGGTGTCCACCAGACTGGCTCCGCCGTATCAGCCGCCCCGGGCGTCTCCCATGTTTTACCTGTCACCGTGCCCGGAAGCGCCGCCGTCTGACCTGGGTCCCGCATTGGCGCATCCGACGGGGTTCCGTTTTCTGGTCAATGACAGAGGCTCCAAAAACCCCCGGGACATCTGCTACTGGCAGCCCATTGCGCCCGATGGCTATTACGCGCTTGGCATCTGCTTTAACGCCAGGGAACCGGACAGAAGCAACTATTGGTGCGTGAGAAAAGACCTGTGCATTTCCGTCGACAAGATCCGCGTATGGCAAGAACACGGATGGCACAGCAGCGGCAGCGTGGAAGCGCCGAAGGCGCGCCCGGACAAATGGAAGGATGTTCAGGATGGATACGTCCTTTTGTCGCCGCTGGCGTATACCTATGGCAGCTTGCCGGCATTTTACTTGCGCCTCCCCATGGCCTGCCTCGACGTGGAGCCATTTGATTTTCCAGGCCCGCCACGGCCGGAGCTGGACCCGGCAATTGTGGTCAACCACAAGCTGAAGGCCGGCTTGAGCCCAGTCGTGATCGTCCCGTTTACCGCCATCCCCGGTGACGCCAGCAACGTACCCGACCAGCCATATACGTCACCCTTCTATTTCATCGCCGCCCAGCCGTATTACTTTTGCTACAACGTGTTATCGCCGACCGGGGGCGGCACCACGACGACAACCTACCGCGTCGGCGTGACCAAAGAAGAATCCACGACCTTCGAACGGTCGACGTCGATCACCACGAATGTCGAGGTCGGTGCCGTGTTCGAAGGTCCCACCGCCTCGGCATCCCTTTCCATGACCAACACATTTTCATTAACGCAGCTGAGCGGCCGCACGGAAGAGACCAGCGTCGAATACTCGGAACAGCTGATCTTCAAGGAAACGGCGCGTGTATGGCAATGGCAATTGCTGACCGACCTGGTGGTGACGCGCTCGGATGGGACGCAGATCAGGCCCATCGCCTACCGGAATCAGGACCGCACCAACATTCCCCCGCCGGACAAGGCGAGCCCGCCAGAAGCCATGGAAAATTGAATCGCCGTTCTTTCCCAGCAGTACAACAGTGTGTTTGACATTTCTCATCCAACCAGGAGGTTTATATGAAACTGCAACGTCTATTTTGCCTTGTCGCCTTGATCTCGGCCGTTTCCATGGCGGGTGCCGCCAAGCAGGAGAAGGAAACACCCAAGGAAAATGCGGCGGCCAGCCCGGCCACCACCAAGGCAGAGAAGGATGCCGCCGCGGACCAGCAAGGCCACGCCCCTTGCTGGTCCGCGCGGCAATGCAGCGGCAAATCCAGGCCCAATCTCACGCTTGAAGCGTGCAAGCGGGGCAGCTTCGGCAAGTCGTGGGGACTCGCTCCCGGTCCGGGCTGCAGGACTTTCTGATGGCGATACCTTGATCCTGCCCGCATGGCGCGAGCGTCAATAGCCCCGCCCGCACCGCCTGGCCGGTTGCGCGGCGGCGTGTTTCGGCTAGTGCTAGCTGATGACCGGCCTGGCACGTCCCGCCCGCGTCGCCAGCCAGCACAGGATGGCGCCGCCGCACACCATCGCCGCGCCCTGCCAGAAAGCCAGCGACAGCGGCGTGCGCAGCAGCAGCGACGACAGCGCGGCGGACAGCACGGGGATGAAATACGAGGCGCCAGCGAGGATCGTGACGTTACCGTGCAAAATACCCACGTTCCACGCGGCGTAGCCAAAGCCCATGGCGCCGGCGGCCAGGACCAGATAAGTGACGGCCTCGGCAGTGAACGCCATGTGGCCGCCCCCTTGCAGCAAATACTTAACCCACAAGCTGATGGAAACGAGGATGAAGAACAGGGTCACGCCATTCTTGCCCTGCGCAAGGCGCGCCGTCACGGTGCAATACGCGGCCCAGATCAGCGCGCCCGCGAAGGCCAGGCCATAGCTGAGCGGGCTGCTCCGCACATTGGCCACGGTGCCGGCCACGTCAAAGCCCTGCTCGCCACCGAGCACCCAGCAGATGCCGGCGACGGACAGCAGGAAGCCCGGCACGATGAGGAAATTGCTCTTTTGCCCGTTGAACAGGATGGCCGCAACAATGGTGAAGGTCGGCCACAGATAATTCACCATGCCCACCTCGATGGCCTGACGCGCCGTGCTGGCATAGCCTATCGACAGCGCCAGGCACAGCTCATAGGTAACGAACAGCACACTGCCCCAGACCAGGTAGCGTCGCGGAAATTCGCTCAGCCTCGGATAACCCACGGACAGCAGCAGGAACACTGACGCCACGCTGTACATCATCGCCGCCCCGCCCGTGGGTCCCAGCAGGTCAGTGACACTGCGGATCAGCCCGATAATGGCGCTCCACAGCAGAATGGCGCCCAGCCCGGTCAGGGTGGCCTTGTTGGTATTTTTCATGTGTATGTCATTCAGATGAGGCAATCAAACGCCCGGCGGCACCAGCCAGGCGCCGGGCTTGCGAGACCATACACGGTGTCGTTCGCCAGGGCAATCAGCGGTGACAATTATTGAGATTTCATCAATTATTTGCGGATACTATGTCTTTCAATAACTCAACTTAAACAGGTGCACTCATGTCCGCTCCCAAGTTAGTGTCCGCCAGCCTCGCCGTCTTGTTCTGCGCCACCGCAGCGGCCGGCACGCCCGCCTACCAGCCCTTCCCCAAAGGCTATGGCTATCTGGAACCGGCAGAAACCCGCGCGCTGCAGACGGCCGTAAAGACAGGCGACAACGCCGTCGTGCGCGCGCACGGCTGGCGTTTGTGGGCCGGCATCATGCAGCCAGCCGCCGGCCTGGACTGGCCGGTCTGGTACACCTGGCCCAACGGCACTGACGCGTTCGCCGACACCGCAGCGTTGAACGGCGATGCGGCAGCCGCCACGGCGGAGGTGAAGCCAGCCAAGCGCCGCATGGGCCGCCTGGGGGCGAGCACTTTGACTCCCGTCAACGTGCAAAACACACCGTTTTACCGCATCCCGGAACAGGTCATCACCGCATATCCTGGCGCCATAGTCCGCACGACGGAAGGGGGAAAAGTCAAAATCAGCATCCGCGACGGCATCCACTTCGCCTTCAACGGCGATATCATGATCGCGACGGAATCGCTGAGCAAGGAGGCGCTCGATTTCATCCGCGACCCGAAACAGCCCGTCTACAAGCAAAGCACGCTCGATGCCTTGTACAGCAAGGACGATCCAGCCAAGCGCGTGCACAACCTGAATGCGCCAGCCAGCTATGTCGTGACCAAGCACATGTATTGGCCCGTCAAAGCCAGGGGATTGACCGCATTGCCCGTGTGGCACGACGACTTCAGCGCCAAATATACCGGTTATGCGGGCTACGAAAAGTGGCGTACGGCCATTGCCATCGACCCGGACGGCAAGCAGGTGGGCCAGATGGCCAAGGTCAGCTACCTGCACGGCCTGTACCAGCACGATACCACCACGCCATGGCCCGTCATCACCAAAGCCGCCAAGGTATACGGTTTGCAGGACTTCTACCACCACAAGGTGAGTGCGGCCGACTGGGCCAGTTTCGATGAAGCCGACAAGGCCATCATCAACGCCGCCTGCTACTGGCTGAACGGCCAGCCCTTCGGCGCCGGCGACTACCTGGTCACGGTGGCCATGCACATCAATACCAAGGAAATCCCAAGCTGGGGCCTGCAAAGCGTGTGGTGGTCGGACCGCCCCGGCAGCATGCCGTATGCCGCCAACCGCCCGGCCGACATCCAGGCCACGGGACCGTGGAAACATTATCTGCTGACGGAAGCCTACGGCATCCCGGAAAAAGGCAACCCGGACCTGCTCCCCGTCGCCACCAACCCGTACATCGAACTGGTGACGCACCCGGTCGGCACCAGTTGCTACACCTGCCACGCCAATGCAGGCTGGCCCAGCAGCTTTAAAGCCATGACTCCGGGCGTGGCCAGCTATCAAAATCCGCAATGCCCGAACCTGCGCGCCTCGCTCAACCCCAAGAGTTCGTGCCTGGCACCCTTCACTCTCACGGACTTCCAGTGGATCATCCCGGATCGGGCCGTGGGCAATTAACATACGCCGGCAATTGCCGCAGCCCGGCTTGATGCCGGGAGGCGCATATTAACGACTCAGCCCACCGCCCTGAACAGTCATCTTGTCGCGGCAATTATCAAAAAAAGACCATCATGGATAAGGAAATCATCAATCGATCGCTTCCGCAAGGCGCTGCTGACATTAAAAATATTATTCTGGTCGGCGGTGGCGCCTTTTTCTATCGAAAAGCACTGAAACCGCGCTCCCTTATCACGAGTTGCCGGAACTTAAGGATCCGATCTTTGCCAACGTCCAAGGTTTTCAGTTTGCTGGAACAGAATTGGCCAAGCAGGTATGAGCATCGAACACCACCTGGCACCGTCCCGGCATCCGCAAACGAACGGCATGGTTGAACGATTCAACGGCCGTATGAGCGAGCAAAAGCAGGCCTTCCCTAGCCATAACTGCCGGCGAAGGATGGCATAGCTGGGCGAGGCAACAGCAGAGCGCCTGCTTTTGAGCGCTATGACGGCATAGTTGGCTACGATAAACTAGCCGGTCATTTACTTCGTGCGCTCAGCCAGATCGGGGACTTTGCAAGCTCACAGTGGACTGGTCATCATGAGCCTTCCAACCCGCTCAATTGCGAAAAGCAGGATTTTGATCGCCTGAAGAGCGTCTAGCGAACTTGTGGCGGTTCACTGCGGCAATTCGACCCGAACTCTTAAAGCGATAACGAGAGCAGCGAGCAGCATCACAACGCCAGCAATAATGAAAACGCCTGTCACTCCACCAAACCCGAACATCATGCCACCCAATGCAGCGCCGGCAGCTATTGAAGATTGCACCGCAGCGACGACCATGCCACCAGCTGTCTCCGCTTGATCAGGGACAGCACGGGCTACCCAGTTGGACCAGGCGACAGGTACGCCGCCGAACGCCAGGCCCCACAGAGCGACCAAAAACATCAGGCCTGTTCCTTGGACTGGCAGTAAAATCATGGCGAATGCCGCCAAGCCCACCAGCGCAGGCATGAGCACTAAAGTAGCACGCAGGCTACGCTCCATTAGCCAGCCGGCCAGCAGCGTGCCAACGAAGTTGGCGACACCAAAACCCAGGAGCATCAGAGACAAACCGTTTACATCTATTTGGACAACGCTTTCAAGAGCGGGGCGAATATAGGTGAACAATGCATATTGCCCGGTATGGGCAAGTACGCAGCCCAGCATCCCGATCCCAATCCCCGGGCGACGGAGCAGTCCCAGTACCGATGTGGTGCGCATCATCGTGCGCGGCGCCATACGGGGCAGCGTGAACAATTGAAACACAAGTGTTAGCCCTCCGACAGCCGCGGCTGCTATAAATGCACTGCGCCAGCCATATAGCCCCCCCAAGTAGCTACCCAACGGTACGGAAACGACCGTCCCGATGGCAATGCCGCTGAATATGATGGATAGCGCTCGCGGCACCAACTTTGCCGGCACCAGCCGCATAGCCACGGCTGCCGCCATGCTCCAAAAGCCGCCTAACGCGACGCCCAGAAGAATGCGCATCACCAACAATACTGTCAAGCTTGAGGACAACGCCACCAGCAGGTTGGAGGCGATCATCAGCACCGTGAAAGCCAACAAGACGACACGCCGGTCAAAATGACGCGTGAGACCTGGCACCAACAGCCCGGCGAACATGGCCACGACGGCCGTCACCGTCACTGCCTGGCCAGCTAGTGCCTCCGATACGCCAAGGTCGAAGGCCATCGGGGTCAATAGACTGGCTGGCAGGTACTCCGCCGTCAGTAAACCGAAAACCCCCATTGCCAGTGAAAACACTGCCATCCATGCTGCTGCTGCCGCTGGCTCTAAAACAGACGCATCGTTCGCGTTGGGCGTTTGCCCGGTAGCAAAAACATCGTTGTTCATCTCTACAATCCCTAAAACAATCAGAGTCGAAAGTCTAGAGGTAAAATACAGGATGATCTATGATGGTAAATCCTGATGTTTTGATCAAAACACCTAAAATGAGCAAGCAAAGTCAAATTTCTCCATCATCTAATCTCGTCAGTGAACTATTGACAGGCATGCGCCTGCGTGGAGTCCAGTACCGCCGCATTCAGACCGGTCCAGCTTTCGGCATAGGCTTTGAAGACAAGCCAGGCCACGCCTACTTCCACTTCCTGGCCGTTGGCACTGCCTTCATATGTACGGATGATGGTGAGTTGCATCAGCTGTCCGCCGGTAGCGCGGCGTTCCTGCCTCACGGTCGGAGACATCAGCTTCTATCGGATGCGGGTATTGCATTTCAGGACATCGCAAAGTTCGATGCCGCGCCCCTTGGTGAATCCGTTAGCGGAGTAGACACATGTCCCAGTACGCACCCCGTGCCCAGTGCGGTTATTTTTTACGGCTGCATGGAATTCGATCTCGGCGGGATGCAAGGGATCGGCAAGCTGATGCCAACCGTCATGGTGGCTGACACGCAAGCGCAAGGCTATCCTGGGTTACTGCCTGTTCTTGATTCAATGAAGCGTGAAATCTGCGCCGGCCGTATTGGCTTTGCAGGCATTCTGGCTCGCCTGGCGGAGGTCGCGGCAGCAATGATCGTGCGCGGCTGGATTGAATCCGGTTGTGAAAACGCTTCTGGTCTCCTCGCCGCCTTGCGTGATCCGCGCCTTGCTCGTGCCATATTGGCGCTGCACCGCCAGCCTGGTCGTGAATGGACAGTTGCACAGTTGGCTGCGGAGTGTCATATCTCCCGCTCAGTCTTCGCGCGACGCTTTGAAACCACCATCGGAGTGCCGCCCCTGCGCTATGCCACGGAATTGAGAATGCGTCTTGCCACACAATTGCTCACTCACGAAAGAGTATCCATCGACGTCGTCGCCCGACGCCTTGGCTATACATCTCAAGCCGCGTTCAGTCGTGCTTTCAAGCGCGTCATCGGCAAGCCGCCGGGTGCCTGTCGGTAAATGCTTTGAGGAGAATCGCTGAGGGAAGCGCTGATCAATCCACTTTTCAGCGACCTCTCGCCAGAAACGCAGCAGGCCATCGCGACCGCGCGCGCCGCTGGCCAGTTGATCGCCTCGACGTCGGGCGGCCTTGTCTTCATGAACGATGGTGCCGAGCCGAGCAGCGGCGAACTGGGCTGCCCTACCTGCGGAAGCAGCGAGCATGGCAGTGATGTTAAGCCAGCATGCGAACCTGCGGTTGCTCAACGCCGATCACCGACGCTTGACGCGCGCCGTTCAGCGGCGACCGATCCTGACACGCCTGCAGAAATACCGCAGCAATCATGCCGCAACCTGCCGTCAGTTGCATGATCGGCATACGAAGGCAACGTCCCAGCGTGCTGTAGCCCGGCAAAAGATCGATGGGTTCAACCGGGAAATCGGTGAGACGGTATGTCAAATCCGAACACTGCACCAGCCTCTCACTCACCTCCCTCGTTCCCTGCACGGGGACCGCGCTCCAGGGAGAGGGACAATGCCAGCTAATCGAACACGCCCGCTCAGCCCTTTCCATCATTCCCCAGCACAAACAATCGCTGCGCCGCCTGGAACACGCCCAGCGCCAGCAAACCGAGGTACTGTCACAGCTGAACGCGCAAATCACAGCGCTTTTTGACGCCCTGCAACACTTGACCGAAGACGATCCGTACTTCCTGAGCCGGAATCGGGACGATCGCACGGCAGCCGGATCGATAATTTTTCCGCCCAAGGAAAGGATCAAGAGCGCTATCGCATCAGCAGATAACATCCCCGATAGCTGGAAAACGTACTTGTCCTCAGTTGGAACGGGACACCACTGATGCACATCAACGATATTTTCAAAAAATTAATATTATTACATTTGAATAGTTTTTCTTCAGTAGAAACATATAGGATTTGTATTTCTTACATCCTGGATCTACTCGCCAGAGCTCAATTTGAGATAGCAGACTCAACCATTCAACCAAGTCGAAAGGAACAAGATGAAATCCCATATGCGTCATGCCGCAATGATCGTTTCGCTGTTGTCCGCCTCCTCCTGTGCTTTGGCGCAGGTTCCCAATCGATGCCCATCGCTGGCGTTTTATGGCAATGCCGCCACCAGCGGCCTCTGCAAAAGCCTCAGCCCTGCTACGCAAAACCTGCAAGTGTGTGAATTGACGGCCGCGCAACCCGACGTTCACTTGACCTTTGGCCTCCAGCCAAATGGCGTGAACCCGCCCGTCCCTCTCCACCTGACAGTGCGCACTCAGGCCAACAACTGCGAACAAGCGACCAATATCGTCCAGAACGCTGCCGGAGCGTTTGTCGCGCAAAGCAACGCCCTGCTCTGTGGCGTCGACCCCGTCACCTATGTTCAACGCATGAACGCTCAAACGATTGTCCCGGGGAGCAACGGTCAAAGCGCTTGTCGCACAGCATTCATAAACGCACAGACGGGCGGTAAATTGACGCCCGCAGTGGCGCAAGGCTACCTCAATGCTTGCAACACCGGAGGCCTCGCGAATGCCGCATGTCCGTGATGTGAAGCGGCAAGCAACAAAGGCGACAAGAAATGAGCTGCATTCCGAGTGCGAGCGAAGGCATTTTGAAAGGCTAGCGGGTATCCAGCAGACTCGTGGCGATTCACAGTGATCCGGAAATGAGATAAAAATGAGCAAAGGTAGCGGTAATAACGGGGGCCGTAATGGTGGCTCCCAGGGCGGTGGCAGTAAAGGTGGCGGGGCAGCTGGCGGTGGCCGTGGGCAAGGAAATGGCGGAGGGTGGCCAAGTGCAACGGGCAAGCCATCCGGCGGAGGGCGCAGCAATGCACCCGCTGGCGCTGGCAACAAATAGGTCTGGCGCTGGTTTAGCTTAACAATTCCGTCGAGAGGAAGCGCCCGCAAGCTAAGCGTGTGTACTCGCTTGACGTGAAAACGGCCGCAGGAAGCGGCCGTATCATTTGGGGCTGGACAGCGGGTTAACAACCCATTGCCCCAGATTTGCCCCAAGTTCCTATTCAGACAAGATATGAAATCCCAGGTCTTTGAATACAAACTAAAATTTTTGGTGGGAAGTGCAAGTTTCGAACTTGCGACCCCTGCAGTGTGAATGCAGTGCTCTACCCCTGAGCTAACCTCCCGAAGCGAGGCGAATTATCGCATAGGTGTTGCGGCATCTGCAAGGGCTGGCAAGAGGAAATTTACCTAGCCCCGCTTTTTTCTCAGGCGGCCGCTGGCGGTGACGTGACGGCGGTCCAGATGCACTGGCCTTTGGCGGCCTTGTCGAGGCCGGCGATGGTGGCTTCGTGCGCGGCGAGCTCGTCGGCCGTGGCGCTCTGGAAGATGACTTCGGCCAGGGGCACGATTTCCAGCACGGCGCCGTCGGCGGCCACTTCCACTTCTTCTTCCATGCTCAGGCTGTTTTGCCCACGCGTCATGGCCAGGTAGACGTCGGCCAGCAACTCGGAGTCGAGCAGCGCGCCGTGCAGCTTGCGGTGGGCGTTCGAGACGCCGTAGCGGTCGCACAGGGCGTCAAGCGAGTTGCGCTTGCCCGGGTGCATTTCCTTCGCCTGCACCAGGGTGTCGATCACGCCAACCACTTGCTCGTGGACTGGCGGCAGGTTCAGGCGCTTGAATTCCGCGTTCAGGAAGCCGATGTCGAACGGGGCGTTGTGGATGATCAGTTCGGCGCCGGCGATGTAGGCACGGAACTCGTCGGCGATTTCCGCGAATTTCGGTTTGTCGCTGAGGAATTCCGTCGTCAATCCGTGGACGGCCAACGCGCCCTCTTCCGAATCGCGCTCCGGATTGATGTAATGGTGGAAATTATTCCCCGTCAACATGCGGTTGTTCAGCTCGACCGCCCCGATCTCCAGGATGCGGTCGCCCGTGCGCGGGTTCAGGCCGGTGGTTTCAGTATCGAGAACAATTTGACGCATGGCAGATTCAGTCGTAAAAGCAAAAAGCGAAGGGCACAGTATAGCAAAACTGTGCCCTGCGATTACAACTCCCGAGCTTGGATATTCTTACGCGCGCACGGTTTCCACGCCCAAGTTGGCCAGTTGATCGGCCCGCTCGTTGCCCGGATGTCCGTTATGGCCGCGCACCCAGCGCCACTCCACTTCATGCACGGCCTGGGCGATGTCGAGCGCCTGCCACAGGTCGACGTTTTTCACGGGTGCCTTGGCCGCCGTTTTCCAGCCGCGCGCCTTCCAGCCGTGGATCCATTCGCTGATGCCCTTCTGGACATACTGGCTATCGGTATACAACACTACCTGGCACGGACGTTTGAGCGCCGTCAAGGCTTCGATCACGGCTTTCAATTCCATGCGGTTATTCGTCGTATTCAGTTCCCCGCCATAAATTTCTTTCTTGGCGCCATCGGCCACCATCAGTGCACCCCAACCGCCAGTGCCGGGGTTGCCCTTGCATGCGCCATCGGCGTAAATCTCAACCTTATCCATCTTGCTGTTCCCGCCTTTTATTCGTGACCGGTGCGCCTGCGGGCGCCGTCGCCGGTTTCTTGGTCCACGCCGGACCGATCAAACGCATCCCTTTGACGCGCTTGATCGCCTGCACTATATACACTGCGCCCAGATATGGCCACCAGCGCGCACCCGCCTTGTCCATGAAAGCGTTGCGGCGCAGCCATTTTTCTGTCCTGCAGGCAGGTGCGTAGCAGCCGAAGTAGCTTTGACTGACGCCCATGTTGAGCAATTTTAACCAGTCTTTCATGCGCGGCATAGAGATCAGCTCGCCGGCTTGCGGCAGGTAGTGGCGCCCCGTGACCCGCCCCACCCCCTGGCGCATGCCCCACAGGCTGGCCGGATTGAAGCCGCAGACGATCACTCTCCCTTCCGGGATCAGCACGCGCTCGACTTCGCGCAAGACCTGGTGCGGCTCGGCGGCAAATTCGAGTACGTGCGGCAAGACCACCAGGTCCAGGCTTTGCGAATCGAACGGCAACTCATCGAAGGCCGACACGAGGGTCAGGCGCTTCTCTTGCGGCGGGCGCGGAGGCAAGCGCGCATCGAGCAGCCATTTGTTCGGCATGCGGTTGGCGGCCAGCGCGTCGAGCTGGGGCAAGCCGATCTGCACGGCATTAAAACCGAAGATATCGACAGTCAGGCTGTCGAGGCATTGCTGCTCCCAGGCGCGCACGTACAGGCCGGCCGGCGTCTGCAGCCAGCCGTCAAGCGCTATAATGGATTTTTCGGATGCCACACTGTCCATTCAGTTTTCTCTTTTGCTCATGACACACTCCCCTGAACACGCTCTATCGGTACTTGCCGTGCCCGCCTTTGCCGACAATTACCTGTGGCTGATCCACGACGGCCGCCACGCCGCCGTGGTCGATCCCGGCGATGCGACGGCCATCCTCGATGCGCTGCAAGCCCATCAGTTGACCTTGTCCGCCATTTTACTCACGCATCATCACGCCGACCACACGGGTGGCGTGCCTGAATTGTTGCAGCATTTCGCCGTCCCCGTCTTCGGCCCGCGCAATGAGGCTATCACAGCCATCACGGAACCGCTTGCCGAAGGCGATGTCGCCCATGTGCCCGAGCTGGGTTTGCAGATGAACGTCATCGACGTGCCCGGCCATACGAAGGGGCATATCGCCTACGTGCGCCAGCGTGACGAGCGCAGCGGCGCCCCGTGGCTGTTTTCCGGCGACACCCTGTTTGCGGGCGGCTGCGGCCGCCTGTTCGAAGGCACGCCGGGCCAGATGGCCGATTCGCTGGGCAAGCTGGCCGCCCTGCCCGACGATACCGAGGTATTTTGCGCGCATGAGTACACCTTGTCCAATTTGCGCTTTGCCAACGCCGTCGAGCCGGGCAATGTGGCCCTGCAGGAACGCATCGCCATCGACACGGAAAAGCGCCAGCAGGGCTTGTCGACCGTGCCGTCGACCATCGCCCTTGAAAAGGCCACGAATCCCTTCCTGCGCTACCGCGAATCGGCGATCCTGACCAGCCTGAAGGTGGAAGGCAAGCTGACGGCAGATGCCTCCCCCGTGGAAGCGTTTGCCGCGCTACGGATGTGGAAAAACAACTTTTAAGCTGCTGCTTCCAAAAAGAAAAATCCCGGCGATACCATCAGGCACCGCCGGGATTTTTTATTGATCTATTTGATCAGGATCAGATTTCCTCGTACAGCGGCAAGGTCAGGAATTCGGCGAACGATTCCGACGTCGACATTTCCTCGAAAATCTGGCCGGCGCGTACATAGGTCGGGCCGTTGCCGCCTGGCGCATCGCGCTGCACCTTGGCCAGCTCTTCCGGAATCATGGCGCGCACCATCTCGGCCGTCACCTTGCGGCCATCTTCCAGCACACCCTTGCTCGAGCGGATCCACTGCCACACTTGCGAGCGGCTGATCTCGGCCGTGGCCGCGTCTTCCATCAGGTTGTGGATAGGCACGCAACCATTGCCGGCCAGCCAGCTGCCCAGGTAGTGGATGCCGACGTTGATGTTGTAGCGCAAGCCCGCTTCCGTGATCGGCGCTTCCGGCTGGAAGTTCAGCAGGTCCGACGCTTTCACGTCGATGTCGGGACGCTGTTTCTCGATCTGGTTCGGCTTGTCGCCGAGCACTTTGGTGAACTCGCCCATGGCCAGTTCCACCAGGCCCGGATGGGCCACCCAGCCGCCGTCGTAGCCGTCGGTGGCATCGCGCGCCTTGTCGTTGCGCACGCCGCCCATGGCGATATCGTTCTTTTCCGGATCGTTCTTGATAGGGATCAAGGCTGCCATGCCGCCGATAGCTGGCGCGCCACGCTTGTGGCAAGTTTTCAGCAACAGCAAGGCATAGGCGCGCATGAACGGTGCCGTCATGGTCACTTTCGCGCGGTCGGCCAGGCAGAAATCCTTGTCCAGCTTGAATTTCTTGATGCACGAGAAGATGTAATCCCAGCGGCCCGCGTTCAGGCCCGAGCTGTGCTCTTTCAGCTCGTACAGGATTTCATCCATTTCAAACGCGGCCAGAATGGTTTCGATCAGGACAGTCGCCTTGATCGTGCCTTGCGGCAAGCCCAATTCATTTTGCGTCATGACGAAAATATCGTTCCACAGGCGCGCTTCCAGGTGCGATTCCATCTTCGGCAGGTAGAAATATGGGCCGGCGCCGCGCGCCAGTTGTTCCTTGGCGTTATGGAACATGAACAGGGCGAAATCGAAAATGCCGCCGGAAATGCGCTTGCCATCGACCAGCACGTGCTTTTCATCGAGGTGCCATCCGCGCGGACGCACGACGAGTGTCGCGATCTTGTCGTTCAGCTTGTACGACTTGCCATTTTGCTCGAGCGAAATCGTCTTGCGCACGGCATCGAACATATTGATCTGGCCCGTGATCTGGTTGTCCCAGTTCGGCGTGTTCGAATCCTCGAAGTCCGTCATATAGCTGTCCGCACCGGAATTGAAGGCGTTGATAACCATCTTGCGCTCGACGGGGCCCGTGATTTCCACACGGCGGCATTCGAGCGCCTTCGGGATCAGCGCGATCTTCCAGTCGCCTTCGCGGATGTGCGCGGTTTCTGGCAAGAAATCAGGACGCTCGCCCGCGTCGAGGCGCTTGGCCCGCTCCACGCGCACGGCCAGCAATTGCTGGCGGCGCGGCTCGAATTCACGCGTCAGCTTGGCCACCAGCGCCAGCGCGGCCGGCGTCAAGATCTGTTCGTAGCCGGGCTGGATGTCACCCGTGATTTGCATGCCTTCTGGAAGTGCGATCGTGTTCTGCGTCATGAAGTTCTCCGGTTTTTAGTCAATATAAGCAAAGGTAATCTGGTGATCCAAGTATAAGCTGAACGACTGCGCGGACAAGCTGGACAGAGGCGCAAAAACACTCTGCCGGGCGGCGCGTTTGTTCTATAGTATTGCACTATAAGGCATGGAAACGAGATTAAAAATCACTTCATCTATGCGTTTTTATCACAAGTGATGACATCGCGGGAGCAAAGCATGGGGCAGTTCAGACAAATATCGACGTTCGTGGAAGTGGTGGCCAAGGGCAGCCTGTCGGCCGCCGCGCGCGCGGAAGGCATCGCGCCAGCCATGATAGGCCGGCGTCTTGATGCGCTGGAGCAGCGCCTGGGTGTCAAATTGCTGCAGCGTACGACGCGCAAGCTGGCATTGACGAATGAAGGCGCCGCCTTCCTCGAAGATTGCCAGCGCATCCTCGGCGAACTGGAAGAGGCGGAAGCGGCCGTGGCCGAGCGCAGCGTGAAGGCCAGCGGCCATTTGCTCATTTCCGCGCCGGCCGGCTTCGGACGCCAGCACGTGGCACCACTGATTCCCTCGTTTGTCGCCGAACACCGCGACGTGACGGTGTCGCTGAACCTGAACGACCGCCTCGTCGACCTGATCGGCGAAGGCATCGACGTGGCCATCCGCATCGCCAGCCTGTCCGATTCCTCGCTCGTGAGCACCAAGCTGGCGGACAACCAGCGCGTGCTCGTCGGCTCGCCCGCCTATTTGAAACGGGCGGGCACGCCCCGTATCCCGGCCGACCTGGCGAAACACAATTGCCTGGCGATCAGCAGCGAAGGCAGCCAGCGGGGCTGGACCTTCCGCGAAAATGGCAAGAACATCATTTTAAAGGTAGCGGGCAATATGGTCTGCAACGATGGCGAAGTGCTGCACGACTGGGCGCTGGCAGGCAAGGGCCTGGCGTGGCGCTCGATGTGGGAAGTGGGCGCCGAGATCGCCTCGGGCCAGCTGGTGACGGTGCTGGACCAGTTCGCCGCCCCGGGCAATGACATTTACGCCGTGTTCGCCCAGCGCCGCCACTTGCCGCTGCGCATACGGGCGTTTGTGGATTTTTTAAGGCACAGTTATTCGCAACCAGACTACTGGCGCGAACGGGCTATTTGAAGACGCGGGACCAAACCTGCTGCGCGTCGGCATAGGCGGCCTGTGATGCTCACCGTACTAGAGTACGGTTGCGCTTCTCGGCCACCTCTTCCTTCCGCTCGCGACGGTTTTGTCCGGCGTCGTGACGCATGAGGAAACAACAACTCCCGGATCAGCATTGGCAAGCGTAGGTCGGCTTAGCGCAGCGTAAGCCGACACCAGCCCACACATCTTGCCAACGCCACTCTTGTCGGCTTACGCGCAAGCGCTAAGCCGTCCTACCTGATGACGCAAAGCACGCCCAAAAGAGCCGCGTAGCCCATAAAACACTCGCAAAACCGCAACTTCACGGAAATTTAGGCGAAAAAAAATCCTCGGAGACCGAGGATTTCTTTATTTCGTTTGATCCAGCGTATTAGATTGGCTGAATGTTCGAAGCTTGCTTGCCTTTAGGGCCAGCGGTCACTTCAAAAGAAACGCGTTGGTTCTCTTGCAGGGACTTGAAGCCGTTCGACTGGATAGCCGAGAAGTGAGCGAACAGATCTTCGCCGCCTTCGTCAGGGGTAATAAAGCCGAAACCCTTCGAATCATTGAACCATTTTACGATGCCAGTTGCCATTACAATTTCCTATTTCAGTTAAGTTGGGCTTGCGCCCGTTATATCGTTTGAAGCAAGAAAGAAATGACAGACAAACTGCACTACTACCTCGAATCCAACGATGCCCAATTATACCAACAAAACTGAGAAAAACCATTCTTTCGCAAAATAAACTTACGAACACTACTTTAATAGCCAAATCCCCGTCTTGCGGCGCCCTGTACCAGCGGCATGGAGACACTATATCCTAATCTTCGACGCGGGTGCTTTGCGTTGTATCAAATGAATCATTGCAACCACATCTCTATAGTGCTGTCGCTCATGCAATGAAATGGGTGGCCGCCGCATCGCGTCCCGCCCAGTCCAGCAGCGCCGTCACTTGCGCCCGCACGCCAGGCCATTCCGCCACTGCTTGCGCAGGGGCATTGAGCATGGCGCGCACCAGCTGTTCGATGCGCCGGCATTCCTGGCCCAGCGCGGCAAAGCCGAAGGTGGCGGCCGAGCCGGCCACCGCATGCAGCGCGCGGTGCAGCTCCGTCAACGGTTCCAGACGGGGGCCTTCGCTGTCGCAGCGGCTGCTTGCCTGCGTGATCGCCTGCAACAGGGCCGGCACGCCAGCAGCATATTTTTCATTCAGGGCACGCAAACGCGCGCGAAAGTCCGGGTCGATCAAGGTTGCCATCGCAATACTCGCCTGACGCTGCTTACTTGGTGCCGAAGATGCGGTCGCCGGCGTCGCCCAGGCCCGGCACGATATAGGCGTGGTCATCCAGATGCGAATCGAGCGCGGCGCAGAACATCTTGACGTTCGGATGCGCGTTCTGGAACACGGTCACGCCTTCCGGTGCGGCCACCAGGGCCAGGAAGATGATCTGCTCGTCCGTCACGCCGCGTTTTTTCAGCACGTCGACGGCGTACACGGCCGAATTGCCGGTCGCTACCATCGGGTCGCACAGGATAAAGGTGCGCTCGCTCAGGTCCGGCAGGCGCACCAGGTATTCCACGGGCATGTGCGTGGCCGGGTCGCGGTACACGCCGATGTGGCCGACGCGCGCCGATGGCACCAGGTTCAGCAAGCCATCGCTCATGCCGATGCCGGCGCGCAGGATGGGCACGATGGCCAGTTTCTTGCCGGCGATAACAGGCGCGTCGATGGTGACGAGCGGGGTCTTGATTTCGCGCGTCGTCAGCGGCAGGTCGCGCGTGATTTCATAACCCATCAGCAGAGTGATTTCCTTGAGCAATTCACGGAAGGTGCGCGTCGACGTGTCGTGCTCGCGCATGTGGCTCAGTTTGTGCTGGATCAAAGGGTGATCGGTAATGAACAAATTCGGGAAGCGTGGGTCTTGTTTCATATTGTTTTTCTTTCTCTACGGTCTGGCGCGGCGGCAAGCATGGCCGCAAGCGCGCTGTGTATCGATAAAATGATGGATTGCGGCATTATCCCAGCCCGCAGGCCGCCTGTGGCCGGAATTTTCGAAATAATCGGTTTTATTGAAATCAATACTCGCGCAGCGCGCGCGCCAGGATGGCCGTGCAATCGGTACCAACCGGCAAGCGGCCATACGCCCCGCCCGGCGCCTGCACCAGCCGCGACTGCAGGAATGCTTGCGCAACAAACGGCGGCGCATGGCGCAGCAGCAAGGCCGCCTGCACGGCCAGCACGATGCGTTCGGACAATTGCCGGGCGCCAAATTCATCAGTCTGCGGCCCGTCCAGGTCGTCCAGCAGCCGCGCGCGGTAGGCAACAAAGGCGGCGTCATCATCGCCGGCCAGCGCCAGCTCGGCCGCCAGGGCGTCGCGCGCGGCCGGCGACTTGCCGAAGGCGCGCAAGACGTCGAGGCACATCACATTGCCCGAGCCTTCCCAGATCGAGTTGACGGGCAGTTCGCGGTACAGGCGCGCCAGCGGCGCGTCTTCCACGTAACCAGTGCCGCCCAGCACCTCCATGGCCTCGAAGCCAAAGCCGGGACCGCGCTTGCAGATCCAGTATTTGCCGGCCGGCGTGAGCACGCGCGCCAGCATCGCTTGCCGCGGATCGTCCTTTTCATCGAAACAGCGGGCCAGGCGCAGCGCGAAGGCCGTGGCCGCTTCCGATTCGAGCGCCAGGTCGGCCAGCACGTTTTGCATCAGCGGCTGCTCGGCCAGCGGCTTGCCGAACACGGCCCGCTGGCGCGCATGGTGCAGCGCCTGCGTCAAGGCGGCGCGCATGATGCCGGTGCTGCCCAGCACGCAATCGAGGCGCGTATGGCTGGCCATTTCCAGAATCGTGGGTATGCCCCGCCCCGGCTGCCCCACGAGCCAGCCGTAGGCATTCGTAAATTCCACTTCCGACGACGCATTCGAGCGGTTGCCCAATTTATCTTTCAGACGCTGCACGCGGATGGCATTGCGGCTGCCGTCGGGCAGGTAGCGGGGCAGGAAGAAGCACGACAATCCTCCCTCGTCCGCCTGCGCTAAAATCAAATGGGCGTCGCACTGGGGCGCCGAAAAAAACCATTTGTGGCCGACGATGCGCCAGACGCCATCAGCCTCGCCGCCGAACAGCGCTTGCGCCTCGGCCGCCGGCACGGGCACGGCGCGCGTGGTATTGCTGCGCACGTCCGAGCCGCCCTGCTTTTCCGTCATGCCCATGCCGACCAGGGCGCCCCGCTTCCGCTCCACGGGCAGGGAGCGTGGATCGTACTCGCGCGAGAGGATTTTCGGCAGCCAGCGCTGCGCGATCTGCGGCAAGTCCACCGCCTGGCGCAAGGCCGGCACCGAGGCATACGTCATCGTCACGGGACACTGCGTGCCGTTTTCCACCTGTCCCACTAATAGATAGGCGGCCGCGCGCGCCACCTGGGCACCGGAACCGGGCGCGGCCCACGGCGAAGCGTGCGCCCCCGCGCCCACGAGGATGGCCATCAGTTCATGCCAGGCCGGATGGAACAGCACTTCGTCGATGCGGCGCCCGGCCCGGTCGAACTGCTGCAACTCGGGCGTATGGATATTGGCCAGGCGCGCCAGCGCATAGGTCTCGGCGCGGCCCAGCTTCTCGCCCAGCGCGTCGAGCTCCTGCCGCGCCGCGCCGCCGCCTTCGCGCAGCAGAGCTTCGATCAGCGCCGGGTCGCAGGCAAACAGATTGACGTTTTCGAACGGCGTAGCCTGGTTGAAAACTTCATGTGTGTCAAAAGCATTCATGGGGGTCTCCCGCGATTTGTTATCATGGCGCCCTTGCCGTCGCTGGCGCACCGTCAACACCGCCTGCCAGCCAGACTAGCGTAAAGCGCATGGCGGGGCAAGCGCGCCAGTGGAAGCAAGCGCAGATAAATGTTTCCATAGAGAATGAAAATGCCTGTGTGTGTCGCGTAGCATGATTTTTTTCATGGAAGGCAGGAATATTTACAAAACCTGAAGCAATGTTGCTCTATTTCATGTAATCGGGTGCTTTTCAATGATACATTTCGTGTGGATCGCGTTCCGATAGCCGCTCTTTCGGCCCCTATGGCGCGCGTCACGCACGACGCACTCTTTCCGTTGGCGCCCTGCCCTGCAGCGAGCGCCGGCACTGATAATAAAAAGGTAAAAGCCAGCACGATGTTTTCCAGTACCCCATCCGCCGCCCACCGCGAGGCCCGCCACGAGTTGGACAACCTCATGGAAGAGGCAGGCGACGTCGTGTTCCGGCTCGATACGGACGGCCTGATCCTGTTCGCCAGCAAGCGCGCGGCCACCCTGTTTGGCGCGCCATCGGGCCTGACGGGCCACTTGCTGCTGCCGCTGGCCACCGAAGCGTCGCGCGCGGCGCTGCAGGCGGCGCTGGAAGACGCGCTGGAAGAACCGGGCCGCCTGGAAGTGCGCCTGCAAACGCCGGACCAGGAAATCTGGTTCGAACTGCGCCTGTCTTCTTATATGAACGCGGCCGGCGTGGCCGAATTGCTGGTGGTCGGGCGCGACACGTCGGCCCAGCACAATACGGAAGAACGGCTGCGCCATATGGCCACGCACGATGCGCTGACCGGCTTGCCGAACCGTTTGCTGCTGTCGGACCGCATCCGCATGGTGATCGCCCAGGCCGCCCGTTCGGGCCAGGGCTTTTCCGTCGCCACCATCGGCCTCGATGGCTTTAAAAAGGTCAACGATGGCCTGGGCCACCCCGTCGGCGACGCCGTGCTGCGCCTGGCCGCCGCGCGCCTGCGCAAGACCCTGCGCGACAGCGACACCCTGGCGCGCGTGGGCGGCGATGAATTCGTCGCCGTGCTGCCCGGCAGCGCCACGGACGCGCAGATCAAGCTGGTGACGGGCCGCCTGCTGGCCACCCTGCAGGCGCCATTCGAAGTCGACGGCCACACGATCTACGTGGGCGCCTCCGTGGGCGTGTCGATCTATCCGCTGCATGCGGAAGATGAAGTGCGCCTGGTGGCGCTGGCCGACGCGGCCATGTCGCGCGCCAAGGAAACGGGCAAGGCCCGCTGCCTGGTCTACAGCCCGCGTTTGAACGGCCCGTCGGAACACGACATCTCGCTGGAAGCGGCCATGTTCCAAGCCGTGCGCGAAGGCGAATTCCTGCTCTTTTACCAGCCCATCGTCGATGCGCACACGCGGCAAATCCAGGGCTTCGAAACCCTGATGCGCTGGAAGCATCCGACCCTGGGCCTGGTGCCACCCGTGCGCTTCATCCCGATTGCCGAAGCCAATGGCCTGATCAATCTGCTCGGTGCCTGGGCATTGAAGGCGGCCTGCGTGCAGCTCAAGCAATTCCAGGAAGTGGCCAAGCGGCCGCTGTACATCTCCGTCAATATCAGCCCGCGCCAGTTCCGCAACGACAAATTCCTCGACGTGCTCGATGACGCGATCGCGTTTTCGGGACTCTCGGGCGAACACCTGGTGCTGGAAATTACGGAAGGCACCTTGATGATCGACCCCGTGCATGCGGAAACCATCCTCGTCAAGATGACGGAGCGCCGCGCGCGCATCGCCATCGACGATTTCGGCACCGGCTATTCTTCGCTCGCGTATCTGAAGCGCTTTCCCATTTCCGTGCTGAAGATCGACCGCACCTTCATCAAGGACTTGCCCGCATCGAGCAAGGATGCGGCCATCTGCAACACCATTCTCGACCTGGCCAAGCATTTGAATTTGTCCGTGGTGGCCGAAGGCGTGGAAACCGAAGAGCAGATGCATTTCATCGAGTCGCGCGGCTGCCAGTACGTGCAAGGCTACCTGACGGGCAAACCGATGCCGGCCCATGCCGCGCTAGCGGCCTTGAGCGACAAAACCTATGCGGCGCTGGTGCCTGTGCCGTCTGCCAATGAACCGCGCGGAGGGGTGCAATGAATCCAGGTCATTTCACGGTACCGACACAGCTGGGTAAGAACACCCTCGACCTGCTGTGGGCGCGCACGCGCCAGCAGGGCGACATGCCCGGCTTCGCGAAAGCCATCAGCGCCATCCTCGGCGCCATGCGCGGCGAGGACGACCACGAATTCGACATCACGCAAACGGTGCTGTCCGACCCTGTCCTCACGCACAAGGTGCTGCGCTTGGCCAACAGCGGCATGTATTCGGCCTTCGGCCAGCGGGTCAACACGGTGTCGAAGGCCGTGCTGGTGCTGGGCATCGACGCCATCGGCCATCTGGCGCTGGGCCTGAAACTGATCGAAGAGCTGTCACAGGCGTCGCCCGACTCCGTCAGCGCCCATGTGGAAATGGAAAAGGCCGTGCTGGCCGGGATGGTGGCGCAGCAGGTGGCCACCAGCGCCGGCAGCCTGCAGGCGGAGCAGGCCGTCGTCTGCTCGATGCTGCACACCCTGGGCCGCATGATGGTGACGTTCTACATGACGGACTTCTGGGCGCGCATGCAGGCGCATGCGGGTCCCGGCAACGAGGCTGCCGCCGCGCGCGAAATTTTAGGGCTGTCGCTGCCCGAAGTGGGCTATGCCACGGCCGCCCACTGGGGCTTGCCGCAGCACCTGATCAACGGCATGCGTCCGATGGACCCGTCGCCGGACAACTCTCCCGTCAGCGGCGCCGACTGGATGGCGGGCCTGTCGACGATGGCGGCGCGCTGCGCCGACTCGCTGTGGCATGACGACGCGGCCGGCGCGGCGCAGGTGCATGCGCTGATCGACGATTATGCGGGCACACTGGGCATCACGGCGACCGACCTCGTGGTGGCCGTGGACAAGGCCAAGGCGATGGCGGCGGCCGACCTGTCGATCGCGCCCCTGTCGAAACCGGCCGAACGGCGCGCGCGCCAGCTGGCGTCGACGCGCATGCGCGCCGAAGGCAACCGCGTATTGATCGGCGGCCTGGCCGACCTGCGCAGCGCCATCGGCAGCGCCAGCCCGGGCCAGATGGTCTCGATGGCGCTTGAAACGCTGCACCAGGGCTTCGATTTTTCGCGCTCGGTGGCCTTCGTGCGCAACCACAGGGATCATCTGTATTCGGCGCGCATCAGCATGGGCGAAGGCATGGCCGACTTGCAGGATTTGATGGTGTTTGGCGACGCGTATGAACCGAACGTCTTCCACGCGGCCCTCAATAGCGACCGCGTGATCTTCATCGACAATGCGCGCGACCCGAAATTTGCAGCCAAGCTGCCGCAATGGTGGAAAGCGACGTTGTCGGAAGCGCGCAGCTTCGTCGTGCTGCCGCTGTCGGCCAACGGCCATCCCACGGGATTTTTATATGGCGACTGGGACGACAGCTTCCCGCCGATCCAATTGAACCAGACGGAATTCAACCTGATCAACGATATCCGGGCTTTACTGGTGCAGTCGGTGGAGATGCGGCACCAGCTGGAGCTGGTGGCAAATAAAGTGGCTTGAAATTCACAACCCGACGGCAGCCGCGTAGGTCGGGTTAGCCCAAAGGGCGTAACCCGACATCACCGCAGAGACAACAATGTTGTCGGATTACGCGCAAGCGCTAATCCGACCTACGTCTGCTCTTACGCCGCGAGCTAAAATTTACTTCAACTTCGGCGTCGAAACCGACACATCGCCGCATTGCGCGCGGTGCATCAGGGCGTGGTCGATCAGCACCAGCGCCAGCATGGCTTCGGCGATCGGCGTGGCGCGGATGCCCACGCACGGGTCGTGGCGGCCGAACGTTTCCACCATCACGGGATTGCCTTCTTTATCGATCGAGCGGCGCGGCGTGCGGATCGACGACGTCGGCTTGATGGCGATCGAGACTTTGACATCTTGCCCCGTCGAAATACCGCCCAGTACGCCGCCGGCGTTATTGCCGATAAAGCCTTCCGGCGTCAGTTCGTCGCCGTGCTGGGAACCCTTCTGCGCCACCGAATCGAAACCGGCGCCGATTTCCACGCCTTTCACCGCATTGATGCCCATCATGGCGTAGGCGATGTCGGCGTCAAGCTTGTCGTAGATGGGCTGGCCCAGGCCGACGGGTACGTTTTGCGCGATCACGTCGATGCGCGCGCCGATGGAATCGCCATCGCGGCGCAACTGGTCCATCGCTTCTTCCATGCGCGCGATCAGATCCGCGTCGCCGCTGGCGGCAAAGAACGGATTCGCATGCACGTGTTCCCACGACTGGAATGGCACGGGAATGTCGCCCAGCTGGCTCATGCAACCCTTGAACGTGGTGCCGTATTGCTGCAGCAGCCATTTCTTGGCAATCGCCGCCGCACCCACCACGGGGGCCGTCAGGCGCGCCGACGAGCGCCCGCCGCCGCGCGGATCGCGCACGCCGTACTTGTGCCAGTAGGTGTAGTCGGCGTGGCCGGGGCGGAAGCTTTCCGCGATATTGCCGTAATCCTTGCTGCGCTGGTCTTCATTGCGGATCAGCAGCGCGATGGGCGTACCCGTCGTCACGCCCTGGTACACGCCGGAGAGGATCTCGACCGTATCGGATTCCTGGCGCTGCGTCACGTGGCGCGACGTGCCCGGCTTGCGGCGGTCCAGCTCGGGCTGGATATCGGCTTCCGACAGGATCAATCCCGGCGGACAGCCATCGATCACGCAGCCGATGGCCGGACCATGCGATTCGCCGAAAGTGGTAACAGTAAACAGCTTGCCAAAAGAATTGCCGGACATAGTAGGAAGTGTGAGGACTGGAAAACTCAATTCTACCAGCCTGCGGGGCATGCCATGCCGCTAATGCCACACCGAGGCCCGATATTCCCCCGCCCAAATCGCCATTTTTTAATCCCGTGTATTTTTTCACACAAAAACACCAAATATGAGTTGCAATAATGCAAAACAAGAAATATTGCTCCACAGAATAGATTTAAAAAAACATTTTGCTTATTAAATAGCTATATACTTGGATCAAAGCGCGCCACACAATACTGGTTATCAAACCGATTTGGATTGCGCCGAGAGCACGTCACAAATGCCCAGGGCTAGGCGCGTTGCCGAAGACAGTACGCAAGTACGGTGAGACAACGCAACAACGCCATGGGCTTTTGCGACGCGCTCGTATAAACATCGAGTCATCCTGGAGAAGCTATACATGCCCGCACCGATCATCCCCCTTGACGCCAACAAGGACGATCACGACGACCTGGTATTCCTCGATGAGCAACCGGCTGCGCCCCTGACGGCCGCACCGCGCAGCGTCTGGCGGGTGATGATCATCGACGACGATGAAGACGTCCACTCCACCACCACTTTCGCCCTCGGCAACCTGGAAATGCAGCACCGCCCGCTGGAATTCGTGCATGCGTATTCAGCCGGCCAGGCGCGCGAACTGCTCAGGCATGAAGACGACATCGCCGTCATCCTGCTCGACGTGGTGATGGAACAGGATGACGCGGGCCTGCACCTGGTGCGCTACATCCGCGAAACCCTGAAAATGACGGACGTGCGCATCATCCTGCGCACGGGCCAGCCAGGCTATGCGCCGGAAATCGACGCCATCCGCGATTTCGACATCAACGACTACAAGACCAAGTCCGAACTGACGCGCATCAAGCTGTTTACGACGGTGACGGCGGCCATCCGCTCGTACGAGCAGATCCGTTCGATCAACAGCAGCCGGCGCGGCCTGGACCGTATCGTCCACGCCAGCACGCAGCTGATGGCGCTGCACGGCGTGCAGAATTTCTCGGCCGGCGTGCTGGCGCAGATCGCCGACCTGCTGGGCATCCGCGCCGACGGCGTGCTGTGCGTGCAGGACTTGCAGGACAATGGCAGCAAGGAGCTGCTCGTCTCGGCCTGCACGGGCAGCTTTTCCAGCCTGCCGCACAGCGCCCTGTGCGGCTTGCAAAACCCCCGCGTCATGGCCGCCATCGAGCACACGCTGGCGCAGCGGCGCAATGTGTACGCGCACGACTACGCCACCCTGTACTTCGCGGGCAAGGCCAGCCGCGATGCGGCCGCCTACCTGGTGCTGCCACGCCCTCTTTCCGCCATCGATGAAAGCCTGCTGGAAGTCTTCTGCAGCAACGTTGCCGTGGGCCTGGACAACGTCGAGCTGGTGTCGCACCTGCACAATGCCGCCTTCTACGACCAGTTGTCGAAGCTGCCCAACCGCACGCGCCTGGTGGAAATCCTCGACGCCACCTTGTCCGGCCCCGCGCGCGACGACGCCACCTTGTCGCTGGTCGACCTCGACCACTTTGCCGAGACCAACGACGCGCTGGGCCACCAGTTCGGCGACACCCTGCTGATCGCCGTGGCGGGCCGCTTGCAAACCCAGCTGGGCCCCCAGCTGACGGTGGCGCGCCTGGGCGGCGACATCTTTTGCGTGCTGGGCGACTCGTCGCAAGTCAACCCGAACAAGATCCTGGCCCTGTTCCAGCCGCCGTTCTGCATCGATGGGCAAGACGTGCAGCTGTCGGCCACCCTGGGCCTCGTGCGGCTCGGTGAACATACGGGCACGGGCGCCGATGCGCTCAAGGATGCCGATATCGCCCTGAAGCGGGCAAAAAGCCAGCAGCGTGCCGGCCACTTCTATTTCTCGCGCAGCATGGGCATCGAAATCCGCGAACGGGTGCGCATGATGCACGCGCTGCGCACGGCTTTCAGCCAGGACCAGCTGTTTGTCGTGTACCAGCCGCAGATCGACCTGACGACGCGCCGCCCCGTGGGCGCCGAAGCGCTGCTGCGCTGGCAAACGCCGGACGGCAAGTTCATCTCGCCCGACCGTTTCATCCCGATCGCCGAATATTCGGGCATCATCATCGACCTCGGCGAATGGGTGCTGCGCACGGCCTGCCGCGAACTGGTGCTGTTGCGCGAGCAGGGCCACCGCAACTTCGTCATGTCCGTCAACGTGTCACAAGTACAGTTCCGCCACCCGCTGTTCCTGGAAATGCTGCGCGCGGCGCTCGAAGAGACGCAGGCGCCGCCCGAATTCATCGAGCTGGAAATCACGGAATCGATGGCCATGGAAGAGCCGGACCTGCTGATCAAGATGCTGTGGCAGATCAAGCAGACGGGCGTGAGCATCGCCATCGACGACTTCGGCACGGGCTTTTCGTCGCTGTCCTATTTGCAGCGCCTGCAGGTCGACCGCTTGAAAATCGACCGTGCGTTTGTGACGGAAATCACCGGTTCCGCGCGCGGCAGCAGCATCGCCGAGATGGTCATCCAGCTGGGCCGCAACCTGGGCCTGGCCGTGATCGCGGAAGGCGTGGAAGACGAGCGGCAAGCGCAAATCTTGCAGGCGCTGGGCTGCCCGATGGCGCAAGGCTTTCTGTTCGCCCGCCCCATGACGGCCACGGCGCTGGGCACCTGGCTGAACAACGAGGCGCTGCAGGGTGCGGCGTAGGCGCCACCCTGGATAGCCAATGCAAAACGCCGGCAGTTGCCGGCGTTGTTTTTACTGGATGGTGGTATCAGTCCGTCGTTTCGGCCGGCCAGTCGCGGATATACGCTTTGAGCATCTGGTTTTCAAAGCTTTGCGCTTCGAGCACGGCGCGCGCCACGTCGTAGAAAGAGATGACGCCCAGCAGGGTCTTGGCGTTCATGACGGGCAGGTAGCGCGCATGTTTTTCCAGCATGATGCGGCGCACTTCGTTCACTTCCGTGTCGGGGGTGACGGTGATCGGGTGGTCATCCATGTGCTTGCGCACGGTGCCGCCGCCGATCTGGCCCGCGTTTTCATGCAGCGCGTTCAACACTTCGCGGAAGGTCAGCATGCCGACCAGGTCGCCAAATTCCATGACCACCAGCGAACCGATGTCTTTTTCAGCCATGGTATTGGCCGCGTCAAGCAGGGGCTGGTCAGGCGTGACCGTGTAGAGAATATTGCCCTTGACTTGGAGAATTTCAGATACTTTCATATTGGCCGTCCTGTCCGCGTGATTGGTATTTTAGTTATTCTAGCCCTTACTGCGACTGTAGCCTATGCCTGCGGAAAAATCCAGCCTTGCGCGCAATCAAATCGAGGGGGATTGCGCGCCACCTTCCATCACGCGCGGCGGCGGAACCACCCTGCGATGGAGAGGCGCTGGCGCGCCGTCGGCAGCACTTCGTGCAGCATCTCGCCCGACATGAACATGGCCATGCGGCCCGCTTGCGGCAGGATGTCCACCACGGGCGCGCCTTGCGGGTGCAGACGCAGCGCGCCGCCGTGCTCGGGCAGCCAGTCGTCGTTCAGGTACAGCACGACGGACACGGTGCGCTTGTCGTCATCGCGGAAACGGTCAAGATGGGCCCGGTAAAAGGCGCCCGGCGCGTACAGCGCGAAATGGCTTTCGTATTCTTCCAGCCCCAGGAACAGCTCGCGGTTGAGCATGCAGCGCAGCGTTTCCATGTGTGCCAGGTAGCGGTCGCACGCCTCGGAACGGCCTATTTCCAGCCATTCGATATGGTCGCCGCGGATATCGGGCTGCAGCAGCGGCGCATGGCCGCTGCCCACGCCGGCACCCTTCATCTTGCCGCTGAGCATGGATTGCACGCATTCGGCGGCCAGCTGGCGGCTCAGTTCAGGCGAGATAAAATGCTCTTGCATGAGCCAGCCTGCCTGGCACAGGCCGTCGACGATAGAGAGTCCGGGAACGGCAAGGGAGCCGTCGAACGATATTGCGGGCATAAAATCTTTCCTGGTGGACTTGCGATGAGAGTTCGCCTGAAGCCCAGGAATTCGCTGGCACCTAGCCGCCTTCCCTGCGGCGCGGCGCACGCGCACAGGTCAAACAGCCCGAATATCACTGATCCGGTATCCTACCACCGCCCTGCCTTGCCGGTCACTTTTTTTACACTTCAGGTTACACGCCCTGCCCGCCAGCACGGCGCCATGCGCCCTGCACAGGAGCCCTTTTGCTCCGCTGCAAATCAGGTTACGATCTTGCCACTATAAAAACTTGGCGGAGACACCATGAGCGGCCCGAAATACCCCGGTTTCGATACTTTATCCCTGCATGCGGGCGCCGCGCCCGATCCGGCCACGGGCGCACGCGCCACGCCCATCCATTTCACGTCCTCGTTTGCCTTCAAGAGTTCGGAACATGCGGCTTCGCTATTCAACATGGAGCGGGCCGGCCACGTCTACTCGCGCATCTCGAATCCCACGAACGCCGTGCTGGAAGAGCGCATCGCCGCGCTTGAAGGCGGCGTGGCCGGCATCGCCACGGCCAGCGGCCAGGCCGCCATGCACCTGGGCCTGTCCACCATCGCCGGCGCCGGTTCGCACATCGTTGCCTCGCGCGCCCTGTACGGCGGCTCGCACAACCTGCTGGCCTACACACTGAAACGCTTCGGCATCGAGACGACCTTTGTCGACCCGCGCGACGTGGACTCTTGGCGCGCCGCCATCCGCCCGAATACCAAGATACTGTTCGCGGAAACCCTGGGCAATCCAGGTCTCGACGTGCTGGACATCCCCCGGATTGCCGCCCTGGCGCACGAACACCACTTGCCGCTGATGCTCGATTCGACATTTACCACGCCGTATCTGCTGCGCCCTTTCGAGCATGGCGCCGACCTGGTGTTCCACTCGGCCACCAAATTCCTGTGCGGGCACGGCACGGCCATCGGCGGCTTGCTCGTCGATGGCGGCACCTTTGACTGGCAAACGGCGTACGACAAGACGGGCCGTTTCGCCGAACTGTGCGAACCGTATGAAGGCTTCCACGGCATGGTCTTCGCCGAGGAATCGACGGTGGCACCGTTCGCCCTGCGCGCGCGGCGCGAAGGCTTGCGCGATTTCGGCGCCGTCATGAGCCCGCACAATGCCTTCGCCATCCTGCAGGGCATCGAAACCCTGGGCCTGCGCATGGACCGCCACGTGGCCAACACGCGCAAGGTGATCGATTTCCTGCTGGCCAATCCGGCCGTGGAATCCGTGTCCTATCCGGAGCTGCCGTCACACCCCGATTACGAACTGGCGAAAACCCTGCTGCCGAAAGGCGCGGGCGGCGTGTTCACGTTCCGCCTGCGCGGCGACCGTGCGGCCGGCCAGCGCTTTGTTGACAGCCTGAAGATCTTCTCGCACCTGGCCAATGTGGGCGACGCCAAGTCGCTCGTCATCCATCCCGCCTCCACCACGCACTTCCGCGTGCCCGACGACCAGCTGGCCCAGGCGGGCATCACGCAGGGCACCATGCGCTTGTCCGTGGGACTGGAAGACGCGGACGATTTGATCGAAGACCTGGCCCGTGGCCTGAAACTGTCGCAGAAAGGCGCCTGAAATGCTGTTCACCATCGATAATACCGTCGCCTACTGCTACACGGGTGGCAAGGCTTTTAACCCACACCAGCCCACGGCCGTCTTCATCCACGGCGCGCAGAACGACCACTCCGTGTGGGCGCTGCAAACGCGCTATTTTGCCCACCACGGGTTGAACGTGCTGGCCGTCGACTTGCCGGGCCACGGGCGCAGCCTGGGCGCGGCGAAAAGCAGCGTTGAAGAGCTGGCGCGCTGGATCCTGGCCGTGCTGGACGCTGCCGGCGCGGCCAAGGCCATGCTGATCGGCCACAGCATGGGTTCACTGATCGCGCTGGAAGCGGCGCACCTGGCGCCCGATCGGGTCGGCCACCTGGCCATGCTGGGCTCCACCTATCCGATGAAGGTCTCGCCGGCGCTGCTGGAAACGTCATTGAACGACGAACAGGCGGCCATCGACATGGTCAATATCTGGTCGCACTCGTCGATCGCGCAAAAGCCGTCGTTCCCCGGCCCCGGCTTCTATGCCATGGGCGGCGCGCGGCGCCTGAAACAGCGCATCGCCGCCCTCAACCCCGATCACGTGTTTCATACGGATTTTTATGCATGCAATGCCTACGCGAACGGCGAAATCGCCGCCGCTTCGGTACACTGCCCCACTTTATTCATTTTCGGCGCGCGCGACATGATGACGCCGCCCAAATCGACCCGGCTGCTGACCACGTCAATAGCGCATGGCACCGTGGTGCAAGTCGACAGCGGGCACGAATTGATGGCCGAGCAGCCCGACGCCGTGCTCGACGCACTGTTTGCGTTTGCGCAAACGGCAGCGGCATGAACGCTTTTTTTTAGGATAGATGCACATGTTGTTGAATACCCTGTTCGATGAATTGACTGGCCGCGGCAGCGGCACGGAAGCGGCGCGGCACGAACGCTACAACTGGCTGGAACAGCTGCGCTGCGCCAACCCGCAAGCGGACGAAAACGGCCCCATGGCGGGCATCCCCGGCCACCACTGGTACCGGCTGCCGCAGGCGCTGGCCGTGGCAGGCCAGCAAACGGACCTCCTGGTCGGCACCCTGAACGCGCAATACCTGGTCTTCGCGGGCCGCCACGCGGCGGCATTCGCGGCCGAACTGGGACTGCAATACGACGCCAACAACCGCATCGACCGCCCCGGTGGCATCGATGAACTGCTCGACGCCTATGAAGAACAGGCCGACGGCCGCTGGACCACCTTGCCGAATGAACCGCCAGCGCCACCGCTGGCCGGCTGGGACGATGTGTACTTCCGCGTGCGCGACCTCAGTGACGGCAAGGCCATCCAGAGCGTAACCACCATCGCCTACGAAAGCAGCCGCTTTCCCGGCTACACCTTGCTGGGCACGACCCTGGTAGGCGCGGGCGCCATCGCGCACGACGACGAGACGGCGCAATATTTGCAACAGGTCTTCGCCGACTGGGCCATCCAGCGCGACTGCGCCGACGCCTGCCCGGTTTCGTCCACGCCCTGGCCTTGCACGCCGCGCCAGACGCCGCCCGCACCGTTCGATTTTTTCCGCAACCTCGCCTACCTCGACGCCCTGCTGGCCGCCTACGCACGCGCGCAGACGCAGGCGGAAAACGACGGCGGCGACGCGGCCTACTGGGCATGCGCGGCCGCCAGCACGGCTTACCAGGTATTCTCGTTGCGCTACACGGCAGGCTTGCCCTTGCCGGAAGTGGAGCCAGCGCTGGAAGCGGCCGTCGCTGCCTGCGAGACGGCGCGCGCGGCCCTGGCTGCGGCCTACGATGACGATACCTTGCCCGCCTTCGACTTCGAACAGTTGACCGATTACGCGCGCACCCTGCAGCTGCTGGGCGCGACCCTGCTGTTCGGCCGCCGCGACCTGGCCATGCGCCTGGCCGCCCTGCAAACGGCCTTCGATGGCGAAGACGGCGTGTACGAAGCGCTGCTGTCCGCTGTCGATCCCCAGCGTCCCGCCATCGACGAGTGGTATTTCGCCGAGCCTTATACCGCCCTGTACGACTGCCTGGACGCAGAAGACCCTGCGCAGCAGCTCGATCACTTGCGGCACTACCTGGCCAGCTGGCACGGTGCGCTGGTCCACGAAGACTGGTTCAACGGCCATTTGCGCGCGCAGGGACTGGGCGGCTACTACGGCCTGTGGGCCTTCGAGGCAGCCGCTGCGGCCAAGCAGCTGGGCCTAGAGCGCGGCGCGCTGGCGCACTGGCTCATGCCGCCATCGCCCTGATCCCTCAACATTTTTAACGAAGAGACATGATCAATACCGCAGCACTGTTCAACACCGCCTTTTTACCCGGCCAGGCCGGCTTCGATACCGATGCAATCACGGGCCTGGCCGAATGGCGGCTGGACATCCCCATGCTGTTCAAGCTGCTCGTCGGCGCCGGCACGCAAGCTGTCGCCTGGCCCATCTACGGCGATGGCGAAGACTGCCCCTGCGTACTGGCCGCGCCGATGGCGCAGGCGCAGGCCAGCTGGCACGCCTTATCCGCCCTGATGGACAGGCCGCGCGACGCGGCCGCCATCGTCGCGCGCGGCGCCATCAGCGCCCTGCTGGCCAGCGGCCAGCCGTGGCTGATCCTCGATGGCGTGCAGCTGATCGCGCACGATATCGGCACGCCGGACTACGCGGCCGGACTCGACGCCCTGCGCGCCGAAGCGCAAATGCTGCACTCCGCCCTGCTGCGCGGCGACCGGGACGCGCTGGCGCCGTTGCTGACCATCGGCGCCGCATCGCCGGCCACCGGCTACTGGTCGGCCACGGCCAGCGCGCAGCTGGCCGATGTCGAGGAACTGGGCGCGGACGAACTGCCGTTCCTGCAAGGCCTGGAAGTGGTGGGCTGGGAAGAAGACGCGCTATGCTATGAAGTGAGCACCGCCGGCGAACCGGACGTCACCAGCCTGGTCACGCCGTATGGCCGCTGGATCGTGCCGCTGTCGCAGCGCTATGTGGACCTGGGCGTTTATTATGCGGACGATGGCTGGATCACCTTTGCCACGGCGGACGCGCCCGACGCGCACGGCGTCATGGACTTGAATGGCACGCTGGTGCTGCCGCCCGCCCCCGGTGCCCTGTACGTGATCGGCCCCCACCTGCTGCAGAGAATCGATCCGGACGGCGCCAGCCGCCTGCTGCGCCTGCCCGACGGCGCGCTGCTCATCGACAGAGTGGATAACATATGCCTGCGCGAAGATGGCTTGATCGACATCAAGCGCCAGACAGACCAGGCTGACGATGACAACAAACGCAATGTGTATGGCGTGGTCGACAAGATGGGCAAGGTCGTGGTGCCGCCAGCCTACAGCTCCGTGCAGGATTTCGGCACGAAGAAAAAGATCGCCATCGTCAGCCAGCGCATCGACGGGCGCTTCCTGTTTGGCCTGGTGAATAGCCTGGGCGAACTGCTGGCGCCGTGCCAGTACGAAGCCATCGATTGCGCCACCACCTCGTCACCACCGAAGCTGCGCAAGAACCGGATCTTCGCCATCGATGCGCAAGGCCTCGCCTGCATGCTGACCCTCGATGGAAAACCGGCTTTCACGCCCCTGTATCCGCCCGCCCACCATCTGCGCGGCGTGGCCGTGCAAAGCGACTTTTTATATGTCGTCAAGGATGGCATGGCCTGGAGCATGGATTTCACGGGCCAGCTGCTCGAGCAGTTCGACACCGTGGAGAACTTCAAGGCCAACATCACAGCGCAGCTCAGCGAGGCCATGGGATTGGGCAAGAAAAAGCCCGCCAAGCGCCGCAGCTTCACGCCCGCGCAAATCCTGGCCAAGGCCGACCGCGGGCAATTGCGCAGCATGGCCGCCCTGCTCTTACAAGGCGATGCGGACCTGGCCGCGCGCTGCGTGGACATGACCCTGGAAGCGCTGGCGGAGGACGACCCGGAAGAGGAATACGAAGGCGACTCGCCCGAAGCGGCCTGCTTTTTCCTTCTGTGGTCCACGGCCGCCGATACGCTGGGCCACGGCACCACCCTGGACTGGAAATCGGTCGAACAGATCGCCCTCATCGGCCAGCATATCGGCCTGCCCGCGCTGCGGGACTTCCGCTGGGCGGACCAGCAAGACGGCGACGCCATGGCCGAGGGACTGGCCGCCATTGCCTCCCACCTGGCGCCGCACCAGCTGCGCCTCGTGAACATGCAGGGCGGCGAGGATACGTATTATCTGGGCGTGGTGCGGGCGCAGGATGCGGAAGCGTTCAAGGCAGTGGCGCTGCAGGCGGCCTTGCGGCCGGTCCTGCTATGAGCGGATTGCCGGCACGTTGTCTTTATTTGGCGGAACGATCAAATATCGCCTTGTCAAAACGCAGGGTAATGACTTCGGTGTCGTCCGGTTTGCCTGGCTTGCGGCCGTCTTCACCCGGGTAGTTCGTGTCGATTGCCACGACCAGCGTCTGGGCGTCGAGTACTTCGACGCTCTCCACCGAGTCGAAAGGCATGCTGAACTTACCCACGGGCATATTGCTCGCCTGCCCGCCTGTGCCTTTGGGGTCGGAGATGTTCAGCAGGTCCACCAACAGCGTTTTCTTGAGCGCGCCGTCAGCGTCTTTTTCTTTCAAGTCCACCAGGTACAGGCGCTTGATCACGGCCTTGGCGCCCCAGAAGCCATCGCGTTCGATCAGCACGAACTTGCTGCCGCCGACATTGGTCATATCGCCGATCACGACGCCATTGTCCTTGACCGCACCATCCTTGCGGTACACGAGGTTCTTGCCCGTGTAGCGCATGGTGCCGGGGTCGAACTCGAAGATGTTCAGGTAGCGCTCATCGGCTGCGACGGGCCGCAGCGACGGGTCGCTTGGCGCCGCTTCCGGCACCGCGTAGAGCAGGCTGCGGTCGGCGTTGTAGGCCAGGCTTTCGAAGCCGCGGCTGCCTGACAAGGTGATGCTGGCGCCCTTGCCCAGCACTTCCGGATTGGCCGGGCTGCGCAGGAAAGGATGGGGAACCGGGTCGCCCATCAGCGTGCCGTTTTTGTCGAAGTGCAGGATATAGGGGCCGAATTCCTCGCCCACGAAGTAAGTACCGTCGGCAGCGCGCGCGAGCGACTCGATGTCGAAATCAAAACCGGTCAGCAAGCGGCCAGCGCGAATGCGCGCATCCACGGCGATACCGCTGTCGGCAAAGACCAGGCCGCCGGTGGTGTTGCTGGGGTAGTTGACGTAGTCGGCCGTGATTTTCAGATCGACGTCCTTGCCATCGTTTAAAAAACCCTTGGCGTCGTTGAAGGCCAGGAAGCTGTTGAGCTTGATGCTGCCAGGCGTCTTGCTGGCGTCAGCGGCCGTGCGGAAGTTGATGCTGGCGTTATACAGGCCGAGCACGAAATCGGCCGAATTGCCCTTGGCGCCATAGCCATTGTCGGCCATGGCAGTCCAGCTGCCGTCGTCATTCCTGAGCAGCGCGGAAAAGCCGGGAATCGGCACGCCACTGGCAAACGGCGGGGTGACGCCCAGCACTGCGGCTGTGAACTGTCCCGTAACCGGCCCTGGCCAGCGCGCCGTATCAGGCAGCGCTGCCCAGCCGGCAAGCTGGTGCGGCAGGCCTTCCCCGTCCTTGGGCACCGCATCAGGAGCGGCAGAGGAACTGCCGCCGCAGGCAGCGAGCACGCCGCTGACCACCACGATGGCCAGGCCGCGGCACACATTCAAACCGCTCAAATGACAACGCATATTTGCTTCCTCAACAAGATGAATGAAGAGGAAAGCTTACCGGCCTTCGGTGACCAGTTTATGACATGCTCGCCCTATCGTGCGGGGCATAGGCCGGCAAGGAAGCACGCGGCCGGGGCCCGTCACGCGCAGCGCACCTCCCCAAAATGCTGCGCCAGACTCAAGCCCAAGCCCTGCTCCACGGCGTTTTCCACCTGCGCCGCCAGCGCGGCCGCTTCTTCGGCCGCCTTGATGTCGCGTTCATTCGTGGAACCGGCCGGATAGCCGGAGTTCACGCGCATGCCGCCGAAGACGAATAAACGATAGACATCGGCCAGGCTGATGCGGTTGACGTTGCCCAGCAAGACCCAGTGGTCGGAACTGTCGGCCACGCGCTTGCCCCATTGCACGCGCACGGCGCCATCCACGTTGACTCGTCCCACCCAGCCCTGCTGCACCATCTTGTCGAGCAGGGTTTCCATCTCTTCGAAACCCAGGCGCGTGCTGCGGCGGATGTCGGCCGCGCCCACCAGGGCCGAATCGGCGCAGTGGCAAGCCTGGTGCAGCACTTTCAGGATGGCGACGGCGTCGACGAATTCGCTGCCCGGCGCCGCTTCGTACCACCAGCGCTCATATTTCACGACGGGCAAGGCGGCCACCAGCAAGGCGCCCACCAGGGTAATCATCCAGCTCAGGTATATCCACACGAGGAACAGCGGCAAGGCGGCCAGCGCGCCGTAGATGCGCGAATACGTGGGGAATTCCTGGATGAATTCGCCGAAACCCCGCTTGGCCACCTCGAACGCCAGTGCGGCCAGCAAGCCGCCCCAGGCCGCGTCACGCCAGTCCACGTCGCGGTTCGGCACGGCGATGTAGAGCAGGGTAAACGCCAGCATGGTCAGGCCAATCGATACCAGCGTATAAAACACGGCGCCGATGAAAGGCACGGCGCCCACCACGCCGCTGGTGGCCATGAAGAGGCGCGAGGTCACCGTCAGCGACACGCCCACCAGCAGCGGTCCCAGGGTGACGATGGCCCAGTAAACCAGTAGACGCTTGGTCCAGCGGCGCTCCTGGCGCACGCGCCAGATCCGGTTGAAGACGCGCTCGATCAAGCCCATCATGCCCACCGACGTGACGATCAGGGCGCCCGCGCCGATGGCCGACAGGCGCGTGGCCTTCGAGGCGAACGTGGTCAGATAATCGAGGATGGTGTTCGATATCCCCTTGGGCATGACGCTTTGCACGAAATAATCTTCCAGCGCGTGGCGGAAGGTATTAAACAGGGGGAACGTGGTGAAGATCGCCAGGGCCAGGGTGAGCAGCGGCACCAGCGCGAACACGGTGGCGAACGTCAGGCTGCCGGCCACTTGCGGCAGGCTTTCCTCGCGCACGCGGCGGCGCGCGAACTGCAGCAGGTCGCGCGTTTCGGACCACGTCAGGCCGCGCACAATGTCGGCACCGATGTGCAGGGTGCGCCACAGGTATTGAAAGAACGGGAATATATATTTTGAAAACATGTGCAAAATCAGAACGGCGCCATGACAGCAGTCGTATCAGGCTGTAAAGCGCCCTATAATACCAATGATGAAGCCAACCAATCTGATTATTCTCGTATTGTTTTATTCACGCCATGGCGCCACGCGCCAGTTGGCCGAGCTGATAGCCCAGGGAGTGGAAAGCGTGCCCGGTTGCGATGCGCGCCTGCGCACCGTGCCCGCCGTCTCGACGGTGGCTGAAGCGACGGCACCCGAAGTGCCGCCTGATGGCGCTCCTTATGTGGAACTGGACGACTTGCAGGAATGCGCGGGCCTGGCCCTGGGCTCGCCCACGCGCTTCGGCAACATGGCCGCCGCCATGAAGTACTTCTGGGATGGCACGGCCAGCGACTGGCTGGCCGGCAGCCTGTCCGGCAAGCCCGCCTGCGTATTCACGTCCACGGGCAGCCTGCACGGCGGCCAGGAATCGACCCTGCTGTCGATGATGATCCCCCTCTTCCACCATGGCATGCTGGTCATGGGCCTGCCCTACACGCATCCCGAACTGATGACGACGTCCACCGGCGGCTCGCCGTATGGCGCCACGCACTGGTCGGGCATCGACGGCGACAAGGCCCTGAGCGACGATGAAAAGCGGTTGGCCATCGCCCTGGGCCGGCGCCTGGCGGAAACCGCCGCGAAACTGGCAGGCGCATGATGCACGGCGTACTGCACAAGTATTTTCACTGGGGCGCCATCGCCAGCCTCGTCACCCTGATCGTCTGGTGCGTGCTGTGGGAAACCGTCGTCGCCCCGCTGCAGCCGGGCGGCTCCTGGGTCGTCCTGAAGGCCGCGCCCCTGCTCATCCCACTGTACGGCGTCATCAAGCGCGACGTCTATACCCTGCAATGGTCGTCGATGGTGATCCTGCTGTACTTCACGGAAGGCGTGGTGCGCGGCTACAGCGACACGAACGCCACCTCGGCCCTGATGGCCTGGGGCGAAGCGGTTATCGTCTGCATCTATTTTGTCTGCGCCGTGCTGTATCTGCGCCCGTATAAAAAGGCGGCCAAGCGCATGGCCAAAGAGCTGCTGGAAAAAGTGAATAAAGTGAGCATCAAGAAATGACTGACCAAACAGATTTCCTCGCCGCCTGCCGCGACCTGCTGGGCGACACTTATGTACTCACCAACGACGCCGACACGGCCCCCTTCCTTACCGACTGGCGCGACCGGTTTACGGGCAAGGCCCTGGCCGTGCTGCGCCCCGCCACGGTGGAACAGGTGGCGGGCGTGCTGCGCGCCTGCGCGCAATGGCAGGTGCCCGTCGTGCCGCAGGGCGGCAATACGGGCCTGGTGCTGGGCAGCATTCCGGACGCCGCCGGCACGGCCGTCGTGCTGTCGCTGGCGCGCCTGAACAGCATCCGCGCACTCGATCCCGTCAACCGCACCATCACGGTCGATGCGGGCTGCATTTTGCAAACCATCCAGGAAGCGGCCAGCGCCGCCGGCTGCCTGTTCCCCCTGTCGCTGGCGGCCGAAGGCAGTTGCACCATCGGGGGGAATTTGGCGACGAACGCGGGCGGCACGGCCGTGCTGCGTTACGGGAATACGCGCGAGCTGTGCCTGGGCCTGGAAGTGGTCACGCCGCAGGGCGAGATCTGGAGCGGCTTGCGCGGCCTGCGCAAGGACAATACCGGCTACGATCTGCGCGACCTGTACATCGGCGCCGAGGGTACCTTGGGCGTCATCACGGGCGCGGTCATGAAGTTGTATCCACAGCCGAAAGCCTGCATCACGGCGCTGGCCGCCATGCCTTCGCCCGCCCACGCCCTGCGTTTATTAAGCCTGATGCAGGACCATTGCGGCGCCAGCCTGACGGGCTTTGAACTGATGTCGCAATACTGTTTGCAACTGGTGGCGGAACAGTTCCCGCAACTGCCGCGGCCTTTTGCGGAGCAGCATGGCCAGTACGTGCTGCTGGAATTATCGAGCAGCCAGTCCGAGGCGCACGCAGTGGAACTGCTGGAAGCGAGCATCGGCGCGGCACTGGAAGACGAATTGATAGCCGACGCCGTCGTCGCCAGCTCCGTGGCGCAGTCCGAGGGACTATGGCAGCTGCGTGAACACATCCCGCTGGCGCAGGCGCAGGCGGGCAAGAACATCAAGCACGATATCTCGCTGCCGATTTCCTGCATCGCCGACTTCATCAGCGTCACGGATGCGGCCCTGGCAACGGCCTTCCCCGGCTGCCAGCTCGTGTGCTTTGGCCACCTGGGCGACGGCAACCTGCACTACAACGTGGCGCCGCCTGCCGGCATGACGGACCGCGACTTCCTGGCCAACCAGGATGCGATCAACCGCATCGTGCATGACCAGGTCCACGGCTTTGGCGGCTCGATTTCGGCCGAACACGGCATCGGCGCGCTGAAGAAAGACGACCTGGCCCGCTACAAGTCGCCGCTGGAGCTGCAGCTGATGCGCGCTGTCAAACAGGCGCTGGACCCGCAGAACATCATGAATCCGGGGAAGATATTGTGAAATCGCCGTCCCTCCTGCTATATGCCATGGTCTTGCTGGCCGGCTCCGCCGGTGCGCAGGACGTCTACAAATGCGTGCAGGATGGCCAGACCAGTTACAGCGCCACGCCCTGCACGGGTGGGCAATTGCAGATACTGGAAGTCCCCTCGCCTCCGCCCGCCGTCGACAAGGGTGCGGCCACGCGCCAGGAACGGGTGGCCAGTCAGTTGGAGGCGGCACGCAAGAAGCAGGAAAATCTGGCTGACCAGGCGCGCGAACGGGCCGCCAAGCAGAAGGAAACGCGCGACAAGCATTGCGCGCAGCTGCGTCTGGAACAGAAATGGGCGGCACAGGACGCCGTCGGTGCGGGCGATAAAACCCGCGACGCGGCGCAATTGAAAGCGCGGCGCGCCGGTGAACGCCTGGCCGTCGAATGCCTGAATTGAGTGCGCCGCTGGCCAGCCCGGCGACGACGCGCCTGCTGTCGCGCTGGCTGCTGCTGGGCGAATGGCGCTTTCACCCCGTGCGCGCCCTCGTCGCCATCTTGGCCATCGCCATCGGCGTGTCGCTGGGCTTTGCCATCCACCTGATCAACGCGGCGGCCTTCAATGAATTTTCCACGGCCGTCAAAAGCCTGTCCGGCCAGGCCGACGTCCAGGTGGCCGGGCGCGAAGCGTTGTTCGACGAAAGCATCTACCCGCAACTGGCGCAGCGCGACGGCGTGGCCGTGGCCTCGCCCGTGCTGGAACTGCAAGCCGGCGTGGCCGGCAAGAAGGACGGCGGCCCGCTGCACATCCTGGCGCTCGACGTCTTCCGCGCCGGCTTCATCTCACCCGATCTGATCGGCGCGCCGGCCGAAGGCCAGCCTTTCGACACCCTGGCCGACGACGCCGTCTTCTTATCGCCGGCCGCCTTGCGCTGGCTGGCCGTGGCCGAGGGCGGCCAGGTCGCCCTGCAATCGGGCACGGGCACGGTGTCCCTGCGCGTGGCCGGTTCGCTGCAGCGCGCGCGCGCCGGCCAGCGCATCGCCGTGATGGATATCGGCGCGGCGCAGTGGCGCTTCAACAAGCTGGGCAAGCTGTCGCGCATCGACTTGAAACTACGCCAGGGCGTGAACCGCGACGCCTTCCAGGCGGACCTGGCGCGCACGCTGGAAGCGCAGTATCCGGGGCGTTTCCAGGTGGGCCAGCCCAATGACGAAAACCAGAATAGCCGCAACAATAACCTGAGCCGCGCCTACCGCGTCAACCTGACGGTGCTGGCCCTCGTCGCCCTGTTTACGGGCGCCTTTTTGGTCTTTTCCACGCAGGCCCTGTCCGTCATCCGCCGCCGCGGCCAGTTCGCGCTGCTGCGCGTGCTGGGCATGGAGCGGGGCCAGTTGCTGCGCCAGGTGCTGCTGGAAGGCGCCAGCCTCGGCGTCGTCGGTGCGGCTCTCGGCATCGCCGGCGGTTACGCCATGGCCGCCGTGGCCCTGCGCTTTTTCGGCGGCGACCTGGGCGCCGGCTATTTCGCGGGCGTGCAGCCGCAGGTGCAGTTCACGCCCGTCGCCGCCTTCGTCTACTTCGCCCTGGGCCTCGGCGTCGCCTTGCTGGGCTGCGCCGCGCCCGCGCTGGAAGCGGCCCGCGCCGCGCCCGCCATCGCCCTGAAATCGGGCAGCGAGGAAGTCGTAACGACGCGCCTGGCAAAAACCTGGCCGGCGCTGGCCTGTTTGCTGCTGGCCGGCGCCTTGACGTTCCTGCCGCCCGTGTTCGAGCTGCCCCTGTTCGGCTACCTGTCCATCGCGCTGCTGCTGATCGGCGCCATCGCCCTGATGCCGCAACTGGCCGCCGTCGTCTTCCGTTTCCTGCAACGCACCTGGCTGCGCACGGAAACGAGCAAACATGCGCCCGTGCGCAGCCTGACCCTGGCGCGCCTGGCGAACGCCTCGGGCCAGGCAGGCATCGCCCTCGGCGGCGTGCTGTCGAGCTTTAGCCTGATGGTGGCGATGGCCATCATGGTGTCGAGTTTCCGCGTCTCCGTCGATGACTGGCTGCTGCAGATCTTGCCCGCCGACGTGTATGCGCGCACGGCCGCCAGCGGCGGCACGGCAGGCTTGAACCCGCGCGAACAGGCGAGTATCACCGCCTTGCCCGAAGTGGCCAGGGTGGATTTCCAGCGCGTGCGCTCGCTGTCGCTGGCGCCAGACCGGCCGAACGTGGCGCTGCTGGCGCGCCCCATCAATTTGCAAGACCCGGGCAAGAGCATGGTGCTGGTGGGCGACACCCTGCCCGTGCCCAATGGCGCGAAACCCGTGTGGCTGTCCGAAGCGGCGGCCGACCTGTATAACGTCAAGCCTGGCCAGCAGATCGCCCTGCCGCTGGCGGGCGGCTTGCACCAGTTCTTTGTTGCCGGCATCTGGCGCGACTATGCGCGCTCGTCCGGCGCCATCCAGATGCCGTTGGACGACTATCGCGCGCTGACCGGCGACAATGACGTGAGCGATGCGGCCCTGTGGCTGGCCAAGGACGCCACGGGCGACGCGTTGCAACAGCGCCTGAAAGCGCTGCCGTTCGGCGCCAGCCTGGAAGTGTCCAATCCTTCGGCCATCCGCGCCCTGAGCCTGCAGATTTTCGACCGCAGCTTCGCCGTCACGTATCTGCTGGAAGCCATCGCCATCGTCATCGGCCTGTTCGGCGTGGCCGCCACGTTCTCCGCGCAGACCCTGGCGCGCGCGCGCGAATTCGGCATGCTGCGCCATGTGGGTGTGACACGCGGCCAGATCTTGTCCATCCTGGCGCTCGAAGGCGGCGCGCTGACGGCGCTGGGCATCGCCACCGGTTTTGTCCTGGGCCTGTTGATCAGCTTTGTGCTCGTCTTCATCGTCAATCCCCAATCGTTCCACTGGACCATGCAGCTGCACCTGCCGTGGCCCCTGATCGCCACGGTGGCCGGCGCTCTGCTGACGGCGGCCGCCGCCACGGCGCTGATCGCGGGCCGCCAGGCGCTGTCCGCTGGCCCCATCCGCGCCGTCAGGGAGGACTGGTAATGCGCCATCTCGCCATCTTGTTGCTTGCGCTGGCCTTGCCTGCGTTGGCCGCGCCACCCGCCTTCGCCCCCGTCACGCCGCTGCCGGCCGGCCAGACCCTGCGCCTGCCGCACGACTTCGGCGCCCATCCCGCCTATAAAACGGAATGGTGGTATGCCACGGGCTGGGTAAAAACCGCCGGTGGCGAACAACTGGGCTACCAGGTGACCTTCTTTCGCAGCGCCACGGCCACGGACGCGGACAACCCCAGCGCGTTTGCGCCCAAGCAGCTGATCATCGGCCATGCGGCCCTGTCCGACCCGAAGGTGGGCAAGCTGCTGCACGACGAGAAAAGCGCACGCGAGGGCTTCGGCCTGGCCTACGCCAAGGTGGGCGACACGGACGTGAAGCTCGACGATTGGCGCATGCAGCGGCAAAAAGACGGCAGCTACCGGGTCAGCCTGGCCGCGCGCGAATTCAACTTGCAGCTGACCCTTTCCCCCAGCCAGCCCGTGCTGCTGCAGGGCGAGAACGGTTACTCGCGCAAGGGCGCGCGGCCCGCGCAATCGAGTTACTACTACAGCGAGCCGCAGCTGAGTACCACAGGCACGATCGCGCGCGCGGGCGGCAAGCCGGAAGCCGTGACGGGCACCACCTGGCTCGACCACGAGTGGTCAAGCCAGGTGCTTGACGCGGACGCCAGCGGCTGGAACTGGATAGGCGCCAACCTCGATGACGGCGGCGCCCTGATGGCCTTCCAGATCCGCAGCAAGACAGGTGCTAAACTATGGGCGCACGCGACATGGCGCGATGCGTCCGGTAAGATGACGCAGTTCGCGCCCGGCGACGTCGATTTCACGCCCACGCAGCTGTGGCGTTCGCCCCGCACGCAAGCCGAATACCCGGTCGCCACCGAGATCCGCACTGGTGCCACGCGCTGGCACATCAAGCCGCTGCAAGCGGACCAGGAACTCGATTCGCGCCGCTCGACGGGGGCCGTGTACTGGGAAGGCGCCGTGACGGTGGAGCGCGACGGCCAGCCGGTGGGCCGCGCCTACCTGGAGATGACGGGCTATGTCCAGCCGATGAAGTTATAAGCACTACCGAATATGTAAATCAAAGCGAAAAACAATGACAACCAGCACAGAAACAGGCAGCACCAGTTCAACAACCGCCGCAAGCACCGCACCCACGCCCGACACCGGCACCAGCCGCGAACTGAAAAAAGGCAGCCTGGCCGCGTTCAAGGGTTTGATGCCTTTCCTGACGCCGTATCGCAAGCAGTTCTTCCTGGCCGGTATCGCGCTGGTGGTGGCCGCCGCCTCGACCCTGGCCATCCCTGCCGCTTTCAAGCAGATGATCGACCTCGGTTTCGGCGGCGCGGCCGGCTCGAGCAGCATCCAGCACGTCGACCTGGTCTTCCTCGCCCTGTTCGGCGTGGCGTCCATCCTGGCGCTGGCCACGGCCGCGCGCTTCTACACGGTGTCGTGGCTGGGTGAACGGGTCACGGCCGACATCCGCAGCGCCGTGTACCGCCACGTGGTCACGCAAAGCCCCGCCTTCTTTGAAACGACGCAGACGGGCGAAGTCCTGTCGCGCATCACCACCGACACGACCCTGATCCAGGCCGTCGTCGGCACCAGCATCTCGATGGCGCTGCGCAATGTGCTGCTGTTCCTCGGCGGCCTGGTGATGCTGTTCGTCACCAGCGCCAAGCTGGCGGGCATCATCATCGGCCTGCTGATCCTCGTCGTCGTGCCCATCATCGTCTTTGGCCGCCGCGTGCGCAAGCTGTCGCGCGACTCGCAGGACCGCATCGCCGACGCGTCGGCCATGGCCGGCGAAATCCTCAACGCCATGCCCACCGTGCAGGCATTCACGCACGAGAAAATCGAATCGAAGCGCTTCGGCGACTCCGTCGAAGGCGCCTTCATGACAGCCATGCGCCGCATCCGCGCCCGCGCCCTGCTCACCATGATCGCCATCCTGCTCGTCTTCGGCACCATCGTGTTCGTGCTGTGGCTGGGCGCGCGCGCCGTGCTGGAAGGCTCGATGACGGGCGGAGATTTGGGCCAGTTCATCCTGTACGCCTCCATCGTGGCCGGCGCCATCGGCGCCCTGTCCGAGGTGATGGGCGAAGCCCAGCGCGCGGCCGGCGCCACCGAGCGCCTGCTGGAACTGATGGCCGTCAAATCGGAAATCGAATCCCCGGTCACGCCGCTGCCGCTGCCCGCGCGCGCCGCCACCGGCGCCGCGCTGTCGCTCGACGACGTGATGTTCTCGTACCCGTCGCGTCCCGATACCCACGCGCTCAATCACGTCAGCCTCGACATCCGCGCTGGCGAAACGGTGGCCGTCGTCGGCCCGTCCGGCGCCGGCAAGACCACGCTGTTCCAGCTGTTCCTGCGCTTTTATGACCCGCAAAGCGGCAGCATCCGCCTCGATGGCGTCGATATCAAGCAGCTGGACCTGCACACCCTGCGCGACGCCATCGGCATCGTGCCGCAGGATACCGTGATCTTCTCGGCCGACGCCATGGAAAACATCCGCTATGGCCGCGCCGGCGCCAGCGACGCGGAAGTGATCGCGGCCGCAAAAATGGCGGCCGCCCACGAATTCATCGAGCGCCTGCCGAACGGCTACAAATCGTTCCTCGGCGAACGGGGCGTGCGCCTGTCCGGCGGCCAGCGCCAGCGCATCGCCATCGCCCGCGCCCTGCTGAAAAACCCGCCGCTGCTGCTGCTTGACGAAGCGACCAGCGCGCTGGATGCGGAATCGGAACGCCTGGTGCAAAAGGCGCTGGAAGCGGCGATGGTGGGACGCACCACGGTCATCATCGCGCACCGCCTGGCCACCGTCCAGCGGGCCGACCGCATCATCGTCATGGAAGACGGCAAGATCGTCGAGACAGGCACGCACGCGTCACTGGTCGCATTGGGTGGCATCTATGCGAATCTGGCGGCCCTGCAATTCCATCACGTACAACTCAATTAAACAGAACCATCATGAACGCACTTTTCCACGCCAACCTGGGCATCACCGATTTCTGGACCTTTTTACTGGGGACCATCTTCATCGTCATCCTGCCCGGTCCCAATTCCATGTATGTGCTGTCGGTCGCGGCCCAGCGGGGCGTGCGCACCGCCTACCAGGGCGCCTTCGGCATCTTCGCCGGCGACCTGATATTGATGGTGCTGTCGGCCTGCGGCGTGGCCTCCCTGCTGAAAGCCAGCCCTGCCCTCTTCTACGTGGTGAAATACATCGGCGCGGCCTACCTGGGCTGGATCGGCCTGCAAATGCTGATCGGCTGCTGGCGCAAGCTGCGCGCGCCCGCGCCGGCCGACGGTGAAGCGCCTGCCGCGCCAGCGCCCGTCAAGGAAAGCGATCCATTCCGCAAGGCGCTGATCATCAGTCTGATGAACCCGAAAGCCATTTTGTTCTTCATCTCGTTCTTCATCCAGTTCGTCGACCCGGCCTTCCCGAATCCCGTGCTGTCCTTCGTCGGCCTGGGCCTGATTTGCCAGGTGATCAGCTTTAGCTACCTGACGGCCATCATCTTTGTCGGCGCCCGCCTGGCCGACACCTTCCGCCGCCGTCGCCGCCTGTCGGCCGGCATGGGCGGCGGCGTGGGCGCCATGTTCATCGGCTTTGGCGCGAAACTGGCCACGGCCACCTTGTGAGGAAAACACCGTGAACGAGCTTGAGCTGCGCCAGCGCTGCCATACCGTCCTGCCCGGCCACCGCCAGCCAACGCCAGCGGCCACCTTTACCGCCATGGCCGCCTGGTGCGACGCCAACGCTGTTGCACACGACACCTATGGCGAAGGCGCGCTGATCGAACAGTTCGAGAACAAGATCGCCAGCCTGCTCGGTTTCGAAGCGGCCGTGTTCTGCATCACGGGCACCATGACGCAAGTCACCGCCCTGCGCCTGGCGTGCCAGGACCGCGGCTCGCGCCTGGTGGCGCTGCACCCGACCTCGCACATCCTGCGCCACGAGCGCGGCAACCATGAATTGCTCGACCACTTCAAGGGTTTGACGATCGGCGACCCGCACCGTCCTTGGACGGTGGACGACTTGTGCGCCGTGCCCGATGCCCTGGGCGCCGCGCAGGTCGAGCTGCCGATGCGCGAAATCGGCGGCCAGTGCCCGTCGTGGGACGCATTGAACGACATCAAGCGGCACTGCCGCGAGCACAACATCCATTTGCACATGGATGGCGCGCGCCTGTGGGAAGCGCAAGCGGGTTTCAACCAGTCCCTGCCCGCCATCTGCGACGGTTTCGATTCCGTCTACGTGTCGCTGTACAAGGGTATCGGCGGCCTCGGCGGCGCCGTGCTTGCCGGCAGCCGCCCGTTTGTCGAACGGGCGCGTGAATGGTTCCGCCGCCAGGGCGGCAATATCGTCCACCGTACGCCCTACGTGGTGGCCGCCGCCATGCAGTTCGACGCGCGCCTCGCCGCCATGCCGCAATATTTTGCGCGCACGCAGTGGCTGTACGCGCTGCTGCGCGATTTTCCATCGATTGCCGTCAATCCCGCCGCCCCGCAAGCCAACATGCTGCACCTGCACTTGCCCGTCTCGCGCGAGCGGGCCATCGCGATCCGCAACCAGGTGGCGGAAGACCACGGCATCTGGCTGTTCGGCCGCGCCAGCCACGCCGCCCTGCCCGGCCACAGCGTGGTGGAATGGTATGTGGGAGATAACTTGCTGGACCTGCCCGACGACACTGTGCGGCTGGCCTTGACGTTGCTGGATCAGGCCATGCGCATCAAAGCCTGAACAACGTAGGTCGGGGTAGGTCGGCTTAGCGCGCAGCGCGTAAGCAGACAACATCCGAAAACCCATGAAAGGCTGGGGTCAGACCCAGCGGGTCTGACCCCGAAAAAAAAAGCGCCCGAAGGCGCTTTTTTCATTTCATGGCGGCCGGGTCGGCCGCCACTACCTGCTTAGAACTTGTAGTTGTAAGCGAGACCGATCAACTGCATGCGGGTCTTGAACAGGCCCTTGGTGGTTTCACCGTTGCCGGTGCAGCCAGGGGTCACCGGCGAGCAGTCATTCTTGTAGTTGACGTTGGCATCCTTGAAGTCGATGAAGCTGTAAGCCAGGTCGAGCGAGGAATTGGCGTTCAGCTTCCAGTTCGCGCCAATCGAGTACTGCATGCGGTCGCTGTCCGGCAGCGCTGGATGACGAAGCTCGGCGCTGCGCACTGGCGCCTGGTCGTGGGCGATACCGGCGCGCAGCAGCAGGTTTTCGCTGTACTTGTAGTTGGTGCCCAGCGAGACGCGGTAGGTGTTCTTCCACTGCTGGCGGATGCGCTCCGCGCCTTCGGCCGTCGGCGGGAACTGGATATCCAGGTTCTGCAGACGCGAAGTGCGGGTCCAGGTGACGTCGCCCATCAAGGCCCAACGGTCATCCATCTGATGGAAGGCGTTGATCGACAGGGTTTCCGGCGTGCGCACTTCCACCAGCGCCTTGGAATTGACCTTGTTCGATGCCTTGGCGATGAAGGCATTCACGGCGGCGTTGTCCGACACTTGCGAGAAGTCCCAGATCGTGTCGCCTTTCAGCTTGTGCGAAATCGACGAACGGTAGGAAATACCGAAACGCGTGCCTTCATTCATCTGGTACAAATAACCGAGGTTGAAGCCGAAGCCCCAGTCGTCGCCATCCATCGATGCATGGCCGTCCTTGGCGCCCTTCAGCGCAGCGCCGGCTGCCTGCGCGGCGGCCAGGCCCTGCGTCTTGGCGATATTGGCCAGGAAGGCTTGCGACGCGGCTGGTGCGTGCTGGGCCAGGAAGGTCACGGAACCCGGCACGTCGACCGCCTGGCCCAGTTCCGCCTTCATGTGTTCAGCGGTGACGCCGAAACCGAAGGAATGGTGCTCATTGACCTTGAAGGAAACGGAAGGATTGAGGGCGATCGCTTCGAGCTTGATGTTGGTGATCGCATAGCGGCCGCTCCAGTCATTGCCGTAATCGAGCTTGGCGCCGTACGGCACGAACAAGCCCATGCCGACGGTCCATTGCTCATTGAGCTTCTTGCTCGCATACAGGGCTGGCGCGAAGACGGCGTCCGGCGCGTAGTCCTTGGTCGTGCCGCCCGGCGTGCGGCCGGTGAAAGTCTTCGAACCCGTGTCCTGGTAGGTCGAATGCGGTACCACCAGGGTGCCGCCGCCCAGGAATTGCGTGCCTTCCAGGCGCGACATGCCGGCCGGGTTGTAGAAAATGGTCGATGCGTCGGCCGCTTCGGCGCCGCTGGCATCGGCCGAGCCTTGCGCGGAAACGCTTTGCGAGCCAAAACGGTAGCCCGATGCTTGTGCGGTGGAGGAGATGCCGGCGAACGCGGCAACGATCAGGAGGGGCAGATATTTATGTTTCAAGTTAGTCTCTCTTTATTATATGAAGGTCTTCGGCACACTGTCGCGGGCATCTCAAGCCGCCCCGTCTTGCACTTTTCTTGCCGCCGTGAACTCCAATTCACTGACGGCATGAGCGAAGCATATAATATTTTTTAGAAAAAAGCGAACGTTCGCTCTTTTTATGAAACAGCGTTGTTTTCCACACCCATTACGGCGTTCTACAGGGCTAGCGCCGGGGCTGGAAGCGGTATCAGAAAGCGCTGGTGCATCAGCGCCAGCATCTGTTCGGCGGGTACGGGGCGCGAGATGAAATAGCCCTGCACTTCGTTGCATTGCAGCGTGCGCAGGATGTCGAGCTGCTCGCGCGTCTCCACCCCTTCGGCCACCACGCTCATGCCCAGCGCATGCGCCATCGACAGGATGGCGCGCACGAAGACTTCGCCCTGCTCCGAGCGGCCCAGCTCCATGGTGAAGGCGCGGTCGATCTTCAAGCCATCCATGGCGAACTTCTGCAGCTGCGACAGCGACGAGTATCCGGTGCCGAAATCGTCGACCAGCAGGCGCACGCCCAGCGCGCGGATGGCCGACAGCTGCTCCACGGCGCGGTTCTGTTCATCCATCATGGCCGATTCCGTGATTTCCACCTCGATCAGGCGCGCATCGATGCGGTGCCGCGCCAGCGCGGACGCCAGCACCTGGTGCACGTCGCCGCGGCCGAACTGGCGCGCCGACACGTTGATCGACACGGGCACCAGTTCCAGCCCGCTCGCCTGCCAGCGCGCCATCTGCAGGCACACCTTTTCGATGACGACTTCGCCCAGCTGCGAAATCAGGCCGCTGCTCTCGGCCACGGGAATGAATTCCAGCGGCGGCACCATGCCGTGCTGCGGATGGTGCCAGCGCACGAGCGCCTCCATGCTGCACAGCTGCCCGCTCATGGCGTCGACCCGCGGCTGGTAGACGACGAGGAACTGGTCCAGCTCCAGCGCCGCCACCAGGCTTTGCTCGAGTTCGCGGCGGCTGCGGATGGTTTCGAACAGTTCGGGCTGGAAGAAGCGGTGATGGCCCTTGCCCGCCACTTTGACGGCATACATGGCGATGTCGGCGTTCTTCAGCAGCACGTCCGTTTCCGCGCCATCGCGCGGATACAGGCTGATGCCGATCGAGGCGCCCATCTTGTGGCGCTCGCTGCCCAGGTAGAACGGCTCGTCGAAGGCGATGGCGATGCGCTGCGCCACCTGCTCGGCGCGGCTGTCGTCTTCCACGGGGTCGAGCACGACGACGAATTCGTCGCCGCCCAGGCGCACCACGTGGTCGCCCGGCCGCAGCACGGCCTTCAGGCGCAAGGAGGCGGCGCGCAGCACTTTATCTCCCTCGGCGTGGCCCTGCGTATCGTTGATATCCTTGAAGCCGTCGAGGTCGATGAACAGCAGCGCCAGCATGCGCCGCGCGATGGCGGCCCGGCCCAGGGCGCCGGGCAGGAATTGCTGCAGCCAGTAGCGGTTGGGCAAGCCCGTCAAGCCATCCTCGTTGGCCAGGCGGCGCAAGTCGCGCTCGTGCTCCTTGGCCGTGCTGATGTCTTGCAGGGTGACGGCCAGGCGGTCGCCGCTGCGCACCACACGCCGGCGTATCCAGCGCAGCTTGAAGGGGTTGCCTTCCGGCAGCTCGATCTCTTCCTCGGAAAAACCGGAAACCATGGCGGCCCGGTAATTATGGATCAGGTCGCGGAAATACGGTTCATGGGCGCGCGATTGCAGGCGCATGCCCAGCAATTGTTCGCGCCGCACGCCAAAGTAGCCGGCGCCCGGCTCGTTGCAGTCGACCATCTCGAAATCGAGGATGCTGCCGTCCGCGCCGCGCAGGGCGGCAATGATATAAAAGCCGTCGCTCGTGCCTTCGGTGGCCATGCGGTATGCATTGCGCACGCCTTCGGACTGGTGGTGGCGCCACGCCAGGCGCAGCGACAGCATGGTGGCGATGGCGGTAAAGGCCAGCAGCAGCATGGTGACGGCCAGGGCGATGCCGATATAAATCGTGCGCGTTTCCTCGTAGGGATGCAGCATTTCGCCGTCCGACAATCCGACTACGGCCGTGAACGGATAGGCTTTCAGCGCCTGCCATCCCACGTAGCGGCTTTGCTTGTCGGAAAAAGCGATCCTGCCGCCCGAATGCAGGGCGCCGCTCTCCGTTTCCAGGAAGCTGGTGTCGAGGAACGGCGTGCCCTGGGCGCTTTGGGCCGGCAGCACGCGCGAGCCGAGACGTGTGCTGAACAGCTCGCCCTCCTCGCCCACCATGGCCGACATGCCGAACTTGCCAAAACTGACGCTGTTATAGAATTCGGAAAAATAGCCGGAATGAATCGAGATCAGCAGCACGCCGTCGAAATTGCCATCCTCGTCTTCCAGCCGGCGCGTGAAATGCACGAGGCTTTCGTCGGCGCCGGGCACCGTGGCCTGATCGTTCACATTGGCGGCATTGGCCCGCCCCAGCGCGATGCGCAGGGCGCTGGAATTGCTGCGCCAGTGGCGCAGCAGGAAATCGCTGCGCTCGTTGACCCGCAGGCGCTGCAGCGGCGCCGTGGCCGTCACGGGATGCCCCTTGCGGTCGAGGATGGCGACGATGGCAAATTGCGGCAAGGCATACATGCCCTGCGTCTTCAATTGGTCGAGCCGCAGCTGGCCGCGCGAATTTTCCCATTCATACTTGAGCTGCAAAGTCAGCTGGTCCATCTGCTCCAGGGTGCGCAGCAGATACTGGCCATACGCTTTCGACAGCGACGACACGCTGTCGAGCGCCTGCTGCTGCGCCACCTTCTTTTCCGCCTCCAGCTGCAGCAAGGTGGCCGTCCACAGCACCGCGCACAGGACCAGTCCCAGCAGGGGCCAGGCCAGGATCAGGCGCAAATTGGCCTTGAGGAAATCGGCCCTGCTCATCTCCACCATGGCGCCGTTATTATTGTTTACAAATTGTCGCAAGAACATGGTGCAGCGTCTGCCGTTTCTGTGTATTTCCTTAAGGACACACAAATTACCACAGAGTCATGTTTGCAGGTAAGACAGCAGCGTAATTATGTGTGCGGGCCACATCCCGCCTGTCGCGCCTGCGTTACAATCACCATCCTTACCGTTGGAGAAATACATGCAGCAATATCAAGATTTGATCAAGACCGTGCTCGAAACGGGCAGCTGGCAAGACAACCGCACGGGCATCCGCACCCTGAGCGTGCCGGGCGCCATGATGCGTTTCGACTTGGCCAACGGCAACTTCCCTGCCGTGACGACCAAGAAACTGGCTTTCAAATCCGTGATCGGCGAATTGTGCGCCTTCCTGCGCGCTTCGCGCAACGCGGCCGAGTTCCGCGCGCTGGGCTGCAAGGTCTGGGACCAGAACGCTAATGAAAATGCGCAGTGGCTGGCCAACCCCTACCGCGAAGGCGAGGATGACCTCGGTCCCGTCTACGGCGTGCAATGGCGCCAGTGGCCCGCATATAAACTGCTGGATGCGGCCAAACCGGATCAAATCGCCGACGCGCAAGCGAACGGCTTTGCGCTCGTTGCTCCCATCGTCGAGGACGGCGTGCAAAAAGTGCTGCTGTACAAGGCTGTCGACCAGTTGCGCGAATGCCTGGACACCATCATGACGAACCCGGGCAGCCGGCGCATCCTGTTCCACGGCTGGAACCCGGCCGTGCTCGATGCCGTCGCCCTGCCCGCCTGCCATTTGCTGTACCAGTTCATCCCGAACGCCAGCACGCGCGAAATCTCGCTGTGCTTATATGTGCGCAGCAACGACATCGGCCTGGGCACGCCGTTCAACATCGCCGAAGGCGCGGCCCTGCTGCACCTGGTGGCGCGCCTGACGGGCTACACGCCGCGCTGGTTCACCTATTTCATCGGCGACGCGCACATCTATGAAAACCACCTCGACATGGTGGAAGAGCAATTGAAGCGCACGCCCTTCCCGGCGCCCAGGTTTGTCATTTCCGACCGCGTGCCCGACTACGCCAAGACGGGCAAGTACGAGCCGGAGTGGCTGGAAAAGATCGAGCCATCGGATTTCTCGCTGGAAGGCTATGAACACCATGCGCCGATCAAGGCGGCGATGGCCGTCTGATGGCGGCCGCACCGCTGGCAGCACTGCACCGCAAGCTGTTTGACGAAACGGACGGCAACAAGTTCGCCCGCCTGAAAGACCGGCTGCTGAAAAAGCATGGGGCCGACGAGCGGCAAGCCGTGCTGGCCATCCTGATCGCCTACGCCAGGGAAGGCCAGCTGCTGCACTGGCGCGCCTTCCTGATGACGGATATCGTCGCTCTGGCCGAGCCGGGAGAATACGGCGACTTTTTCAGCTGGAGCCTCGATATCGACGGCCTCGCCTACTGGGGCGTGGATGGCATGCTGAAAAGCATGGGCAAGGAAGCCTATGCCCGGCTGGTGGCCCTGGCCACGGCGGAAAACGCCAAGCTCAGCGTGCGCGCCAAGGCCGTCAAAAGTCTGGCCGTGTTCAGCCGCCAGCCTTTCGATGCCGGTTTGCCGCAGGACCCCGGCCACTGGAAGGCCGAGCAGTTGCGGCTGGACGCCGTGCTGGCATGGCAAGCGGACGGCTACTTTGACGGCGCAGGCTACAGGGCGCCCGCCACGCATTACACGTTAACCCAGCCGCTTTCGCGCCTGGAAATGGCAGCCGCCTTCCTGGAACGAAAACTGGCGCCGCGGCGCCAGCACGAACAGGACCTGGCCCAACCATCGAACTGGCTGACGATCGCCAGCGCCATGGACATGGCCGAGATCGACGCGCACTGGGTCTTGCCGGAAATATACCGCCGCTTCCTGGAATGGTATTCGCCGCTGCGCGTGCATGTCGACGGCAAGCGCTTCCCGCAGGGCCTGCATCTGTACGGTGCGGCCGAGCTGGTGAAGGCACAGCACGGTTACTCCGTCCATGCGGTGCACCATCACCAAATCGCGTCCTGGCCACCGAAGCTGGTGGTGATTGCTGACGCGGGCGGCGACCCGTACTGCGTGCATCTGGAAGAAAGAAGCATCGACGGCGACTTGCCCGTGTACCGAGCCAAACATGGCGCGGGCGGATGGCGCTTCGAGCTTCATACGGACGATTTCATTGACTTCCTGCACCAGATCGCGCTGGCAGCCTAGCCCGGTTCACCTCCCGGTCCGCCCGGACCGGGACCGCCAGGGCCGCCTGGCCCGCGTCCGCCCGGCGGACCGAAACGCGGTTCGCGCTCGCCCTCTTTCGCCGCCGACGTGGCGCCGCCGAGGCGGTACGACAGCCCCACATAAATCATGCGTCCGTCGAAGCGCCGCGTGCTCGTCTCGCGCAGCGAGGCGCTGTTGATGACGGTTTCCATTTTGTTGCTGCTGAATACATCGGTCACATTCATGACCAGGCTCAGCTGCGGTGTCACCGTGTGGCGCCAGCTCACATTCAAGGTGTTGTTCGGCGAGCGATAGCCCTGTCCCGACAGCGTCTTGCCCTGCATTTGCAGGGCCAGCTGCAGCTGGTTGGCCGCATCGAACTGGTAATTGAGGCGCGCGCGGCCGCTCAGGGCGTTCGCCGTGCGCGTGCTGCGGTTGCCCAGGTCGTCGGAACTCGTCTGCTGGCTACGCGCCAGGTTGCCGCTCGTATTCAGGGTCAACGATGGTGTCAGCTTGCCGCTGACGCTGAACTCGAGGCCGCTCGAATGGCTGCCCTCGCCGTTTTCCCGCGTGGTCAAGAGCACATTGTCGCTGATAAAGTAGCGGTAATCGACGATGGCGTCCGTGTCGCGGCGGTGGTAGGCGCGCAAGCTGCTTTCCAGGCCCGCGATCTTCGTTTCATAGCCGATCTCGAACGAATCCGTCTGCGTGGGTTTCAGCTTGGGGTTGCCGGCCGACACATTGAATTCGTCGCGGTAGACCACGTACGGATTCAGGTCGCCCGCATTCGGGCGGCGGATGCGGTGCGCATAGCTGAAGCGCACATTGCTCTCGTCGCTGACCTTGTAGGTGGCGAACAGGCTGGGAATGTAGTTGACGTAATTGTTGCTGGCCTCGATGCCGCTCGTGATCTGGCGCACGTTCAAGTCCGTGTATTCGGCGCGCAAGCCGGCCAGCGCGCCCCAGCGTTCGCTCAGGCGCATCTGGTAGGAGCCATACAGGGCAACAGTGCGCTCGTCGAGCTCGAAACGGTTGCTGCGCATGGGGTTGACGATTTCCGCCAGGCTGGCCGGATTGATGTCCGTATATAAAGTGTCGAAGCTGCTCTTGTTGTCGGCCACCTTGTAACCGAGCTTGGCCGTACCGCCCGCCAGCGGACGCTCGTAGTCGCCGCTGAAGTCGACGATGCGATTGCCCGTTTCGCTGTGCTGGCGCGCGCGGCTGTCGAAAGCATTGACGGGCGCCACCGCGTAGGTATTCGCGTAATCGCTGTCGCTCTCGTTGGTCGACGACGACACGCGCAAGTCGATTTTAAGGGTTTCGCCCGGCAATTCGCCCTTGTGGTCGTAGCGCGCGCCCCAGCTGTAGTTGCGGCTGTCGCCATTGCGCACGGTGCTGCGCACATAGTCGCCGATGGTGCTGCCCGTGCTGTCGCCATTGATGTAGCGGTCGAGCGAGCGCTGGTCGTTGCTGCGTCCGTTATACGACACGCTGGCGGCCAGGGTATCGTTGGCGTTCAGGTTGTAATTGACGGTGCCGTGCAAGCCCAGCGAGTCGTTCAAGCCATTGTTGGTGGATTGCTGGCTGCTGGGGGAAAATGCCCCCGTGCTACGTTCCAGGCGCTCGCGGCTGACCTCCCCCACGGAATTGCGGCCGTCATGGCGCACATTGATGCCGCCCTGATAGCCCCACGGGCCTTCGTTGTAGGTGCCGGACACGGCACTGTTGTAGCGCCCCGCGATGCCCGCGTTCGCGTTGACGGTGGCAAAGCCGCCCGGCTTGCGGTTGCGCCGCATCACCAGGTTCAGGATGGGGCCGCCACCGGCCTCGTTGCCGAACTGGGCGCCGGGATTGTTGATCACTTCCACGGATTCGATATCGTCGGCCGCCATGGCGTTCAGGGTGGCGCCGCGCGAATCGCCCTGCAGCATGGCCGACGGTTTACCGTCGATCAATATCTGCACATTGCTGCTGCCGCGCAGGGACACGGAACCATCGGGATCGACGGCCACCGACGGCACATTATTCAAGGCATCGGCCGCCGTGCCGTTGCTGCTGCCCACGTCGGACTTGACGTCGTAGACTTGGCGGTCGATACGGCCCGTGGGACGCTCGGCCGTCACGCTGACGGAAGGAGGCGCATCGGCGGCGGGCGCCTTGGCCGGTGCGGGCTTGACGACGGTGTCGCCGCTGGTAGGCGTGGTTTGGGCCTGGACAGCGGCGCCGGAAACGAGCAGGCTGCCGCCCGCCAGACAGTGAAAGAGGATTTTATGCATTTGCTTAAAAAATAATGGAGACGCTACGGATGAGGCACTACGCCGTGGCGTGAGGGCACAGGTGTGGGCACAGTTAAAGCATGCCACGACTCCATTACGCAAAGCAAATGCGAACCATTGTTATTTACTTCAATTTACAAATCTCTTGCACTTGTGGTCATACAGCCTCATCCGATGGCCACTACCTCAGCAAGCCATTGCCGCGCGCCAGTTTCAGCCAGCCCGGATATTCCGTCATCAACAAGTCATACAGTTCCGCATCGCTGTGCTCGTCGGGCGAGCTGACGGAAAAGTAATTGGCATTGTCGACCAGGCGTCCCTGCAACTCGTCGAGCTTTTCCAGAAACGGGAAATCGGAATCGGCAAAGGCGGAAAGAAACTTGCTTTTCGACTTGCGTCCCTTGCCGATGCCCATGAATTGCCAGAAGATAGGTTCATTGCTGGCCCAGCGTAATTGCTTCTCCGTCGTTGCCTGGTCGCTCGTGCCGCCGTCGGTGACGAACATCACGTACACGGGCAACTCGGCCGCGACGGGCCGCGTGCGCTCGCTGCCGGCCTTGTCGGGGAAATAGAACGCGCGGATTGCCTGCATGGCGGCGCCATAGCGCGTATCGCCTTCGAGCGGATGGCGCTGTATCGCCTGGCTCACATAGGTATTGCAGTTGCTCAAGGCCATGGGCGCCGGATGGTGGACGTTCTTGCCGAACAAGAAAACATCGATCTCGCCATCGTCGTCGAACTTGCAGCCCAGGGCCAGGATGCGCTCGGCAAAGCGCTGCACCAGCCCCTCTTTATACAGCCGTCCCATGGAACCGGAAATATCGAGGCACAGACACACCTTGGCGCGGTGATCAAGCAGCCCCACTTTTTGCAGGGACACGCCCGCCTGCTTGACGAGGCTGACCAGTTGCGGCGCTTCGCGTTCCACGCGCTTTTCCAGGTTGATCTTCGCCTGCATGACAGCCGAAGCCGCTGCGGGGGCAGCCTGCTCGACTTCACCGCCGAAGTGGCGCACCAGCGCATCGAGTCCGCCATTAAAACCTTGTCCCACGGCCATGCAGCGCCAGCCGCCATCCTTGCGGTAGATCTCTGCCAGCATGACGGCTTTTTCCTGTGCGAAATCCGCACCGGCAAAGGCAAAGCGGGCCAGTTCGCGTCCGCCCGCCTGCAGGCGCACGTGGCCAGCTTGCAGCTGCGACATCACGCCACCGCCATCGATGGACGCCGTCACGACGAGGCGGTCTATGCCGGCTGGCAAGCGCGCCAGCTGCAAGGCAAACTCCGTCGTGTCGCCGCCGCTGCCGGTACGCGCTTCCACGCCGCCGCACGGCGTGCGCGGCTGGTTGAAAAAAGTCATGTAGCGTTCGTCGGACAGTTTCCCGCTGGCGTCGAGGCCGAAGCAGGCCACGTCGAGCGCCAGCCCCTGCGCGGCCACGCCGATCTGCAGCACGCCATCGGGAACGAGATTGGCCAGCGGCAAGCGCTGTCCCTTGGACAAGGTTTCCATCAGTGTCTCCTAGGCGATGTAGCGGCGCGGATTGTCGGCATTGCAATCATCTTCGTCTTCCTTGTCCTCGCCCTTGAAGACGACGGGACCGTTGAAGGCCAGCTGCAGGTTCTCACCCTGCCAGATCAGCCACGGCGTCGCTTCGCTGCCCGGCTCCGACGTCTTGCCGGATGGCTCGAGGATGATACTGTCGGGCGTGATGCGCGCCATGCCGATCACATAGGTGTAGACGGAGTCATCGTCGGCCGCCTTGGACAGGCGGAAGTCGAACGCGCACTCGACGATCTGCTCGCCATATTGCATGACCATCTTCGGCCGCATGGACGCGACCGAGACGGCGCCATTGGCCACCGCCGAATACACGCTGAAGACGAGGCCCACCGTGCCGCCGTAATGTTGCGCCAGCGCGGGATTGACTTCCACTGTTTCCGTGGCCGGCTCCTTGCCCGCCGCGCCCGCCACGTCGCCCAGGTGGCGCACATAGGGCATGGCGTCGAAGCTGCCCGCCGTGTCCGGCGCCTGGATGAAGCGCATCTGGCCGTTCGGCAAGAGAATGCCGACACGCAAATCGAGGTCATCGTTATCGTCGTCGCCATCGCCGTTATCGACCCAGGTCGCCTTGACGGTGAGTTTCTTCGGCGCGCCCGCGCCCTTTTCCAGCGACACCTTGTGCGTCTGGCCCGCCTTGGTCAGCGAAATTTTGGACAGGGAAATCTTGGGCGCCGGCGCCGGTTCCGCTACCGCCGGCGCCACTTCGCCGCCGAAATGCGCGACCAGCGCATCGAGGCCGCCATTGAAACCCTGGCCCACGGCCATGAAGCGCCAGCCGCCATCCTTGCGGTAGAACTCGCCCAGCATGACGGCTTTTTCTTGCGCAAAATCAGCGCCTGCATACGTGTAGCGGGCCAATTCTCTGCCGCCGTCGAGCAGCCGCAGGTAGCCGCTGCCCAGCTGCGCCATGGTGGCATCGCCATCGATGGCGGCCGTGACGACCAGGCGCTCGATGGACGCAGGCAAACGGTCGAGCTGATAGCTGAAACCGGCCGCATCGCCGGACGGCGCCGCGGTTTCCACGCCGCCGCACGGCGTGCGCGGCTGGTTGAAGAAAGTCATGTAGCGGTCATCGGACAGCTTGCCGTTGGCGTCGAGGCCGAAACAGGCGAAATCCAGCGTCACGCCGGCGCTGGCCAGACCCAGTTGCACAATATTGCCCGTGACGAGGCCGGACAGCGCCAGGCGCTGCCCCTTGATCAGGTTTTCCATGGAGTCAGGGAGAAAGATGGGAAAGACAGAACCGGGCAGCGGTGCCACCCGGTACATTTACGCAAACAACTGGTTGTTAAGCATTAATACCGAAAGAGCGGGCCAGAGGGCCCAGGCCGCCTTTGAAGCCTTGACCAATTGCCTTGAATTTCCATTCGCTGCCGGCACGGTAGACTTCGCCGAAGATCATGGCCGCTTCCGTCGAGCCGTCTTCCGACAGGTCGTAGCGGGCGATTTCCGCGCCGTTGTCGCCGTTCAGGCAGCGGATGTAGGCCTTGCCGACCATGCCGAAGTTCTGCTTGCGGTTTTCCGCGTCGTGGATGGTGACGGCCACGGCGATCTTGTCGATGTCGGCAGGCACGTTGGCCAGGTCGACGGCGATTTTCTCGTCATCGCCATCGCCGCCGCCCGTCGTGTTGTCGCCCGCGTGGACGATGGAGCCGTCGGCCGACTTCAGGTTGTTATAGAAAATGAAATCGGCATCGGAGCGGGCCTTGCCATCCGTTTTCAGCAGGAAGGCGCTGCCGTCCAGGTCAAATGCGGCGCCATCGGTGGCGCGCGGGTCCCAGCCCAGGCCAATCACGATTTTCTTCAAGCCAGGAGCTTCCTTGCTCAGGTTGACATTGCCGCCTTTTTGCAAACTGATCGCCATGGTGTTTCCTCTTTGTATAATTAGTGGGTTGCATTCGGTGTTTCAGGTCACGTCGCCGGTACCCTGGCTTGATGAGCCATGAGCCTACCATAAAGTGGCTGCTTGCCAGCCGCGCACTATTGAAAATAATGCCATGCAGAAAATACCATGCCGCTGCCCCAATATGCAAAATGACGGATAATGCCGCTCGACAAAAATTTTCCCAACCAAGCTTGCCCTTGAACAATACCAAGATACGGCTCGACTGCATCCCCGGCACGCTGTGCGACAAACGCCTGTGGTCGCGCCTGGCCCCAGCCCTGGACGGCGCCTTTGATCTGCGGCACGTGCCCCTGCACGAGGCGCGCACGCGCACGCAGATGCAGGCACTGATCGCCAGCCACAGCGCCCAACAGGCCCATCTGGTGGGCTTTTCGCTGGGCGCCTATCTGGCGCTCGAATACGCGCTGGCGCACCCGCAGCGTGTCCAGTCCCTTACTTTGATCGCCAATTCCGCCAAAGGTTTGCTGCCGGCGGAAATCGAAGCGCGCCAGCGCATCGTCGCCATGCTCGAACGCAATGCCTATGCGGGCATCACGCGCCAGCGCCTGCGCGAACTGCTGCATCCCGCGCACTTGCAGGACACCGGCATCACGGGCCTGATCCAGCAGATGGGTCTGTACCTGGGCAAGGACGTGCTGCTGGCGCAATTCATCACCACCATCGATCGCCCGGACCTGATGGCGCGCTTGCCGGAACTCGATTTTCCCGTGCTGATCGTGGGTGCCGAAGACGACAAGCTCGTCAATCCCGACGACCTGCGCGCCATGGCCGCCCGCCTGCCGCAGGCCACCCTGCACCTGCTGAAAGAGAACACCGGCCACATGATTCCGCTGGAGGCGCCGGGACCGCTGGCCGGCGCCATGCGTGCGCATCTGGAGGCAGCGGGCAATTTCAACGATAATGGCGGGCATCGGGCATCGCCCCCACCACTTTGACAGAACCAATGAGCCATCTGACCATCATCGTCGCCACCGACCAGCAAGGCGGCATCGGCATCGACAACACCCTGCCGTGGAAATTGCCGGAAGACATGGCGCGTTTCAAGCGCTTGACGACGGGCCATCCCGTCCTCATGGGCCGCAAGACCTTCGATTCCATCGGCCGTCCGCTGCCGAACCGCCGCAACATCGTCATCTCGCGTAATCCCGACTGGCGCCATGAGGGCGTGGAAGCGGTATCGTCGGTGGAAGCGGCCATCGCCCTGCTCGACGGCGCCGAAGGTTACGTCATCGGCGGCGCGGAAATCTACAAGCAGTCACTGCCCCTGACACAGCGTTTGCTCGTCACGGAAATCGGCCAGACATTTGACTGCGACGCGTTTTTCCCCGCCGTTGACCATGCCGTGTGGCAAGAGACCGCGCGTGTAGCGCATGTTTCGGAGAAATCCGGCCTGCCTTACGCCTTTGTCACGCTGGAACGCAAAGCCTGATAAGGTTGAGAATTATGGCCAGAATGTTGCTGTAATACCCCTGTCACACCCGTGCGTCACGCTAGCGTACGCTTGTGACGCTTTACTACGATATTTTTTTCCCGCAGAGGCCGCATTTCTGCGAGAATCCCGTTCTTATTTTTTTTCTGCGGCTGCCGGCTAGTATCACCGCCTGAGGTCGCGCCCTAGTCCGCCCCTTCACATCTGTCAGGGGCGGCTTGCTTTTTTGGAGACATGCATGAAATTTCGTTTCCCTATCGTCATCATTGACGAGGATTTCCGTTCTGAAAATACGTCCGGCCTGGGCATTCGCGCCCTTGCCGCCGCAATGGAAAAAGAAGGCATGGAAGTGCTGGGCGTGACCAGCTACGGCGATTTGTCGCAATTTGCCCAGCAACAATCGCGCGCGTCAGCCTTCGTGCTGTCGATCGACGATGAAGAATTCGGCGGCGGTTCCATCGAGGAAACCGACCACGCCTTGAAATCGCTGCGCGCCTTCGTCGAGGAAATCCGCTACAAGAATGCCGACATCCCCATTTATCTGTACGGCGAAACGCGTACCTCGCGCCATATCCCCAACGATATCCTGCGCGAACTGCACGGTTTCATCCACATGTTCGAAGATACGCCGGAATTCGTCGCACGCCACATCATCCGCGAAGCGAAATCCTATCTGGACGGCCTGTCGCCGCCGTTCTTCCGCGCGCTGGTGCACTACGCCAACGACGGTTCCTACTCGTGGCACTGCCCCGGCCACTCGGGCGGCGTGGCCTTCCTGAAGTCGCCGATCGGCCAGATGTTCCACCAGTTCTTCGGTGAAAACATGCTGCGTGCCGACGTCTGCAACGCCGTCGAAGAACTGGGCCAGCTGCTCGACCATACGGGTCCTGTCGCCGCGTCCGAGCGCAATGCGGCGCGCATCTTCAATGCAGACCATTGCTATTTCGTCACCAACGGCACGTCGACCTCGAACAAGATGGTGTGGCACTCGACCGTGGCGCCAGGCGACATCGTCGTCGTCGACCGCAATTGCCACAAGTCGATCCTGCATTCGATCATCATGTGCGGCGCGATTCCCGTGTTCCTGATGCCGACGCGCAATCACCTGGGCATCATCGGCCCTATCCCGCTGCATGAATTCACGCCGGAAAGCATTGCCCGCAAGATCGAGGCGAACCCGTTCGCACGCGAAGCGAAGAACAAGAAGCCGCGCATTCTGACCATCACGCAATCGACCTACGATGGCGTGATCTACAACGTGGAAACCCTGCGCGAAATGCTGGACGGCAAGATCGACACCCTGCACTTCGACGAAGCATGGCTGCCGCACGCCACCTTCCACGATTTCTACAAGAATATGCACGCCATCGGCAAGGACCGTCCGCGTGCCAAGGAATCGATGATCTTCTCGACCCAGTCCACGCACAAATTGCTGGCCGGCCTGTCGCAGGCATCGCAAATCCTCGTGCGCGAATCGGACACGGTCAAGCTGGACCAGGACGCCTTCAACGAGGCTTACCTGATGCACACCTCGACGTCGCCGCAGTATTCCATCATCGCCTCGTGCGACGTGGCCGCGGCCATGATGGAAGCGCCAGGCGGGACGGCCCTGGTGGAAGAGTCGATCATGGAAGCGCTCGATTTCCGCCGCGCCATGAAGAAGATCGACCAGGAATGGGGCCAGGACTGGTGGTTCCAGGTCTGGGGTCCGTCCAGCTTCAACGACGAAGGCATGGGCCAGCAGGAAGACTGGATGATACGCGCCGAGGATGACTGGCACGGCTTCGGCGACCTCGCTCCCGGCTTCAACATGCTCGACCCGATCAAGGCGACCATCGTCAACCCGGGCCTGTCGCTGGACGGCCAGTTCGGCGACACGGGCATCCCCGCGTCCATCGTCACCAAGTACCTGGCCGAGCACGGCGTCATCATTGAAAAATGCGGCCTGTACTCGTTCTTCATCATGTTTACGATCGGCATCACCAAGGGCCGCTGGAATACCCTGCTGACCGCGTTGCAGCAGTTCAAGGACGACTACGACAAGAACCAGCCGATGTGGCGCATCCTGCCGGAATTCGCGGCGGCCAACCCACGCTACGAAAAAATGGGTTTGCGCGACCTGTGCCAGCAGATCCACGATTTCTACAAGGCCTACGACGTGGCGCGTCTGACGACGGAAATGTATCTGTCGGACATGATTCCGGCCATGAAGCCGTCGGACGCCTTCGCCAAGATGGCGCACCGCGAAATCGAGCGCGTGGCCATCGACGAACTGGAAGGCCGCATCACGTCCATCCTGCTGACGCCGTATCCGCCGGGCATTCCGCTCCTGATCCCCGGCGAGCGCTTCAACAAGACCATCGTCGACTACCTGCGCTTCGCGCGCGACTTCAACGAGCGCTTCCCAGGCTTCGAAACGGATGTGCATGGTCTCGTGAAACGCGAAGTCGATGGCAAGCGCGGATATTTTGTTGATTGCGTGAAATTGGATGAGAACGTCTAAAGACGTTGACGTTCGTTGAACTTCATTAAATAGCGCCGCCTGATGCAAATCAGGCGGCGTTTTTCATTTGATGCACTACCGCGCACGCTTGCGCCAGATCAAACGGCTGGGGTATCGGGCTTCTAAGATGGGCCACTCGTGCCCTCGTGATGGCTGGCATATGACGCTCAAGGTGTGGCTGGAAATCGTGCAGCAGGCGGCGGCTGGCAGTGGCGCCTTGCTGATGACGGCCTTGAAGCAGGCTCAGGTAACTGTCGCCCGGCGGCACGATGGCGAGGAAGATGGGGCGGGCATCGTCCTGTTTGCCGAGGCCAATGCCGCGCTGCTGCAAGCGCTGCCAGCACTGTGCCGCCATGCCTCCGTGCTGGCCATTGCCGCCTGCGGCCAGCCTCCCAGCTGCGCGCAAAAGCGTGCCCTGCTGGCGGCCGGCGCGCTCGATGTGCTGCTGTGGCCGGCCGGTAGCATCGATGCGGGCCAGGTGCTGGCGCGCCTGCAGCGCTGGCAGGCCGTAGCGCAGCTGCTGGCGTCCGGCGCCGTGCGCCAGCAGCTGGTGGGCGAGAGCGCGGCCTGGACCGCCTTGCTGCACCAGGTGGTGGAAATGGCCGCCTTCAGCCAGGCGTCGATGCTGATCACGGGCGAGACGGGCACGGGCAAGGATTTACTGGCGCAACTGGTCCACCGCCTCGGCAACTGCAGCGGCGACTTCACCATCCTCGACTGCACCACCCTGTCGCCGGACCTGGCCGGCAGCGAACTGTTCGGCCATGAACGGGGCGCTTTTACAGGCGCGGCGGCCGCGCGCGATGGCGCTTTCGCCCTGGCCGACGGCGGCGTGCTGTTTCTCGACGAAGTGGGCGAACTGCCGCTGCCCTTGCAGGCGCAGCTGCTGCGCGCCATCCAGGAGCGCAAATACAAGCGCGTGGGCGGCAATACCTGGCAACCGACCCAGTTTCGCCTCGTTTGCGCCACCAACCGCGAACTGGAACATGAGGTGGCGCGCGGCGCCTTCCGCGCCGACCTGTATTACCGCATCGCCGGCTGGCGCTGCCAAACGCCGCCCCTGCGCGAGCGCCAGGACGACATCCTGCCGCTGGCCCGGCATTTCCTCGCCGAGCTGGCGCAGCGCCCTCCGCCCGCGCTGGACGCGGCCGTGCGCGAATACCTGCTGCTGCGCGACTATCCGGGCAATGTGCGCGAGTTGCGCCAGACCGTCACGCGCATCTGGCACCGCCATTGCGGCCCCGGCCCCATCACCATCGGCGCCCTGCCGCCCGACGAACGGCTGCTGGCGCCGCTCTGGCCTGACCAGTATTTCGAAGCGGCCGTGCGGCGGGCCCTGGCCCAGGGCTGCAAGCTGTCGCACATCACGCGTTGCGCCACCGACGTGGCCATCCGCCTCGTGCTGGCCGAGGAACACGGCAATAACCAGCGCGCCGCCGCCCGCCTGGGCGTGACCGACCGCGCCCTGCAGATACGCCGCAAGGCGGCTACCTGCGCGGAGCAAGCCGCTACTGCCGCGACACCGCCGGCTGTCTTTTGATCTGCCTCAAGCCAGCCGCGCCAGCCGCAAAAAATTGCCGCCCGTGATCAACGCCGCATCGAGCGGCGGCAATCCCAGCAACTCGATCTTGTGCAATTCCAGTCCCGGATGCAGCCACGGACCGTCCGAGCCGAACAGGACCTTGTGCGGCCCCGCGCGGCGCACGGCCTGCTGCAGCAAGTCGAAGCGGCGCACGCCCGAGCTGTCCGTATGGATATTCGGATGGCGCACAAGGTGGTCGATCAGCGCCAGCTGCGCCGCCCAGTCGTCGCCAAAGCTGCCCAGGTGCGGCAGGATGAAATTGACGTCGGGATACTGCTGCGCCAGCAGCTCGGCCACGGCCACCTCGCCGGCCGGGTCGTACAGCACGGGCAAGCCGAAGAAGCGCGCAGCCTCGCACAGTTCGCCGCTGATGCGAGAGTCAAGCCGGTGCGCCTTGATGCCGACAAAGCCGTAACGCTCGACGGCCGTGCGCACCAGGTCCTGGATGCGGCCCCGGTCGCGCCGCGCATGCACGAAGGCAAAGCCGTAAAACCGCTGCGGATTGGAGGCGACCAGGCGCGCCACGCCATGGTTGGCGATGGCGTAATCGGAGTGGAAGGTGGCGAACAGCACGCTGCGGGCGATGCCGGCCGCCTGCGCGCGGCGCAAGTAGGCCTGCAGCGGCGCATCGCTGTCCCACGGCCCGCTCAAGCCGTCGCCCGGACCCGCATGGCAGTGGCAATCGATGATCATCGTGCCGCGCTATTGCCAGTCGCCCATGACGACGATGCGGTTGCCGCGCCGGCGCCAGCGTCCGCTTTCATCTTCCTGCTGCGGCGCAGGCGAGCGGAAGTGCGGCAATTGCTGGTGCAGGGCCCGCGTCAGCGCGCTTTCCACGGCGCGCGTGCTGCCATCGCTGTCACCGGCCAGGCGCGCCGCCTGTCCCGCGATGCGCACGAAGCGGCGCGCCAGCTCCAGTTCACGGTCGGCCGGCGCTGCGTTCTCCATTTCCAGCTCCAGCGCATTGCTGGCCGCACGCCCCAGGGCCGACCCGAGCGCCGTGCCCACACCCGGTATCGGGATCATCGAACCGAGGGCGCCGCCGACAAAGGGCAAGGCCGTCTTGGCCACGGCCTTCAAGGCGCCGCCCAAGGGCTTGGCCACCTTGGCGATGGTAGCGCCCACTTTCTTGACGCCCTTCCACACGCTCTTGAAGACATTGCCGAGAAACTGCTCCAGTTCCTCCTCGCTGGCCACTTCCAGCAACTCCATGGCCAGTTGCAGTTCTTCCTCTTCGCTGAAGACGGCCGGCGCGCGGCCCTTGCCGGGCCAGTCCCGGCCGAATTCCAGCACTTCAAACGCGGCGCCGGCCCGCTGCCGGCATTGCCCGCATTCACATTCGAGTTGGTGCATGATGCTCTCCTTCGTAGTCATCAAGGTGCTGGAGTCAGCCCCACATTTCGCCCAGCACGGCCATTTCCAGTTCGCGCCGCTGGTTCGTCAACACGCCGCGCCGGTGGGTAAACATGTCGCTGTGGATACCCTTTTCCAGAATGCGCCGCTGTGCGGCCGACGATAGCGGCGCTACATAGACGTCATGCGCGCTCATGTCGATGCCCATCATCTTGCCGCACAGGTGGTGCTGTTTCAGGCGCCGCCGCAAATCGTCGGTCTGGCCGCTGTAGGCGCGCCGGCCATCCTTGGTGTTGAACTCGATCACATACAGGCCCGGCCCCGTGGCGTTCGCATCGTTGACGGCCTGCGGAATCGCGCCCACCGCCTGGTAGCGCAAGGCGGCCGCTCCCGGTACGCGGCCCAGGGTGGACGCCAGGATGGGCGGCACTTCGCCCTGCATCTGGCCGTCATCCTGGTCCGGGTTTTGATCCGCTCCTTGATCCTGCCCCTGGTCTTGGTCTTGATACTGGCCCGTATCCTGATACGGCGCCGGCTCCTGCTGGCCGCCGAACACGGGATACGGCGCCGGATAAATGGTGGGATAGATGGCGCCATAGCCGCCCCAGCCCCGGTAGCGCGGCGGATACGGCAAGGGCGGCGGCGGATACCGGGGTGGCCGGCGCCCCTGGCCCTGGTAGCGTGGCGGCGCGGGACGGCGCGGGCCCCGCAGCGGCGGCCTCGCACGCAGGCCGCCACCGCGCATGGCGCCGCGTCCACCGCCAGGGCGCGCACGCTCGCCTTCCCATTCGCTCTCCCATTCACCTTCCCATTCGCCCTCGTCCTCCCCCTCTTGCGTCCCTTCTTGCGACCACTCCTGCGACCATTCCCCCAGCCACTCCTGCTCGCCGGCCGCTCCCGCCTGTCCCCCAAAGGGCAGCATTTCAAACGCTTCGTTCATATCGCCTCCTCGTATGATGTTCAAGCAAGTTCATTGCCTGTTCCAGTTGCCGGGGCGTCTGATCGGCCCGCAGCAGAAAAGTCAGCGCGCCGCGACCTTCCCCCGCTTGCGCCAGCGCCAGCACGCCCGCGGCGCGCAAGGTTGGCTGCAAATGGGCGCGCCCGGGCAGGCGCTGCACGGGAAAGCTGCCGCCCCGGCAAGCGATGCCGGCCGCCGCCATTCCCGCCCGCCATTGCGCCACCCTGTCCGCCAGCTTGGCGCGCAAGGTGTCGCCATGGCGCGCGTTGAGCGCCAGCGCCCGCCGCGCCGCCGCCAGCACGGCCGCCGAGGGTGGACTGGCATGCACGCGCGTCTGGCTGTGCGCCGCGAATCGCCGCAGCAGCTTGCGGCTGCCGGCCAGCACGGCCAGCGGCACGCCGAATCCCTTGGCCAGCGAGGCGCCGATGATCAGCGACTCCCCTTGCAAGCCATGCAGCCGCGCCGAGCCGCCGCCCCGTGTACCCATCACGCCCAGCACCTGCGTGTCGTCGAGCAGCAGATAACCGCCGCCTTGGCGCGCCAGCGTCGCATAGCCGGCCAGCGGCAAGACCTGTTCGCTGCCCGGCACATAGCCATCGGCCAGTATCAATGGACGCCGCCCTTGCCTGCCCCAGGCCGCCACCAGTTGCCGCAGCGCCACCATCTCGCCGCTGGGAAACACTTGCTGCGGCAAGCCCAGGGCCTGCGCCCGCTCGGCGCCCCAGCGCGCGATGGCGTAGCTGCCGCCATCGACAAGGATCACCAGCCGCTCGGCAGCCAGTATGCCGAACAGGTCCCAGAACAGGTGCAGGGTCGACGGCAGCACACAGGCCGCTTCGCAGCCTTGCAGAGCCGCCAGATCCGCGGCCAGGGCCGGCGCGCCGGGCAGCTCCTGCAGCGCCGCCGGCTGGCCCAGGGTCAGGCTGCTCCACGGCGCCAGCGCGGCCGCCGGATGGCGCATGCCCAGATACAGGGCACTGGAAAAGTCGAGCATGCACGCGCCCCGCTCCCGCCCTAGACGCTGCGCAGCTGCTGGCTCAGGCGCTGGCGCAGCAACACCGAGGGCATCGTCGATTCGACCACCGGGTCGCTGCTGTCGACGGACAGGTCGACCCCGGTGGCGGCACGGTAGCCGTGGATATAGCCCTGCACTTGCGGGCGCCAGAAACGCGCCCAGTTGAACGCCTGGGTCGGCTCATAAATGTCGCTCCAGTTGCCGTAGCGCACGGAGAGCAGCAATTGCTCGCCAAAGATGGCCAGGTTACGGAAATGCATCACGCTGGTATCCGTCCAGCCCTGCAGTTTCTTCATGGCGTCAACCCTGTCCATCCACGGTTCCGGATACGCGACCATCACACGCGTCGGTAAAAATTCACGGAATTCGGGACGCGCCAGCATCCACTGCTGCATCAGCATCTCGATGCGCGCCGTCGACGGCAAGTCGCCGAACTGGTTGTGCGCGCCCTGCGACAGGATCAGGTGGATTTCTTTCAAGGCATTGAGCACGGGGAAGGCGTCGGCCTTCACGGTGGTGTCGTCGTCCTGCTTGTAGAACGAAGTCAGCAGGCGCAGCAAGTGGTGGAACGCTTCCAGGAATTTGGAGCGGCTATCGGCTGGCCGGAAGTGCTGCACTGCCTTGCCGTCCAGGCGCACACCGTAGTGATGGTCATACTCATAGTTCCGGCGCATCACGGTCAGCCGATGCTGTTCATCCTGCGTGTATCCCCACAGCAAATTATTCAGCGGACGCAGCATGTCGATTTCCGTGTTCGACAGGGGATCGAGATGGTTGCCCGGCGCGCGCAGGTTCTGGAATCGTTGCGCGATGGCGTTCATGGTTTGCACCAGCATGCCCTCTTCATGCCAGTACGACCAGATCAGTTCCAGCAGGCAAGGATTGGCCAGCTTTTCCTGGATGATGCCAAAGCACAGGTCGACTTCGCCTTCCTGGCCGCGCGGGATGCTGATGGGAATGTCGGGCAGCTTGCGGCGGATCACGGCCAGGTAGGGCAAGGTCTGGAAGCCGTCGATGTTTTCCAGGTAGTCATTGCGCAGCACGGTTTCCAGGTCACGCCCCTGGGGGATGTCGCGCCGGTCCAGGTAAGCGTTGTCTTCGGCCGGATTGAAGGCCAGCGGCTGGTTCAGCACGCCGCAATTGACCATCACGAACGCTTCCGTCGCCACTTTCAGCACGCGGTAGGAATCGGCATCGGAAAACGGCAGCGCGCGGCGCTGCTTGAGCTGCTGGAACATCTCCGTCTTTTTGACGAAGCGTTCCTGCTCGAAGCCGCGCACGCTGGCCAGGTCGCCGCAAAACAGGCTGTCCATGAAATGCAGGTAATTTGTAAACGACATCGCCTCGGTGCTGTTGCGTATCAAGGTCCACAGCGGCAAGTCTTCCGTCGGCTCCGTTTCCGTGCGCGTCAGCGACACGCCCACATTGCCCGAGATCGGTTGCGGCTGGCGCTCTTCCGTCTCGTATTCCGCATCCAGCGCCAGCATGGCGTTCGGGCTCAGCCCTTCCGGCACGGGCAAGGCGCTGCGCAGTTCGGGCCGCTGCGACAGCATCATCTGCCCCATGAAGCGGTGCATGCCGGCGCGCCGTACGGGTGTGGAAAAGGCGTTTGCCGCCCCGCGCAGGGGTACCCAGGGCGCGGCGGCCAGCACCTGCACCTGGTCGCGCCCGTCGGCGCTTTGATCGCCGTCAAACGAGATCGTGGCCACGGCGCGGTCGCCCACCCTGCCGAAATGGCAGTCGCTGGGATGGCAGTCGGCCGTTTCAAACGCCAGCGTCACCTGCGGATTGAGTTGGGGCGTGAAGCACAGCACGGCGCTGCAGCCGGCCTGCACCGTCACGCACTGGGGCGGCGTGGCGGGGAAATTGCCATACACCCCCACGTAGCTGCCAGTCGCCAAGTCGGTAAACACGGTGCCGCCACGCCCGTCCGTCCAGCGCACACCCACCAGCATGGCGGGGTCGGGTACCCAGGTGGCGGCATTGAACAGATGGCAGTCCGCCTCGGCTCCCCGGTACAGGCTGATGGCGGCATTGACGACCATGGCCCCGCTGTCCTGCTCGTGCACGGTGACAGCGATGCTGCCGCCGTGGTGTTTCGGACCCACCTGGCCCGCCCCCCTGTTCTTGCCACCCATATTGCTGCTCATCTTGCTGCTCATGTCATTCTCCTCAATGGATAATCAAACGGGATGCCAGGGGCGGCAGCGGCCTGCCGGACTGGCGGCCATGCCGCACGACATCGGCGCACAGCTCCGACGTGTCCAGGGTGCTGCGCAGGGCCCAGTGGGTCAGCAAACGCCCCAGCAGCTCGCTTTCGTCTTCCGGGCTCAAGGTGCCGCTGGCGCGCGCCTGGCCCAGCACGGCGAAGACCAGGGTCGGCGCGGCCTGGTACATCTGCGCCGGCGCCAGGGTCCAGCTGCGCAACAGCTGCGCCAGCATGGCCGGCTGGCGTGTGCGCACGGCCATGGCTTCGGCCAGCGAGCCGCCGCGCAAGGCCGGCGGCCGGTGCTGCACCAGCAAGCCCACGAGGGCCTCCATGCTGGCCTGCAACTGCTCCAGCAGCCGCTGCCGGGCCGGCGGCAGACCAGCCAGCGGGTAGTACGACAGCCACAGCTGCTCCAGGCGGTCCCATTGCGGATGCGGATACAGAGCCCGCCCCATGGCGCAGCTCAGGCGTACCCGCAGCCATGGCACCGGGTGGGGATCGTCGATATTGAGGCGGAAGACAAACACGCGCGGCAGGCTGACCACGCCGATCAGGCCCAGGGTGGCGGCCACGCCGACCCGCGCCAGCGACCAGAAATCGGCCACGATCTCGGAAATCCACCGTTCCCACAGCTGCCACACGTGCACGGCACCGCTGCCGCCGTGCTGCATGGCTTGCAGCACGGGCCGCAAGGATGCCACCAGGTCCAGCAGCGCCGCGCCCTGGTGGCCTACCTCGTGCACGAGCGACGAGGCGATGCTGCTGCCGATCATGCGTTCGCGCGGCAGGCGGATGATGGCGACGGGATTGTCGCCGCCTCCCGGCAGGCGCGTGCGCGCGCGGCGGATGGCCGCGCCCGGACCCCGGTCCAGGTAGCAGATCACGGGCGGCGCCTGGTACACATTGCCGGGCAGCGCCAGCGCGTCGGCGGCAACGATGTCGAGGCCGGCCAGCCACACACCCGTCTTGTGCTCGCTGCGCTGCGTGATGACTTCGTTGAACAGGTCGAACTGGGTCAGCGCGGCATTGAATTTCAGGCGCAGGAAGGTGAAGCGGCGCTGTGCCTCGGCGGCCGTGGCCATGCTGGCGCCGTCGGCGTGCTCGCGCCGCAGCCACCACTGGAACTGGGCCACCATGCGCCGCAAGGCGCGCCGGCCCTGCACCAGCTGGCTTTCGATGGCCGACTGGGCGCTGGGCATCAGGGCGGCCGCCAGCACCGTCGGCTCGATCAGCGCGAACGGTTCCAGCCGCGCCAGCCGCGTCAGCAGCGAGCGCGCCTCCTGCGCCAGCATCCAGGCTGCGTAAGCGCCGATGGCCATGATGTCAGACGCCGTACAGGACGATTTTGTGGCCCTGGCGCGCCCAGCGCCCGCTGGCCGGGCGCATGCCGCCCTGACCCTGGCCGCGTCCGCCCCCCTGCGTCATGCCGCCACCCGCACCGGCGCCGCTGCCGCCCTGCGTAGCGACCTGGCTGCCGGGGCGTCCCAGCAGGCCGGGCGCGAACTGGCGCGCCGCCGCGCTGGCGGCCGCCTGGGCGATGGCGCGCGGGTCGCCCGCACCGCGTGCCTGCGCGGCGCGGTTGACGGTGTCGGCGGCCAGGCGCACGAACTGCTTGGCGCCCTCGAATTCGCGGTCCTCATTCGACGACGCTTCCGCTTCCAGCCCCAGCGCGTTGCCGGCGGCCGAAGCGAGGCCACTGCCGATCTTGGCCCCCAGCGGGCCGCCGAAATAGCCGCCGATGGCGCCACCGGCCAGGGGGATGGCTTTTTTCGCTACGCCCTTGAGCACGCCGCCGATCGCTTGCCCCACGGGCGACTTGATGATGCCGCCCGCCACCGAGGCGGCCTTGCGCAGGAAATTGCCGAGAAACTGTTCCAGCTCGGCTTCATTGCTGACCGACAGCAGTTCATTCGCCAGTTCCATTTCCTCGGTCTCGGAAAACATGGCGTTCGCGCCCCCCTCGCCGCTCCACTCGCCCTGGCCAAACTCGAACTGTTCCGCTTCAAAGCCGGACATCTCCTGCCCGTATTCCAGGGTCGTACGATCTAAGTCATGCATGATGAGCTCCTAAAAGTTAGCACCTTGGTTGAGACCTCAGTTGACACTACAGCGCCGGACAGATGGCCGTCCGGCTAACAATCGAGCACGACGATGTGCCCGCCCTCGCGGCGCCAGCGGCCACCGTCCCGCACCGGCGTTTGCGCCGCCTGCCTGAGCAGGCCTGGCGCCACGCCGCGTGCCACTTGCAACAGGGCCGTTTCCACCCGCGCCCTGGGCGTGCGCGCGCCCGTGCCGCCGTCCTGCGCCAGCGCCGTATTGACGGCATCGATCAGATGCACGACCTGGCGCGCCAGTTCGAATTCCTTGTCTTCCGGGCTCAGTCCTTCCAGTTCCATGCCGAAGATGCCGGCGGCGCGCCGCTTGAGCGCCTGCGACGAACCGCCATGCAGGGGCAGCAGGGGCGCCACCACCTTGCCCAGCAACTGACGCAGCGGCCCTTCCAGCGGCGTGCCGCGCACTTGCTGGCCCGCGGCCGTGGCGCCCAGCTGGCGCGCCAGAAAAGCATCGAACTGGGCCGGCGCCTGCAATTCCAGCAACTGCGCCGCCAGTGCCAGTTCATCTTCCTGCTGCAAAGGCAGCGTGCCCGGTGCTTCAGGCAATTCCATTTCGGGACGATAGGCGAGCAGACGGCTGGTCATGGCAGGCTCCGGCAAAACACAAGGGAAGGCACGCGGCCCATGCCCTGTTATCGCAAGGGCCGTGCCAGCAAGGACAAGGGAAAAGGAGGAGGAAGCGGCGAACGGCGTTTCGCCGATAGCGTAAAAACCATGGTTTCCGGCGAAGCTGTTTTCGCTCTGTCCATGAGCTTTCAAACAAGCTTAATTCGATGAAATTGATTACGTCGTCTATCCACCACAGTGGCTGCGATCGGCAAAAAATATTTTTTATTTTCAAACAGTAAAGTTCGCTCTACAGCATCAAAACCAGCCGTAACACCACGCCAACGTCCGGCAACTGAAAACGTGGCCAACACGTAAATAGTTAATTGAAAACAGGATTTTGGTAGCTAAGGCCTACAATTAACGGGCTAGAATTTTATTGCCTGAAAGAAACTGAATGACTGACCCTACTTTGCGCCGTTTGCTGGCCATCACATTGTTCAGCCTGCTTTCCGCCTGCGGCGGTGGCGGCGACAGCAAAACCAGCTCCACCCAGAACTCGAACGTCTCGGCCGTGTCGCCAGCGACCACCGCCCCCGGCGATACGGCGGCCCCCGGCAGCACGACGGGCGATACCATCCCGCCACCGCCCCTGACCACGCCCCCAGCCAGCCGGACGGCCGTCACCTTCACGCGCCAGGAAGCGTCGCGTTTCCTGGGCCGCGCCACGTTCGGGCCGAATATGGCCGCCATCGATGCGCTGGCCGCCAGCGACAGCGAGGCCTGGTTCCGCGCACAGTTTTCCAAGCCGCAAACCTTGCACCGGAAATATATCGACGCCATGCTGGCGGCGCAGGCGGCAGGCGGGCAAGCGGTCGGCTTTACGGGGATGTATGAAACGTTCTGGCAGCAGGGCATCCGCGGCGAGGATCAATTGCGCCAGCGCATGGCCTTTGCCCTGTCCGAAATCTTCGTCATTTCAATGCAGAACGAGTCCGTGCGCCCAAGAGTGCGTGGCGTGGCCAGTTACTACGACATGCTGGGCCAGCATGCTTTTGGCAACTTCCGCAATCTGCTGGAAGGCGTGGCCCTGCATCCGATGATGGGACTGTACCTGTCCCACCTGCGCAACCAGAAGGAATCGGCGACGCGCACGCCCGATGAAAACTTCGCCCGCGAAGTGATGCAGCTGTTTACCATCGGCCTGTACCAGTTGAATGGGGATGGCAGCCTGAAACTGTCCGGTGGCAAGCCCATCGATACCTACACGCACGATGATGTGGCGGGCCTGGCTCGCGTCTTTACGGGCTGGAGCTGGGCCGGTCCGGACCAGAGCGACGCGCGCTTCTATGCCAGCACTACCGACCCCGACCGTGACTGGAAGCCGATGCAGAACTACGCGGCCTTTCATTCCAGCGGCGACAAGCGCTTCCTGGGCCAGAGCATTTCCGGCGCCAGCAGCGGCCAGGCCGACCTGAAACTGGCGCTCGACACCCTGTTCAACCATCCGAATACGGGGCCGTTCTTTGCCCGCCAGCTGATCCAGCGCCTGGTCAGCAGCAATCCCAGCGCCGCCTACGTGGGCCGTGTGGCAGCCGTGTTTGCCAACAATGGCAGCGGCGTGCGCGGCGACATGCAAGCCGTCATCCGCGCCGTGCTGCTCGATCCGGAGGCGCTGGCCCCAGGCGGCACCACCCTGCGCACGGGCAAGCTGCGCGAGCCGCTGATGCGCCTGGCTGGCTGGATGCGCGCCTTCGATGCCAAGCCGACCAGTGGCCGCTACAACCTGTATTACCTCGACGACCCATTGAGCGGCCTGGGCCAGAGTCCCTTGAATCCGCCCTCCGTGTTCAGTTTTTTCCGCCCCGGTTATACGCCGCCCAACTCCACCCTGGCCGGCGCGGGCCTGGTGGCGCCGGAACTGCAGATCACGGCAGAGCCATCGGTGACCGGCTATCTGAACTTCATGCAGGAAGCCATCAATAGCGGCGTGGGCGACGGCCGCGATATCAAGCCCGACTACACGCGCGAACTGGCGCTGGCCGCCGACCCGGGAGCCCTGCTCGACCGCATCAACCTGCTCCTGATGCATGGCAGCATGCCCGCCAGGCTGCGCGGGCAAATCCTGACCGCCGTCAATGGCGTCAGCATCCCTGCGGCCACGGCCAGCAATGCCTCCCAGGTAGCCGCCGCCCAGGCCAGCCGCGTCAAGCTGGCCATTTTCCTGACCATGGCCTCGCCGGCCTACCTGGTACAAAAGTAAGAGCGATCACATGCAAAACACCCCATTTTCCCGCCGCCGCTTCCTCGGCTCCATGCTGAGCCTGGCCGGCACCACGGCCGCCCCCTTCGCCCTGAACCTTGCCGCCATGGGCAACGCCGCCGCGCAATCGGCCGGCGACTACAAGGCCATGGTCTGCCTGTTCATGGCAGGCGGCAACGACGCCTTCAACACGGTGCTGGCCACCGATCCCACCTCGTGGGCTGAATACACGCGCCTGCGCAACACGGGCGGCGGCGATTCCATCCATCTGCCCGATGTGGGCCAGACGGGCGGCGTCTTGCCCATCGTGCCCGCCACCGCGCAAACGGGCCGCGCCTTCGCCCTGCATCCCCAGTTGGCGCCCCTGAAAGGCCTTTTCGACAATGGCCGCGCCGCCATCGTGGCCAATGTGGGCACGCTGATCCAGCCGGCCACCCTGGCGCAGTACAAGGCAGGCAGCGTGGCCTTGCCACCCAAGCTGTTTTCGCACAACGACCAGCAATCGACGTGGCAGTCGGGTTCGCCGGAAGGCGCCACCGTGGGCTGGGGCGGCCGGGTGGCCGACGTGGCCGGCTCGCTGAATACAAATGCCATGTTTACGGCCATTTCCGCTGCGGGCAATACCGTCTTCCTCAGCGGGCGCCAGGTGCGCCAGTTCCAGGTGGGCCAGGCAGGCGCCGTGCCCATCCGTGGCATGAGCGGCAGCCTGTATGGCAGCACGGGCGGCGCGGGCGCGCTGCAAGCCATCATCAACGAGGCGGGCAGCGACCTGATCGAACAGGAACACGTGGCCGTCGTGCAGCGCGCCATTTCCAGCCAGAGCGTACTGAGCGGCGCCATGCTGGTGGCCGGCACGGGCGGCGTGCCCAATCCGCCGCCCTACATCAATCCGAACACGGGCGCGTCCGGCGTCAATCCGCTGGCCGTACAATTGCAGACGGTGGCGCGCATCATCGGCGGGCGCGGCGCCCTGGGGGCAAAACGGCAAGTGTTTTATGTGACCCTGGGCAGCTTCGACACGCATGACCGGCAAAAAGTGCTGCATGGCGACCTGATGGCGCGTCTGGCCCATGCGCTCGCATACTTCGACACAACCCTGGCAGCTCTGCAGGGTGTGGATCTGCGGCGCCAGGTGACGACGTTTACGGCGTCGGACTTCGGCCGCACCTTCAGCAGCAACGGCGATGGCACGGATCACGGCTGGGGCGCCCACCACTTTGTCGTGGGCGGTGCCGTGAAGGGCCGCGACATCTACGGCGCCTTCCCCGTCACGGGCGTCGGCCATGCGCTCGACGTCGGTTCCGGCGCCCTGCTGCCGACCACGTCCGTCGACCAGTACGGCGCCACCCTGGCCAAATGGTTCGGCGTGGCCGACAGCCAGCTGGCCGAGGTGTTCCCGAACATCGGCAACTTCAGCCGGCGCGACCTGGGTTTCATGACGGTGACTTAACCGTTCACGGCGATCACCAGGGTGGCGACGTAGCCATCGGTGGCATTGCCCGTCACCGTGGCCATCTGCAGGCGGGTGCCGTCGCTAAAAACGTTGTCGCTCGCATAGCTGATCTGCGCCAGGTTGCGCACGCTGGCCGTGTAGCCGCTGGCCGCGTAGGCCTCGTTCAAGGTTGCCATCGGGAACGTGAATTGCGAGGTCTTGATGCGGTTCGAGGCAGAGGCCGCCCTGGCCAGGCTCGGGTAGACCTCAAGATGCACGTGCGGCATGCGTCCCGCGTAACAGCCGGGAAAGATGGTCGTAAAGCTGAGGTTGCCAGTACTGTCCGTTTCCTGCACGCCGCGCAGGTAATTTTGCGCCGTGACGCCGCTCGAATACAGCGAATACAGACCGTCGCGGTCGCAATGCCACAGATACACGGCGTAGCCGGCCAGGCTGGCGCAGCCGCCGCTGGCGTTGAGCAGCTGCAATTCGATGGTCAGTGGCACGCCCGCCGCCACACCGGTGGCGCCATTGAAACTGGCGCGGATATCGCCGCGCACGACGCCCGACTGGCTCAGCACGTTGATGATGCTGCCGCCATGCGTGTTCGTGCCATCGGCCGGATAGGGCCCGCCCGTTTCTTCGGGGATCACCGTGCAGGCGCCCGTGGCGGGTGTCGCCAGCGTGCCCGCGCTGGCGCCGTTGCCGGCCGCCGTGGTGCCGGCGTCCGAACCGCCGCCGCAACTGATCAAAGGCAAGGTGGCGGCGCCGGCCAGCAGCCAGCGCAGCACTTGCCGCCGTTCAGCCGCCTGCCGGCGCATCATTTCGAGGTCGGATGCCAGACCGTGATCATGTAATTCCATATATATTCCATCAAATGGGGCAAGCCCGCCAAGGCGGGGCTCAGGCTGGCGCACAGGTACAACACCTGCGTGGCCCGTCGCGAAAGCGCCTGGATGCGCATGCTGGCTCTCCCTGTCCTCGCGCCTGCCGCTTACTCAGCGCGCTCAAGGTGGCGCGGGCCCGGGCGGCCGTCGTGCAGCTGCTGCGCCTGCTGGCGCTGTTCCGGCGTCAGCACGGCCAGCAATTGCTGCTCGAGACGCGCCTGGGCATAGGTGGCGGCGAAAATCTTGTCCTGCTGCGCTTCGTTCAACTCGATGCCATGCAGAAACGGCGGCAAGCCGGGCGGCGGCCCTGGCTCGGCCAGCGCCAGCAAGGGCATGCTGCAGGCGGACAACAGCAACAGGGATAGCATGATGCTCAGGTATTTCATCGGGATTTCCTTTCGTGGCGGTCAGCCCTGATTGTCGTCGTCTGGCGTGTAAAGCAACGTCAGGGCCGCGTAAAAGCGCGTAAAGGAAGGGCAGAAAATGTAAGCGGACGTGTGTAAAAGCGGGTAAAACCGCCGTGAGCAACCTCTGTTGGCTGCTATCATCGGACGATATTCACCCGAAAAAAGCACAGGCATGAGCAAGGTTTTGTTAATCGATGACGATGTGGAACTGGTCGGCATGTTCCAGGAATACCTGACGCAGGAAGGTTTCGACGCGCGCGCCGTGCATGACGGCGAAAGCGGCGCGGCCGAAGCGCTGACGGGCCTGTACGCGATCGCCATCCTCGACGTCATGATGCCGCGCATGAATGGCCTGGAAACCCTGCGCCGCATCCGCGCCGGCAGCAACCTGCCCATCCTGATGCTGACGGCGCGCGGCGACGATACGGACCGCATCGTTGGCCTGGAGCTGGGCGCCGACGATTACGTGACAAAACCGTGCACGCCGCGCGAGCTGACGGCGCGCATCCGCGCCATCCTGCGCCGCGCCCAAGCGGCGCCGCACGATGCGTCGGGCCTGGCGCCGCTGACCGTGGGGCAACTGACGATGTGGCCCGAACAGCGCCGCGTTTCCTGGGCCGGCGCGCACCTGGAGCTGACGAGCACGGAATTCAATTTGCTGGAAGTGCTGGTGCGCCATGCGGGCAAGCCCGTGAGCAAGAATCAATTGTCGGAACTGGGTCTGGGACGGCCCATGGCCCGCTTCGACCGCAATATTGACGTGCACTTGAGCAGCCTGCGCCGCAAGCTCGGCAGCCTGGCCGACGGCCGTTCCTGCCTGCAGACCGTGTACCGCCTCGGCTACCAGCTGATCAAGGAGTAAGCGTGGGCCGTTTGTTCTGGAAGTTTTTTCTGTGCATCATGCTGGCGCAAGTGACGGCCACCATCGGCATCGGCGGCACCTTCTGGCTGAAAAACCGGGCCGCGCAGCAGGAGCGGGCCCTCGACATCGACACCAGTCCGCCCGCGCAAATGATCATCGAGGCCGCCAGCGCCACCCTGGAAGCGGGTGGCAGCCAGGCCTTGCGGCAATTCCTCGGCAAGCTCGAACGCATGCGCGTATTTGCCGTCGATGCCAAAGGACAAGAATTGATGGGCCGCACAGTGCATGCCACCATGCTGGCCAAGGCGCGCGCCATGCTGGGACAGGGAGAGGGCCAGGCCCATCCCGTCGTGCGCGACGCGGCCGGCAGCGACGGCAAGCGCTACCTGCTGTTCCTGCCCTCGTCCGAACGCTTCCGCAATGCCGAGGCGGGCGCCGCGCGCGACACGCTGAACGCCGTCGCCATGAGCGGCCCGCGCGCCATGGGACCCGGTCCGCAGCCCAACGCAGCGGGCGCGCCGCCGCTACGCGGCGAATTCAGCCGCGGCCCGCCCCCGCGCATGGACACGCCCTACCGCACCTTTATTCCCCTGGCCGCCGCCATCGCCGCCAGCCTGCTGTTCTCTTTCCTGCTGGCCTGGTATTTTGCGCGCCCCATCCGCGACTTGCGGCAGGCGTTCGAGGCCGCCTCGCAGGGCAACCTGGCGCCGCGCTTTCAGGCCAACGGCAAGCGCGGCGATGAATTGACGGACCTGGGCCGCGATTTCGACCGCATGACGGGCCGCTTGCGCAACCTCATAGATAGCCAGACGCGCCTGCTGCATGACGTATCGCACGAACTGCGCTCGCCGCTGGCCCGCTTGCAGGCCGCCATCGGCCTGGCGCACCAGCAGCCGGAAAAGATGGCTGCCTCGATGCAGCGCATCGAACGCGAAAGCGAACGCATGGATAAACTGATCGGTGAGTTGCTGACCCTGTCGCGGCTGGAAGCCGGGGCCGGGCACACGCACAGCGAAGACGTCGGCATCGCCGACCTCGTGCACGACATCGTGGACGACGCCCGCTATGAAGCGCGGGCGCGCCAGCTGGACATCGCGCTGGCGGGCGACGCGGCCATGGCCGACGCCAGCGTCACGGGCCAGCCCGAATTGCTGGCGCGCGCCGTGGAAAACGTCGTGCGCAATGCCATCAAGCACAGCCCCGATGGCGGCACGGTGGAAGTGGATCTGTCGCGCCAGACCGGCTGGCTGCGCATCGCCGTGCTGGACCGGGGACCCGGCGTGGCCAGCGCCGATCTGGCCCGCATCTTTGAACCGTTCTTCCGCGCCAGCAATACCCAACACAGCACGGATGGCCACGGCCTGGGCCTGGCCATCGCCCAGCACGTCATCAGCGCCCATGGCGGCCGCATCGGGGCCAGCTTGCGCAGCGGTGGCGGCTTGTGCGTGGAAATGCTGTTGCCCGTCAAAACGCCAGGCTGACCTGTCGGCGAGCCTGGCGTCTTATTTGTGGATGTGCTGTTAGGCCTGCATATCGATGATGCTGCCCAGGGTCGACGCGCTTGACCTGGCCGGGCTGGCCGCCGCCTCGGCGCTGCTGGCCGTCTGAGCATCCTGTTGCGCCGCCTGTTGTGCGGCCGCCGCTTGCAACTGAGCAATCTGCGCCTGCAAGGCCTGGATTTGCTGCGCCAGCTGCTGCTGCAGCTTTTGCGACGCCTCCGTCTGCTCGCCCTTCTGCGATTCCGCCAATTGCTTTTGCGCCGCCGTGATCTGCTTTTGCAGCACCGCGATCTGCGAGCCGCTGCCCGCACTGGCGCTACCGGCCGCGCCGACTGCGCCGCCCGAACCGATTGCCGCTACCATACTGCCTCCTCAGTGTTTCGATACCAAGGTTAACGGCAGGCATGGGGCGCGGAACTAGTGCGGCCGGTGTAAAGGCAGGTAAAGGCAGGTAAAGAAGGCGGTCACCCCGCCCTGTGCCGCAATCAGGTCTTCGGCAATGTCACCCCGACCTGGCCCTGGTATTTGCCGCCACGATCCTTGTACGACGTTTCGCACACTTCATCGGACTCGAAGAACAGCACTTGCGCCACGCCTTCGTTGGCGTAGATTTTGGCCGGCAGCGGTGTCGTGTTGGAAAACTCCAGCGTCACATAGCCTTCCCATTCCGGTTCGAACGGGGTGACGTTGACGATGATGCCGCAGCGCGCATAGGTACTCTTGCCCAGGCAAATCGTCAGCACGTTGCGGGGAATGCGGAAATATTCCACGGTACGGGCCAGCGCAAACGAGTTCGGCGGGATGATGCAATAGCCCTTGCCCGACACGTCGACGAAATTGTTCGCGTCAAAATCCTTGGGGTCGACAATGGTCGTGTTGATGTTGGTGAACAACTTGAACTCGTCGGCGCAGCGGATGTCATAGCCATAGCTGGACGTGCCGTAGGACACGATGCGGTTGCCGTCGCGTTCCTTGACCTGGCCCGGTTCGAACGGCTCGATCATGCCCGTTGTTTCCGCCATGCGGCGTATCCATTTATCGCTTTTAATCGTCATCGCAGGGGTATCTTTCTAGAATATCGGAATGGCTGGGGCCGCACATCTGGTGCAGGCGCGGCCCGGATGGCAGGATTTTACGCGAAAATCTACCGCTGTTGGCCCCCATCCCCTGAAAATCCTCGGCGATATTCTATTGTTTCGCCAGCAATGCCGTGATCATCTCGCGCACCACTTGCGCCGTCAGCTCGGGGTTTTCCATGGGAAACAGATGGCCGCCCGGCACCTGGCGGAAAAACTTGCCGACCAGCTTGCGCGTGGCCGTCAAGCCCGCCTGGCGGCATTCCACCGATTCCGTGCCGCCAATAAAGCCGATGGGTACTGGAAAACCGTCCTTGACGAGGCCGCCGATATGGTGCGGCAAGCTGCGATACACCTGCGTTTCCACTTCCCGCGTAAAGCGCAGCTGCACCCCTTCCGGATGAGGAACCAGCCCGCTGTCGATGTAGTCGCGCAATACCTGCGGCGCCCAGATGGCGAACATGTCCTTGGCCGCGAAGTGCTCATACGCGGCTTGCGCATCGGGCCACAGCTTGCGCCGCCTGGCGGAAAAACGCGATGGAGAGAAGCGCTCGCCCAGCGCCGTGTTGCGCGCCAGCCGCACCAGCAAGGCGCGCCAGCCCGCCACCACGGGCGAATCGAGCAAGACCACGCAGCGCACGAGGTCGGGCCGCTGCTTGGCCACCATCACGCTGAGCATGCCGCCGAGCGAGTGGCCGACGAGGATCACGGGGCCGCTGTAGCGGCGCTCGAGGTCGTCGATATACTCGCGCACCAGTTCGGGCCAGCCCGTGCTGACGGGGTATGCGGGGTCGTGCGCATGCATGTCGAGCGCCTGCACGGTGTAGTGCTGGCCCAGCAAGCCGAACAGCTTGCGGTAGGTGCCGGCAGGATAGCTGTTGGCGTGGGCAAAGTGCAGTTGCGGAAGGGTCATCGTGGGGCGGTGCCGGTGAATGCGATAGGCAATTGTAATGGCATGCCAGCAAGACGGATCAGAGGAAGGCCTCTAATTGCCCGTGCGCCGGCGCCATGCCGGGCACGAACGAAGCCAGCACTTCGCCCAGCTCGGCCATCGATTCGACTACACAGAATGCCCCATCAAATGCATGCTCGCGGTTCATGTGATTGCGCACGATGATGCATTCCAGCCCGGCCGCATTGGCGGCGCGCAAGCCGCGCGGCGAGTCTTCCACGGCCACGCAGTCGGCGGCGGCCAGGCCCAGTCGCTGCAAGCCCAGCTCGTAGCCGTCGGGCGCCGGCTTGCTCTCGCCGTACATTTCACGCGTCAGCACGAAGTCGAAGTGCTTCAACAAGCCCGTGGCCGCATGGCTGATCCGGAAATGCTGTTCGTAGGCGCTGGTGACCACGCCCATGGCCACGTGCGGACGCAGCGCCGCCAGTACTTGCCCGATGCCGGGCATGGCCAGCCGGCGTGCCTGGCGCAGGCGTTCGGCAAACAGCACCGTGCGCTCGGCCCGCAGGCGCTCGACCAGTTCGATCTCGTGGCCCTGCCCCAGCAGCAGGTGCCAGGCGCCGTAGTTATTGTCCAGGAACCAGTCAAAGAATTGCTTTGGCGTCAGGTCTATGCCGTAAGGCAAGAGCAAATCGCGGTTGCTTTCGTAAAACAGCTGTTCGGTATCGACCAGCACGCCATCGTTGTCCCACAGCACGCCCTGGATGGTTTTCATGGCTTGTTGTCGCTCTTGTTATCTATCAAAACTTACTTGAAGAAGATGTCGTAGGACAACTTGACGATCAGCAGCACCAGCAGCACGAGGAAGAGGATGCGCACGAAGGCGGCGCCGCGACGCACGGCGATCCAGGTGCCCGTCAGCGCGCCCAGGATATTGCATACGGCCATCGGTGCGGCCACCGCATACACCACGTGGCCGGCGGGAATGAAGAAGGCCAGCGCGGCCACGTTGGTGGCGATATTCACCAGCTTCGAGCAGGCCGAGGCAAGGATGAAATCGAAGCCGAAGACGCGGATGAACAGGAAAATCAAAAAGCTGCCCGTACTTGGCCCGAACAGGCCGTCATAAAAGCCGATGGCGCCGCCGATGACGATGGCCAGGATGCGTTCGCGCGGACCGATGGGACGCGCTTCGCGGGTCGTGCCGAAATCCTTCTTGATGAAGGTGTAGATGGCCATGATGATGATCAGCACCAGCACCATCGGGCGCACCACTTGTTGCGGCACGTAGGACACGGCGGCCGCGCCGATGAAGGACATGACAAAGGCGCTGGCCACGGCCGGCAGCACCAGCAGCCACGGGATATGTACCTTGCCGACAAACGAGCGGGCGGCAAACGTGGTGCCGCAGGCGGACGCCAGTTTATTCGTGCCCAGCAAGGACGTCGAGGCCATGTTCGGCATCAGGTTGAACAGGGCCGGCAGCTGTATCAGCCCGCCCCCACCTACGGCGGCGTCGATCAGGCCGGCAAAGAAGGCAAATAAACACAGCAGCGAGATGGTCAGCATGATAGGCAATATGGAATGATCGACAGCGGCAGTATAGGCGCCGTGGATTTTTTCCGATGCAACTTCAAATTGCGGAAAACGCAATCAGGCGTAACGCTTGACGGAATGCGCCCCATGCGGTCTACTGGCCTCTTTTGCCGGGAGTCACGATGTCGATGAAACTGATGTGGGAGATCCGCGCCTTCTGCACCGTGGTCGAAAAGCGCAGCTTCATCCACGCGGCGCGCATGCTGGGGCGCTCGCCGTCGGCCGTCACGCGCGCCATCCAGTTCCTCGAGGAAGCCATCGGCGCCGAGCTGATCCTGCGCACGCAAAAGCAGTTCACCCTGACGACGGCCGGCGAAACATATTACGCGTCGGCCAAGCACTTGCTGGAAACGCAGGCCGAGGCGGAAGACCAATTGGCCGAGCTGAGCAACTCGCCGCAAGGCTGGGTACGCCTCTCCGCGCCGGAGATCCTGTCCTTGGGCTTCCTGCCGAAAGTGGTGGCGCAATTTTCGCGCGACTACCCGAACGTCTCGGTGGACATCCATTTCTCGGACAAATCGATCGACCCCATCCAGGAAAAGCTCGATTTCGCCATCCGCGGCGCCTTCCCCCAGTCGAGCGAGCTGATCGGCTATCCACTGTGGAATTACCGCCGCTATATGTACGCCTCGCCCGACTATATAGAACGCATGGGCGCGCCCGAGGAGCCCGAAGAGCTGGCCGGCCACGACATCATCATGCACTCGGCCCCCCGCATCCTGCGCGACTGGCATTTCGTCTCCGGCGAACGCAACGTGCGCTACCAGGTGCAGCCGCGCTTCCGCTTCACCTCGGGCATCGCCACTTTCCAGGCCGCCCTGGAAGGCGCCGGCATCGTGCGCCTGGCCAGCTGGCTGGCCGAGCCTGCCGTGGCCGCCGGCGCCCTGCGCCGGGTTTGCACGGCCTACCGGCTGACGTCGTCAAAGGAGCTCGATCCCAGCATCCATGCCGTGTATGGCACGTCGAGGATGGCCAAGGGAGCGCGACTGTTCCTTGAGTATGTGAGAAAAAAAGGGCTGGAGATACCGGACGAGCGGCACAGCTGACACCTGTACCGATGAATGGCCGCTATGGCTTGATGCGAACAGAAACAGGGGTTTTCAGGACCCACGCCACGTCATAAATCGGCGCCGTGCCACGAAACGATATCGCGATGAGCTCCAGCGGCGTCACCGTGCCATGCGCGATAAACGTTTCCACATAGCCGTCGGAACCCACATGGTGGTAAGCCACCTCCTTCGCTTTCGCTAGCGGCGCCGGCCCGACGATGGCCTGTCCATGGAAGCGAAAAACCAGCACGCAGCCTGTTCTTTCCGCCTGCGAAAGCGCCCCCTGCAGTCCCTGCGACAGCGTCACGTAGGCAAAAGCGCCTTGCAGCTGTTGCTGCTTCACTATGGCCTCGGCGGTTGACACGTCCGTCATATGATACAGATACGGATGCTGCAGGCGAACGGCGTCAGCTTGCCGTCCCTGCAAATCATATGACAGCGTCTTCGACTGCTTGCTTTGGGACCGGATCCGCGCCTCAAAGCCGATCGCTGCCACGGACGCCTTTTTCTTCCAACTGAACCAGCCCATCTCCACCCTTTCAGAATATTCCAGGCAGCACCGGGGGCTGCCAAGCCATGACAGATTTATACCATTGATGCAGCGGCGTCCGCTAGCGTCCATGCCAGTAGCGCGGCCGGCTGGCCCGATACTGCGTCACATCGATATTGCCCCCGAATTCCAGCACCACCGCCCCCGTCACATCCGTGCGCAGCCGGACAATGCCCATGTCGCCATAGCGCGCATACACTTGCGGCTTCGGATGTTTATAGCGATTCCTGTGTCCCACCTGGAAAATCGCCAGGGCCGGATGGACGGCACTCAAAAATGCCGGCGTCGATGACGTACCGCTGCCATGATGGGGTGCGAGCAACACGTCGGCTGCCAGTTCCCCCTCGGCAGAACGGGCCAGCAATTGCGCCTCCTGCGCCGCTTCGATGTCGCCGGCCAGCAGGATCGCGTGCTTGCCTGCCGTGATTTTCACGGTGCAGCTGCGGGCGTTCGGCTTCAGGGCAATGTCCGTATGGCTGGCGGGCAATGGGTGCAGCATGGCGAAGTGCACGCCTTCCCAGGTCCAGCTCTGGCCCGCCGTGCAGTGCAGATAAGGCCGGTGCGATTCCCGCTGGAACTCGACGGCCGGATGGCCATCGAACAGCGACGAGGCCAGCCAGCCCACCTGCACGTTCTCGAGCAGGGACATGGCGCCGCCCGCGTGATCGAGGTCGCTGTGGGAAATGATGACGCCGTCAAGTTCGGCGATGCCGCGCGCGCGCAAATACGGCACGATGACCCTGCTGGCGCCATCGGAATCGAGGCTGTAGGCGGGTCCCGTGTCGTACAGCAGACGGTGGCCATGCGTTTCCACCAGCACGGCCATGCCTTGTCCCACGTCAAAGGCCGTGATCCACATCTGGCCAGGTGGCGGGCTGGATGGCAAGGCCGTCAGCAGCGGCAGCCAGCCCAGCATGCCCGCCCACCGGTGTGGCCAGCCACGTGGCGCCAGCAGCCATGCCGTGCCAAACAATGCCCAGCAAAAACTCCACATTGGCGGCGCGGGCGCCGTCCACACGGCAAAGCGGCGCGCGCCCAGCCATTCCAGCACCTGCGCCAGCATCTGCACGATGGCGTGCGCCAACAGCAACAGTCCATCGGACAAAGGCGCAGGCAGCAGGCTGCCCGCCAACGACAAAGGCGTGACGACCAGGCTGATGACGGGGATGGCCAGCGCATTGGCCACAGGGCTGACCAAGGACACTTGCGAGAACAGCAGCATCGTCAACGGCACCAGCCCCACCGTCACCACGTATTGCGTGCGTGCGCCCAGCGCCACGGCCGCGCGCAGGCGGCGCCAGCGTCCAGCTTGCTGCGGCATGGGCGCCGTGGTGCGGCCCGCCGTCGCGTACAGCATGGTGGCGACGGCACCGAACGACAGCCAGAAACCGGGCCACAGCACGGCCCACGGATCGAGCAGCACGACGACGCCCAGCGCCAGGCACAGGATATGGACGATGCTGGTGGTGCGTCCCAGCCACAGGGCCAGCGCCACCACCAGCAACATATATAGAGTGCGCTGCGCTGGCACGCCGAAGCCGGCCAGCAGCACATAAAGAAAGGCCGCCAGCGCGCCAGCCAGCGCCGCCACCTTTTGCGCCGGCAGCCGCAAGGGCAGCTGCCAGTCGGTAAAGAATGAACGGCGCCACAATGCGCCTGCGCCCAAGGCGAACAGTCCCGCGATCATGGTGATGTGCAAGCCGGAAATCGAAATCAGATGGCTGACGCCCGTGCGGTTGAACACTTGCCAGTCGGACTGGGGAATGGCACGCTGGTCGCCCACCACCAGCGCCACGATCACGCCCGCATACTGCTTGCCTTCCAGGCTGCGGGCGATGCGCGCGCGCAGCGCTGCGCGGCTGGCCTCCACCACGTTGCCGAAGCCGGGCACGAAGGGGACCAGGCGCGCATTGGGCGTATCGGCGCGCGGCTGCGGCCGCACGTAGCCCGTGGCGCGCACGCCCTGCTCCAGCAGCCACGCCTCGTAATCGAAACCCATGGGATTCGCATTGCCGTGCGGACGCTGCAGCCGCACCGTGAGGCGCCAGCGCTCGCCCGGCTGCACGTCGCCCACGGCGTTCGTCACTGCATCGCGAAAACCCGCGTACCAGGACAGGGCGATCAAGGGCGGCACCTTCGCCCCAACCGCCTTTTCCACGGCAAAGTTGAAGCGCACGCCCTGCTCGAAGCGGTAGGGCAAGCTGGCGATGGTGCCCGTAACAACAATGTCCTGCCCTTCGTCAGCCAGTGCCAATTGCGGCGCCATCGCCGCCTGGGCCAGCCACGCGGCCCAGTAAAAGCCGAGGCCTACGCCAGCGGCGAGCGCAACAACGCAGCGCCAGCGCGCGTGGCGGCGCAGCGCCAGACTAGCCGTCAACCCTGCACCAGCAATCACCCACAGCAGCGTGCCCGCCTGCACAGGCAAGCTTGCCTGCGTCTGCAACCAGGCGGCGCCAGCGGCAAAGCCGAGTATCAGGGTGCGCATAGGGAGGCAGAATCAAGACAGAATCAGCTCGCGGCGAAAAGGGCTCAGCTACTGTGATCGCTTTCGACTGTTTGCCATCTGATCTGGCGCAATGATGCCAAGGATAGAAGTTCAGCACACCATCCGGCACCACCGCAGGCGAAACTTCCCCCATGCTAAGATGGCCATCCGGCGTTCAGGCGCCACGAATTAGCGGATCTGGCATGACCCCACTGACAGCGGCCGAAACCTATTTGCAAGACTTTCACCAAAGACAAGTCGGCGCGACCAGCGCCGCGTTTGCCCACCTGCCGGCCAGTTCGCCTGCCGGGAGTTGGGCTTCGTCCTACGAAGTGTTGACCAGCCTGATACCGGCCGTGGACACGCCCTTGACCGTACTCGACCTCGCCTGCGGCGACGGCCATCTGCTGGGTTTGCTGGCAGCCAGGCGGCAGCCCCGGCTGCAACTGCTCGGCGTCGACATGAGCCAGGGTGAACTGGCTGTCGCGCGCGCCGCCCTGCCCGCCTCCGTGCGGCTGCTGCATGGCCGCGGCCAGGCGCTGGAACTGCCATCGGCCAGCGTCGACTATCTCGTCTCGCACATGGCGCTGATGCTGATGGACGACATCGAACGAGTCGTGCGCGAAATGCGCCGCGTGCTGCGTCCCGATGGTCACTTTGCGGCCATCGTCGGCCGCACTTTCCTGCTGGGCGAAGTCAACGACGTTTTCATGCGCGTGTTCAAGCCCATCGCCAGCACCGAGCTGCCGCCGCTGCGCTTTGGTGACCGCCGCACAGGGTCCGAAGCGGGCTGGCGCGGGCTGCTCGATGGCGCGTTTGCGGACGTCGAATTCGACGACATCGACGTACCATGGACGCCCACGCCGAGCGAACTGTGGACGGCCCTGCTGGACACCTACGATATCGACCGCCTGGACGACGGCGCCAGGCAACGCCTGCGCAACGCGTTCCTGGATGCCGTGGCGCCGCTGCAAACCGGTGACGGATTGATCGCCACCGGCTGGGGGCTACGCGCCGTACGCGCTCGGGCGGCCTGAACTGCCATCGTCGCCAGTGACTGCCGGCATCACCGGCAACAGGCCGCGATAGTGGCTGCCACTGCGCGCAGCACTGCTACTGTCCATTGCAGGTTTGCTGGCAGGCGGACCGTTCGGCGTTGCACTCTGCTTGAGCGGTACCGCCAGCAATGCAAGCACGCCATTCGGCAGCACAGGCGCTAGCGCAGCTTGCAAAGGCTGGCGTCGCGGTCACCGCCAAACCAAGGCCGGACGCAAAAAGAAATGCAGCGAGCTTTTTATTCATGGTGTTCTCCAAAGTTGGATGGCTGATGAATCCCTGCGCGCGCCATCGACTGGCGCAGGGCCACATACACAAGTATGTCGGGTGTCATCGCAAGCTGGCCGTGCGTCAGCGCGAAGTGAAAAGTCCTGCGGCCGCCAGCGGATACTGGAGCACCGCCAAATCAAAGCCGTTCATATAAACGCGGCGCGTCCCGGCCGATAGCCAGACCAGCATCCATAATAATGCCGCGCATCGCCGTCAATTTCCGATATGTTGAAAACATGCGAAAATTCTCCTCGCGAAATCTGAGGTCATGATCAGCCCGCCATTATTAATTGTCAAGACAATTCAATTCATTTCGTACTATCGGATAATTTCTCGCGCAATGAAAAATACGGTCGCAATAAAATCGATAGAATGGGAAGGTTCGCTCAGTCATGCCGGCTGCTGCTGGCGCATGGGAGCGCGACGACAACGACTCACTGCCTGGCAGACGCAAGAAAACAATCTGCACGTGATACGAATATCATCACCATGGATATCAATAGAAACTTACTCTTTGTCATTATCGGCAGTTAAATTTTAATAATAAAATTCACAGAATAAAACAAACTTAATAAAAATACATTCACTAAATTCCGGACGAATAAAATTCAGAGAAAAGAAAATGATAAAACACGAAGCACCAGATATCGCACTCCGTGTTCAAGCAAATTGAATTCGACATTATGGAAACGCCGGGCTCAATGCCATTCAGTTTTTTATCCGGGCCATGGAAGCATCACTTTAAAAATCAGCGTTTCCGCAACAGCCACTCCGTGCGCCGCAAAAAATCTTTGCCCGGCGCACGGTATAATCGGCCTCGCTTACTTCAACACCCAGGCACGACATGACTTCCTCCCCGCTTCCTCCCGATACATCCACCGACATCTCCGACAGCAGCGACGACAATAACGACGCTACCCTCGTCGCGGAACTGGGGGAGCTGGCCGAGCATATCCGCCTCGTCAAGATGGAAGGCCGCGTCTTCGTGCGCTTTTCCGGCGTGGTCAAGGCGGGCCACCTGGTGGTGCCGTATGCGCTGGTGCCGGCACAGGGCGTGCTGGCGCGGCCGGCCAAGTGGCGCAAGATGGACCGCGAGGCTAAGCTGGCCCTCGTGCGCGAACGGGCCAGCGCGGCCGTGTTCGAGGAGCTGCGCCAGCACGTGATCGATTTCGTCGCCGATATCGCGGGCCTGAGCGAGGACGTGGACACGGACCCGATGGTCTTCCTGCACACCCTGGCCGACATGCAGACGTCGGAGCCGGCCGGCATGGTGTTCGACCGCATCCGCCAGCGCTTCCATCACGCCATCGAGCGCCAGCAGGAAGAGCAGCACGCGGCGCGCACGCGCCAGAGCATCAACCTGGCCGAATACCCCGCCTCGTTCGAGATGGCGCGTCGCCTGCCGCGCCGCTTCATCGCGCTGCTGGGTCCCACCAATTCCGGCAAGACGCACCGCGCCATGGAAGCGCTGGTCAAGGCCAAGAGCGGCATCTACCTGGCGCCCTTGCGATTGCTGGCCCTGGAAAACTACGAGCGCCTGCAGGAAGCGGCGCCGCACGGCAAACCGCTGGCTGTGAGCCTGATCACGGGCGAGGAGCGCCGGGTCGTCGACGGCGCCACGCACGTGGCCAGCACGGTGGAAATGCTGGACACGAAAACCGTCGTCGAAGTAGCCGTCATCGATGAAATCCAGATGCTGGCCGACCCGGACCGGGGCGCCGCGTGGACGGCGGCCGTGTGCGGCGCGCCTGCCCACACCGTGTATCTGGTAGGAGCTCCCGAAGCGCGGCGCGCCATCGAGGCGCTGGCCGAGCGCCTCGAATGCCCGCTGGAAGTGCACGTATTAAAACGCATGGCGCCCTTGTCGATGGAGCCGACGGCCGTGCGCAAGGTGCGCAACCTGCGCCGCGGCGACGCCGTCATCGCCTTTTCGCGCCGCGAAGTGCTGATGTGGCGCGACATGATCACGGAAACGGGGCTGTCGGTGGCCACCGTCTACGGCAACCTGTCGCCCGAAGTGCGGCGCGCGCAGGCGCAGCGCTTCCGCGACGGCACGGCCGATATCGTCGTCGGCACGGATGCGCTGGCGATGGGACTGAACATGCCGATCGCGCGCATCGTGATGACCACCTGCGTCAAATACAATGGCCGCGAAGAGGAAGAGATTTCGGCCGCGCTGGCGCGCCAGATCGCCGGGCGCGCGGGCCGCTACGGCGTGCATGAAGAGGGCCTGGTGGCCGGCTACGACAACGAAACACATGAAGTGATGCGCGCCCTGCTGAAGGAAAAGCTGCACCCGCTGAACACGAGCGGCTTTGCCGTGGCGCCGTCGCTCGAACATCTGCACCGCATTTCATCGGTGACGGGCGAACTGTCGCTGTCAAAGCTGCTGCGCCGCTTCATCCACAATATCGACGTGCCGGACGGCTTCTTCTTCCCCCGCATCACGGAAGACCAGAAAGAGCGCGCTGTCTGGCTCGACACCCTGCCCCTGTCCGTGGCCGACAAGTTCACCCTGTCGCTGGTGCCGATATCAAGCAAGGTGCCGTCCTTGCAAACGGCGTGGGAACACTGGGCAAAGAATCTGTCGCAGGGAAAAGTCAGCACCCTGCGCCAGCATGCGTACGGCGGCGGCACCCAGAATCTGCAGCAGGTGGAAGACACTTGCCGCTACTACTCGGCGTATGCGTGGCTCAGCTACCGCCTGCCCGAATTCTTCCCCGATATCGACGTGGCGCAAAACCTGTCGCGCGATGCGTCGGAGCGGGTCGATTCCATCCTGCGCGCGCACAATGCGGCGTCGCGGGGACGCTCGAAGAAATTCAGGTAAACGTCAACGGAGTGGCCAGAACCAGACCTCGCCACAATCCCAGTAGCATTCGGTGCCGCACACCTTCACGCCGATGGAGGGCAGCAGGATGTCGATATGCCCGCCGGCGCCACCCAGGTAGCCGGGAATGCGGAAGAAGGCGACCAGGCCCTGGCGCTGGCCGATGCCTTCGATGGCCGCATCGGCGGCAAATTTTTCGGGCGCGCCGAACAACGAGGGACTGGCCAGCATGTGCGCCAGCTTGGCCTGCCCCGGCTCGATCAGCGCGCCCTTGAACGGTCCCTTGCGGATGGCCATGCGGCCCTTGACCTTCACGCCGGCCTTGATCAGGGCCAGGCTGACGCGGATGGCGCAGGTGTTGGCAAAGCTGTCCTTGCCGATCAAGTCTTCCCAGCCGATTTCGCGGAACAGGGCCGCCTGGTCGACGGCGTCCACGCTCGAGTAATTTTCATGCAGATTGATGAATGCAGGTTTCACGCCAGCCTCCCGTCGTCCCTGGTCGACACGAACATCAGGCCGATTGTAGAACGATGCGGCAGCCCCGCAATGAGCGAGGTCAAGCGTAGGCCAGGTAGGTCGAGTAGGTCGGGTTAGGCCAACGGCCGTAACCCGACAACATCCGTAACGCCAACGATGTATCGGATTAGCGCCGGTTACGGTTTGCCCGGCGCCGCATAATGCAATTTCAGCACCAGCCCATTATGGTCGTCGGCCATATAGATATCGCCATCCTGCCCCAGTTTCACGTCGACGGGTGCGCCCCTGCCCTGCTTGCCCTTGCGCTCCCAGTTGCCGATCAGCTCGACGGACTTGCCCAGCGGCGCGCCGGCCTTGTCAGGCAGCAGGGCCACCAGGCGGTGGCCATTGCTGCGGTAGCCGTGGTAGCCGATGATCAGGCTATTCTTGTACAGCGCCGGGAAGCGGCTGGCCGTGTAAAACGTCATGCCCAGCGGCGCGGCGTGGCCGGGCAGCAGGCGCTCGGGCGCCGCATATTGGGCGTCGCAAGCCGTCTTCGGATATTCGGGACTGGCGACGTTATCGTCGTAGCAGTACGGCCAGCCGTAGTGCCGGTCGGACTTGATCAAATTCAGTTCCTCGTGCGGCAGGTTCTCGTCGCTTTTCAGTTGCGGCATGGTGGCCTGGATGGCGTCGCGCGAGTTTTCGGCCTGCCACAGCTCGCCCGTCGCAGGGTGAAAAGCCAGCGCCATCGAATTGCGCAAGCCGCGCGCATGCGTGCGCCAGCTCGTCACCGTCCCAGCCGGCCAGGCCATCGTGTATTCGCGGATGGCGCCCAGCGCTTCCAGTCCCTCCGCCGAAGGACAAGCCTTGGCCGGATCGGGCGCCTTGCCATCGTTCTCGCAATGGTCGGTGCTCGAGCCCACGTTCACGTACAGGTCGCCCTTGGGACTGAAGCGCATATTCGTCAGCAGGTGCAAACCGAGGCCCGGCAGGCGCGGCGTCTTGGCCGTGCCGCCGATCACGTCGGTGAGGGTGCGCTTGGTGTCGCGCAGGTCGAAGCGGAAGATGCGCCCTACTTCGCCCACGTAGACCATGCCGTCCGGCCCCTGCACGATGCCGTTCGGGCGATCGAGCTTGTCGAGCAGCAGCTTGCGCTCGTAGCCGGCGCCGGCCGCCTTCGGCTGCAACAGCCACAATTTGCCCTGCTTCGGCGCCCATCCCGTCATGTCGGTGACGAGGATGTCGCCATTCGTCAGCGGCAGCACGCCGCGCGGGAACTTCAGGCCATCGGCCAGCACGGCCACGCAAAAGCCGGCCGGTGTGGTGACGTCGAGGCGGGGCATGCCGTCGCACTGGGCGCTGGTCGCCGCCATAACGGGAGCGAACGCACCGGACAGGCAGGCGGCCAGGATTATCTTGTTGTTCATTGTGGTCTCATTCCATCAAAGGTAATCGGGGCATGACGGCGCGCGCGTTGGCGCTGGTAGCAATGGCCACGTCGGCCAATGCCAGGCCGCGCAGCTCGGCCAGCACGGCGCCGATGCGCGGCAATTCTTCGGGGCTGTTGCGGCCAGGGTGCACCCAGGCCGGGGAAATATCTGGCGCGTCCGTCTCCAGCACGATGGCGTCCAGGGGCAATTCCGTGGCCATGCGGCGTATCTGCAGCGCCCGGGTAAAGGTCATGGCGCCGCCAAACCCCAGCTTGAAACCGAGGTCGATATAGCCCTGCGCCTGCTGGAAGCTGCCATTGAACGCATGGGCGATGCCGCCGTTCGGGCGGATCTGGCGCGCGTGCTTGAGGACGATGTCCTGCGAGCGGCGCACGTGGGTGAGCACGGGCAGGTCGAAGTCGCGGGCGATTCTCAGCTGCTCGCGCAGGAAGTGTTCCTGCTTGGCGCGCATGGCCGGTTCGCACAGCATGGGGATGAAGAAATCGAGGCCGATTTCGCCGATGGCGACAAAACGCGGATCATTCATGGCCAGCGCCACGGCCTCGCGCAGCGCGATCAAATCGTCATCCGTAGCGTGCGGCACGTAGATCGGGTGGATGCCCAGCGCATAGCAGGCGTTGGGCGCCGCTACCGCCAGGTTGCGCACGATGGCGAAATTCGCCCGTTCGACGGCGGGAATGACGATCATGCCCACGCCCTGCTGCTGGGCGCGCGCCGCCACCTGCAGCGATTCGCTGCCGAATTCATGCGCGTCGAGGTGGCAGTGCGTGTCGATCCACAGCATGGCGGCTCCTTAATATTGGTACGGTTGCAACCCTTCGTCCGTCAGGCGCAGCACGCGGTCGCAGCGCTTGGCCAGTTCGATATCGTGCGTGACGATGACGAAGGCCGTGCCCAGGGTACGCGACAGTTCCAGCATCAGGTCGAAAATCTGTTCGGCCGTGGCATGGTCGAGATTGCCCGTCGGTTCATCGGCCAGCACGCAGGCCGGCTGCGTGACGAGGGCGCGGGCCAGGGCCACGCGCTGGCGCTCGCCGCCAGACAATTCACCGGGCGTGTGCGTGACCCGCTTGGCCAGGTTGACGCGCGTGAGGATCTGCTGCGCCAGCTCGGTGGCGGGCGCGCGCTTCATGCGCCGTATCATCAGCGGCATGGCGACGTTGTCGAGCGCGGAAAACTCGGGCAGCAGGTGGTGGAACTGGTACACAAAACCCAGCGAGGCATTGCGCAAGTCGCCGCGCGCCTTTTCGCTCAGATTGGCGAAGTCCTTGCCCAGCAGGGTGACCTTGCCGCTGGTGGGTGTATCGAGGCCGCCCAGCAGGTGCAGCAGGGTCGATTTGCCGGAACCGGACGCGCCGACGATGGCGACGCGTTCGCCACGGTGAACGTCGATATCGATGTCGGCCAGCACCTGCACCTTATAGCTGCCCTGCGTGAAAGTCTTGCCCAGGCCGCGGCAGGAAAGGACGGCGGAATCGGCGGAAGCGCCGTTGGAGGCAGGTTTGTTCAGATCGGTCATGGTCGTAGTCAGTGGTTTATTCATAGCGCAGGGCTTCCGCAGGTTTCACGCGGGCAGCCCACCAGCTTGGGTACAGGGTCGCCAAAAAGGCGAGGATCACGGCCAGCACGCCGATCTTGGTGACGTCGGGCCAACGCAGGTCGGACGGCACGGTGCTGATGAAATAGATGTCCTTCGAGAGGAACTGCACGCCCAGCAGATGCTCGATGAAGGGCACGATGACGTCGATGTTCATGGCCACCAGCACGCCGCCGCCCACGCCCAGGATCGTGCCCAGGATGCCCACCAGCGCGCCCTGGATCATGAAGATCTTCATGATGGAACGGGGCGACGCGCCCAGGGTGCGCAGAATCGCGATATCGGCCTGCTTGTCCGTCACCGTCATCACCAGGGTCGAGACCAGGTTGAAGGCGGCCACCGCGATGATCAGGGTCAGGATGATGAACATCATGCGCTTTTCCGTCTGCACGGCGGCAAACCAGTTGGCGTTCAGCTTGGACCAGTCGCGCAGCCACAGGTCGCCCGGCATGGTTTTTTTCAGTTCCGCCGCCACTTGCGGCGCCTGGTTCATGTCGGCCAGGCGCAAGCGCAGGCCCGATGGCCCGTCGAGGCGCAGCAAACGCTGGCCGTCTTCGATATTGATGAAGGCCAGGCCCGCGTCGAATTCATTGTGGCCGGCCTGGAAGATGCCGCTGACGGTAAAGCTGCGCATGCGCGGCAGCACGCCGGCCGGCGTGACCTGGCCCTGAGCCAGCATCAAGGTGACTTTTTCGCCGAGGTTGACGCGCAAGGCACGCGCCAGCTCGATGCCCAGCACAATATTGAAGGTGCCCGGCTGCAGCGCCTTGAAGCTGCCCATGCGCGTCTGGCCAGCCACGTCGGAAACGTTCGGTTCTTCCTCGGGCAGCACGCCGCGCACGATGGCGGGGCGCAGCGCATCGTCGCGCAGCAGCATGCCCTGCGTTTCCACGAACGGCGCGGCGCCCTTCACGGCCGGATTCTTGAACGCTTGCGCAGCTTCCGCGCGCCAGTCCGGCATGCTGCCGCTGTTGTCGAACACTTCCACGTGGGCCAGCACGGACAGCATGCGGTCCGTCACTTCCTTCTGGAAGCCGTTCATCACGGACAGCACGACGATCAGCGCCGCCACGCCCAGGCCGATGCCGGCCATGGAAATGAGCGAGATAAAGGAGATAAAACTGTTGCGGCCACTGCGCTTGCCAGCCCGCGTGTAGCGCAGGCCGACCAGCCATTCGAAGGGAAGATTTTTTAACATGCTCATTGATTCGTTAATTCTCAGGGGTCTGACCCGCCGGGTCTGACCCCGGCAGTTTGTTGATCAGCCAATTACTCATACCGCAGCGCCTCGGCCGGCTTGACACGCGCGGCGCGCCAGCTCGGGTAGATGGTCGCCACCAGCGCCAGGCCAAAGGCGATCAGGCCGATTTGCGCCACGTCCAGCCAGTGCACGTCCGACGGCACGGCGCTGATCTGGTAGATTTCCTTCGAGATGAAGTGCAGGCCGAAGATGCCTTCGATGAAGGGCACGATGACGCCCACGTTCAGCGCCAGCACGACGCCGCCGATCACGCCCAGGGCACTCCCCAGCAAGCCGACCAGCGCGCCCTGGATCATGAAAATCTTCATGATGGAGAACGGCGAGGCGCCCAGGGTGCGCAGGATCGCGATATCGGCCTGCTTGTCGGTGACCGACATCACCAGGGTCGAGACGAGGTTGAACGCGGCCACGGCGATGATCATGCTGAGGATGATGAACATCATGTTCTTCTGGCTTTGCACCAGCGCATACCAGCTGGCACTGGCGCGCGACCAGTCGCGCATCCACAGCTGGCCCGGCATCGACGCTTTCAATTCGCGCGCCACCTGCGGCGCCTTGTTCATGTCATGCAGGCGCAAACGCAGGCCGGACGGGCCGTCGAGCTGCAGCAGCTGCTCCGCATCCTGCATGTTGACGAAGGCCAGGCTGCCATCGAGTTCATTGTGGCCCGCCTCGAAGATGCCGGCGACCTTGAGCGCGCGCATGCGCGGCATGACGATGCCATTGGCCGGATCGCCCGCCCTCGGCTCGCGTTCCAGCATCAGGGTGACGTTCTGCCCCACTTTCACGTCGAGCGCCTTGGCCAGGTCGATGCCCAGCACGATATTGTACGAGCCTGGCGTCAGATCGTTGAAACTGCCCTGCTTCATCTGGCTCGCCACGCTCGAGACGGTGGCTTCCTGCTGCGGCAGCACGCCGCGCACGACGGACGGGCGCATGGTTTCGTCGTTGAGCAGCATGCCCTGGGTTTCCACGAACGGCGACACGGCTTTCACTTGCGGGTTGGCGTAGGCGGCGCGTTCCTGCGCCTGCCAGTTCGGCATGGAGCCGCTGGTGTCGAACACCTCGACGTGGGCCAGCACCGACATCAGCCGGTCCGTGACTTCCTTCTGGAAGCCGTTCATGACGGACAGCACGACGATCAGGGCGGCCACGCCCAGGCCGATGCCGGCCACGGAAATGAGGGAGATGAAGGAAATGAAGCTGTTGCGGCCACTGCGTTTCCCGGCGCGCGTATAGCGCACGCCGACCTGCCACTCGAAGGGAAATTGTTTGATGATGCTCATGCGCTCCCGCGACAACGATGATATGCGAGCGCGCAGTGTGCCACATAATGGGCATTTCATGCATCAAGTCTGCGTGATCCATGTGTGAAACCGCGCACGCCTGCCCTATTTTGCCTCCTGCGCCAGGCCGAACGCGTCCAGCAGCCGCCCCGCCAGCGCATATTGCCGCATCTGCGCCAGGGTCAGACGGTGCAGCTGGTCGCTGCGCCGCTGCTGTATCGTGAAGTAGCTGTCGCGCGTCTGGATGACCTGCTGCAGGTTGCGCCGGCCCGCCTCATACTGGATGGTCCCGCCGCGCACGACGAAGGCCATCTTCTTTTCCTGTTCGTCGAGCAGGGCCAGGGTGCGCTGCGCATTGGCGATGCGCGGCAGCATGCTGGCCAGGTCGGCGCGCGTGCCCTGCTCGGCGCGCGCCACGTCCGCCTCGGCCGCCTGGGCGCGGCTGATGCTCTCGTCGCGTTGCGCCAGGCTGCCGCCGCCCAGCGGAAATTCCCAGGAAACTCCCACCGACCAGCCCCGCTGCTGGATGGTCGACGGCGGCGGCGTGGTCTTGTTATTGAGCAGATGGCTGACATTCAGGTCGATTTTCGGGGCCAGGGTGGCAGCCACGCCACGCACGCGCAGCTGGGCCGCCGCCGCCCGCTCGCGCGCGGCGCGCAATTGCGCGTGCTGCGTATCAGCATTCTCCAAAGCCTGCGCCGGCAGCGGCGCGAAGGCGAAATCGGCAAACTGCGCCACCGGCTCGAAGGCCAGCGCTTCGAGCTTGATGCGCGCCGCCTGCTGGTCCGTCAGCAAGCCGTCGTGCACCAGTTCCGCGTCCAGCTGCGAGCTTTGCGCCAGTTCGCGGTCCACTTCCGACGCTTTGCCCAGCTCCGCCTGGCGCGTCACCTGCCGCACCAGCAGCGTCACGTCGCGCAGCCGTTCCTGCGACTGCTGCAGGCTGCGATCCAGGCGTTGCATGTCGAAATACGCTTCGGCCAGCTTTTCCGCGCTGTCCGCGCGCGCCCGTTCCACGTCGAAAGCGGCGCCCGCCATGTCGCGCTCGGCCGCATCGAGTTCGGCGCGGTCGGCGCCGCCGTTGTAGACATTCCAGCGCACACTCGCTTCCACCTGGTGCGTGCGGCGTTCCACGTCCAGGGTGCCATCGAGGTCATTGCTGCGCCCACGCGTGGCCTGCAGCGCCGCCGTCGGGAACAAACGCGAGCGGGCCTGCTTGTAGCGCGCTTCGGCGGTGGCCAGCGCCGCCTGCGCCGCGATCACCTGCGGATCGCGCGGCACGGCGCGCGCCAGCAAGGCCGGCAAGCCGCGCACGGACTGCGCCTGGAAAGCGGCCGGTGGCGCTGGTTGGGCGGCCGCGTTTGCGCAGGCGAATGCCATGCAAAGTAAAAAAGCACGCATCACCGCTCCTGCAGGGAAGACTGCAAGCCGCGCAGCACGGGCTTGAACACATATTGCAGCACCGAGCGGCGTCCCGTCAGGATACCCACGTCGACGGGCATGCCGGGCGTAATCGGCAGCACCTTGCCGTGCGCCGTCAACTGGCTGCGGTCGGTACTCAGCTGCACCTCGAAATAAGGCTCGTTGCGTTCATCGGGAATCGCGTCGGCGCCCACGCGCACCACCTGCGCCTGCATGCGGCCATAGGTGGTGGCGTCATACGCCAGCACATTGGCCGAGGCGCGCTGCCCCACGTGGATGAAACCGATGTCCGACGGCTTGACGCGCACGGAGATCAGCATTTCCGAATCGGCGGGCACGATTTCCAGGATAGGCTTGCCCGGCTGCGCCACGCCGCCGACGGTTGCCACCAGCACGCGGTTGACGACGCCGTCGACGGGCGCCGTCACGTCGCGCCGGCTCACCTGGTCTTGCTGGCCCTTGACGGTGCTGGCCAGGGCCCCGGCCTTGGTTTCATATTCGCTGCGCTGGGCGCCCCACTGGCCGCGCATGCGCGCTTCCACTTCGCCGGCCTGCGCCTGCGCCTCGGCCAGGGTGGCGGTCAGGCGCGGCACGGACGCGCGCAGGCTGTCCAGTTCCGTGCGCTGCTGCTGGACGCGCTGCTGCGCATTCAGATAATCGCCACGCGAACCGGCGCCCTCCTTGAACAGGCGCTCCTCGATCGACAGGCTTTCCAGCGCGATCTTCAAACCCGTGTCGAGTTGGGCGATGCGGCTGTGCGCCTCGGCCAGCTCGCCGCGCCGGCGCGTCACGCCTTCGCGCGCGGCCGCCGTGGCCGACGCGAATTCGCGCTGGCCATCGCGCCACAACTGCGTTTCCTTGGCGATCAGCTCGGGCGCCTCTTGCTGCCATTCCGGCGCAAACCGGGGCGTGCCGCCAGACAGCAGCGCGTCGAGGCGCGCCCTGCCCGCCAGCGCGGCCAGGCGGTTTTGCACGCTGGCGCCCAGATTGGCCTCGTACTGGGCCGTGTCCAGGCGCAGCAGCAAGTCGCCGCGCCGCACCCGCTGGCCCGGTTTCACCAGCATTTCACGCACGATGCCCCCTTCCAGGCTTTGCACTTCCTGCAGATGCGATGGCGGCGTGATGGCGCCACGGCCATTCACGGACACGTCGAGCTGGGCGAAGGTGGCCCAGGCCAGGGTCAACACCAGCAGCACGGCGATCAGCGCCAGCATGCGCATGACGATGGTCTGCGGTTCACGTTCCGGGTCCGGGTGGGCTGTTGGCAGCGGGCGGGCGTTCAGGGCGCTCATGCCGCCACTCCCTGCTGCGCCGCAGGCCTGGCCGCCTGGCTATTCAACACGCGCATGACCTCATCGCGCGGGCCATCAGCCACGATGCGCCCCTTGTCGAAGACGATCAGGCGGTCCACCAGCGCCAGCATGGCCATGCGGTGGGTGACGAGCACGATGGTCGTGTCTTTCAATGACCGCAGCCGGCCGATCAAGCGCTGCTCGGTGGCCGGGTCGAACATGCTGCTCGGTTCATCGAGCAGCAGCATCGGCGGTTTCGCGAGCAAGGCGCGGGCCATGGCCACGGCTTGCCGCTGGCCGCCGGACAGGCGTTCGCCCCGCTCGCCCACTTCCGTCGCCACGCCGTTGGGCAGCTGGGTGATGATGTCGTCGAGGCAGGCCAGGCGAATGGCGTCGAGCAGGCTCGCGTCGTCGGGCTGGCTGCGTCCCAGTTCGATGTTTTCGCGCAGGGTGCCGTGGAACAGGGTCACGTCCTGCGGCACGTAGCCGATCTGGCGGCGCAGGCTCAAAGGCTCCAATTGGGTGCTGGCCAGGTCGTCGAACAGCACGCTGCCGCTTTGCGGGCCGTACTGGTTCAGCAGCAAGCGCAGCAAGGTGCTCTTGCCGGAACCGAGCTTGCCGATCACGCCGACCCGCTCGCCGGGACGGATGTGCAGGGTGAGTTTATCGAGCAGCGGCGGCGAATTCGGGTAGGCAAAGCCCACGTCGCGAAATTCGATGCGCCCGGACAGGGGCGGCGCCTGCAGGCTGGCCGCGTCGTCATCGGTCGGCGCTTCCATGATTTTATTCAGAGCGTGGTAGGACAATTTGGTCTGTTCCCAGCGCATGATCAGGCCCGCGATCTGGCTCACGGGCGCCAGCGCGCGGCCCGTCAGCATGCTCACGGCGATGATCTGGCCCAGGGTCAGCAAGTGCTCGCCCATCAGCAAGGCGCCCGTGGCCACCACGGCCACGCCGGACAGGGCCAGCACGGCCGTGTTGATGTAGTTGACGCGGCTGACGATTTCGCGCGTCTCGACGCTGTTGGCGGCGATGGCCACCGTCAGGCTTTCCCACTTGCGCCGGCTCCATGCTTCGGCGCCCAGCGCCTTGATCGTGTCGAGGCCATTCATGGTTTCAAACAGGTGCGCCGTGCGCTGCGCGCTTTCCTGCATCGAGGCGGCCACGTGGCGCGCCAGGGCCGCGCGCGAGGCAAAGGCCACCAGCAGCAAAATCGGGATGACGGCCAGGGGCACGAGCACGAGCCAGCCGCCCACCAGGGCGATCACCAGCAGGAACAGCAGCAGGAACGGCAAGTCGCCCAGGGTCGTCAGGGTGGTCGAAGCAAAAAATTCGCGCACGGATTCGAAATCGCGCACGGTATTGGCCAGGGTGCCGCCGGAAGCGGGCCGGCTGGCCGCGCGCAGGCGCAGGCACTGGGCAAAGATATTCGACGACAGCGCCACGTCCATGCGGCGCGACGCCGTTTCCACCAGTTCGCCGCGCAGCAGGCGCAGGGCCAGTTCGAAGCCCGTCAGCACCACGACGGCGATCGTCAGCACCCACAGGCTGGAGGTGGCATTGTTCGGGATCACGCGGTCATACACGGCCATCGCATAGAACGGCACCAGCGCGCCGATGACGTTCAGCACCAGGGTGCCCAGCAAGGCCCAGCGGAAGACCCAGCGGTTGCGGTTGAAGACATCCCAGAACCAGCGCCCCGCCACCGGCATGCTGTAGAGCAAGCTGCGCTGGTCGAAAAACAGTACGGGCCGCACAGCCACCCAGCGTGCATCGGGCACTTCCTGCGCCAGCGCGGCCGCGTCAAGCCAGGCGCTGCCTTCGATGCCGGGCACGTGGCATTCATATTTACCATCAACAATGGACAGCACCACCAGCGCCTGCCCTTCCCCGTTGAACAGCAAGGCCGGCATTTCCGTAGGACGGCGCGGTTTGTCTGCCGGCAACCCGGTGCCGGCCAGGGTGGCTTGCGCCAGCGCCTGATCGAGGAAATCGGCGGCGGCCGGGTCGCCATGCGCGGTCACGCTGGCGCGCAGGCGCTCGGCCTGCACGGCCACGCCGAAAAAGCGCGCAAGGAAGACGATGGCGTCGGCGATGGCATCGGTGGACGCGCCGGCGGAAGCGGTGGAAGTATCGGGGGGTGGGGTCATGATGGATTCACAATAAAACGCTGCGGCGGGCCGGTCGGGCGCGCCGCAGCGGGAACGCTATCGCTTGCGCGATGAGCGATGAGTAATAATTAAATCAGCGCGGAAGCGCCCTTGCGGCGGCGCGCCATGAAGCCCAGCAGGCCCAGGCCCGCGACCAGCATGGCCCAGGTCTGCGCTTCCGGCACCGGCGACACAGCCAGCAAGGTTTGCGAAGCCGGGTTGACGCTGCTCAAGCTCGTGTAGTTGTACAGGTTCTGGATGGCGCCATTGCCCGTGGCCACGCCCAGCATGGTGTTGGCTTCGCTGACGACGGCATTGCTCAGGCTTTTGAAGCGCAAATCGCCCGTCAGCAGGTTCGTGTTGTCATTATTCAATTCCCACAGGGCCAGCTGGAAGGCGGCGGCGCTGTTGGCACTGGTCGACACACTGGCGACGGACGAGGCGTAATAGCCTTCATACAGGCGCTTGACGGAATCGCTGGCGGCGAAAACGCCGCTGCTGTAGCTGTTCGAACTATTGCTCAGCGCGACATGGGGATCGAGGCAAAACGCCAGGAAGGTGTTGCTGTCGTACTTGACTTCCCACAAGGTCGGCGAGATGGCGCTGCCCGAGCCAAAGGCGCCGCCGGCAGCCGTAAACAGGCTGACGCTGTGCGAATCGACGACTTGCAGGTTGGAGGCGGCCAGGGCGCTGCCGCTGGCAAGAGCGAAGGTGGCGGCGGCGATGGCGCCGCGGACGAACAGGTGCATGGATTGTTTCATATTGGTTTCCCTATTTCTATTATCAAGTGTGGAAAAGCGTGGAAAGCGCCGGCGCCCCGTGACGGGTGCGCCGGTGCGGCATTGCCGGGCAGGATTACGGGCCGGCAAGGGACATCAGGCAGCCATTTCCTGGGGCTGGACATTCGCGTGGGCCATGGCGCGGCGCAAGAGGTCGGCCATCTCGCACTGGGCCTGGGCTTCGGCAGCCGGGGCAGCCTGGGCGGCAGCGACCGTGTTGACCGTGCCATCCTGGCCCAGCACCACGTCGAGCGTGCTGTCGTCGCGCAGCAGGTCGGCCATGCTGGGCAAGGTCACGCCGGCGGCGGCCGCATCCTTGGCATCGACGTTGAAATACACGTCCGTCATGTCGACCGTCTTGCCGTCGGCCAGGGTGGCGCTGCTGCGCTCGAGGTGCAAATTGCTGTTGGCGTCGAGGAACGGCAGTTCCGTGTAGCTGACCGTCAGGCTGGCCACGCCGGCGTCGTGTAAGGACATCAATTCGCCGTCGTCCGTCACGCCGTTGCTGTTGGCGTCGCGCCAGATGCGCAGTTCCGCGAACTTGTCATCGTGCGCATCGACCACGCCGTCGCCGTTCGAGTCATAGCTGGACAGCTTGGCAAAGCCCGTGCCCTTCTCGTTGCCGCCGAACAGTTCGGAGATGTTATCGATCTTGCCATTGGCATTGCCGTCGATGGCCAGCAAGCCGTCCTGGGCCGAGACCCAGCCCGTCTGGATGGCGCTGCCCGTGCCCAGCAAGTCGAAGCTGCCGTGGAAGTCCGCGCGGGCGATCGTGTGCACGCCGTCACCGTTGAGGTCGATGACGATGGGCGTGATGGCCGCATCCCAGCTCATGTCGTTCTGGCCCGACGCCAGTTTCAGGATGTCCGTGTAGACCACGTTGCCCGTCGTGCCATTGCTGTTGACGTCAGAATCGATGTTGTCGTTCGTGCCCACGTTCTTCGCGCCCCAGCGCCACGTATCCATGGCATAGCCCGCGTGATACACGCCCGACTTGTCGAACTTGAGCGAATAGCTGCCCGGGTCGAGGTTGCTGAACAGGTAGTTGCCGTAGGCATTCGTGTAGGTGGTGGCCAGCAGCACGCCACTGCCCGAGTACAGCTGCACCTTGATGTTGGCGATGCCCGCCTCGTTGTAGTCCTGCACGCCGTCATGGTCGGCGTCGCGCCACACCTTGTCGCCCAGGCTGGCCTTGCGGTAGATGCCCGCATCCCAGCTCATGTCATTCTGGCCTGCGGCCAGGTTGATCAGGCCCGAGCGACCCGTGCTGACATCGACGTCGGAATCGGCCGTGTCAACGCCCACATTGGCCTTGGTGTAGTAAAAGCCCGATGGACGGATGACTTCCACCTTGTAGCTGCCGGCCGCCAGTTCGCTGAACAGGTAATTGCCGCTGGCATTCGTCGTCGTCGTGGCGATGACCTGGTTGTACGCGTTGAGCAGATTGACTTTCACGCCCGCCACGCCCAGTTCGCCCGCCTCCTGCACGCCGTTGTAGTTCTTGTCTTCCCACACGCGGTCGCCGATGGAAGCCGTGTTCAGTTTCACCAGGCCCGCATCCCAGTCCAGCTGTACGTCGCCCGACTTCAGGGTGGTCCACGTGGTGGTGAAGCCGGTGGCCGGATTGACGTCCGAATCGGTGGCGTAACCGCCGATGTCGGCCTTGGTGAAGCCGTAGCCGGCCGGCGGCACGAAGCCCAGGTAGTAATTGCCGGGAACCAGGTTGCTGAACAGATAATTGCCGCTGGCATCCGTGGTGGCGCTGGCCACGACGGCACCTTGCGCGTTGTACAGGTTGACTTTCACGCCACAGACGCCCGCCTCGCCCGCATCCTGCGTGCCGTTGCCGTTCGCATCGAACCACACGCGGTCGCCGATGGACGCCGTCTTGTACAGGCCGGCATCGAGATCCCTGTAGTTCTGGCCGGCAGCCACCGTCACCTGGCCGCTGTTGCCCAGCGTATTGATGTCGCTGTCGAGCGCATCGTTGCCGCCCGCATCCTTGACCGTCGTCAGATAACCGGCGGGGGCGACGACGGCGATCGAGTAGGTACCTGGATCGACATTGAAGTTGTAATAGCCGGTGGCGTCCGTCAAGGTCGAACCGATCACGCTGCCGGCCGCGTTTTTCAGCTGCACGGTGACGCCGACTATGCCCGCTTCGCCCGCATCCTGCACGCCATTCATGTTGCTGTCATGCCAGACCCGGTCGCCCAGGGTGGCTGGCAAGGCGACGATGCCGGCGTCCACGCTGTGGTTGCTGTCGCCCGAGGCCAGCAGCACTTGCGCCGTGCGGCCGTCGGCATTGGCGTCCGAGTCGCGCTGGTCATCGCCGCCCTGGTCCTGGCCCGTGAAGGCGTAGCCGGCTGGCAAGGTGGTTTTATCGAACTGCACGCTGTAGGCGCCCGGTTTCAGGTTCGTGAACAGGTAGTTGCCGTTCGCATCCGTCAGCAGCGGGCTGCCGACGGCGTTGCCCGACGCATCGAGCAAAGTCACTTTCACGCCTGCGGCGCCCGCTTCGCCCGCATCCTGCACGCCATTCCTGTTCGTATCGAACCAGACCCGGTCGCCCAGTTCGGCCGTGCGGTACAGCCCAGCATCGAGGCTCAAATTGGTTTCGCCCGGCGCCAGGGTGACGGGCGCCATCTTGCCGGCCGCATCGATGTTGCTGTCCTTGGCCGTGTCGCCGCCCTGGTTCGCTGCCGTCGGCACGTAGCCGGCGGGCGCCACCACGGTCACCGAATAGGTGCCCGGATTGACGTCGAAGTGGTAGCCGCCGCTGGCGTCCGTCGTGGTGGAGGCCACCACATTGCCGGCCGTATCCTTCAGTTGCACGACGACATTGGCGATGCCCGCCTCGCCCGCGTCCTGCACGCCGTTGGCGTTCTTGTCTTCCCACACGAAATCGCCGAGGTGGGCCATCGGCACCTTGAAGGTCAGGTAATGGGGCGCCAGGCTCAGGTCTTGCGCATTGCAGCCGTCCGTGCCGCCATCGTCGCGCACCTTGAAACCGAGGTCGAAGTCGCCGGCCACGGTCTGGCTGGGCACGAAGGCCAGGTGACCCGCGCGGATATCGTCGATGGAGACTTCCGTGCCCACCGCCACGGCCACGCCGTTGAGCAAGACCTGGCCCGCCGTGGTGGTATTGGTGATGACGATGGACTTGAAGCCGTCGTGCTCGACGTCGTCGTGGAAGCCGAAATCGCTTTCGCTCAGCACGACGCTGGCACCGTCGACCAGGGTGAAGGTCTTGTCGGCCGCATCGGGCGCGTCATTGACGGGGTCGATGATGACTTGCAGGCTCAGCTGGACGATATCGCCATTGCCCTTGTCGATCGTCACCTGGATGGTCGAGAAGCTGCCATTGTAGTTGGCGGCCCAGTCGCCGGGACGCACGTACACGGTGTCCGCGTCAAGCATGCCGAACAGCGGCGTGTTCTCCGTCGATTCCGTATCGTCCGGCAACAAAACCGTGAAATTCTTGATATTCAGTTCGCCTTGCACCGAGTAGCCGGCCTGGATCAGCAGGTCGCGGATGTCGAAATTCTTGTTGATGTCTTCGCAGACGTGGACCGTGGTCGACAGGTTGTAGGTAGTCATGCGGCCTCCTGACGGCATGCCACGGCGGCGGCAGGAGCGGAAATACGGGGGGCCAGGGCGCGATCAGCCTGGCCGCGCAAAGCGGCGAATGTATACATAGGTGGGCTTCCAAGAAGGGACTTGTTTAAAAATGAAGCCGGCAGATCTTGTATACAGTTTCGAGGGACACAGGAGCCAGACGACGCAACCACACAACAGGGGGTGATTGTCTTTCTAATATTTAAGTTGTCGCAATTATATCCACTATATTTTCAAAAGCAAATTAATTTCCATTAATATCAATAAAATTTTTATAATTTTTCCGCATTTCCGGCGCGTCCGGTGTTGCCATCGCGGCCCTGAAAATACATGCGCCTGCTCGGCCCCCACTACAATCGCCTACAATCTCGGGATGAATCAACTTACCCTCGTCCTGCCCTTCGCCTTGCCCAATGCCGAACTGGCTGCCGACCTGCTCAAGGTCTTGCAGGCGCCCGCGCTGGCGGCGCTGCTGTCGCGCACCTCCACTTGCAATTTAGAAAATTTTGACAACGCCAACCGCCTGCTGCCGCACGAAGCGTGGCTGGCGCATGCCTTGAGCCTGTCGCCCGCGCCCAACGGCGAGGCGGCGCAATCGGCTTTTGCCGCCCAGGCCATGCGCGGCTACGGCCTCGTGCCGGAACCGGGCGCGCGCTACTTCCTGCTGCATCCGGCCCACCTGGCCATCGCCCGCAGCCATATCAGCCTGGAAGACTTGCGCCAGCTCAAGCTGAGCGAAGCGGACGGCCGCGCCCTGTTCGACATTGCGGCTCCGTATTTCGACGAGATCGGCCAGCCCCTCGCGTATGGCGACGCGGGCACCTGGTTCATGCGCGCCGACGCCTGGTCCGACTTGCAGTGCGCCACGCCGGACGCCGCCACCACGCAAGACCTGTCCGTGTGGATGCCCGAAGGCGAGCACGCGCGCGCGGCGCGCCGCCTGCAAAATGAAGTGCAGATGCTGTGGCATGAACATCCGGTCAATGCGGCGCGCGAGGAGCGGGGCTTGAAAGCCATCAACTCCTTCTGGATCTGGGGCGGCAGCCTGGCCACGGCGGCATCTGCATTGGCGCGCTGCGCGGCCAGCCTGCATACGCAGGACGCACCGGGCTGGCTGGCCGCGCTGGCGGAACCGGCGCAGCGCGATGCCAGTCCAAACAGTGTGCTGGCCAGCACACAGGACGCAATCGTCGTGCTGGGCGGCCTGACCGAAGCGGCGCAGGCCCAGGAATGGGGCATGTGGCTGCAGCAGTTGCAAGCGCTGGAAACAGACTGGTTCGCGCCCCTGCTGGCGGCCCTCAAGGATGGCCGTCTGGGCCAGCTGCGCCTGGTGCTGAGCCACCGCGACGCCTGGCTGGACTGCACCACCAGCAAGAATGCGCAGCGCAAATTCTGGCGCGCGATTACCCTGAACAAGTTGAAAGCATCATGACCCGTACCCGCATCGCCACCCGTCCCTGTCCCTACCGCGAATCCGAATTGCTGCGCCAGGGCGGCATCCACCCCGTGCTGGCCCGCTTGTACGCGTCGCGCGGCCTGTCCGACGCGAAAGAACTTTCGATCGAGCCGAAAGACTTGATACCGCCGTCCGGCTTGCTGCACATTGGCGCAGCCGGCGTCTTCCTGGCCGACGCGATTGCCGCCAAGAAGCGCATGGTCATCGTCGCCGACTACGATTGCGACGGCGCCACCGCCTGCGCCGTGGCCATACGCGGCTTGCGCGCCATGGGCGCCGACGTCGATTTCATCGTGCCCAACCGCTTTGAGTATGGCTACGGCCTGACGCCGGAAATCGTCGAACTGACGGCGCGCGAAAAGTCGCCCGACATCATCATCACCGTCGACAATGGCATCGCCAGCATCGACGGCGTGGCCGAAGCGAACCGGCGCGGCATCCAGGTGGTCGTCACCGACCACCATTTGCCGGCCGACACCCTGCCCGACGCAGCCGTCATCGTCAACCCGAACCAGCCCGCCTGCGGTTTTCCCAGTAAACATCTGGCGGGCGTGGGCGTCGTGTTCTACGTCTTGCTGGCCCTGCGCGCGGAAATGCGCCGGCGTGGCATCTTTGATGCGCAAACGCAACCGAAGCTCGACAACCTGCTCGACCTGGTGGCCTTGGGCACGGTGGCCGACGTGGTGCGCCTCGATACCAACAACCGCATCCTCGTCGCGCAAGGTCTCAAACGCATGCGCAAGGGCCATATGCACGCGGGTGTGGCGGCCCTGTTCCGCGTGGCGGGCCGCGAAGCGCGCAGCGCCACGCCGTTCGACCTGGGCTTTGCCCTGGGACCGCGCCTGAATGCGGCCGGCCGCCTGCAAGACATGTCGCTGGGCATCGAATGCCTGGTCACGGACGACGAAGGCCGCGCCTGGGCGCTGGCGCAGCAATTGAACGACATCAATCTGAAGCGCCGCGAGATCGAAGCGGAAATGCAGGATACGGCCCTGCTGCACCTGGACGCTTTCGAGCCGGCCAACAGCAGCACCATCAGCGTCTTCGATGAATCATGGCACCAGGGCGTGATCGGCATCGTGGCCTCGCGCCTGAAGGAAAAGTTCTACCGCCCGACCATCACGTTTGCACCGGGCGCGGACGGCTGGATCAAGGGTTCCGGCCGCTCGATTCCCGGCTTCCACTTGCGCGACGCGCTCGACCTCGTGTCGAAACGGGCACCTAGCCTGATCGACAAGTTCGGCGGCCACGCCATGGCGGCGGGCTTGACCATCCGCGCCGACGCCTTCGATGCCTTTTCCAAGGCCTTCGAAGCCGTGGGCCAGGCCTGGCTCAGCCAGCAGCAGCTGGAACGGGTGGTGGAAACGGACGGCCCGCTGGAAGACGCCTATTACACGACGGCCTTCATCGAGCTGATGGATGGCCAGGTGTGGGGCCAGGGCTTCGCCCCGCCCGTCTTCTGCGACGAATTCCGCGTCGTCAGCCAGCGCATCCTCAAAGAGCGCCATCTGAAACTGCTGCTGGAAAAGAACGGCGTGCGTTTTGACGCCATCTGGTTCGGGCATACGGATGCCTTGGGCGAACGCACGAGGGTCGCGTTCAGACTCGATGCGAATGAATACAATGGCACGACAAAAGTACAGCTCATGGTGGAGCACGCCGAACCTGTGTGATGGCACCTGCCCAAACCTATTGATCGCCTTCGAGATGCCTTCCAACCCATGCTGACCGGCCTGAACCACCTCACCCTGTCCGTGCGCGACCTGGCGCGCAGCGTCGCCTTTTACCGCAACACCTTGGGCCTGCGTCTGCATGCGCGCTGGGACAGGGGCGCGTATCTGTCGGCCGGGGAGCTGTGGCTGTGCCTGTCGCTTGACGCGCAAGACACGCCTGTGCTGGCCAGCCCCGGCTACACGCATTACGCGTTCTCCATCGCGTCCGCCGACTTCGCCCCGTTTGCCGCCCGCCTGCGCGCCGCCGGCGTGCCCGAATGGCAGCAAAACCGCAGCGCCGGCGATTCCCTGTACTTTCTCGATCCGGACGGCCATCAGCTGGAAGCCCATGCGGGCAGCCTGGCGCAGCGGTTGGCAGCCTGCCGGGCGGCGCCCTATGCTGGCATGCAATTCTTTGACGGCTAAGGGTATTGGCGCGCACATTTGGACGAGGACAGCACAAATTCCCGAAAAGGAGTAATATTCTTCCATAAAAGGAGTTCATCATGAATCTTGCCTACGCCTACCCCAAGAGCCGCTTCGAACCGGCCGTGCTCGTCGACCTGAACGCCAAAGCCGAGCGCGAGCGATTGTCGCAGGCGGCCTTGAAGGGCTTTTTCAAGCTGGCCGCCGCCTGGAAACTGCGCGACGACGATGCGCGCGAATTACTGGGCGGCCTATCCAGCAGCGCCTATTACGAGTGGAAGAAACACCCGGACCGCGTGCTGGAAGTGGACCGTATCACGCGCATTTCCTACTTGCTGGGCATTTATAAAGCCCTGCACATCCTGTATGGCGACAAGCTGGCCGACGAATGGGTGAGTTTGCCCAACAAGAATCCCGTGTTTGGCGGCCGCACACCCCTGTCGCAGATGCTGGCTGGCGGCTTGCTGGCCATGCAGACGGTGCGCAAGCTGCTCGACGCGCGCCGCGGAGGACTGTAATTGTGCCTGCAGCCCCGAATACCCACCTGCCGCCGCTGGCCGCGCTGCGCCAGATCGACACTTGCCGGTTGATTCCATCGCGCTTCGCCGACATGGAAGACTCCGTGCTGGCGCCCCTGGCCGAGGATGACGATCACCTGCGCGAGCTGTTCGAACTCGATAACGCCACCAACGCGCGACTGGTCGCCGAGTATGGCGGCGCGCCAGGAATTGGCGTGGACGAACTGGTTTTTGGCGTGCCGCACTTTCGCATCATCAACGCCGCGTACACGTATGCCCGGCCGGAAGGGGCACGCTTCAACGATGGCGAACGGGGCGCCTGGTATTGCGCCTTCGACATGAAAACGGCGCTGGCCGAGATCATTTTCCACAAGACCGTGGAATACCAGGAAATCGATTATTTCGCCGACAGCGTCAGCTACCAGTCGCTGCTGGCCGATTTCTCCGCCAGCTTCCACGACCTACGCGGCCAGGAGCGCTATGCGGCCTGTCTCGACCCGGCCAGCTACATCGCTTCGCAAGACCTGGCCGCCATCCTGCTCGAGGCCGGTTCCATGGGCATCATCTTCCCCAGCACGCGGCTGGCGGGCGGCACCAACCTGGCCTGCTTCCGCCCTGCCCTGGTCGGCAATGTTCGCAAAGGCACCGCCTATCGGTTAACATGGCGGGGTACGCCGATACCGCACGTGGAAGCCCTCCCGGGCAAATAAACCGCGCGCATCGGCACCCGACTCACCGCAACCTGATCTCACATGCAAACCAATCCTGAAAAAGACACCGAACTGCGCCTCAAAGTCAACAGCGAAACGGCCCGCCTGGCCTGGAGCGAACTGGAAAAGCACTTCGCCCAAGGCAACGTCGTCTGGGTCGCCAATGAACTGGACCTGGTCGAAGTCGCCGTGCGCATCTCGCACGACGACAAGGCCACCATCACGCAATGGATGGCCGATGGCAAGGTAGCCAAAGTCTCCGACCAGCAGGCGCTGGACTGGCAGGCAGCCGACGCGGCGCTATGGGCCGTCGTCGTCAGCCCGTTTATTCTGGTGCAGCAGGAAAAGCCCACCAAACACTGACGCTGACAGGCTGCGCCAGAAACCAGGAAAATATGCGACCAACTAAATTCGGTACGTAATTTGGTCATACGGTGCTATCATCGGCCTGCCAACTTATGGAGGTGAGTATGAATTTTCTAAACATTCAGCCAATTAGTTACTTGAAGACCAACACCAGCGACGTGGTCAAACAGGTACTGGAGACTCATGACCCGGTAGCCATCACGGTAAATGGCAGAGTTCAGGCAGTTGTGCTAGACCCCGTTAGCTATCAAAAGACCCAAGATCAGCTTGCCATGCTCCGCATCCTTGCTCTCGGCCGCAAGCAGATTGAGCAAGGTAAAGTCATCGGTCATGATGACGTTGTGGCCCTTCTGGAAGCTGAAGACGACGACAACTGATTACGCAAATGAAAATCATTTGGACTCAATACGCCCTGAACGATTTACAGGACATTCGCTCCTATCTGAAGCAGAGCGAATCCCTTGCTTTTGCCAGGAAGGTGACGCAAGAGATTCTGGCTGAAGTCAGTTCTCTCAAAGATTGGAACATTAAAGGTAGCTTTGTTCCTGAACTTGAAGACCTTCACTTGACGACTCACCGCCAACTGTTGGCCGGCCAGAATCGTATCATCATCGAGTACGGACATAACGATATCGTCCATGTTCATATGATTGCCCATACCAACCGTGACCTGGAAGCATTGATTCGCCATCGCCTGCTCAATTCGTAGCCGGCAAGTCCTGCCAGGCACACGGCTGTATAGGATTTGACAATGCGCAGCAAGCGCATTGTCAGGCCATCATCAATGCCCTCCCCCCAAATACGCCGCGATCACCTTCGGATCGGTTTTCAGGCTTTCCGCCGGGCCGTGCACGGAAATGCTGCCGTTTTCCAGCACATAGCCGTAATCGGCCACGTTCAGGGCGGCGGCGGCGAATTGCTCGACCAGCAGCATGGTCACGCCTTGGGCCTTTAAGCGCGTGATGATGCGGAAGACTTCTTCCACCAGAATCGGCGCCAGGCCCATCGACGGCTCGTCCAGCAGGATCACTTCCGGGTTCAGCATCACGGCGCGGGCCATGGCCAGCATCTGCTGCTCGCCGCCCGACAAGGTGCCGGCCAGCTGGTCGCGCCGCTCCTTCAGGCGGGGGAACAGCTCCAGTGCCTTGTCCAGGTCGCGCTTGATATCGCCTTTCGGGCGCGAGCGCGTGAAGCGGGGGAAGGCGCCCAGCAGCAGGTTGTCCGTCACCGACATCGAAGCGAACACCCTCCGTCCTTCCGGCGAATGGGCCAGGCCCGCGCGCGCGATCTTGTGCGAATCGAGGCCCGTGACGTCCTTGCCGCCCAAGGTGACGGTGCCCGATTTCGGCTTCAGCATGCCGGAAATGGCGCGCATGGTGGTGGTCTTGCCTGCCCCGTTCGAGCCGATCAGCGTCACCAGCTTGCCCTTCGGGACGTCGAGCGAAATGCCGTGCAGGACTTCGACTTTGCCGTAGGCGGCGTGCAGATTACTAATGGTCAGCATGGTCTTCCTCTCAGTGCGCCGCTGGCGCCAGGGTTTCGGCGCTGCCGCCCAGGTAGGCTTCGATCACTTTCGGGTCGCTCTGGACAAGCGCGGGTGCGCCTTCGGCGATCTTCTGGCCGAAGTCCAGCACCGTCACCACGTCCGACAGTGCCATCACCACGTCCATGTGGTGCTCGATCAGGATGATGGTGATGCCGTGCTCGCGGATCTTGCGGATGATGGCCATCAGCTCCTTGATGTCGGGTGCCGTCAGGCCCGCCGCCGGTTCGTCGAGCAGCAGCAAACGCGGGTTGAGACCCAGCGCGCGGCCGATTTCCAGCAGCCGCTGCTTGCCATACGGCAGATTGCGTGCCTCTTCGTTGGCCAGGTCGGCCAGGCCCACGAATTCGAGGATGCTGGCGGCCCGCTCGCGCGCGGCCGTCTCTTCGCGCTTGTAGCGCGGCGTATGCAGCATCACGTCGAGCACGTTCGACTTGAAGGTGTTGTGCAGGCCCACCAGCACGTTCTCGGTGGCCGTCATCTCGCCGAACAGCTGCACGTTCTGGAAGGTACGCGCCACGCCGCCCAGCGCGATCTCGGATGGCGTGCGGCCGGAGATCACGGCGCCGGCAAATTCCACCTTGCCCGCCGTCGGCTTGTAGATCCCCGTGAGCACATTCATCATCGTGCTCTTGCCCGAGCCGTTCGGCCCGATCAAGCCGTGCACGGAGCCTTGCGTGACGTTCAGGTCCACCTGGTTCAGCGCTTTCAGGCCGCCGAACTGCATCAGGGCCTGGTCCACGCGCAGAAGGGTCGCGCCCTGCTGCCCGCCCTGCGCATGGTCGAACGGCGCCACACCGTGGGAAGCGACGGCCTGCACATGGCGCCGGCCCTTGCCGATAAAGCTCATCAAGAAACCCACGATGCCGTCCTGCAGGTAGTACACGACGAACAGGGTCATCAAACCGAAGATGGTCAAACGCCAGTCGACCATGTTTTCCAGCTTGTAGGAAAACGCGGCCAGGCCGATGGTGGCCACCAGAGGCACGATCACGCCGCGCAAGGTGGAGCGCTTTTTCGCCAGCATGAAGGCGGAACCGATCACGCCCAGCACGGCCGCGCCGACGGCGATCTTGCGGAACAATTCGATGTCCGACAAGAGACTTGGCAGCATGACGACGATCAGGGCGCCGATCAGCGCGCCCGAACGGGTCTTGCGTCCGCCCATGATGACGGCCAGCAGGAACAATATCGTCAGCTCGAAGTTGTAGGTATTGGGCGAGATATACTCTTCCGAATACGCATACAGGCTGCCGGCCAGGCCCGCGAAACCGGCGCTGATGACGAAGGCGTACACCTTGTAGCGGTACACGGACACGCCCATGCAATCCGAGGCGATGGGGCTGTCGCGCAAGGCTTCGAACGCGCGGCCCAGGTTTGATTTCAAGATGCGGTGCACCACCACCAGCGAGATCACCAGCAGCGCGGCGACCATGTAGTAGTACTCCACTTCCGTCAGTTTGTGGCCGAACAGGACGGGCTTGTGGATCTTGATGCCCATCGGCCCTTCCGTCAGGAAGCTCATTTCATTGATCAGGATTTGCACGATGGTGCCGAAGGCCAGGGTCACCATGGCCAGGTAGGGCCCCGTCACGCGCAGGGCCGGCAAGGCCAGGATGGCGCCAAACACGGCCGCGCCCAGGATGCTGGCGGGGATGGCCAGCCAGAACGACACGCCCAGCTTGAACACCAGCACGCCCGTGACGTAGGAGCCGATGCCGAACAGGCCCGCGTGGCCCAGCGACACCTGCCCCGTGTAGCCGACGACGATATCGAGGCCGAACAGCAGGATGGCGTAGATCAGGATGGTCTCGGCCAGATGGATGTAATACGGGTTCGGGATGACGATGGGGAACAGTGCGAGCGCGGCCAGTCCCGCCGCGCTCAGCGCCAGCATGGTGATTTTCTTGTTCATGTCGTCCTCAGACTTTCTTGATCGCGGCTTTGCCGAACAGGCCGGACGGCTTGACGGCCAGCACCAGCAGCAACAGCAGCAGGCCAGGCACTTCCTTGTAGCCGGTGGAGATGTAGTAGCCGGTGGTCGTTTCCGCGATGCCCAGGATCAAGCCGCCGACGATGGCACCCACGCCCGAGGTCAGGCCGCCGATGATGGCCACGGCAAACGCTTTCAAGCCCAGCGAGGCGCCCATGGTGGCTCCGGTCAAGGTCAGCGGCGCCACCAGCACGCCCGCAAAGGCGGCCGTGGCCGACGACAGCGCGTAGGAGAACGTGATGACCATGCCCGTGTTGATGCCCATCAGGCCAGCTGCGTCGCGGTCGTTGGCCGTCGCCACGACGGCCTTGCCGTAGATCGATTTGCGGTTGAACACTTCGACGGCCAGCATGATGGCCAGCGCGCCGACGATGACGGCCACCTGCATCTGCTGCACATTGGCGCCAAACACCTGGAACGGCGCGGCCGACAGCGGCGACGGGAACATCAGGTCGTCCTTGCCCCAGATGTTTTCCGCCACGTTCTTGAAAATGATGGCCAACGCGATGGTCGACATGATCCAGCCGAATTCGGACTTGATCTTGATGGCGGGCCGCACGCCTATCCACTCGACGAACACGCCCTGCAAGGCGCCGAAGACGATGACGATGGGGATCATCAACAGATAGCTCATGTACGGGCCGCCGTGGATGGTGCCCACCAGCGAGAGGCCCACGAGCGCGCCCAGCATCAGGGATTCGCCCTGGCCGAAATTGAGGGTGCCGGAAGTGGCAAAGGTCAGCTGGTAGCCGAAGGCGATGACGGCATAGATCATGCCCAGCGCGATGCCGCTGAAGACGAGCTGCAGGAAGATTTCCATGGTATTCCCCGGAAGACGAACGATGAAAAAATGGCCAGTCCTGATTCCTCAAGGCTGGCCACTGCGCGGCGAATGTCTGCCAGGCTTATTTCGCGAGGACGACTTTGCCGTCCTTGACTTCACCGAAGACTGTCAGCTCGGCCGTGATCGCTTCATGGTTGGTTTTGCTGAACGGTTTGCTGTAGGTGGTGACGGCGCCTTCCACCTTCTCATTCAGGTTTTCCAGCGCGGCGCGCACTTTCGGGCCATCCGTGCCGCCTGCCTGCTTGAAGGCGGCTGCCAGCAGGTAGATGGAATCGTAGCCTTGCGCGGCCGAGACGGCCGATGGCATGCGTCCGCCCGATGGCTTGTAGGCGGCCACGTAGGCGTCGATGAAGGCCTTGCGTTTCGGCGTGCTGGCATCCTGGATGAAGGTTTGCGGCATGCGCGTGCCATTGCCGTTCTTGCCCGCGTTGTCGATGAAGTTACCCATGGCCAGGGTCCAGCTGCCGATCAGCGGCACTTTCCAGCCCAGTTTTTCCATGCCGTTGGCGATCTGCGCCAGTTCCGGGCCGATGCCGTAGGTCAGCACGACTTCCGCACCCGCCTGCTTGGCTTTCAGCAGCTGGGCCGTCATGTCGACGTCCTTGATGTTGTATTTCTCAACGACGACGGGCTTGATGCCCTTCTTGTCAAGCGCCTTTTCCAGGTCTTCACGGCCCAGCTGGCCGTAATTGGTGGAGTCGGCCAGGATCGCCACTTTCTTGAACTTGCGGTTCTCGATCGCCTCATGCACGATCATGCCGGACTGGATGGTGTCATTGGCAGCATTGCGGAAGACGTAGTTTTCCGGCTGGTCGGCGAATTGCTTGGTGACGATGGAACCCGTCGCCACATTGTTCATGACGGGAATTTTCGCTTCTTGGTAGAAGCGCTGCGATGCCAGGGCCACGCCCGTGTTGATGTAGCCGACGGTGGCGGCGACCTTTTCCTTGTTGATGAGCTCTTGGGCGATCTGCACGCCGCGTTCGTTTTTCGCTTCGTCATCGCGCTCGATCAGCAGCAGCGAACGGCCCAGTACGCCACCCTTGGCATTGATTTCAGCGACGGCCAGCTTGACGCCGTCGCGCATCGACACGCCCATCGGCGCGGAACCGCCCGTGAACGGACCGGACACGCCAATCTTGATGGGGTCGGCTGCGACTGCCGCCTGCGAGAAACCCAAAACCAAACTTGCTACGAGCAATTTCTGTTTCAAATTCATTGTCATCTCCTCTGTTACAACGTTTTTAATGCCACTTATTTTTATTGTCGTACGCTGGATAACCGCCCCATCGATAAATCATTGTAGGTGAGTAAACATGCCCCAGCAACAACTACATATGACGCGTCGCAACATGCGAAAAAGACCAGATTGCTGGCCCGATGTCAGTCTTTTGTAAGGAAAATATGGCGCAAATTGGTGCACCTTGCGCCATCGGGCAACACTGCTGTGGCAAAACGCGACAGGAAAAAGGCGAGCTCGGCGATTCATCAGGACGCTGATCTGGCGCAATACTGGCACTGCCCAGCATGCTAACGTCGCCCTTGCCAGCGCGTACGCGCAGGTCCGATCAGCCACTCCCACCGCATGGAGGCGATATGCAGCGCCCGTCGAACTCGTCCATTTCTCCCCTGCTACTTGGCGCCATCGCCAGCCTGCTGCTGGGCGGCTGCGCCACCAACCTGGCGCCCGTGCGCACGTTTGCCGAACAGACGCAAAAGATGTCGGTCCAGTTCGAACCCATGCTGGCGGGCGGCGTCCACAGCTGCATGGACAAGGCCATGCGCAAGCGCCTGATCCTGGCCGAGCGTTTCGATGCGCAAGCGAGCGAACAGGCGGCGCGCACCGATTGCGCCGCCATCGCGCAAGCCAGCACCTCGATCGCCAGCCTGAACGACCTCCTGCTGCGCTATGCTCACACCATGGCAGCGCTGGCCGATGACAAGCTGCCCGTCTACAAGGAAGAGATTGCCGGACTCGGCGATGCGCTGGGCGGCCTGGCGCAGCCAGGTGGCGGCGCGCCCCTGCTCGATGCGGGCAAGCTGTCGAAGGTCGTCAAACTGAGCGAGCACCTGAGCCGCCTGGCCACGCAGCGCCTGCAGAAATCGGCCTTGCGCGAATTGCTCGACGAGCAGGAGGCCGTCGACATCGTCAGCAATGCGCTCAAGGAGTATGCACAGCGCAGCTACCGCGCCGGTTTGCAGGATGAATTGCGCGACCTGGACCTGTTGCGCGGCGCCGTCGACAAGGCCGCGCCACGCGAACCGCTGGCCGCCAACTACATCCGCACGCGATTGCACCTGGAAGGCCGGCAATTGCAGGAAAGGGAAAAGATCGTCGCCGCATATGTCGCCGCCGTCGACGCGCTGCAAGCGAGCGTGGCCGCGCTGCGGGCCAATTTCGACCACCTGCAGGCACCCGAACTGGAACGGCAACTGGCGCAGTTTTCACGCGGCGTCGAAGCGCTGCAGCGGCAAGCGGCGTTCTATGCCCCCGCCCGCTGGTAAACGGCGCGCACACAGGAGTATCTCATGGCCCAACTGACCGAACTGACAAAAGACCAAAGCTACGCCATCGCCGACAGCCTGGCGCAGGCTTCGAGCCTGGTGCTGGAATTGCGCATCCGCGAACGCGAGACGCTGGCGCCGGACGAGCGCGCGCTGCTGGAGCAATATGAAAACCACCTGGACCAGATGGTGGCCCTGTTTCGCGCGTATGGCATTTACCTGACGGCCGAAGGGGCGGAGCAGGCACGTGGCGATATCGAGGGCGCCATCGCCAAGGGCAAGCAGCAGCTCAAGCGCATCGCCGACATAAAAGCCGCCATCGGTGCGGCAGCCAAATTGGTCGACCTGGGCGCCGCCATCCTGTCGCGCGACCCGTTCGCCATCGGCGAGGCGGCGGCCAGCTTGCGGGCCAAGCCTAAAAAAGACGCTCAGGCTTGACCCAGCCGGCAGACAAACGGCTTACTCGATACTGAGCACGCCCTGGTCGGAACTCAGGTGCGTGCCTGTCCCTTCCTGCGTTTCAACCAGGCTCCTGGCAAAGGCGCTACCCGCCGCTGCCGACGTCAACGCATAATGGACGCCCGGTTTCAGGCCCGTGGCCAGGATGGCGCCGGCGGCCAACGGCGAAGTCCAGTCCATGCGGGCGGCTGGCGCCACGTCGCGGTTGAACAGCACCTGCAATTGCTCACCCAGCAACAAGGCTTCGGTAGCGCCAGTCGCGGCTAAACGCAAGGCAGCAGGCGCGCCGGCAGGCGCTGTGGCGCCGTCATTATCGGCCACGGCCAGCACGTGCAGAAAATACTCGGGCGCGTTCAACGCAGGCGCGGCGGGCGCTGTCACTTCCAGGCGCCAGGCGCCGACGTCGCTGGTCGAAGACTGCTGCGTGCTGACCAACGCCGTCTGATTGCGCCACAGGTAACTGCCATCGGCCTGACGCCTGCGCACGGTGAAACGGCAATCGGCGCCATTGCCGGCAACCTCGCCAGTGCCGGGATTGATCTGCGCGCAGCCACTCCCCCCTTCCTGCCCGCCACCCACCTTGCGCACGCTGGCATCGAGCGGCAGGATCGTCTGCGCCGTCAGCATGCCGCCGCCATTGCGGATGGTGACGATGCGCTCCTGGCCTGCGCTGTAAGCGAGTTGGTACTGGCCATTGCCCAGCGCCGTCAAGCCCGGCGCAGCGGAGACCGGATCATTTGCCGTATGCAGCAGGAAGGTGGCCGGCAAGGCCTGCTTGCTGCGCACGCTGTCGAAGACGACAGTGACCGGCTTGCCCCAGAACGATGGCGAGCGCAGGAACAGCACATTGCGCACAAAACCGTTGGCCATATCAAGCTTGCTAGAGGCATAGGCCTTGCTTGCGTTGCCGCTGGTGTAGGTGTACTGCGGCGTATTTTCGTAGCGGACGATGCCGTCGAGCGCATTCGGTCCCGCAGGGCTGATTTCCTCTATCGTCGGGTAGCCCTGTCTCGGCGCATAGAACCATTGGCCACCATCATTGCTGAATTCCCTGTCACCGCGCGTAAAACGCTCGTTCTTGTCGAATATCAGCAGCGTATTATGGGCAATGCTGCGCGTATAGTAATTCCACCAGTGGCTGCTGCCATATTCTTCATACAAGCCGGTGTCGAGCAGCAGCGGAGCCTTGTAATTGAGCGAGAAACTATTCTGGTCGAAGTGCTGGTGATTTTCCGCGATAAAGGACGCCGATTTGAATTCCAGTAAAGTGGCATTCGCATAGTCCCAGGTATCGCGCATCAGCACTTGTCCCGACGTCCTGAAATGGCGCGACAGTTCCAGCGATTCCAGCGGCGCCGCAGGCAAGGGAGCGGGCCACAACAACCGTTCCAGTATCAAGGCCTCGTGCGAACTGCGCGACGCCACGACATGTTCGCGATAAAACTTCCCGGCCACGCCATCGGCCGTATCCGTGACCGCGCCAAGCGCCAGCTGTCCTATTAACGTGCTGCCGAGCGGCGTCGTGAAATTATCGCCGCTGGCGGGAAAGCTGCCGTCATGGCGCAAGCCGTAGATATACGGATAAATCAGCCTGGCTTGCCAGTCGGCCTGCAACAGGGGGGCCGCCCCCGTACTTTCCAGCGCGCTGCGCCACAGGAGCAGGCGTTCAGGGATGCTCGATACGCCATAGGCAAAGCCCATATGGTGGCCGCCATCGACCGAAATCAAGGCGCGCGCCGCAAGAAAGCCTTTTTCGTAGTGCGCATACGACGTTTCGATCATCGGCAACACTTCCGGATGCTCGTCAGCGATGGCCAGCAAACCAACGGTGACATTATTGACGGCGCTAAACGGGTGGCCGCTGATATAGAAATTGGCGATGGAAGGCTTCGATTCGCTGCGGTCCCACTGTTCATACACGGGCTTTTTCTTGCAATCAAAACTGGTACTGGTGATATATAGCTGCTGATAGCCGCACATCGAGACAAACAGATTCTCGTGTCCCTTGCCGGTATCCGCGGCGATCGTTTCCTTGATTTTCTGCGCCATCAGGTCGCGGTAGCTGCCAAAGCCCACCGCATCGGGAACGGCGCGGGTGCCCGTCTCGGCAAACAGCCAGTCGTACAGGATGCCCATCGCCCCCACCCGTCCGCCCATCGACCACTCGCCGCCGGCAACGGGGGCCGTCACCAGCAGCTTGTCGAGGTAATTCAGGGCGCCATCCAGATACTTCGCATTACCTGTCAGGCGGTACGCCATGGCCAGCATCTGCGCAGTTTCATAAATCGTGCCGCGGCTACCGGTGGCCACGTTGCACAGCTCCGGCCCGCCGCCGGCAGGGGGAAGCAGCGGGCAAGCCTGAATCGTGGCCACCCGACCATTGACACGCTCCATGAAGCTGTACCATGCCTTGTTGAGCGAAGCATCCATCGCAGGGGCTTGCCACAATTGCTGGCCACCGGCATCGAGCAAGCGGAAATTGCGCATGGTTTCATTGCGCCGCATGCCTATCCTGCTTGTCTGCCCATCCGCCTGCCATTCCATCGGCAGCGTGGCGCCGGTACCATCGACCGTTCTCCAGCCAGTGGGCACGACAAGACCATTGACTTTCAAATCAATTTTATGGGTCTGGCTATTCCATGACAATTGGATGGCCGACCAGGCATCGGCTTTTAAATCGATCCTGGCGACCGACAGATACTGGGCCAGCCCATTGACCTGGAAACCGACCTGGAAACCGATGCTTTCCCCGACCGCACCGGCCGGGCTATCGTAGGAATCAACGTGGCGAATGAAAAAGCCATTGCGGCTCGGATTGAATTCGCCAAAAATCGGCTGGTTGCCGCTATCGAGTGGATCCTTGCGCCTGGCGAATAACTCCAGGCTGATGCTGCCGCCTGCGGCAGGAAATGCCGCTGGCAGATTCGGCAACTGCGGTTTCAGCACATCAAAACTCGCCTGATTGACGAAGAGCCGCGGATGGCCCTGCTTGATGGGCGCGGGTAATTGCGCCATCGCGGAAGTGGTAAGCAGGCAAAAAGCACCCAGCATGGCATGCGCCATTTTCTTGGGCAAGGACGGCACAACGTTTCGGCGCTGCTTGAACATTGTTTTCTGTTGGCGAATCATTTGACTTTGCACTCGGGCTCCCGGAATTATCGAGTTATTAAAAAAACCACATGACATAGTGCCACATAATTTTATAAAAAAGCCAATAAGTACCGTCAAATGACAAACACGGATAGCCAGCGGTGCTCTCAGGGCTCGCCAGCCCGATGCCCCATCGCATGCGTCGCCATCTTCAGATACAGGAACGACTGCTCCTCGTTGTGCGCATAACCCATCTGCCCCTCGGCCAGGGCCACGGATTTCTGCTGCAGCGCTTCCGGGTAGTCGAGGCCGCAGGCGGCGTCGAGCCAGTAACGCGCCCTGGCTTCATCGCTATCGAGCAGCATGTTCGCCACGATGAACATGGCTGGCGCCACGCCGCGTTGCGCGGCCAGTTCCAGCCAGCGCAGCGCGGCGGCGCCGTCCTGCGGGCCGCCCATGCCGTTCTTGTGCATCAGGCCCAGGTAGTATGCGGCCGGGCCGCTGCCCTGCCCCGCGGCCTGCTCGAACAGGGCGCGTGCCTGCGGCTGGGTCGATTCTCCCGCGCGCATCAAGACCTTGGCCCGGGCCGTGACATCGGGCGCGGCCACAACGGGCGACGCCAACGCGGCGGCCAGCAGCAAGTTTGCCAGCATCATTTCGACAGGTCGAGCTGGTACAGCGCAAAGCCCTTGCCAGCGCCGTCGTCAGCCTTCAGCTGAGTGACGTTGTCGATGCCGGCCGCTTTCGCCAGGTCGATCACGTTCGGCGCCGAGCGGAAGACCACGGGGCCTTTCGTGGCGGCCTTGGCGAAGCGCCAGCTGCGCGCCGAGCCGTTTTTCGCGCGTGTCAGGTTTTTCTGCTGCGTGACGTAAGCGATCAGGAGCTCACGGTTGTTGTCGGGCGAGGCCACCACCGTCTTGCTGCCATCGAGGCCGGGGAAGTTGCCGCCGCCGCTGGCGCGGTAGTTATTCGTCGCGATCAAAAATTCCTGGCTGGCGTCCACCGGTTTGCCCTTGTAGCTGAGGCCCTTGATGCGCTGGCCGGGCTTTTGCGTGACGTCGATCTGGTAGCGCACGTCGGCGCTCGTGATCGCGTCGAAGTTGTAGCTCGGATGGGCCGTATTGACCAGTTCCTGCGCGTCCAGCTTGTTCGGGTCGATGGTATTGAAACGCTGCGCCGACTGTTCCAGCCAGGCTTTCAGGTCCGCGCCATTCATCTTCACGCCGTACAGCGCGTTCGGATACAAATACAGATCGGCCGCATTATTGAGCGCCACATTGCCCGCCTTGACGTCCGTGTAGTCGGACACGCCGGCCGAGCCGCTCTTGAACGGCGACGACATCGACAGCACGGGCAAGTGCGCAAACTGCGGTAAGTTCGCCTTCACATACGCGGCCAGATAGCCCGCTTGCGCCTGATTCACCACTTCGATGGCGCTCACGTCGCCCACGTCGGCAAAATACGTCGACATGCGGAAATCCGTCGCGCCCACGGGCGTCTGCACGTAGGCAATCGTCGCCGCGTGTTCCTCGGCCACCAGCTTGGCGATGGCGGGATCGGGGGCCACATAACTCTTGTCCTCGTTCTGGATGCCGCGCGCTTCCACCGTGGTGGCGCTCTTGTCGACGACCCACTGCTTGCCGTCGTGACGCAGCGCGAGACCGATCACGCCCAGGTGCTTGCCCCACAAATTGGCCATTACGGTGGGCACGCCATTGACCATGCCCTTGACCTTGTCGACGCCGGGCAAATTAAACTGCGGCACCGTGCTGGCCGCGTTCGGGAACAGCTGGTGCGAATGGCCGATCAGCATGGCGTCCACGCCCGGCACTTGCGACAGGTAGTAATTACCGTTTTCCATGGTCGGCGAATACGGGCTGTCATCGAGGCCGCCGTGCGAGATCGCCACCACCAGTTCGGCGCCCTTGGCGCGCATCTCGGGGATGAATTTTTCCGCCGTCTCGCGCACGCCCTGCGTATAGACGCGACCTTCGAGCCAGCGCTTGTCCCAGGCCATGATGGTGGGCGGCGCAAAGCTGATGATGCCGACCTTCACGGTGCTGGTGATGGCCTTGCCATCGGGGCCGGTGGCCGTGATCTGCTTGTCGATGATGTGGTATGGCGCAAACAGGGGTTTACCCGTCTTGACGCTGTAGACGTTGGCCAGCACTTGCGGGAACGCGGGGCCGGCGCAGCGCGGTTTGCTGGCGTCGACGCTGTCGACGTCGAAGCGGTTGCCCGTCACCTGGCTCAGGAACGCCAGGCCGTAGTTGAATTCGTGGTTGCCGATGCCGCCGCCGTCCACTTTCAGCAAGTTCATCGCCTTGTAGATGGCCAGGGTCTGGTCGCAGGCCAGCGGTTTTACCAATGCCTGATAGTCGGCCAGCGCCGTGCCCTGGATGGTGTCGCCGTTGTCGAGCAAAAGGTTGTTCGGGAACTGCGCGCGCGCTTGGGCGATCAGGGCCGCCGTGCGTTCCAGGCCGATCGACGGCTCCGCCTGCAGCTTGTAGTAATCATAACTAAGAACATTCGCGTGCAAGTCCGTCGTCTCGAGCAGGGCCAGGGTGGCGCTGCTGCCGGCCGGCGCGGCCGATGGCTGGACCGGACCGGTGGCGGCGGGCGGCAAGGCGCCGCAGCCGGCCAGCAGCAACGGTAACAGGGCAAGACGGGGAGATTGAAGCATGATGTATTCCTGTGGAAAGACAATATCGCCAGCATCATACGCAGCACGGCAGCCCCTATCAAGGCAAAAATATTGTCGCAAATACAGCGAAATGACGATTTTATTGCCGTATGCGGCATCGATTCGGCGCCCCCGGCATCAGAAACGCGCCGCGCTCGCGTATAATTCAGGGTTTGATTTCACCATAGAAGACCAGAACATTATGGAAGCCGAACGCATCAATATCATCTCCGCCCTGCTCAACGACCTGACGGTCCGCGAAGCCGAACTTCGGAGGTATCTTTGACTTCACTGTCAAGTCGGAGAAACTAGAGCAAGTCAACGAAGAACTGGAAGATCCTACCGTCTGGAACGATCCCAAGCGCGCCCAGGACCTCGGTAAAGAGAAGAAGGCGCTGGAAGCCATCGTCTTCACCCTGGCCAAGGCCGATGCCGATCTGCGCGACACCCGCGACCTGTTCGACATGGCCCGCGAAGAAGGCGACGACGACACGCTCGAAGCGATCGAGCAGGACGTGCAGGAAATCCGCAAGGTCATCGAAAGCATGGAATTCCGCCGGATGTTCAACAATCCGATGGACCCGAACAACTGCTTCATCGACATCCAGGCCGGCGCCGGCGGTACGGAAGCCCAGGACTGGGCTTCGATGCTGCTGCGCCAGTACCTGCGCTATTGCGAACGCAAGGGCTTCAAGGTCGAAATCCTCGAACAGTCCGACGGCGAGGTAGCCGGCATCAAGACGGCCACCCTGAAGGTCGAGGGCGATCACGCCTACGGCTTCCTGCGCACGGAAACAGGCGTGCACCGCCTGGTGCGCAAGTCGCCATTCGACTCGGCCAACGGCCGCCACACCTCGTTTACGTCGCTGTTCGTGTATCCGGAAGTCGACGATTCGATCGAGATCGACGTCAACCCGGCCGACATCCGCGTCGATACCTACCGCGCGTCGGGCGCCGGCGGTCAGCACATCAACAAGACCGACTCCGCTGTCCGCATGACCCATGCGCCGACCGGCATCGTGGTGCAGTGTCAGAACGACCGTTCGCAGCACCGCAACCGCGCCGAAGCGATGGAAATGCTGAAAGCGAAGCTGTACGAGCATGAACTGCGCAAGCGCATGAGCGAACAGCAAAAGCTGGAAGACTCGAAGACGGACGTGGGCTGGGGTCACCAGATCCGCTCCTACGTGCTGGACCAGTCCCGCATCAAGGACTTGCGCACCGGTTTCGAGACGGGCAATACCAAGGGCGTGCTCGATGGCGACATCGACGACTTCATTTCCGCCTCGCTCAAGCAAGGCGTATAAGGATGAACGCACCCGCTCCAGCGCAGCGCGCCTTCCTGTTCGACATGGATGGCACGATCGTCGACAACATGGCCTTCCACACGACATCGTGGCTGGCGTTCTTTGAACGCCACGGCCATGCGCTGGATGCGGACGCCTTTTTCCGCGACACGGCAGGACGGCAAGGCCACGAAATCATCGCCAAGTACCTGGGCGAAGATGCCGACCACGTTACCCTGCTGGCTGAAAAGGAAGTCGTCTACCGCGAACTGTATGGTCCGCACCTGGCGACAGTCGCCGGTTTCGACCGGCTGATCGCCAGCGCGCGCCAGGCTGGCGTGGGGCTGGTGGTCGGCACGGCCGCGCCGGCCGAGAACATCGCGTTCACGCTCGACGGCCTGGACCTGCGCCACCGCTTCGACGCCATCGTCGGCGCCGCCGACGTGGAACGGGGCAAGCCGCACCCGGACGTTTTCCTGAAAGGCGCGCTGCTGGCCGGCGCGCTGCCGCACAACTGCATCGTCTTTGAAGACGCACCACTGGGCGTGGAAGCGGCGCGCCGTGCCGGCATGCGCGTCGTGGTACTCACCACCACCCTGCCGGCCGAGGCATTTGCCGCCTTCGACAACGTCATTGCCATCGTGCCGGATTTCTCCTCGCTCGACGTCGACGCACTGTTTGCCAGCGTGGCGCCAGCGCTGGCACCACATCATCAATAATCACCAACGAAGAACACCATGACTACGGATATCCAAGAACAAGCCGCCGCCCCCGATGAAAACAAGATCATCGCCGAGCGCCGCGTCAAGCTGGCAGCACTGCGCGAACAAGGCGTCGCCTTCCCGAACGATTTCCGCCCCGAGCACAAGGCGGCCGATCTGCACGCGCAATACGGCAGCAAGACGCGCGAAGAGCTGGAAGCCGAACCTGTCACCGTGGTACTGGCCGGCCGCATGATGCTCAAGCGCGAAGCGGGCAAGAAAGCCGCTTTCGCCACCCTGCAAGATGCTTCCGGCCCGAAGGCCGACGGCCGCATCCAGATCTACGCCACCTTGGACCTGACCGGCGAAGCGGCCATGGCCGCGCTGCACCACTATGACCTGGGCGATATCCTGGGCGTGCAAGGCACCTTGTTCAAGACCAAGACGGACGAGCTGACCATCAAGGTCACGGAACTGCGTCTGATCACCAAGTCGCTGCGCCCGCTGCCGGACAAATTCCACGGCCTGGCCGACCAGGAAACGAAGTACCGCCAGCGCTACGTCGACCTGATCATGAACGAAGAGACACGCCGCACCTTCAAGGCGCGTACCGCGGCCATCTCGTCGATCCGCCGCTTCATGGAAAAGAACGAGTTCATGGAAGTGGAAACGCCGATGCTGCACACGATCCCTGGCGGCGCGGCGGCAAAGCCGTTCATCACGCACCACAATGCGCTGGACATGCAGATGTTCCTGCGTATCGCGCCCGAGCTGTACCTGAAGCGCCTGGTCGTGGGCGGCTTCGACCGTGTGTTCGAGATCAACCGCAACTTCCGCAACGAAGGCGTGTCGATCCGTCACAACCCTGAATTCACGATGATGGAATTCTACGCGGCCTACACCGACTACAAATGGCTGATGGATTTCACGGAAGCCGTCATCCGTCAGGCCGCCATCGATGCGCACGGCACCGCCACCCTGACCTACGGCGGCCGCGAGCTGGACCTGGCAAAACCGTTCCACCGCCTGACCATCGTCGAAGCGATCAACAAGTACGCGCCGGGCTACACGCCGGAGCAGCTGAACGATGCGGACTTCATCAAGGAAGAGCTGAAGAAATTCGGCGTCAAGCCGTTCGCCACGGCCGGTCTGGGCGCGCTGCAACTGGCGCTGTTCGAAGAAACGGCTGAAGCACAGCTGTGGGAACCGACCTACATCATCGACTACCCGGTCGAAGTGTCGCCACTGGCGCGCGCGTCCGACACGGTGGCCGGCATCACCGAACGCTTCGAGCTGTTCATGGTGGGCCGCGAAATCGCCAACGGCTTCTCCGAGTTGAACGACGCGGAAGACCAGTCGGCCCGCTTCCTGGCACAAGTGGCCGCCAAGGACGCAGGCGATGAAGAGGCGATGTTCTACGACGCCGACTACATCCGCGCGCTGGAATACGGCATGCCGCCAGCCGGCGGCTGCGGCATCGGCATCGACCGCCTGATGATGATCATCACGGATTCGCCGAACATCCGCGACGTCCTTCTGTTCCCGCATTTACGCCGCGAAGAGTAATCACGGACGCAAGCCGATAAAAAGCCGCCTGATTTTGCGATCAGGCGGCTTTTTTACGTCTGCGGCCGTGTCAGCCGGCCAGGGTCACGCGCTGGTGGCTGCGGCTGGCCTGCTGCGCCGCCAATGCCGTGGCCAGCGCGCGCATGCCGTCGTCACCGGTGGCGGCCGGCTGTCCTTCGCCGCGCATGGCGCGCTGGAAGGCGCGCACCGAGCGCACGTACAGGTTTTCATGCTCGACGGGGATATCGATGCTGCCGCCGTCGCGCGTCAGGCTGATGGTGCCGACGGGGCGCTGCGTCATCACGCCGGTGGCGAAGATGGTGCCCTTGGTGCCGATGATTTCCACTCCGGACAGCGAATGCGGCGCGTTGAACGCGTCGTGCACCTGCGCCAGGGCGCCGTTGTCGAACTCGATGACGGCCATCAGGCCCTCTTCCAGCCCGGCCACCGTCATGCCGCCGCTGGTGGCGCAGGCCGTGACGTGGCGCGGTTCAGAGTCGAGCAGGAAGCGCAAGGTGTCGACATCGTGCACGAACATGTCGAGTGTGACGCCGCCCGACTCAGGCGCGTCCAGGCGCCAGCCGCGCAGGTGCTGCGGCAGATTGTTCGCGTGCAGCACGCGGCCATACAGAGGCTGGCCGATCTCGCCAGCGCGTATCAGCTCGCGCACCTTGCCGTGGCTGGCCGCGTTGCGCAAGTGGTGGTTAATCCCCAGCACCACGCCCGCTTCGGCGCAGCCGTCCACCATGCGGCGGGCGTCTTCCAGGTTCAGCGCCAGCGGCTTTTCGCACAGCACGTGCTTGCCCGCGCGCGCCGCCTGCAAGGTCTGCGCCATGTGCAGCTCGTTGGTGGTGCTGATGTACACGGCGTCCGCGCCCGGATGCGCGAGCGCCGCATCGAGGTCCGTATAGCTGGCGGCGATGCCGAATTGCTCGGCAAAGGCGACGCCGCGCGCGGCATCGCGGCTGACCACGGCCAGCACTTCGGCGTCGCCCTGCTGGCGGATCGCGTCGACCATCCATTCGCGCGCCACGGTGCTGGCGCCGACCAGTATCCATCCGGTTTTCTTCATTCGATTCTCCCGTTAAAAAGTGTGGCGCAGGCCGAGGTTCCAGGCCTGGTTGCCGGTACCGTTGTCGGTGGCGTTGCCCACCACATAGGCGGCGCCGTTGCGGTTGTCGATATGCGCGTAGGCCGCGTACAGGGTACTGCGCTTCGACAGCGCATAGGTGTAGCCGATGCCGATCTGGGTAGCGTCGCCGTTGGCGGCGCGCCTGTCGTCGCGCCGCACGTACGAGAACAGGACTCTGTGCGGCCCGACAGGCACGGTGGCGCCCAGCATCAGGTCCGTGCTGTCGACCGTGGTGGCGGCGCCCGCCGTGCTCTTGCTGACGGCAACGGCACCATGCGCCTTGACCACGCCGAAGTCCCAGGTGGCGCCCAGCACCGTGTTCCTCGCCCTGCCCGCCACCAGCGCGTTCGACAGCGTATTCGCGTCCTGGTGCGCCATGCGCACATACAGCGGCCCGCTGGCATAGGTGGCCGCCGCGCCCGCGTAGCGTTTGGCCGAGGCGTCGCCCGGCACTTCGCCGAAGCCGTACGCCAGTTCGCCGGAGAGTCCCCCGCGCACGGGCGAGCTGTAGGTGATGCTGTTATCGACCCGGCTGATGTAGCCGGCCGTGAAGACATTGCTTATCCTGCCCGCGAAACCAAGGTAAAACGGGTCCAGCGCTCCCAGGCTGCTGTCGATGAACGTGTACTGGCGGCCCAGCCGCAGCGTACCCGCCGCGCCGCTCAAGCCGACGAAAGCCTGGCGTCCGAACAGCAGGCCGCCCTGGGCAGATGCGCCCGTGTCGGCCAGGATGCCCGCATCAAACGTAAATATCGCCGTCATGCCGCCGGCCAGGTCTTCGCTGCCCTTGAAACCGAGCCGCGAACCGTTGGCGATGCCGCTCGTCAGCTTGAGCACCCTGCCACCGGGGCCGCCGTTCTCGGACACCACGCCCAGGTCCGCGATGCCGTACATGGTCACGTTCGACTGCGCGCTACACAGGCCGCCGCAAGCGCCCGCGCCGATGATGATTGCCCTTGCTACCTTGTTCTTCATTTTTTCCCTGTCTGTGGATACTGTTCTTGGCCAACCAGGTGGCGCGGACGCTCGCCGCGCAAGCCGGCCAGCAGGTTGTCCACGGCTTGCTGCGCCATAGCGTAGCGCGTTTCGTGCGTGGCCGAGCCGATGTGCGGCAGTGCCACCACGTTGGCCATGTGCGGCAGCGGATTGTCCGGCGCCAGCGGTTCACGCTCGAACACGTCGAGACCGGCGCCGTGGATGGCGCCCTGCCGCAGCGCCTCGATCAGCGCCGCCTCGTCGACGATGCGCCCGCGCGAACCGTTGATGAAGATGGCGCCGGGGCGCATAAGCGCGAACTCGCGCCGGCCCATCATGCGTTCCGTCTGCGCCGTCAGCGGCAGCACCACGCAGACGAAATCGGAACCGGCCAGCAAGTCGTCGAGCGCGACCTGGCGCGCGCCCAAGGCCGCTTCCACCTCGGGCACCGCCTCGCCATTCACGTACAGCACCTGCATGCCGAAGCCCAGCGCGGCGCGGCGGGCGACGGCGCGGCCGATGCGGCCCATGCCCAGCATGCCGATGGTCTTGCCGTGGACGTTGACGCCGTACTGGCTCTCGCCCACGCTGCGCGTCCATCGCCCGGCCTTGACGAATTCGGCCAGTTCGACGACGCGCCGCGCGCTGGCGAGGATCAGCGCGAAGATCGTGTCGGCCGTCGTTTCCGTCAGCACGTCCGGCGTATTGGCCAGCAAGATGCCCCGTTCGCGCAGGTAATCGACGTCGAACTGGTCGACGCCCACGGAAATGGTGGAAATGATGCGCAGGTCGACGGCCGGGTCCAGCAGTTCGCGGTCCAGGCGCACGCTGGCGCCCAGCAAGCCGTGCGCGCCGCGGATGGCGGCGGCGAATGCGGCGCGGTTGCCCGCGTCGATCGCTTCGAAGTACGCCACTTCGCATTCGGCGCGGAGGCGCGCCAGCAGCGGCTCGGCCAGCTTTTTATAGACAACCACATGTTTTTTCACGAGTGTTTCCCCTGTTCGGTTCAAGATGGGACCAGCGCGTCGAGCTGGGCGCGGGTCGGCAAGCCTTCCATGTCGCCGGCCACCTGGATGGCGAAGGCGCCGACCCGGTTGCCGCGCCCTACCGCCTGCGCCAGCGGCAAGCCTTCCAGCAAGGCGCTGACCAGGCCGGCCGCGAAGCCGTCGCCGGCGCCCACCGTGTCGACCACCTTGGCCACGCGCTCGCCCGCCACCATGCCGCTGTCGCCATCGGCCGTGCGGTAATAGGCGCCCTCGGCGCCCAGCTTGATGACCACCAGGCGCGCGCCCTGCTGCAGATAAAAGCCGGCGACGTCGTGCGGCAGGTCGTGGCCGGTGAGGATTTTCCCCTCCCCCAGGCCGGGCAGCACCCAGTCCGCCTTGGCGGCCAGGCGGTTGATCTGCTCGACCATGACGGCCTGCGACGGCCACAGCGAGGGCCGCAGGTTAGGATCGAACGACACGGTGCGGCCGTTGGCACGCATGAAATCGAGCGCCTGGCCGGCGAACGCCAGGCTGGTCCCGGACAGCGCCGCGGCCACGCCCGTGGCGTGCAAATGGCGCGCGGACAGGAAATAGGCGGGGTCGAAGTGCTCGGGCGCCAGCCGGCTGGCGGCGGAACCCTTGCGGAAGTATTCGACCAGCGGGTCGGCGCCGTTCTCGGCCTTTTCCTTGAGCAGGAAGCCGCTGGACTGGCCGGCGACGGCGACGACCCGGCTGCAATCGACGCCCTCGGCCTGCACGCTGGCGCGGATGAAGCGGCCGAACGAGTCGTCGCCCACGCGGCTCAGCCAGCCGACTTTCAAGCCCAGGCGCGCCAGGCCGATGGCGACATTCGTCTCGGCGCCGGCCAGGCGGCGCGTAAAGTGCGCCACGGCGGCCAGGTCGCCCGTTTGCTCGGCAACGAACATCGCCATCGCCTCGCCATAGGTAACAACGTCAAGCTTCATCATGCAGCCTCCAGTATCTGAATATAGCGACCCGTTTCGGCCACCAGGTCGGCGCCTTCGAGCGGGAATTCGATGGCCCGCTGCACGCCCGGCGCAAAGTGCGCAAAGACGGCGCGCCAGGCGGGATCGGCGTCGGAGACGGCGCAGGCGGACAGCCGGCCCCCGTCATCGAGAACCGCCTTGCAATGCACATAGCGCACGTACGGCGCCAGCAGGCGCGCCGCCTGCTGCGCGTCCTCGCCCACCCAGCGCCAGTTGCCGATGTCGAAGGTCAGCCCCACGGGCAGCCCGATGTCGCGCGCCGCCGCCAGGAAGCGCGCCATCGTCGCCAGTTTGCCGCCGTGGGCCGTCTGGTCGTTTTCCACCAGCAGCGCCACGGGTGCGGCCTCCAGCTGCGCCTTCAAGGCCGGCAAGTCCGGCACGGCCGGGTAATGGCCCAGCGACACCTTCAAGTAACGCGCGCCCAGGCGCGCCGCCTCGTCCAGCATCTGCCGCAGCAGTTCTTGCTGCAGCTGCCCGTCCGCATCCCACAATTCGATGGGGGTGGAATACACGCAATACAGGCCGCGCGCGGCCACCGCCGCGCCCATGCGCGCCAGGTCCGGCAAGTCGGAGGTGAACAATTCGCGGCGGATCTCGATGCCTGCACCGCCCGCATCGGCCACCACGTCGATGAAATGGCTTTGCCCCAGCTGCCTTACCCTGCTTGCGCCGTAGGCCGACGCCGCCACCAGGACGGGGCTCACTTGATCGCTCCCGCGCCGACGAACTGGCGCGCTTCGGGCGTTTGCGGGTTGCTGAAAAAGGCTTCCGACGGCCCGCTTTCCCACACCAATCCCTGGTGCATGAAGACGGTGACGTCGGCCATGCGCCGCGCGAACTCCATCTCGTGCGTCACCAGGAGCATCGTCATGCCCGCCTGCGCCAGCTCTTCCATCACCTTCAGTACTTCCTGCGTCAGTTCCGGGTCGAGCGCCGACGTCACTTCGTCGAACAGCATCACTTGCGGCTCCATCGCCAGCGACCGGGCGATCGCCACGCGCTGCTGCTGACCGCCCGACAGCTGCTCGGGATAGGCTTCGCGCTTGTGGTCCAGGCCCACCTGCTTGAGCACGCGCAGCGCCGTGACGCGGCCCTGGGCGTCGGGTACTTTCTTGACGACGCGCGGCGCCAGCATGACGTTTTCTTCCACGGTCAGATGCGGGAACAGGTTGTAGCTCTGGAAGACCATGCCGACATCCTTGCGCAAGTCGAGCAAATGTTCCTGGCGCGCCGTCAGCGTGTGGCCGGCCACGACGATGCTGCCGCTGTCGATGGTTTCCAGGCCGTTGATACAGCGCAGCATGGTGCTCTTGCCGGAGCCGCTGCGGCCGATCACGGCGATCACCTGGCCACGCTCGACGGCGAACGACACGCCCTTGAGCACGTGATTGGCGCCGAAGCTCTTGCTGATATTGTCGATTTCAACGATGGGCATGGAATTTCCTTTCCAGTGAATGGCTGTAGCGCGACAGCGGATAGCACATCGCGAAGTAGATCAGGGCGACGATGGGGAAAACGATGAACGGCAGGAAGGTCGCATTGCTGACCAGCTGCCCTGCCCGCGTCAGTTCCACCACGCCGATGATCGAAGTAATCGAAGTGTTCTTGATGATCTGCACCATGAAGCCCACGGTCGGCGGCAGCGAATGGCGCAGCGCCTGCGGCAGGATGACGTAGCGCAGCTGCTGGTAGCGGTTCAGCGCCAGCGCGGCCGATGCTTCCCACTGCTGCCGCTGCACGCCTTCGATGCAGCCGCGCCAGATCTCGCCCAGGTAGGCGCTGGCGAAGATCGTCATCGCCGCGCCGGCCGCGATGACCGGCGACAGCTTGTAGCCGAACAGGGCCAGGCCGTAATAGGTGAGGAACAGCACGATCAGCACGGGCGTGCCCTGGACCAGCTGGATGTACAGGGCGCTGATGCAGCGCAGGAAGGGGCTGCGCGCCGTGCGCAGCAGCGCCACCGCGAAGCCGGCGATGCCGCCCGTGATGAAGACGATCAGCGACAGGCCGATGGTCCAGCGCGTGGCCTCGAGCAGGAATTGCAGGTTATCCCAGGAAAAATCACTGATCATGTCATGCTCCCATGCGCACCGCGCCCAGACGGCGGCGGCGTTTGAAGACGATCTGGCCCAGCACCCAGAAGCTGAAGCGGAACAGCAGGGCCAGCACGATGTACAGCACCATCACAACGATGTAGATCTCAAAGCTGCGGAAGGTTTCCGAGTCGAGCAGGTGCGCGGCGGCAGTCAGCTCTTCGGCGGAAATGGCCGACACGACGCTCGATGCCAGCATCATCAGGGTGAACTGGCTGGCCAGCGCCGGATACACTTTTTCCAGCGCCGGCAGCAGCACCACGTGGCGCATCACCTGCCAGCGCGTCATGCCCAGCGCCTGCGCTGCTTCCAGCTGCGACGGATGCACGGCGCCGATGCCGGCGCGCACGATTTCCGCCGCATAGGCGCCCAGGTTGACCGTCATGGCGACGAGCGCGGCGCCGTTCGCATCGAGCTGCAAGCCCAGCGACGGCAAGCCGAAGTAGATGATGAACAGCTGCACCAGGAACGGCGTGCTGCGGATGATCTCGACATAGGCGCGCACCACCGCGCGGGCATAGGCGGGACCGTTCTTCAGGATGACGGCGGCGCACACGCCCACCGCCAGCCCCAGCACCATGGACAGGGCGCTCAGGCGTACCGTCAGCGCCGCGCCCCACAACAGGCGGTCCAGCGACTGCAAGACGAGTTCGAAATGAAATTCATACGGCATACTCAACTCCTTTCTACGTGCGCGTCCCCGGCCGCGCCACCATGGCGGCGCGCCGTGCGGACGAGCACTATCGCTGTGCGGGTGGCGGTATCAGAAGGTCGGCAGCGCCGGCAGCGGCGCACCGCTCCACTTGCGCGCGATGGCGTCGAGTTCGCCGTTCAGCTTGACGTAGTAGATGAAGTTGTTGAGCCACTGGTGCAGCTCGAAGTCGCCGCGGCGCACGGCCATCGAGTTCGGTTGCAGCGAGTAGGAGAAGCGCACCTCGATCTTGCCCGCGCCGCGCGTCTTGATGATGTCGAGCGCCATCGTGCTGGGAATCGAGACAGCGTCGACCTGCTTGCTGAGCAAGGCCTGGGTGACGGTGGCGTCATCCTCGAAACGCACGATGCTGGTGCCGGCCGGCGCCATGCGGCTCAGCGCCGTGTCATTCGTGGTGCCGCGCGTCACGCCCACCTTCTTGCCCTTCAAGTCGGCCAGGGCCTTGAATTTTCCGCCGACCGGGGCGACGATGGCCAGCTCGAACGCGCTGTAGGGCATGGTGAACATCAGGGTCTTGGCCCGTTCCGGCGTGGGCGCCAGGGTCGCCACGAGGAAGTCGACCTTGCCCGATTCCAGCGACGGCACGCGCGACGGCGCCGTCAGCGGGACGATTTCCACGGGCAGGTTCAGGTATTTGCCGATCAGGTTGGCGACGTCGACGTCATAGCCGACGGGCACGCCCTTGGCGTCGATGCTGCCAAACGGCGGCGTGCCGCTGACCACGCCGATGGTCAGCTTGCCTTTCTTGATCAGGTCGCCAAGCGTCTGGGCGCCGGCGTCGGCCGCCGCACCCAAGGCGCATGTTGCTGCCAGCGCGCAGGCCACGAATTTCGCGTAAAACAGTGTCGTCATCTTCATGCTTCAGTCTCCTGTGATCCCGGTACCGGCCTCGTCGAGGCGCTTCCGGGAATATTGTCAAATGGACGATTCAGATCGTCTCTTGCCGTGTCATTACAACTTCATGCCAACTTCGTGCAACCATTGTCCTGCCTGTCTATCCATGCCCCTTTCCTGGCTGAATACAATCTATGAAACCGGTTCCATAACCTTCCCAAAAAAAAGGGCAAGGCCCTCTTCCCCGTCAGTCGCCGCCCCGGGTGGAGTTGCGCACAATCAGCTTGCCCGGCAACAGCACCTCACGCGGCGGGCACTGCTCGCCCTGCAGGCGCGACAGCATGCACGTCATCGCCGAAAACCCGATCTCGTATGTCTGCTGCTCGATCGTGCTCAGGCCCGCCAGCGGCGACCATGGCAATTCGTCAAAGCCCAGCAAGCCCACGTCCTGCGGCATGCGCAATGCGAGGCGCTGCAGCATCAGCGCCAGTTCCAGCGCCACCATGCCGTTCGAGGCCAGCAGCGCCACCCGGCGGCCGCGCCATTGCGCCAGGCATAGACGCACCTGCGCGTCGATGGAGGGCCGGTCGTCCAGGTCCACCGCCAGCACTTCGCCCACGCAGCCCGGATGCTCGGCCATCACGGACTGGAAACCGTCGGCGCGCATCAGGCGCGAACTGACGCCAGTCAAGGGCGGCGCAACGAAGGCGATGGCGTCGAAACCCTGCTCGATCAGGTGCGCCGTGGCCAGCCGGCCCGCCTGCACATTGTCCAGGCCCACCAGGTCGAAATCGGCGCCCTCGATGCGGCGGTCGACCAGCACGATGGGCATGCCCGCCTGCTGCAAGTCGGACGACTCGATATTGCGTCCCTGCGTGTTGACGATCAGCCCTTCCACGCTGTACGAGCGCAGCGCGGCAAGCGACTGGCGTTCGCGCTGTTCGTCATTGCCGGTATTACATAAAATCAAGGTATAGCCATGCTGCTGGCAAGCCGCTTCCACGCCTTGCAGCACGGCCACCGTGTAGGGATTGAGCATGTCCGCCACGACCATGCCGATCAAACGCGTGCGTCCCCGCTTGAGGCCGCGCGCCATCTGGTTCGGCTGATAGCCGAGGCGCGCGATGGTGCTGGTGATCTGCTGGCGGATGTTCTCGGACAGGGCATCGAGTTCGCCGCCGAGAAAGCGCGACACGCTCGTCTTCGACACGCCCGCCTCGCGCGCCACCTGGGCGATGGTCACGGGCCGCGCCGGTTCGCCGGAAACTGTTTTTTTATTGCCGCTTACTGAATCCAAGCTTGTTCTCCACTACCTGTTGACCTGCATATTTTTATTTTGGAACCGGTTCCAAAGATAGCACCCACGAATCGATGACGCAAGCGATTTGATTGCCTGTGGCGGCGAAGGAACAAGATGGGGCATCAATGGAAAAGCGCCGCCCGCCCCCCCCGGCAAACGCAGGGAGCGGGCGGCGCGGTGGTTTCAAGACTGTTTACTGGACCACGGTGTAGCACGGCACGTAAGCGGTGCCCGCCAGTTTCATGCGGTGCTGCGCCACGAACGACGCGAGCAGCGCATCCATGGGGCCGGCGATCGATTTGTCGCCGTGGATCTCGAAGTTGCCGTACTTTTCGATCGAGCGGATGCCGTCATCCTTGACGTTGCCCGCCACCACGCCCGAAAACGCGCGGCGCAGCTGGGCTGCAAGCAAGTGCGTGGGCTGGTTCTTGTGCAGGCTCAGGTTGCGCATGTTTTCATGCGTGGGCTGGAACGGTTTCTGGAACTCGTGGTCTATCTTCAACAGCCAATTGAAGTAATACGCGTCGCTGTGCGCCTTGCGGAATTCGCGCACCTGGCGGATGCCTTCGAGCATTTCGCGCGCCACCAGTTCCGGGTCGTCGATGATGATCTTGTAGCGCTGCTGCGCTTCCGGGCCCAGGGTGTCGTGGATGAACTGGTTGATTTGCACGAAGTATTCGCGCGACGTTTCCGGGCCCGTGAAGATCAACGGGAAAGGAATCTCGGCATTGTCCGGGTGCAGCAGGATGCCGAGGATATACAGAATCTCTTCGGCCGTGCCCGCGCCGCCGGGGAACACCACGATGCCGTGGCCGGCGCGCACGAACGCTTCCAGGCGCTTTTCGATGTCCGGCATGATGACGAGGTCATTGACGATGGGGTTCGGCGACTCGGCCGCGATGATGCCCGGCTCGGTGATGCCCAGGTAGCGGCCATTGTGCAGGCGCTGCTTGGCGTGGCCGATGGTGGCGCCCTTCATGGGGCCCTTCATGGCGCCGGGACCGCAGCCGGTGCAGATGTCGAGGCCGCGCAAGCCCAGCTGGTAGCCCACTTCCTTCGAATAGTTGTATTCGGCGCGGTTGATCGAGTGGCCGCCCCAGCACACGACCAGGTTCGGGTTGAGCTGGGTTTGCAGCACGTTGGCGTTGCGCAGGATATGGAAGACGGCGTCCGTCACGCCTTCCGTGCTCTGCAAGTCGAATTTAGGGTTGCCCGTCACTTCATCGCTGACGAAGATAATGTCGCGCAACACGGCAAACAGGTGCTCGTGGATGCCCTTGATCATCTTGCCGTCGACAAAGGCGATGGCCGGCGCGCCCTTGATGTCGAGCTTGATACCGCGCTCGCGCTGGATGATCGAGATTTCAAACGACTGGTAGCGCTCCAGCAGGGCGCGGCCATCGTCGATGGTGCTGCCGCAATTCAAGACCGCCAGCGCGCAACGGCGGAAGGTGTTGTACAGGCCGCCCTGGCTGGTGTCGAGCAGTTTGTTGACTTCAGTCTTGGAGAGCACGTCCAGGCGGCCTTCCGGTGAAACCAGAGTATCGATAACGTCGTGTTCCATAATGCGAAAAATCCCTTTAAAAATCGATGCTCGAAGGTCTTGCAGCCTTAATATACGACAAGTCAGGCAAGTTGTGCTGTGCCGCCGCAAAATCGCCGGGCCCGCCCTTGCCTGCAAACCGGTTTGACTAATATGAAACAGTCATTCTTGCTAATGCGAATCGAAACCTTCGCTCAGCGCAATTTGTAGATTAGAATGCCAGCCTATTGGAATTCCCGTGCGTGAGGTTCTTCATGAGAGTCCCCGCCGCCCGCAGACTTCCATAAGTTTGTTGTATCGATTGACTATAATAATTTTTCAGGAGGAACCGCATGAGCGGTGCGACTACGCCCAACAAGGAAGCCGTTATTCCCGAGTTCAAGCAGATTATGGGCCATCCAAGCCCATTGTGGATGTTGTTCATGACTGAATTCTGGGAACGCTTCGCGTTCTACGGAGTTCGCTGGGCGCTGGTCCTGTACATCGTGGCTCAGTTCCACGCTGGCGACGGTTCGGGACAGGCAGCGGCCAACCTTACCTACGGTTCCTTCCTCGCGCTGGTGTACGCCGGCGCCCTGTTCGGCGGCTACATCGCCGACCGTGTCATCGGTTACCAGCGCTCGATCCTGCTGGGCGCCGTCTTCATGGCTGCCGGCCTGTTCTGCATCTCGGTACCGAACCAGGACATCTTCAACCTGGGCCTGGCCACCATGATCGTCGGCAACGGCATGTTCAAGCCGAACATCTCGACCATGGTCGGCAAGCTGTACACGACAGCCGATCCGCGCCGCGACAGCGGCTTCACGATCTTCTACATGGGTATCAACATGGGCGCCATGGTCGCGCCCGTCTTCACCCAGTGGCTGGCCGAGTCGATCTTCGGCACCAGCGCCATGCCGTCGTACAAGATGGTCTTCATGGCGTCCGGTTTCGGCATGCTGATCAGCCTGGTATGGTTCGCCATCGGCCGCCGCGCCCTGAAAGGCATCGGCGCTCCGGAAGCCGGTTCCGGCAACCCGATGCGCGTCGTCTGGGTGGCCGTCGGTTCCCTGTGCGTGATCCCGCTGATGTACTTCCTGCTGACCGTCGGCGCTGAAAAGCTGCAAATCGTCCTGACCGTGCTGTTCGTCGGCCTGGCCGTGATGCTGATGATCGAAGGCATACGCAACGGTAAAGTTGCGCGTGACCGCGTCATCGCCATGCTGCTGATCTTTGTCTTCAACATCCTGTTCTGGATGTTCTTCGAACAGGCAGGCAGCTCGTTTACCTTCCTGGCCGACAAGATCGTCAACCGCGACCTGGGCTTCTGGATCTTCCCGACCGCCTACTTCCAGACCGTCAATTCGGTCGCCATCATCGTCTTCGCGCCGATCATCGCCGCCATCTGGGTTTTCCTGGCGCGCCACAACGTCAATCCTTCGATTCCGCGCAAATTCGGCCTGGGCTTGCTGGGCAATGCGCTGGCCTTCGGCCTGCTGATCTTCGCTCTGTCGAGCCTGGTTGGCGCCGATAACAAGATCCCGTTCTGGACCCTGACCACCGTGTACGTGCTGCAATCGATCGGCGAGCTGTGCCTGTCGCCTATCGGCCTGTCGATGGTCACCAAGCTGGCGCCAGTGCGCCTGGTCGGCCTGGGCATGGGCGGCTGGTTCCTGTCGACCGGTATCGGCAACAACCTGTCGGGCATCTTCGCCAGCCACGTCAGCGGCACCAGCGGCATGTCGGTGCAGTCGGCCCTGTCCGGCTACACCTTCGGCTTCTGGTCCCTGCTGGGCGCCGGTGTCGTGCTGTTCCTGATCGCACCGCTGATCAACAAACTGATGCACGGCGTGAAGTAAGCTTCTGCCTTAGCTGACAACGGCGGCCTGCGGGCCGCCGTTTTTCATTCCAGCGCCAGTTTTTTCCCGGCCGGGCGGTACAATACGGCCAGGGCCGCCGGCCACTCCACCCACATCACCAAAGAATATTATGTCCAGCATCTCCACCACCACGCCCCTCTCCGACGACGAATACGCCGAACTCGACACCCTGCTGGCCGCGCCAGCGCTGGACAACCGCGCCATGGATGTATCGATGCTGGAAGGTTTTCTCACGGCCGTCGCCCTGAGCCCGAAACAGATCGCGCCGGAACAGTGGCTGCCGTGGGTGTGGGACAAGGCGGCCGGCAGCGTCTTGCCGGCACAGGACGAGGCCAGCGAACGGGCGGCCAGCCTGGCGCAGCGCCACCACGCCTACATGGTCGAATGGCTGGCGAAGGACCCGGACAGCTTCGAGCCCATCTACGTCTGCGGCCCCGAATGGAGCGTACCCGCCTGGTGCGCCGGTTTTGTGCTCGGCACGAGCCTGGACAAGCCCCAGTGGGCGGCCCTGGCCGTCAGCCATCCGCAATACCTGGCGCCGTTCCAGCACCTGGCCACGGCCAGCGAACTCGATGACGATGCAGCCGAAACAGCCATGGACGGCGTGATTCCCGCCGTCATCGCCATCAACGCCGCTTGGGCGCGCCAGCGCCACCTGAAACAAAGCCAGCCTGGCGCTACCGTGCTGCGCGAACTGCCGAAGACGGGCCGCAACGACCCGTGCCACTGCGGCAGCGGCAAGAAGTACAAGAAATGCTGCGCCGACGCCGATAGCGCGGCGACCTAAGGCGATTCCTCCTTGCGCCAGCTGCTGACGGCCACCCTGCGCTTCCTGCTGCGCCACGCGCTGCAGTTCGCGCTGTTCATCGTCATCCTGCTGGCCGGACGCCTGCTGCTGGCCGAATGGCGCGCCTACAGTGCCGGCAGCGAAGCCGTGGCCGCACGGAGGTTGGCCGCCGATGGCGCCGATAGCCACAGCGCCGGCCTGGCCGCTGCCGCCACGGCCCGTGTCAACGCCTTGCAAAAAGCCTCGCAAGCGGCCATCGCCACCCGCCTGAAGGAAGTGCAGGCGCAACTGACCACCTTGCGCGCGCGGCAGCAACCGTCGCTGTTTACGCTTCCCCTGCCCGACACGACCACCCTGGCCCTGCACGCGCAGGAGGAAGCCACGCGCCGCGTGGAGATCGAAGTGCTGGCGCAGGAAGCCCGCTATCTGACGGCCCTGCAAGCGGCGATCAGTGGCGAAGATGCGCGGCAGACGCTGGCGCGCCTGCACGCGGAACATGTGCGCGCGTATGCCACGCTGCAAGCCAATCTGCGCCAGCGCCGGCAACTGGAAGCGCAGCACCCGCTGGCGGCCCGCCTGCCCGGCAGCGACGCCTATGCGCAGCTGTCGCAGCTCGAAGCGCAAGGCCAGCACCTGCGCGAGATCAACCTGCAAGCCTACCAGGCCTGGGCAGCGCAGCACGCGCGCAGCAGCGCCACGAACGCTGCCCGCCCCGCCCCATTCGCCATCGACACGCAAGCCTTGACCGGCGCGCTGGCGCCCGTGCAAAAAGCCATCACGGCCGGCGAAGCGCAGCTGGCGCGCAACTGGATAGCCCGCTGGCGCGCGCCCGTCATGGACGTGGCGCCCACGGCCGCCCTGCTGGTGCTGTCGGCCATCTTGCTGCCGGCGGCGATCAAGGCCTTCTTTTACTTCGTGCTGGCGCCCGTTGCTGCCCGTTTGCCGCCGCTGTCGATCGCGCGCACATTGCAGCTCAACGCCGCCAGCCTGCCCCTGCCGCCACATGGCGAATCGCGCATTTCCGCCGTCTCGCAAGCATTGCTGCTGCAGCCTGGCCAGCGGATGCTGATCCATCCCGAATACCTGCAATCGTCGCCCGTCAGCAGCACCAAGCGCACGCAATGGCTGCTGGACTGGCGCTTCCCGTTCACCAGCCTGGCCGCCGGCATGGTGGCGCTGACCCGGCTGGAAAGCAGCGAGCCGGCATCCGTGACGATATCCGCCAGCGACGATCCGCTGCTGGAAGTGGCCATCGTCCACCTGCCGGCCGGCAGCACCCTCGTGTTCCAGCCGCGGGGACTGGTCGGATTGATTGCCGATGCGGGTCAGCCTTTGGCGATCAGCAGCCACTGGCGCCTGGGCAGCCTGCACGCCTGGCTCACCCTGCAGCTGCGCTTCATCGTCTTTCGCGGCCCCGTCACCCTGATCGTGCGCGGCTGCCGTGGCGTGCGCCTGGAGCGGGCCGGCCAGGGACGCTCGATCAGCCAGTCCGCCACCCTGGGTTTCAGCACCGACGTGCTGTACTCGACCCTGCGCAGCGAAACCTTCATCCCCTACCTGCGCGGCCAGCAGGCGCTGCTCAACGACCGCTTCGACGGCGGCAACGGCGTCTACCTGTACGAGGAAACCCCGCGCCATGGCAAGCAGCCGGGCAAGGTGGGCAGCTGGTTCGAGGGTTTCACGGACGCGATCTTGAAAGTGTTCGGCATCTAGCCTGAGAAACAATGCGCTGCCGGTTATGCCGCAATCGAATGCGACACCGTCAGCCACTCGCCCGGCTGCAGATTTTCCGCCGCCTCGCGCGTGGCCAGCACGCTGTCGGGGTCCAGGTCGGAGCGTTTCAGCTTGTAGGAATAGGCGAAATCATCGGCATCGAATGCCTGCCCCGCCTTGACGTAATACTTGAAGCCGACAAAGGAATCGGGATTGGTGACGACCGAGTACTCAAGCGTGACATTGTTCATGGCGGGCCTCGTCAACGGTGGTGAGGCGTCCATTATGCGTCAATTCCGGCGGCGGCGATGCGGCGGCTGATCCTTGCGGCAAGTCAATAGCCGTGCCGGCTGCCGGCGCTACAGTAGCCGGAGCCCACCACTACGCCATCACTGCCATGCGCACCTTGCTCACGAAAATCCGGAACACACTGGCGCCGCAGGCAAGCCTGCCGGCGGCCGCGCGCATGGAGCGGCTGTCGGACCGGCGCGGCCTGCCAGCCCTTGACCCCGGGCCGCAAGCCGTCGTCAAGGCTTGCACGGCCTGGCTGTGCGCGGCGCAGGACCATTCCAGCTCAAAGGACGGCGGCGTCGCGCGCGACTACAGCCTGCTGACAGGCTGGTCGAGTTCCTACCCGGAGACCACCGGCTACATCATCCCCACGGTCATCGCCCTGGCGCAGCGCACGGGCGACGAGGGGTTGCATTGGCGGGCGCGCCGCATGCTCGATTGGTGCGTGGCCATCCAGTTCCCCGAAGGCGGCTTCCAGGGGGGCAAGATCGACTCCACCCCGCGCGTGCCCGTCACCTTCAACACGGGGCAGATTTTGCTGGGCCTGGCCGCCGGCGTGGCAGCGTACGGCGAAGCCTACCAGGACGCCATGCACCGCGCGGCAAGGTGGCTGCGCGACAGCCAGGATGGCGACGGCTGCTGGCGCAGGCATCCGACGCCCTTCGCCAGCGCCGGCGACAAGGCCTACGAAACGCACGTGGCGTGGGGCCTGTTTGAAGCGGACCGCGTCGCACCGGGCCACGGTTATGGCGCGGCCGGCCTGCGCCAGGTCGACTGGGCGCTGACCAAGCAGCGCCCCAACGGCTGGTTCGCCTCGAACTGCCTGGACAACCCGCTGCTGCCGCTGACCCATACCATCGGCTACGCCTTGCGCGGCCTGCTCGAAGCGCACCGCTTTTCGGCGCGCGCCAGCCTGCTGGACGCCGCCGCGCGCACCGGCACGAGCGTCGCCAAGGCCGTGAGGGACGACGGCTACCTGGCGGGCCGCCTCGGTCCGGACTTCCAGCCGGGGGCCGGCTACGCCTGCCTCACGGGTTCCGCACAAAACGCCCATTGTCTGTTCCTGCTGTACCAGCTCACGGGCGAGCGGCGCTACCTCGACGCGGGGCGCCGCCTGAACCGCTTCGTGCGGCGCTCCATCAGCATCGACGGTCCCGCGCACGTGCGCGGCGGCGTCAAGGGCTCGTTTCCCGTCGATGGCGACTACGGCACCTGGGCCTACCTGAACTGGGCCGCCAAGTTCTGCATCGATGCCAACCTGCTGGAAATGGAAATCGGAGATGCTTGAACAGACCAAACGCGCCGCCAGGGCCGCGCTGGAAACGTGGCACCGCGCCGCCCGCGCGAGGCATGTGCGCCAAAATGCGCCCCACGTGACGCGCGCCGGATTGGCCGCAGATCTGGCGCGGCTGGGCATCGCGCAAGGAGATACGCTGTTCATCCATTCATCGCTGAAAAGCCTCGGCTACGTGGAAGGCGGCGCGCTGGCCGTGATAAACGCCCTGCAGGACGCCGTCGGGCCACAAGGCACCCTGCTGCTGCCCACCTACTATCTGCCGGGCGGCACGGTGCGCGCCACCTGCGCCATGCCCGACTACGTATTCGACCCGCGCCGCCATGGCACGCACATGGGGCGCCTGCCTGAAGCCTTCCTCGCCAGTACCGGCGTCCGGCGCAGCATCCACCCTACTCACTCCGTGTCCGCGTGGGGCCGCCATGCCGTTCACCTTACCGAGGCGCACCACCACGCGCCCTCGATCTTCGGCATGGACTCGCCGTGGCAGCGTTTCATCGGCTGCGATCAGGCGAAGGTGCTGGGTCTCGGCATTTCCATGGGACCGGTGACGTTCTATCACGCGCTGGAAGACGCCATGGGCGACGCCTTTCCCGTGCGCGTATGGGAAGACGATACCAAGCTGCTGCCTTGTCTGGACCATGACGGCCGGCGCTGGGACGTGCCCGTGCGCCCTTTCGACCAGGCAGTCGCCCAGCGCCGCATCGACCATCCCGGCCGCGCCGACCTGCGCGACTACTTTCACCGGGAATTCGACGCGGCCGGCCTGCGCGTCAACGGGCAAGTGGGCGACGCGGCGTCGTGGCTGATACCGGCGCAGGCGTTTTATGCGCACCTGGGCCGGCTCGCGTCCGACGACGTGACGATCTACGCCACAGCGGCGCAGCTGGCGGCACGGCCGGTGAGGCAGTGACACGCCAGCGACTACTTGCGCTGCAGGTCGTACACACCGCCCCCATTCGCGACAAAATACAGGGTGCCGCCGCCGTCACTCACCTCATCTTCGATGAGGCCATCCGTGCCACGCTTGCTCACCGTCCAGCTTCCCGCCTGCAAATCCGCCACCAGCACCTGCATGGATGCGCTGTGCGCCGGCAACTCGACGGTGACAGTCCCGCCCAGCGGCAAGCCGCTTTTGGAAAACAGCACCACGCGGTCCTGGATTTTCACGCCAGCCAGCAGGGCCGAATCGATGGCCGTCGTCGGCAGCGCAGGCAGCGTGCTGCTGGCATCCATCACCTGCATCACGTTCAGGAACACATCCGTTTCGTTCCCGCTCGGCGGCGACACTTCCAGCCGCCACGCGCCCGCTTCCTCGGTCGAATAATCGGCTTCAGGCTGGATAGGATAGTTCGTGCCGCCGACGCTGAATTCATTGCCGCTGCCGCCGACCTTGGCCAGCAACGCATTCGCCGGCAGCAAGGTGCGGTTGATCAGCTTGCCGTTGTACTGCAAGGTGCTGTTGTAATCCCAGTCCGTGCGCTGGATAAGCACCGTGTCGCCGCTGATTTGCGGCTCAAACTGGCTGTGCAGCAGCCAGGTCTTCTTGAACCCCGCGTCGCTGGAGCTGACTTTGTCGAACACGATCAGGGCCGCCGGGTGGTCCGTATTCTTGAGATTCAAGAACACGAATGAGCGCTGGAACTGGCGCACCTTGCTGCTGTACGCGGCCGTCAGATCGCCCTTGATGTAGCTGAAGTCGGGCGCCCCGGCCGCGCCGCCGACCTGCTGCTGGCGCAGGACAGTGGCCACCTTGTAGCCATTGGCCAGTTCCGCCAAGGATGACGGCTCGTCGCCCGGAAAGCGCTGCCCGCCATCATTGGCATAGCCGTCGAAATTCTCGTCCGGGTCATGCACCAGCATGGTGTTGTGCGCGATGCTGCGCTTGTGATAATTCATGTCGTGCGCACTGCCGTATTCCAGGGGGATGCTGGGATCGGCCACATCCCTGCCGCTATAAATACCGGAATCGATGGCCAGGCCGCCCTTGTAGTAAATCTGAAAATGCCCGGCGTCATAATGCTCGTGGTTGCCGAACCAGTCGCCGCCGAGCTTCATCGTCGCCACGACATTGCCTGACTCCACATGTATGCCATCGGTCCACCCCGTGCGGGCGATCATCAGGCCGGCGGGATCCGGAAAATATTTGGTCAATGGCAACGCCACCGGGCTCGGCGTGCTGCCCATGGCCGTATTGCCCAGCAGAATAGGCCAGATGCTGTCCTTCGGGTGGATAAAGCTGGTCGACGGCTGCAGCGACTGCTTCAAATACTCATGCTTCAAGGTGGGATTGTTGTAGTAGGTGGCGGGCAGCATAAAGGCCAGCGGTTCGCTCCAGTACTCCCTGCTGTTGGTGTAGGAGGAGTGATAGACGTCGCCATCACGCATCCATTGTCCGTCGGGGCGGCGCGTGTACAGCCAGTGATACGGCGTCATCTGCTGCACGGGATCGAACACGGGCGCGGCGCCCATGCGCCGGAATATCCATGCGGCGTACATATCCGCCAGGAAACGCACCGTGCCATACGACGCACCCTGATGATAGGCTTGCGCCGCATAGGCATAGTTACGCGGCGCGATATAGTCGGCAAAGAAGCGCCCGGCAACGATGTTGTAGACGAGCGGCGCCTCGTCATAAAAGGCGATGGCGGCCGACAGCTGGTCGCGCAGCAGCTGGTTGTCGCTGCCATGGCCGACGACGGGGCCTTGCCGCGATGGCGGAAAGCCGATTTCCATCGTGGCCGCCAGCTGCGTAAAACGCGCGACGACATAGGCGCGCTGCTGCGCGCTCATCAGATGGAAGCACCAGTCATACACCATGGCGCTGGCCAGGATGATATCGCCTTTCTCGTTCGGGTGATTGTAGCCGGGCGCAAACTGCACGGCCGCCAGGTAGTCGAGCAGCATCTGCACGGCTTCCCGGCCCCGCTGCGCCTGCGCCGCCGAACCGCCGCGTTCGTACAGCAGAGAGTACAGCGCCTTCGCCTTGATCGCGCTCACGGCATCGACCTGGTGATTGCTCCTGGCCGGGCCGCCAGGCACGAACACGGGCAACGCCACCACTGCCGGTGCCGCGACAAACCCGTTCAGGACAGCGCGATGCTGCACCATTTCCTGCGCGCCGGACTCGAAACGGCTACGTATCGCGGCCAGGTCCCCCACCCGGGCAAACACGCGCGGATGCTCGCCGGCGGGCGGCAGCACGGTGGGCAGCGGATACACGCCATAGCCTTGCGGGACAAAATCGGCCAGCGCCGTGACCAGCAAGCAATCGATCCCCAGGCCGCCCTCGCGGTACTGGAGCTTCAGTTCGCGCTCGCCCGCCGCGAGCCAGCGCGTGACAGGCAGCCAGGTCCACTTCGGCGGCTGGCCGGCGGTGAACGGCACGGATGCACTGGCATAGGCGCCATTGTCGACCGCCAGGTACAAGGACGCGGCGTTCGCCGCCGGCGCCAGCACGCGCAGCCAGATCGTATAGTTGCCATCGCGGGGCACGGTCACGCTGTACGACAATTGCGCCGCCGCGCCTGGCGACTCGGCACGCGCCAGGTCAGCCGGCGTACTCAGATAGCCGCCGCCGGACACCACGTTGCCGCCCTGGCTTTCCAGCCCCCATGGCGCGCCAGGCGCCGTACTTTCCGCCTCAAACATGGCCTCGACGGGAAAAGGCGTGGCATGCAGGGCAGGACTGGCTGCCAGCAAGGCAAAAGAGATAAAACCGCGTTGCAGTGGGGACATGAGGAGAACTCCAGATTGTTGTATTTTAAACAGCAACAACAATACACTACTTGTCGATATTTGATTTCATTTTTATAACAAAAATACCTGAGCCGGCCAGCGACGGGCAAAAAAAAACCGCCCGGATCGTCATGACACCGGGCGGTTCTCATTGGGTTGGCTACAACATCAAGCCTGCGGGCGGTCCGCCTTTTTCTCGCGCGCCACGATATACAGCAGCACGATGATGACGGCATACGGCAGCAGCGACAGCGCGTCCGAGTGCAGGCCCGCGTAGAACGGGTTGCCGTGCTCGGCCCAGTCGGCCATCATCTGGTCGAAGTGCGTGAGCACGCCGGCCGTGATGGCGATGATGATGCCGGCCAGCGCGCCGCCGGCGATGTAGCCGGAGGCCAGCAGCACGCCCGAGCTGCGGTCGCCCGCCAACTGGCGCTCTTCCTCGTTCAGTTTCGCATTGTGTTCCAGCTTGTTGTTGCGGCGGTCCGCCAGCCAGCGCACCAGGCCGCCGACGAAGATCGGCAAGGTCGATGACAGCGGCAGATACACGCCCACGGAAAACGCCAGCGACGGGATACCGGCCATTTCCAGCACCACGGCGATCATCACGCCGAACAGCACCAGGGTCCAGGGCAGTTGCTGGTCGAGGATGCCCTTGATGATGTAGGACATCAGCACGGCCTTCGGCGCATCGTATTTCTTCACTTCCGAACCGTCCGGACGCTTGCTGTAATGGCCGTTAATGCCCGGATCGACCAGGTAAGCCAGCTGGCCATCTTCCTTGACGAAATACTTGCCGGCCGGGCCACCCACGGTGTCCGTCTTTTGCCAGACTTTATACGTATTGTGGTCGGTATCGGCTTGCGGGCCGTGCAGCTCGCCCGTCACCGTCAGCTTAGACGCGTCGACCGTCAGGCCGGGCGCCACTTGCGCGGCCGGCACGTAGACGGTGCTCGCTTCGTTCAGTTTCAGCAGAATCGGACCGAGGATCAGCGCGGACGACAGCGCGCCCGCCAGGATCGCGTACTGCTGCAGGCGCGGCGTGGCGCCCACCAGGTAGCCGGTTTTCAAGTCTTGCGACGTGGTGCCCGCATTGCTGGCGGCGATGCAGACGATGGCGCCCACCGACAGGGCCGTCACATAGTAACGCCCGCCCGTCCAGCCCATGATCAGGAAGATCAGGCAGGTAAACAGCAAGGTGGCCACGGCCATGCCGGAGATCGGGTTCGACGACGAGCCGATTTCGCCCGTCAGGCGCGACGAGACGGTGGCGAACAGGAAGCCGAAGACGAGGATCAGCAGCGCGCCGAGGAAATTCATGTGCAGCGGCGTGGCGAAGGTGATCACGGCGATGATGGACAGGCAGCCGATGACGACCCATTTCAACGGGATATCCTGGTCGGTGCGCAGGGTGGAATTGCTCTTGACGCCCTTGCCGATGCCTTTCAGGCCGGCCGACAGGCTGCGCCAGATCATGGGCATGGCGCGCACCAGCGAAATCAGGCCGCCGGCGGCCACGGCGCCCGCACCGATGTACAGCACATAGGCGCTGCGCACGTCGTCCGCACCCATTTCGCTGATCAACTTGGTGCCAGGCGAGAGCACGGTGGTCAGGCTGTCGCCGAAGAACTTGATCATCGGGATCAAGAGCAGGTAGGACAGCACGCCGCCGGCCGCCATCGTGGCGGCGATGCGCGGGCCGATGATGTAGCCCACGCCCAGCAATTCAGGGGAAATCTCGGCGCCGATGGAGCCGCCCTTGAGCGGCGCGGCAAATTCCACGCCCGGCGTATCCTTCCAGCCCTTGAACGAGATATTGAACACCTTGTACAGCAGGCCGACGGCAAAGCCGCCGAAGATGATCTTCGCGCGGCGCTTGGCGTCCAGCGCGGCGGCCGAATCCTTCTCGATGCTTTCGCCGGCGGCGATGCGCGATTCTTCCGTGGCGGCCGCCTTGAGCACTTCGGCGCACGCCGTGCCTTCGGGGAATTTGAGTTCCTTGTGCTGGTCGACGATCATGGTGCGGCGCATCGGGATCATCATCAGGATGCCCAGCAGGCCGCCGAGGATACCGACCAGCATGACCCGCGAGATTTCCAGGTCGAAGCCGAGGATCAAAATGGCCGGCATGGTCACGCCCAGGCCGAAGGCCAGCGATTCGCCGGCCGAACCGGCCGTTTGCGTGATGCTGTTTTCCAGGATCGACGAATCCTTGCCGCCCACCTTCTTGGCCAGGCCGAACAGGGTGATGGCGATCACGGCGACGGGAATCGACGCGCTGACGGTCAGGCCCACTTTCAGCACCAGGTACAGCGAGGAGGCGCCAAAGACCATCCCCAGGATGACGCCCATGAATAGCGCGCGGAAGGTCATCTCGGGCAGCTTCGCATCGGCCGGAATGTACGGCTTCACGACGCTCGGTGTTGCATCTTTTGCCATGGATATTTCCTTAATTTTTAAAAATAAACAGCCCGGATTGACGCCCGGGCTATTTTCTTGAAGCCGAGACTATCGCACAGCCGCGTTTCGATGAAAAGGTTTTTTGCTCCCGGTCCCGGCGGCCAGCCCTGGCACCCCGCCCGCGCCGGAACGGCTGGCGCATTGGTCTATAATCGCTGCCACCGTGCCCTGCACGCTCACGTGAGACTGCCTTGACTGCCAAACGAACCGGATTCCCCTGGCCTTCCCGCCGCGCCACCGTGCGCGCTATCATCATCGCCGGCTGCGCCGCGCTGGCCGCTGTCCTGCTGCTGGCCGCCTACCTGTTCCTGTACGTGCGCCCCCGCCTGCCCGAACTGGGCGTCATCACCGACTACCAGCCGAAGATACCACTGCGCGTGTACACGGCCGACAATGTGCTGATCGGCGAATTCGGCGAAGAGCACCGCGACTTCGTGCCGATTGCGCAAGTGCCGGAAATGATGAAGAAGGCCTTGCTGGCCATCGAGGATGGCCGCTTCTACGAGCACCACGGCATCGACTTCGTGCGGGCCGGCGGCGCCGTGCTGTCGAACCTGCGCCACGGCTTCGGCCACGGCGGCGGCTCCACCATCACCATGCAGGTGGCGCGCAATTTCTTCCTGACGCGCGAAAAAGTCGCTTCGCGCAAGCTCAACGAAATCATGCTGGCCCTGAAAATCGAGTCGGCCCTGTCGAAAGAGCAGATTCTTGAGCTGTACATGAACCAGATGTACCTGGGCCAGCGCTCATTCGGCTTCGGCAGCGCAGCGCAGACGTATTTCGGCAAGCCATTGTCCGAACTGTCGATCGCGGAAATGGCCATGCTGGCGGGCCTGCCGCAAAACCCGTCGCGCCACAACCCGATCAGCAATCCGAAAAAGGCGCACGCGCGCCAGCGGCTGGTCTTGAAACGCATGCGCGAACTCGATTACATCAGCGAAGGCCAGTACCAGCAAGCGCTGGCCCAGCCGCTGCATATCAATAGCCGCGGCAAGCAGGGTTTCGATACGCACGCCGAATACGTGGCCGAACTGGCGCGCCAGGCCGTCTATGCGCAGTTCAAGGAAGACAGCTACACCAAGGGCATCAGCGTCTACACGACGATCCTGAAAGCGGATCAGGACGCGGCCTATGCTTCGACGCGCCGCAACGTCATCGCCTACGACCAGCGCCACGGCTACCGCGGCCCGGAAACCTTCATCGACATGCCAGCCGACCCGGAGCAGCGCGACGACGCCATCGACGCGGCGCTGCAAAAACGCCCGGACAGCGATGGCCTGATCGCCGCCGTCGTCACGGACGTGGCCAGCGGCAAGGTGGTGGCCGATACGGGCGATGGCGACGCCAAGACGATCACGGGCGACGGCTTGCGCTTTGCCGCCCCCGCCCTGTCCGCCAAAGCGAGCGCCGGCATCAAGCTGCGCCCGGGCGCCGTGATCCGCATCACCAGGGATGGCAAAGACAACTGGGCCATCACGCAAGTGCCGCTGGTGGCCGCCGCGTTTGTCTCGCTCGACGCGGACACGGGCGCCTACCACGCCATGGTGGGCGGCTTCGACTACAACCTGCAAAAGTTCAATCACGTGACGCAAGCGTGGCGCCAGCCCGGTTCAGCGATGAAGCCCTTCGTGTATTCGGCGGCACTGGAAAAAGGCTTTTCGCCGGCCACCCTGATCAATGACGTGCCTTTGGAAATGCAGGCGGGCGGCAAGGTGTGGGCGCCGCAGAACGACGACTTCAAGTTCGACGGTCCCATCACCATGCGCTACGCGCTGGCGCAATCGAAGAACGTGGCCTCGGTGCGCATCCTGCGCGCGCTGGGCGTGTCGTACACGCACGACTTCCTGGAAAAATTTGGCTTCGACCCGGCCCGCCAGCCGAACAATCTGACCATGGCGCTGGGCACGGGTTCCGTCACGCCCGTGCAGATGGCGGGCGCCTACGCCCTGTTCGCCAATGGCGGCCACCAGGTGGAACCGTACCTGATCGACCGCATCGTCGATGCCAAGGGCACGGTGCTGATGCAAACCAAGCCGCCCGCGCCGAACGACGACAAGACCCTGGCGCTGGACCCGCGCAACGCCTTCGTGATGGACAGCATGCTGCGCGAAGTGGCGCGCACGGGCACGGGCGCGGCGGCAACGAAAAAACTGGGCCGAACTGACATCGCCGGCAAGACGGGCACCACCAGCGACGCCGTCGACGGCTGGTTCGCCGGCTACAGCGGCGGCATCGTGGCCGTGGCGTGGATGGGCTATGACGAGCCCAAGTCCCTGGGCGGACGCGAATTCGGCGCCACCCTGGCCATGCCGATCTGGATCGACTACATGCGCACGGCCCTGTCGACGCGCCCGCAAATCACGCGCGCCGTGCCGGAGGGCCTGAGCCAGGTCGACGGCGAGTGGCTGTACGATGAATTCATCGACATGAACGGGGTCAAGACCCTGGATATGGACGTGGAGACGCCGACGGATCCGGCAGCCGTGCCGGAGACGCTGCCCATAGAAACCACGAACTGATCAGTAGGTCGGGTTAGCCGGAACGGCGTAACCCGACAAGCCGCCGTCGGCGGCGTTTTTACGGCGCCTTGACCATGCTCAAATACCCGCGCGCCGTACTGACGACACTGTCGGCGAAATCGTCGACATTGACCTTCGCCGCGCGGTACTTCCAGCGTTTCACGTACCAGTCCTGGAACAGGGCCAGGCAGTGCGCGGCCAGCAAGGTGGGATCGCCCTGCGGCTTCGGTTCGATTTCGGCGATGGTGGCGGCGATCAGGGTCTGCACATACAGTTCCGAATTCTTCGCCATGCTGCGCTGCTCGACCTGCAGCACGCGCGAATCCATGAAGACGAAATAAAACCACGGCTGCAGCACTTCGGACAGGTAGATCGACGAGCGTATCATCGCTTCGAGGCGGTCCAGCGGCGACTTCACGTCGACGAACAGCAGCGGCAAGGCTTGCGTGGCGTGGCGCACCACGTCCTCGATCATTTCGGCCAGTTGATCCTTGCTGGTGATGTAGCCATACAAGCCGCCCATCGACAGCCCCGTCTCGCGGCACAGGTCGCGCAAGCTCATGGCGCGGAAGCCCACGTCATTGGCCAGGCGGAAGGTGGCGACGAAGATGCGTTCTAGGTTTTCCAGCGCCGGCTTGCGGCGCTTGACGCCGATACGTTCCGCGTGGCGGTCAAGAATATATTCCCAGATGTTTTCGCCATTTAAAGGCGTCATCTGCTGAAACTGTTCAAAATTAAAATGGGTCGACAAGTGCATTCCCAAATAACGGTGTAAGAGCGATATCCATGCAATGCCTGGGCAAGGCACTGCAAGACGGCGGGACGGCTGATGCGGGGCCGATTATAGCTCAGGAAAACAACTATTTTACTTTTCAACTATGCAATGGGCGCATAAGCCACGCCAAATACCCACAGTTATTGCGCTGCATCATGCAATTCAAATGCAATTTACATCGAGCGGTGCTACATTTAAAAAACCGAGCGCTCGCTATTTTTAATGCATCGAGAATGTAAGGAGCGCACGGTTCATCGCTACAGCATCGACATTTCCATATTATTCAAATAACGGAGACAAAATGAAGACTCGCTTTTGGCAACTGCTATCCACCCTGCTGTTCACTCTCGCCATCCTGCCCGGCAGCGCCAGCGCCGCCGGCTACACGCAAACGAAGTACCCGATCGTGCTCGTGCACGGCCTGTTCGGCTTCGACAAGCTCGGTCCCGTCGACTATTTTTATGGCGTCTCCGACGCCTTGCGCAGCGGCGGCGCACAAGTGTATGTGACCACCGTGTCGGCCGCCAACAGCACGGAAGTGCGCGGCGAGCAGCTGCTGTCGCAGGTGCGGCAAATCCTCGCCGCCACGGGGGCGGCCAAGGTCAATTTGATCGGCCATAGCCACGGCGGCCCCACGGCCCGCTATGTCGCCTCCGTGCGCCCCGACCTGGTGGCGTCCGTCACCAGCGTGGCCGGCGTGAACAAAGGCTCCAAGGTGGCAGACATCCTCAGCGGCGCCATTCCCAACACCAGCAACGCGTTGGGCAATGCGCTCGCCTCCCTGATCGGCATTTTATCGGGCAACAAGGGATTGCCGCAAAACGCGGGCGCCTCGCTGGCGTCGCTGTCCACGGCCGGCTCGCTCGCTTTTAATAGCCGCCATCCGCAAGGTGTGCCCACCTCCGCCTGCGGCGAAGGCGCGTACCAGGTGCAAGGCGTGCACTATTTTTCCTGGAGCGGCGCGCAACCGTACACGAACGTGCTCGACGTGGGCGACCCGGCACTGGCAGCCATCAGCCTGGCCTTCGGCGGTGCCAAGAACGATGGCCTGGTCAGCAGCTGCTCCAGCCACCTGGGCAAGGTAATCCGCGACGACTACGCCATGAACCACCTCGATGAAGTCAACCAGTTCGTCGGCATCGTCAACCTGTTCGAAACGAACCCCGTCACCGTCTTCCGCCAGCAGGCCAACCGCCTGCAAGGCCTGGGACTGTAAGGAGAAGCGCATGCACGCGAAATCGATCATCGGCGGCAGTCTGGCGGCCCTGGCCCTGGCCCTGTACCTGGCGCTGCGCCCTGGCGAAGCGCCGGCCCCGCCGCCGGAAAAGGCGGAACCGGACCTGTTCGCGTTCGTGCGCTCGATGGAAGGCACGCGGCCCGACGGCAACGTGACGGTGGCCACCGGCGACAAGCTGGTGGTCGACGCGGAACTGGCGCACCTGTTCGACTACTACCTGGCGGGCCTCGGTGAAAAGCCGCTGGCCGCCATCCGCAGCCAGATCGAGGCGGAACTGGACCGGCGCCTGGCGCCCGTGCCCGCCCGCGAAGCCAAGCGCCTGCTGGGCGCGTATCTAGCCTACAAGCAGGCGCTGGCCGGGGCCGAGCAGGCCTTGCCGGCGCAAGCCGATGCGGCCCTGGCGGCGCGCGCGCGCCTGCAAGCCATGCGGGCCTTGCGCGGCAATTACTTTACGCCCGAGGAAAGCGCGGGCCTGTTCGGCGCCAGCGACGCGTATGACGACGATGCCGTGGCGCGCATGGCCATCCTCGGCGACACGTCGCTCGATGAAGCGCAGCGCCAGGCGCAACTGGCGGCGCTCGATCAAAAAATGACGCCCGCTCAGCGCGCCGCGCGCGACGCGCCGCTGCAGGTGGCGCAGCTGGACGCCTCCGTCAGGACCTTGCGGGCACAGGGCGGCGGCGAGAATGAAGTGTACCGCCTGCGCGCCAGCACCTTCACGCCGGCGGCGGCCGCGCGTCTGGCGGAACTGGACCGCGAAGAATCGCAGTGGCAGCAGCGCATCATCGCGTATCAAGCGCTCAAAGCCCAGAAGGCCAGCCTGCCCGGCGGCGCACAGGATGCGGCAGCCCTGCAGCAGCTGCGCGACGCCAGTTTCACGCCGGACGAGCAGCGCCGGCTGGGCGCCTACGAATAGCGTTCAAGCCAGCTGCGCCAGCAAAGCGGCGGCCGCCATCACGTCCGTCGTGTCACGCCCCTGCCGGTAGCCCGCATGGACGGGAGCCAGCACGGCATGCGCGGCGGCGCGGCGGCCTTGCGCCTGCAGCACGGCCGCCAGGCTGGTGGCGCAGCGCAGCTCCCAGCCAGGCGCCTGCTGGCCCCTGGCCAGCCGCAGCGCTTCTTCCAGCTGCACCCGCACCGCTTCCAGGCCCGCCGTATCATCTTGCGCCAGCGCCCGCCATCGGTGGTGCGCGTCGCGGCGCAGCACTTCCGGCGCGCTCCACGGCGCCATGCCCATGCGCGCGCGTCGCAGCGCCTGGCTATCGGCGGCCGCGTCGTGCAAGGTGGCCATCAAATCGACCTGTATCGGCCAGCTGCGCACCGCGGGCCAGGGGAACTGCGCCAGCGCCTCGCCCCCGTCGAGCAGGCGCCGGTAGGCGGCGCCCCAGGCGCTCCAGTACAGCAAGCCATAGCGGGCCGCATGCTCGCACAGCAGGCAAGTCCACGCATGCGCCAGTTCCCGCTGCCCGCACCACAAGGCGACGGGAATAGCATTGAGGGCCAGCGCCACGCACAGCGTGACGCCATTGTGTTCGAAGCCCACCGCCACCGCCTCGCGCACCAGGGCCAGGGCGTCGTCGGGGCGGCCCTGCATCCACAGGCAGCGCGCCAGCGTGCCGCGCAGGCAAACCTGGTGATCGGCCAGCAAGGCATGATTGAAGCCGAGCTGACGCGCACCCTCGGGATGCGCAAGCACCATGCGCGCCAGCGCCGCCGACTGCGCGTAGCGTCCCTGCACATACTCGCCCACGGAGCGCATGCGCGCCAGTACCAGCCGCATCGGCGCGTCATCGCGGGCCTCGCGCGCGTCGCACAGCACGGCAAGCTCGGTGGCGTAACTGTCGGCGCGCTGGAAATCGGCCAGCTTCAGGCAGCAGATCCACATGCCGCAAATCGCCTCACAGCGGCGGCTGCCATCGTCCGTGCGCATGGCCAGCGCATAGCCGTGCTGGAACGAACGCAGCATGGTGCCGGTGATGCCCTGCGTATGCAGCAGCAGGTGCGCCTGCGAGGCATGCAGCCGCATCTCGCTGTCCGGGTCGTCCAGCGCATGCGCGGCCATGCGCTCGAGCGCCCGCCCGACGCGCACGCGGTATTCGTCCATCAGCGACAGCTGATAAAACAGGGTTTGCGCGGCCAGGGTCAGGGACACGCCCAGCGCCACGTCGCCCTCCTCGCCGAAAGCCCAGTCGATGGCGGCGCGCAGGTCGTCGACATGGCGACCGTAGCGCGCGCTCCATTGGGCCGGCGGCATGCTCGCCCAGTCGGCCGCGGTGCGTTGGGCCAGGCCCAGGCAATGGCGCGCGTGGCGCAGCAGCACGGCGCCCGCATCCCCGCCCGCCGACAGCAGCGCACCGGCATAGGCGCGCGTGGTGTCGAGCAGCCGGTAATACACATGCCGGCCGCAAAACTCGATGCTGACGAGGGACTTGGCCGCCAGGTCGGCCAGGGTGTCGAACACGTCGCAGCCGGCCACGGCGCTGGCGGACTCGAGGCGGAAGCGGCTCCTGAACACGCTCAGCGCCTGCAGCACCTGGCGCTCTTGCGCGTCGAGCAAGCCATAGCTCCAGTCCAGGGTGGCGCGCAGGGTCTGATGGCGCAAGGGCATGTTGCGCGCGCCGCGCGTCAACAGGCGAAAACGGTCGTCGAGCTGGCGGCGCAATTCGTGCAGGCCGAAATGGCCGATGCGCCCGGCCGCCAGCTCCAGCGCCAGCGGGATGCCATCGAGCCGCCGGCAGATATCCACCACCACGGGCACGTCGGCGTCGGCCAGCACGAAAGCATCGTCGACGGCCGCGCAGCGTTCGCAAAACAGCTGCACCGCGGCGAAATGGCGCACTGCCGCCGCATCGGGCACGGCATCGGCCGGCGGCAATTCCAGCGCGGGCAGGCGCTGCAACTGCTCGCTGGTGATGCGCAGCGGCTCGCGGCTGGTGGCCAGCACGTGCAGCAGCGGCGCGCCCTTGAGCAAGGCGTCGGCCAGCGCGGCGGCCGCGCCGATCACATGCTCGCAGTTATCGAGCACGATCAGCATGTGGCGCGGGCGCAGGTAGGCCAGCAGCACCGGCATGGCGTCGCCGGCCGCCACGGCCACGCCCAGCGCCGTGGCCAGCGCCAGCGGCACCAGACGGCCCTCCTCCAGCGGCGACAGGTCGACGAAACACACGCCGTCGGCATAGCGGCGCAGCACGCGCGTGGCCAGGACGACGGCCAGCGTGGTCTTGCCGATGCCGCCCGGGCCGGCAATGCACAGCAGACGCAATTGCAGCAACTGGTTGGCCATCGTCTGCAGCACCTCGGTGCGCCCCAGCATGCGCGTGAGCATGACGGGCAGGTTGTGCCGCGGCTCGGCGCCGGCCGCACCGGGCGCCGGCCGGCCCGTGTGCGCCAGCGGCGCCAGGAAGCCGTAGCCGCGCCCGGGAATGGTGGTGATGTAGCGCTGGCCATCGCGGCCGTCGCCGAGCGCCTTGCGCAGCGCCGCCAGATGCACGCGCAAGGTCGCGTCGTCGACCACGGCATTGGGCCAGACGATGGCCACCAGTTCATGCTTGTCGACGATGTCGCCGGCGCGCTCCAGCAGGGCCAGCAGCAAGTCCATGGCCCTGCTGCCCAGGCGCAGCGCGCGTTCGCCCTCGAACAGCACGCGCTCCAGCGGCAAAAGGCGAAACGGGCCGAAGACATAGGCCGGGGCAGGACTGTTTATCATTCTTGCGTGGGGGAGTAGGTGTTAAAGCACGCGGCTTGCAGTGGCCATATTTTACTGAGCATCCGCGCCATGCCGCATGGCGCCATGTTTCGGCACTGTTACAGGGCCGGCCGGCGCGCCAGCGGCCAGCAGCGCGGCCACGTCGGCCGCAGGCGCCGGGCGGTGCAGGTAAAAGCCCTGTACCTGGGGGCAGCCCAGCCGCCGCAGCTGCGCCAGCTGTTCACCGTTTTCCACGCCCTCGGCCAGCGCCTGCAAGCCCAGTCCCCGCGCCAGCGCCAGGGTCGAGGCGACGATGACAGTGTCACAATCTGCGCTGCCACCGCTGCCCAGGTCGTGGATGAAGGAACGGTCGATCTTGATGGTATGAATCGGCAGCAGCCTGACATGGCTCAGGCCCGAATGGCCGGTGCCATAGTCGTCGAGAGAAATGGACAGGCCCAGCGCGCGCAGCCGGCGCAATCCCTGCGTCGCCTGCGCCATGTCGTCTATGCAGCAGCTTTCCGTCACTTCCAGCTCCAGCAGGCCGGCAGGAATGGCGTGACGCCGCAGGCAGCCCAACACGAAGTCGGGCAACTGCGGCTGGCACAGCTGGCGCGCCGAGACATTCACCGCGACCGGCACCACCGGCAGGCCCTGCGCGCGCCACTGCGCCAGCTGGCGGCAGGCCGCGTCGATGCCCCAGTTGCCCAGCGCGGCGATGGCGTTCGTCCGCTCGGCCAGGCCGATGAATTCGTTCGGGTAGACGAGGCCGTGGCGCGGATGGTTCCAGCGCAGCAGCGCTTCCAGGCCGACCAGGCGCAGCCGCGCCGTATCGAACTTGCCCTGGTAATGAAAGCAGAATTCGCCGTCGACGATGGCCCTGTCCAGGCGCCCCTGCAACTCCCGGCTGCGCGCCGGCGCCCGGCACAGCAGCGCCAGCGCGCCGTGCCAGAACCTTGACAGGCCCGCCACTAAGCCAGCAGGCGCGGCACGGCAGGCGCAGGGCGGCCCGCCAGAACCGCCGGCCCCTGGCGCAGGCGAAACACGCTAACCACCTGCAGCAGATTCGCCGCCTCGCCTTCCAGCGATTGCGACGCGGCCGCCGCTTCTTCCACCAGGGCCGCGTTCTGCTGCGTCACTTCATCCATCTGCACGACCGCCTGGCTGACCTGGCCGATGCCCGTGCTTTGCTCGGCGCTGGCCGCCGTGATGTCGGCCACCATCTGGCTCACGCGCCCCACGGCCGCCACCACTTCCTGCATCGTGGCGCCGGCTTGCGCAACCAGCGCCGCGCCCGCGTCCACCTGCTGCGTCGAGGTGGCGATCAGGGCGCGGATATCGCGCGCCGCCGCCGCGCTGCGCTGCGCCAGGTTGCGCACTTCCGTTGCCACGACGGCAAAGCCGCGCCCCTGCTCTCCCGCACGCGCCGCTTCCACGGCTGCGTTCAGGGCCAGGATATTCGTCTGGAAGGCCAGCATGTCGATCACGCCGATGATGTCGGCGATCTGCGCAGACGAGGCGCTGATGGCGTCCATCGTATGGATCACCTGGCCCACGGCTTGCCCGCCGGCGCCGGCGATGTTCGCCGCCTCGACGGCCAGCACGCTTGCATGGCGGGCATTATCCGCGTTCTGCTGCACCGTGGAACTCAGTTCCTCCATGGCCGACGCGGTCTGTTCGAGCGAGCTGGCCTGCTCCTCGGTGCGCGACGACAGGTCGATATTGCCGGCCGCGATCTGCGACGAGGCCGTGGCGATGGTGTCGGTGCCGCTGCGCACGCGCTGCACGATGTCGAGCAGGTTGCCGTTCATGATGCACAGCGCGTCGAGCAGCTTGCCCGTTTCATCGCCGCCGTGGCGGCCGAAGGTCGACGTCAGGTCGCCGGCGGCCACGGTCTGCGCCACGCCCAAGGCATGGCGCAGCGGATCGACGATGCTGCGCGTGACCAGCCAGGCCGTGACGAGCGAAAAGAGCACGGCGAGCGCGCTCAGCGCCAGCATCATGTTGCGCGCCGTCGCGTATTCGTGATGCACCTGGGCGCCCGCCTCCTCCATCAGCGCATGCTGGTACGCGATCAGGCTTTCCAGCGCCGCCATGTAGCGCAGCTGCTCGCCGCGCACGGTGCCAAGCAGCAAACTGGTCGCTTCATCGCGTGCGCCCTCTTCCAGCAGGGCCAGTACCTTGTCGCGCCCGCCGTTGAACGCGGCGCGCGCCTGCGTCACGGCAGCCATCAGCTCGCGGCCCTGCGGCGACTGCACCGCCTTTTCCAGCTGCGCCAGTCCTTTTTCCGTGTCGCCGCCCGCCCTGGCGATGGTGGCGCGTTCCTGCGCCAGCTGCTGCGGCTCCGTCATCAAAAGCAGGTTGCGCGAGGAGCGCGCGATGATGTTGACATTCTTGATGATGTCGTTGGCCAGCACGGTTTTCGGATATTTGTCATCGATCACGTCGCGCATGCGCAGTTCCAGGCTGGACAGGCGCAGCATGCCCAGCACGGCGGTCGCCAGCAGCAGCAAGGTCAACAACGCAAAGGCGCAGCGCAGGCGTGTGCCGATTTTCATATTTGCCATCTTTATTCGCATCCTTCAGTGTGGTGCATCGGTCATCGCGCCGGGCTCGCATGCAAGGCTGACGGCAATGGCTGCCGCCTGCCAGGTATGGCCGGACGCAGCAGGCGGAAGGGTCAGCCGGGATGTGGCCGAGGCGGGAACAAGGGTGGTACGGCTGGCAGTGTGAGTTATCTCACAGGCAATGTCGCGTTAAGTTTTGCAAAGATTTGCTTAGATGGCAAAACAGCTATTTTAATAACGCTGTTTTTTTAGTAAGTAGTAACCGCAGTTCGAACCGGAGTGCGCCCCTGCGCACGCATGTGAAAACGGCCGCGCAAGGCGGCCGTCCGGTAGCGCATGCGGGCGCCGTCAATCGATCAAAACACTTCCCACTCGTCGTCGCGCGGCGCGCTCTGGCGCTGGGACGGCACGGCGTGCAGGGCCGGGCGGCCTGCGGCAGGGCGCGAAGCTTGTCCCGGTGCAGGACGCTTCAGCGCGGCACTGGCCGCCACGGTGCGCGGCGCGGCCGGCTTTGCGTTTGCGTTTGCGTGCGCGGCAGGCGCCTGCGCGCCATCGAGCTTGAAGACGCTGACCACCTGGGCCAGCTGGCCCGATTGCTCCTGCAGCGATTCGGCTGCGGCGGCCGCCTCTTCCACCAAGGCCGCGTTTTGCTGCGTCACCTGGTCCATCTGGCCGATGGCCTGGTTGATCTGGTCGATGCCCGAGCTTTGCTCCTGCGTGGCCAGGCTGATTTCTGCCATGATATCCGTCACGCGCTGCACGCTGGCGACGATTTCAGCCATCGTGCTGCCCGCCTCGGCCACCAGCTTGCTGCCCGTGTCGACGGCCACGACGGAGTCGCCGATCAGCGTCTTGATTTCCTTGGCGGCGGCTGCGGAACGCTGCGCCAGATTACGCACCTCGGTGGCCACCACGGCGAAACCGCGTCCCTGCTCGCCCGCGCGCGCCGCTTCCACGGCGGCGTTGAGTGCCAGGATATTCGTCTGGAAGGCGATGCCGTCGATGACGGAAATGATGTCGACGATCTTGCGCGACGAATCATTGATGGCGTCCATGGTCTCGACCACCTTGCCCACCACAGCGCCGCCCTTGACCGCCACGCCCGAGGCGTTCAGCGCCAGCTGGTTCGCCTGCTGGGCGTTGTCGGCGTTCTGCCGCACGGTCGACGTCAGTTCTTCCATCGACGACGCCGTCTCTTCCAGCGAACTGGCTTGCTCTTCCGTACGCGAGGACAGGTCCAGGTTGCCGCTGGCAATTTCCGACGACGCCGTGGCGATGGTCTCCGTGCCGCTGCGCACCTGGCCGACGATGCTGACCAGGCTGGAATTCATGTCTTTCAGCGCCCGCAGCAGCTGGCCCGTTTCTTCCGTCGTGTGCACCTCGATCTGGCTCGTCAGGTCGCCCGAAGCCACCGTCTGCGCCACTTTCACGGCCGCATTGATCGGCTGGGTGATGGCGCGCGTGATGTAGGCGGCGCAACCGATGCCCAGCGCGGAGGCCAGCAAGCCGAGGATGACCATCAGGCTTTCCGAGCGGATCACGGCCGCGCTGCCATCCTTGACGCTGGCATCGGCCACGCCGTTATTGAGCTTGATGATCTCGTTGAGCGTGCCTTCGGCCTTGCCGAACAGCGCACGCGAATCCTGGTACTGCTTGTAGAATGCCGCGAACAACTCTTTCTGCCGCGGCTCGTCGCGGTTGTCGGCCAGCTGGCGCAGGATGGCGCGCACCTTGTCGTCATCGCCCTTCCAGGCCGCCCACTCGCCCTGGAAGCGCTGCCACAGCACGACTTCCTCGGGGGTTTGCGGCAGCGGCTCGTACAGCTTGCGGCCCGCCTCGATATTCGTCCATGCCTTGGTGCGCAATTGCAGCGCTTCCGCGAACTTGTCCTGTGCCTGGTAATTGTTTTCATACATGGCGGCCGTCAGGGTGGCGGCGGCGACGGCCGTCTGGCCTTCGCTCATCATCATCAAGCCTTGGATCGATGGCAGGCGCACCACGCCGATTTCATTGACGGCGCGCCCGACGGTGGCGATGCCCGAATAGCCGCTGACGCCCACCACCAGCAAGGCCGTCATCATCACGGCGACAAGCGTCGCCAGCTTCCATTTGATCAGTAAATTCTTAAACATGGCGAGGTCCTTTATAAAGTCACGAAGACTGCTGGCGAAGTCGGGGCTGGCATGTTCGAGTAAAACAGCTGACACTTGTATAAAGGTGGCGGGGATAGGGCGTACGCTTCGTTACAATTGGCGAGATTTCATAAGTGGAAGCATAGTGGAAAACAAGCGTGCTGGCTGTCAAATACTTGATACAAGACAAGATTTATTTCTTTACTGTGGCGCGTATTGCACAGCGGTCAAAAAAATTGACATGGCGCCCCGCTTTGGTGCAAAAAGTGACCGTGCTTCACTATTGGCTACGCAGTTGATAGTCGTATAAGATGAGCAACAAGCAAACAACAGGCAGACCATGGCTTATCCTATCGAACACAAACTGGTGATCGGGGTCGCTTCCAGCGCCCTGTTCGACCTGGCAGAATCGCACCAGGTCTACCTCGACAACGGCCCCGAGGAGTACCGCAAGTACCAGGAAACGCATATCGACACGGTCCTGCCGCGCGGCGTGGCCTTCCCCTTCATCCGCCGTTTCCTGAACATCAACAAGCACTATCCGCGCCAGTCACCCGTGGAAGTGGTGCTGTTTTCGCGCAATTCGCCGGAAACGGGCTTGCGCGTCATGCACTCGATCGCCCACTACGGCCTGGACATTTCACGCGCCGCCTTCATGACGGGCAAGTCGCCCTACCCCTACCTGCCCGCCTTCAACGCCTCGCTGTTCCTCAGCGCGAATGAAGGCGACGTGCGCAGCGCGCTGGCCTGCGACTACCCGGCCGGCCTGGTACTGCCGTCGCGCACGGAAGACGACGAGGACGACGAGGAATTGCGCGTGGCCTTCGATTTCGACGGCGTGATCGCCGACGACGAAGCGGAAACCGTCTTCAAGCGCAACAACGACGTCGATGAATTCCACGCCCATGAAACCCTGAACGTGGGCACGCCGCACCGCCCCGGCCCGCTGGCCGGCCTGTTCCAGAAGCTGGCCACCATGCAGCGCCTGGAAGAAAGGGCGCAGCGGCGCGACCCCGGCTATAAAAAGATCCTGCGCATCGCCATCATCACGGCGCGCAACGCGCCTTCGCACGAGAGAGTCGTGACGACCCTGAAAAGCTGGGGCGTGGCGGCCGACGAGACGTTTTTCCTTGGCGGCATGGACAAGTCGCGCGTACTGGCCGTATTCAAGCCGCATATCTTCTTCGACGACCAGCTGAGCCACCTCAAATCGGCGGGCGGCACGATACCGATGGTGCATGTTCCTTTCGGTGTCGCGAATATGCGCGCGGGCGATGGTCTATAATCCTGCCTGTCAGCGCCGTCACTGGCGGCGCGGCGCGCACCACAGCTGTCCCATTCAACTGCCTCTGCCACTAGTGTCATCGCCTGCATGTCCTTAGACTTAACAAAAGCCCTCCCCAAGCCCGGCAACCGCTATGCGCTGCCCGCCCTGTATGGTTCATCCGACGCCTATGCCCTGGCGCTGGCCGCTTTGGCCTTGAAAGCGCGGGGCCAGATGCTGGCCGTGGTGGTGGCGCAGGCCAGCGACGGCCAGCGCCTGCTTGATGAAATCCCGTGGTTTGGCGGCAAGGACCTGCGCTGCCATCTGCTGCCGGACTGGGAAACCCTGCCCTACGATGCGTTCTCGCCGCACCAGGACTTGGTCTCCGAGCGCCTGGCCACCTTGCACGAAATCCAGACGCGCCAGTGCGACGTCCTGATCGTACCAGCCACCACGGCGCTCGTGCGCCTGGCGCCGCCATCGTTCCTGGCCGCCTACACCTTCTTCTTCAAGAAGGGCGAAAAGCTCGATGAAGCGCGCCTGAAGTCGCAGCTGACCCTGGCCGGCTACAGCCATGTCTCGCAAGTGATGTCGCCGGGCGAATACTCGGTGCGCGGCGGCCTGCTCGACCTGTTCCCCATGGGGTCCGCCCTGCCCTACCGCCTGGACCTTTTCGGCGACACCATCGAGACCATCCGTACGTTCGATGCGGACACCCAGCGCTCGCTGTATCCCGTGCATGAAGTACGGCTGCTGCCGGGCCGCGAATTCCCCATGGACGAAGCGGCGCGCACCACTTTCCGCAACCGCTGGCGCGAACAGTTCGAAGGCGATCCATCGCGCTCGGTCGTCTACAAGGACATCAGCAGCGGCATCGCCTCGGCCGGCATCGAATATTATCTGCCCTTGTTCTTCGAACAGACGGCCACCCTGTTCGACTATCTGCCGCCCGACGCCTCGCTGGCCCTGGTGGGAGAAATCGACGCCGCCATCGGGCGCTTCTGGACCGATACGCAGTCGCGCTACCGCTTCCTGAAGGCGGACCGCGAACGGCCGATCCTGCCGCCCGAATCGCTGTTCCTGTCCGACGAGCAGTTCTTCGGCCTGGCCAAGCCGTATGCGCGCCTGGCGATCGCCAAGTCGAACGATGCGCTGGCGTCCGAACTGTCGGCGCCCGTGCCGAACATCGCCGTCAACCGCCGCGCCGACGACCCACTGGCCAACCTGCGCAGCTATTTGCTGCAATCGGGGCGCCGCGTGATGATCTGCGCCGAATCGAACGGCCGCCGCGAAACCTTGCAGCAGTACTTCAGTGAGTACGACCTGCACCTGACGCCCGTCGAAGGCAGCGACGGCTTTTTGCAATCCGACGCCAAGCTGATGCTGGGCGTGGCGCCGCTGCATGCGGGCTTCGAGCTGTTTACGCCTGAAGGAAATCTATCCTTCATCACCGAGACGGAGCTGTACGCGGGTTCCGGCCGCCGGGTCGGCAGCAAGAAACAGGAAGGCGTGACGCAAGTCGAGTCGATGGTACGCGACCTGTCGGAGCTGAAAATCGGCGACCCCGTCGTGCACATCAACCACGGCATCGGGCGCTACATGGGCCTGACCAGCATGGACCTGGGCGAAGGCGAGACGGAGTTCCTGCACCTCGAATACGCGAAGGACACCAAGCTGTACGTGCCCGTGTCGCAGCTGCATGTGATCTCGCGCTATTCAGGCGCCTCGCCGGAAGACGCGCCGCTGCACTCGCTCGGCTCGGGCCAGTGGGAAAAGGCGAAGAAGCGCGCGGCCGAACAGGTGCGCGACACGGCCGCCGAGCTGCTCAACCTGTATGCGCGCCGCGCGCTGCGCCAGGGCCACTCGTTCGAATTCTCGTCGCACGACTACCAGCGCTTCGCCGACAGCTTCGGCTTCGATGAAACGCCGGACCAGGCCGAGGCCATCCACAACGTCATCAAGGACATGACTTCCGGGAAACCGATGGACCGCCTCGTCTGCGGCGATGTCGGCTTCGGCAAGACGGAAGTGGCGCTGCGCGCCGCGTTCATCGCCGTCATGGGCGGCAAGCAGGTGGCCATCCTGGCGCCCACCACCCTGCTGGCCGAACAGCATGCGCAAACCTTCGCCGACCGCTTCGCCGACTGGCCCGTGCGCATCGCGGAATTGTCGCGCTTCCGCAGCGGCAAGGAGATCACGCAGGCGTTCAAGGGCATGGCCGACGGCACCATCGACATCGTCATCGGCACGCACAAGCTGCTGTCCGACGACGTGAAGTTTACCCGCCTGGGCCTCGTCATCATCGACGAGGAACACAGGTTCGGTGTGCGCCAGAAGGAAGCGCTGAAAGCCTTGCGCGCGGAAGTGGACGTGCTGACGCTGACGGCCACGCCGATCCCGCGCACCCTGGGCATGGCACTGGAAGGCTTGCGCGACTTTTCCATCATCGCCACGGCGCCGCAAAAGCGCCTGGCCATCAAGACCTTCGTGCGCAGCGAGGGCGAAGCCATCATCCGCGAAGCGTGCCTGCGCGAACTCAAACGCGGCGGCCAGATCTACTTCCTGCACAACGAGGTGGAAACCATCCAGAACCGCCTGGCCATGCTGACGGAACTGCTGCCCGAGGCGCGCATCGCCGTGGCGCACGGCCAGATGCACGAGCGCGACCTGGAAAAAGTCATGCGCGACTTCGTCGCCCAGCGTTTCAACATCCTGCTGTGCACGACGATCATCGAGACCGGCATCGACGTGCCGACGGCGAACACCATCATCATGCACCGTGCCGACAAGTTCGGTCTGGCGCAGTTGCACCAGTTGCGCGGCCGTGTGGGACGCTCGCATCACCAGGCCTACGCCTACCTGCTGGTGCACGACGTGCAAGGCCTCACGAAACTGGCGCAGCGCCGCCTGGACGCCATCCAGCAGATGGAAGAACTGGGCAGCGGCTTTTACCTGGCCATGCACGACCTGGAAATCCGCGGCGCCGGCGAAGTGCTGGGCGAGAGCCAGTCGGGCGAGATGACGGAAATCGGCTTCCAGCTGTATTCGGACATGCTCAACGAAGCCGTACGCTCGCTGAAGGCGGGCAAGGAGCCGGACCTGGCCGCGCCGCTGGCCTCGACGACAGAGATCAACCTGCACGTGCCGGCCCTGCTGCCGGCCGATTTCTGCGGCGACGTACACGAGCGCCTGTCGATCTACAAACGCCTGGCCAACTGCGCCACGCAAGAGAAGATCGACGATATCCAGGAGGAGCTGATCGACCGCTTCGGCAAGCTGCCCGACGCCGTCAAGGCCCTGGTCGAGACGCACCGCTTGCGCATCGCGGCAAAAACCGTGGGCATCGTCAAGATCGACGTGCATGGCGAGGCGGCCACCCTGCAATTCATGGCCAAGCCACCGATCGACCCGATGCGCATCATCGACCTGATCCAGAAAAACCGCCATATCAAGCTGCATGGCCAGGACAAGCTGAAAATCACGGCCGCCATGCCGGACCTGGCCGCGCGCGTGACGCAGATCAAGACCACCATCAAGCAATTGACGGTGTAGACCATTTCGATAATTAATGCAGGACTGCCCCATGACCAATACCAAGACCATCACCATGAATCTGATCCTGCAGGGCCTGGACGGCGATAGCGCCCGCCTCGAACGCATCGCCGCGCTGGCCGCGCCGACGTCCGTCACGCGCCTCGGTCCGAACGCCGTGCGCTGCGAACAGATCGCCTATTCGCCCGCGCTGCGCCCCACGATCGAAGTGGCGGCCCAGGCGGCGCAGCTGGACGCCACCTACATGATGGGCCAGCGTGAACTTGCCGAATTCAAGCTCGTGGCGATGGACATGGATTCGACCCTGATCACCATCGAGTGCATCGATGAAATCGCCGACATGCAGGGCCTGAAACCGCAGGTGGCGGCCATCACGGAAGCGGCCATGCGCGGAGAACTCGATTTTGCGGCCAGCCTGAAACAGCGCGTGGCCCTGCTCGAAGGCCTCGATGCGTCGGCCCTGCAGCGCGTCTACGATGAGCGTTTGAAGCTGTCGCCGGGTGCGGAAGCCATGCTGGCGGCCGTGCAAAAGGCCGGCCTGAAAACCCTGCTGGTGTCGGGCGGTTTCACCTTCTTCACCGAACGCCTGAAGGAGCGCCTGGGCCTCGACTACACGCATGCGAACGCACTGGAAATCATCGACGGCAAGCTGACGGGCAAAGTCCTGGGCGGCATCGTCGACGCCGAGGAAAAACAGCGCACGGTGGAGCGCGTGTGCGCAGAGATGGGCATTACGCCATCGCAGGCCATCGTCATGGGCGACGGCGCCAACGACTTGAAAATGATGGGCATCGCCGGCCTGTCCGTGGCCTTCCGCGCCAAGCCCGTGGTGCGCTCGCAGGCCGACGTGGCGTTGAACTTTGTCGGACTCGATGGTTTGCTCAACGTCTTGAGCTGAGCCGGCGCCAGCTTAGCGCTATCTGGCGGGCGGTGCGCGCGCGATGGCACAAGTTTGCTATATTGCAAACTTGCGATCATCCCGCCAGCCCATCATGAAAGAGCACCGCATGCCGCCACCGCTGCCAGAAGAAATACAACGCCACCTCGATATATTCGTCGCCGCCGCGCAAAAGGCCTTCGGCGCCGACCTGGCCGCCGCCGTGCTGTTTGGCTCGGCCGCCGATGGCCAGCTGCGCGCCACCTCCGACGTCAACCTGCTGTTGCTGCTCAAGCGCTTTACGCCACAGGCGGCCGATGCGCTGCGCGGCCCCTTGCGCCTGGCACACGCCGCCATCGATTTGCAGGTGATGTTCCTGCTCGAAAGCGAATTGACGCAGGCCGCCGACGCCTTCGCCGTCAAATTCGCCGACATCATCGCACGCCACCAGGTACTGCATGGCGTAGACCCTTTCGCCAGCCTGCACACGAGCCGCGACGCCGTGCTGCGCCGCCTGCGGCAAGTGCTGCTGAACCAGCAGGTGCGCATGCGCGAACGGTATATGCTATTGAGCCTGAATGAAGAACAGCTGGCCGGCGCCATCGCCGACGCGGCCGGCCCGCTGCGTTCGGCGGCGGCCTCGCTGGCGCAGCTCGAGGGCAAACCTGCGCAGTCCGGCAAGCAGGCGCTCGAAGCGTTTGTCGACCAGCTGGGCGAGCCGGCCCTGCACGTGGCTTTGCACACCATGTCGGCCGCGCGCGAAACGGCGCGCTTGGCGCCGGGGCAGGCCCTGCCCGCCTTCACAAGCCTGATGGCGATTACCGAACGCCTGCGCGAACACGCGGAGCAGATGCGGTGACCGGCTTCAATCCCTTTGACTGGAGCGGGCCATCGTTCCTGCTGGCCTACCTGATCTTCGGCGCGCTCGTGTACTACCTGGTGCGCGAGCTGCTGATCCGCCAGGAGCTGCGTAATCCGCACGCCCAGCTGTCGCTGGCCGATGATCCCTACCGCATTGCTTTTTTGCGTGGCGGCGCGCTCGAAGCCGTGAAAATCGCCGCCATCGTGCTGGTCGACCGCGGCTTGCTGCGCGCCGACGGCCCGTTGCTGGAAACGGCCAGCGCCGACAGCCTGCGCTTTGCCAGCCACAACATCGAACGCGACGTGCTGCGGCTGTACCTGGGCCGCCAGGGCCACAGCAAGGAACTGGCCGTGCAGGCCGACATGCTGCCATCGTGCCGCGCCTACCAGGAGACGTTGACGCGGCAGGAATTGCTGGTCGGCCCGCCGCTGCTGCGCCGGCGCGAACGCATCACCTGGGCCGCGCACTGGCTGCTGCTGACGGTGGCCGGCGTCAAAGCCGTCATCGCCATCAGCCGCCAGCACTACAATCTGCTGTTCCTGGCGGCCCTGCTGGCGATTTTTCTCCTCATGCTGCGCGGCTTGCGCACCCAGGCGACCAGCTGGAGCGCGCAGCGGCTGCTGACCGACCTGCGCATGCTGTTCGGCCGCCTGAACATGCGCTCGGCGCGCCTGCAGGCGGGCAGCAGCAGTGCCGACATGGCCCTGCTGGCCGCCATCTTCGGCATCGGCGCCCTGCCCTTGTCCGTGTACGCGTATGTCGCCGAGCTGTATCCGGCGCCCCGGCAAAATGGCGGTGGCGACTCCTCGTCCAGCAGCACGGGCGACTCCGGCGACTCGTCATCGGGCGGCGGTGGCGGTGACGGCGGCGGCAGCGGCTGTGGCGGTTGCGGCGGTGGCGGCGGCTGTGGCAGTTAGCCAGGATGCCACGCGCGACCGCGTCGGCCTGGGCTGGCGCGGCGAACTGGCTGCCGGCATCCTGTCCCACTTGGCGCGGATCGACGTGCTGGAAGTGATCGCCGACGATTATTACGGCGCCTCGCGCGCCGGCATTTCGGCCTTGCGCAGCCTGGCGCGCCAGGTGCCGGTCAGCCTGCATGGCGTGGGCATGGGGCTGGCGTCGACGATTGCCGCCAACCCGCGCCGCCTGCATGCGATGGCGCGCCTGATGCAAGCGGTGCAGGCGGAATCGTGGTCCGAGCACCTGAGTTTCGTGCGTGCCGGCGGCATCGAGATCGGCCACCTGGCGGCACCGCCGCGCACGCCGCACAGCGCCGCGGGCGCCATCGCCAATATCGCGCTGGCCACGCGCATCGTCGGCAGCGCGCCGCTGATGGAAAACATCGCCACCCTGGTCCAGCCGCCTGCCAGCACCATGGACGAAGCCGAGTGGGTGGCGCAGATTATCCACGGCGCGCAGGTGCCGCTGCTGCTCGACCTGCACAACCTGTATGCGAATGCCGTGAATGCCGGCGAGTCGCCGCAGGAACTGCTGCTGCGCCTGCCCCTGGACAGAGTCGGCGCCGTGCACCTGAGCGGCGGCCACTGGATCGAAGCGCCGGGCGGCGGCCAGCGCTTGCTGGACGACCATCTGCACGATGTGCCGCCCGAAGTCTTCGATCTGTTGACCGTGCTGGCGCGCCATGCGCCGCAACCGTTGACGGTGACAGTCGAACGCGACGGCAATTACCCGTCGTTCGAGCATGTGCTGGGCCAGCTGGAATCGGCGCGCGCGGCCTTGCGCGCGGGGCGAAACGCATGAGTTCCCCCGCACTGGAAACCTTGCTGGCAAGGCTGTACACGGACGACGCCCTGCGTGCCGCCTTCCTGCTTGAGCCACTTGCGCAAGCCTTGCAGCATGGCTTGTCGCCGCAGGAAGCGGAGGCGATAGCCGCAATGGACCGCATCGGCCTGCAGATGGCAGCAGCGAGCTACCGCGCCAAGCGCGCCGGGCGCGCTGGCCAGACGAAACCAGCGCAACGCTGGTGGCGCCGGCTGCTGCAAATGTGGCGCTAAGCGCCCGCTACAGCTGCCACATACGCAGCGGCAGCAAGCCCCACCAAGCCAGCACCAGCAGCAGTTGCAAGGCCGCCAGCAAGGCCACCCAATCCCATTTCGCCAGCGAGCCCGCCTCGGCCGCCGTGCCGCGGCTGCGCCAGCAGCGGGCCAAACCGAACGCCGTCGCCAGCGGCAGCGCGCCCGTCGCCAATGCCAGCAGCACGCTGGCGATGGTGACGTCGCCCAGGCGCAGATAAGACTGGAAATAGAAAAACGGCAGCGGCAAGAGCAGCGCCAGCATGGCCAGCAAAGGCGCGAACAGATGGTCGCCCCGTTCCAGGCTGCGCCGCGCGGCGCGCCACACGCCCACCAGCAGCACGTACAGCAAGCCGGCCGCCCCGAGGGCCAGGCTGCCCCACAGCACCAGCATGCGCAGCATCGACGCGCGCTCATAGCTGCGCAAGCCATCGCTGAGCACATGCTTGCCATCCTCCTGCATCAGCACGTGCGATGGCGTGCTGCGGTCGCTGGCGCGGAACAGCAGGCCGCCCACCGGTTCCAGCTCCTTCGGCTCGCCCTGGAACGGGATCAGGAACAGCGACTCGCCATCCCATTTCACACGCGTAAAGCCGAAGACGGCGTCGACCCAGGCCATGCTGGCCATGGGGCTGGGCGACGGCACGTAGACGCCCTGCCAGTTTTCCACCGTCGGCGCGGGCGTGCCGCGTGGGGCCGGCGCGCGCAGCGGCAGTTCCAGGTCACGCAGCAGCAGGCGGTTGAAGCGCTCATAGTCGGCCTGCTCTGCATCCGTATTGAAGGCCACGAAGAAGGCGCTGTCCTGCTCCGGGTAGATGCACAGCATGGCGCGAAAACCGCCAGTCGTGCCGGGATGGCAGGCACCCACCACGTTATGGCGGTCGCGTACGGCCAGCGCCAGGCCGTGACCCGTTGCCAGGCCCGCCTGCGCCGCATCCGTGCCGGCCGGTTCGGACAAGGCGCCCATCAGCGCCAGGTCGATGAACTGCGTGCCCTGCAGCTTGCCATCGCCCATCAGGAATTGCGCCAGCTTGCCCATGTCGGCCGCTGTAGTGGTAAATTGCGCGGCCGGACGCAAATACTGGGGCACGGCCGGCTGCGCCACGCCATGTTCGAAGTGGCCCATGGCCAGACGCGGGTCCGCATGCGCTCCCGCCTGGGTGCTCATTTGCGTACTCATTTGCGTAACATAGGCAAACGTGCTGTCCGCCATGCCCAGCGGTTGCAGCAGCTGCGCGTCGAGATAGCGTTCATAGGGCTGGCTCGTGACCTTCTCGATCACCATGCCCAGCAAGCCATAGCCCATGTTCGAGTACGCATAGCGGCTGCCGGGCCGCGCGCGCACGCGCAGCAGATTGCGTCCACCGTCAAAGCCCTCGGCCAGCGGCGTCTCCGGCGCCGGGTTCAGGCTGAACGCCTGCCAGAAGCGCACGTTATCGAGGCCCGACGTATGCGCGAGCAGGTGGCGGATGCGCACGGGGTCGCTGGCCTGCCACGGATTTTTCAGCGCCAGTTCCGGCAGCACCTGCTGCAATGGCGTGTCGAGCGTGAGCTTGTCTTCGCTGACCAGGCGCAAGACGCCCAGCGCCAGCGCCACCTTGCCCACGGAGCCCACCTGCATGCGCGTGTCGGTCTGCATCGGTATATTCTTGGCGGCATCGCGCAAGCCGGACGCGCCGACTTTGACTGTTCCGTCAGGCAAGACTTCACTCCAGACGGCGCCCGCCAGGCCCTCGTCCTTCAAGCCGGCGGCGAACTCCGCCTCCAGGGTGGGGCCGGCCGCATGGGCAGCCGTGACACACAGCAGCAAGGCTGGCACGGCGCGCTGCAGCCATGACCTCGCGCGCGCGGCCACGGTAAGATATCGATCTCGTTTCAACAATGTATTCTGCCTTTTTCCATGGACTGCGCTCCTGCGCCGCTTTGCTTGTTACAATTAAAAATTGAGCAACGACGGGAGCTTTCATGTCACAAGATATTATTTTGGATACCCAACTCCAGCAGACCAAAAACCTGGCCTGGTGGTTGTACCTGATACATGGCGCCAGCTTCGTGTTTTCGCTGGGCGCGTTTTCCTTCATTCCGCTCATCATCAATTACGTGAAGCGGGACGAGGCGGCCGGGACCTTCGTGTACAGCCATCACAGCTGGATGATCCGTTCCTTCTGGTGGTATGTGGCCTGGGTCGTCGTCGGCGCCATCCTGTGGGTCACGCTGATCGGCATTCCGCTGGCCATCATCGTGTGGGGCGTGGCCTGGCTGTGGAAAGCGTACCGCTTGCTGCGCGGCTTCCTCGACCTGAACAACAACAAGCCCGTGCCCATGTAACAAGTGCTTCGCGGCAAGCCAACGGCTTGCCGCCGCCTACATCGCCGCGAACGCCCGTTCGATATCGGCGATCAAATCCTGCGGATCTTCCAGTCCCACGTTCAGGCGCACCAGCTGGCCTGGCAACTGCCAGCCCTTGCGCATGGCGGCAATGCGGTACGGCATCACCAGGCTGTTCGCGCCACCCCAGCTGTAGCCAATCTTGAACAACTGCAAGGCATCGACGAAACGGTCCGTCTGCGCCTCCGTGTAGCGGGCATCGAACAGCACGGAAAACAGACCGCCCGCGCCCGTGAAATCACGCTGCCAGATGGCGTGGCCCGGGCAATCGGCGAACGCCGGATGCAGCACCGTGGCGATCTCGCTGCGCCCCTTGAGCCAGGCGGCCACCGTGCGCGCGCCCGCATCGTGCGCGTCGAAGCGCAGCTTCATGGTAGGCAAGCCGCGCAGCACCAGATAGGCGTCGTCCGCCCCCACGCCCATGCCCAGACGCATGTGCGCCTGCGCCAGGCGGTCGTGCAGCGCCCGCTCGCGCGTGATCAGCGCACCCATCAGCACGTCCGAGCCGCCCGACTGGTATTTCGTCAGCGCCTGCATGATGATATCCACGCCCAGGTCGAAACCGCGCAGGGCCAGGCCCGCCGACCAGGTGTTGTCCAGGGCCACCAGCACGCCGCGCGCATGGGCGGCCGCACAGATGGCGGGCAAGTCCGGCACTTCCATCGTCACGGAACCTGGCGCTTCGGTCCAGATCAGTTTGGTGTTTGGCTGGATCAGGGCGGCGATGCCGGCGCCGATGAGCGGATCGTAATAGCGGGCCGTGATGCCGAAGTCCTGCGCCAGCCAGCGTCCCAGTTCGCGGTTCGGGTTGTATATATTTTCCGGCAATAAAACGTCATCACCCGTTTTCAACAAGGCAAAATCCGCCATGGCGATGGCCGCCAGGCCCGACGGCGCCAGCAGGCAGTGCTTGCCCCCTTCGATTTCGGCCAGCCGCGCTTCCAGGGTGAACGTGGTGGGCGTGCCGTGCAAGCCGTAGGTGTAGGCGTTCTTCTCTTTCCAGTCGCCCGAGCGCATGGCCGCGACGTCCTTGAACAGCACGGTGGACGCATGGTGGATGGCGTTCGGAAACGCGGCGAAGCCTTGCGGCGCCTGGTAATCGCTGTGGATCAGCGCGGTTTGCGGAGATTTGGGTGTGGTCATGGCGTCGGGAAATAAAAAAGGCGGATCAGCCTGTGCTGGTCCGCCTTGATTGTAAGGGCTTATGCCCTTGCCTGCCGTACGTATGACAGAGTGTTACACCTGCGAAAAATTTTTATTCCGCAGCGCCCCACAAGTCATGCGCATCCGCGGACGTGATGGTCACGTCAACAAATTGGCCGACCGCCAGCTTGCGGTGCGGTTCGAACGGCGGCTTCACATACACGACGCCATCGATTTCCGGCGCGTCGGCGGACGAGCGGCCCACGCCGCCCGAGCGGGTGACTTCATCGATCAGCACGCGCACGGTCTTGCCGACCTTGGCTTGCAGGCGTTTCTTGGAAATTTCTTCCTGCAGCAGCATGACGCGGCCGCGGCGCTCTTCGCGCAGCTCTTCCGGCACGGGGTTGGCGATGGCGTTGGCCGTCGCGCCTTCGACAGGCGAATAGGCGAAGCAGCCGAGGCGGTCGATCTGCGCTTCCTTGAGGAAGTCGAGCAGGTATTCGAATTCCGCTTCCGTTTCGCCTGGGAAACCGGCGATGAAGGTCGAGCGTATCGTCAGGTCCGGGTTGATGGCGCGCCAAGCCTGGATGCGGTCGAGGTTTTTCTCGCCGCTGGCCGGACGCTTCATGCGTTTCAGGACGTCAGGGTGCGCATGCTGCATCGGAATATCGAGGTAAGGCAGGATGTGGCCGCCGCTCATCATCGGGATGATCTGGTCCACGTGCGGGTACGGATACACATAGTGCAAGCGCACCCAGGCGCCGTAGGACTTGGCCAGTTCGCCCAGCGCTTCCGTCAGCTGCGTCATGTGGGTCTTCACGGGACGGCCATTCCAGAAGCCGGAGCGGAATTTCACGTCCACGCCATACGCCGACGTATCTTGCGAAATGACCAGCAATTCCTTGACGCCGGACTTGAACAGGTTTTCCGCTTCGATCATCAGTTCGCCGATCGGACGCGAAACGAGGTCGCCGCGCATGGACGGGATGATGCAGAAGCTGCAGCGGTGGTTGCAGCCTTCGGAAATTTTCAGGTAGGCATAGTGCTTCGGCGTCAGCTTGACGCCTTGCGGCGGCACCAGGTCGAGGAATGGCGCATGCGGCTTCGGCAGGTGCAAGTGGACGGAATCCATCACTTCGGCCAAAGCGTGCGGGCCCGTGACGGACAGTACTTTCGGGTGCACCTTCATGATGATGTCGTCGCCGGCAGCATCTTTCTTGGCGCCCAGGCAACCGGTGACGATCACTTTACCGTTTTCAGCCAGCGCTTCGCCGATGGCGTCGAGCGACTCTTGTACGGCGGCATCGATAAAACCGCAGGTATTGACGATCACCAGATCGGCGCCAGCGTAGGATTTCGCCGTTTCGTAGCCTTCGGCGCGCAGTTGGGTCAGGATTTGTTCGGAGTCGACCAGCGCTTTCGGGCAGCCGAGCGAGACAAAGCCCACTTTCGGCGCCGCACCTGGCATGGCCAGCATGGCCTCGGGCTGGGCGGAAGGAACAGGAATACGGTGAATTTCAGACATAGTTGGCAGCTAGTAAAATGGTGAGGCGAATCGGCTATTGTACCCCGAGCCGCTCCTTGCTGGCAGAACTATGCTGTTTTGATGACGCCGATACAACTCACGGGCGATCAAATCGCCCGGTGAGCGTGTGGCTAGACTATTTCTTGTCCGTTGGCGGGACAGGCGGAACAAACGGGAACGTGCCGAACAGATTCTTGCTCTGGCTTTGCATCTGCTCCTGCATCTGCACGAACAGGCTCTTGCTCTGGTCGATGTAGTTGTTCATCATGCCTTGCATCATCGGGCCCTGGACATTCATGAACTGGGTCCACATTTCAGGGCTGAATGGCTTGCCTTCGAAGCTGCCGGCCGAGGTGCCCGTGAATTTGTGCTGGATATCGGTGAACGCTTGCACGTTCTTTTCCAGGTAGGATCCCATCATGCCCTGCATGGCGTGGCCATAGTAGCGGATGATCTGCGACAACACGCTGCTCGAGAACATCGGTGCACCGTTCGCTTCCTCTTCCAGAATGATTTGCAGCAAGATGCTGCGCGTCAAATCTTCATTGGATTTGGCATCGACGACCGTAAACACCTCATTGTCCAACACCAGCTGCTTGACGTCCGTCAAGGTGATGTAGGAACTGGTTTGCGTGTCATACAGACGGCGGTTGGGATATTTTTTAATCAGGCGGTCTATACTTTTTTTTGCACTACTCATCACAAGTTCCACTTATTGCGCCGCAGCGCATACTGAGTTGATTCGAAAAAAAAGCGAACCAGGGTCCGCTTTCGCACCTGCCTACGTTTTCCATTATAGAGTGGAAAACGGCTCCATTGCACATCAGGGTAGTAGATTCCCGCATTTATTGCAACGCAACTAAAAGTAGATTCCTGACAAGACCGGAGATTACGCCGGTCTTGTCAGCAAAAACGCTTTGTGAATTAATCCGCTCTGACTTTAACATACCGGCCCGGCGCCGCCTCGATAGCCGCGTGGCGCTTGTTGCCTGGCTTGCCTGGTGCCTTCACCTGGGTGCCGCCGTGTTCGGCCAGGAAGGCCGCCCATTCGGGCCACCAGCTGCCCACGTGCTCGGTCGCGCCTTCCATCCATTGCTCGGCAGTCAAGGGCTTGGCTTTCGCCGTACGGGCGCCTTTGCCTGCGTCATTGCTCCAGTAGCTGCGCTTTTTCTTCGAGGCAGGATTGATCACGCCGGCGATATGGCCCGAAGCGCCGAGGATAAAGCGGTTGGCTTTCGGTTTTTTCGGATTCAGCAAGGCCGTGCTGGCGTAGGCCGCGCCCCAGGGCACGATATGGTCTTCGCGCGAACCGTAGATGAAAGCGGGCGCGTCGATGCTGCTCAGGTCGACCTTTTCCCCGGCCACCGTCAGCTTGCCCGGCACTTTCAGGCTGTTTTCCAGGTAAGTGTTGCGCAGATACCAGCAGAACATGGGGCCTGGCAAGCCCGTGCCGTCACCGTTCCAGTACAGCAGGTCGAACGCGGGCGGCTCCTTGCCCTTCAGGTAATTCGACTGCACGTAGTTCCACACGAGGTCGTTCGGCCGCAGGCTCGAGAAAGTGCTGCCCAGGTCGCGGCCCGTCATCAGGCCGCCCTTGGCCAGAGACTGCTCGCGCAGCGCCACTTGTGGCTCGTCGATAAAGACGTCGAGCGCGCCCGTATCGCAGAAATCGAGGAAAGTGGTCAGCAGTGTCAGGCTGGCGGCCGGATTCTCGCCGCGCGCCTTGAGCACGGCCAGCGCCGTCGAGACGATGGTGCCGCCCACGCAAAAGCCGAACATATTGAGCTTGTCCTGGCCGGAGATTTCCTGCGTGACCTTGATCGCTTCGATCACGCCTTGCTCGACGTAATCGTCCCACGTCAGGTGCTGCATGCTCATGTCCGGATTGCGCCAGGACATCAGGAACACGGTATTGCCCTGCTCCACCGCGTAGCGCACGAGCGAGTTTTCTGGCTGCAAGTCAAGGATATAGAATTTATTGATGCACGGCGGCACCATCAACAGCGGCCGCTGGTGTACCGTGGCCGTCATCGGCGTGTACTGGATCAGCTGGAACAAGGCGTTTTCAAATACCACCGTGCCTGGCGTGGTGGCCACGTTGCGGCCCACTTCGAAAGCCGACTCGTCGGACTGCGAAATGCGGCCCTTCTGCATGTCGGCCAGCATATTGCTCAAGCCCTTGGTCAGGCTTTCGCCCTTGGTCTCGATCAGGGTTTGCTGGGCGTCGGGATTGGTGGCAAGAAAGTTGGCCGGCGACATGGCATCGACGATTTGCTGCACGGCAAACGCAATCTTTTGCTTCTGGTGCGGCGTCGCTTCCACGGCATCGGCCATGGCGCCGAGAAACTCCGCATTGAGCAGGTAGGCGGCCGCATTGAAGGCCGACAAAGGGCTGGCGTGCCAGGCGGGCGCGGCGAAGCGGCGGTCTTTCAGCTCCGGCACCTTGCCGGCCATAAAGTCGGCCCACAAGCCCGTCAGCTTGGCCACGTAGGCGTTTTTCAGTTGCTCGATCGCTTCCGGCTTGATGCTGGCGCCCGCATCCTGCAAAATGCCGGCAATCGGATTGCCCTGGGGCTGCGGTACCATGTTGAACCACGTCTTCCACTGCTCAGGATTGCTGATCTGCGCCATCCATTCTTTGGTCATCATTTGAGGATCGGGCATATTCATAGGTATATGTAAGTCCATTCAAGAATTAATAAATAATTACTTCCGGGCCACCTGCATGCAAACTTTTACTGACTGGCAATACCAATGATGCTCATGACCGCTGTTGCCTGGATCTATGTCGTTGGCCTCATGGCGCTGACGGAACCGTCCATCGTCGCCGGGGTGATGACCTTCGTGCTGTACTGCGTCATCCCCCTGTCCATCCTATTCTATCTGACGGGCTCGCGGCGACGCAAACGCAAGGCCGTGCGCATCGCGGAACAGAAGGCGCGCGCCCAAGCCTCAGCAGACGATAAAACAAAAACGGCAGACACATAAGTGTCTGCCGTGCAGATTATTTGCGCCAGATCAAGCTGGCCTGTCTTCCCGTGACGCCATCGCGCCGGTACGAGTAAAACTGCGCCGCATCGCTGACGGTGCAGTATTCCCCGCCTGCCACTTGCGCCACGCCATCGCGCAGCAGCATGGTACGCGCCAGCGCATAGATGTCGGCCAGGTATTTGCCCGGCTTGCCAGCGATGGCGACGAAGGCGGCGCTCAATACTTGCCGTTCAACATCATCACGCGCGCCGTCGCGTAACGCTTGCAGCACGTCCTGACCCACTTCGAATTGCTGCGGACCAATGGCCGGCCCCAGCCAGGCGAGGATGTCCGTCGCGCCCTGCTCCCGCATTGCCGCAACCGTGCGCTGCAAGACGCCGTTGGCCAGGCCGCGCCAGCCCGCGTGGGCCGCACCGACGACGAGGCCATCGGTCGAACAGAAGAGTACCGGCAGGCAATCGGCCGTCATCACCACGCACACGGCACCAGGCAAGGCGGCGATACTGGCATCGGCGTCCGGCACATGGCCGTCCAGCTTGCCAGCATCGGCCACAACCACGCCATGCACCTGCGACAGCCAGGCCGGCTCGGCGGGCAAGATGGCCGCCAGCCGCGCGCGGTTGGTGGCCACGTGCGCGGGTTCGTCGCCCACGTGCGTGCCCAGGTTCAAGCCACCGCCGCCCTGCCCGTCACCATACGGACCCTGGCTCACGCCGCCCGCGCGCACGGTCGCCAGCGCGCCCACGTTCGCGGGCAAGCCGGGCCAATCGGGTATAAGGCAAGGCAACGGCGACGTCATCAGACCTGTTCCGGCTCGGGAATACCGGCGGTAGCGATCAGCTCGGCGAAATCATCGGCCAGCGGCACGATCCACTCGCACGCTTCCAGGGTGCCCGGATGCACGAGGCCCAGGCGACGCGCCTGCAGCGCCTGGCGCGAGAAGACGGACACCAGGTGCTGCTTGCCGTACACGTAATCGCCGACCAGCGCGAATCCCAGATGCTGCATGTGCACGCGAATCTGGTGCGTGCGGCCTGTTTCCAGGCGGCATTGCATCAGGCTCACGGGACGGCGGTCGAGTTCGCCGCTGCCGATCAATTCATAGTGCGTGATGGCGGGCTTGGCGGTAAAGTTTTCCGAGACGGCCATCTTGACCCGGTCGCGCGGGTGGCGCGCGATGGACGCATCGATGGTACCCGCCATTTTCGGCGTGCCCCACACGAGCGCGAAATATTCGCGCTTGACGGTGCGTGCCTGCAACTGGCGCACGAGGTCCGTTTGCGAAGCGAGTGTCTTGCCGACGACCATCAGGCCGCTCGTATCCTTGTCCAGGCGGTGCACGATGCCCGCGCGCGGCACGCCAGCCAGCTGCGGACAGTGGTGCAGCAAGCCGTTGAGCAAGGTGCCCGACCAGTTGCCGGGGCCCGGATGCACGACCAGTCCGGCCGGTTTGTTGATGACGATGATATGCTCATCTTCGTGCACGATGTTCAATTCCATCGCTTCCGGCTTAAAAGCCTCGTCTTCCGGCGCGCTTTGCGGCAGAATGACGATCTTTTCGTCGCCATAGGCGGTCATGTTGCGTTTGGCAACTTTTCCATCGACGGTCACGAAACCGGCTTCCAGCCACAATTGCAAGCGGCTGCGCGAATATTGCGGCACCAGCTTGGAGATGACTTTATCGAGGCGGTGGCCGCAGGCGTCCGGCGTCAGTTCCAATGTAATCGGGGCCATTTCCTCGAAGACGTCGTCGGCGGCAAAATCGCCGTCAAACGCCTCTTCGGCAGCATGGTCAGAAAGGGAGTCAAACGCGGGGTCAGCCAAATTAGGCTTCGGAGTTAATATCACAGCATTCCCATCGGCTATAATCAGCCTATTGTAAAATCTTGGTTAAAACCTTCTTGCAAAACGTCATGCAAAAAAAATTATCGTTGGTAGTCGCTTCAGTCGTTCTGCTCGGCATGTCCGCTTGCAGCTTGTTGCCTGAAAAAGTGGATGAGACCAAAAACTGGTCCGTTACGAAATTATACTCGGAGGCGCGTGAAGAAATGGCCGGGCAGCACTATGAAGCTGCAATCGGCCTGTTCCAGAAGCTGGAGGCTAACTATCCTTTCGGCAACTATGCTCTGCAAGCGCAGATGGAGATCGCTTACGCGTATTATAAGTCGGGAGACCAGGCGCAGGCACTGGCTGCCGTCGAACGCTTCATCAAGTTGCATCCGAACCACGCCAATGTGGACTATATGTACTACTTGCGGGGCCTGATCAGCTTTAATGACCAGATCAGCTTCCTGAACTTCCTGTACGAGCAAGACCCGACCGAGCGCGATCCGAAAGCCACGCGCGAAGCGTTTGCCGCCTTCAAGCAACTGGTCGACAAGTTCCCGAATAGTAAATATGCGCCCGATTCGCTGGCCCGCATGAACTATCTGATCGATGCCATGGCGAAATACGAAGTGCACGTGGCGCGCTATTACTACCGCCGCGGCGCCTACCTGGCCGCCGCCAACCGCGCGCAAACGACGGTCAGCGACTTCCGTGCCTCGCCGGCCATCGAAGAAGCGCTGTTCATCATGTACCGCTCGTATGACAAGCTGGGCTTGACTGACCTGCGCGACGATGCCTTGCGCGTGCTGACCAAGAACTACCCGAACACGGCATTCCTCAGCCCGGAAGGGGTGAACAAGGAACGCAAGTGGTGGAAATTCTGGCAGTAAGATAAGAAAAAACCGGGCTAGCCCGGTTTTTTCTTAGCCCAACGGCAAAATCCGGGGTCGTACCCTGAGGGTACGACCCCGGCATTTGCTTTAGGGTTATTCTCCGACCTTGCGCCGAAACACCCAGTTAGTATCGTTCGACGCCTCCGGCACATACGCATAACCATCGACGTCGAACTGCTTCAGCTGCTCGGGATCGCGGATCTGGTTGACGGCCGCATAGCGGGCCAGCATGCCGCGCGCGCGCTTGGCGTAGAACGAGATGATTTTGTATTTGCCGTTCTTCCAGTCCTCGAACACGGGCGCGATGACGGGCACGTCCAGCTGGCGCGGCTTGACGGATTTGAAATATTCTTCGGAAGCCAGGTTGACCAGCACTTTCGCGCCCTGCTCCTTCGCCGTGCGGTTCAGGCCGTTGGTAATGGTGTCGCCCCAGAACGCATACAAATCCTTGCCGCGCGCGGTCGACAGCCGCGTGCCCATTTCCAGGCGGTGCGGGTGGATCAGGTCCAGCGGGCGCAGCAGGCCGTACAGGCCAGACAGGATGCGCACGCGCGACTGGGCATAGTCGAGCTGGGCCGGCTGCAGGCTGCGCGCCTCGAAACCGGCATACACGTCGCCATTGAAGGCCATGATGGCCTGGCGCGCGTCATCAAGCTGGGGTGTCCAGGACGCGTAGCGGGCCACGTTCAGAGCCGACAAGGCGTCGGAAATGCCCATCAGGCTGCCCACTTCGGCGGGCGAAAACTGGCGCATGCGGGCGATGAGCTGGGCGGAATGGTCGAGAAAATCGGGAGTGCTGTGCAACGAGGTTGTTGGCGGCGTCTCCAGGTCGAGACTCTTGGCGGGCGAAAGCACGATCAACATAAATTATCACTACAGAATAGAATTGCCGACATGATACCTGCTCCACAAAAACTCGTCCTCGACACCAACGTTTGCCTCGACCTGTTCGTCTTCAACGACCCGCGCTGGGCGGGGCTGCTGGCGGCCATGGAAAGCGGCGCCGTACATGCCATCACGCGCGAAGATTGCCGCGCGGAATATCTGGTCGTGCTGCACTACAAGCATTTGCCCCTCGATGAAGCGAGCCGTGCCGTTGCCGCCGCCCGCTTCGACGCCCACATCACGGTCGTGGCGCCGCCCGTCTCCGGCGTGCGCCTGCCCGTCTGCACGGACAAGGATGACCAGAAATTCCTCGAACTGGCGCGCGACGCCAACGCCGACATCCTGATCACCAAGGACAAGGCCCTGCTGAAACTGGCCCGCAAGACGGCCAAGGCCGGCATGTTCAAGATCATGGTGCCGGAAGGCTGGGCATTGCCAGGCTGAGCCTTTAAAGCCCCGCACGCAACGGGGCGCGCTGCGCTAGAATGGGACACGATTCCACTTTCCGCACCGCGCCCCTACCGTTCATGAACAGCCCGTCCCTGCCCTACACGACTCCCGCCCTGACCACCCGCTTGCCTGCTGTCGGCACCACCGTGTTTACCCGCATGTCCAGCCTGGCGGCCCAGCATGGCGCCGTCAACCTGGGCCAGGGTTTTCCCGACTTCGATTGCGCGCCTGAACTGGTCGACCGCGTCAGCGACGCCATGCGCGCCGGCCACAACCAGTATCCGATGATGACGGGCGCCGCGCCCTTGCGTGAAGCGATTGCCGCGAAGATCGCCAGCCTGTACGGTCACAGCTACGATGCCGGCACGGAAATCACCGTCACGGCCGGCGCCACGCAGGCGCTCACCACCGCCATCCTGTGCTGCGTGCACCCGGGCGACGAAGTCATCGTCATCGAACCGGCCTACGACAGCTATCTGCCCGCCATAGAACTGGCCGGCGGCGTGCCCGTGCTCGTCTCCATGGAGGTGGGTGAACACGGCTACAACGTGCCGTGGGACAAGCTGGCCGCGGTCGTCAGCAGCAAGACGCGTTTGATCATCATCAACACGCCGCATAACCCGACGGGCACGATCTTGCGCCCCGCCGATGTGGCCGCACTGGCCGACATCGTGCGCGGCACGCAAATTTTGATACTGTCCGACGAAGTCTACGAGCACATGGTGTACGACGGCGTGCCGCACGCCTCATTGAGCCGCAACCCGGAACTGGCGGCGCGCAGCTTCATCGTCTCCAGCTTCGGCAAGACGTATCACGTGACGGGCTGGAAGGTCGGCTATGTAGCCGCCCCGGCCGCACTGACGGCGGAGTTTCGCAAGGTGCACCAGTACAACGTCTTTACCGTCAACACGCCGATGCAGCACGGCCTGGCCGGCTACATGGCCGACCCGCAGCCCTACCTGGACTTGCCCGCGTTCTACCAGCGCAAGCGCGACTTGTTCCGCGATGGCCTGGCGGGCAGCCGCTTTACCCTGTTGCCAGCCGACGGCACGTATTTCCAGTGCGTGCGCTACGATGCCATTTCGCAAGAGAGCGAAGCGCAGTTCGCCGAATGGCTGACGACGCAAATCAAGGTGGCCGCCATTCCCGTGTCCGCGTTTTATGCGCAGGGCAAGGAGTCGGGCATCGTGCGCTTCTGCTTTGCCAAGAAAGACGAAACCTTGCGCCTGGCGCTCGAGCGCCTGCGCAGCATTTAATACCGCACTGCTCCGCTGCGGCGGGGCAAAGGATAACAAGCATGGTACAGCGTCGCATCGGCCCGGCCGACCTGGTTCCCGGCGAACCCCTGCCCTGGGATCTGTTTCTCGCGGACCATAGTGCCGGCCCGCAACTGCGCAAGGGGCAGATCATCACGGACGGCGCGCAGCTGGGCCGTTTGCTGCAGCTGGGCCTGTACGTGGGCGCGCCGGACCAGCCGTCCGTCTTGCGCCTGCTCAACGAGGCGGCGCAGCGCCTGGAGCGCCTGTTGCTGGCCTTGCGCAGCGAAAACAATGCCGAGCGCGACGTGCGCGACATCGCCCGCGAACTGCTGCGCGCGCTCGAGCACGATGCCGACATCGCGCTGGCCAGCATCCTGCTCAACCAGATCGCCGGCAGCTACGCCGTGCGCCACTGCATCGAAACGGCGCTGCTGGCCATGCTGGTGGGCCGCAGCATGCACAAGTCCCACGATGAATTACTGTTGATCGGTGCGGCCGCGCTGACGATGAACGTGGGCATGCTGCGCCACCACGACAGCTTCCAGGACCGGCGTGGCCCCCTGAATGACGAGGAAATGCGCATCGTGCGCCAGCATCCGCAGGAAAGCACGGAACTGTTGCGTTGCGCCGGCGTCGACGACGAGGAGTGGCTCAGTTGTGTACTGCTGCACCATGAAAACGACGATGGCAGCGGCTACCCGCAGGGGCGCACGGCCGATGAAATCCTGCAAAACGCCAAGCTGATCGGCCTGGCCGACCGCTATTGCGCCCGCGTCTCGGCGCGCAACTACCGGCGCTCCATCGTGCCCGACCAGGCGCTGCAGCACATCTTCCTCGACCAGGGCGTACCTATCGATCCGCTGCTGGGAGAACAGTTCGTCAATCTGCTGGGCAAATATCCGCCTGGCACCCTGGTGCGCCTGCGCAGCGGCGAACTGGGCGTCGTCACGCAACGGGGCGCCGGCCAGGTCCACCCGCTCAGCGACCCGCTGGGCGCGCCGCTGGCCGCCGCCCAGCTATCGCAGATGACGCCGCGCGACACGGGCGACAGCCAGTTCGCCATCGTTTCCTCGCTGCACGAAGATGATGCGGGCGTGCGCTTCAGCATGCGGCATGTGTGGGGGGATGAAGCGCGGTTGTAGCGCTTATTGGCATGGGTCGCAATACGCGAATGCCTTGATGACAAGTTTCGCAGGCAGCCTGCAAAAATGATGATTCGAAGTGATCTTTACTATCTCAAAAGATTGCTATTCATCACTATTTCTCTTATTTTTATTTCAAAATAGTAATGAAGGGCGCTGTCTTCGCTGAACTGATTTTCCAGGACAACAACGTCGACATCTTTTTCAGGGAAATACATTTTGATTGATGCAAAGCCCAAGCCTTTTCCGGAGTGGCCGATGTATTTAATCGGCGTCTTGTCACTGACATAGACACCATAACCATAGCCATTTTTTTCAGCACCGAAAGCGACGTGCTGACTGGATATGTCATAATTTGTCATCAGCTTGTAGGTTTCCGGCTTTAAGATTTTCCCCTTATGAAGTTTTTCATCCCATGCATTCAAATCCCTTGCATTTGAAACAATGCCTCCAGCGGGAATAAAATCAACCCAGCCTTGCCCCTGAACAGGATGCATTTTCAATGCGAATACATTTTTCGAATTGACATAGCCATTGATAACGTTATTCTTCTTGCCTTCCTCATAGCAAAAACTATTGTCCATTGCCAGCTCTTTGAACAAGTCATTTGCCGCTTCGATATACTTTTTCCCGCTTACTTTTTCAAAAATATGCCCCAGCATGGCGTACGTCGTCACGCCATATAAAAAGTCCGTTCCGGGCTGGAAGCTCAGCGGTGCGTCAATCTCGGTGATTCCTGCCGAAAAGTTGAGCAACTGATGCACGGTCACCTTGTCGGCCCACGCCTGCGGCAAATCAGGCAAGTATTTTCTAACGGGACTATGCAAGTCTATCCTGCCTTTTTCAATTTCCCGCAAAATCAGCGCTGCCGTGATCTGCTTGCTATTCGACATGATCCTGAAGTTGTCATCCAGTTTCAACGGCACCTTATTTTCAAAATCCGCATAGCCATAGGCTTTTGAGTATATTGTTTTCCCATGTTGCGTGATGAGAATCACCCCATTGAAACTTCTTGGACTGGTTTCCTTGATCAAGCTGTCAATTTCAGCAGCGTAGTCAACTGACTTGTCCGCAGGTGAATTACCTTCAGCATGGGCATTGGCGAATACAGCGCTTGTCAATAGAAATGAAATCGCCAATATTTTCAGTGGCGAAGTCGCTTTTTTATCAGCATCAGAGGTTTTCATGGGGATATTGTCGTTTGGTTTAAGAACTTCAACTGAGAAAATTATACCCCGCCCACTGCGTGGCTGCGAATTCAAACGGCCAGTAACAGAACCGTCAGTTTGAAGACTTCAAATACGCGCGCAAGCCATGCGTCAAAATAAAGGGAAACACGCTCGCATGGTCTTCATCTTCGAACACGCGCAAGCGCGTCTTCAGGCCCGGGTACTTGTGCGATTTCAGTTTGCCGTCGAACTCGCGCAAGTCGGCCAGCATGTCGGCCTCTTCCTCCAAACGCGAACGCTTCTTGCCCGCCGCCAGCTTTTCCAGGCCGCCGATGCCGAAGAACACGGATGCAGGCAAGTCCTTGTGGCTGGCGGCATACGCCTGCTCGCGGTCGAACATGACGCCAGCGTCGTACCACAGCGACGGGCTGCCGAGAATGTAGTGCTCGAAGGTGCGCGGTTCCGTCAGCAGGAATTGCAGACCCAGCAGGCTGCCGTAGGAATGGCCAATGAAGACCTTGCGCTGCATGTTGACGCGATAGTTACTGGCGATAAAGGGAAACACCTCGCCCGAGATGAACTGGCCATACGCCTTCGCTTCACCAAACGCTGGTTGCCGCCCCGGCATGTCCGAGCGGTAATCGTGCTTGCGCGGCGTGGTGGGCGTGTAGTCGCGGCGGCGGCTGTACACCCCGCCATCGCCGTTGGCGTACGACAGGCCGACCACCACGACTTCTTCCATCCCCGCATGCTTGTTCAGACGCTGCGCGATATTGCGCACGATGGGGAACGAGTAATTGGCGTCCACGACGAACAGCACCGGATAGCGTTTATTTCCCTGCCGATAGGAATCGGGCAAGGCGACATATAGCTGATAGTCGCGTTTCAGGGCTTGTGCACGAATGTCGCGCACTTCCGTATTTTCCAGCACGTAGCTGGCAGGGACACTGGCGGGCGCGGCCAGGGCGCTGCTGGCCAAGCAGCACAGGACGATGAGAAGATTGCGAGGTTTCAAGCTGGTTTCTTTCATTGAGGTAAAAGTTACTTCGACACAGCCGCCGTCAGCTGCACCAATTTGCGCTCGACAAACGCCTGCAATTGCGGCGACAGGGTTTGCAAGCCCTTGGCCCGCTCGAACGCTTGGCGCGCCTGGGCTGGGTGGTTGTCCGCTTGCAAGGCGATGCCCAGGCCCATCCACCAGACGCTGTTGTCGGGCGCCGTCTGCAGGGCCTGCTGATAATGCTCCGATGCTTCGCGGTAGCGCTGTTCGCGCTGCAGCACGCCGGCCAGGAAGGCGTGGTATTCGCCGTTGTCGGTCGCATACGGCAAGCTGCGCGTGAGGGTATCGAGGGCGGCCACGCCGCCGTTGGCCTTGTCCAGCTGCAGACGGGCCAGCATCATCGCTTGCGCCGGCTGTTTCGGGTCCAATGCCAGGCTCAGCTGCAACTGGCGGGCCGCCTCGTCGGGGCGCTGCGCTTCGAGCAGCAGACGCACCAGGGTTTCGCGCGCGCCCTGGTGGCGCGGGTCCAGCTGCAGGGTCTGCTGTAAGGCCAGCATGGCGTCGGAGACGCGGCCATCCTGCAACTGGGCCAGCGCGCGCCGGTATTCGTTCTCCACGCGCTGCTGGGCAGTGACGTGCTTGCCGTCGATGATGCGTTCGCTGGCGGCAGGTGCTGGCGTTTTCACGACGGACGCAGCGGCAGGCTTGGCCGCTTTTTCCGCGATGCGGCGCAATTCGGCGGGCCGCGCCTTGGCGGGCGCGGGAGCAACTTTCTCGGCCTGGAACACGGGTTCGGGTTCAAGCGCCACGACGGGCGCAACTGGTGCAGCCACCACGGGAGCCGGTGCAACGACAGACACCGGCACTGGTAAGGGAGCCAGAACAGGCGTACTGGCCACATTGATCAGCACGGGCGGCACGGCCGGGCGCTTCAGGTAGACCCAGCCCAGGGCGATGGCGGCGGCCGTCAAGCCGGCAGCGCCGCCAAAGACCAGCGCGCGCGGCAGGCCCCGCTCGCGTTCGGGCACGGAGCGGATACCGGCCGCGTCGCCGCGTCCATCGGGGGTGCCGCGCGCATCGAGGTCTTGCAACATCTTGTTAATCAGGCTCATCTACAGGCTCATCTTCGTCATCGGTTCAATAAAGTCCAGCTCACGCCGCAAGCGGCGGCCAGCACGCCGGCGCCGGCCAGCCATGGCCAGGGCTTCTGCCAGAAGCGCGGCTTGCTGGCCAGGGTGTCGCTGGCGGCCAGCGCCACGTGGCGCCCGCTGACCTGCTGCCGGCCTTCGCCATACGCCACCATCAGCGCCTTGTGCGCCATGATGTTGATCAGACGCGGGATGCCGCCGGAAGCCTGGTACAGCTTGCGCACGCCGCCACGGCTGAACAGGCGCGCGCCATCGAAGCCGGCCACGCGCAGGCGGTGCGCCACATAGAAATCCACGTCATCGCGCGACAGCGGACCCAGGTGGTAGTGAAAGGTGATGCGCTGCGCCAGCTGGCGAATTTCCGGCAGGGCCAGCTTGACGTCGAGTTCCGGCTGGCCGAATAGCACGATTTGCAGCAGCTTGCGCTTTTCCGTTTCCAGATTCGTCAGCAGGCGCAGCGCTTCGAGGCTATCGACGGGAATCGCCTGCGCTTCGTCCAGGCACAGCAGCACGCGCTTGCCTTGCGCCGCCAGGTTGAGCAGGCGCAGGTTGAGGGACTTGAGCAACTGATGCTGATCAGCATCTTTCTCCAGCAGCACATCGAGGTCGTCCGCCAGCGCCAGGATCAGCGAACGGGGCGGCAAGTTCGGATTCGGGATGTAGGCCGTGACGAAATCCGGCCCCAACGATTGCATGAACTTGCGGCACAAAAAGGTTTTACCAGTCCCCACTTCGCCAGTGATCTTGATGAAGCCCTCGCCATTGCGCGCCGCCACCAGCAGGGTGTTGAGCGCCTTTTGCGACTGCGGGCCGTTGAAGAAGAAACTGGTATCGGGCGTGAGGCCGAACGGCGCCTCGCGCAAGCCGAAATGGGCCTGGTACATTTAGCGCCGCTCCGACGGTCGGCGCGGGTCGAGCGCCTCGATGCGCTTGCCCGAATCGAGCAAGTCCTCGTTCCAGCTGTTGGCGCCATCGACGATGGTCGGCTTGATCAGCACCACCAGCTCGCGCTTCTGGATCACCTGCCCCGTGTTGCGGAACAGCGCGCCCAGTACGGGAAGGTCGCCCGCGCCCGGCACCTGCGAACGGTCCGCCGTGGTGGCCTGGCGCATCAGGCCGCCGATGGCGACGATGCGGCCATCCTGGCTGCGCACCATGCTGTCCATCTCGGACGTGCTCGATGCGGCCAGCGGCAGTTTCAGCGAACCGGCGCTGCCCAGGTCGATTTCCTTGCTGATGGTCGACACCTGGCTGACGGACGGGTGCACGTGCAGGATGATGTTGCCATCCGCATCGATCTGCGGCGTCACGTCCAGCACCACGCCGGAAAAGAAGGGCTGCAAGGTCACGTTGGGGCTGGTCGTCGCGCCGCTGGCCGTCGTGTTCGTCGTGGTCGACACGCCCGTCACGTAAAACTCGTCCGTGCCGATCTTCAGCACGGCCTTCTGGTTGTTCATGGTGGCGATACGCGGGCTCGACAGCACGTGCACGGAACCTTGCGATTCCAGGAAGGAAATCATGGCGGCAAAATTGGCCGTCTGGAAAGCCAGGCCGAACATGGAACCGGCCGCGTTGGCCGCCGAACTGAGGCCAAAGCCGCTGCTGGCCGTCAGGCCATTGCCGGTGGTCATGTTGGGCGGCTGGCCGCCGTTGAACGGCAGCGGCGCCAGGGTGCCGCCCGGCTGGATGAAGCCGGTCGAGATGCGGTTCGTGTGGCCGCTCTTGATCGAGGCGAACGAGGCCCAGTTGATGCCCGTCTGCGTGTTGTCGTTGAGCTCGACTTCGAGGATTTTCGCTTCCAGTATCACCTGGCGGTCGACGGACAATTGCGTGGCCTTCAGGTACATGTCGACATTGCGCAACTCTTCCGGCATGGCGCGGATGACGATCACGCCCGACTGCGGGCTCAGCACCACTTGCCGCCCGCCTTCGCTGCTGCCGACGATGGCTTCCAGCGCCGCTCTCAATTCCGGCCAGAAATCGGCCGTCGACGAGGTGGTCAGGTTGCTGCTGTCCAGGGTGCGGCCGCCCTGGCCGCCATTGGTTTGCTGGTTCTGCTCGTTATTCTGGTTGTTGCCCTGGTTGTTGTTGCCGCCATTGCCCGAGCCGCCCGAATTGGTCGAGCCCACCGAACCCACGGACGTCGACGAGACGCGCAGGTTGGAACTGCCGCGGCGCGCGCCCGTCAGGTAATTGACGTGGAACAAACGCGTCTGCATGGTCAGGGGCTTGATGTAGATCTGCGTCCCCTCGACCTTGTAATCGTAGCCATACAGTTCGCGCACGGCGTCGAGCGCCTGGAACAGGGTCACGTCCTTCAGGTTGGCGGAAATCGTGCCGCCGATGTCGGGATGGACCAGCATGTTGTAGCGTGTGCCAGCCACGATGGAAGTGAAGAACTGGCGCGCCGGCACATTGTTGAAAGCCACGTTGAAGCGCTCGTCGAGCGCGGCGCGGGCCTTTGGCAATTGCTGGGCCAGGGCCGCCACGGGCGGCAGCAGCGCCGCTTCCACGGCATCGGGCTGGGCCGCTGGCGCCGTGGTGGCCGCCGCGCCCTTGACGGCATCGGAGATCGCATTGTAGGTGTCGCGCTTGACGGGCGCGACATTGCAGCCGCCCAGGCCCAGGCTGACGCTGATGACAGCCGCCATCGTACTGATCTTGAACATGCTCGCCTTGTGTTGATTGAGTTGCTTGGCCACTTCTTCTACTCCTGCTTGCTGCCGGTCTTGCTATCGGTCTTGCGATCGGCCTTGTTATCGGTCTTGCTGCTCGGGTACAGCTTGAAGGTTTCCAGTGATTTGCCACGCCGCAACAGCACTGCCGTGTCGTGGATCTCCGTCACCACGGCGTCGCCCACCTTGCTGCCGACCTTGACCGTCTGGCCATCGATGACGGCCAGGCGGCGTCCGCCCGGCTGGGTGGAAACGAGCACCGATTGCAGCTGCGGCCTGGCCGCAACGACGGGCGCGGCGCTGGCGGGTGCCCACAGGGCCGCAGGCGGACGCGTCGGATCATCGAGCGCCTGCGCCTGCGCGCCCGGCCATGCCAGGCTCAACGCAAGAAAAGGCGCCAGCAGCGCGGGACCAAAGGTCAGAGTGCGATCCATGTGTCGTCCATGCTGAGGGTATGTAAGGTCAGGGTCAAAGTGGCGCTTGGGTAAGTGGCCGCATCGAGGTGGGCGGCGCCCCAGAAGACCCGCGTCGGCATCGCTTGCAGCGCCTGCATGTATTGCACCATGTCCGCATAGCTGCCTTGCAGCACCACTTCCACGCCATGCTGGTGCAGCAACGGCGCCGGGGCCGGCGCCTTGGCGGCATCCGCCTTGGCTGCCGCATCGCCGTTCGCGGTTTCAGCCTGATGTGCGCCGACTGCGCTGCCGGGCAAGGTTTTCAGCGACACCAGGCGCAATCCCGCATGCCGGCGCAGCAGGTGCTCAAGCAGGGTAACCATGCGCTCGGGCGCCACCAGGCCATGCTGCTTCTCGCGCAGCGCCTGCGCCAGGGATGCCGTTTCCGCCTGCAGGGCCAGCAGGCGCGCGCGCGCTTCCTTGTCGGGATCGGTGGCATGGGCGAGCATGGTCAGCTCGATTTCCTTGTTCGTCGCGGTCAACAGGCTTTGCTTTTGCGCAATGCTCGCTTCCAGCGCTGCATGCTTCGCCAGCAAGGGATTGAGGCTCATGAAATAAAACACGAACAGGACGGCGACCGCACCGGCGCCAAACACCATCAGCCGCTCGCGCAGGCTGAGGGCGTCGAAGGCGGAGGCCCATTTCTTCAGCAAGGGCAGCATCAGCGTGTTCCTCCCGCAACAGGTTTGGCCGGCGTGACAGCACGCTCCGCCGACTGCAGGCTGAACGCGACGTAAGGCAGGCTGGCCGCCTTGCCCTCTGCCACGGCCGGCTGCTCGGGCTGGCCGATGTCGAGGCTGGCGAAGCTCTTGCCTTTGAGTATTTCCTGCTGGCCCAGGCGCGTGATGTACGCGGGCAGCAGCGACGCGTGCAAGGCGCGGCCCTGCAAGCCGAAGTCATTGCCGGCGCCGGCGATGTCCACGCCCGTCAGCCATACGCCTTCGACCCTGGCCTGCGCCAGCGCGCGAAAATAGCCGGCATAGCCGAGAGTATTGCCCAGCTTGCCGCTGTCCAGCATGCTAGCCGCGTCTTGCAGCAACTGGCGCTGCGCCTCGACGGCCGCCAGTTCCTGCGCCAGGGCCGGATCTTTCTTGCGTGGCGGGTAATCGCGCAAAATCTGGTCGCGCTTCGCCTCGACTTGCGCCAGCGCCGCCTTGACGCCCGCTTCGCGCTGTTCCAGGCCGGCCATTGCCTGCCGGGCCAGCACGCCGAGGACCAGCAAGACGAGCGCCAGCGCGCTCAGGCCCAGGCCGGCCGTGCTTGCCGACATATGGTGTTGTTTCAGTTCAAACTGGGGATTGAACAGATTGATCTGCTGGCTCATGCGCCCTTCCCTTCATGCTTGCCCGGGTGCGGGCCAAGCTCACGCAAGGCCGCGCCGATGGCCAGGAAGTAGCGCGCCTGCATGGCGGGGTCGCGCAATTCGGCGGCCTGCGACAAGTCCAGCACGGTGGCCAGGTCCAGCTGCTCGACGGGCATGTAGAGATTGTCGGCCAGATAGGCGTGCAAGCCATCGCTGGCGCCCGTCATCAGCATCAACCGGGCCAGCGAAATGAAATGGAACTGGCGGTCGAAGTGGTCGAACGAGCGCTGCAGTTCCAGGGTGACGCGGTCATAGTACTGGCTGGCATCGGGCGACTGCAATTGCGACAGGGTCACGTCGATGCGGCGCGCCTGGTACAGCTCGCCATTGAAACTCATGGTCAGCAAGCCGCCGTCGCCATCGAAAAACAGCACGGCGATGCCGCGTCCCGGCGTTTCCAGCAAGGTGGCGATATTACGCTGCGCCATTTCGGGGATATCGATCACGGACAGGCCGATCTTGCATTCGGCGTACTGCGCCTGGCGGCGCGACACGGCGCCGTTGCGCGCGGCGACGGCAAACACGCTGCTGCCCCGCTGGGTGCCGTTCGGATCGCCGGGAATGTCGAACACGTCGATAGTGGCGTCGGCCAGCGGAAAGTCCAGCATGTCCTTCAGGCGCCAGCCCACGGCCGTCTTCAACTCCTCGCGCGGCACGGCCGGCGCTTCCAGCGACAGCAGCTGGTATTCGCCGCCAGCCAGCACGCTGGTGCAGTGGCGCGCTGGTGCCTGCAGCTCCTTGCCCAGTTTTTCCAGCACCTCGGCCGGCGCCGGCCGTGCGGCCGGCTGATAGCTGGCACGCAGCACGCGCGGCATGCCGCCGGCGGGACGTTCGACCACGACAGCGCTGACGCCCTCGCGGCCAAACGCCGTGGCCAGCCAGCCATCGTACTTCTTTGCTCTTGCGAATAAACCCATGCGAACTATCCAGTGTAAGTGCCTGCCCGATCTTGTCGCGCAGTTAATGCATCCAGCCAATTTTAATTCATGAAGCCAACTTTATTGTGTAAAAACAATAAATTAGCGATCTTTTTTTCACGCAGTTGACCTTACTGCGACAACACGGCTTGCAGGCGGCGCTGGACGTAATCGGGGTTATTGCCCGCGTTCGGGCAGCCGGCAGGCCCAGGCTGGTTGCAAGCGGTGGCCGTGATGGTCCAGCTGGTCAAGGTGCCGGGACCGGTGCCGCGACTGCACTGCACGTTGACGGAAAAGATAGACAGCGAGGTGCCTGCAGGCAAGGCAAACGACTTGACGGGATCACACTGTCCATCGACCAACTGCCGGTACACGCCCCACTCGATACCTGCCCGGGCGGCCTGCTCGGCGCGCACGCCCTGCACGTCCAGTGCAGACTCAACCTGCTGCAGGGTAAAAATATTCACCATCGCGGCGCCCAGACCCGCCAGCACCACCAACAGGAAAATCGCCGTGACCAGGCTGAAACCGCGCATGCGGCGCAAGGAAAATGTAGTCATGGCGTATTGCTGACCTGTACCTGCTGCACCAGGCGCAGCGTTCCCGTGTTGCTGTTTTCCGCGCCGAGGCTCAGCACGATGCTGAGCAAGCCGCGCGGCACATTTTTCAGTACTTCATAGGTAAAGCAACCTTCGGGCGGAGTTGCTTCCGTCGCGGGAACGCCAGACCTGCCAAGCGTGTTCTTCAGGATTTTTTGCGCCAGCAAGGCACGCACAGGAGCAGTCGACAGCGGCGCAGCCGCCGCATTGAGCGGCTGCGCTGCCTGGATGGTATAGCCGGAATAGCGCGTCAGGGTACCGGTCTGCGGATCGCAAACATAGCTGACAGGCGTCGTCACGACCTGAAAACGGTGCGATGGCGAAGGAAATTTTTGCGGCGACTGCGCGAGGAAGGGATTGCCCTGCAAGGTCACCACGGCGCCGCTGACAGCCGCGACCTGCGCCAGATTGCAAATGCCGCCGTTGACAGCACAGCCGTAGGCGTCCGGCAGGTTATCGCCCATATTGTAGACGGCAATAAAGTCGCCGGGCGCGATCGCCGGCACGTTTCCGACGACAGTGAATTGATTGGGATCGACACCAGGGCCGACGGGATTGAAAGCCAGTACGGCCCCGAGGCCTGGCGGATCATCCTCAGACAGGTAGCGGCCGCCGGATTTCGTCAGCAGCAGCTCCAGGTACTTGCCATTCGTGCTGACACGCACACTATTGGGCAGCGCAAGACGCAGGTCGCGCGCGATGCGCCGCACGGCCGTATCGGCCACGTCGGCCAGGTCGGCGCGGGCATTGGCATCAACATAACCTTGCACGGGCAGGCGTATGAACATGGCCACCATGCCGCCGATGATGCCGGTGATGACGATCACGATGATCATCTCCACCAGGGTAAAGCCGCGCGCGCGGCGCCGGGAAAAATAGATATTCATGGGATGCTGTTCGGCGCGTAGCGCGTGCGGTAGCCGTCGAGCACGACCTGCTGCTTGTCGCCATAAGCGACGCTGACCTGGATATGCAGCACATTCGGTGCCGCGATACCGTTCAGCGCGACGGAATTCATGCTGACTGTCGCCGCATATTGGTTGGCAAGCGATGAAAAAGGATTGCCGGCCACATCCGTGGTGTACGTGATGGCGCTGCCATCCTTGGCCACGTAATCGTTGACGTTGTCATAAGGCCGCTGCGTTGCACCACCCTGTATCCCGGGCGCCTCCACGACACCACAGCCGGCCACACTGATGGCCGTCTCGGCTGCCGGGTCGTTCACTGCGCAAAAAGTAAACCGCGCGCCCTCGATTTCGTCGAGCATGCCTTCCGCAATGGCCAGCGCCTGCTTGCGCAGCTGCGGGTCGACGCTGTTGCGCGTCGTCAGGTCCATCACGCCGAGGATGCCCACCACCGCTACGCCCACAATGACGATGAAAAGCACCAGTTCGATCAAGGTCACGCCGGCCTGGGTGCGCCTGGCGGCATGGCGCCTAGCGGTACACATAGCCGGTCTCCGGTGATACCTTGATCTGGTATTGCTGCCCGCCACCCGCCACGGCCAGCACCAGTATCTCGCGAAAATCGCCATACACCGTGTAATACGGACGCCCCAGCGGGTCAAAGTAAAAGCCGGCGGGGCCGTCCGACAGCGTGACGGACGACGGCCATCCTTCGCACAGCCAGTTGCTCCACCCGCCGCAAGCGAGCAGGGTTTCCTTGCTGCCGCTGTTCGTGCCAGTGGGTGGCACGGTGCGGCTGGCCGGGCTGTCACAGGCCTGCGTGAAACACAGGGCCATGCTTTTGGCATTGATGCGGACATACACGGGACGGTTTTGCGCTACCGCAAGCTTTTGCCCATAGCGCACGATACTTGCCACCTGATCGCTGGCACTGCGCACGTCAAAAGTGTCGCGCTGGAAAAACCGGTTGACGGCAAAGGTCGCCAGCAGGCCGGCGATCACCATCACGGCCACCAGTTCGATCAAGGTAAAGCCGCGCGCAGGCGTACGCCTCAGCGAGCCTGGCGGCACTGCGTGACGATGCGGACAAACTGTCGGTGGCTGCTGCAATGGATGGCCCGTAAAAAAGCCCAACGGGCTGGCGCCTGGGGTTGGGCTGGTGGTGCGCAAGGAAAGCCGGGCATTAGCTGGCCATCCTTGCAAATCAGTGCAAATTATTTACAATCTGCAATATCCAGAGCAGGCGTGATGGTCGGCGCGCCACCTGCGGCAGTAGGGGCGACATAGGTAACCTTGCACCCTGTACGCGTTGCATCAGGCGTCACGACACCACCGGAAAACTTGTAATCAGGATCGGTCAAGCCTGCAGCATCGATGATGCTGGCAGTTGTCGGGTAGCCAAATGCACCCTCGATCTCCTTGCCTTCCATCTGCACCTTCGGCGTATCGACCGAGCCCTTGACCAGCCACTGCGCATGGTACAGCGCCGCACCCGCCTTCATGGCGCCTACCGCCGCATTCATCTTGGCAATACGCGCATCGGTCGACATGTCGATGAATTTAGGAATCGCCGTCGCTGCCAGGATGCCGAGGATCACGATGACGACGATCAGTTCGATCAGGGTAAAACCTGCCTGGGCGCCGCTTTTCATACTACGTAAAGACTTATTCATACCTGCTCTCCAAAATCAAATAAAAACATTAAAACCAACGCCATGAAACTGTCGCTGCACCAGACTAGGAAGTGCGTCAGTTTGCTGCCGAGTCCGGCGATTTCCACACCACGATATCGGGCTCCCGGGAGAGCTTGTCAAGATCGGCGTCCGCACCCGGCAAGGTTACCTTAAATTTCACTGAATCAACCCTTGTAGCGGGAAAAATATTGCCATTACTAAACAAATAGATAATTTTTTGTTCTTTTTTGTCGTACAACCAATTCCCTGCCGGTAATTTTGCAAGGTCCGGCTGCGCGAACTCGCCCAGGTAGTTGGCCGGTTTATCCATCAGCCAGTCGAACGGGTTTTGCCGCGCCAGCGCCGGCATTCTGTCGCGCCGGTCCGCCAGGTACAGCTGCAGCACCTGCACCCGCAAGCTGGTGCGCAAGACGCCGAGCATCTGGGCCACGGCCACCTGCTGCGCCTGCTGCTGGTAATAGCCGACCCGGTTCAACAATACCGCCACCAGGATGGCGAACACGCCCGCCACCACCGCCAGCTCGAACAGGGTGAAACCGCGCTGGCGGAACGGTTTTGCCATCAGTGCAGGGCCGCCCGGCCCAGGTCCCAGATCGGCAGGAAGATGCCCAGCGCCAGCACCAGCACCATGGCACCGAGGAAGACGATCAAGATCGGCTCGATCTGCGCCGACAGGGTCTTCAATTCATAGTCGACTTCGCGTTCGTACATGTCCGCGATCTCGTCCATCAGGTCGTCGAGCGAACCGGATTCCTCGCCCACGGCGATCATCTGCAGCACCACGGGCGTAAACACGCCGGCCGCGACCGAGGTGCGCAAGATGCTTTCGCCGCGCTCGACACCGTCGCGCATCTGTTCCACGCGCGCGCTCAGATAAGTATTGTCGACCGTTTGCGACACCACGGTCAGTGCCTGCACGATGGGCACGCCGCTCGTGCTCGACAAGGCGAAACTGCGCGCAAAGCGGGCCATCGTGCCCTTCAGGATGATCTTGCCGGCGATCGGCAGGCGCAGCTTGGCGCGGTCCCATTTGTATAAGCCCTCTTTCGTGCGCAGCCAGGCGCGCCAGCCGAAAAAGCCGCCCACGCCCAGCATCAGCAGGATGGGCCAGTACGCCACCGTGAAGCGCGACGTGCCGATCAGGATGCGCGTCATCAGGGGCAGTTCCGCGTGGAAGCTGGCGAACACTTTCTCGAACTGGGGAATGACGAAGATATTCACCACGATCATGGCGGCGAGCATGGCGAAGACGACGAAGGTCGGGTAGCGCGTCGCCGTTTTCACGCGCGCGCGCATGTCGCGGTCGAATTCCAGGTGGTTGAACAGGCGCAGGAACACTTCGTCGAGGCGCCCCGTCATTTCGCCCACGCGCACCATCGATAAGTAAAACGGCGTGAAGATCGTGGGATGGCGCGCCATGGCGGCCGACAGCTCACGCCCCGCGTCGAGCGACTCGCGCACATCCTTGATGATGCGTCCGAACGCTGGGCTGATGGCGGACTCCTGCAAGCCGGCCAGGCCGCGCATGATGGGCACACCCGCCTTGAGCAGGGTGTACAGCTGGCGGCTGAACAGCTGCACGTCCATGGGCGTGACTTTTTTCTCGGTCAGCCTGGCCCACCAGCCCAGCTGGTTGGCGCCGGCCTTCGTCACCGTCTGTTTCGTGGCGCTGATATCGACGGGCGTGCTGCCGCCCGCCATCAACTGGTCGGCCACGGCGCCGCTGTCGGCGCCTTCCATCACGCCGGTCAGCAGTTCGCCGCTGGCGCTACGTGCCTTGTAGGAGAAAAACGGCACCTCAATCCTCGCTCTGGTTGCTGATGCGCATCGCTTCCATCACCGTCGTGCGGCCCTGTACCACCAGTTGCACGGCGTGGCGGCGCAAGGTTTCGCCCGCCATCTGCGCCGTCGCCACCTTCATGAAGTGCGATGGGTCGGCATGGTTGGCGGCATCGGCCACGGCGCGCGTGATTTCCAGCAATTCGTACACGCCCGTACGGCCCCGGTAACCCATGCCGTTGCAATGCGAACAGCCCTTGCCGTGGAAATACTGGTTGCGCTCGACCAGCTCGCCCAGTTCCAGGCGCAGCCATTCATATTCGTTCGGCGTGGGCTGGTACGGCGTGCTGCAGCTTTCGCAGATCACGCGCACCAGGCGCTGCGCCAGCACGGCTTGCAGCGAGCTGCCCACCATGTAGCGGGGCACGCCCATGTCCATCAGCCGCAGCGGCGTGCTGATGGCATCGTTCGTATGCAGGGTCGACAGCACCAAGTGGCCCGTCATGGCGGCGCGCAGACCGATTTGCGCCGTTTCCTGGTCGCGCATCTCGCCGACGAGCACGATGTCGGGATCTTGCCGCAAGGCCGAACGCAGCACTCTGGCAAAGTTCAGCTCGATCTTCTCGTTCACTTGCACCTGGTTAATGCCAGGCAAGCGGTACTCGACGGGGTCTTCCACCGTGATGAGCTTTTTTTCCACGGAATTGAGTTCAGACAAGGCGCAATACAAGGTCGTCGTCTTGCCGCTGCCGGTCGGCCCCGTCACCAGCACGAGGCCGTTCGGGCGGCTGACGATGGCGCGGAACTGCTGCACCAGCTTGGGCGGCATGCCGATGGCGTCCAGGCGCAAGGTCGTGCCGCCCTGGTTCAGCAGACGCATCACCACCGATTCGCCGTACTGCGTCGGCATGGTGGAAATACGCACGTCGATGCGCTGGTTTTTCACGCGGATGGCGAAACGGCCATCCTGCGGCAAGCGCTTCTCGGAAATATCGAGGTCCGACATCAGTTTCAAGCGCAGCGCCAGCGAACTGGCGATCTTGCTGTCCGCTTCCGTCTGCAGGTGCAGCACGCCGTCGATGCGGAAACGAATTTGCAGCCGGCCTTCCTGCGGCTCGATATGGATGTCCGAAGCGCGCACCTGCGTGGCATCCTCGAACACCGATTGCAGCAGCTTGACGATGGGCGCCTCTTCCAGGCCCGGATTGGCGGCCAGCGCGCCGAAGTCGACGGACACGTCGCCCAGGTCCTGCTCCAGCTCGCGCGTCAGGGTCGAGATATCTTCCGTGCGGCGGTAGATGCGGTCGATGGCGGCCAGCACTTCCGTTTCATTGACCACGGCCAGTTCGATCTGGCGCTTGACCAGGCGCGAAATTTCATCGTACGCGAACAGGTCGGTCGGATCGGACATGCCGACCAGCAAGCCTTCGCGGCGGTCTTCCAGCACCAGCGCGCGGAAGCGCCGCGCCTGCGTTTCCGGCAGCAGCCGCACCAGTTCGGGATTGATGTTGAAAAACTTCAGATTGATGTAAGGAATGTCGAGCTGGCGCGCCAGCGCGCCCGAAATCTGCTCTTCCGTGACGAAGCCGTGCTCGACAAAAACGCGGCCCAGCTTGCGTCCCGAACGCTTCTGTTCCGTCAAGGCCTGGCCCAACTGTTCTTCCGTCAGCAGTTTCTGCTGTACCAAAATTTCACCGAGCCGGACTTTCTCTGGCCTTGCCATTGCATACTCCTCGACAAACAAATTCCACAGACGATACACGCCAGCGGCGCGCGGGGGTATTTTATTCCAGAACCTGTTGTTTCTTAAAGAAAATACATTCCAACGTTTGATTTTTGCGCATTTCAACACACTGCAAGGAAACGCTTGCCGCCCACCTGCGCCCATGGCAATAATGGCGGTCGTTCACCGCCTTTCCTGCCGACCATTGCCCCTATGAACGCCTGCGCCATCGAGTTCCACAACGTGCATCTGCAACTGGCGGGCAGCGCCGTGCTGCGCGGCGTCGACCTGCAGGTGCGCGCGGGGGAACTGTTCGGCCTCGTCGGCGTGAATGGCGCGGGAAAGACGAGCCTGCTCAAATGCCTGCTGGACTTTTGCACGCCAGAGCGGGGAGATATCGCCATCTTCGGCCAGCCGCACCGGCACGGCGCGGCGCGCCAGCCCCTGTCGTTTCTGCCGGAACGCTTCCAGGCACCGTATTACCTGACGGGCGGCGATTTCCTGCGCTACCTGTTGCGCCTGCACGATGTGCGCCCCGATACGCAAGCCGTGCAGCAAGCGCTGGATGCGCTGGACCTGGCGCCGGACGCCCTGCTGCGCCCCGCACGCGCATATTCAAAAGGCATGATGCAGAAACTGGGACTGGCCGCCTGCCTGCTGTCGGGCAAGCGGCAACTGGTGCTCGATGAACCGATGAGCGGACTCGACCCGAAAGCGCGCGCGCAATTCAAGCAAGTGCTGCGGCAAGCGCGCGCGCAGGGCCGTGGCGCCCTGCTCACTTCGCATGCGCTGGCCGACGTGGAAGAATTGTGCGACCGCATGGCCATCCTGCATGCGGGCCGCATCGTGTTTACAGGCACGCCCGCCGAATGCCGCGCCCGCCATGGCGGTGCGGCCGGCGCCAGCCTGGAACAGGCTTTTCTCAATTGCATCGCGGCATGAACACCGGCACGCAGGTTTCCAGCCACTACGCGCCCTCGCCGCACGGCATGTATCTGCGCCATTTCGGCTTGCGCACGGCGCCGTTCGGCATCACGCCGGACCCGGCCTTTTTTTATACGGGCAATACACGGGGCGAACTGCTCGACGCGCTACTGTATGCCGTCACGCAAGGCGAAGGCATCATCAAGCTGACGGGCGAAGTGGGCAGCGGCAAGACCATGCTGTGCCGCATGCTGGCCGAGCGCCTACCGCCCCAGGTCGACGTGCTGTATTTGCTCAATCCCCGCCTGGAGCCGGACGAAGTCCTGCACGCCATCGCCGCCGAACTGGGCCTGGAACTGGACGGTTGCCGCGCCGATGCCGTGCTGCGCGCCCTGCATGGCGAGCTGATAGGCAGGCATGCTGCAGGGCGCCAGGTGGTACTGCTGGCCGAAGAAGCGCAAGCCATGCCGGGCGCAACCCTGGAAGCGCTGCGCCTGCTGACGAATTTGGAAACGGCAAGCCACAAGCTGCTGCAGATCGTGCTGTTTGGCCAGCCGGAATTGCAGCACACCTTGGACTTGCCCCAGTTCCGCCAATTGAAGGAGCGCATCACCCACAGTTTTACCGTGCCGCGCCTGCCGCAAGCCTTGCTGAACGATTATCTGGCCTGCCGCTTGGCCGCCGCCGGCCGCATGGCGCCGCTCGTCTTCACACCGTCCGCGCTGCGCCGGCTGGCCCGCGCGGCGCAAGGCATTGTGCGCAGGGTCAATATCCTCGCCGACAAGGCCTTGCTGGCCGCGTTTGCGGACGATGCGCAGGAAATCGGCGCGCGCCACGTGCGCCTGGCCATTGCCGACAGCCCATTTCACCGGCCGCCCTGGCATGCGGGCAAGCTGGTGGCGGGCGCCTTGAGCGCACTGATGCTGCTGCTGGCCGCTGCGCTGCTGTGGCAATGGCTAGCGCCGGGGACGACAGCGGCGATCCCGGCCCCGGCTGCGGCCCCGCGCGCGCCGCTGCCTGCGCCGTCGACGCTGCTCGACAGCAAGCTGGCGGAATCGCGCGACTGGCTGGCACGGCAAGGACCGCAGCAACTGGTGCTGCACATCGCCAGCCTGCCCGCCACCGAAACGGCCGCAGCGGAAGCTTTCCTGCAGCAGGCGCAGCAAGCCATCGGCCTGCGCGACCTGCACGTGTTTCGCCTGCCCGGCGCGGCGTCCGCGAGCGCCGCCGGGCGCCTGGATATCGTCTACGGCAGCTTCGCCGACCGGGCCAGCGCCGAGGCCGTCTGGGCCCGGCTGGCCCCTGCGTCGCCACAGAAAATATTGCTGTACGACATAGATAGTATCCGTGCGGAAATGAAAGCCGCGACACCAGCACAAACGGGGCGTGGCGCCCCCTGACTTTATTTCGGTATATTGCCTCCGGGGCCCGCACACCCGATTGCTTTTAGGCGATCATGCTGGGTAAAATTACAAAAGCACAACACGACTTCAAGGGCGAACTTTTCATGAATCAACACCCTATTCCTGTGCTGGCCTCCTGGGTCGCCCTCGCCTGCAGCACCGTGCTGGCCGGCTGCGCCACGCATCAAACGCCGCTGTCGCCTGCCCACATCAATACCCCGCCCCGCCCCGCCGGCGCCATTCCCGAACCGGTGCAGCAAAGCAGCGCGCTGGCCGCGCCCCTGCCTGCGCCAAAAGTGGAAACCTACAGCGTCACCGTGCACAAGGTGCCCGTGCAATCGCTGCTGTTTGCGCTGGCGCGCGACGCGGGCATGAATATCGACATCCACCCGCAGATCGAAGGCAGCGTCACCCTGAATGCGCTGAACCAGACCCTGCCGCAACTGCTGACGCGTATCGGCAAGCAAGTCGATATGCGCTACGAAATCGATGGCAAGAACCTGACGGTATTGCCCGACGCGCCCGTATGGCGCAATTACAAGGTCGATTACGTCAACATGGCGCGCAGCACCAACAGCAGCGTGAATATCGCCACGCAAATTTCCACGGCGGGCGGCGGGTCGAACAGCGCCAGCAACCCCGTCGGCGGCACGCAAGGCAGCGGCGGCAACGGCAATAACAACTCGACCACCCTGGTCGTGAATCGTTCGGAAAACAATTTCTGGTACAGCCTGGAAAAGAATATCCGCGACCTGCTGCGCGAGACCACACTCAACGATGTGCAGGTGGACCCGCTGGCGCAGCTGAACCAGCAGTTGACGAGCATGCCCGGTCAACAAGGGCAGCAGGGACAGCAGGGACAGCAAGGCCAGCCTTTCCAGCAGCAGAATCAGGCCGGCAATCAATACGGCAGCCAGGCGCCGATGCAGACTGGCGGCCAGTCTGCGCCAGGCCAGCAGCAGGGCAATACCAACGCAAACCCGTCCCAGCCGCTCGACGCGAACGGCCTGCCGCTGCTGAAACTCGCCAACAAGGGCACTCCCTCGTCCGTCGTCGTCAACGTGGAAGGCGGCTTGATCGCCGTGCGGGCCACGGGCCGCCAGCACGAAAAGATCGCCGAATTCCTCGATGCGGTATTGCATAGCGCCAAGCGGCAAGTGCTGATCGAGGCGACCATCATGGAAGTGCGCCTGAGCAATGAATACCAGCAAGGCATCAACTGGTCGCGCCTGACGGGCAGCTTGCAGTTGCGGCAGCAGCAAGTGGGTACGACTGCCCTCAGCAGCGGCGTCACGCCCGGCGCCACGCCGGGTATCTTCGTGCTCAATTATCTGAAGGACAGTTTCAGCACGACCATCCAGCTGCTCGAGTCGTTCGGCAAGGTGAAAGTGCTGTCCAGCCCGAAGATCAGCGTGCTCAACAACCAGACGGCCATGCTGAAGGTGGTCGACAACAATGTCTTCTTTACCATCAAGGTAACGCCTGCCGTGATCAGCTCGACGGGCACCATCACCACGCCCGCCACGTATGAATCGAAACTGGAAACCGTGCCCGTCGGCTTCGTCATGAGCGTCACGCCGCAGATTTCCGACAGCGATGAAGTGACCCTGAACGTGCGCCCCACCATCACGCGCATCGTCGGCTATGAGCAGGACCCGAATCCGGCCCTGGCCGCGCTAAACGTGCGCAACCGCGTGCCCGTGATCCAGGCGCGCGAACTGGAGTCGATCATGAAGGTGGGCAATGGCCAGATCGCCGTGATGGGCGGCCTGATGCAGGACTCCGTCGACAATGCCAAGGATGGCGTGCCCGGCCTGTCCAGCCTGCCCCTGGTCGGCAATTTGTTTACCTATCGTAATGAAGCGAGCAGCAAGACGGAACTGGTGATCTTCATGCGCCCCGTCGTCGTCAAGGATGCCAGCGTCGAGGGCGATTACCGCGACTACCGTTATCTGCTGCCCGGCCAGGCGCCGCTCAACAGCCAGCCGTACACGGATGGCCCGCCGGCGCCCGCCGTCCAGCCGCAGGCACGCCTGCAGGGAGACGTCCCATGAGCTTGCTGATGCAGGCGCTCAAGAAAGCCGAGCGCGCCAAGCAGAACAGCCTTTCCGACGAGGAGCTGGAAAAGCCGTCCGAAGCCTACGACCAGGTGCTGGAACTGGCGCCGGCCGACGCCCCGCCGCCCCGTCCCGCGCCGGTTGCGCCACCGCCCGTGCAGCCGGCAAGCACCCTGCGCCTGGAACCGCTGCCGGACGCTCCGGCGCCGCAGCCCGAGCCGAGTAGCGCCCAGCCCGGTCCGCAAGCCGGCCCGCCCCCCGAGCCACCACGCGCCCGTCCGGAACCGCCGCCCGCCAAGCCACGCGCCAGCCGCAGCAATCCGCCGCCGAAAGGTCCCACCGGTCCCATCAGCGTCGACCCGGCCACCGTGCGCCTGGCCGTGCTGCTGGCGATCCTGCTGCTGGTGGCCGGCTCCATGGCGTACTGGTACTGGCGCGCCAGCAGCAGCCCCGGCGCGGGCGCCAACCTGCCCGGCGTACCCATGCCGCTGACGGACGCCCCGGGCACGTCCGGCGTTGCCGGGCCCATCGTGGTGCTGCCCGGGGCCGGCGGCGCCCTGCCGGATGCCCCCGCGCCCGCACCGCTGCCGCAGGACATGCCGCGCGAACAGCGCCAGCCGGCCGGCGCGGCGGAACAGCAGGCGATGATACAAGCCGCCGCGCAAGCGGCCGTGGCCGCCCAGCTGGCGCAACTGCAGCCGCCTGCGCCGCCCAGCCTGCCACCGGTGGCCGCGCCCGACAACAGCCAGATCCAGGTAGTACGCAACGATACGGCGCCGCAGATCAACCCCGGCGTGCAGCAAGCCTACCACGCCTTTAACGGAGGCCAGCTGGGCGCGGCGCGCCAGCAATATGAAAGCGTGCTGCAGCAGGATGCCAACAACCGCGATGCGCTGCTGGGCCTGGCAGCCGTGGCCCAGCGCGAGAACCAGGGCGCGCAGGCGGCGTCGCTGTACGTGCGTTTGCTGGAAATCAATCCCGATGATGGCGTAGCGCTGGCCGGCCTGATCGGCTTGCGCCAGGGCGACGTCGTGCAGAGCGAAGCAAAACTGAAAGCCATCCTGGCGCGTACCCCCGACAGCGGCCCCGTGCTGTTTGCACTGGGCAATGTGTACGCCAAGCAGCGCCGCTGGAACGAAGCGCAGCAGCAATTTTTCCGCGCCTACAGCGCCGCGCCCGGCAATCCCGACTATGCCTTCAACCTGGCCGTGGGCCTGGACCGGCTGAACCAGCCGAAACTGGCCGCCACCTATTACCAGCGCGCCCTGACCCTGGCGCAAACCGCGCCCGCCGCGTTCGACCAGGCCGTCGTGCAAACGCGTTTGCGCGAACTGGCGGCCCCCGCGCCGGCGGCCCAGGCCGACCCGGCCATCACCATCACACCCCGTCAGGAATAAGCATTACATGGCAGAACAGGCAAAACTTCCGCTGGGCAAATTGCTGATCCAGAAAGGCGTGATCAGCGAAGACCAGCTGCGCATCGCCCTGATCGAGCAGCGGCGCAGCAGCGAGCCGCTGGGCAAGCTGCTGATCACCCTGGGTTTCGTTACGGAAGCCACCGTGCGCGAAGCGCTCAGCGAAAACCTGAAACAGGTCAGCGCGGATCTGTCGAGCCTGGTGGTCGACGCCATCGCCTTGAAACTGATCCCGAAGGACGTGGCCAAGCGCTACCGCGTATTCCCCATCGTGTATGAACGGCAGGCGGACAATCTGATCCTGGCCATGGCCGACACGAGCAACATCGTCGCGCTCGACCAGATCAGCGCCATGCTGGTCAAGGGCATCACGATTTCCACCGTGCTCGTCAACGAATCGGACATTTCGCGCGCCATCGACCAGTACTATGGTTTTGAACTGTCGATCGACGGCATCCTGCACGAAATCGAAACGGGCGAAGTCAGCTATCAAAGCATGGCCTCGCCGTCGGACGAGTACAGCCAGCCCATGGTGCGCCTGATCGATGCGCTGCTGGCCGATGCCGTGCAAAACGGCGCCTCGGACATCCATTTCGAGCCGGAACAGTCGTTCCTGCGCATCCGCTACCGCATCGACGGCATCCTGCGGCAAATCCGCAGCCTGCACAAATCGTACTGGCCAGCCATGGCCGTGCGCCTGAAGGTGATGTCGAACATGAATATCGCCGAGGCGCGCGCGCCGCAGGATGGGCGCATCAGCATCAAGTTTTCCGGGCGGCAAATCGACTTCCGCGCGTCGGCGCAGCCCACCACGCATGGCGAAAACTTCGTGCTGCGCGTGCTGGACCGTCAGAAAGGCATCGTGCCGCTCGATGCCCTGGGCCTGGCCGAGGCGGAACTGAACTTGCTGAAACTCATGATCGCGCGGCCCGACGGCGTGATCCTCGTGACGGGTCCAACGGGCAGCGGCAAGACCACGACCCTGTATTCGATCATCAATCACATCAATACGGAAAGCGTCAACATCATGACCTTGGAGGATCCGGTCGAGTATCCGATGAACATGATACGCCAGACCTCCGTCAACGAATCCGTCAAGCTGGGCTTTGCCGACGGCATCCGCTCGATGATGCGGCAAGACCCGGACATCATCCTGGTAGGCGAGATCCGCGACCGCGAAACGGCGGAAATGGCCTTTGCCGCCGCCATGACGGGGCACCAGGTGTATTCCACCCTGCACACGAACTCGTCCATCGGCTCCATCTCGCGCCTGCTCGATATCGGCATCCTGCCCGATATCATGGCCGGCAACATCATCGGCATCGTGGCGCAGCGTCTCGTGCGCCGTTTGTGTCCGCATTGCAAGGAAACCGTGATCGCCGACGACGTCGAGCGCCGGCTGCTGGGCCTGGCGGCAACCGATGCGCCCGTGTCCATCTGCCGCGCCGTCGGCTGCGAGCGCTGCGCGCACCAGGGCTACAAGGGCCGCCTGGCCATCATGGAAATCCTCAAGATGACGGCCGAACTCGATGAATTGACGGCGCGCCGCGCCAGTTCGCGCGAATTGAAGAACGCGGCGCGCGCGGGCGGCTTCAAGGGCCTCGTCGACGACGGCATGCGCCGCGTGATGGAAGGCGTCACCACGCTGGAAGAAGTGGGCCGCGTGGTCGACCTGACGGAAAGGCTGGCCTGATGGCGCAATATGTCTACCGCGCCATGGATGCCGCCGGCACACTGATTCCCGGCAGCATGGAGGCGGCCAACGTGCCGGACCTGGAAGCACGCCTGCACCGCATGCAGCTCGACTTGATCGACTGCAAGATCACGGGCCAGTATCTGGTGCTGCTGGGCAAGCGGGTCATCCACCGCCGCGACCTGATCAATTTCTGCTTCCACATGGAGCAATTGACGGGCGCGGGCGTGCCCATCCTGGATGGCTTGAACGACTTGCGCGAAAGCACGGACCACCCACGCCTGCGCGAAGTCGTCACGGATCTGATCGAAAGCATCGAAGGCGGCCTGCCCCTGTCGGGCGCGCTGGCCCAGCATGGCGACATCTTCGACGCCACGTTCACCAGTCTGATACTGGCGGGCGAACAGAGCGGCAAGATCGCCGAAGTCTTCAAGAACCTGTCGGAAAGTCTGAAATGGCAGGACGAGCTGGCCTCGCAGACGCGCAAGATCATCATGTACCCAATCATCGTCGCCATCGTCGTGGCGGCCGTGACGTTTTTCCTGATGATCTATCTGGTCCCCCAACTGACGGCGTTCATTCGCAACATGGGCGGCGAGCTGCCGCTGCACACGCGCGTGCTGATTGCCGTGTCGAATGTCTTCATCAATTACTGGTATGTGCTGCTGGCCTTGCCCGTGCTGCTGTTCTTCGGGCTGCGCGCGCTCATCCGCCGCAGCGAGGCGGCCCGCTATGCCTGGGATGGCTTGAAGCTGCGGCTGTGGCTGGTCGGACCCGTGCTGCACAAGATCATCCTGGCCCGCTTCGCCACGTTTTTCGCCCTGATGTATGCTTCCGGCATCACGATACTCGAATGCATCCGCCTGTCCGAAGGCATCGCCGGCAACCAGGTGGTGGCGGCAGGCCTGCGCCGCGCCGCCCAGCTGATCAGCGAGGGTTACGGCGTGACGGCCGCCTTCCAGCACACGGGCATCTTCCCGCCGCTCGTGATCCGCATGCTGAAGGTGGGCGAGGCCACGGGATCGCTGGACACGGCCTTGCGCAATGTCAGTTACTTTTACAACCGCGAAGTGAAGGAATTGATTGAAAAAGTGCAAGCCATGATCGAGCCGACCATGACGGTCATCCTGGGCCTGCTGCTGGGCTGGATCATGTTGTCGGTGCTGGGGCCGATCTACGACACCATCAGTACAATCAAGACCTGAGGCCGCCGTGTTCCGCAAACAATTACTCTACATCACCAGCGACGCCCTGTGCGCCTACGACTGGGACCATGGCGTGCTGGGCCCGGGCCAGGCCTTTCCCGCCAGCGCGGCCGGGCTGGACGGTTTCGCCGCGTGGCTGGAAGACCCGCAGGCGCACCGCTTCGACGTGCCCGCCTACCTGCTGACGGACTTGATCGAAGAGGATTTCCAGCGCCAGCTGCTGCCCCACGTGCGCGGCAAGGCGGGCCGAGCCTTGCTGGAGCGGCGCAAGCAGCAACTGCACCGCGATACGCCCTACCGGGGCAGCACCCTGCTGGGCCGTGAAAGCACGGGCCGCCACGACGACCAGGTGCTGTTCTTCGCCCTGACCAACCCATCCTTGCTGCAGCCGTGGACGGAGGCGCTCGAGCACCTGTGCGTGCCCGTGGCCGGCATCTATTCGACCAGCCTGCTCAGTATCGCGCTGGTCAAAAAGCTGTCGATCGCGCATGAACACTTGCTGCTCGTGACGCAGCAGTCGGGCGGCTTGCGGCAAAGCTACTATGAAAAGGGCCAGCTGCGCTTTTCGCGCCAGACGGCCACCATCGCGCTCGACGGCGTGGCCGTGAATATTGCGCTGGAAACGGAAAAGACACGGCAATTTCTGACCAGCACGCGCATGCTGGCGCGCGGCGACGTCCTGAATACCGTCATCCTGGCGCCGGCCGCGCAGATCGCCAAGCTCGAACTGCTGTGCGACAACGGCGTCGAAGTGGCTTACCACTTCATCGACCTGCAACTGGCCGCCGAAAGAGTGGGCTTGCGCAAGACGCCGGCGCTGGCCGATGAATTGCTGCTGACCTTGTTGGGCAAGCATCCGCCGTCCAGCCACTATCCGCCAGGCGCGCTGGCCCGCTACTACCACTTCCAGCGCGCGCGCAAGACGCTGTATGGCGCCAGCACGCTGATCGGCGCGTCGGCAGCCCTGTGGTGCGCGATTAACTTGCTCGGCGGCATAGCCGACGGGGCCGCCATCCAGCGCCTGGCGCAGGAAACGGCGTCCTACCAGGAGCGCTACCGCAGCGTCATGTCGACCCAGCCGCCGGCGCCGGCCAAGACGCAGAACATGAAAGTGGCCGTGACCCTGGGCCACATGATCGCCAGCCAGGCGCCGGAGCCGGGGCGGCTGCTGGGCATGCTGAGCGCCGCGCTGGACCAGGCGCCGCAGGTGGCGCTGGGCCAACTGCACTGGCATGCGGGCCAGGCGCCCGCGCGCGTAGCCGGCAATCAGCCACCGCAACAGCAGCAGCAACAGCAACAGCAACAGCAACAGCAACAGCAACAAAGTACGGGCGGGACGACCGGCAGCGCCCTGGCCGGCATTCCCGTCGCGCCGCCGCAGGCGCTGCGCCTGGAAGCGAACGTGGCCATGCCGAACAACGATTACCGCGCGGCCCTGGCCGCCATCACGGCCTTCGCGCAAACCCTGGCGCGCCAGCCGGGCTTGCAGGTGACGATCGAGGAAACGCCGCTCGACCTGCGCCCCAGCGCGGCCCTGTCCGGCAAGAGCGCCGTGCCGGCGCCAGCCAGCCAGGCCCGCTTCACCCTCTTGCTTGCGTGGCAGCCATGAGCGGCCCCGTCAAGCAGCCGCCCCTGCCCGGCATGCAGCGGACCAGCACGCCCGCGCGCGCCCTGCCCGCCTGGCTGGGCGAACTGCACCTGATACGCCGCGCCCTGCTGTGCTTTACCCTGACCATGCTGGCCAGCCTGGTGCTGCTGAGCCTGAGCATCGCCTACCGCGAACGCGAGGCGCAGCAGCTGGACCTGGCCCAGCGCACGCGTTCGGCGGCCGCCATGCTGTTCAACCACGTGGAAGCGGAGAAGCAGGAAATCCGCGCCTATGAACCGCGATTCCTCGCCTTGCGCCAGCGCGGCCTGATCGGCGAGGAAAACCGCCTCGCCTGGATCGACGCCATCCGCCGCAGTCAGGAACAGCGCAAACTGCTGCCGATCAGCTATGACATCAGCCCGCAGCAAGGGCTACAAGTGCCATTGCCCATGGTGATGGGGCAATATCATTTGCGCGGCAGCCGCATGCGCCTGCAGATGGATTTGCTGCACGAGATGGATTTGCTGAACCTGCTGGACGATTTGCGCCAGGCTGGCTATTTCGCCGTGCAGGATTGCACGCTCAAGCGCCATGCCACGGCCGGCGCCGGGCCAGGCAGCGGCGGTGCGAGCGGGGCGGCGCCCACCTTGGGCGCCGAATGCGAGCTGCTGTGGCTGACCCTGGGCAGCACGCCCGTGCCGGGGCGGCCATGAAGCGCACCCTCGTCCTGTGTGCGCTGCTGGCTGGCGCCGCGCTCACGGCCCAGGCGCAGCCACCGCAGCTGGGGCGCTTGTTCCTGTCGCCCGAGCAGCGCGCCCAGCTCGACGCGCAGCGCTACGGCCCGCCGGCGCCCGATCCGGCCCTGGCGGCACCGCCGTCCCCGCCGCCGCCACCGCCGCCCGCACCGCCCGTGGAATTGAATGGCGTGGTACAGCGCAGCAGCGGCCGCACCACCGTCTGGCTGAACCAGGAAGCGCAGAACGAGCCGCACAACCATCTCGCGCGTGGCCAGCCAGGCACGCTGACCTTGCGCCTGTCGAACGGCCAGGTGCTGCTGCTCAAACCGGGCCAGCGCTACGATCCGGCCAGCGGCACGGTCACCGAGGCGCCGCCATGACGCCGCGCCAAGCGCATCGTCAACCTCGTCGCCAGCGCGGCGCCGCCCTGTTGCTGCTGGTGGCCGTGCTGGGCCTGGGCACGGCCAGCCTGCTGATCAGCGCCTTCGGGCGCAACACGGGCGAAGCCGAACGCCAGCAGCGCACCCTGGCCGCCCTGGCGCAGGCGCGCGACGCCTTGCTGGGCTTTGCGGTGGCCAATGGCCGCCTGCCCCGTCCGGCCGCGTCCGCTCTCGACGGGCGCGAACGGGCCGCCGACTGCGCCAACGATACCGAGTGCAGCGGCTTTTTGCCGTGGGTCGCGCTGGGCGTGGACGGCGTGGATGCCTGGGGCAAGCTGCTGCGCTACAGCGTCACACCGGAAATGGCGCGCGCGCCCATCGTCTCGTTTTCCGCCGTCGCCAACAGAGTCGTGCTCACGCGCGACGGCCGCGGCACCGTCGCCTTCGTGGCGGGACAGGAGCAGTGCGACGTCAGCGCCCAATGCCTGCCCGTCGTGCTGTTCTCGCAAGGCAAGGATCACTATGGCACGGCCGCCAGCGGCGTGCCGCAGATCAATACGGCGCGCGGCAATATCGACGAAGCGGCCAACGACAGCGCCAGCCGCAGCTTCATCACCCGCCCCACCACCGACCTTGCCGCGCTGCCCGGCGGCGCCTTTGACGACATGCTCACCTGGATTACCTTGCCTACCCTGTATCAACGCATGCGCGCCGCGCGCAACCTGCCATGAGCGCCCGCCATCCGCGCCGCCAGCGAGGCTTTTCCCTGATCGAGATCGCCATCGTGCTTGTCATCGTCGGCTTGATGATAGGCGGCCTGGTCACGCCGTTGACGGTGCAGCTGGAACAGCGCAAGGTGGCCGAGACGCAACAGGCGCTCAATGAAGCGAAGGAAGCGCTGACGGGCTACGCGCTGCGCTACGGCTACCTGCCGTGTCCCGCCATTTCCGCCGGCAATGGCCTGGAAGACCGGCGCGGCACGCGCTGCACGGGCGAAAAACGCGCCGGCTTCCTGCCATGGGCCACCCTGGGGCTGCGCCAGGGCGACAGCTGGAACAATCTGTTCCGCTACAGCGTCACACCGGCCTTCAGCGACAGCGAACAGCAGTTCAACCTGGGCACGCCGCGCGACATCAGCATCGTCACGCGCAACGGCGGCGCGCTGCTGCAGGCGACGGCCTTGAGGGACATCCCCGCCATGATCATGTCGCACGGGAAAAACGGCTTTGGCGCCACGGGCGTGCAGGGCCAGCGCCAGGCTGTCCCTTTCGGCAACAATGTCGACGAGCGCAACAATGCATCGAACGCCACCACCTTCATCAGCCGCGCCGCCAGCGGCCCGCAGCAGCCGGGCGGCGAGTTCGACGATATCATCGTCTGGCTGTCGCCCAACATCCTGTTCAACCGCATGGTGGCGGCGCAAAGGCTGCCCCGCTGATGCGCATGCTCTTGCCCTCGTTCACCATCGCCCGCTACACGCTGCTCGAAGCGCTGCGCAGCCGCCTGCCGTGGCTGTTCGTGCTGGTGGCCTGCGCTTGCGCCGGCCTGGCCGGCTTCCTGCAGCAACTGGCGCTGACGGAAAGCGGCGCCGTGCAAACGTCCCTGCTGGCCGCCGCATTGCGCCTGGCCAGCGTCTTCCTGCTGGCCACGTTCATCATCACCAGCATGGCGCGCGAAGCGGCCGACCGGGGCCTCGAATTGCTGCTGGCGCTACCCATGCCGCGCGCGGCCTACCTGCTGGGCAAACTGCTGGGCTACGGGGCGCTGGCGGCCGTGCCCGCCGTGCTGTTCGGCCTGTTGATGGCGCTGTTCGCCGCGGCCGCGCAAAGCGCGCTGTGGGCGCTGTCCCTGCTGGGCGAACTGTGGATCGTCGCCGCCTTCAGCCTGCTGTGCGCGGCCAGCCTGCAGCAGGCCCTGCCGGCGCTGGCCGCCACGGGCGGCTTCTATGTGCTGGCGCGCATGCTGGGCAGCCTGCAACTGCTGGCGCACGGCCCGCAGGCGGGCGACTCCTGGCCGCAGCGGGCCACGGCCGGCGCCATCGACATGCTGGCCCTGCTGCTGCCCCGCCTCGACGCGTTTACGCGCACGGAGTGGCTGCTGTACGCGACTGGCGACTGGCAAGCCCTGGCCGGCGTGGCGGCGCAAACGGCCATCTATGTGGCCTTGCTGGCCAGTTGCGCGCTGTGCGACTTTTACCGCAGGAACATCTGATGGCCGCCGCCCAGCGTCCCTGGAGCAGCGTGCCGCGCCCCCTGTGCTGGCTGCTGGCGGCCTGCCTGCTGCTGCAGCTGGGCTGGCGCCTGGCGCAGCAGCACGCCCCCGCACAGGCGCGGCCCCTGCCCGCCGCGCCGCCACCTGGCGTGGCGCGCCTGGCCAGCCTGGGCGAACCGCTGGCCATGTCGAAGGCCATGCTGCTGTACCTGCAGTCGTTCGAGGACCAGCCCGGCGTCAGCCTGCCGTGGCGCGCGCTCGACTATGACCGCCTGGCCAGCTGGCTGGAGACGGCGCAAACGCTCGACCCGCGCAGCCGCTACGCGCTGGTGGCCGCCAGCGAAGTGTATGCGGGCGTGGCCGATCCGCAGCGCGCGCGGCGCATGCTGGCCTTTGTCGCCGCCAGCTTCGCGGCCGACCCGCAGCAGCGCTGGCCCGCGATGGCGCAGGCGGTGCTGGTGGCGAAGCACCAGCTGCACGACCTGCCGCTGGCGCTCGGCTATGCGCGCGCGCTGCGCCAGCTAGCGACGGGGCCGCACGTGCCGCCGTGGGTGCGCGAAATGGAAGCGTTCATCCTGGAAGACATGGACCAGCTCGACGGCGCCCGCCTGGTGATCGGTGGCCTGATCGCCAGCGGCCAGATCAGCGACCCGCACGAGCTCGCTTTCCTTGCGCGCAAGCTCGATGAACTGGCCAAAAAGAAAGCCAGGCCATGCGCGCGCGGCGCCATTTGCAGTAAACTGCCATTCTGAAGACGCCACACCAGGCACCAGCACTTTTTTCCAAGGAAATCCCATGCTCCCACGCCGCCAGCACGGCTTTACGCTCGTAGAAATCGCCATCGTCCTGGTCATCATCGGCTTGCTGCTCGGTGGCGTGCTCAAGGGACAAGGCTTGATCGACAGCGCCAAGGTGAAAAACATCATCCAGCAGTCGAATGCGCTGACGGCCGCCGTCAACGCCTACCAGGACAAGTTCCGCGCCCTGCCCGGCGACGATATCCAGGGCACCGTGCACGTGCCCAATTCGGCCGGCAACGGCAATGGCGATGGCCAGATCGGCGACGGCCAGCCGCGCGAATTCACCCTGGCGCCGCAGCACCTGGCGCTGGGCGGCTTCATCACCGGCTCGTTCAACGGCACCTCGCAATTCATGACCAGCGCCCAGGGCGGCGCCGTCTACCTGTACAACGACGAAGTGGGCGGCCGGGCCGGCAACGGCATCCGTTTCGACAACCTGCCCGAGAGCTACGCCGAGCAGATCGACAGCAAACTCGACGATGGCGTGGCCAGCACGGGCAGCGTCCGGGCGAACATGCCCTATGGCAATGCCGGTGCTATCATTCCCCGCACCGCCGTATTTTTCTGAGCCACCAGTCACTATCGAAGGAATACCATGTCACTGCACCGCACACTCATCGTCTCCCTGGCCGCCTGCGCCGCGCTGGCCGGCAGCGCGCAAGCCCAATACGTGGGACCGACGGCCGGCCCGGCCGCGCCCGCCAGTGTGGCCGCCATCCTGAAAAATCCCGTCGACGACCAAGCCGTCGTACTGCGCGGCAATCTGCTGCGCAAAGTGGGCAACGAGAAATATACCTTCTCCGACGGCACGGCGGAAATCCGCGTGGACATCGACGACAAGGTCTTCATGAACCGCAAGATCGACGCCAGGACCCGCGTGGAAATCCGCGGCGAAGTGGAAAAAGATTTCATGGAAAGCCCGGAAATCGACGTCGACGTGCTGACCGTCGTCCCGTAAGCTGCCTTGCCATCCCGCCGCCACGGCGGGGTGGGTGTCACCCTCTTCTGTATGCCTTGCGCAACCTTTTTTCCATTCCAGAAACTAGGCTTGTCAGAACAATCAATTTCGTCTAGCATCTTTTCATTCAAGGTCAGCCAGCGCCAGCGTGAGCCTGCCTGTCGACTCATCCATTCTGGGAGCTTTCCGGGTGCAAGATTTGCCTTCGATACGCTCAAGAATTTCATGGCTGGTGCTTGCCTGGGTCATTCCGACGGCCCTCGTGTTTCTCCTGCTCGTGGCGCAAAGCTACACGCGCGAACGCGACCATGTCGTCAGCGAAACGGCGCAGGCGGCGCGCGCCGTCACGGCCGCCGTTGAACGCGACTTGAGCGGCGCGCAGATGGCCGCGCGCATCCTGGCCGCCTCGCCCGCCCTGCAAGCCGACGACATCGGCGCCCTGCGCGCCCTGGCCGGCAGCCTGCTGCAGCCGGGCCTGGCCGTCAGCGCCTTCATCGTCTCCGATACCAAGGGGCGCCAGCTGGTCAATACAGCCCTGCCCGCCAGCCAGGTGCCGCCCCCCTTGCCGCAGAAATGGGCCGCCAGCATGGAGCGCACGCGCGACTCCGGCAAGCCCCGGCTGACCAGTTTGCTGATGGCGCCGGACGAGGTGCCGCGTCTGGCCCTGAACCTGCCCTTGCCGCGTGACAAGGGGCCCGCCTATGTGCTGACGGCGCTATACCCGCCCGACTACCTGCCCTTGCTGCTGCGCGAGCTGCACCTGCCCGCCTACCTGGGCGCGGCCATCGTCAATGCCGACGGCATCAACGTGGCGCGCACCCTGGCGCCGCAGCGCTATGTGGGCCAGCGCAGCGCGGCGCCCCTGCTCGAGCAGATACGCCAGGCGCGCGAAGGCGTGCTGCGCCATACCACCCTGGAAGGCCTCGACGTGTATACGGGCTTTCGCCGCGCGCCCGACGACGCCTGGACGGTGGCCGTTACCATGCGCACCAGCACGGTGGCCGAAGCCCTGCTGGGTTCCGTGGTCACTGGTTCCCTCATCCTGGCCCTGCTGCTCGGTGCCGGCTTTGCCCTGGCCTGGCGCGTGGGCGGCCGCCTGGCCCGCACCCTGCAGGAACTGACACAGCAGATCCACGCGCTGGCGCAGGGCAAGCCCCTGCTCTCGAACCGCCATGCGGACCGCGAATCGGCCGACATGGCAGGCGCCCTGGGCGCGCTGGAACGCGACTTGCGGCGCCACCGCACGCAGCTCGAAAGCCTGGTGGCCGAACGCACGCTGGCCCTGGAAAAATCCACGCGCCTGCTGGAAACCGTGTACGCGACGGCGCCCATCGGCATGCTGTTCGTGGACCTGGACTTGCGCATCGTCATGATCAACCACTACCTGGCCGCCATCAGCGGGGCCAGCGTGGCGCAGCATCTGGGCCAGCCCGTGGGCGCCATGCAGTTCGACGACGCCGTGCGCGTGCAGGTCGAACGCTGCGTGCGCCAAGTGCTGGATACGGGAACGCCCATCGTCGACCTCGAATTACAAGGCCATGGCGGGCGGCAGCGCGAGCATCCGAGTCACTGGATCGTCTCGTTTCACCCGATCTTCGGCCCAGAGCAGCAATTGCTGGGCGTATCGGGCCTGTGGCTGGACATTAGCGAGCGCAAGCGCAGCGAAGCGGAGTTTCGCCGTTCGAAACACCTGTTCGGCACCATCATCGAAAACATCCCGGCCATGGTCTTCGTCAAGCGCGCCGACAAGCTGAGCTTTGAAATGATCAACCGCCACGCGGAACTGACCCTGGGACGCTCGCGCGAGCAATTGCTGGGCAAGACTGACCACGATTTCTTCCCGCCGCAGCAGGCGTCCGCCTTCGTCAGCGCCGACCGCAAGCTGCTGGCCACGGGGCAGATGGTGGAAATCGAACAGGAAGCGATCAACACGGCCGACGGCACGACGCGCCACTTCACCACGCGCAAAGTGGTGTTGCGCGACGATGCGGGGCGCGCCAGCCATGTGCTGGGGGTATCGATCGACATCACGGAACGCAAGCGCGCCACCGAGGTGCTGCACGCCACCACCTTGCGCCTGGAACAGAGCGAGCGCTTCATCCGCACCGTCACCGACAACCTGCCCGGCATGGTGTCGTACTGGGGCGCCGATCTGCGCTGCCGCTTCGCCAATAATTTCTATAATGAATGGTTTGGCCGCAGCAGCGCCGAGATGGCCGGCATCCACATGAGCGAACTGCTGGGGCAGGAACTGTTCGACGTGTACGCGCCCCACGTCGAGGGCGTGCTGGCGGGCCGGCCCCAAAGCTTCGAGCGTGACCTGCTCGACCCCACGGGCCAGGTGTGCCACACGTGGACCAATTACATTCCCGACCTCGACGACGGCGGCGGCGTGCGCGGCTTCTTCGTGCTGGCCTCGGACGTATCCGAACTCAAGCGCACGGAATTGCGCCTGCACGAACTCAACGAGCAAATGGTGCGCGCGCGCGACAAGGCCGAGGCGGCCAGCACGGCGAAGAGCGAATTCGTCGCCAACATGAGCCATGAAATCCGCACGCCGATGAACGCCATCATCGGCCTGGCGCGCCTGCTGGAAGAGTCGCCGCTGGAACGGCGCGAGCGCAGCTATGTCGGCAAGATCCAGATGGCCACGCAGTCGCTGCTCCATATCGTCAACGACGTGCTCGATTTTTCCAAGATCGAGGCGGGACAAATGGTGCTGGAACAGCGCCGCTTCCAGCTCGAACGCATGCTGGGCAGCGTCGGCGTGCTGCTGGCCAGCAGCGCCTGGGCGCGCGGCGTGGAGCCCGTGTTCGTGCTCGACCCGCGCGTGCCCGACGAACTGATCGGCGACGCCCTGCGCGTGGAACAGATCCTGATCAACCTGATGGGCAACGCCGTCAAGTTCACCTCGCATGGCGAAGTGGTGCTGGCCATCACCATGGTGGCCGAGGATGCGGCCAGCGCCACCCTCGAGTTTTCCGTGCGCGACACGGGCATCGGCATCGGCGCGGCCGAGCAGGAACACATCTTCGACGCGTTTTCCCAGGGCGACAGCGGCACCAGCCGCAAATACGGCGGCACGGGGCTGGGGCTGGCCATCTGCCGGCGCATGGTGGAATTGATGGGCGGCCAGCTCAGCGTGAAAAGCACGCTGGGCCAGGGTTCCGACTTCCGCTTCCGCTGCCGCTTCGACAAGGTGGCGCCGCCGCCCGAGCCGCACGGCAAGGGCGCGTCCAGGGCGCTGTCGCTGCTGATCATCGACGACAACGCCAGCGTGCGCGCCATGCTGGAAGACTGGTGCGCGGCGCAGGGCTGGCGCAGCCGCAGCGCCGACAGCGGCGCGGCCGGCCTGGCCCTGCTGCGCGCCCAGGCCAGCGGCGAAGCGGCGGCCGATCTTGTGCTGCTCGACGCGGCCATGCCGGGCATGGATGGCATTTCCATGCTCACCGAGGCGCGCACCGACGAACACCTGGCGCTGCCGCCCGTGATCATGCTGGTGGCCGACCAGGACAGCGAAAACCTCGAACGGCTGGCCGACAGCCTGATGCTGGCCGGCATCGTCTCGAAACCGGCGACGCCAGCGCGCCTGCTGGCGGCCGTCACCGCTGTGCGGGATGGACGCAATGCCCGCAGCGCGCCATCCATGCTGCCCGTGTCCTCGCCCCTGTCGGGCTTGCTGGAAGGCATGCGCGTGCTGCTGGTGGAAGACAATGAAATCAACCAGGAAGTGGCGCAGTACATCCTGCTGCACTCGGGCGCGCGCGTAGCCGTGGCCACCAACGGCAGGCTGGCCGTCGACATGCTGGCGCACAGCCCGCAAGCGTGGGACGTGGTGCTGATGGATTTGCAGATGCCCGTCATGAACGGCTACGACGCCACACTGGCCATCCGCGCGCTGGGCTTGCCGGACTTGCCCATCGTCGCCATGACGGCCAATGCCATGGACGAAGACCGCCTGCGCGCCATTGCCAGCGGCATGAATGCGCACGTGGCCAAGCCCATCGATGTCGACGACATGATCGAGACCCTGACGCGGCTGGTGCCGGCGCACCAGGCTGGCGGCAGCAGCGCCGCGCAGCCAGGCGGCGGCGCCACGGAGGTGTTGGAAATGCCGGCCTCGATACCCGGCATCGACCTGGCGGCGGCCCTGCACCGCTTCGGCGGCGACTATGGCGCTTTCCTGGCGCTGCTCAAGCGCTTTGAAAATTCGCAGGGCGACGCCGTCGAGGAAGCACGGCGCCTGCTGGCCGATGGCCAGACGCCGCAGGCGGCGCAGCTGCTGCACCGCGTGTGCGGCGTGGCGGCCAACCTGGGCGCAGCCCATGTCGCCAGCCTGGCCGCCGAGACTGAAAAAGCGCTGAAGACAGGGCAATCGCACACCACGGCCGCCTTGCTGGAACAGCTGGAACGGGCGATGGCCGAAGTCATCGATGCGGCGCGCACCCTGCCCTCGCCCCTGCGGCGCGGGCAGCCGGCACAGGCCGCGTCCGGCAGCGCAGCGGTCGACCTGCACGCCGGCCTGGCCGAGCTGCTGGTCCTGATCCGCAACAATAACCTGAAGGCGCTGGCCCAGTTCCACGTCCTGCACCCCGCCCTGCAACAATCAGACCGGGAAGCGGCCCTGGCGCTGGCCAACGCGATCGAGACCCTGAATTTTTCCGCTGCGGAAAAACTCGTGCTCGATCAGCTGAAACGAGAGGAAAACAAGTGAGCTGGACCAACCTTGCCATGAACGGGCGCATCCTCATCGTCGATGACGCCATGGAAAACATCCAGATCCTGCACCAGCTGCTGCGCGAGGAACACGACGTGCTGTTCGCCCTGAGCGGCGAGAAGGCGCTGGAAATTGCGCACAATCAACTGCCTGACCTGATCCTGCTCGACGCCGTCATGCCCGGCATGGATGGCTACGCCGTCTGCAATGCGCTGCGCGAGTCGGCCATCCTCAGCGCCATTCCCGTCATCTTCGTTACGGCCTTGAACCAGCCCGAAGACGAAACGCGGGCACTGGAAGCGGGCGCCGTCGATTTCATCACGAAGCCGTTCAACGCGGCCGTCGTGCGCGCCCGCGTGCGCAGCCAGCTGACCATCAAGCGGCAAGCCGATGCCATGCGCGAACTGTCGCTGACGGATTCGCTGACGGGCGTGGCCAACCGGCGCAGCTTCAACGACACGATGGACAGCGAATGGCGGCGCTGCGCGCGAGACGGCGTGCCGATGGCCCTCATCATGGCCGATATCGACCACTTCAAGGATTACAACGATACGTATGGCCACCAGGCGGGCGACCTGTGCCTGCAACAGGTGAGCGCCGCCCTGCGCCGCTGCGCCGTGCGCCCGCCCGACCTGCTGGCGCGCTACGGCGGCGAGGAATTCATCATCCTGCTGCCGCAGGAAACGCGCGACGGCGCAGAGGTGGTGGCCCAGCGCATCCTCGACGAAGTGCGCGCGCTGCACATTCCCCACGCCAGGTCGAGCGTCGGCCCGCACGTCACCGTCAGCCTGGGCATGGCCAGCGTCATGCCCACCGAAGGCATGGACCCGAGCGCCCTGATCCGCGCCGCCGACGCCCTGCTGTACCGCGCCAAGCATACGGGGCGCGACAGGTATTGCGCGTCGGAGGGGGAGTGAGGAGGAGGCGCGCGCCTGCTGCATGCCTGCCTGCGTCGGCTTACGCCCTGCGGGCGAAGCCGACCTACGCCGACCTACGCCAACCTACACCGACCTACGCGGCGAGCCAGGCTTATCGCTCAGGGATAGCAGCGCATCAGGAATTCCGCCACGCACACGGGTTTCGTGTCGCCTTCGCGCTCCATGGTGACGGCCCAGTTCACTTGCGCGCCTTCCGGCAAGTCGTCGACGGACAGGATGTCGAGCCGCGCGCGCAGGCGGCTGCCGACGGGTACGGGTGCGGGAAAGCGCACCTTGTTTAAACCGTAGTTGATGGCCATGCGGATGCCGGCCATGTGCAAGGCGCCCTGCAACATGGCTGGCAGCAGCGACAATGTCAGGAAGCCATGCGCCACCGTGCAGCCGTACGGCGACTCGCGCGCACAACGTTCCGTATCGACGTGGATCCACTGATGGTCGTCCGTGGCGTCGGCAAAGGTGTCGATGCGCTGCTGGGTGATGGTGAGCCAGTCGGAGACGGCCACGTGCTGTCCCGCCAAGGCCTGAAAACCGGCGATGCCGGCGATATCACGCATGCTGCTCTCCGGCAGGACGGCGGCCGAACATGCCCATGCCTTCGACTGTCGTCACCACTTCGCCATGCTGGTTGCGCACGCTCCACACGGAAATGACGATGCCGCGGTCCGGTTTCGACGTGGACGGGCGCACTTCCTTGACCTGGTAGGTCAGCTGCAAGGTGTCGCCCGCGCGCACGGGTTTGAGCCAGCGGATGCTGTCCAGGCCGGGCGAACCCATGCTGGACGAATGCTTGAGCAGGTTATCGACCACCAGGCGCATCATCATGCCGCACGTATGCCAGCCGCTGGCGATGACGCCCTTGAAGATGGTCTTTTCGGCGGCGTCATGGTCGACGTGGAATGGCTGCGGATCGAAATCCGTGGCAAAGGCGATGATTTCCTTTTCCGTCACATGGCGCTGGCCCAAGTCGATTTCCAGGCCTTGCGTAAAGTCTTCGAAATACCAGTGTTTCGGTGTGATGGCAGGCGATGCGGTCATGCGGTCTCCGTCGGCAAGAAGCCCGGCTGGGCGATAAAGCGCTCGATATGGTGCTCCACGTCGCCCAGAGTCAGGGCAATCATGGAGAGGCGCTTGAAATGGTGGGCGGCGGGCAATTCGTCCGTGACGCCCATGCCGCCATGCAATTGCACGGCTTGCTGGCCGACAAAGGTGGCGGCCAGTCCCACCCGCGCCTTGGCGGCGGACACCGTGCGGCGGCGTTCAACCGCATCGTCGCTGTCGGCCTTGGCGGCAGCCAGCATGGCCATCGAACGCGCCTGCTCCAGGTGGATGAACATGTCGGCCATGCGGTGCTGCAAGGCCTGGAACTTGCCGATCGGCGCGCCGAACTGCTGGCGCGTCTTCAGGTACTCGAGGGTGGCGGCAAAGATGGCGTCCATGGCGCCCACGGCTTCCGCGCACAGCAAGGCGGCACCGTAATCCACTGCCGCGTCGAGCACGGGCCAGCTCTGCCCCGTTTGGCCGATCAGGGCCTCATGCCCCAGCACCACTTGCACGAGGGTGACGGTAGCGGCGCGCTGGCCATCGATGGTGCGGTAGTCGCGCACGCTGACACCGGGCGCGTCGGCGGGCACGAGGAACAGCGAGATGCCATCCGTATCGCTCTGGCCGCCGCTGCTGCGCGCCGAGACGATCAAGGCGCCCGCCTGGGCGCCGTGGATGACGACGGTTTTCTCGCCGTCGAGCACGAAGCCGTCGCCGCTGGCCTTGGCCGTGGTGGCGATATCGTGCATGTCGTGGCGCGACTGGCGCTCGCCCAGCGCACACGCGAGTTTCAGGCTGCCGCTGGCGACCTGTTCCAGCACGCCGTCGTGGCCGCCGGCCAGGCTCAGGAAGCGCGCGCCCAGCACGGTGGCCAGGTAGGGCTCGACCACCAGGCCACGGCCCAGTTCCTGCATCACCAGCAGCATGTCGACGGCCGTGCCGTCGAAACCGCCCACGCCGGCCGGCAGCGGCAAGGCCGTCATGCCCAGCTCGGCCAGGGTGGCCCAGGCAAGGTCGGAGGTACCCGTGGCCGAGTGGACGATCTGCTTGCGCGTTTCAAACGGGTAATCTTTGTCTACCCAGCGCCTGAGCGCGTCGGCGAATTGCTGCTGTTCCTGATTAAATTGGAAGTCCATGTCGTCTCCTTCTGGCTTACAGGCCCAGGATCATCTGCGTGATGATGTTTTTCTGGATTTCATTCGAGCCGCCATAGATCGATGTCTTGCGGTAATTGAAGTAATACGCGGCCAGCGGCGCGGCCAGGTCGTCGCCGCCAGCACTGTGTTGCGCGCTGCCGTCGAGGAAGTCAGGGTCGAACGGCAAGGCTTGCGGGCCGATGGCTTCAAGCATCAGTTCCGTCAGCTGCTGCTGCAGTTCCGAGCCGCGCACCTTCAGCATCGACGCTTGCGGTCCCGGTCCCTTGCCTTCTTCGCTGATGACACGCAAGACCGTCATTTCCAGCGCCATCAATTCGATTTCCAGATGGGCCACCTTGGCGGCAAAAGCGGGATCGTGCAGCAGCGGCGCGCCGCGCTTGGTTCCCCGCATGGCCAGCTGCTTGAGGAAAGTCAGCTCGCGCTTGGAGCGGCCGACGGCGGCGATGCCCGTGCGCTCATGGCCCAACAGGTATTTGGCGTACGTCCAGCCCTTGTTTTCCTGGCCAACCAGATTGCTGACCGGTACGCGCACATTGTCGAAGAAGACTTCGTTCACTTCGTGTTCTTCATCGAGCATGATGATGGGGCGCACGGTGATGCCCGGCGTTTTCATGTCGATCAGCAAGAAACTGATGCCTTCCTGCTTGCGCACCGTGCTGTCCGTGCGCACCAGGCAAAAGATCATGTCCGCGTGCTGGCCCAGGGTCGTCCAGGTTTTCTGGCCATTGACGATGTAATGGTCGCCGTCGCGCTGGGCCGTGGTTTTCAGCGAGGCGAGATCGGAACCGGCGCCCGGCTCGGAGTAACCCTGGCACCACCAGTCGTCGCAGTTCAAAATGCGCGGCAAGTAGTATGCTTTTTGTTCGGCGTTGGCGAAGGCCATGATGACGGGCGCCACCATGTTCACGCCGAACGGCAGGATCGGCGGCGTGGCGGCGCGCGCGCACTCGTCTTCCCAGATGTGGCGCTGCACGGACGTCCAGCCCGTGCCGCCATATTCGACGGGCCAGGCCGGCGCGGCCCAGCCCTGCTGCGCGACAATCTTGTGCCAGCGCACGTAATCGTCGCGGTTCAAGCGCAAATGCTGGCGCACCTTGCGCTGCAAATCCGCCGGCAAATGGGTGTCGAGGAAGGCGCGCACCGTGTCGCGGAAGGCCATCTCCTCGGCCGTGTAATGCAGGTCCATGTCTGTCTCCTTGTTCTTGTCGGTTGCCGTGATGACTGCACGCAAGGAAGCTCAGCGCACAAAAAAGCACGACCGTTCTCAAGGATTGTACAACAGATTGCGGGTGGCGCCAGACCTTTTACAATGGCTGGCGCGGCAAGGCAAGGGGATGGAATCGGCGGGTTGCCGTGGCACCGCGTCTATGTGTGCGACAGGATATTGATGAGCTTGCCGAACGGGTCGCGCACGAAAAACCGCCGGACACCCCAAGGTTCATCGGTGAGACCATATTCAATAGGGAACCCTGCTCCGGACATGCGTTCGAATGCGGCATCCACGTCATCGACTTCAATGGAAAGGTCGGGCACGGCAGTGTTCGAGCCGCCTTCCGTCGCAAAACTCACTTGAACGCTCATCTCGGCTTGCGAACCATACGTCATGATCCAGCCATGGTCCATCAACAGGCTCAGGCCCAGCACGTCCCCGTAAAACGTCCGCGCCAGGCCCGGATCCGACGCCGGGAAATTTGCAACGATACGCGTGACTTACATAGTTTTCCTCCGTGTCAATATAAGCTTCGCCCGCCATTTCCCCACCCTGCTCAATATCGTCATCCCTGTCTCCGGGCATGTCCGCTACTGGCGAGATTAGCACTTTTCGCACCTACCTTTTCAGCAACAGCCCGCGTAGCAGCAATTCCAATGCCGCCACTGCTTTTACCAGGCGCGCATTGCCTTCGTCGCCGTCGGCGATCCAGAACGCCGCTTCCGCCAGGCTGCCGTAGATCAGCGATGCCAGTGCCTGCGGGCAAGCGTCGGCCACGATGCCCTGGTGAATCAGCTGCTGGATAAGCCCCTGCATCGAGTCGAGGCAATGGCGCTGCGAGTCCGGGGAAGCGCCGCCCAGGACCGCCCTCGCATCGCGCAAGACGATGCGCTGAATTTCCGGTTCCAGGGCCATCTCCAGATAGGCACGGCAGCGATGGCGAAAGCCATCCCACAAGTCTGCGGCGCTGTCGGAGATGCTCTGCAGGCGGCCATCCATCTCCGCGTCGATCTGCTCCACCACCGCCAGCAGCAAACCCTTCTTGTCGCCGAAGTGATGATACAGCGCACCACGCGTCAGCCCTGCCTGCGCAGTGAGGTCGTCCATGGACGTGTCGGCATAACCGCGCTCGCTGAACACTTTGCGGGCGGTGGCCAGCAGCGAGGCGCGGGTTTCTTCCATTTCCACACGGGTGCGGCGAACCATTGCTTTCTCCTTACATACGTAACGTATGATTGTTTACATTCACTGCGTATGTATATATACTTTATTCATACGCGATGTATGTATTATCGCTGCGGCGTGTTTCCGTTGCAAGCGGGACACACCCGTTTATCGCCTGATCACATGAAGGATATGCACCATGAGTACGTCTTCCTGCGCTGCCGCAGAAACTTCTGCCCGCCACCCGTGGCTGGCGGTTACCGCTGTCGGCATGGCCACCTTTTCCGTCGTGACGACGGAAATGCTGCCGGTCGGCCTGTTGACGCCGATTGCCGACACCCTGGGCACCTCCACGGGAACGGCCGGCCTGATGATCTCGCTGCCCGCATTGCTGGCGGCCTTGTTCGCGCCGCTGGTCGTGCTCGCATCGGGAAGCGTGGACAGGCGCAAGATACTCTGCGGTTTGCTGACGCTCCTGGTGATCGCGAACATTGCCTCGGCCCTGGCGCAGAACATGGCGTGGATGCTGGCGGCCCGTGTTCTCGTCGGTTTCTGCATGGGCGGCATCTGGGCCATCGCCGGCGGCCTCGCTTCCCGGCTGGTTCCTGCCCGTTCGGTTGGCCTGGCAACGTCGGTCATCTTCGGTGGAGTGGCGGCCGCTTCCGTGCTGGGCGTGCCGCTTGGCGCACACATCGGCGACCTTGCAGGATGGCGCTGGGCTTTCGGCGTCATGGCGCTGTTCAGCGGCCTGGTACTGGCGCTGCACCTGGCCGTCATTCCCGCCCTGCCCGCTGCCGCGTCGACGACCTTGCGCCAATTCGGCCAACAGCTGCGCAACAGGCAGTTGCAAGCGGGGCTGCTTCTGACCCTGCTGCTGGTGAGCAGCCATTTCATGGCCTTTACCTTCGTGCGCCCGCTACTGCTGTCCGTGTCGGGGTTCGATGCGCAATGGCTGGGCGCACTGCTGTTTGCCTATGGCTTCACGGGCATCATTGGAAACTTCCTGGCCGGTGTCGCTGCGGCGCGGCGCACGGCGACTACCATCATCGCCATCTCGGGCGGCCTGTTGCTCACGCCGCTGCTGTTCCTGGCTGTCGGCGACTCCGGCATCGGCGGCGGCATGGTGTTGCTGGCCTGGGGACTGGCCTACGGCGGCGTATCGGTCGGCCTGATGACCTTGATGATGAAGGCGGCGCCCGGCGCCGTGGAAATCGTCGCCGCGCTATATGTGGGCGTCTTCAATATCGGCATTGCGCTCGGGGCGTGGACCGGTGGCCAAGCCGTCGACAGGCTGGGCCTCTCCGCCAACCTGTGGCTTGCCGCAGGATTTGCCGCTGCCGCCTTGCTGCTGTCGTCTGGCATCAGCGTTGCTGGAACCAACAAACGGCCTGGCGCTGCAAGGCATTGATGGTGGCCGCCATCAGCCATACAAGTGCAGCAACACCTGCACGGCCACGATCTTGACGATGGTCATGCTGGGGAAAATCATCGCATAGCCGAGGTTCGGCCGGTCCGACTTGGCCAGGCGGTTGGCGAACACGAGCACTGCCGGGTTGCCGGTGGCGCCGGCCGCGATGCCCAGCAGTTCAGGGAATGGCAGGCGCAGGAAGACCTTGCCAAGGATCACGACAAGCGCCACCACCACCAGCACCGTCACGGCACCGAGCGCCAGCATGGGCAAGCCGTCGGCGCCCACTTGCTGCACGAAGGGCAAGCCGGAGGCCATGCCGACGGAAGCGAGGAAAATCGTCAAGCCATAGTTGCGCATCACCAGGTTGGCCGACAGCGGCAGGCGCCAGCTGATCTTGCCGACTCGGCCCAGGCGCCCCAAAATCAGCGCCATCACCAGCGGACCGCCGGCCAGGCCCAGGCTGAACGAACCTATCCACGGCAACGGAATCGGCACCAGCCCCAGCAGCACACCCAAGACCATGCCCATGCCCAGCGACACATAGCTGAACTCGGCCGTGGCCGTGATGGAGTTGCCGAACAGCTTGCGCACATCGGCCGCATGTCTGGCCGGCGCAATGGCCATCACCCTGTCGCCAAACTCCAGGGTCAGGAAGGGGTGCGGCAAAATCATGGCGTCGCCGCGGCGGATGAACGCGATCTGCAGGGGAAAGTCTTTTGCCAGGTTCAGCTCGCCCAAGGGCACGCCGACGATTTCCGCGTCTGACACGAACACTTCCGTGCCGTCGAAATCGCTGCGGTCCTTCATCAGCCGACCCGGGTCCAAATGGCCCAGCGCCGTGCGCGCCGCTTCCACGCCCGCCACCGTGCCCGACACCATCAGCGCGTCGCCCACGCCAAGCACGAGGCCAGGATCGGGCAAGCGGTTCTGGTGACCCTGGCGCACGCCGATCACTTGCACGCCAGCCAGCGGGCCATCGGCCAATTCGGACAGGGCCGCGCCCGCCAGTTTGGCTGCATCGATGGTGATTTCGGAGACGACGATGGGCGCCGGCGGCGGCGTCAGCACGGGTTTCAAGATGCGCCCGGCCAGGTACAGGCCCAGCATGGGGCCGACGACGCCGAACGGATACGCGACGGCATAGCCGACGGCCGCGTCGCCATTGCCATGCGACGCTTCCAGCGCCGCCTGCAAGGCAGCCGTGCTGGTCATGGCACCGGCAAACACACCGCTGGCCATGCGCAGCGAGATATCGATCCACTGTCCGCCCCAGATCGACACGGCCAGACCGCCCATGACGGCGACGAAGGCGATCAGGTTATGTTTCTGCCCCGCGCCGCGCAAGCCGGCGAAAAACTGCACGCCGTACTGCACGCCAATGCCATACAGGAACAGCAGCAAGCCGATGGAGCCGACCATCGGCGGCGGCACGGAACCGGGAGCAAAGGCGCCCAGCGCCAGCCCCGCGAACAGCACACCGCCCACGCCCAGCGAAAAGCCGAACACGCTGATGCGCCCCAGCGCATAACCGGCGCCGATGACGAGAAACAGGGCGAGGATCGGCGTGGACTCCAGCGTATGGCGAAATAATGAAAGCATCGAACAACCTTGGTCTGGGGAAGGCCCAGTTTAGCATGCACAAAAGCAACACGATGGCGATGATGGCAAGCAAGCGTGCGCAGCTTTATGCCATAAAAACAGGCAAAAAAAAGCCCGCTGCGGGAGCGGGCTGAATCTAATTCCTGTGAGGAAGTAGAGGAGACAGGTGCATGATGCCGCATCGCAGCATATTCATCCAATTCTATGTTGTGATGATAGAAATATGTTTTATCAATATCTACCCTCCTCCTCGCGCAACGCCTGACGCACGGCGGGACGCTCGCCGACGCGCTCGATCAAACGCCTCACTTGCGGGAAGGCCGACAAGTCTACCTTCGTGTGCGCAGACCAGCCGAGGATGGTGTACAGATAGGCATCCGCAATGGAATAGCGCTCTCCCAGCAGATACGGCCCGCCGGCCGCCAGTTGCCGCTCCACATAATCGAGGCGTGCAGCCAGGCGCGAGCGGGCCACGTCCTGTGCCTGCGCGCCGTATTCCGGATGGAACAGCCAGGGGCTGAACACCTTGTGCAGCTCGGTGGCAATGAAACCCAGCCACGATTGCAGCTGCACGCGCTCCATGGTGCCTGCCGGCGGCGCCAGACCGCTGGCAGGCGCCAGGTCGGCCAGGTACTGCACGATAGCCGTGCCCTCCAGCAAGATCGTACCGTCGTCCAGCGCCAGCGCCGGCACGTACAGATTCGGATTGATGCGCGCATAATCGGCGCCCGTTTCCGTGACGCGCGGAATCTTCCGGATATCGACACGTTCCAGTTCCAGCGCGATGCCCGCCTCGATGGCCACGATGTGCGGCGACAAAGAACACGTTCCCGTTGCGTAATACAGTTTCATGATCACTCCTCGAAAAGTTACACGGACGCGGGATCCAGTTTTTCCACGTCGATGCCGTATTTGGCGATGGCTACGCCAATCTTGCTGCGCGGCAGCTGGCCCCCATCGGCCAGCGCCGTCAGCGCGGCCAGCACGATGAAATGGCGGTCCACTTCAAAGAAGGTGCGCAGCGATTCGCGCGTATCGGAGCGGCCGAAGCCATCCGTGCCCAGGGTGACGAAGCGCCGGTCGTGCACGAAGGGACGCACCTGGTCGCCGACGATTTTCATGTAGTCGGTGGCGACCACCACGGGGCCCTGCCGGCCAGCCAGGCATTGCGCGATATACGGCACGCGCGGTTCGCTGTCCGGGTGCAGCATGTTCCAGCGCTCAACGGCCAGGCCGTCGCGCCGCACTTCCGTCAGGCTGGTGGCGCTCCACACGTCGGCCGCGACGCCGAAATCCTGCTGCAGCAGCACGCTGGCGGCCAGCACCTCGCGCAGGATGGAACCGCTGCCCATCAGCTGCACGCGCGGCGTGGTTGCCGTGAGGGCTTCAGGGCTTTCCTGCAGCAGATACAGGCCCTGCAAGATGCCCGCCTCTGCTCCTGCCGGCATGGCCGGGTGCGGATAGTTTTCGTTGAGCAAGGTGATGTAATAGAAAATATCCTCTTGCTCGGCAAACATGCGGCGCATGCCGTCATGGATGATCACGGCCAGCTCATACGCGAACGTGGGGTCGTACGAGATGCAGTTGGGAATCACGGACGACAGCACGTGGCTGTGGCCATCGTCGTGCTGAAGGCCTTCCCCCATCAGTGTCGTGCGTCCCGACGTGGCGCCCAGCAAAAAGCCGCGCGTGCGGGCATCGGCCGCCGCCCACGCCAGGTCGCCCACACGCTGCAAGCCGAACATCGAATAGAAGATGTAGAACGGAATGGTGGCCAGGCCATGGTTGCTGTACGACGTGCCGGCGGCGAGCCAGGAAGAAATGGCGCCCGATTCGTTGATCCCTTCCTGCAATATCTGCCCATCCTTGGCTTCCTTGTAATAGCTGAGCTGGCCCGCATCCTGCGGCGTGTACAGCTGGCCCAGGTAGGAATGGATGCCGATCTGGCGGAACAGGCCTTCCATGCCAAACGTGCGCGATTCGTCCGGCACGATGGGCACGATGATCTTGCTCAAAGCGGGATCTTTCAGCAGAGTGCCGAGGATGCGCACGAAGGCCATGGTGGTGGACGCGCCCCGCTCGCCACTATCCTTGAGCTGGGTGGCGAACGTGGACAGTGGCGGGATTGGCAAGGGCGCCACCTTGCTGATGCGGGCGGGAATGTAGCCGCCCAGCTGCGCCCGGCGCGCGGCGAAGTAGCGGCCTTCCTCGCTGTCCGGCGCCGGTTTCAGATACGGCATCTCTTCCAGCTGGGCATCGCTGACGGGCAGCGCGAAGCGGTCGCGAAACGCGCGCACGGCGTCAGCGCTCATCTTTTTCAGCTGATGGTTGATGTTCTGCCCTTCGCCCGCCTCGCCCATGCCGAAGCCCTTGACGGTCTTGGCCAGGATCACGGTGGGACGGCCCGGCGTGCGCATGGCCTCGGCATACGCGGCGTGCACTTTTTCCGGGTCGTGGCCGCCGCGCGTCAGCTTCCAGATGTCATCGTCCGACATGTGCGCCACCAGCGCCAGCAGTTCCGGATACTTGCCAAAGAAATGCTCGCGCACGTAGGCGCCATTCTGCGACTTGAAGGTCTGGTAATCGCCGTCCACGCATTCCATCATGCGCTGGCGCAACAAGCCGCTCGTATCGCGCGCCAGCAAGGCATCCCAGCCGCTGCCCCAGATGACCTTGATCACATGCCAGCCCGCCGCACGGAACGTGCCCTCCAGTTCCTGGATGACCTTGCTGTTGCCGCGCACGGGACCGTCGAGGCGCTGCAAGTTGCAGTTGACGACAAAGATCAGGTTATCGAGACGCTCGCGTCCGCCCAGGGAAATGGCGGCCAGGGATTCCGGCTGGTCCATCTCGCCATCGCCGAGGAAGGCCCATACCTTGCGGCCCTGGTGTTCCTTCAAGCCACGGTACTCGAGGTAGCGCATGAAACGGGCCTGGTAGGCGGCCGTCAGCGGGCCCAGCCCCATGGAGACGGTGGGAAATTGCCAGAAGTCGGGCATCAGCCGGGGATGCGGGTACGAGGACAGGCCTTCGCGCCCCGCTTCGCGGCGGTAATTGTCCAGCTGCGCTTCCGTGATGCGGCCTTCCAGATAGGCGCGGCCATAGATGCCGGGCGCGGAATGGCCCTGGATGTAGACCAGGTCGCCGGCGAACTGGTCCGTGCGGCCACGGAAAAAGTGGTCGAAACCCACGTCGTACAGCACGGCCGCCGACTGGTAGGTGGCGATATGGCCGCCCACGTTCGAGTGTCTGGCCGCGCGCAAGACCATCACCATCGCATTCCAGCGGATATACGCATTCAGGCGGCGCTCGATGGCCAGGTCGCCCGGATATCCACCCTGGCGCTCGGTGGCGATGCTGTTGGTATACGCGGTGGTGACGCGGCCATGCATGCCGCCGTGCTGCGCGGAATCGGAATCGACGAGTTGGTCAAGCAAATAATGGGCGCGCGGGCGTCCTTCCACCGCGACGACGGCCTGCATCGCCTCCAGCCATTCTTTGGTTTCCTGCGGATCGATATCGGGCACAGCAAGGGATGTGGTCATGGCAGTCTCCTGAGTTGGAAATTCAATATGCGAATAATTGCTGATGCAATCATTGCATTTGCAATCGTTACGGCGGCCATTGTATAGCGCTATAATTGCATTTGCAACTGTGATCGATCTGGAGGAATACTATGTCTGAAATTGCGCCTGAAATTGGCCTGGCCACTGTGCCCGACCTGTGGTTCTCGTTCGTGCGCACGCACCGTTTGATGATCCGGGAAATCGAGCGCCGCCTCGCCGCCGCCGGCCTGCCCGTGTATGCGTGGTATGACGTGCTGTGGGGACTCGAAAGCGGACAGGACGGTTCGCGCCGCATGCATGAACTGGCCGACGCTCTGGCCATCGAGCGCTACAACCTGACGCGTCTGGTGGACAAGCTGGAAACGGACCGGCTGGTGACGCGCACACGCTCGATGGAAGACGGGCGCGCCGCCTTCGTTTCCATCACGGAAGATGGCAAGGTCTTGCGCAAGAAGATGTGGGCCGTCTACCAGGCCACGGTGGCCGACCTGTTCCTGACGCAATTTGACGGCGGCGAGCAGCAGGACTTCAGCGCCGCCCTCGCGCGCGCCGCCGAGGCGGCACGCAACGCAGCTCAGAGCAAGGCGTAGCGCCGCAGCGCGTAATCGACGAACTGCAGGGGCAGCGCGCCGTCGTCGGCCAGGGCTTTCAAGGCCGTGACGGCCAGCCATGGCGCGCTGACCTCCATCATGGCGTCAGCGCCGACGGCGATGAAACGCCCACGCACGTAGCCGCCGATCTGGCCCGCGATGTGCTGCCCATAGCCGGTGACGGCGATGACGGGCGCGGCACTGTCATCGAGGCAGCGCCGCACATGGGCCAGTCTCGGGATGGCGCGCGGATGACGCAGGTTCCACTGCTCCGCCGCCTGCGCATCGCGCGCCAGGCGCGTGTAGCTGGGGCAACTCCACACTTGCGCGGCGATATCCCAGTCGTCCTTCAGCAAGCGGGCCGCATCGGCAACGACGGCCAGCATCGTTCCCGCTCCGCACAGACGCACCCGGCATGGCGCCGGCCCCGGCGGCGACACGCGGTACATGCCGAGGCTGGCCGCTGCTGCATCGGCGTCCGACAAGGGCATCGCCAGCGCATCTTCGTCCGCACCTTCGTCCGCCTCTTCGTCATGTATGGCCAGGTAGTAATAGCCTGTCTGCTGTTCCAGGTACAACGTTTCCAGTGCCGAGCGCAGGATGGCGCGCACTTCCTCGCCCGTAGCCGGGTCGAACGGCGTGCAATTGTGCTGCGTGGCGAGCCAGGCGGGCAGCGCGGGCTGCACGCCTTTCGGCCAGCGAGAAGATTGCGTTTCCGCATCGCTGCAGACGATGCCACGCTCGCGCGCATCGACCAGCACGCCATTCAATGCCTGGAGCGAGGCGGGGCGGCACAGATACAGCAGCGGTTTGTCGGCGCCATAGCGCAGCGGCCAGGCACTGGCGGACGCCGTCACATTCCAGGCATCGTCAGGCCGCTGCGTCACTTCCGCGCGCACGACGCGGATGGCATTCGCCGCGCCCGGGCCCGTCTGCAAGCTGCCCGCCATGGCGCCCAGCGCGCGGCGCGGCGACACCTGCGGCAACGGCAACGCCGGCGGTGCCGCCAGCGCGGCCAGGCAGGCTTGGGCGGCGTCGCGCGCGGCGTCCAATGGCGGGGGAGGAAATAAAGGGGACGAATGCATGAAAGCTCCTGTCGCAACAATGCTTGCGCAAGGCAGACATTGCCTATACGATTGCAAATGCAATTATTGTAGTTGCAATCCTTTGCGCGTACAAGTGACGCGAGCCAAGCGAAATCCTGTCTTCGAGGTGAAAAATGACGCTGAACAATCCTGAAACCGTGCGCATGGCGTATGCCGTGAAACTGACGAATGCACAAGTCGAGGCGGCCAAGCGCCTGTATGCCGCGCATTTCGGCGGCACGGACAACCCGCAGGCGATGGCCGCCATCATCGCGGCGCTGGCGCGCAACTACAGTTCGGCCGTGGCGGCGAATGTGCTGTAGCGCACCATGCTCACGCATGGTGCAGGCAAAAACCGCGACGCAAGCGGGCCTAGCTCGTTCCAAAAATGATGAGTTTCCGATGTGATCTTTGTTCACGTGTCACCAGCACGCGGGCTTGCTCCACGGTCACGCAAGTCTGCGGCGCAAACCCCGCTGGCACTGTTTCCGCATCGCGCGCGATGAGTTGCGGATCATTGATCACGTCATAATCGCCTCGCTTGAAAAACAATTGCTCGATACCGGCGTCCCCTTGACATCGGTGTGACGACGATCAGCGACCAAAGGCCTTCATCACCCAGAAATTTCTTTTGCTTCAGGAATGCGTTAACGCGGTCTGCATGCGGCGCCGAATCGCTCAGCTCGCTCTGATAAATTCCCATCGGGCACAGCATCGTGCCGGGCGGCCACCCCATATCGGGCAGCGCTGCGACCGTGACCGGACGCAATTGGGCCAAACGGGTGCTTCTCCGCCGAACAGGCACCGAGCGCCAGCATGGCGGCGGCGCGAAACAAAGGCATTATCAATTTGTCTCCTTGCATGTTTATGTTTAAACAAGCTTATCTTAAGCGATAAGACCATGAAAACAGGCAAAAAAAAGCCCGCTGCGGGAGCGGGCTGAATCTAATTCCTGTGAGGAAGTAGAGGAGACAGGTGCATGATGCCGCATCGCAGCATATCAAGCCAATTGTATGTTGTGATGATAGAAATACGATTCATCAATATCTGTAGCAAGCACGGTATCTCAAGCGCTGGCACGCGCGATCAGCTCGTAAGGCAGCGGCGCCAAGGCCGGTGGCGCGGCGCCCTCGTCCACTTCGCCCAGGCGCTGCAGGATCGCTTGCGCGGCCAAGCGGCCGATGTCATAGCGGGGCACGCGTATCGTCGTCAGCGCCGGCATGAGCTTTTCCGAGAACGGGAAGTCGCCGAAGCCCGCCACCGCGCATTGCTCGGGAATGCGGATACCGAGGCGCGCCGCTTCATAGATGGCGCCGGCAGCCATGTTGTCGTTGGCAAAAAACAGGGCGTCGGGACGCTCGGCACGCGCCATTTGCTCGCTGAACACTTGCCCGCCCGCATCGAGCGGCGCCGTCACCGACGCTTGCACAATTTCCGGACGCAAACCCAGCTGCCGCATGGTTTCCTCATACCCCTGGGCCCGCTTGCGCGCGCGGAAATCGCTGCCGATGCCGCTGTCGACGTAGACGATGCGCCGGTAGCCTTGCCCGTGCAAATACAAGGTCATGTCGCGCCCCGTGGCGATATGCGAAAAACCGATCTGCGGATACGGCCGCTCGGGGCGGATATCCCACGTTTCGATGACGGGAATCTGCAAGCCCGCCAGCAAGGTTTCCGTGGCGGCGCTATGGTCGGCGCCCGTCAGCACGAGCGCGCGCGGCGACCAGCCGAGAAACGCGCGCACGACCTTCTCTTCCGTCTCGATCGAGTAATCGTGGGTGGCCAGCAGCAACTGGTAATTGTGCTGCGACAAGGTGGTCGACAAGCCCTGGATGGTTTCCGCAAAGATGGAGTTCGACACGCTGGGCACGATGGCGCCCACGATGCGGCCCTGGGTCGAGGCCAGGCCGCCGGCCGCCTCGTTGCGGATATAGCCGAGCTGGTCGATGGCGCTCTTGATGCGCTCGCGCGTTTCCTGCGACACGCGGTCCGGTTCCTTGAAATAGCGCGACACGGAAATGGCCGAGGTCTGTGCCAATTTGGCCACATCGAACACGGTGCTGCGGCCGAGGCCGCGCCGCTTGCGTACTGGGTCGTTCATGGGTACTGCCTTCTCAAAAATCGGTAATCACCACGCATCATGCCATGGCCGGCCGCACGGGGATGCCAGCGTAACGCCGCTGCGCTACCACTCATCAGCTGGGCCACGGAAATTCCCCCTTGGAAATTGGCGTCAATGAAATCATGCCGATAGTGTAAGGGCTGCGCGCCTGCCCCTTGCATTAAATCTGTTGACAGCCCCGTGCGATTCAAATTATATTTCGCTGTACTTGCAATGTTAGCGCTAACAAAGGCGGCAAGCAAGACCCGAGACAGCAGCACTGGAACGCCATCCGCAGCGCGCCAGGCAACCGAAAAGGACACACATTGAGCTCCGCTACTTCCCGCCGCACGCTGGAATCCCTGCGCAGCCAGCGCTGGCTGGCCCCAGACGACATGCGCTCGTTCGCCCACCGCCAGCGCCTGCAGCAGATGGGCTTGCGCCGCGAGGAATTCCTCGACCGCCCCGTCATCGCCATCATCAATACCTGGAGCGACCTGTCGCCGTGCCACTCGCACCTGCGCGAACGGGCCGAAGCCGTCAAGCGCGGTATCCTGCTGGCCGGCGGTTTCCCCGTCGAGCTACCTGCCCTGTCCTTGGGCGAAGTGATGGTCAAGCCCACCACCATGATCTACCGCAACTTCCTCGCCATGGAAACGGAAGAACTGCTGCGCTCGCTGCCGATCGACGGCGCCGTACTGCTGGGCGGTTGCGACAAGACGACGCCCGGCATGCTGATGGGCGCCATCAGCATGGACATCCCCGCCATCTTCTGCCCTGCCGGCCCCATGCTCAACGACCGCTACCGCGGCCAGAGCGTGGGCGCGGGCACGCACACCAAGAAATTCTGGGACGACTACGTGGCCGGCGACATCGCCAAGCCCGAGTGGATCAAGCTCGAAGCGAAGATGACGCGCTCGCCCGGCACCTGCAACACCATGGGCACGGCCTCGACCATGACGTCCATCGTCGAGGCGATGGGCTTTACCTTGCCGGGCGCCACCAGCATTCCCGCCATGGATGCCAACCACGTACGCATGGCCTCGCAATGCGGCGAGCGCATCGTCGGCATGGTGTGGGAAGACTTGAAGCCGTCGCGCTTCTTCACCCGCGCCGCGCTGTCGAACGGCGTGGCCGCCTACATGGCGCTCGGCGGCTCGACCAATGCGGCCATCCACCTGGTCGCCATCGCCGGGCGCGCCGGCCTGGCCCTGTCGCTCGATGAAATGGATGCGATGGCGCAAAAAGTACCGGTCATCGCCAATCTGTTCCCGTCCGGCGACAAGCTGATGGAAGATTTCTTCTATGCGGGCGGCATGCCGGCCCTGCTCAAGGAAATCGCGCCGCAGCTGGACTTGACGGCCTTGACGGTCACGGGCCGCAGCCTGGGCGAGAACATCGCCGACGCCGTCTGCCTGGACGATAGCGTCATCCGCAAGGTGTCGCAGCCGGTGGCCGACGGCGCGGCGCTGGCCGTGCTGCGCGGCAACCTGTGTCCTGGCGGCGCCGTCATCAAGCCGTCGGCCGCCAATCCGAAATTTGCCAAGCATCGCGGACGCGCCCTCGTGTTCGACTCGAACGCGGAAATGCTGGCGCAGATCCACGCGCCCGACCTCGACATCGATGAAAACACGGTGCTGATCCTGCGCAATGGCGGCCCCATCGGCGCGCCCGGCATGCCGGAATGGGGCAATCTGCCCGTGCCGAAAAAGCTGCTGCAGCAAGGCATCCGCGACATGGTGCGCATCTCCGACGCGCGCATGAGCGGCACCCACTACGGTACCTGCGTATTGCACGTGACGCCGGAAGCGGCCGTCGGCGGCCCGCTGGCCCTGGTGCGCAACGGCGACATGATCGAACTGGACATCGCCGCGCGCAGCCTGAGCATGGATGTAACGGACGAGGAACTGGCGCGCCGCCGCGCCGAATGGCAGGCGCCGGCGCAAAAATATGCGCGCGGCTACACCAAGCTGTACATGGAGCACGTGACGCAGGCCGACCAGGGCTGCGACCTGGACTTTTTGCTGGGCAACGCCGCCACGCCCGAGCCGCCAATCTTCTGACGCCGCCGTCTTCCCTACATATATATAGAGAGAGCACAAAGTAAATATGGATATCCTGGACAACCGCTTCCGCGCCCTGCTGGCGGACAAAGCAGTACCGCTGGGCAGCTGGCTGATGGCCGGCACGCCCGTGACGGCCGAAGCCATGGGCTGCGCCGGCTTCGACTGGCTGGTGCTGGACATGGAACACGTGCCCATCGACTACCAGGACGCCTACCAGATCCTGCAGGCAGTGGGCGGCACGCCGGCCTGCCCCGTCGTGCGCCTGGCCTGGAACGACCTGGTGCAAATCAAGCGCGCGCTCGACATCGGCGCGCAAACCCTGATGTTCCCGTTCGTGGAAAACGCCGCTGAAGCGCGCAGCGCCGTGGCCGCCACCCGCTATCCGCAGCCGGGCCAGGCTATTCCCGGCACGCGCGGTTTTGCCGCCATGCACCGCGCCAGCCGCTACGGCACCGTGCCCGACTACGCCACCCGCGCCAACGGCGCCGTCTTCTCGATCATCCAGCTGGAAACGCCGGCCGCCCTGGCGCAACTGGAAGAGATCGCCGCCGTCGATGGCGTCGACGCCCTGTTCGTGGGACCCGGCGACCTGTCGGCAGCCATGGGCCATATCGGCAATATCGGCCACCCGGAAGTGCAGGCGGCGATTGCCGACGCTGCCCGCCGCGCCCGCGCCATTGGCAAACCCATCGGCATTGTCGGCCCCTCGCCGGAAATGGTGCACACTTTCATTAGTTACGGCTATGACTATGTGGCCATCGCCTCGGACATGGGCATGATGATGCGCCAGGCCAATGCCTTTATCACGGCCCTGAAACCGTCGCTGGCGAAAGCCCTCGACACGGGTGCCTACTAATCTATTTCTGTTGCAACGCACGTAGCGCGCTCAGACGCGTCATTCGCATCTTTTGGAGACAAGCATGTCAGGTGTAAAACTGGAAAAGGTCGTCAAGAAGTACGACAACGGCGTCGAAGTCATTCATGGCATCGACCTGGAAATCAAGCAAGGCGAATTCGTCGTCTTCGTGGGCCCTTCGGGTTGTGGAAAATCCACCCTGATGCGCATGGTCGCGGGGCTCGAGTCCATCACGGGCGGCACCATCTCCATCGAGGGACAGGTCGTCAACGACTTGCCGCCGCGCGAGCGCGACATCGCCATGGTGTTCCAGGACTATGCGCTGTATCCGCACAAGTCCGTGTTCGACAACCTGGGCTTCGGCTTGAAGCTGCGCAAGTTCCCGAAGGCGGAAATCGAACAGCGCGTGCGCGCCGCCGCCACCATCCTGAAAATCGACCACTTGCTCGACCGCAAGCCGCGCGCCCTGTCCGGCGGCCAGCGCCAACGCGTGGCCATGGGCCGCGCCATCGTGCGCCAGGCCAAGCTGTTCCTGTTCGACGAACCGCTGTCGAACCTGGACGCCCTGCTGCGCTCGGAAATGCGCACGGAAATCAAGAAGCTGCACCAGCGCATCGGCGCCACCACCATTTACGTCACGCATGACCAGGTCGAAGCGATGACCCTGGCCGAACGCATTGTCGTACTGTCCGGCGGCAACATCATGCAGGTCGGCACGCCGGACCAGATCTACAACGAACCCGTGTCGAAATTCGTCGCGGGCTTCACGGGCTCGCCGCCGATGAACTTCCTCGGCGCCAAGGTGGCGCGCAATGGCGCAGGCCAGGCAGAGATCGTGCTGGGCGCGGCCCGCCTGACCCTGCCGCTCGAGCGCCAGGCTGCCTGCGGCAAGCTCGATGGCCGCGCCGTGGAATTCGGCATCCGCCCGGAAGACATCACCCTGGAAGCGGCCGGCAGCGCCAGCGCCGCCCTGGCCGCGACCGTCGTGGTGGTCGAACCGCTGGGCGCGGAAACCCTCGTCATCTTCCAGTGCGAAGGAGGCGAATTGACGGCGCGCCTGCCGCCCACATTTGCCCTGGCGCCAGGACAGCAAGTCACGGTACAGCTGGACATGGAGAAATTCCATCTGTTCGATCCGCAGGGCGGCGCGGTTTTGCCATCCCGATAAGCCGCGCACAAGCGGCATTCCCATACCAAACAGGAGACAAGCATCATGCGTATCAAATCCCTCGTCCTGGCGCTCGGCGCCACCTTCGTCCTCGCCACCGGTGCGCACGCGCAGACGGTCAAGGTCTTTGTCGGCGGCCAGGAGCGCCCCGAAGTCATGCGCGAACTGTTCGCCAAGTTCATGGCCGCCAATCCCGGCGTCAAGATCGACCTGGAAACGGGCGGCGCCACTTCCGAGCTGCAGCAGAAATACCTGAACACCGTGCTGTCGGCCGGCGATACCACCCTGGACGTGTTCCTGATCGACATCATCCGCCCGGCCCAGTACGCGTCGGCCGGCTGGATCGAAAGCCTGGATAAATACCTGGGCGCCGACCGCGACAAGATCATGGGCCAGTACCTGCCCGCCTACAAGCAAGCGAATATGGTCGACAACAAGGTCGTGGCCCTGCCCGCCTTTGCCGACGCCATGTTCCTCTACTACCGCAAGGATTTGCTGGCCAAATACAAGCTGGCGGCGCCGAAAACCTGGGATGAGCTGGCCACCGTGGCGCGCACCATCCAGGCCGGCGAAAAGAATCCGGAATTGCAAGGCATCAGCTTCCAGGGCAAGGCCATCGAAGGCGCCGTCTGCACCTTCCTGTTGCCGTACTGGAGCCAGGGTGGCGAACTGGTCACCAACGGCAAGCTGACCCTGGACAAGCCCAAGGCGGAAGCGGGCCTGGCCATGTGGCGCAAGCTGGTCGACCAGGGCGTGGCGAAAAAGAACATCGCCGAAGTGGCCACCGACGATACGCGCAAGGAATTCCAGGCCGGTAACGTCTTGTTCGCCGTCAACTGGGGCTATGCCTGGAACCACTTCCAGGATGGCGCCGACAGCAGCGTGAAGGATAAAGTCGGCGTCGTCAGCCTGCCGGCCATGGCGGGCGGCAAACCTGCGTCGTGCATCGGCGGCTGGCAGTGGGCCGTGTCTTCGTTCTCGAAGAACAAGGAAGCGTCGGCCAAGCTGGTGCGCTGGCTGTCGAGCTCGGAAGTGTCGAAGCAGCTGGCCATCAAGGCCTCCAACCTGCCCGTCTACCCGTCCGTCTACCAGGACAAGGAAGTGCTGGCCGCCAATGGCTGGTTCGCCGACGCCCTGCCGGTCGTGCAAAGCGCCCGTTCGCGCCCCGTCACGCCGCGCTACAGCGAAGTGTCCGAAGCCGTGCGCGTCAATACAAATGCCGTGATGGCGGGCGTGAAAACGCCGGCGGCCGGCGTGGCCGAGATCGAAAACCGGGTCAAGCGCATCCTGCGCTAACCGGCATGCGCCCGTGCCGCCACGACGGCGGCCCGGGCGGCACACGCATACGCACACCGCAACAGACGAGGAAATCATGAGGCAACGCACCCTGAAAAGCCGCATCACGGACCCCAGCGAAACGACGCTGGCCTGGGTCCTGCTGACGCCGGCGATTCTGTTTTTACTGCTGATCGTGGCCTATCCGGTCAGCAAACTGATCTACAACAGCTTTTTCGACATCCGCCTGTCCGGCGGCAGCCTGCCCAGTTTCGTGGGCCTGGACAATTACAAGATGGCGCTGGAAGACTCCCTGTTCTGGAAGTCGCTGAAAAACACCGTCATCATCACCGTCGTCACCGTGCCGGGCGCGCTGGTGGCGGGCCTGGGCCTGGCCATGCTGGCCAACATGCCGTTCAAATACCGCTGGCCCGTGCGCCTGGCGCTGCTGCTGCCGTGGGCGCTGCCGCTGGCTTTCGTCGGCCTGATCTTCGCGTGGTTCTTTCACAGCGAATACGGCCTGGTGAACGACATCATCCGCCGCATCGACCTGCTGATCCCCGGCCTGGGCTGGGAACCGCAAATCTGGTTCAACTCGCCCGCGCTGACGATGGCCGCCATCTGCATCACGACCATCTGGAAAACCTCGTCGTTCATGGCCCTGATTTTGCTCGCCGGCCTGCAAACGATCCCCGCCTCGCTGTATGAAGCGGCCGAAGTGGACGGCGCCAGCAAGTGGAAGCAATTTACGGAAGTCACCCTGCCGCTCTTGGTGCCATCGATGCTGGTGGCGCTGATCTTCCGCACCTTGACGGCCATCCAGTCCTTCGATATTCCGTACAACATGCCTGGCCCTGGCGATGAAACCAAGACCCTGGCCATGTATATCCAGTCCAATACGGTGGACTACCTTGACGTGGGCTACGGCTCGACCCTGGCCGTGTTCATGTTCCTGCTGTCGATGGCCACCACGTTTGTGTATCTGAAATATGTAAGAGGAGACAAAGAATGAGCGGCCTGTTTTCATCGAAGCGCCTGCGCTGGTTCGCCGCCGCGATCGTCATCCTCAACGGCGTCTTCCCCGCCCTGTGGATTTTATTCACCTCATTGAAGACCGAGAGCGAACTGACGCAAAAGCCGATCACCTACTGGCCGCACGAACCGACCATCGGCAATTTCATCTCGGCCTTCCAGGACCAGCCGCTGCTGACGTTCCTGACCAACAGCCTGATCGTGGCCGGCCTGTCGACCCTGCTCAGCCTGTTCATCAGCGCGCTGGCCGCGTATGCGATTGCCCGCTTGCGCCTGCGTTTCCGTGGCTTGATCCTGACCGCCATCATCGGCGTGTCGATGTTCCCGCTGGTGACCCTGATGGTGCCGCTGTTCGAAATCATGCGCAGCCTGGGCTTGCTGAACTCCTACTGGGCGCTCGTGCTGCCGTACACGGTGCTGAACCTGCCCATCTGCACGCTGATGATGGTGAGCTTTTTCCAGGATATCCCGCGCGACATCGAGAACGCGGCCATGCTCGACGGCTGCACCCGCCTGAGCGCCCTGTGGCGCATCGTGCTGCCGCTGGCCGCGCCTGGCGTGGCGACGGCCGCCATCCTCGCGTTCGTCAATTCCTGGGACGAGTTCCTGCTGGCGCTGTCGATGAATTCGGCCGTGGCATACCGCACCCTGCCCGTCGGCATCCAGCTGTACCAGGGCGAGTTCGCCTTCCCGTGGCCGATCATTTCGGCGGCGCTGGTGGTGGCCATCGTGCCCATCGTCGTGCTGATCGTGATCTTCCAGGAAAAGGTCGTCAGCGGCCTGACCTCGGGCGGCTTGAAGGGCTGAGGCTGAAAATGAACCACCAGCCTCCCTTCACCCTGACGCATGGCGACTGCCGCGCCGACGTCCACCCTGCCACGGGTGGCGCGCTGGCGGCGCTCCGCTGGCGCGGGCGCGACATCCTGCGCGCCGCGCCGGCCAGCGCCGGTGTGCGGCAGATGGCCTGCTATCCGCTGGCGCCGTATTCGAACCGCATCGGCAACGCCGTACTGCAGGCGCCGGAACAGACGCATGCGCTGCGCGCCAACTTCCCGCCCGAGCCGCACAGCATCCACGGCTTCGGCTGGCAGCGCGTCTGGCATGTGGCGGCGCGCACGGCCCACAGCGCCGAACTGCTGCTCGTGCATGGCGGCGACGCGGACTGGCCATTTGCCTGCACGGTGCAGCAAACCGTGCTGCTCGACGAAGCCGGCCTGCGCCTGACATTATCGGTGCGTAATGACGACGCGCGCACCATGCCCGCCGGCCTGGGTTTTCACCCCTACTTCCCGCTGGCCCCTGGCCTGCGCCTGCAGACGCAGTGGGATGGCGTGTGGAGCATGGGCGACGACCACTTGCCGGCCGGTCTGGCGCCCGTGGCGCAAGCATCGCCATTCGCCACGCCGCAGCCCGTGGCCGGCTGGCAGGCGGACAATTGCTACAGCGGCTGGACGGGCCGCGCCAGCCTCGATTACGGAGACTATGCCGTGCACCTGTCGGCCAGCGACAATTGCGGCCACCTCGTGTGCTTCGCGCCCGACGACGAGCGCAGCTTCATTGCGCTGGAACCCGTCACGCACGCGAATAACGCGTTTGCGCTGGCCGCGCGCGGCGCGCAGGGCACGGGCATGCGTTTGCTGGCGCCCGGCGAAAGCCTGCACATCGCCATGCGCCTGGCCATGGAAGACACTGCGGAGAACCAGCATGCGTGAATGGCAAGCCGAACTCGTGCTCGACGCGCGCGCCCAGCTGGGCGAATGCCCGCTGTGGAGCGTGGCCGAGCAGTGTTTATATTGGATCGACATCGCCGGACGCCGTTTGCACCGCTACGATCCGGCGACAAACCTCGACCGCGTCTGGTGGGTGCCGTGCGAGCCGGGCTGCATCGCCCTGGCTGAAAAAGGCGGCCTGGTGGCGGCCCTGCGCGACGGTTTCTACCGTTTCTATCCGCAGGAAGGCTTGCTCGACAAGCTGGCCGATGCACCGTACGACAGCCGCGACATGCGCTTCAACGACGGCCGCTGCGACAGCGCCGGGCGTTTCTGGGCCGGCGCCATGTACGAACCGCGCACGGCGGAACTGGCCGCCATGTTTTGCCTGGAACGAGGCGCCACGCGCCTGGGCTGGGGGCCGCAGCAGGATCTTGGCGTCAAAGTAAGCAACGGCCTGGCCTTCGCGGAAGATGGAAAATCCCTGTTCCAGTCCGACACGCCGAATCACGTGATCTACCGTTTCGCGTTTGACGCGGCCAGCGGCCAGGTGGGCGAGCGCCAGGTGTTCGCCCGCCTTCCCGTCAAGGGCGAAGAAGCCGTGTATGGCGGCCGTCCCGATGGCGCGGCTTTGGACGCCGAAGGCTGCTACTGGAGCGCACAGTACGAAGGCGGCCGGGTGCTGCGCTTTTCGCCGCAGGGCGAGATCATCGGCATCGTGCAAGTGCCCGTCACGCGTCCCACCATGATCGCCTTTGGCGGCGCCGACCTGCGCACCCTGTACATCACCAGCGCGCGCGAAGGCGCGGCGGACGACGAACTGGCGCGCCAGCCGCAGGCCGGCGGCCTCTTTGCCGTGCGCCTGGACGTGGCCGGCCGCCCCGAACCCCTTTACCGGGATTGATCCCCACAATTTGCCCCCGAGGACAGCATGAACGCCAACATCACTCTTTACCCCAGCCTGCAGGACCGCGTGGTCTTCGTCTCCGGCGGCGGCTCCGGCATCGGCGCTGCGCTGGTCGAACATTTCGCCCTGCAAGGTGCGCAAGTGGCTTTTTGCGACATCGACCGCGACGCCAGCGCCGCCCTGGCCGCGCGCCTGGCGCCTTTGTCGCGCCATGCGCCCTATTTTGTGTACAGCGACATCCGCGACATCGCCGCCTACCAGGCCAGCCTGGCCGACGTCGAGGCGCGTTTCGGCGCCATCCGCGTGCTGCTCAATAACGCGGGCCGCGACGACCGCCACAGCCTGGCCGAACTGACGCCCGAGTACTGGGACAACTGCCTGGCCCTGAACCTCAAGCACCATGTGTTCGCCATCCAGCAGGTGGCTCCCGGCATGGCGGCCGCCGGCGGCGGCTCCATCATCAACCTCGGCTCCATTTCATGGATGCGCGGGCGCCCCAACCTGGTCGGCTACACCACGTCCAAGGCCGGCATCGCGGGCCTGTCGCGCACCCTGGCGCGCGAACTGGGCGAACAGAATATCCGCGTCAACGCCATCGCGCCGGGCGCCATCGCCACGGACCGCCAGGCCGCCCTGTGGCGCGATCCCGAGGAAGACCGGCGTTTCATCGAACTGCAATGCCTGAAATACCGGCTCGACGCGGGCCACGTGGCGCGCACGGCCCTGTTCCTGGCGGCCGACGATTCGGACGGCATCACAGGGCAGAACATCATCGTCGACGCCGGCCTCGCACAAGTATCTGTAGCGGGTTAAGCCGCATCACCCATCCAAGGAGAACCCTCATGTTGAACCTGCAAGATGCAAGCCTGTTGAAACAGCAATGCCTGATCGATGGCGTCTGGTGCGACGCCGATGACGGCGCCACCATCGCCGTGACCAACCCGGCCACGGGCGCAGTCATCGCCACCGTACCGCGCATGGGTGCGGCCGAGACGCGGCGCGCCATCGCCGCTTCGCACGCGGCCTTCCGGCTGTGGCGCAAGCAGACGGTGAAGGCGCGCGCCACGGTGCTGCGCGCCTGGCATGCCTTGATTTTGCAGCATGCCGACGACCTGGCGCTGATCCTCACCAGCGAGCAAGGCAAGTCGCTGGCCGAAGCGAAGGGCGAGATCGTCTCGAACGCGGCCTACCTGGAGTGGTTTGCCGAGGAAGGCAAGCGCGCGTATGGCGACGTGATCGCGCCGCCGTCGAACGACAAGCGCATCGTCGTCATCAAGCAGCCGATCGGCGTGTGCGCGGCCATCACGCCGTGGAATTTCCCGAACGGCATGATCACGCGCAAGGCCGGCCCCGCCCTGGCGGCCGGCTGCGCCATGGTCTTGAAACCGGCGTCGCAAACGCCGCTGTCGGCCCTGGCCCTGGGCGAACTGGCGCTGCGCGCCGGCGTGCCGCCCGGCGTCTTCAATGTGGTGACGGGCGCGGCGCAAGCGATCGGCACGGAACTGTGCCACAACGACCTGGTACGCAAGATCACGTTTACGGGGTCGACGGAAGTGGGCGCCTGGCTGTCGCGCGAAGCGGCCGGCACGATCAAGAAGCTGTCGCTGGAACTGGGCGGCAACGCGCCCTTCATCGTCTTCGACGATGCCGACATCGACGCGGCCGTCGAAGGCGTGCTGATGTCGAAATACCGCAACAGCGGCCAGACCTGCGTGTGCGCCAACCGCATCTACGTACAGGACAGCATCTACGATGACTTCGCCGCCCGCCTGGTGGCCAAGGTGGCCGAGCTGAAACTGGGCAATGGCCTGGACGCTGGCGTCACGCAAGGCCCGCTGATCGATGAAAACGCCGTGCGCAAGATCGAGCAGCATATCGCCGACGCGCTGTCCAAGGGCGGCAAGCTGGCCATCGGCGGCAAGCGCCACGCGCTGGGCGGCAGCTTTTTCGAGCCCAGCGTGGTATTGGAAGCGAACAGCGACATGCTGGTGGCCAAAGAGGAAACCTTCGCCCCGCTGGCGCCCCTGTTCCGCTTCGGCAGCGAAGACGAAGTCGTCGCCATGGCCAACGCCACGCAATTCGGCCTGGCCGGCTATTTCTACAGCCGCGATCTGGGCAGGGTCTGGCGCGTGGCGGAAGAACTGGAAGTGGGCATGGTCGGCATCAACACGGGCATGATCGCCAATGAAATGGCGCCGTTCGGCGGCGTCAAGCATTCGGGCATGGGCCGCGAAGGCTCGCATTACGGCATGGACGACTTCCTCGATATCAAATATTTGTGCATGGGAGGGATTTGATTATTTAATGTAGGCAAGGCAGGGACCAGCAACAATACACCTATAAAAACACAGGAGACAGGATCATGCAAACGACATTACGCAAGACCACATTGGCCGCAGCCATCACGGGCGCCCTTTTCTCGGCGTCATTTGTTAGCGCTAACGCGCGCGCCGACGAACTGAGCGACATGAAAGCCATGCTGGCCCAATTGCAGGACCGGGTAACGCAGATGGAAGCGAAGGCGGCCCAGCCAGCAGCGCCAGCAGCAGCGATGGCGGCCGCACCGGCATCATCGGCGGCGGCCCCGATAAAACCCGTCACCGGCTTCAACTGGAAGCTGTACGGCCGTGGCGACATCGGCTACACGGTCTCGCGCGGCAAGGATGCCAGCGGGCGCCAGTTGACGAACCATCGCCTGAACCAGGGCGAGATGGCCAGCCGCCTGGGCCTCACGGGCGCCTGGGTCTTCAGCGATGAATACAAGGCCATCTTCGGCGTCGAGACGGGCTTGAACCTGTTCAACGGCAACGCGGGCGGCGGCACGCAAAACAACACCACCTCGTCCGTGCTGTTCAACCGCGGTTCCACCGTCGGCTTTGCCTCGACCACCTGGGGTTCGATCGAAGGCGGCACCATGTACATGGCGCCGTTCTGGGTCTCGCTGGGTGCCGACCTGGCCTCGGCGCACAACTATGGCGCCAATGACTTCAGCGCCCTGTTCTCGCTCACGCGCCCCGAATCGCTGGGCCGCTACCTGAAAGACCCCGTGACGGGCAACGCCAGCAAGACGACTAGCCTGGCCGGCAACAACTCGGGCACGGCCCTGTTCTACGGCAATGCGCTGCGCTACCGCAGTCCCACCTGGAACAATATCTCGGCCGAAGTATCGTATTCGGCCGGCCAGCAGGCGTCTTCCGCCACCGACCTGGAAAACGATGGCCGCAGCTGGGCCGCCAACGTGCTGTACAAAAAGGGCGACCTGTTCCTCGGCTATGCGCACATGGATTACCAGCAGAGCAACGACATCAGCACGGCCGGCACGCCGAATTTCATCAAGCGCAACCAGGTCACGGATATCGTCGGCGCGCGCTACAAGTGGAACGACTTTACCTTGGGCGGCTCCTACACGTCCTACCGCGTGTCGAACGCGGGCGGCTATGCGGCCGACGCCTTCGGCGTGTCGGGCGCGTATGACCTTGGCAAGCACCGCATCGAAGGCAGCCTGGCGCACATCAGCTATGACGGCGCCAACGCCAAAGGCGCGTTCGGCGCGAACACGGGCGACGGCGTGGGCAAGCCGAAGTCGACCGCGTACTCGCTGGGCTACCTGTACAACTTCCAGCCTACCCTGTCGTTCTACGCGTATGCCACGCGCATCGCCAACAACAGCCACGCCAAGCTGGGCGTATTGCAGTTCCGGGGGGACAATAACTACTTCGGCTACAGCCCCGTCGAGCTGACCGCCGGCATGTTCCTCGTCTTTTAATTAGTGCTTAATTGTTGATGCACCGCCGGCCCGTCCCATGCCCCGCCATGCGGACGGCCGGTTTTCACAGGAGTTGATCGTCATGCAGTACACACTACACCAGGAAAATGACAGCGTCGCCCTGCGCTGCGCCGGCCGCTTGCTGCTGCGCCACAGTGCCGAAGCCCCATGCGTGTTTGTCGGCCAGGGCCGCGAAAGCATGGAAATGTACCGTGGTAACTTCGAGATCGAGGATTACGTCGAGGAGCGCAATGCCCTGCGCGCGCTGGCCGTCACGCAGGATGGCGACGCCGCCACCCTGAGCTTTGCGCGCCATGCGGGCGACGCACCGCAACTGGTGCTGGCCGTGCAAGCGACGCCGCATGGCGTGCACCTGGTGGTGCAGTACGCGGCACCGGGCTGGAACCGGCTGTGGCTGCGCCTGCCCGCGGAACAGGACGAACATGTATGGGGCTGCGGCGAGCAGATGTCGTACTTCGACCTGCGCGGCCGCCACTTCCCCCTGTGGACGTCGGAGCCGGGCGTGGGCCGCGACAAGTCGACCCATCTGACGTGGCAGGCGGACGTGACGTCCAAGTCTGGCGGCGACTACTACCACACGAATTATCCGCAACCGAGCTTCATCTCTTCGCAGCGCTATTGCCTGCATGCGGAAACGACGGCGTATGCGGACTTCGATTTCCGCCAGCCCGATTTCCACGAACTGCAATTCTGGGCCATGCCCGAGCGCCTGGAATTCATGCTGGCCGACACCTTCGTCGACCTGGTCGGCGTCGTCTCGCAGCGCTTCGGCCGCCAGCCTCACCTTCCGATTTGGCTGCAGAATGGCGCCATGCTGGGCTTGAAAGGCGGCGAAGAGCACGCGCGCACCATCCTGGCGCAGGCGCAGGAACATGGCTTGCCCGTCAGCGCCCTGTGGTGCGAAGACTGGGTGGGCTTGCGCCAGACCTCGTTCGGCAAACGCTTGTTCTGGGACTGGCGCTGGCAGCCGCAGCGCTACCCTGACCTGAAGAACTGGATCGCCGACCTGGGCAAGCAGGACATCCGCTTCCTCGGCTACGTCAACCCTTATCTGTGCAACGACGGCACCCTGTACCAGGAAGCGCTGCAACAGGGCTTCCTGGCGACAGCCATGGATGGCGGCGCCTACCTGGTGGACTTCGGCGAATTCGATTGCGGCGTCGTCGACTTCACCAATCCGGCCGCCGCGCTGTGGTTCGAGGAACGCATCCTGCGCCAGGAAATGCTCGACTTCGGCCTGTCCGGCTGGATGGCCGATTTCGGCGAATACCTGCCGATCGACCTGCGCCTGCACAATGGCGCCGACGCGCGCCTGATGCACAATGCGTGGCCGACCCTGTGGGCCGAAGTCAATGCGCGCGCCATCGAACGGGCCGGGAAGACGGGCGACGCCACCTTCTTCATGCGCGCCGGCTACACGGGCGTGCAGGCGCACTGCCCGCTGCTGTGGGCGGGCGACCAGTCGGTCGACTTCAGCCGCCATGACGGTTTGCAGACGGTGATCTGCGGCGCCCTGTCCTCGGGCCTCCTGGGAAATGCCTACCACCACAGCGACATCGGCGGCTATACAAGCTTGTTCGGCAATCTGCGCACGGCCGAACTGTTCCAGCGCTGGACCGAGATGGCCGTGTTCACGTCGATGATGCGCACGCACGAAGGCAACCGCCCGGACGAGAATTTCCAGTTCTACCAGGATGAAGACGTGTTCCGCCACTTTGCCCGCATGACGCGGCTGCACGTGGCGCTGGCGCCCACCATCCGCGCCCTGGCCGAAGAGGCTGTGGCGCGCGGCCTGCCGCTGCAGCGCCCGCTGTTCCTGCACTATGAACACGACCGCGCCACCTACGCCATCCAGGACCAGTACCTGTTCGGCCCCGACCTGCTGGTGGCGCCCGTGCACGCGGCCGGTGCCGCGCGCTGGAGCGCCTACCTGCCGCAGGGCGACGCCTGGATCCACCTGTGGAGCGGCGCCGCGTTCGACGGCGGCCAGCGCGTGGAAGTCGATGCGCCTTTGGGCCAGCCGCCCGTCTTCGTGCGGCGCGGTTGCGCGCAGCAAGACTTCTTCCTGTCGCTGGCGAAATGAGCCTGGCATGAGCGTGGCGTCGCACCTGCTGTTCCTGGCCTGCGTGGCGCTGGCCAGCGTGGCGCAGAACCTGACGGGCTTTGCCTTCGGCCTGATCCTGCTGGGCCTGACGGCCGTGCTGCACCTGGCCAGCCTGGGCGACGTCGCCAACGTGGTCAGCGTGCTGGTGCTGGTCAACGCGGCCATCACGTTTGGCCGCACGCGCCCGCAACTGGCCTGGCCCGTGTTCGGCCCCTCGCTGGCCGTCAGCCAGCTGGGCGTGGGCGCGGGCGTGGCCCTGCTGGGCTGGTTCAGCGCGCAGCAAGTGAGCGTGCTGCGCTTCCTGCTCGGCTGCGCCATCGTCATCTGCGCCTTCATGCTGGTGCTGCGCGCCAGCGCGCGTGCGCGGCAATCAAGCCTGCCCGCGTTTCTGTTCTTCAGCGGCGTGTCCGGCGTGATGGGCGGCCTGTTCGCCAGCGCCGGCCCGCCCATGGTATACCACCTGTACCGCCAGCCATGGCCAGCCGACATGATCCGCCATTCGCTGATCGTACTGTTCGCCGCGAATGCCGTGCTGCGCCTGGTCCTCGTGCTGGCGCATGGCCAGTTCAGCATGACGGCCCTGTGGCTGACGCTCGAGGCCTTGCCGCTGGTGATGGGCTTGACGTGGCTGGCGCGCCGCCACCCTTCGCGCCTGCCCATCGAACACGTGCGCCGCGCCGTCTTCGTGTTGCTGCTGATCGCCGGCCTGGCCCTCGTGCTGCCGCCCGTGCTGTCGCTGCTCGCCTGATACGGCATTTAATTTTCTTTTACTTTTACCAGACGAGTCTTCCATGTCCGCTTCCCGCTTTTCCTCCCTGCCCGCCGACTGCGACCTGCTGGTCGTCGGCGGCGGCATCAATGGCGCCGGCATCGCGCGTGACGCGGCCGGCCGCGGCTTGCGCGTGGTGCTGTGCGAACAGCACGACCTGGCGCAGCACACCTCGTCCGCCTCCACCAAGCTGATACACGGCGGCCTGCGCTACCTCGAATACTATGAATTCAAGCTGGTGCGCAAGGCGCTGCAGGAACGCGAAGTGCTGCTGCGCGCCGCGCCCCACATCATGTGGCCGATGCGCTTCGTCATGCCGCACGACGCCGCCCAGCGCCCCGCCTGGATGATACGTGCGGGCCTGTTCCTGTACGACCACCTGGCCAAACGGGCCTTTTTGCCCGCCTCGCAAGGCATCGCGCTGGACAAGCACGCGGCGGGCGCGCCGCTGAAGGCTGGCTACCGCAAGGGCTTCGTGTACTCCGACGGCTGGGTCGACGATGCGCGCCTGGTGGTGCTCAATGCGCTCGATGCGCAGGAACACGGCGCGCATATCCTCACGCGCACGGCCTGCGTCGATGCGCGCCGCGATGGCGGCGCCTGGCACGCCACCGTGCAAGCCGAAGATGGCCAGCGCAAGACGCTGCGCGCGCGTGCCATCGTCAACGCGGCGGGACCGTGGACGGCGCAATTCGCCGGTGCGGCCGGCGGCGGCAAGACGCAGGGGCTGCGGCTGATCAAGGGCAGCCACATCATCGTGCCGCGCCTGTTCGATCATCCGAACGCCTACATCTTCCAGAACCCGGACCAGCGCATCATCTTCGCCATTCCCTACCAGGATGACTTCACCCTGATCGGCACCACGGACGAGGAATACAAGGGAGAGGTCAGCCAGGTCAAAATCAGCCAGATGGAAATCGATTACCTGTGCCAGGCCGCGAACCGCTATTTCAAGCGCGAGATTTCGCCCACCGATGTCGTGTGGACGTATTCGGGCGTGCGCCCGCTGCTTGACGACAGCGCGCAGAACGCGTCGGCCGTCACGCGCGACTACCTGCTGGAAGTGGCGCGCGGCGCGGCGGCGACGGGCGCGCCGCTGCTCAATATCTGGGGCGGCAAGATCACCACCTACCGCAAGCTGGCCGAGGAAGCATTGGGCTTGCTGGCCCCCCTGCTGGACAATACCGCCGCGGCGTGGACGGCCGAGGCGCCCCTGCCCGGCGGCGACCTGCAGCAGCCGAACCGCCTGGTGGACAGCCATGATTTCGATGGTTTCCTCGCCCGCTTCCAGCGCGACCACGCATGGCTGCCGCCCGCGCTGGCGCGCCGCTATGCGCGCGCCTACGGCAGCCGCGCCACGCGCCTGCTGACGGGCGCCACCTCGATGGCCGACCTGGGCGCGCAGCTGGCGCCCGGCCTGTACGAAGCCGAAGCGTGCTATCTGATCGAGGTGGAATGGGCCAGGAGCAGCGACGACATACTGTGGCGGCGCAGCAAGCTGGGGCTGCGCTGCACGCCGGCCGACGTGGCGCGCGTGCAGCAGTGGCTGGCGGTGCATCTGGCGCAGGAGGTGGCGGCATGACGTATTTGCTGGCCCTCGACCAGGGCACTTCCAGCTCGCGCAGCATGGTGTTCGATGAAGCAGGCGCCATCGTCGCCGTGGCACAGCGCGAGTTTCGCCAGCTCTTCCCCCAGCCGGGCTGGATCGAACACGACCCGATGGAAATCTGGCACAGCCAGATCGAGACTTGCCGCGAAGTGCTGGCCAAGACGGGCTTGCGGGCCGACGCGCTCGGCGCGCTGGGCATCACCAACCAGCGCGAAACGACGGTGGTATGGGACCGCGCCACGGGCGAACCCGTGTACAACGCCATCGTCTGGCAAGACCGCCGCACGGAAGCGCTGTGCGAAGATTTGCGCGCGCGCGGCCTGGCCGGCGCCATCCACGCGAAAACAGGCCTGGTGCTCGACCCGTATTTTTCCGGCACCAAGCTGCGCTGGATACTCGACGCCGTGCCCGGCGCCCGCGCGCGGGCCCTGCGCGGCGAACTGGCCTTCGGCACCATCGATACCTGGCTGGCGTGGAAAATGACGGGCGGACGCCTGCACGTGAGCGACGTCAGCAACGCTTCGCGCACCATGCTGTGGAACCTGCATAAAGGCTGCTGGGATGCGCAACTGCTCGACTGGCTGGGCATTCCCGCCAGCCTGCTGCCATCCGTCCACCCATCGAGCCACGTGTATGGCGAAACGGATGCGGACGTACTGGGCAGCCCCGTCATTATCGGCGGCATTGCCGGCGACCAGCAGGCGGCGCTGTTCGGCCAAACCTGCTTCAAGCCGGGCATGGCCAAGAATACCTATGGCACGGGCTGCTTTCTGCTGCTCAATACGGGCGAACAGTGCGCGCAATCGCAGCATGGCCTGATCAGCACGGCCGCCTGCCAGGTGGGCGCGCAGCCGGCATATGCGCTCGAAGGCAGCGTCTTCATCGGCGGCGCCGTGGTGCAGTGGCTGCGCGACGGCCTCGGTGCCATCGGCCACGCGGGCGAAGCGGAAGGCCTGGCCGCCTCCGTGCCCGATTCGGGCGGCGTCGTCTTCGTACCGTCGTTTACGGGACTCGGTGCGCCGTACTGGGTGCCGTCGGCCAAGGGTGCCATCCTGGGCCTGAGCCGCGGCAGCACGGTGGGCCACATCGCCCGCGCGGCATTGGAAGCGATCGCCTTCCAGAGCGCCGCCCTGCTGGGCGCCATGACGCGCGACGCGCAAGCGCCGATCACGGAACTGCGCGTGGACGGCGGCGCCTGCGCCAACAACCTGCTGCTGCAATTCCAGGCCGACTTGTTGGGCATCCCCGTCGTGCGCCCGCAAGTGATCGAAACGACGGCATTGGGTGCCGCCTACCTGGCGGGCCTGGCCATCGGCCTGTATCAAGGCACCGACGAACTGGCGTCGCACTGGCGCGCCGACCGGACGTTCTTGCCCACCATCGGGCGTGACCAGGCGGCCAGCCTGATGCAGCAGTGGGAGGTAGCCGTGCGGCGGTTTACCGGTACCGGGGAACACTGACAAACGTCGGGCCAAAAAAAAGGCTATGTCATCGGCAAATAGGGGAAATGCCGGAATCTTCCCTTGCTTGTGCTGTCTGACTCTGCATACTCACCACGCAGGGAGCAGATCATGCAGCTAGCCGAATGGATCAGCTTTATCGCGCAGTTTGCGCAGTTGAACCGACGCCAGCGGCAGGCAGGCATTGCCCTGCTGCGTGGCAACGCGCCACACGACGCGACCGTCGCGCTGCTGGAAAGTGTGGCGCAGCCGCGATTGGCCTGTCCCGCCTGCCAATCGGCGCACTTGCACCGGCATGGCCATACACACGGCCTGCAGCGCTACCGTTGCGTCCCTTGCGGACGTACCTTCAATGCCTTGACGGGCACGCCGCTGGCCCGCCTGCGCCATAAATCGTTGTGGCTCGACTACGCCGATTGCCTGCTGGCATCGGATTCCGTGCGCAAGGCGGCGAGCCAACTGGGCGTGCATCGCAACACCACGTTTCGCTGGCGCCACCGGTTTTTATCGTTGGCAAAGACGGACCGGCCGCATGGCCTGCACGGCATCGCCGAAGCCGACGAGTTATATCTGCTGGAATCGGAAAAGGGAGCACGGCAGATGACACGTCCGGCGCGCCGCCGTGGCGGCCATGCCCGCCAGCGCGGCATTTCCAATGAGCAGGTCTGCATCCTGGTGGCGCGCGACCGCACGGGCCAGACCCTCGATTTCGTCACGGGTAAAGGAGCGCTGACCAAGGCGCAGTTGCACCATTGTTTGTTGCCCATGATCGACAAGGACGTGCTGCTGGTCACCGATGGCCATGCCGCCTATCGGGCTTTTGCCCGGGAAGCGGGTATCAGCCACCAGGCCGTCAACTTGCGCGCCGGCATCCGCGTGCAGGGCGCCGCCCACGTACAGAACGTCAACGCCTATCACAGCCGTTTGCGTCAATGGCTGGGGCCGTTTCACGGCGTGGCGACGCGCTATCTTTCGAACTACCTGGGATGGCGCTGGATACTCGACGCCAGGCGCATACGCTCGCCAGAAACGTTATTGAGAGCAACGCTGGGCGCGTTCCCACATCTGACGGTGACATAGCCAAAAAAAAAGCCCGCTGCGGGAGCGGGCTGAATCTAATTCCTGTGAGGAAGTAGAGGAGACAGATGCATCTTGACGCATTGCGGCATATCACGCCAATCATGTGTTGTGATGAGCAAGATAAGCCCCATCAATATCTTGGCGTGACGCCCTGGTTGATTACTTGACGCTGCCAGCCGCTTCCTCGATCAGCTTGGCCACTTCCGCCGGATGCGAGCTCATCACCACGTGGGAAGCGCCGTCGATCACGACGGTTTTCTTCGCGTTGGCACGCTTGGCCATGAAGGCCAGCGCTTCTGCGGGAATATTCTTGTCTGCCTTGCCGTAGACAAACCAGGACGGGATACCCTTCCAAGCTGGCGCAGGCGAGGCTTCGTTCAGCGCCGCATCCGTGATCGGACGCTGGCCGACCGCCATCAGGCGCGCCTTGGCCGCCGGCAAATCGGCGGCGAACTGGTCGTGGAACTTGGCTTGCTCGATAAACAGGTCGTTACTGCCATCGGCCAGCGGTACGGGCTTGGCCAAGGCCGTACCCAAGGTGCCGCCCGGATATTTGCCCGACAGGCCAGCGGCCGTCTCGCCGGCATCGGGCGCAAAAGCCGCCACGTAGACCAGCGCCTTGACGTTGCCGCCTGCCTGGGCAGCCGCGCTGATCACCGAACCGCCGTAGGAGTGCCCCACCAGCACAACGGAGCCAGGCACGCTGTTGACGACGCGGGCCACGGAATCGGCGTCACTCTTGACGCTGCGCAGATGATTGGCCGCGCCGATGACGGTGTAGCCGTCTTTTTGCAGGATGGCGGCGACGCCGTCCCAGCTCGATGCATCGGCAAACGCGCCATGGACCAGGACGATGGTGGGCTTGACGGCGCCCGCCGCCGAAGCCGGGCTGGCAGGAACGACGCTGGCGAACAAGGTACCCACGACGGCGGCAATGGACAATGGCTTGATGAATGAGGTCATGATGATTCCCGATATTATTGGAGAGTGGTGACGAGCTGCCCGCATCGGCAGGCGAGTCGAAATACTAGCACTCAACAATGTCATTTTTGCAGCTTTGGCGGCGACCTGATCTTCTTGCAGGGGCAAGGCCTGGCCCGATGGGCTGGCGGCGGGCCGCTGGTGTTGCCGGCGGCAGACAGCGGCGATGCTGACGCGCAAAAAAAAAGCCCGCTGCGGGAGCGGGCTGAATCTATTTCCTTGGAGGAAGATAGAGGAGACAGATGCATGATGCCGCGTTGCAGCATATAAAACCACTTTATATTCGTGATGTCAGAAATACGTAATAGTGATATTAGGGGCAACGAAGCATTCCATGCGGCAACTTTTATGCCGCCGCTTCCGTTTTCCCGTCGCCGGAACGCAACATATTCTTGATACCCCGCAGCGCCTGCCGCACGCGAGCCTCGTTTTCGATCAGGGCAAAGCGCACGTATTCATCACCGTATTCGCCGAAACCGATGCCGGGCGACACGCTGACCTTCGCTTTTTGCAGCAGCAGCTTGGCAAATTCCAGCGAGCCCAGGTGGCGATACGCTTCCGGGATATGCGCCCAGATATACATCGACGCCTTCGGTTTTTCCACCATCCAGCCCGCTTCATGCAAGCCTTTCACCAGCACGTCGCGGCGGCGCTGGTATTGCGCGCAGATGTCCGTCACGCAGCTTTGGTCGCCTTCCAGCGCGGCAATGGCCGCCACTTGCACGGGCGTGAAACTGCCGTAGTCGTGGTAGCTCTTGATGCGCGCCAGGGCCGCCACCAGTTCCGCATTGCCCACCATGAAGCCGATGCGCCAGCCCGCCATGTTGTAGCTTTTCGACATGGTGAAAAACTCGACGGCCACGTCGCGCGCACCGGGCACTTGCATGATGGACGGCGCCTTCCAGCCATCAAAAGTGATGTCGGCATACGCCAGGTCATGCACCACCAGAATATTGTGCTGCTTCGCCAGCGCGACGACTCTTTCAAAAAATTCCAGCTCCACGCATTGCGCCGTGGGGTTGGACGGGAAACCCAGCACCATCATCTTCGGTTTCGGGTAGCTTTCGCGGATGGCCCGTTCGAGTTCAGCAAAGAAGTCCACGCCCGGCCCCATGCGCACTGAGCGGATATCGGCGCCCGCGATCACGGCGCCCCAGATGTGGATCGGGTAGCTGGGATTGGGCACCAGCACCGTGTCGCCACGGTCGAGCGTCGCCAGCATCAAGTGGGCCAGGCCCTCTTTCGAGCCGATGGTGACGATGGCTTCGCTGTCCGGGTCGATGTCGACCTCATAGCGCTTCTTGTACCAGTGCGCAATGGCGCGGCGCAAGCGGGGGATGCCTTTTGACGCGGAATAACCGTGCGTGTCTGGGCGTTTCACCGTCTCGACCAGCTTGTCCACGATGTGGGCCGGCGTGGCGCCATCGGGATTGCCCATCGACATGTCGATGATGTCCTCGCCACGGCGGCGCGCGGCCATCTTGAGTTCGGCGGTGATATTGAAAACGTAGGGGGGAAGGCGATTGATGCGCGAAAAGCTGCGCGGAGCTTGGCTGTCGGTCATGGTATCTCTATACGTAAGCGCCCGGATCCGTCCGAGCGACGTTGGCACAATGCGTGTGCCTGCAACGATACTAACCCGGCTTCGCAAGAACTGGCAAGTGTGTAGTCAAGCCGTTACAATGCAGGCTGATCGAAAATGAGCGCACCGGTTGGTAACCCGCAGTCCGGCATGCTCCCGCCCACGCGGACCCACGGCGCTGACCTCTGACTGTTACACCAGCCGGGGAGGTGTTCTGGTTCGTGCATTTTCCCGCCGCGCCATCCCTCCCCTGTTTTTTACTTTAGGAATTAGACGGATGGCAACACACGACACCGCAGTAACTGGCATGACCCTGGACCGCACCGGCATGGAACAGCAACTGGCCTTGCCGGTACGCCACTTCATCGATTGCGCGTTCGACGGCGAAGACCTGTCGCGCCTCGATTTGCAAGGCTGCACCTTCGAGCGCTGCACCTTTGCCGACACCAGCTTGTTCGCCAGCAAACTGGCACGCAGCACCTGGCGCCGCTGCCGCGCCGGCAGCGCCGATTTCGAATCCGTCGACGCCGTCGACGCCAGTTTCGAAGGCTGCGACCTGAACAACACGAAATGGCGGCGCGCCAAGCTGGCCTCGGCCACCTACCGCGGCTGCAAGCTGACGGGCGCGTCTTTCGAGGAAGTGGCCCACCTGGGTCTCACCTTCGAAGACAGCCTGCTGGTGGGCGCCGACTTGCGCGGCTTCTCGTTCCGCAAGGCGACATTAAAACAGCTGGATTTTTCCGATGCCTACCTGGCCGGCTGCGACTTTCGCGAAGCCGTCTTCGAAGGCGGCAGCCTGCGCAATGCCACCATCAAACTGGCGAAGTTCCAGGGCGCGGACTTGCGCGGCGCCGATATCGACGGTTTCAAATTGAGCGAAGCGGCGCTGCTGAAAGGCGCCGTCATCACGCATGCGCAGGCGGCGAACTTCATGCGCGCGCTCGATCTGGTGGTGATTTGATCTGAACAGGCAAAAAAAAAGCCCGCTACGGAAGCGGGCTGAATCTATTTCCTTGGAGGAGATAGAGGAGACAAGTGCATCTTGCGGCATTGCGGCATATCACGCCACTTTATCTTCATGATGATAGAAATACTCATCAGTGATAATGAGGCCCCATCAGGGTTTCAAGCCGTGCGGCGCGCGGCCTGCGGTATAAATTCTCCCAGCCACACCAGCAAGGCCAAGCCTGGAAACGCCATGCCGGTCAGCAATGTTGCCTGCCAGCCGTAGCTGGCATATACCCAGGCGCCGATGGCCGAGCCGGCCGCGCCGCCGGCGAAGAACAGCGCGAAATACAGGCCATTCAGACGGCCCCGCACTTCCGCGCCCAGGCTGAAGATGGCGCGCTGACCCAGCACCAGATTGGCCGCCACGCCCATGTCGAGCACAATGGAGGCGACCACCAGCAGCCCCAGCGCCACATGTTTCGATTCAGGCGCAAACATCGGCAAGGCAAACGCGACGATGCCCAGCGCCAGCGCAACGGCAGTGGCCGGCAAGGTGTGGCCCGCATCGGCCAGGCGGCCGGCGATGGGCGAAGCGACGGCACCGGCCATGCCCACCAGGGCAAAGATGGCGATGCCCGTTTGCGACAGGCCGAACGCGGGGCTGGACAGCACCAGCGGCGTGACGGTCCAGAACAGGCTGAAAGCGCCAAACAGGCCCGCGTGATAGGCGGCGCGGCGGCGCAGCACGGGCGTGCCCAGCAGCAGATGCCACAGCGAAGCCATCAGGGCGGGATATTTCATGCTCGACACAGGCTGGCGCACGGGCAAGGCGCGGCGCAGGACCAGCGCCAGCAGTACCATCAGCACGGCGGCACCGCCAAACACCACGTGCCAGCTGGCGTGCGCAGCCACCAGCGAGGCCACGGGGCGGGCCAGCATGATGCCCAGCAATAAGCCGCTGACCACTTTGCCCACCGTCTGGCCGCGCGTCGCTTCCTGCGACAGGTGGGCGGCAAACGGCACGATCACTTGCGCCGCCACGGAACCGAGCCCGATGGCCAGCGCGGCGGCCAGGAACACGATGGCGCCCGTCGAGAGGGCCGCCGCCACGAGAGCCGTGGCCGTCACCAGCAAGGCCGTGACGATCAGGCGGCGGTTTTCCAGCAAGTCACCCAAAGGCACTACAAACAGCAGGCCCAGGGTATAGCCGACTTGCGTCAGGGTGACGATGAGACCGGCGGCCTTGGCCGACAGGCCCGTCGAGGCGCTGATGGGCCCGACGAGGGTTTGCGCGTAGTACAGATTGGCCACGATCAGGCCGGAAGCGATGGCCAGCAGCAGCACCATGGCGGGTGAAATGTCGTGGGGAGCAGACGGTGAGGCCTTGTTCATGTTGTTTCCTCGGTTCGATAGGGATGTTGCCATTCTAGGCAAAACTGTGGCAAAGATAATTAGGGCATAATCGACTTATACTTTTCACATAAGATGAACAATCACCATGGACAAGATCAAGGCCATGCAAACCTTCGTGCGCATCGTCGAGGCCAACAGTTTTTCCAAGGCGGCCGAAACATTGAATTTACCGCGCGCCGCGCTGACGGCCACCCTGCAAAAGCTGGAAGCCTACCTGGGCACGCAATTGCTGCAGCGAACCACGCGCCGCCTGTCGCTGACACCAGAAGGGGCCGAGTACTTTCGCCACTGCATCGAGATCCTGAAAGCCGTCGATACGGCGGAACTGGCGTTTCGTGGTCCCGACGCGAAAAAACCGCGCGGCTTGCTGCGTATCAACCTGCCCAATACCGTGGGCCGGCGCCTGATCATTCCCCATATCGCGCAATTCCATGCCGCGTATCCCGACGTGCATTTGCAGCTGAGCCTGACTGACCGCCTGGTCGACCTGACGCAGGAAGGCATCGATTGCGCCTTGCGCGTGGGCACCTTGCAAGACTCCGCCTTCATCGGCAAGCAGGTCGGCCTGATGCGCTTCGCCACGTGCGCCTCGCCCGCCTACCTGGCGCGGCACGGCACGCCGCACACCCTGGCCGACCTGGCAGAGCACCGGGGCATCATGCATTATTCGGGCCGCACGGGACGCGCCTTCGACTGGGATTTCCAACAAGGCAAGGAAGTGGTGCGCGTGCAGATGGCCGGCCCCATCGCCGTCAACGACGCGGATGCCAGCGTCGATTGCGCACTGCAAGGACTGGGTGTGGCGCAGGCGGCCATGTACCAGGTGCGCCAGCACCTCGACAGCGGCGCGCTGGTGGCCGTGCTGCCCGACTGCCCGCCGACGCCGATGCCGATGTCACTGCTGACGCCGCAAGGCCGCCTGGCCACGCCCAAGCTGCAGGCGTTCGCCGGCTGGATCACGGCCCTGCTGGCCGCCCACCCCGACGTACAACTGTCCACGCACAATATCTGAGGCAAAAAAAAGCCCGCTACAAGGAGCGGGCTGAATCTATTTTCTTGGAGGAGAATAGAGGAGACAAGTGAATTATGCTGCATCGCGGCATATCAATCCAATTGATTGTTGGAATGATAGAAATTCGCGAAACGAATAACTACTGTTTACCCCAAAGCAAAAGCTGGGGTCAGACCCGAAGGGTCTGACCCCGCATTCATTACTTCGCTGTCGCCGCCACCGGCGTCGCCTTCACATCCGCGGCATACGGCAAGACCTTGGATGCCAGGCGGGTGTCTGCCTTGATCAGCGCCACTTCGTCGGCCAGGATGCGCGCCGCTTCGTTCAGCAGCACGTCCTTGGCACTCTTGGCCGCCGTTTCGGCATCCAGCTCGGCACTCAGGGCCCGCTCGTCGCCCTGCAGGCCATCGTCGGTGCGCAAGGCGCCCTTCACGGCGGCGATCTGCTTGGCCGTCTTGTTGGCCGCTTTCGCGCCCTTCAGCACGTCCTTCGGATCGGGAATTACCACGAGGTCGTCGGCAGGATTCGAAATCTGCGCGATCAGGCGTTTTTCACGGGCCTTGGCGCGCGCTTCCTGGGCATCGCGCTCCTTGCGGCGCACGGTTTCATTGAGCGAAATCTGGTTTTCCTTGCGCTGCTTGACGACGAGAGCGATGTCATCGAGCAGGTACTGGAAATCCTTGTCCTTGGCCACGCGCGCTTCATGTTTCTTGTCCAGCAGCGGCACGATATCCTTCAGGTCGCCCGTCGGCATGTACGGCGCCGGCTTGATGGCCACCCATGGCAGGGCATTGTCATAGCTCGATTCGCCGAAGTTTTCCGTGTCCGACATGGCGGGCAGCTTGATGTCGGGAGTCACGCCGCGCAACTGCGTGGTACCGCCATTGATGCGGAAGAACTGGGCGATGGTCATCTTCAGCTCGCCGAAGCGGGCTTTCTCGCTGCCGCCGAAGCGGTCGAGGTTGAACAAGGTCTGTACCGTACCCTTGCCGAAGCTGCCTTCGCCGATGATGACGCCACGGCCGTAGTCCTGCACGGCGGCGGCGAAAATTTCGGATGCCGAGGCCGATCCGCGGTTGATCAGCACGCCCATCGGGCCATCCCAGGCCAGACCCGTATTGGTATCGCTTTCCACGTCGACCTTGCCTTCGGCATTGCGCTGCATCACGACCGGGCCCTTGTCGATGAACAGGCCCGTCAGTTCAACGGCTTCGTTCAGCGAACCGCCGCCATTGTTGCGCAAGTCGATCAGGACGTTGTCGACCTTATCCTTCTTCAACTCGGCCAGCAAACGGCTGACGTCGCGCGTGGCGCTCTTGAAATCCTTGTCGCCACGGCGGCGCGCTTCGAAGTCCTGGTAGAACGTCGGCAGGGCAATGACGCCGATACGGCGCTTGACGCCGTTGTCGCGCACTTCGATGATCGATTTCTTCGCCGCCTGCTCTTCCATGCTGATTTTCTTGCGCACCAGCGGCACGATCACGTGCTTGGCGTCGGGGCCGGCGTCGGCCGGCAGGATGTCGAGGCGCACGACGGAATCCTTGGCGCCGCGGATCAGCTGCACCACGTCGTCGATGCGCATGCCCAGCACTTCGGTGATGGGGCCGCTTTCGCCCTGCCCCACGCCAACGATGCGGTCGCCCACTTTCAGCTTGCCCGACAAGCCGGCCGGGCTGCCCGGCACGACTTCGCGCACGACCGTGTATTCGTCGCGCGTCTGCAGCACGGCGCCGATGCCTTCAAGCGACAGCCGCATGGCGATGTCGAAGTTGTCCGACGCGCGCGGACCCAGGTAATTGGTATGCGGCTCGATCGACATGGCGTAGGCGTTCATGAAAATCTGGAACACGTCTTCGCTGTTGAGCTTGCGCGCACGGGTCGTGTAGCTTTCATAGCGCTTGTCCAGCGTTTCGCGGATGGCCTTGTCTTCCTTGCCCGCCAGTTTCAAACGCAGCCAGTCGTTCTTGACGCGTTTGCGCCACAGGTCGCGCACTTCCTCGTCGTTCTTCGGCCAGGTGGCCTTTTCGCGGTCGATCTGGTAGCTCTCGTCGGCGGCAAAGTCGAACTTGGTTTTCAACAATTCACGCGCATACGCCATGCGCTCGTCGAAACGCTGCTGGTACAAGTTGTAGATGGCAAATGGCGACGTCAGGTCTTCATTGATGATGGCGTCGTCGAGCTTGGTGCGCAGCGGGGCGAAACGGTCGATGTCGGCCTGCACGAAAAACAGTTTTTCCGCGTCCAGGGATTTGAAATAGCGGTCGAAGATTTTCTCGGACATGGCGTCGTCGAGCGGCATGGCCTTGTAATGGACGCGCGTCAATACGCGCGATGCCCACAAGGCGGCCTGCGTTTGCTGGGCCAGCGGCTTCATGGGTAGCGGAGGAGCGGCGCTCTTGTCCGTCTGGGCTGCGCCAGCGTTGGCTGACAGGGCAAGCACCAGGGTGACCAGCATCATTTGCTTCTTCATCGGCTTCTCCGAAAATTAGTTGAATCAATTCCAGGCGGCGCAGCTATTCATGCGCCAGCCAGCAAGACAGTAAGGGGAATACACGACTGGTCTGCATATTATTCTACAGGATACGGCCTGGCAGTCTCCCAAGGAATATCAGTTTCTTCCCGGAAGCTTAAACGCGGATTAAGGATGGCGTCTCATTCATTACAAAGTGAAACATTCGTGACAAAAATTGCATCACCGCTCAACGGCGAAGACCAAAGCGCTTTATTGGAATCAAAAAAGTCAATGGGCTGTTTTTCCGATTCTTGATGTGGATGATGTTTTTACGCGAAAAATTAATTCCTGCGGGAAACACTTAGTAACAAAACGCAAGCAACATGCTATCATCGCGGCCTGAAATCCAGCTTGCCCGTGCGCGGCTCCCACAGCCGGCGCGCCTCCGTTTCAGCAGTATCCCCACCAGATCCCCTCCCCGCGTGTCATGTCATGACCAGGAATGGCCGAGCTGATTACCCTTTGCCAGACTCAAACTATGCCTACAATTTCGTTCTCCCCCCGCCACTGGAGTGTCGGCGGCAAGATTACCGTGTTCACGTTTGCCCTCGTCAGCCTGATCCTCGCCAGCCTGACGACCTTGATCAGCATCCGCACCTCGACTGCGCTGGAACAGCGCGCCGAAGCGGCCGTCACCAGCGAACTCAATAGCGTCATGACGACCACGCAAGTGTTCCATACGGCCATGGTCAACGAGGCGGCCAGCTTCGCGCGCCTGTTCGCGGCCGAATTTCCCGGCCCATTCACGGTCGACGCGGGCGCCATGGTGGCCGTCGCTGGCAAGGCCACGCCCGCGCTGGCCAACGGCGGCAAGGTGCTCAACCTCGACACGGCCCTGGTCGACCGCTACACGGCCCAGACAGGCGTGATCGCCACCATTTTTGCCGCCAATGGCGATGAATTCGTGCGCATCAGCACCTCGCTGAAAAAGCAGGATGGCGAACGGGCCATCGGCACCCAGCTCGACCACAACCACCCCAGCTATGCGCCGCTGCGCGCGGGCCAGCGCTTTGTCGGCATGGCCACCTTGTTCGGCAAGCAATACATCACGCAATACGATCCCGTGCGCGATGCGGGCGGCAAGGTGGTGGGCGTGCTGTTCATCGGCCTCGATATCAGCAAGAATTTGGCCATGCTGAAAGAGAAGATTCGCCAGGTCAAGATCGGCCAGACGGGCTACATCTATATCGTCGACACGGCCCCCGGCGCCAACTACGGCCACCTGGTGCTGCACCCGAACAGCGAAGGCAAGAGCGCGCTCGAGTTCAAGGCCAGCGACGGGCGCCTGTTCATCCAGGACATGCTGGCGCAAAAAGACGGCGCCATGCGCTACACGTGGACGGCGCCCGGCGAAACGGCTGCCAGCGCGCGCGAAAAGCAGCTGTATTACCGTCAATTCAAGGATTGGCAATGGATCATCGCGGGCGGCACGTTCACGGACGAGATCACGGCGGAAGCGCGCCAGATGCGCAACCAGCTGGCCGTTTCCGGCTTCATCGCCCTGCTCGTCTTCGCCCTGCTGCTGTACTGGCTCGTGCGCACCCTCGTGTCGCGTCCGCTGGCCGCCGCCGAAACGGCCGCCGCGCAAATCGCCGCCGGCGACCTGACGGTGCACCTCGACACCAGCAGCCTGGATGAAATCGGCCGCCTGCTGCTGGCCATGAACCGCATCAGCGACAACCTGTCGCAAGTGGTCGGCAACGTGCGCGGCAGCGCCGGGCAAATCGCCACGGCGTCCGGTGAAATTGCCAGCGGCAATCTGGATCTGTCGAGCCGCACGGAACAGCAAGCCAGTTCGCTGGAAGAAACGGCCGCCTCGATGGAGGAACTGAGTTCCACCGTGCGCCAGAACGTCGATCACGCCCAGCAGGCAAGCCGGCTGGCGCACGACTCGTCCAGCCTGGCGGCGACGGGCGGCGCGGCCGTGGCGCAGGTGGCCAGCACCATGGACGCCATCCGCAGCTCGTCAAGCAAGATCGCCGACATCATCGGCGTCATCGACGGCATTGCCTTCCAGACGAATATCCTGGCCTTGAACGCGGCCGTGGAAGCGGCCAGGGCCGGCGAGCAGGGACGCGGCTTTGCCGTCGTCGCCACCGAGGTGCGCACTCTGGCGCAGCGCTCGACGGCAGCGGCAAAAGACATCAAGGACCTGATCCAGGCGTCCGCCAGCACGGTGGACCTGGGCCACGCCCAAGTGAGCCAGGCCAGCGCCACCATGGATACCGTGGTGGCCAGCGTGCAGCAAGTGAGCACCATCATGGCCGAAATCGCGCAGGCCAGCGAAGAGCAGCGCAGCGGCATCGAGCAAGTCAACCAGGCCATCGCCCAGATGGACCAGGTGACCCAGCAGAACGCGGCCCTCGTGGAAGAAGCGGCCGCGGCCGCCGACGCCTTGCAGGAGCAGGCGCAGGAGCTGAACCAGGTGGTGAGCGTGTTCAAGCTGTAAAAGCGGGCGCGGTGCTAAGATGGCGCATACCACCTTGCCAGGAGACGCGATGCACGATGACTATGTTTTGATTGCCCGGCTGATGATCCCCACGGATGCGCACGTCATTCGCGGCTGCCTGGCAGCGGCCGGCATCGACGTGCTGCTGACGGACGACCAGCACATGCAGGCCGACATGCTGCTGGCGGCCGCCATCGGCGGCGCCCGCGTCATGGTGCGCGAACACGACGTGGCGCGCGCCAATGACATCTTGGCAGCCTTCGAGCGGGGCGACCTGGCGCTGTCGGATGATGCCGATGTGGGTGCGCCCGTCGCTGATTAATTTACGAGTAGAAACAGCGCCCGCACGCCTGGCGGTAGCTTTCGTTGCCGCCAATACTGATCTGCTCGCCTTCCTTGATGCGGCGGCCCTGCTCATCCACGCGGATGTTCATCGTGGCCTTCTTGCCGCAAGTACAAATATTCTTCAATTCCTCGATATCGTCGGCCAGCGCCAGCAGATAGGCCGAGCCGGGGAACGGTTCGCCCTTGAAATCCGTGCGCAAGCCGTAGCAGATGACGGGTACGCCCTTCACTTGCGCCAGCTGGTGCAGCTGCTGCACCTGGGCCGTGCTGAGAAATTGCGCTTCGTCCACCAGCAAACAGGCGACCTGGGGAATATCGTCGAGGAAATTCGTGTCGGCATGGAAGATATCGACCTGGCGCTGCGGGCCCAGGCGCGAGGTGACCCGGCCCACGCCGTAGCGGCTGTCGATGGCGGCCGTGTACAGGCGCACCTGCTGGCCCTGCTCTTCATAGTTGTGCGCGACCTGCAACAAGGCCGTCGACTTGCCCGCGTTCATCGCGGAATACCGGAAATAAAGTTTTGCCACTGCCGCCTGCCCTGTCTGAGTAATTTCAATACTATTTAGTATCTTTTCGAGGCGTGATTATAAATCGCAATGGCGCGCTTGCGGCAGCTTAATAGTCGCGCCATTGGCGCGGCAAGCGGGCAAAAAACGGCGCATACTCGCATCGCGAACCTTGCCGCCGATATGCGAAGCGCGCATATGCAAGCATATAAACATTCGTTCGCCGCACTCGTCCGCCCGCCTACACTGCGCGGCACGGAAGGCGGCTCGGGACACAATCCGGAGCCGTTGTTTCTCTGACAGGAGCCACCATGAATGATCGAATGCCATCCCCATCCCAGCCGCCAGCGCTATACAAGCTGATCGGCAATACCCCGCTGGTCGAAGTGACCAGGCTCGACACGGGCCTGTGCCAGCTGTTCCTGAAACTGGAATCGCAAAACCCCGGCGGTTCCATCAAGGACCGCATCGGCCTGTCCATCATCGAGGCGGCCGAAGCGGACGGCCGTTTGCAGCCGGGCGGCACCATCGTCGAGGCGACGGCCGGCAACACGGGCATCGGCCTGGCGCTGGTCGGCCGCATCAAGGGCTACCGCGTGATTCTCGTCGTACCCGACAAGATGTCGACGGAAAAAGTGCTGCACCTGAAAGCCCTGGGCGCGGAAGTGCACACCACGCGCTCGGACGTGGGCAAGGGCCATCCCGAGTACTACCAGGATTACGCGGCGCGCCTGGCGCGCGAACTGCCGGGCGCCTTCTTCGCCGACCAGTTCAACAATCCCGCCAATCCGCTGGCCCACGAAACGACGACGGCGCCCGAAATCTGGGAGCAAAGCGGGCATGACGTGGACGCCATCGTCGTCGGCGTCGGCTCGTCCGGCACCTTGACGGGCCTGACCCGCTACTTCCGCAAGGCGCAGCCCAAGCTCGAATTCGTGCTGGCCGACCCGCAAGGGTCCATCCTCACCGAATACATCGACACGGGCAAAGTGGCCGACACGAGCGGCTCATGGGCCGTCGAAGGCATCGGCGAAGACTTCATCCCGGCTATCGCCGACATGGACAGCGTGACGAAGGCCTACACCATCACGGACCAGGAAAGCTTTGATTCCGCGCGCGCCCTCTTGCGCGCCGAAGGCATTTTAGGGGGCTCGTCCACCGGCACCCTGCTGGCCGCCGCCCTCAAATACTGCCGCGAGCAGACGACGCCGAAGCGGGTCGTCACGTTTGTGTGCGATACGGGCACGCGCTATCTATCCAAAGTTTACAACGACGGCTGGATGCGCGACCAGGGTCTGTTGCAGCGCGCCGTGTCCGGCGACTTGCGCGACCTGATCGGACGCCGCTACGACGAGGGCGACGTCGTCAGCGTGGCCCCGGGCGATACCCTGCTCACGGCCTTCAACCGCATGCGCGCCAGCGACCTGGCGCAGCTGCCCGTCATCGACGACGGCAAGCTGGTTGGCATCATCGATGAATCGGACTTGCTGCTGCACGTCTCCGGCGACGCCGCCCATTTCGCCTCACTGGTGGGCGCCACCATGACGACGCAGATCGAAACGCTGGCGCCGTCAAGCGGCTTGTCCGCCCTGCGCGCCACCCTGGACCGGGGCTTGACGGCCGTAGTTGCCGACGATGCCGCCTTCTATGGCCTGATCACCCGCTTCGACCTTCTCAACCACTTACGCAGGACACTATCTTGAGCCAGGAAACCACCCGCAAGAGCCGCCTCGCCACGCGCGTCATCCACGCCGGCCAGTCGCCCGACCCGTCGACGGGCGCCATCATGCCGCCCATTTACGCCACCTCCACCTTCGTACAGGACAGCCCCGGCGTGCACAAGGGCCTCGACTATGGCCGCTCGCACAATCCCACGCGCTGGGCGCTCGAGCGCTGCGTGGCCGACCTGGAAGGCGGCAGCGCGGCGTTCGCGTTCGCCTCGGGCCTGGCCGCCATTTCGTCCGTGCTGGAATTGCTCGATGCTGGCAGCCATATCGTCGCCGGCGACGACATGTATGGCGGCACCTACCGTTTATTCGAACGGGTGCGCCGGCGCTCGGCCGGTCACGAATTCACGTATGTCGACCTGACCAATCCCGAGAACCTGCTGGCCGCGCTGCGCCCGGAAACAAAGATGGTGTGGGTGGAAACGCCCACCAACCCGATGCTGAAACTGGCCGACTTGCGGGCGATCGCCGACATCTGCCGCGCGCGGGGCATCATCGCCGTGGCCGACAATACTTTCGCCAGTCCGCTGGTGCAGCGCCCGCTGGAGCATGGCTTCGATATCGTCGTGCATTCGACCACCAAGTATTTGAACGGCCACTCGGACATCATCGGCGGCATCGCCATCGTCGGTGCGGAAGAACGCCAGGCGGAATGGCGCGAACAGCTGGGCTTTTTGCAAAACTCGGTGGGCGCGATTGCCGGCCCGTTCGACAGTTTTTTAGCGTTGCGCGGCGTGAAAACCCTGGCCATCCGCATGCAGCGCCATTGCGAAAGCGCCCTGGCCCTGGCGCAGTGGCTGGAACAGCAAAAGGAAGTACGCAAAGTGTTTTATCCGGGACTGGCCTCGCACCCGCAGCACGCGCTGGCGCAGCGCCAGATGGACGGTTTCGGCGGCATCATCTCGATCGACCTGGACACGGATTTGGCCGGCGCGCGGCGCTTCCTCGAGCGCTGCGAAGTATTCGCCCTGGCCGAAAGCCTGGGCGGCGTGGAAAGCCTGATCGAGCACCCCGCCCTGATGACGCACGCCAGCATCCCGGCCGAACAACGGGCAAGGCTGGGCATCGGGGATGGCTTGATCCGGCTGTCGGTGGGGATCGAGGATATCGAGGATTTGCGGCATGATCTGCGCACGGCGCTCGATGCGATTTGAGTGGATGATTGTCGGATTACGCTGCGCTAATCCGACCTACGGTATACCGTGGCAGGTAGGTCGGATTAGCCCGCGAGGGCGTAATCCGACACCTCACCAACTTCACTCCCCCGGCCGGTACCTGCGCTCCAGGTGCTTCGCCACGTCTTCGGGATAAAACAGCACCTCCTTGAACTCGCCGCGCGCATACATGGCCGCCTGGTCCTTGAAATGCGGCGATGTCGGGTCCCCGCTCTGGCCACCGGCAAGGATGCTTTTCGCCTTGATGCGCGGACCGAATTCCACGGCCGCGACAAAGCTGTTGCCACGCTCGCCGTAAATACGCCGCTGTTTGCTATCGGTGCTCTTGCTGCTCTGCCCATACGCGGCCAGCGCGCCCCAGTTGCCCGACGCATAAGGCACGGGCAAGCTGGCTTGCGCATCGTCGAACGGCTGCACCACGTCGCCCGTCAGGCGCTGGAAGCGGTTGATCTCGCCCCAGGGCGTTTGCCAGTTGCCGAAATCGCGCTGCAGTTTATCCGCCGCCGTCGCCAGGGCAGCCAGCCGTTGCGCCGCCGTGACGTTCTCCGTCGCCAGAAAATCGACCACGGGGACGCCCTGCTCGCGCGCCTGTTTCCCTGCCAGCTCGGCCAGCTCCTGGCCCCAGAACACGGCCAGCGAGGTGGCCGTGGACGTCAGTGAATAGCGCCAGTCCCAGGCCCGCAGCAAAGCCACCTTGTCGGCCAGCGCCAGCTGTTGCGCGTCACCCGCCGGCAGCGCATCGTATGCCGCGAACAGCGGCGGCAGCAGCGCTTCGAACGCCGTCAGTTCGCTGTCGTACGAGGCAGCGATCAGGCTGTCGAGCGTGAAATCCTTCTTGTTCTGCAAAACCTTGACGGCGTGCAGGCCGCGCGCGTTTTCGCCATACACGGACATGTAGGCGGGGTAGTCCTGCTGGCGCGGGCTGTGGGCGCCGGCCGCCGAATACGGCCAGTTGTTCGTGTTCTGTATCCAGCCATTCTTCGGATTGAACAGGGTGATCGTTTGCGCCACCGTGTGCAACCCTTTCCATTCCGTGGCCGGGTCACTGCCGTCGACGGGCTGTTTCCAGTTGAAGCGCGGGTCGCGCACGGGGATGAAATTGCCATGAAAGTAGGCGATATTGCCGTCCGCATCCGCGTACACGGTATTGTTCGACGAATTCGTGCGCAGTTCCATCGTCTGGTAAAACGCCGCGTAATCGCGCGCCTTGGTGCGCGTGTACGACTGCGTCAACGCCTTCAAGGGTTCGTTCATCAGGCGCACGGCTACCCAGCGTCCATCCTGGGCACGCACGATGGGGCCATGATGGCTGTAGTAGACGGTGATGGTTTTCGAGCCCATGCCGCCGTTCGCCAGTTTATATGGCAAGGTAATCGGCACAGATTTCAAGGCGCGCAGGCCGCCGTCATAGCGGTAGAACCAGGCGCCATCCTTGTCGACGATGCTTTCCAGGTATTCGTCGATGACGTCGCCGCCACCCGAGGTATGCATCCAGCCGAGGCGGTCGTTAAAACCCTGGTAGACGAAGAACTGACCCCAGGTAACGGCGCCATATGCATTCAGGCCTTCGCCGCTGGTGACTTGCACTTCGGGGCGGAAGTAGAACGAGGTGTGTGGATTGATCATCAGCAGCGCATGGCCATTTTTCGTGATCGCGGGCGCGATGGCGAAACCGTTCGAGCCGCTCGGCTCCGGCTCCAATCCAGTTTCCACGCTGGCCAGCACCACGGTGGCGGGCCTGGTCTGCTGGCCGTAAAACGCTTCGAGCTGCGCCAGGTTGATCGATTCGATATCGCCGCCGATGCTGCCCTCGCTGAAACTCAGGGCCATCCACGGCTCGAAATGCGCGATCAGCCTGGGTTTGACGTGCGGATGCGTGGCCAGGTAAAAATTCAAGCCATCGGCAAACGCATCCATCAACTTGCGCAGCCACGGCGGGCTGGCGCGGTACTGCGCCTGCAGCTCAAGCGGGTCGATGAAGAGCTTCATGCGCAGGTCGCGGTACAGCTCCCGTTCGCCCTCCACTTCCGCCAGCCGCCCCATGGCGTTGATGTAATTGAGTTCCACGCGCGGGAAATCGTCCTCGGCCTGCGCATACATCAGGCCAAAGACGGCATCCGCATCCGTCTTGCCCGTCACATGGGGCACGCCCCAGGTGTCGCGCGCGATGCTGACATGGGCGGCCTGCGCCTGCCAGCGGGCCATGTCAGTGACAGAAACGGCGGGCGCGGCCAGCACGGGAGGAGCGGCGACGGCACCGCAGGCGATGGCGGCAAACAAGGCACGGCGAGCTGGCATTCACTACTCCAATAATCAGGATGCGTCGATGAGAGTTGCAATCCGCTGGTTGAGTTCCACATTTTCCGCCTGCAGCTGCGCCACCTTCTGTTTCAGGCTGGCGATCTCGCCGCGCAGGCGCTCCGCCTCACCAGGTGCCTGGGCCGCGTTGTCCGCCCACGGCTCGTTGCCCGTTTCCGGCGTATCCTGCGACACGTGGACTTTCGGCTCACGCGGCGTGCGCGTGGCGGCGCGCTGTTCGCGGATTTCCTTGGCCGCCTGGCGCAGCAGTTTTTTACCACCGGCGACGGCTGCCACCTGTTCTTCCGGCGGCAGGGATGCCACGGTGGCCGCCGCATTGATGGAGATCGTGCCCGAACGGACGGCTTCCACCAGTTCCGGCGACGCCGCTTTCTGGATTTTCTCGATCTGGCTGATCTGGTTGCTGCTCAACCGCGCCGCCTTGGCGACTTCTTCGCGCGTGCTCATGGGGGGCTTGGGCGCGTTTTCGCCGTCGGGCGCATCCTGGGCGCTGACGGGCGCCGGGCTGCGCGCGGCGACGATTTCCTTCTTGCGCAGGGCAAGCACGCCGCGCTGGAAATCCGACACGCTGCGGCGCGCCAAGTGATTGTCGATCATCCACAGCATGACGTCGTCGAGCGAGGTAAAGCTGGTGTTCTGGATAGTCTTGAATTCGATGCCGTGCTGGCGGCAGATGGCGTAGCGGTTATGCCCGTCGATCAGCACGTCGTTCCACAGCACCAGCGCATCGCGGCAGCCTTCGGCCAGCAGGCTGCGCTCGAGCGCCGCGTACTCGCTGGCGGTGAGCGGGTCGATATACGACTGCAGCACCTGATTGATAGTGATATTCATGGTTGTCCTCAATATTGCGGCGCGATGGTCCGCGCCGGCACGAATGCTACACCATCCGACATGCCTGGCCGGGTAAAATCACGGCGGCACAGCTCATACAAAAACACGGACCATGAAAAGAAAGTACGCCACCGCGATCATTTTTGGCGTTGCCGCCATCGGCTTCACCTGGGTCAGCCCCTACATCGCCATGTACCGCATCAGCATCGCGGCAAAATCCGTGCGCCTGGAAACCCTGGCGCAGCAGGCCGACCTGCCCGCCGTGCGGGCCAGCGTGGCGCGCCAGCTGCGGGCGGCCGGTGAAACGGCCAATGAAGACGATTTCAAGGAAATGCTCGACACCATCGTCTCGCCGCCCGGCATCACGGTGCTGATCCTGCACGGCAAGCAGGGGGCGGACGGCAAGCGCCACGACTTCGGCATGGCATACCGCTCGTGGAATGAAGTGGTGCTGCGGCGCAGCGGCGCCGGCTCTGCGGCCAGCCAGTTCCTGCTGCGCCGCCATGGCATCTGGGACTGGAAACTGGCGGACATTACCTTGCCGCCGGAATTACTCTGACGAAACTTGATCTAAAACAACACTTACCTAAACCGCCATATTGATTTTGGGAAATATTATGTAGAATGCCAACACTTCAGGCGCACCGGGTCGCCAGGGATCCGAGAGATCGCAGATGAAAAGATTGATGTTTCTCGCTGTAGCGGTACTGGTCTCGCTGGCCGGCGTCTTCTATGGCAGCCCGTATTTCACCATGGACAAGATCCGCGCGGCCACCATGGACGAGGATAGCCAGGCCCTGGCTGCACAGATCGACCTGCCACAGCTGCGCGGCAGTCTCGGGCAGCAACTGCATGCCCTGTTCTCGGCGCCGGAAGTGGCCGACGACATCAGTCCCGACGTCATCGATCCCTTGCTCGACACCATGCTGATGCCCGAAGGCATCGTCGCCTTGATGAAGCTCAATGACCGCTACGAAAAGCCACTCGCCAAGGTCAGCGACATCAGCGGCCGCAAGCGCAACACCAAGCCCGACTACAAACTGCGCTACACGTCCTGGAACAGCGTCGTGGTGCAGCGCGCCCACAGCAAAAGCCATATCGGCGAATTGACCCTGACGCGCGATGGCCTGTGGAGCTGGAAACTCACGTCGGTGGCGCTGCCCAAGAATCTGCTGGCCGACGCTTAAAACGGCCGCGCACTGCTATCATCTGCCCAACCACATTTCTTTGGAGGCAGCATGTCAGACCTGGTACAACACGCCCTGACCCACGCAGGCAAACCGGCCACCACGCCCTGGGTGGTGACCTTGATCAACGGTGAAAAACTCACCGGCCCCATTTCCCCGCTCAGCGACGGCTGCTACGCCATCGGCTTGGGACAGATCAAATACTTTTCCAGCGACAAGGTCGCCTGCCTGAATGTATCGGGCGCCGGCGCGTTTCCCATCTGATGACGGGGCCGGAGGGGCCGGACGCCACGGATCTGGCGGCGCAGCTGCAGGCGCTGGAAGCGGCGCTGCAAAGCCAGGCCGTGCGTGCCGACAGCGCCAGGCTGGCGGCATTGCTGGCCGACGAGTTCATCGAATTCGGCAGCTCGGGCACGCTGTGGACGCGCGCGGCGACACTGGCGGACTTGCCGGCGGAAGACTTTTGCCCGCGCAGCATCAGCGATTTTCAGGCCCGCTTGCTGGCCGACGATGTAGCCTTCGTTACCTACCGTTCGCAACGCCACGCCGGGGGCGCCCTGCCCGCCGGCGCCAGCTTGCGCAGTTCGCTGTGGAAGTGGCGCGATGGCCGCTGGCAAATGACCTTTCACCAAGGTACGCCGATACCTGTCTGAACAAGTATCCCATGTCGAAAAGTTGTTTTTTGACACGCAAAATCTGATTGATTTAATGAATTTTTTGTGCGACAATGAATTTAATAAATAAAACAAATAAATTATCTAAATCGGTTTTTTGAATTAATTCGATCCTCGCACCACGAATCCGTGTTCTGGATAGAAAAGCACTGCGTAAGGCATGACCCGCTGCCAGGCAAGTGCCTGCCACCCGTCCCACGCAAGCCCCCTTTCTAATCGTCACCACGTATTTTGGGAGAGACATCATGGATAAATTCACCGTACGCACCCAGCTCACTCTGGCTTTCGGCCTGCTGGTCTTTTTCCTCATCGGCATCTCGATCCTGTCCGTGCGGAGTTTTTCCACCTTCAACGCCGGCTTTGACCAGTATGTCAACGGCATCACGGCCCGCGCCAATAAGGCGCACCGCGTGCGTGACGCGATCGACATGCGTGCCGTGGCGGCCAGGAACCTGGTGCTCGTCACCAAACCGGAAGACCTGGAAATCGAACGCAAGCAGGTCTTGCAGGCGCATGCCGATGTCGTCAAGAACATGCAGCAGCTGCTGCAACTGGCACAGCAGCCGGAAGTATCGGACGAGGTGCGCGCCATCATCAGCAAGATCGACAGCATCGAAAAACGCTATGCTCCCGTGGCGCTAGGCATCGTCGACCTGGCGCTGCAAAAGAAAACCGAACAAGCCATCGTCAAGATGAACGAGGAATGCCGCCCGCTGCTGGCCGCCCTCGTCGCCGCCAGCGATGAATATTTCGCCCTGACGGACAGGCACTCCGCCGTCATCCTGCAGGAAGACAAGGAGCACTACATTCTCAACAGGAATATCCTCATCGGCGCCAGCTTGCTGTCCATCGTGCTGGCGGGCCTGGCTGGCTGGCTCATCACGCGTAGCCTGCTCAAGGCGCTGGGCGCAGAACCGAAACAGCTGTGCGACGCCGTCAGCCTGCTTGCCGCTGGCGATCTGACTGGCAAACTCAGTGTTGCACCGACCGATAGCGTCAGCGTGCTGTCGGCGCTGCAGCGCATGCAGGAGTCGCTGACTTCGGTAGTGTCTTCCGTGCGCCAGGATTCCGACACGGTCTCATTGGCCGCCGAGGAAATCTCCACCGGCAATAGCGACCTGTCGCTGCGCACGGAACAGCAAGCCAGTTCACTGGAAGAAACCGCGTCTTCGATGGAAGAACTCACGAGCACCGTGCGCAAGAATGCGGAAAATGCCCGCGAAGCCAATGTGCTGGCCACGACGGCATCGGAGGTCGCCAGCAAGGGTGGCGCCGTGGTGGGCCAAGTGATGGGCACCATGGACCTGATCAGCGAGTCGTCGCGCAAGATTGTCGACATCATCAGCGTCATCGACGGCATCGCCTTCCAGACCAATATCCTGGCCCTGAATGCAGCAGTGGAAGCGGCGCGTGCCGGCGAACAGGGCCGCGGCTTCGCCGTCGTGGCCACTGAGGTGCGCGGCCTGGCGCAGCGCAGCGCCAGCGCGGCCAAGGAAATCAAGGCGCTGATCGATGATTCCGTGAGCCGCGTCGATGCGGGCTCCAGGCTGGCAGCGCAAGCGGGCACGACGATGTCCGAGGTGGTTGCCAGCGTCGCCCGCGTCAGCAACATCATCGCGGAAATCACGGTGGCCAGCCAGGAACAGTCCACCGGCATCGAGCAGATCAACCAGGCTGTCGCCCAGATGGATAGCGTCACGCAGCAAAACGCGGCCCTGGTGGAAGAAGCGGCGGCGGCGGCCGAATCGCTGCGCGACCAGGCCAGCCACCTGGTGCAAACCGTGAGCATCTTCAAGACGCACGACAGCCATGTAGCGGTGGCGGCACCCACGCCAGCGCGCGCCAGCCGCAAGCCGCTGCGCCTGGTACCGGCGCCTGCCAGCAGCCCCGTCAAGCGCCAGGCCACACCGGCAAAACACCGTTCGGTACAAGCGGAAGCCGTGACGGCCGGCGATTGGGAAGAGTTTTAATTGACCAGACCGGGCATGCGGTCACGCGTGCCCCACGTCACACGCACAGGGAGATAGCCGCAGGCGTCGCCTTCCTGTCGCGCAGCAACAACAAGCCCCGTTCCAAAAAAATCTGTGGCAGTTGTTGTATTTCCCGTGCCCGGGCACAGGCAGCGCCGCAAAAACCATCGCTCTGTTTGCGCTCCCGCAGGAAACTCCACCACCATGCCAGGCCGCTGTTGCGCTCGCACAAGCCTGCCGGCACTCCACTATGCACCCACCAGATATTGACGACAAATACGATTTTATTCGTGTATTCAGTCGAAACAGATATGAATAGCCGCCGCTGGAAAATGGCATGAATACCAAAACTTTCCGTGCTAGCATGATTTTTCGTTCAGCTGGCCAGCGCCAGCTTGCATGCCCCCAACAACCTCGACCGACAGGAGCCGTTTCATGATGACACCGCATGCCAGCACAGTACGCCACACCCTGATTGCCCTGGCAATCGCTGCCGCCTTCCCCTTGCAGGCGATGGCACAGGACAACATCCCGGCGCCGGCCGCCGACGCCCCTGCCGCTCCGGCGGCACAGGCCGGTCCTGGCCAGCTGGAAACGGTGATCGTGACGGCGCAGCGGCGCGCGGAAAACATCAAGGACGTACCCATGTCGATCGCCACCCTGAAGGGGGACAAACTCGACACCCTGACGGCCGGCGGCGCCGACATCCGCTTCCTCAACAGCCGCTCGCCCAGCGTCTCCGTCGAATCGGATTACGGCCGCACCTTCCCCCGCTTCTACATTCGCGGCCTGGGCAATACCGACTTCGACCTGAACGCCTCGCAGCCGGTGGGCCTGGTGATGGATGACGTGGTGCAGGAAAACGCCATGCTCAAGGGTTTTCCCGTGTTTGACGTCGACCAGGTCGAGGTGCTGCGCGGCCCGCAAGGCACCCTGTTCGGCCGCAACTCGCCGGCCGGCGTGATCAAGTTCGATTCCGCCAAGCCCGTCTTCAAGACGGAAGGCTACCTGAGCGGCGGCTTCGGCAAGGATGGCATGAAGAACCTGGAAGGCGCCTTCAACGTGCCCGTCAGCGACACCGTCGCCCTGCGCTTTTCCGGCCAGACGCAACGCCGCGACGACCGCGTGCACAACCCGCGCCCCACCGGCACGCGCGACTTCGAAGGCTATGAAGACAGCGCCGCCCGCCTGCAGGTGCTCGTCAAGCCCACGCGCGACTTCAGCGCCCTGTTCAACGTGCATGCGCGCAACCTCGATGGCACGGCCACCTTGTTCCGCGCGAATATCCTGAAACAGGGCACGAATGACCTGGTCGACGGCTTTGATTACGATAACTACCCGACCGACGGCATCAACCGCCAGCACCTGAAAACCAAGGGCGGCAGCATGCGCCTGAAATGGGACTTGCCGGGCGTCACCCTGCATTCGATCACCGGCTACGAAAAACTCGATTTCTTCAGCCGCGCCGACGTCGACGGCGGCTATGGCGCCGTATACGCGCCGCCGATGGGCCCCGGCTTCATCCCCTTCGTCGTGGAAACGGCCGACGTGATCCCCAACCACAAGCAGATTTCGCAGGAATTCCGCGCCGAGTCGTCTGCCCGCGGCCCGCTGCAATGGATAGGCGGCCTGTTCTATTTCAAGGAAGATATCCAGATCGACAGCATCGGCTTCAACAGCCTGGCGCCCGGCAATCCGCAAAGCCCGAACTACGCGACGCAAAACCAGAGCTCGAAGTCGTACGCGGCCTTCGGCTCGCTCAACTACACGGTCTCGGACGCCCTGAAACTGCGCGCCGGCCTGCGCTACACGACCGACAAGAAGGATTTCTCGGCCAAGCGTGTGGAAGCGACCACGGCCGGCCCCTTCAACCTGAACGACACGTCGCACAACGTCAGCTGGGACTTGAGCGGCACCTATGTGCTCACGCCGGAAACGAATGCCTACGCGCGCATCGCCACCGGCTACCGCGCGCCGTCGATGCAGGGACGCCTGAACGGCCTGGCCGACCGCCCTTCGTTTGCCGGCGCCGAGAAAGCCTTGTCCGTCGAGGCAGGCATCAAGCAGGACCTGTTCGACAAGCGCGCACGCCTGAGCCTGGCCGTGTTCCAGTACCGGGTCAAGGACAAGCAATTGACGGCCGGCAGCGGCGCTGTCAACATGAACCAGCTGATCAACGCCGACAAGGCCACGGGCCGTGGCGTGGAACTCGATTTCCAGGCTAACCTCAGCGATTCGCTCAGCATGACCCTGGGCGGCAGCTACAACCACACGGAAATCCAGGACAAGAAGCTGTTCGTGCAAAGCTGCGGCAACGCGCAAAACAACCCGGCCAGCGGCTGCACCGTGACCGACCCGCTGGGCCCGTTCAAAGGCACGGCCTACATCGACGGCAACCCGCTGCCGCGCGCGCCGGAATGGCAGACCAACTTCACCCTGAAGTACAGCATTCCCCTCGCCAATGGCGAGTTCTACGCCTACACGGACTGGGCCTACCGCACCAGCTACAACTTCTTCCTGTATGAAGCGAAGGAATACAAGGCCAAGGAATTGCTCGAAGGCGGCTTGCGCGTCGGCTACAAATGGGACAAATACGAGCTCTCCGCATACGGCCGCAACATCACCAACCAGGTCCAGTCGCTGGGCGCGATCGATTTCGACAACCTGACGGGCATCGTCAACGAACCGCGCACGTATGGGGTGCAGTTCAAGGCAACGTTCTGACCGCCGGTAGATAAAACCGCACTGTCCGGCGCAAACCGGACAGTGCGGCTCAGGCACGAGATGGCGTGATGCGCATCACCTGTGCTAGAATCTCGCCGCGCTGCCCGGATGGTGAAACTGGTAGACACTGGAGACTTAAAATCTCCCGCCTGTAAGGGCGTGCCGGTTCGATTCCGGCTCCGGGCACCAGCGCACATGCATTTTACAGAGATAGTGACCACTATTTTTCTCGTTCCCACCAGTTCCGCAAAGCTGGTTTTGTTCCGCAAAAAGTCTCCCGTAGCTATTTTGTAGGCTTGACGAGCTTGCCTCGCCGATGTCGCACATACCTGGCTGTCATGGCCGTTGTGGTGTGCCCCAGCTGCGCTTGTGCCGCTGCAATTCCGCTAATTTCCTCCGTATCCGTGCCGGCCTTGGCTCGCAAATCCCGGAACTGAAAATTCTTGATGTCTTTGGCTATTCCTGGATTGTCGGCGGCCGCTTTCGCGCGCGCCGCTTCAAATGCATATCGCAGCATGTATTTCGTCATCTGCTGGCCATCGTCGTTATTGATCAGTCCTATGCCGACGACCGGGCGCTTGTCGATCAGTTCCAGCAACGCCGCCAGCTCACCTACGATCTCGATCCGTAATTTTTTGCGTGTTTTATTCTGGTTTATTTCGATTGCGCCATCTTTCAAATTGGCGCGCGTAATCTTCAGTATGTCGGCCGGTCGCTGGCCAGTGAGGTAAGCCAAATCGAGTGCGTCTCGCAGTCCTGACGCTGCCGCGGCATATACGGCTGAAAACACTTCATTGTCGACGTATACGTCCCTTCCCTCCTCCTTGAAGCCCTTGATCCCTGAACACGGGTTAGCTTGATTGGTCAAGCCAGCGCCACGTGCAAAATTCCAGATATGCGACAGCAGCGCCTTATCCCGATTGGCCGCAACTTGCCCTTCCTTGCCGGTCCAGTCGGGCACGGGTTTGCCACGCGCCGCCAAGCTGGCGTTCTTTTTCCGTTGCTCTTCGGCTATGCTGGTCGACCTCCACGTCAGGTATTGGCGCACCATTACCGGCAGAATGGAATCCATCGGCTCTTGACGATCATCGAAGAACTGGTACAGGTGCGCCAGCTCGTTCATGTTCTTGCGTTGCGTATCCAGGCCTTTTTTATTCATGACCTCCCGGATATAGCGCTCAGCCACCATGCGAAAAGTCGGCCGTGTTGCTGATGGAATCGCGCTGGCCGTCAACTCTGCCCATTTCCGCACAGCCTCGACATAGTCCGAGCCAAGCGATATTTCGCTTCGCGGCCGTTTGCCCGTATCCAGGAAGTAATAGGTAATCCGACCGCGATGGCGCGCTCGCATGCCCGTCGGCAGGTTTTTATTTCTGGTTGGAACTCGTCCCATGCGTTATTTCATCCTCAATCCAGGTGGAACCCAAGGGGATTTTTCCTGGGGTGCTGCTGCCGTCTTGCCGTCTATGGCTGTTCTCGCCACGACGGGTCGCCCGATAGCATTGATAAAAAATGGAACTCCCATTGCTCGCAGGGCCTGCACCTGCAGGCCTTTGAGCTTGCGCCCAGTTAAAACTGCGACATCATCTGCAGTCAGGAAGGTACCGCTCGCCTTCACGTTTTCAGCTGGTCCGTCAGCTGCTGGGCGACTAGCTTGAGAACTGCGCGGGATCACGCCCGCAAGTTGGCCGTGCATCATGGACTTTTCCTTTCGGCAGATGCCTCGATCATCTTGGCTACCTTCACCACGCAAGCGCCAACATCCGGCTCAAAACAAGGGCCGCCCCAGAATTCAGTAATTCCGATGTTGCCGACGCATTTGGTTTCCCATTCGATATTCAGCCCGTGCTTTTTTGCCAGCGGTACCCAGCGAGCCGCGCTGATCGGCTTCGGCAAGGGCTTGGGGGCGAAGCAGTCCGGAAGGCGGCTCATGATTTCACCGCCTTGCCGGCTTCAGCCCGTTCGTGCGCTGCCTTGAGATCGGCCGCCGCGGCCGTGCGCCAGTCATCACCGTGCTCGATCGCCAGGCGAAGATACCGGTCGAGCACGAAAGCCTGTTCGTCCTCGCATTTGGTGCGGATCTCGGCACCAGCTGCGCGATATACGTGTGCGATTGGTCCTGTACGAAAATTCGGCAATCCAAGAACATCGGCAAGTGCTGCCGTCATCTTGGCCGGATAGCGTAAGTCGCCATTGCTTTCGCTGTCATCTGCCAGCGCTGCACTGGCCCAGGCGGCGATGCCGGCTGGATATGCTGGGCGACAATGCGAGAAGCGACCTGCCAATACCGTTTGTAGCTCGGCATGTTCGATGCCATCGGCGCGCGCAAATGCTGGCCGCGCGATTTTTCCGCCTCGTTGGTGAATCATCATTGCGAAGTTACCTGCATCAACTGGGTCGCCTCCATTTGCCTGATTGCGCAGCATGGTTGTCAGATCGTCCACGCTACACTCCTCCGGGTCGTCCCAGCCGCCGCGCCCCTTTGCGCGTGCTAAGGCCAATTTTTCCTTCATAGCATGCGCAAAGCGGTCGACGGCAGCGTCATCGGCATGCTGTTCGGCCGCGGGTGGAATAGGTGCGGCCGCCAGCATTGCGCGGTATGCAGGCGCCATCGTGGCAAGCATGCCGGCGACCGCGTCGGCTGTCGTGCCTGGCGCCATATCCATCTGCATCAAGACGATCGGCGCTGCCAGGCGCGCCAAGGCAACATCCGCAGGTGTAGCCGTAGGCCAGACAGCTATTGCCGCAGCGGCGATAATCTCAGGTGTAGGCTCAAGCGGCACGAGTTTGTAGCCGTCTGGCACAACTAGTTGGGTGGCGGCCATAAAAAAAGCGTCAGCTTCGGTATGTTTAGGAACGTTCGCTCCAGGTGTATGAAGGTCGCGCAAGCGGCAAAATTCGCGGTAGATTTTCATAATGATGTCCTTTATTTCAAGTTATATATACTGTCAATTCTGCTAAATAAGATATAAGCACTGCGGTAGATTTCCTTCGTTCCGGACGTCATGAACTATTTCGGTATAGACCAGAATTTTCAATGCCATATTCCGGAAAGATTTTTAAAATATTTTCAATTTATTCACTAACAATCAAGCATGGAGATTAATAATGATCTGGGCGAAGAGACTATTTAGGTTTATAGCTGTACTTCTTGTTTTTTTGGCCGCGCGATATTTTCTAATTCATTTTTTAGAGCCATATCATTTTCAATTTGATCATAAACCCTCATTAAAGTGGATGGAGGATCATCCCGATTTGTCAGGTTGGGCACAGTTCGCTGGTGCTACGGCCGCTATTGTTCTTGCAATTATGGTTCCGGCATGGCAGCGTCATGGTCAAAACTTGGATCGTTGGCGCGATGTTCAAAGCGTAAATGCCTCTCTAGCGTTACTTTCTTATTACCTCCTAGGCGAAGTTAGAAATTACCTCAATGGCTATTTAGGGAGTGAAAGTATGCCAAGAATGTACTCCCGTAAAGATATAGAAACCGCTGATTTACTCCAACGGATTCATGCTCTTGAAAGCCGAGAAAATAATCAAAACCGCATAACAAGGTTATTCCGAGCTCGCGGGATGATTCTCCAAACCTCTACTGCGATGACCTCCCCATTTTCACAAAATGAACCATTGTCTAATGGAGAAACAGAGCTTCTTCGCGAGCGAATCGCTAACTTGAAGGAACTGATAACCGAGGCAGAAGAGGCGAACCACAATGCAATTGATGCGCTATCCCGCGCTAATTTATGGATGCCCTCACGTTTTATGTACTCTATTATTATTTTTATAATTAAGGGAAAAATAGTTTAAATGGATATGGGCGCACTTTATGCCATCACCAGCACACGCTGTTCTTCCGTCTCGGGCGCTTCCGGTACTGGTGCAGGCTCTTTCACCAGCAGAGGCCGCATGCTACCGGTACGCAGGTTGACGAAGGCGCCATGCCAGGTCAGGCGGCCATGCCGGAAAAATTCCCACAAAATGGAAAGCGCTGGCGTGACGACCGCCTGATTGATGAATAATTCCTGGCGCTCAAGCGCTTCGGCCAGGCCGCAGCTGGGCGTGTCGTCCTCGATGGCATGGACGTCGACCAACTCGGGCAGCACGCGGTACGGATCGGGCAGGCGCGCGCTGCCGGGTGGCGCCTTGTGGGCTGGGCTGCCGTCGGCGTTGGCCAGCTCGCCGAACAGCACTTGGCCGTCGGCGGCGCGGTTGCCCATGTCCATCAGGTAGTACGGCTTGTTCGGATGGCGCAGCGCGCGGCCGTTGGCGATTTCGTAGCGCGACTTGGCGCTGTCGACGCAGGCGATCAACATGTCGGGCGCGCCCTTGCCAGCTTCGTATCGACCGAAATGGGCCTCCCAGTTCAGGCCGAAAAATGCGTTGATGCGGCTGACCAGTACGATCGCCTTGCTCGATCCGACGTCGAACTGGCCAAACATTTGGCGACCCATGTTGGCCTCGCTGACCGTGTCCGGGTCGAACGCGATCACGTTCAGGCCGGGGTGGCCCAGTGCCGTCAGCGCGTGGTTCAGGCGCGCCAGGCCGGTCAGCATTTGCGAGCCATTGCCGCCGCAGCCCACCAGGTGAATCATCACCTGGTGCTGAAGGAAATGCGCGGGAGTAATGTGGGGCATGTCGATGGCTCCTACGCGGCAGCCAGTTCGGCCGTGAAAATCTTGTCGGCCGGTACCGCCAGCGTTATGAACAGGCCCAGCACGCACAGCCGGAATGCGACCGTCGGCAGCTGCTGGTCCAGGTTGCCGTACACGCCGGAAATTTTCACGGTGCCGGCGTCGTCCAGGTTGTCGGTCTCGCTGAAAAACGCCGGATGCGCGCCATGGCTGTGCAAGTCGATGGTCAGGTGCTCGCGCTCTGCCAGCAACAATTGCTGGTACTGGATGTGGCCGCTGGTCGGTTCGCCGATCGGCAATGGATAGCGCAAGGCCCACTCGCGCGTTTCGTCGTTCCAGATCAAGCTGGCCGCGCTCTCGATCGGGGACTGCAGGCGCGCCACCTCACCAAAAGCGCGCAATTCCGCAAGCGCGCTGCCGATCTTGCCGAACGCGAATTCGACCTTGGGCACGATGGCGCCAAACGGCATGCGCACCGCTTTTTGCTCCGCCAGGCGCTGGATCAGGTACAGCCACGGCCGGCGCACCTCCAGGTAGACGCCGTCATCAGCCATCAGGAAGCGGTGGCCGGCTTCCTCCAGCGCGTGAAACTCGCTGTGCAACGGCACCACGACGACCGGTGCGGCGCGCAACAGCGCCATATCCATGGCCAGTTTTTCCGGATCGGCCGCTTCTTCGTCGACAGCCAGCAGCAGCGGGCGCGCGTCGCGCAGCGCCGTTTCGGTGTGCAGTAGGAACGCCTCGTAGGACGTTTTGGTGATATTGAGCAGTTCATCGAATTTCATTGCAAGATCTTGGCCGTTCATCGTGTGTCCTTTGGTATGGGTGGTTATTGGTTGCTGTTGCTTTGTGTGATGCGCGCAATCGCGCTTTGTAAATCTTCTTTCGTTGACGCCAGCGCGCTGCGCATCGCGTCAGGGTCCGGCTTGGCCAGCTGGCTGACCCAAACGGCTTTCGTGCCTCCCTTGTTTTTCACCGCATGCGGCGTCTGCCGGTTCGAGTGGGTGAAGTGGCTTCGAAAAAATGCGTCTTCATAGGCGGGTATCGCACTGGCGGCGAGCGCTTCGGGCAGGTCGACATTGCCGGTACAAATGCGGCCGCCATCCCACACATTGAAGTGCGGCGAGTGATACAGGGTTGTGGTGGGGCCAGGCCTGGTCGAGTCGCGCAGGGCGAATACATACCAGCTGCCTGGCACGGCCACAAACACCAGGGCCGGATGCGCTGCCGGGCCGTGGGTGGTACCGATCTCGGGGTAACTCGATTTGAACCAGGTGGTGCGCACCGCCGCAGGCGTCCACCAGGCGATCATGTTCGGCGCCGTGTACAACAAATTTTCAGGCACAAAGCCGGCGTAGGCGGTTTTGACGCTAACTCGCGCTGCAAACGCCGCCAGGGCGGCTTGCGTCATCGGTACACCGGGCCCGATCACGCGCCGCGCAGGGTTATTGGCATCGATCTCGATCCCGTGCGTCGTGGCGTAGATAGGGCCGCTATGATTGTCTGCCTGGTACAGCAGCAAGGCACCGCTCAGGCTCAGCGTGGTGTCGCCGGCGGCTATGATGGCCACGGTTTTCATATGGGTTCTCCGATTAGTTCCAGCAGGCGCTCGGTCAGCTGGGCCAGTTGCATGACCTGGCTGGTACGCGATTGATATTTTTTGATGGCGGCGCCCGACGGCACCATCCCGTGAACGTCGATGAATTCGATGTATTCGCCCGATGCGCCGTGCATGTTCAATTCGTCATCGAGCACGCGGCTAATCTGGTCGTTATCGCGCCACAGCAGCACCATGCAGCCATCAACGCAGTCGGCCGGATAGTTGTGCGCGCCTACCTCATGTGGCCGAATAGTAAATTCCGGGCCGTTGACCAGCGCGGCAATGGCATCGCAGGCGGCAATCACGTCGCGGTGAAAGCTGTTGCTGGCGGCGGCGACGATCTCGCCGCGCGACAGCACGCGTGCTGGGTGCGTTACCCAGCGCGGCATGTCGCCGTAAAATTCGGCTCGCGTCAGAATGTCGCCATCGTCGATCACCTGCTGAATGGTGTCGTAGCCGCGATCCTCGCGCTGATCTTCGAGCAATTCTTCGTCCGTCTGGCATTCGTGCCAGTGCAGCCACTCTGCCGCGCTGACCGCGCGCCACGGGTCCAGCGCATTCGGCAGGTACATCGTGGCATCGAAAAGAACGGCCAGCACTGTCTGCCCGAAGCCGGCCAGGTGCTGCTCCATCTCGGTAATGCGCGGCTCCAGGGCGAAACGCGGCATCGGAACGTCTGTATTTCTGGTCATGCAAAACCAGATGGTGCCTGAATCATGCTGGTGGTGATATCCATCTTCAGGCAACTGCTGCACATGCAGGCCCCAGCTGAAATATTTGGCGTAATACTGGATCGAGGTCCACCAGGTGCTCAGGGCCTTTACTGCTAGCGCCCTTTCGTCCGGTTCGGCAAATACCTCGACCAGTAGCGCGTTCGGGCGCGGGTTGAGCATGGCGGCGGTAATTTGGTTTGCCTGCAGCAGGGCAATTGCAAGAGGCGCGACCAAACTATTTGGCTCGCGCATGCGCACGGCCGAAGGAATGCCCGCATGCAGGGCTGGCATCGCCAGCAGGCCCGGCCCCATCAAGGCAGCACCACGTGGGCGAAGGACGGCGCCAGTAAGCGCGGGCGGTTGCGCGTTTTGTCGCGTGCCAGGGTGCTGGCCAGCGCGTGAGCCAGGGATGAATTCACCTCGGCCGGGGTGATCGTATTGGCCGGAACGCCGCTTGAAGCCAGGGTGCCGGCTTCGCGCAGCTGCGCGATTGCGGTTTTGCGCGTCAACATGATCAGGCCGCCACGCTGCAGTGTTTGCTGTGCAGTTCGGCCAGACGCACGCGCGCATCGTGGTCGATGAATGTCACCTCGTTGCGACCCACTGCGGCCTGCAGTTCCTTGATGAATTCGGCGTCTTCGCCGTCGAGCCAGTTGGCGTGCAGCAGCGCGCCGACGTCACGAATCAGGCTCGTCAGCTCGCAGCCCTTGGTGCCGACGGCGCGACGGAAGGTGTAGACCGATTTGGCGCCCAACTGCTCGGGGCCCTCGATATCGGCGCTGATGATTTCAGGGTAGACCGTGGCGTAGAAGTCGCGCACCTGCACCAGGTTGAAGGTGCTGTTCGGGTCTTGCAGCACCACGCCGTTATAACGGAATTCGCGGATCAGTTTTTCGATTTGCATTGCCATGGCAGATAGCTTTCTTAGAACAGGTCGAGGGTTACCGTGTCGACGGCGGCGGTGATTGCGGCGTTGCTGGCAGGCGGCAACGTGTTTTCTTCCTTCTCTTCAATATCAGCGGCGCCAGCTGGAGGCACGGCGCCATCCTGGGTGGCCGCGCCCGGTGCTTCTCCAGCGCCGGCGTCGTTGCCGGGTGGAAGCTGGTCGTCTTGTTGGCCTGCCTTATCTGCGGTGACGGCCGTGCCTTCGCCGACTGGTGATGCACCTTCGTTCTTTTTCGGCCGGCCTGGTCCTGAGCGCTTGGCCGCTTCTTTCGGCGCCGCTTTACCGCTGGCTGTTGACGCGACGGGATCGGCGCCGACGGCGTTCGCTGCCTCGACTTGCTGCAGTAGCGACAGCTTCGGCGCCTGCCAGGATTGGATGGCCGCGGCAAAGCCGTCGTCCAGCTCGGCCGGGCTGGCCACCAGCGACAGCGGCTGCAACTTGTGGGCCTTGGTCTTGTCGCCTGCCTGGATGGGAGTGATGCTGACGCGCATATCGTCGCCCTCAGCGGTGACGACGATCATCAGCGTCGCGCTTTGGGTGAGCGCGTGCAATGCTGTAAACATGGCGTGCTTTCTATGGTTGGTGCTGCGGTTGGTGTTGCTCGGAATTAATCGTTGTCGTTCGCCTGCATTTTTTTCGGATCGAACCTGTCACGGCGCTTCATGTGGCGGCGCGCCACCGCGTACAGCGTGGCCCGCAGATTTGGCACCTTGAGCAGCTCGTCGAGTGGCCTGGTGGTATGCAGCTGGCCGTAGGCGATTTCCAGCGCGGCGCGGTCGGGTTCGATCTTGGTCATGTCAGAATCCGTTTCGATAGACGTGCAAAGCGTGGCGCGCGGCGACGTAGATGCTGGCGCCGCGGCGGCGGTAAAAACTGAAGAGGTTGAAAATGGTGCGCATGACGGGCTCTTTCAGCGAGGTTTCGCGGTGATGACGCACGGTCCAAAGCGATCGATTGCAGCCATGATCACGGCGGCGCTGTCGGTACCCAAGGCCGAATAGGTGAGCAGCGGCTCGGCGGCCCGGCATACGGTGACGGTGAAGGTGCGCATCATGCTTGGTCCACCGCGCTGAGCACCAAGCGCATGCGGTTCATGGTTTCGGGTAACACTTCCCCGCTCAACTCATAATCAGCACTGGCCGCGCGTAACGCGCCCGCCATTTCACTGGATAGCGCCATGCGGGCTGCCGCCCGGTGGGTCGATCCCAGGCCGTGCTGAGCAATCGAAACAAGGGCTAGTTTTTCGCCGCGCTCATTCGCCAAGCTGTACGTGGCGCCAACTGCATTGCGCTGTAGCCGATTTGAAAGCACAAGTGCCACCCGGCGCACACGTGTGACGTTTGCATTCGGTAATGAAAGTGCTTGAATTTTGGCGGGCATACTTCTCTCCATCGGTGGCAAGATGTTTCGATGGAATGAATTATTACATACGTATTTTATTTTAACAATACGTATGTAATATTTTTTGACGGCCTAAGATTTTCTCTCGAAAAAACTACTAGAGGTGTTGATAGTTACTTATGGGAAATATTTTTTAGAATGGGACTTCCGCCGCATGAGCATGGTCATGGGCAGGCAGATCGGCCCATGCTATTTCATCAACATTGATTCTTTGTAAAAATAAATCAATGTTGAATGTTGCGTAGGCTCTGGAAAATCCGCAAACTCTTGGTGAGAGCAGGATGATTGGGGCTGCGAAAAGTGCTCTTTCAACAAATTTCAACATGCGCTGGGCTTGATGCGGATAGGTAAATTCGGGGTCAACCAGCACCAGGGCAAGGTGGACACCTAAAATGCTAATGGTTGCAGTTCCTAAAACTGCCCCGGAGATTTCCCCCATGAGTTTTTCTAATTATTAGGCGGTTGACAAATTTCTTTCCAGTGATCTTCAAATACCTCTTGGGTTGCCATGCGCTCGCGTTCGCTATCTGAATATTTTACGACCTTACCGCCCGCTGCCTTTATTTCGTTTTGCCTCTTAAGAAATGCTATCTGCTTGTCCAGAGTTTTCAAAATTTCCTCGGTATTGAGTTCGCCTATCAGTCCTGATCCTTCGTAATAAATCTTTCCTAACTTAACATTGGAAATAAATCTTTTAAATCCGACGTAAGCACCGTAATCGTTCTTTGCATTCATTTCTCCACAATGCCAGCCATTGCTAGTGAGTCGTTCAGCCTTGAACTGTGCGCTACCAGGGTCTTTTGCAATTGCGCGTACAGGCTCCCGGACCTTGGGCAAGGTGATCCAAGAGTCATAATTTGCATAGAGTATGGCTGACCCAAGTACTACAATGCCGAACGAAAAGTAAACTGCCAGTTTTATTTTTTGCATCATCGTGTTTTATTGTGAGAAATTAAATTCGATCTGTTTCTCTACGAACTACGCGGCCAATCATGATACATTCTCCGCCCCTGCAGCTTTTGCGATGATACTTTCGCTGATCTGGATTATCTGAAGAAAGCCACCATTGCCCCATGTCTCTCGAAAGTCGCTTAATTACCGCCTCGCCTTCATAGTTCACGGCATAAACCATTCCATCAACCATTTCCACCTGCGCTGTATTAACAATTACCAAATCCCCTGGGTATAAATTTGGTTCCATGGACTCTCCTTTTACCGTCAGTGCAATTAATGCACTGGGCCGATATTTATTCCTGTCGACCCAATTCTTTGCAACGCTAACTTTTGAGCCGTCATGTATTTCTGGGACCGTTTGGAATCCAGTGATACCAGCCGAAAGCTGTAGTTGCACTTTAGGTATCTGGTAGAAGTCGGGGTCGCCTTCCTCTGCAACAACGACTCCGATTTTTTCAACGTTTTCAGGTACGGCTCCCCAAGTCACGGGGAATGGATCACCTTTACCCTCTGCGAGCCAAACGGGATCAACTTCCAAGGCTTTTGCAATGCTGGTTATGCTTCTTGACGTGCTCGTTCGCCCGGACTCTAGGTGGCCGATGGCTCCCTGGGAAACCCCCGCACGTGTCGCTAGGTCGACTTGCGTAAAGTCGTTGCCATCTCGCAAACTTTTTTGCGATCGTGCCCAGATAAGTCGTTCAGCTAGTGTCTTCATATTACGATTGTAATAAACAGTGCAAATACATAGGTATTGTTAAAGCAAAATACATATGTAATAATTTGGTATGGATACGAAAAAAATTGTCTCAGAATTGCTTGCTATCGGCCTGACACAACAAGCCTTGGCGGACAAGGTGCCATGCCACCAATCCACGATAAACGCATTTTCACGAGGTAATCGAGGGAGTCGGCCAACGCTGGCTATTGGGTTGCGTCTGATGCAACTCCATACGGAATTGTGTGGCAAACCTGCCGCTGGCTCCTGCGGAAGCGATTCCTAAATACGTTTGAAGATGCGAAATATTGTTCATTGACCCAGCATAAATTACGACAAGGAATAAAGCATGCGGAACGATTCGCACAAGAAAACTCTGATCGGCATCCTGCGCGAACACGTCAGCTCTTGGCGAAAAGATGTCGGCCTGTCGAGCTACAGCGCGATCAGCGTGATCGTTCAGGCGCACGACGAGGCGGGCGGTCCGGCTGCCACCGGAATTCGCTTCGAACCCCATCCGGACGAGTACCAGCGCACGAAAAACAACGGCGACCGCGTACTGCGCTGGCTGGATGATGAATCGAAGGAAAACAACCTGTTGCCGGCCAATTTCGTGTTGTCGGTGCTGGCCGGCCTGCCGCCTGCCGAGCGGATGGATTGTCTGAACGAATTGCTGCATCGCTTCGGCCTGTGCGTGCGCTCCCTGGAAACGGCCGACGAAATCGGCCTTGGCCTGTCCGACGTATGCGAGATGGCCAGCGCCGACGCTGATGCGCTGGCAGCCGTTGCCACCGCAATAGCCCAGCCGACACAAGCCAACCTGGACCTGGCCCTGCGACGCACCGCCCGCGCCCACGAAAAGAAAGCGCGCGTGGTGCGCCTGCTCGAAGGAGCCAAACGCGCCATGAGCCGCACCAGAGCGGTTATCGACAAGGTGCTCCACCCGGCGCGGCAGCGATAACGCCTATCTGAATGGGCCGGCCTAATTATGAAGGCCGGCTCTTTTTTGCCCTATTTGTTGCTATTGGGAAATTGATTGTGAAAAAGAGACTGACATTAGCGGTTTTCAAGGACCAGGGTAATCGCCACTCATGAATTACTACCCGCATCACATCGGCGATTTCAATACGCGCACGCTGCATTTGTCTCGCCTGGAGCGCGGCATCTACCGCGACATGCGCGACCTCTATTTCGACAAGGAAGCGCCACTGCTGGCCGACACCGTCAGGCTATTTCGCCTGCTGCGCGTCAGCACGTCCGAAGAAATCGCCGCTGCGCAAAATGTGCTGGAAGACTTTTTCGTACTGACCGATGCAGGCTGGGTGGATGCTGATGCTGAGGCGCAGATCCAGGCGTACTACGAAGGATTGGAGGCCAGCAGTGCAGGCGGCAAGGCAGCGAAGAAAAAGCGTGACGAGGCGGCACGACTAGCCGCTGAACGCGCGGCGGCAGGGCAAAGCACACTGGATTTTGTGCAACAGCAGCACGCTCAAGGTTCGAGCACGGTTCCCGAACAGTGCGCGAACGGTGCGGGAACCGTGCCCGATGGTGCCAACCAAAACCAGAACCAGAACCAGAACCAGAACCAGAACCAAAACCAGAACCAGAACCAACACCCAGCAACGCCAACACTGAACGTAGACCGCGCGGGCGCGGCAACAGCGGGCGAGCTGAGCATTGCATTTCGCAAGGCAGGCGTGCAAACGCAGCCAGCAGACCCCCGGTTGCTGGCGTTGGTCGAGCAAGGCATCAGCGTCAATACGGCGCTCTCGGCATGCGCCGAGGCAAAAAAATCCAAACCGAACGGCGGCATCGGCATTGGTTACGTAGTGGGCATCCTGAATCGCTGGGCAAACGAGGCAAAGACCATGCAGGTGGCCGGCGCCCTGCCGCCAGCACGGGCAGCACCAGGCAGCACGGCTGCAGTACGGGATCAGGCACGGCAGGACACCCTTGATGGATTGACAGGAAGCGGACCACAAAAACATGAACGATCAAACAACATTATCGACATCACCCCTGGAAGAGCAGGCGCTTGCCTGGCCTGAAAAAGCGATCCCGGAAAAGTGGGTCAAGGCGCTGTTCAACAAGATGGCGTTCAGCTATGGCGTGAAATTCGCAGACCAGTGGAAAGGCATCGATCCCGATGGCATCAAGCGCCACTGGGCGCAAAAGCTGTTCGTGCTGACCACGGCCGAGCTGACGCGCGGCGTCGAGCGGTTGGATACCCGCGCCTGGCCTCCGACGCTGCCGGAATTCCTGGCGCTGTGCCGCCCGCCCATCGACCCGTCGGTGGCGTTCCACGAAGCGCTGGAGCAAGGCGCGCTGCGCGACCGCGGCGAGCCGAACGTGTGGTCGTCGCCGGCCGTGTTCTGGGCCTGGCGCAAGCTGGGTGCCTTCGATTGCGCGCACAGCACCTATGCCGTGCTGCGACCGCGCTGGGAAGCGGCGTTGGCCGCCGAGCTGGAGCGTGACGTGATCGAGCCTGTCCCGGCGCAGGACACGGTAGCCCTGCCCGCGCCTGGCAAGACGATGATGTCGAGCCGTAAGGCACAGCAATTGATCGGCGCCTTCAAGCTCAAGAACCTGGGCGATGCCGGTCACGGCGACGGCAGGCGATGGGCTCGCCGTATCATCGAGAGAAAGAAGGCTGGTATGGAATTCAGCATATTCGTCATCGAATGCGCTGAGCGTGAACTGGGGATGCGCGCATGACCATCAACGTGGCCCCAGCCATCCGCCAGTTGACGGCGTTTGTCGATGCCGGGACAAAGCAGGTGCAGTTCGCCACGCGCGTGGCATTGACGCGCACGGCCCAGCTAGCCAGCGCCAAGCTCAAGCACGAGATGCGTGACATTTTCCGCAGCCCGACCCCCTACACGTTGTCGAGCCTGTTCGTGCGGCCTGCTACCAAGACCAACCTTAGCGCGGAGGTCAAGCTGAAGGACTTCGCAGCCAAGGCGACGCCGGCGGCCACCTACCTGGCGCCGCAGATCAAGGGCGGCACGCGGCCCATGAAGCGCTTCGAGCGCGCCATGCAGTCGGTGGGTGCGCTACCACCTGGCTACCGCATCGTGCCCGGCGGCGGCGCCAAGCTCGACAGCTACGGCAACATGAACCGCGGCCAGATCGTGCAGATCCTGGCCTATTTCCGCTCGTTCCCGGAAGCTGGCTACAAAGCAAACATGACAGCCCAAGGCCGAGCCAAGATGGCCATGGGCACGAAGAAGAAGCCAGGCTTCCACTACTTCGTCGGCCGGCCTGGCGACCGCATGCCGCTGGGCGTGTACCAAAGCATGCGGGGCGGTGGCCCTGGATCGCTCAAGCCGGTGATGGTGTTCGTACGCTACGCCAGCTATCACAAGATTTTCGACTTCGAATACGTCGTTCAAAACACCGTTGAGAAAGAGTTTGCCGGCCAGTTCGCGCGCGCCTACGTCGATGCGCTGCGAACCGCACGCTGACACAAAAAAATATTGCTATTATGAAATCTCATCCAATGGAAACAATCGAGCAAAAACGCATGTTGCGTTATAGCAACAATGCATCAATAGCAATGTTTCAAGAGGGAAATATTTCTCAAAGGTACTCCCCAGCCTCCCCTTGCAAGGGTAATTCGAACCCCCTTTTTTCGCTAGTCACAGGGTATTTGCAAGGGGGTTGTGTTGTCTGATTTGTCTATGCCAATGACGCAAGCCGCCTTCGGCGCGCTGGTGGGCGTGAGCCAGCAAGCGGTCGGCAATCTTGTCGGGCGCGGCCTGCTCGATTCGAGCATGTCCGGCCAGCAGATGCTGCACGCCTACTGCTCGCACCTGCGCGAAACAGCAGCCGGGCGATCATCTGGCGGCGATCTGGACCTGGTAGCCGAGCGCGCCATGCTGGCCAAGGTGCAGCGCGAGCGCATCGAGATGCAGAACGGCGTCACGCGCGGCGAGCTGGCGCCGGTAGTGCTGATCGAAGAGGTGCTGTCTAAGGCGGGTGCGCGCATTGGCGGCCTGTTCGACGCCATCCCGGGCGCAGTCAAGCGCCGCGTGCCGTCGCTGTCATCGGACGAGATCGGCAACATCGAAAAAGAGATCGCCAAGGTGCGCAACATCGTGGCCAACATTTCGCTGGCCGATCTGCGAGACGACGAAGAAGACGGCGCGGCACAGGAACATCAAGTGATCGAGGACCAGGGCGAATGAGCGATCTGGCCGAAGTGCTCAACTGGCGATCCCCTGAATTGTCCGCCTGCCTGACACGCGGGCTGGGCACATTTGGCGTGCCTGATCCAATGACGCTGGACGAATGGGCCGGCAAGCACTTCTACCTGTCGAAAGAATCGTCGTATGTCGAACAGGCATGGGAGGCGTGGCCGTTCCAGCGCGCCATCATGGCCTGCATCAGCAACGACGATATCGCCGAAGTCGATTTCATGAAGTCGGCCCGGGTCGGCTACACCAAGATGCTTCTGGCCGCCATTGCCTATTTCATCGAACACAAGCGCCGCAACCAGGCGCTCTGGCAGCCGACCGACGGCGACAGCGATGAATTCGTCAAGACCGAGTTGGAACCGATGCTTCGCGACGTGAAAGCCATGCGCAAGGCGTTCCCTGCTCACATGTCGCGGCACAAGGACAACACGCTGCAGCAGAAGAAGTTCCTGGGCTGCATGCTGCACACGCGTGGCGGAAAGGCCGCGCGCAGCTATCGCCGTATTTCGGTCGACAATGCGCTATTGGACGAGCTGGACGCGTTCGACGGTGACGTCGAGAAAGAAGGCGATCCCGTCACGCTGGCGGGCAAGCGCGTCGAAGGAGCCACTTTTCCCAAGCTGGTGGCGGGCTCAACCCCAGGCCTGAAAGGCTTTTCGCTGATCGAGGCTCGCTTCATCCTGGCCGATGCGCGCTTCCAGTTCGCCATCCCTTGCCCGGATTGTGGCGAATTCCACCCGCTCGCCTGGGGCGGCAAGGATGAAACGACAGGCTTCAAATGGCTCGACAACGATCCAGACAGCGTACGCCACCTTTGCCCACATTGCGGCTCGATGATCGACCAAGGCCAATATTTGGCGGCGGCGCCGGCTGGCCGCTGGCAAAACGAAGACGCCAGCGTCACCATTGATCACGCCGGGGTATTCCGCAATTCCAGCGGCGCCGTCATCAGCGCGCTGCGCCATATCGCCTTCCACGTCTGGACCGCGTATAGCCCACTGGTCACCTGGGCCAAGCTGGTGCGCGAATTTATCGCCGCGCATAATAAGGCGCAGGAAGGCGACATCACGTCGCTGAAGACCTTCACCAATACCACCCTTGGCCGCACCTGGGAGCTGGACGTCGAAAAAACCGACTCCGAGCAGCTGAAACAGCGCGCCGAGCCCTACAAGCTGGGCGAAGTACCGCACGGCTGTGTGCGCCTGCTGGCCGGCGCCGACACCCAGCCGAACCGGATCGAGATTGCCGTGTGGGGCTATGGCCGCGGCTGCCAGAAATGGATCATCGACTACCGCATTTTTTACGGTAATCCGGACGAGGATGCTGTGTGGGCAGACGTCGCCGAATATCTGTTCGAGAACAAGTTCCGGCACGCCAGCGGCCAGGAACTGAAGATTTACGGTACCGCAATCGATAGCGGCGGCCACAACACGCATGCGGTCTACGCATTTTGCGCCGCCAATGCCGCGCGCCGCGTGTTCGCCGTCAAGGGCCGCTCAGGCAAGGAAAAGCACATCAAGGACGGCGCCACCAAGGTCGATATCGACTGGCGCGGCCGTATCCGCAAGCACGGCGCGCTGCTGTGGCAGGTCGGCACCAACCTGGCCAAAGACCTGATTTACGGTCGCCTGCAGATCACCAGGCCAGGCCCAGGCTATATCCATTTTTCGAAGGAGTTGCCCGATGAATTCTTCAAGCAAATGGCAGGTGAGATTCGTGCTGAGCGAATTACCGCCGGCGGAACGGAATCGCGCTGGTCGGCGATCCGCAAACGCGTCGAGGCATGGGATTGCACCGTTTATGCAGTATGGCTGGAGACGCATTTCGAGCTGGCGAAAAAAACGGCGAAGTTCTGGGACCAGCTCGAGGAAGAAGTGCAGCCATCGATGGCTGATCTCTTCGCCGAGCCTTTGAATATTTCCGAATCGTCAGCGCCTGCGCGTGCGGTAGAAACACCAAAAATTTCGGCGCCGGCGAAACCGGCGGCGCCCACACAACAGCGAGGCGCTAGCCGCTTTGCTTCTGACAGCTGGTCCAAAAGGGGTTTTAAATAATGACAACGTACTACAACAGAAAAGATATCGTCGCGCACATGCTGCATGAACTGCGTGCAGTCCTCGGCGCCGAGGTGATTACGACGGAAGTGCGCCGCGCGCTTGAATCAAAACTGCGCATTGAATGGGGCGGCCAGGAAGTCTACGTAAAGAAAACCGGCAATGTCGCCGACGAGCGTGCGCAGGCGATCCGTGACCAATACAACATGTGCAACCGCCGCGAATTGATGGAGGAATATGGCATCAGCCGCGGCCACTTCTACAAAATCGTGAAAGGTGGCTGATACGCAGCAGTGAAATACAGTCTCATTTCTCCCTAGAAATGAGACAGCCGCGCCGGTACCGTTGGCCCTTCACCTGAAGGAGCACAAATGACTACCGCCACCGACATGCTCGCCAAGTACCTTGCCGCTGAAGCGGCGGTACTGGAAGGGAAAGAGGTATCCCTGGGCGATCGCAAGCTTCGCATGGAAGACCTCGCCAGTATTACCGCGGGCCGCAAAGAGTGGGAACGCCGCGTCCAGCAGGAAGCGACAACCGTGATCAGGGCGCCCACCATCGGCGGCCTGGGCTACTCGCTGGCCAGCTTCCGGGGGCCATACTAATGGTCCAGCATACCAAAATACCATTTAATTTTTTTGATCGAGTCGTTGCGTATATTTCGCCGGCGACAGGCTTGCGCCGCATGCAGGCGCGCCGCGTGCTGAGCCAGTATGAGGCGGCCAAGCCGTCGCGCCTGCGCAAAATGACCAAGGATGCGCTATCGCCGAATGCAGTGGTACAGCACGGCGCCACCACTTTGCGCGCGCTCGCCCGCAGCCTGGTCGAAAATCACGACCTGGCGCGCGGCGCGCTGGGCGTACTGGTCAACAACGTCATCGGACCGAACGGTATCGGCATCGAGCCACAGCCGCGACGAATGGATGGCACCATCCACGAAGAATATGCGGCAGCGCTGCGCGACGCGTACCGCGACTGGCAGCTGATTCCCGAAGTCACGCACCGCCACCATTTCAGCAAAACGCAGCGGCTTGTTGCCAGCACCTGGTTGCGCGATGGCGAATGCTTTTCGCAGCGGCTGATCGGCCCCGTGCCAGGACTGGACCATGGCACGCGCGTGCCTTACTCGCTCGAACTGATCGAGGCCGATCTGATCCCCATGGATTACCACGACATCGGCAAAAATATCCAGCAGGGCATCGAGCGCAACGCCTGGGGCCGGCCAACCGGCTATTACACCTACAAGGAATTCCCGAACGGCGGCATCTGGAGCAAGCATGCCACCGAAATGAAACGCATCGACGTCTCGCGCATGCACCATATCGCCATGGTCGACCGCATCGGCCAGATGCGCGGCGTTTCTGTGTTTGCCAGCGTGATCACGCGCCTGGAAGACATCAAGGATTACGAGGAGTCCGAACGCATCGCCGCCAAAGTGGCAGCCTCGCTGACCGCCTACGTCAAAAAAGGCGACGCCAGCCTCTATGGCAATCCCAATGATGGAAGTGCAGCTCCCGATGGCGCGCCGCGCGAGTTGGGCATGGCGCCCGGCATGATCATCGACAGTCTGCTGGCCGGCGAAGAGATCGGCATGATCGACTCGAACCGACCGAACCCAAACTTGATCACATTCCGCCAGGGCCAGCTGCGCGCAGTCGCCGCCGGCATCCAGGCCAGCTATTCCAGCGTCGCACGCGATTACACCGGCACCTATTCCGGCCAGCGCCAGGAACTGGTCGAGCAATGGATCAATTACGCCGTGCTGACGGACGAATTTGTCGGGCAATACCTGCAGCCCACTTGGATCGATTTCGTCGCCGTCGCGCATTTGTCGGGCGTGGTGCGTATTCCGAAGGATGTCAACCCGGCCACCGTGGACGATGCGCTGTTCGTGGGACAGTCCATGCCCTGGATCGATCCGCTCAAGGAAGCGATGGCCTGGCATGCGCTGGTGCAGGACGGATTTGCCAGCGAAGTGGAAGTCATCCGCAAGCGCGGCGCCAACCCGCGCGACGTGCTCGAGCAGAGTGCGGCGCATCGCGCGGCCGCAAAGGAAAAAAACCTGGTCTTCAAGTCGGACTACGCCAATGAGCAGAAAAACCCGCAGCCAGCAACGCCTGACGCCAACGTCGAATAAATATACAAACTGTCTCATTTCTCCCTAGAAATGAGACTCCGTAAAAAAGACACTGTCTGCTCTGAACAAGGAAAACAGCATGCCCACTCCAAACGCAGCATCGAACCAAGCCGCAAGCTGGTACACCATCCGCCCAAGCGCGCGGGCCGGTGCAGCGGCGTCGGCATCCTCGGCTGAAATTCTGATTTACGGCGATATCGGCGAGAGCTGGTATGGCGACACCATCACGGCGTCCAATTTTGTGCGAGACGTGGCCGCGCTTGATGTCGACCACATGACCGTGCGTATCAATAGCTATGGCGGTTCGGTCACCGATGGCATTGCGATCCATAACGCGATCAAACGCCACAAGGCGCATGTCACAACGATTATCGACAGCATAGCCGCCTCGATCGCCAGCCTGATTGCGGTTGCCGGCGATACCGTGCAGATGGCGGAAAACGCCGCCATGATGATCCACGCACCATGGGGCTGGACCGAAGGCAACAGCGTGGCCATGCGTGAGTATGCCGACATGCTCGACACCTGGTCCGAGGCGATGGCTACCAGCTACGCCAGCAAGACCGGCGGCGACCGTGCGGAAATCCTGGCATTGCTTACGGACGGCAAAGACCACTGGTACACCGCCGAACAGGCTCTGGCCGCCAAGCTGGTTGACGCCACCATTTCGGCGCTGCCGATCGCCGCATCGGCCAGCCTGGCGCTGTCTGTCAAAGCGCGCTTCGATTCATTTGTTCTGCCACAAATTCCAGCGGCTGCCGCCGCACCAACACCGATCACCCCAAAGGAGAACCCCACCATGTCAGGTACCACCGCCCCGGTTGCAGCTGCACCGATTCCAGCAGCGACTGCATTGACCCACGCCCAAATCACCGCCGCTGCGTTGGCGGCAGACAAGACACGTCGCACCGATATCAGCGCCGCGTTTGCGAAATTCAGCAACGTCGCTGGTGTCGCCGAGCTGCAGGCGGCCTGCGCCGACGACCACGGCTGCAGCGCCGAGCAGGCCGGCATCAAGCTGCTGGCGCACCTGGCGCAAGGCGCTGGTCCGGTGGCCGGCACGCACATTGTCACCGTTGAAGACTCGCGCGACAAGTTCCGCGCTGGCGCCGCCGCGTCGATCATGGCGCGCGGCAAGCTGGCCAAGGACGAGACCAACAACAATTATCGCGGCTTCACCCTGCTCGATATTGCCCGTGAAAGCCTAGTGCATGCGGGCGTCAAAACCACTGGTATGGACAAAATGGGCCTGATCGCCGCTGCATTTACCCATACCGGCAGTGATTTCCCGCTTCTGCTGGCGAATGTTGCCAACAAGGCGATGCTGAAGGGCTATGAAGAAGCCGAAGAAACGTTCCAGCTGTGGACCGCGAAAGGCACGCTGACCGACTTCAAGCCTGGCAAGCGCGTCGACTTGAACATGTTCCCCGCGCTCGCCCAGGTGCAGGATGGCGGTGAATACACCTATGCCACCATCGGCGAACGCGGCGAGACGGTGCAACTGGCCACCTACGGAAAAATGTTCAGCATCACACGCCAGGGCATCATCAATGATGACATCGACGCGTTTTCCAAGATCCCGCAGCGCATGGGCCGCGCCGCAATCCGTACGATCGGCGACCTGGTATACGCCATCCTGACCAGCAATCCGCCGATGTCGGATGGCGTGCCGCTGTTCCACGCAGATCATAAAAATCTGCTTGCCGCCGCCGCCATCAGCACGGCCGGCATCGATGCGATGCGTGTTGGCATGGGCTTGCAAAAGCAAGGCGAGTCACTCCTCGGCCTGCGGATGGCGCATTTGCTGGTGCCATTGGCGCTGGAAGGCACGGCCAGCGTGGTGCGTGACAGCGAATATGAAGTCGGCGCAGCCAGTAAGAACAACACGACGCCGAACTCCGTGCGCAACACCTTCGACGTCATTTCCGAAGCGCGCTTGGACGCCAATTCGTCGACCACGTGGTACGGCACCGCCAACGCCGCGTTGCATGACACTGTCGAAGTGAGCTACCTGGATGGCAATGAGGCGCCGACCCTGGAACAGCAAAACGGCTGGCATGTCGATGGCGTCGAATTCAAGGTCCGCATCGATGCCGGCGTCAAAGCGCTGGACTACCGCACGATGGTCAAAAACCCCGGCCAGTAAGCCGCCACCCTGATACGCGCCGCTACGACGGCACTTCACAACTATATAGGAGCCATCATGGCCAAGAATTACATTCAGGAAGGCGAGATCCTGACCGTTACCGCCGGCGCTACCGCCATTGTCTCTGGCGCTGTCGTTCTCATCGGCAAGCGTGTCGGTATCGCCCTGGCCGATATTCCAGCGCTGGGCGCTGGCAGCGCCTCCGTCACCGGCGTGTGGGCTGTCGCCAAGCTGAGTACCGACGCTGTCGCTCAAGGCGATCTGCTGTACTGGGATGCCGCAAACAGCCGCATGACCGCCACTGCTGCTGGCAGCACCCTGGCCGGCTTCGCTGCTGCGCCAGCTGCTGCCGGTACCACTTTCGTCTACATCAAGATCAACGCCTGATGTTCGCCGGTCTGGAAGCGCGCATGAACTGCATTGCGCATAAAAAACTGGCAAACGCTACGGCGACCATCGGCGCCAATGTGGTACCGGTAGTATTCGATGCCGAATATTCGGCGGCTACGGTAGGTCCGGCCCGCGTCGGTGCCTCTGTGCCGCAAATGCAGATCATGAACGCTGACGTGCCTGCCGATTTCGACGGCAGCATGATCCAGATCGTAGTCGGTGACGCGGCCCAGGCGGTGACGTGGCGCGTTGCAGATCGGCAGCCTGATGGCGAAGCGCCCACCGGCATCACCCTTGTGCTGCTGGAACGTCCATGAACAGCGCGCAATTTACCATCGTCACCGCAATCGTCGGCCATCTGCAGGCCGAACCAGCGCTGTCGGGCGGCCGTATTTTCCGCTCGCGAGCTCGGCCGCTTGCGGTAGACCAGGCCAGCGGCCTGGTGGTGCGCATCGAACGCAGCACCTCCACCCTGGCGCAGGTCATCGGCGGCCCGACAACCTGGGCCACATTGATTAACGTCGAATGCTATGCGCGCGCAACCGGCGCCGAGCCAGATGCGGTCGCCGACGCGCTGCTGGTGGAAGTGTTTGATCGCCTGGCGCTGGCGCCCACCCTAAGCGGCGCCGCCATGTCGGTCGAGCCGCTGCCGGGCGACACGCTGTCCTGGGAAGTGGACGAGCTCGATTCAAAAATAGCCTGCATCACTGCCAAATTCGTGGTGATGCATCAAACCAAAGGAAGGACTTTGACATGAATGTCGCAACACAAAAGCCGGCCGCAGCCACCGTACAAGATACGCCTGCGCCAATTCGCCAGGCTGAGCCGAAATCGGGCGGCAGCTATTCCCGCAACCCCGTTGACGGCTCGCTCATCAAGAACCCGGCCCCGGCCACGCAACCCAACCAGGAGTAATCCATGTCTCGCCTCATTCGTAATACGGCGATCCTCGCCAAGATTGAACCGGTATACGGCATCGATGCCGTGCCGACCGGCGCCGCCAACGCAATGCTGGTCAGCACGCTGAGCATCAACCCGCTGAACGCCCAAAACGTCGACCGCAACAACATTCGTCCATTTTTGGGCGGTGATGAACAGCTGGTCGGCAGCCGCTATGTCGAGATGGGCTTCGATGTCGAGCTGGTCGGCGCCGGCACGTTGGGTATCGCCCCCGCATGGGGCCCGCTGCTGCGCGCCTGTGGTTTCGCCGAAGTCATCACAGCAGGCGTGCGTGTGGACTATGTCCCGATTTCAACTGGTTTCGAATCGACCACTATTTACTGGTACGACGATGGCGTGCTGCATAAAGGCTTGGGTGCTCGCGGTACCGCTTCGCTTAAGTTAAGCGTTGGCGAAAAGCCAGTCATCTCGTGCAAGTTCGTCTGCCTGTACGGCGGCATTGGCGTGGCAGCGGCTCCAACGGCAGACCTGGAAGAGTGGCAAGTCCCGGAAATCGTGCTTGATGCCAACTCCGGCAAACTGATGTGGGGTGCTACACATGCGACAGCTACGCCGCCAGCGCTGGTCGGGGGCGATTCCTACCCGAGTAAGGGGCTGACGATCGATCTGGGTGTCACCTCGCCGTTTCAGGCGCTCCTCGGTGGTGAATCCGTGCCAATTACCGAACGCAAGGTAACTGGCGCGGTGCAGCTGGAGTTGACAGCTGCGCAGGAGGTGGCCGCTATGGCTGCAGTCCTGGCCACAGCCAAAACCAGCCTTGGAATGATCCACGGTACCGTGGCCGGCAGTCGCGTCGCCGTGTTCATGCCAGGTGTGCAGCGCATTGAACCGTCCAAAGAAGATCTTAATGGCGCCCGCATGATCGGCTACAAGCTGCTGGTCAACCCGCTTGCTGGCAACGACGAAATCCGCATTGCCACCAGTTTCTAAACCCTGGGGCCAAAGTGCCCTCCCCTCAGAAAGAAAATAATGAAAAAGCAATACAAAATCGTCGTTGGCAATACGGTAGCAGTCCTGGTAGCTGGTTCGCACACCAACGAAAGCGGCAACGCGATCCCATTTAAATTCTCGTTGATTTGCAAACGTCTGGATACCGCTGGCCTGAAAAGTGCATTGAACGGTGGCGAGACGCAAATTGACGAGTTTATCGCAGACGTGGCGATGGGTTGGCGCGATCAGCGCCTGGTGCTGGAAGACGACGATAAACCTGCCGAATTTTGCGAAGAAGCGCTGGCCGCCCTGCTCAGCATTAGCGGCATGGGTATGTTGTGCTTCACCGCCTATATGAAAGAAGCCGGGGCGAAGGCAAAAAACTAAGTCAGGTCGCGCGCTGTGTAGCGCTCGGCCTGGTCGTGTCGGACGAAGATCAAGAGCAGGAGCAGGAATCAACCGATACAGCAGCAGCTGCCTTTGGATTGCGGGTTAAGCGCGCGGCTGTTGTTTGCGAAGACCTCTATTTATGGCCCGAGAACCTACCCAGCTGGAATTTGTTTCAAGCCGTAAGCACGCAGTGGATGACAGGTATGGCTGGCCCGACAGGGCTCAATTATCCAGGTGTAGAGGTCGTCATGCGTAAGAACCGCGTCAAGCGGTGCGATGAAGAGCGTATTTTTTTTGAAATTCAATGTATGGAACGGGCGACCTTGAGCGCCTGGAGAGAAAAAACCGATGGGAAATGAATCTCGCGTCATCATTACTGCAGACTCGGCACAGGCGATTCGTGAATTCAATCGCTTGCGCACACAGTCAACATCGTCTCTTCGGGATATCGCTGCGTACAGCGACAAGGTCGGCGCCGCGTTGGGCGCCATCGGCTTGGGTACCGGCCTGGCTGGCATCGTCAAAATGAGTGATGAATACGCCAAGTTTACCGCGCAGCTGCGTCTGGCGACTGTGTCTCAACGTGAATATAACGCGGCATACGCCGACGTGAAGCGTATTGCAAACAGCTCACAGCAAGCATTGGACGGCACCGGCACCCTTTATGCTCGTATTGCAAACGGAACCCGGGAGCTGGGCACCACGCAAAAGCAGGTTGCTGAAATCACTGAGACCGTTAATTTGGCCTTGAAGGTCAGCGGCGCAACGGCAACAGAATCAGCATCGGCCCAGTTGCAACTGTCGCAGGCATTCGCATCTGGCACGCTTCGTGGCGAAGAGTTCAACGCAGTGAATGAAGCTGCCCCGCGCTTGATGAAGGCGCTGGCCGATGGCATGGGATTGCCGATTGGAGCCTTAAAGGGCATGGCTGGTGAGGGAAAGATTACCTCCAAAATCATGGCAGAGGTCTTGCCAAACGCACTTGTAGCCTTGCGCGAGGAAGGTAAAAAAGTTGCCACAATTGGTGGCGCTTTCACTGTGCTGAAAAATGAGTTCATGGAATTTACGGCTATCAAAGCGCAAGCAAATGGCACCGTGAATATTCTCACTACAAGTATTAAATTACTTTCCGACAACATTAACGTGCTGTTTGCTGCCACGGCGGGATTAATGACCTTGAAGCTGGCCGGGTACTTTTTCATGGGCGTCGCGGCGGTCCAGGCCTATTTCGCTTCAAATGCTGAATTAGCTGCGTTGCTGGTGGTTGAACGTGCGGCGCTAATTTCTAAGGCCGAGGCTCTTGTGGCCAGTACAACCGCAACGTCTGCATCCACCTCAGCGAAGTTGATCGAGGCAGAGGCGACACTGGCGGGCCTTGTGGCGCAAAAGTCGGCCTTGCTAGCAGCGCGCGAAATGGTGTTCGCTCAATACAACCAGGCAAAGGCAAATATTGCCTCAGCTGAAGCAGCTATCGCCGCGGCATCCTCTGCTGGCGCGCTCAGTTTTGCCCTGCGCGTCGTGCGCGCATCAACGCTCGACCTGGCTGTGGCCGAACAGGCCAGAGTAGCAGCGCTGGCTGAACTTACCGCATCTAGCATTGCGCTGGGGCGCGTGTCAGCGCAGTTGGCAGCGGCGACGGCATCGGTTACGGCTGCCACATCTGCGGATACCGCAGCGACTGCTGCGCGCACTGCCGCAACTAATGGATTGAATGGTGCAATTGGACGTACAGCGGTCACTGCAAGCATTGCATCCAAAGCGCTCGGTTTCCTCGGAGGGCCGATCGGGATTATTACCACGCTGCTTAGCGTAGGCGCCGCTGCATGGGTATTGTGGGGAAGTAAAGGTAGTGAGGCGGAAAAAGCGGTTACGACAACGTTGGCGGACGAAATCGACGAATACTTAGCAAATTTGAACAAGCAAATTGAAAAGCTCAAGGAACGCAATGAGCTTGCAAATAAGAAAATGACAACAGGCGCGATACCTGCGACGGACGGAGAAAAGAACCGCGAAAGAATCTTGGCTGAAATTAACTCGATCGGAAAACGTACCGATTTGGACATTGTTGCCAAATCGGCCCTGATGGGTGTTTGGGGAGGTCGACTGAACGAAATCAACCAGGAAATGGAGACATTTAATAACGAACAACAAAAAAACAAAGCATTCACGCGCGACGCTGATATTAAAACTTGGTTCGATCAGAACGGCACAGCCGCGCAGAAAATGGCGGCCGAACTTGGAGAGCTAAAAAAGAAGTTCGGGGAAATCCCTCCGGAAATGGAAAAGCTGGTAAGGGCTAAATATGCTGACAAGGGTGTTGCTGCCGGCCTCAAAAAAGAGGAGCAGGCCTACTCCACGTTGATTGCGAGCATCCGCGAGAAGATTGAGGCTGGCCGTCTGGAGAACGCCACCGACGTCGATGCGACCGAAAGCCAGAAGCTGCGCATCAAGTTGGACGAGGCGAGCAAGGTCAATAAGCTTAAGCTGGCCGACGCGCATCTGACGGCAACCCACGCGGCGCTGGACGAACTGGCGGCTGTCGAAAAGGTGGCCAAGGCCCGGGCTACCGAAAAGGACGTTTCCACGCACATCCAGGAAAGCACGCTGGCGCGCCAGGACTCCGCAGCCGCGCTGTTGGTGGAGTACCAAATGATGGGCAAGTCCAACGATGCCCGTGAATTGGCCATGGTGGCAGTCCGCGAGCAGACTGCACTTGAAAAATTCTTGCTGCAGGAGAAAGTGGCCGGCAAGGGCGTTACGGAGGAACAGATCAAACGCCTGACGGAAGAAGCGACCGCGCGCGTGCGCGTCGAGCAGGCCACGCTGGCGCAGACCAAAGCTCTCAGTTACGCCGCCCAGCTGGCCGACGAAAACCGCCGCTTCGCCGCGGAGTCCATATTCGATGAAAAAGCACGCGCTAGCGCGTTGCTGAAGATCGACGCCGCCATGTGGCAGGAACGCATTGCCTTGGCCGGCGCCGGCACGGACGCCCAGAAACGCCTGCAGGAAGAATACTCGACCTGGTACAGCAACCAGTTGGCCAAGCCCGAGATCGAAGCCAACCGCAAAATGTGGGAATCGATCGACTCGACAGCCCACGATACGTTCGTGTCGATCTTCGATTCGGGCAAGTCGGCGTTCGATCGCCTGCGAGACAGCCTGAAAAATGGCTTGCTCGACCTGCTGTACCAGATGACGATCAAAAAATGGATTCTGAATATTGGCACGTCGGTGTCCGGAGGCGGCGCTGCTGGCTTGGCCTCATCCAATGGCCTGGGCATGAGTGGCGGCGCGGCTGGTGGAGGCCTGGGCGGCATTGCCGGCCTGGCGCAGAGCGCCAAGACTGCCTACACCATCGCAACGGATGGCTTTGCCAGTATGACGTCGTCGCTGGGTGAAGCCCTTAGTTCAGCAGGGAATTACTTCAATTCAGGTTCGATTTCCAGTTTTGGGAAGGGCATGACCCTGTCGGGCGACCAAGCCAGTACGGCCACGCAGGCCTATCTGAAGGCCGGCGATTCCAGCACGGCCAGCTCGTTGACGAGTGGCTCGACAGCCGGCTCTGCCCTCACTGTGGCGACAGCCTGGCTTGCGGCTGCGGGAATTGGCCGGGCGCTTGGGAATAAAATCTCCAATGGCTATTCCGTCAACGGTGGGAATGGTGGTGGTTTTATTAATTTCTCCACGCTAACAAATTCTGTGCCGATTCTTGGCGGTATCGTTGGCGGCTTGATTAATCGCGCCTTTGGTATGTCGGAGAAAAAGATTACTTCATCCGGTATTCGAGGCACGCTGGGGGCTGACAGCTCGTTTAAGGGCGAGACCTTTGCGGATTGGACTCAAAAAGGTGGATTGTTCCGTAGCAACAAATCCGACACGGATATCGGAGCGGTCGACACGGCCACGGCGAGTGCGTTCTCAAGCACCTATGCTGCGATCCGAGATGTGTCTGCAGCCATGGCGACAACCCTTGGCGTGGATGCCGCCGGCATCAAGGCGCGCTCCCAGTCTCTCAATATCGCTTTGACAAGTGACGCCGCCAAAAATGAGGAGGCGGTCAAAAAATTCTTTGGCAATGTGGCGAATTCCATTGCCCTGGAAGTCGTTCCCACTCTGGCGCAGTTCAAGGTCGGCACGGAGGAACTCAGCGAAACACTACAGCGCGTTGGCACAAACTACGCTGCGGTCGATGCTGCGCTGCTGCTGATCGGCCGTACTTCGCAGGATGCGTTCGGCGCCGTAGGTGTAGCCACTATCGGTGCGCGAGAGAATCTGATCAAGCTAGCCGGCAGCCTGGACTCGCTCACCAGCGGGACCAGCTTCTTTGCTGAAAACTTCCTGACGGAAGCCGAGCAAATGGCGCCCGTGCTGTCGACCGTGGCCGATACGCTGGGCAAGCTGGGTATGGCCGGCACCACGACCATAGACGACTACAAGAAGAAGGTGCTGGGCCTGAACCTGGCCAGCGCGGCGGATCAGGAGCTGTATATCAAGCTGCTGGCCCTGGCGCCGGCCTTCAAGGCGGCCGCCGACTACAGCAGCCAGTTGGCCGCCGCGACGGGCAACTATGCCGCAGTGGTCAAGACCGCCGGTGAGATTGCCAGCGAGCGGATGGATCTGCAAAAACAGCTGAACGAACTGACGAAAAGCGAAACCGAACTGCTGGCCATTCAGCGCACCAGCATCGCCGCCGTCAACCGTGCACTGTTCAATCAGGTACAGGCGGCCAAGGCAGTCATTACCGCCAAGGATGCGCTGGCCAAGGCCTATGACACCGAGTCGGCAGCGGCCAAGACGGCGCTGGACAAGTCGAAGTCGTGGGTGGCCACGCTCAACGGCCTGAATGCCAGCATGGCCCTGGGCAACCAGTCCACTCTGACGCCGGAGCAGAAATATGCCGAGGCGCGCGCCCAGTTCGAGAAAACCCTGGCGGCGGCCAATGCCGGCGACGCGACGGCGCAGTCCGGCCTGTCGGCTGCCGAGCAGGCGTTCCTGACAGCGTCTCAGGTGGTCAACGCCTCGGATGCTCGCTACGCGGCAGATTACGCCCGCGTGGTGGCGGCCAACAACGAGGCGCTGAAATGGGCGTCAGCGCAGGTCGACGTGCAGCAGGCCAGCCTGGATGCCCTCAAGGCCCAGGTGTCGGGCCTGATCACCATCAACGACAGCGTGCTGACGGTGGCGCAAGCCATCGCCAACCTGCAGGCCGCAATGGGCACGGCAAGCATACGGGGTGTGGAATTTACCAACGCGCCTGCCGTTGCTGCGCCGGTCGCTTTGTCCAGCCCCCCTGCCCCCGTAGTTTTCGACGCCATGCGCTATTCGGCCGGCTCGAATGTTGGTTCCGACGCATTGGTCGCTGAAATCCGTGCTCTAAACGCCAGGCTCGATGCCCAAACAGTCGAGATCAAGGGCTTGCGCGCCGATCAAGCCAAACAAACCGGCGCCACCATCCAGGCCACCGTCGAGTCGAATGACAAGGCTGCCAAGACGGTCGTCGCCGGCGTCGATAAATCCGCCAAGGCATCCGCCTGGGCGAAAAAAGTGGAGTATTCCGAATGACTGATGCGCAATTTTTGGCGTGGCTGCAAAGTTCGTCGGCCGCTCGCATGGTGCTGATCGAGGCGCAAGTGAATGTGGCGGGCGTCGAAGTGACGCGTTTTATCTCATCCTGGCCGTATGTCACCGGCCCGGCCGATACCCCGCCCAACGTCGAGTACTTGCCGCTGGCCACCGGCGGGCTGGCCTTCACCGAACAGGTCAGCCTGACCGGCGAGGCGGGGCTGTCGGGTGGCGATATTGAGCTCGATAACGGCGATGGTGCGCTTGATGGCTGGCTCGCCGACGTTTGGCGTAACCGGCCTATCAAGGCATGGTCCGGCGACCCGGCCTGGCCGCGCAGCGAATTTCGCCTGGTCTTCGACGGCATCGTCGCCGATATTGGCAGTTCCGCACGCGAATCGATCAACCTGTCACTGCGCGACAAGCTGCAGCGCCTGGATACGCCGATCACCGAGGCCAAGCTGGGCGGCACGACGTCGAACAAGGATGCGACCTTGCCGGTGCCGTTTGGCGAATGCCACAACGTCACGCCGATGCAGACCGATCCGGCCACCCTGGAATATGGCTTTCTCGGCGCCGTCGAATCGAGCTTCGAGGTACGCACCAACGGCAAGCCGATTGCTGTGGCCTTGAACGACCAAGCCGGACGCTTCAACCTGACCACGCCGCCGTATTCGGCGGCGATCACGGTGAGCGTGCAGGGCGACAAGGGCGGCGGCTACGCGCCGCGTATCGCCCCGCTGGTGCAGCGCATTGCCACCGCGTACGGGAAGGCGTCCGACCGCTTTACCTTGGCCGACCTCGATCTGGACAATCTGGCCGCCTTCGATGCCGCCCACCCGCAGTTGGTGGGCCTGTACGTTGCGGACCGGACGAACCAGGCGCAGGCCATCCAGCAGCTGGCGGCCAGCGTGGGCGCCCAGGCGATCATGTCGCGCACCGGCCAGCTGCGTCTGGTGCAGATCGCGCTGCCGGCCGCCGGCGTGCCGGTGGAGATCGGACCAGAACACATGCGGCTCGATTCCCTGCGGCCGGTACAGCGCCTGCCGGTCGTGGCGGCCGTCAAGATCGGTTTCGACAAGAACTGGACGGTGCAAACGAACCTGACGACCAGCATCCCGGCCGCGCACGCCGACCTATACGCGACGGAGTGGCTGACGGAAACGGCTGTCGATGCTGCGGTAAAGGCAAGGTACCGACTGACGGACGACCCGCCGCAGATTGAAACTTGCCTCAAGACGAACGCGGACGCGCAAGCGGAAGCAGCGCGGCGCCTGGCCCTGAACAAGGTGCAGCGCACGATTTACGAATTTGATGGGGAGCCTGAGATGATGATGCTGGAATTGGGGCAGCCCGTGGTGCTGCGCGATGATCGTTTCGGCCTGCAGGACGGCGCACCGGGTGTGGTGGTGCTGCTGTCGCACCAATGGCTGGCCGGGCGCGTGACGGTGGGGGTGCTGGTATGACGGCCATCGGTGGTGCGCGCGATACGCTGCTGCAGGCTTCGGCGGAGCGCTTCAGCACGACGGCCGATGGCAAAGCGATCCTACTGGCTGGCAGCACGCCGGTATTTCGCGTGAACAGTGCCGGCGCCGGTGCGCCAGGCTCGATTGCCATTACGGCAAAACCGGTGAATGTAGTGGGCGATATCGTGTTTTCGGTATCCGCCGGCACGCAGATCACCGTCAACGGGAATGTGGCCACGGTCAATTTTGCCACCATGACCACGGATACAGCCTTGGTGCAAGCCACCATCCGTGAGTTTGGCGTCGACTACATCGCCAACTACATGATCAGCAAGGTCTTCGACGGCGTCACCGGCGAGCCGGGCCTGTCTGGATTGAATACGGGCCAGGCCTTCGCCTACAAGCGCGCGGCAGCCGTGCCTGCTGATTCGCCGGGGGACGTGATCTTCACCTTTGCCACGGCCAGTATCACGACGCCGGCTGGCAATGACCTGGCCAACGGCTGGTCGAAGAATATCCCGGCCGGTACCGCGCCGCTGTACGTGCGCGTGGCCGCCGCCAGTTCGCGCAATGCCACGGACAACATCGCTGCCAATGAGTGGGCGGGGGCGGTGCAGCTGGCCAAGGACGGCGCCAACGGTGTCGACGGCCTGAATGTGGCGCCCGTGCGCATCTACCAGCGCGGGGCGACCAACATCGCGCCGGCACTGCCGAGCGCGGCATGCACGTTCACCTTTGCCACGGGCACGCTGACGGGCCTGAATAATGGCTGGTCGACTCAGGTGCCGACGGCCGGCGGTGCCTACCTGTTCACATCGGGCTCCACGGCCGCTTCGCGCACCGCGACCGACGACATCGCGCCCGGCGAATGGGCCGCCGCTGCGCGCTTGGCTGCCGACGGTGCCACTGGCCAGCGCGGCACCGTCACCGTGACAGCGCCTGGCTATTCCAGCTGGTCGGATGCCTCTGCCGTCTATGAGCTAGGCCACGCCGGCTACGGCGCACCGATCAACCGCGACACCGTCACGCTGTACGACGCGGCACATGCGGTGACGAAGTTTTATGTTGATGGCGCCTGGCTGGAGGCGGGCATGGTTTTGAATGGCAACCTGCTGGTTCCTGGCACGGTGGCGGCGCAGGCATTGGCGGTCGACAACCTGGCGGCAATCACCGCGATTCTGGGCAATGTGAAGGCTGGTGATTTGTACGGCACGACGCTGCATGGTGGAGCTGGCTATCCGACGAACGCACCTGGCTGGCCGGCCACCGGCAACTTTGGCGTTGGATATCACCTCAGCGCTGACGGACTGTTTATAGGAAACCCGCAGAACGGCCGATATTTTAGTGTTGGGTCTAACGGCGATGTTTATGCTCCCGGATTCAACGTGGTAGCAGGTCTGGCGACTTTTAATGGCACGCTGGCTGCAGCAACAGGCACTTTTAGCCTGATTCGCAGTCCAGCGCGCGCTGTCACTGGCACTGGTGCCGGGTATGACCTTACTGGTTCAGGTTTATCATTTTTCAATTCCGCCAATACATTGAAGCTGAAAATGGGTGACGCATGACGACGGCGCTGCAGCTTTTCAACGATAACGGCACCAAGAACTGGGATTCCCGGACTGTTGCCGGCGGCATCATTGCCGACGTCCGCCAATATGCCAGCACCGAAACTGCAGTGTTGACCTATCCCATTTTTGCCGGCCGCTCGGTCGAAATCGTGCCTTTATTGCTGTGGGTTGAAGCGGGCACGATGGGCGTCGTGGCCGATACGGCACTGGGCTATCCGCGCGTCACTATATCCGTTGCCAGCACGACCAGGCGGTTTGCCGTGGAGGTGTATTAATGACCTTCGTTCAAATCGTCAATGACACCGATGAGCTGGTGATCTCTGATCGCGGCATCACCTACGGCTACATCGGGCGTGCGCAACTGTTCGGGGTGGCGCAGGCCGGGGGCGGCAGCATCACGAAAACGCCAGGGCAGAGTGTCTATACCATCGATTGGGCCGGCGACATTGTCGTCGCCCTGCCGGTCAAGGCGAACGGCACCACGGCGCTGCGCAATATCAGCAAATCCGGCAACACCTGGACCATCAACGTGCACAAGGGAAACGGCGCTTTCGATGCCAATGGCTTCGATATCCAGGAATCGACCGAGGTCTATGTGTTCGGCGCCCCGGTGCTGGTACCCGGTTTCACCGCAGCCTTGTACGCTGACGACACCAGTGTTTGCGCCGATCTCACCCGACAACCGCTGACGTACCGTGCGCGCATCAATATTGCAGCGGGAACACTATCCTGGGGCATGCCTTCAGGCGTAGCGATACCTGCCATCGTTGGCACGCCGATGGACTACAACGTGACCTCTGTTCGGGACGGCGCCTTTTACATCATCAGGAACCAAGCGCGCGGCTGGCAGCTGGTGGCCGGCACTGTGCAACGCAATATTTTCCAAAACCGCTGGCGGCGTGAAGACGGCGGCGCTTCCGCGGTCGACACCATCCGCCAAATCTCCGCCATTCTCATCGATGCAAGTGGCCTTGCCTGAAAGTTACCATGCCTATTCTTAAATCCATTACCTTGCCCAACCATGCTGTTGGCGAATTTCACGTGGCCCGGCGGCTGGAAGTCGATTTTGTCAAATCGATTGCCATGCTGTCGGTGCTGAGCTATCCGAACGAAACAGCATATCTGGCCGGCGCCGGGCCGATTTACACCACTCCTGTCCTGGTGCCGGCGACGGCATGTGCAGCGCCGTTGTTGGCCTCGGCTGAGGTGTGGCTTACAGCTGCTGAGGAAAGCATCTTTGCGGGCGGCGTGATCACGACGGACCAGGCGCAAGGCCTGGAGGCGATGAAAATGCGCCAGTGGGACCAGATCAAGGTGGCGCGCGATGCGGCGCTCGCAGGCGGTATGGCGTTCGACGGCAGTATGTTCGACAGCGACCCGGTGTCGATCTCGCGCATCACCGGCGCCGCCATGCTGGCCATGATGGCGGTCTCTGCCGCCACGCCGTACAAGGTGACATGGGTATTGGCCGATAACACGACACGCGAGCTGGATGCCGCCGAAACCATGGCCCTGGGCGCGGCGGCCGGCGCGCACGTGCAAGCCGTCATCGATCAGGGCCAGGCGTTGCGCGGCGATCTGGATGCCGCCACCACGATAGGACAGGTGGCAGCTGTAACTTGGCCCATTCGTGTCTTGCAGGGGTTTTGATGCCAAACCTTCGCATCATCCACGATAACGCTGCCGACCGAGCCGCGCTCACCGCATCGAGCCAGGCCGACGCGCTGGGGCCGGCCAACCTGCAGATCGACCGCAAATCGGCCGTGTTGCGCGCCACCGGTACCGCGCAAACCATTACGGCCACGTGGCCCATGCAGGAGGCGATTGCCTGCGTGGCGCTGATCAATACCAATATGACCAGCAGCGCGCGCGTGCGCGTGCGCGCTTATGCGAGGATCGGCGACGCGGTGCCTGCGCTCGATACCGGCGATGTATTGCCCTGTCCGCCGGTTCCGCTGGGGCATTTCACATGGGGCGCCCAGCCGCTGGGCTGGAATGCTTACAAATGGGGCGGTGCCAACACCTGGGCGCGTGGCGGCGGAGCCGACGGCGTGGTCTGGTTTCCTGCGGTGCGGGCGGCGCAGCTGGTGATCGACATATCGTCGCCATACAGCGATAGCGGCTACCTGGAAATATCACGCCTGGTGGCGGGCAATTACTGGTCGCCGGAATATAACGCCGAATACGGTGCCCAGCTGCTGCTGCAGGACACCAGCGAGAATTACCGCACTTCCGCCGGCGACCTGCGCGCCGCCCAGGGTGTGGCCAGTGACAAGATCAGCATCAATCTTGCTCACCTCACGCCAGCCGACCGCGCGCAGCTGATGCGCATCCTGCGCGATAACGGCACCCGGCGCAGTATGCTGCTCAGCCTGTTCCCCGAGCATGCCGACGTTCTGCTCGAGCAGGACCACATGATTTACGGCCGCGTCAGCAATCTCGATGCTGTGGCCACCCCGTATTACGACACCTATGCAGCACCACTACAAATCGAGGGCATTTAAATGGCAGACTTTTTTAAGGACGGGCAGCTCGACTACATCCAGCGCCTCAACCAGATGTACACGGCGTTTGCGGCCGGGCCGTATAACGCGCTTCCGCTGACGGGAGGTACGCTGAGTGGGGCGCTGTACGGCACACTCGTTTCCGCGAACTCGATACAGACGCGGGCCCTGGTCGGGTCTGGGTTGCAAACCGGTGGCGGAGGGCAGTGGTATAAAGTAGGGCGATTGATCGGCGCGACGCCCTCCGCAGGTCGCATGGTAATAGGCGGGGTTAATGGGTACGGCGCCGGAGGGGCAGCCTCTGCCAGTGCGGGCGCCACCGTAATTCATTTTCGCAGTGAAAATGATAACGTAATTCGCGGTTTTTTTTACAGCACGACGGCAGGTAACAGTACAATATCCGCCGTAATAATAGACAGCCTGAGAGACGTATATTTGCTTCTTGGGGCATTTTTTAATGGTGATGTGCAAGTATATGGTCAGTTTGGATTCACGCCCGACTTCCAGGCGTACGGGGTTGTGGCGCCGGCAGGGCAGGCGATGTTGGCCCAGCAGATCACCGCATTTGGCAGTGTCAAATCCTTAACCATTACACCAACAACGATCAGCACGCCATGCGAATTTACGGGGGCGCGGCTTCTCCCTGCTGCCGATAACGCGCATGACATCGGTTCGGCGGCGACGGCATACCGCACCATCTATGCCCGCACCGGCACCATCAACACCTCGGACGCACGCCTCAAATGTGATTTCCGCGACCTGAGCGCGGCCGAGATTGCCGCTGCCAAGGATCTGGCGCGCGCCATCGGCATTTATCGCTGGCGGGATGCTGTCGACTGCAAGGGCCCTGAAGCGCGCGAGCACGTCGGGCCGACCGTGCAGGCCGCCATCGAGATTATGCAGGCTCACGGCCTGGACCCGTTCAACTACGGATTCATCTGTCACGACACTTGGGAAGCGCAAACTGTGGATCATCCCTCCATCGAGACCCGCCCAGCGACCCCAGCCACCGAAGCGGCGCCGGAAGTGCTCAATTCATTCGGCGATGTCATCACGCCGGCTGTACTGGCCAGCGTGGGCGTTCCGGCTATCGAGGCGCGCGCGGCGTACACCGAGGTCACGCTGGAGGCCGGTGACCGCTACGCGTTCCGCTATGACGAAATGGCCATGTTTATCGCTGCGGGCCAGGAGGCGCGGCTGACAGCGCTCGAAGCGGCGTAAAAAATCACTGCATCACCATAAACCCGCTTCGGCGGGTTTTTTCATTTCCATCATCGGAAATACTGTCTCACTTTTCCCTAGAAATGAGACAGCCACCGCCGTAATGTCTGCAACACCCCCTCCCCTACCTCCTCATCAAGAAAGACACTATGGCCATCGAAACAACTGCTGCCGGCAGCGCACTGATTAAGATATTTGGTATCCCGGTCCTGGCCGGCGCAGCTGCAACCTCGCTGGGATTCATGTTCATGTGGCCAAAATCCGCTAAGGAAGCCTTTGTGCGCTTCTTCGTCACCATTCTGTTTTCCGTCCTCATGGGGCCAGCGCTGGTGGTAGCTGCCCGCAACTGGTTGCCGGGCATGTTCGACAGCGCGCGCGCCGTCGCCGTGCTATACGGAAGCGACCCGACGCTAGGCTTCCTGTTCATTGCCGCGCCGCTGATGGTGGCCGCCGGCTTGCCCGCCTGGTGGGTGCTGGGCGCCACAGTGCGCTGGTTCGACAAGCGCCGCGACAAGGACATCGGCGAGATGGCGCGCGATGTGGCCGCCGTCGTCAAGGATGTGCGGGGTGGCCTGTGAACCTGAGCCCACATTTCAGCCTGGCAGAACTGGTCGCCTCGCAGGTAGCCACCCGCAAAGGTATCGACAATACGCCGGCGCTGGCCGTCGTCGCTAACCTCACGCGTCTTGCCGCGCTGCTCGAGCAGGTGCGCGCCCTGGTCGGCGCGCCCATCGCGATCTCCAGCGGCTACCGCTCGCCCGCGCTGAACAAGGCCGTGGTCGGCGCGGCTAACAGCGCCCACGTGCTGGGCCTGGCCGCCGATATCAGCACGACCAAGCTGGCGCCCAAGGCGCTGGCCCTGCTGATCCGCCAAAGCGATATCGCCTTCGACCAGCTGATCTACGAGGGCACGTGGGTGCATATTGGCCTGTCGGTGGGCGAGCCGCGGCGCCAAGTGCTGACGGCCAAGTTTGCCGGCGGCGGCGTCAGCTACGTGGCGGGCATCGTATGAGCGCCCTGGGCACGCTGGTGGGCGCCGCCGTCAGCGGAATCTGGAAGGCGGCGGCCGTCGTCCTGGCCGGTGCGCTGCTGATTGTGGCCAGCACCACCGGCACCGGCTGGTGGCTGGCCGCTGGCGACCGCACCGCTGCGCGCGCTGCGCTGGTGCAAGAGCAAGGTGTCAGCGCTGCACTGCGCGTGGCGATCACCGAGCAGAACCGGGCCATCGATGGCATGGCCAAGGCAACGCTGGCGGCGCAGGAGCGCGGCGCGGCGGCGCAGGCTGCTGCCGCTGCCAAAGGCAGGAAGTATGATGCCGCGCTTGCACACGTTGCTGGTGTGCGCGCCACGACCTGCGACGCTGCCATGCCTGCGGTCAGGCTTCTCCTGGAGGGCGTGCGATGAATCGGAAAATCTTCAACTTGACCAAGTTAGAGGTTTTGGGCGCTTTCTTGCTACTGTCCGGTTGCGGCACTATTCTGCCGGCTTCAGTTCATATTGAGGTACCTGTGATGGTACCGTGCGTTGGTGAGGTGCCGCTGCGCCCGGCATACGAGTTCGACAAGCTGGCACCAGATATGACAGATGGTGAAATTGTTCTGGCGCTTGCGCGAGATTGGCCGCGCGGTCGAAAGTATGAAGAAGAACTAGTTAGTATAGTTGCTGGCTGTACGTTGCTAAAGCATTAAAAAAAAGCCCGCATTTTGCGGGCTTTTTAATTATGCTGCTTTCTTTTCTATTTGTTTCGCTCTTGGGGCCGTACGACTAGGTTCATCTGCTCCTTGAGCTGTCTCTGGCTGCTTTTTTGGTGGTTCTTTAGCAGCTTTTTCATTTGCATACTGAACGGCAAGTTTTTTCAACTCTGCCTCAGCAAATCGTTTAAGTGCATCACGCATGAGTGGTTGGTAGCCCAATTTGTGTACTTGGGCAATCATTTTGTACTCTTCGATCAACTCTTTTGGCAGCCGAATCGAGATCATCTGCATTCCCAAGGCATCATCGATTTGCTGTTCCAGTTCTATAGCTACAGGAATGGCATGATCGATTTCACGACCAAGTTCACCACTTTCCCATGCTTCTACTGTTCCGTTAATCAATTCCTTGTTTTTCATGTAATTCTCCGTGTACCACTGATGTGGTATATGAAAGGTTGCTTCTAAATTATGCCCACATTGGGCTAGTTTACTACCTACTTTTGTGTTCGTAGATGGAAATTTCCGTAGCATTTGGCTCGTAAGCAGTGCGGATATGAAGTTTACCCGTCTTGAATATAAACACGATTTTGAGGCGTCTCTGACAGTTCGTTTCAGCAATGAACCATTGTGTCGCTGGGTCAGTACGATGGTCTTCACGATCATCGATAAGGAATTTTCCCACCCGATTCTCAAGGCATTGGCAAATTTCTTTTTCCGTGACCTTGTGCTTTGTCTCCAACTTTGCCCGAACGGCAGCGGAGATCATAATCAATGGCAGCATCTTAACCTCGCAAAATCAGTGTATATACAGAAGATACAGATTTTGTTGAGATTCCGCAACAATTTGCCGCAATTTTCACCGTGTTCTACAGAGGTTGACATCTCCGCATAACCAAACCGTGTATATACACTGAATTGTACGCTAACTTTCGCAGCGGCGCAGGAGCAGGCGTGTCAATAGTTTGTAACTAATCATGTCACAGAGTGGGGAAATGTGTAGTTTAAATGATACACAAACAGTTGTGGTTATGCCTACTTAATGAGTATATTTTTGGCATTTACTTACGTAAAGCAACGCAAATGTTTAATGTATATGCATGTGTGCCGACTATACCCCCAGCAGCAAGGAGCAGATCGAACGCCAGTTCGGGATGCGATCGCCTCAGCTCGAGCTGCCACCTGAAGCTTGGCCTGGTTACATGGCGCCCATCCTGCGTAGCTCACAAGAAGCGCCCGGCGAATTGGAAACTGCCCCAGCCATGTTTGGCATGGTGCCCCACTGGGCGGCCGACCACAAGCTGGCCCGCCAGACCTACAACGCGCGCACAGAGACGGTGGCAAGCAAACCATCCTTCCGCAGCGCCTGGAAGCGCAAGCAGTTCTGCATCATACCGGTGGCCAATTTCTTCGAACCCAACTACGAGACGGGTAAGCCCGTGCGCTGGCGTATCGAGCGCGCCGATGGCGGGCTGGTGGCCATTGCTGGCATCTGGGAGTACCGCCCTGCGGATCAGTTGCTGTCATTCTCTATGCTGACGATCAACGCCGATGGGCACCCTCTGATGCAGCGCTTCCATAAGCCAGACGACGAAAAGCGCATGGTGATGATCCTGGACCCAGATCAGTATCAAGGCTGGCTGGATGGCTCGCTGGTGTCTGAAGAAGACGTTTATCGGCAGTATCCAGCGGAGCTTCTTGTCGCGCAGCCGGACCCATTACCACCCCGGACAAGAGCTAAGCCGGCTGTGAAGGCTGATGAAGCGCCGCCAGACTCACTTTTCTAGAAACAATTTTATACTTCCTGTTTCTTGCTTCGGTCGATATACTGTATAAAAACACAGTATATTGCCCAGCCATGAATGCAACATTATTAATACTTCAACCTAGCCAGCCCGGTGTCTCGCAGTCGCCACTGCCGCTAGCACAGTACCCAATTGCTAGTGCGCGGCCGGAGATTTCGCACCGTATTTCCGCAGGGTTTCCATCGCCGGCCGCCGACTACACAGAGGACGGCCTGGACCTGAATGCGCTGCTGGTGCAGCACAAGGCAGCCTCATTTTTCTTTACGGTCGAGGGCGACTCGATGCGCGACGCCGGCATACTGGATGGCGACAAGGTGGTGGTCGACCGCTCCGTCGCGCCTTTGCACGGTCACATTGTCATTGCTGTCATCGATGCCGAATACACCCTCAAGCGTCTTTATTGCCAGCGTGGCAGGGTGGAGTTGCGTCCCGACAACCCTGCATACAAGTCGATCTGCCTGGCGGAAGGTAGCGAGCTGCAGATATGGGGTGTGGTGACGGGCGTCGTGCGAAAGCTGCGGGTGTGACATGGGCGACCCGACCAAGCAGATTTTTGCGCTTGTCGACGTCAACAATATGTACGTCAGCTGCGAGCGCGCATTCAACCCTCGATTGCGCGACCGCCCGGTGGTGGTGCTGTCGAATAACGATGGCTGTGCAGTGGCCAGGTCGAACGAGGTGAAGGCCCTGGGGGTGCCGATGGGGGCGCCGTGGTTCCAGATGCGCGACTTGGCGCGCCAGCACGGCATCGTGGGCCTTTCCTCCAATTACACCCTGTACGCGGATATGAGCAACCGCATCATGACCATCCTTCGGACCTACAGCCCCAATGTCGAGGTCTACTCGATCGATGAATCGTTTCTCAGCCTGAACGGCCTGGGCGGCCTATGGGCTTCGCCGACAGCCATGGGGCAGGATATTCGCGCCAAGGTGGCGCAGTGGACCGGCCTTCCCGTATGTGTGGGTGTGGGCCAGTCGAAGACCTTGGCCAAGCTGGCCAACCACGTGGCAAAGAAATTCCCGCTGTTCGACAGCGTTGCCGACTTCACGACCATGTCCGATGCCCGGACCGCCTGGCTGCTGCAGCGCATCGACGTCGGCGAGGTGTGGGGCGTCGGCCGGCGCATTGGCGCCAAGCTGCGAGCCATGGGCATCAGCACGGTGCAAGATTTGAAGGATGCGCCGCCCAGCACCATGCGGGCCCACTTCGGCGTCGTACTTGAGCGCACGTGCAAAGAGCTGCGCGGAATTTCGTGCTTAGAGTTGGAAGAGGTGGCGCCGCCGCGCAAGGAAATTGTGTCGTCGCGCTCCTTCGGCACCATGGTCGTGACAGCCTCCGAGCTGGGCGAATCGATATCCACCTATGCCGCGCGCGCCGGCGAGAAACTGCGTGGCCAGCATTCCCTATGCGGTGCAGTCCATGTTTTCGTGCAAACGAACCGGTTTCGCGAGCGGGATGAACAATACAGCAACGGCATCACCATCCCCTTGGTGGAGCCCAGTGCAGATAACCGCGTCCTGGCGGGCGCCGCGCTCCACGGCCTGGCCATGATCTTTCGCGAGGGGTTCAAATACAAGAAGGCCGGGATCATGCTGATGGACCTGCAGCCGGATACGCGGCGCCAAGGCGTCTTGTTTGATGCGGGGCGAGACCGAGGGCGGTCGGTTGCCGCCATGGCTGCCCTGGACGCGGTGAATGAGCGGTTCGGCCGGGATACTGTGCACTTGGGATCTGCCGGCCTAGTCAGGCGTTGGGCAATGTTGTCCGAAAACCGTACGCCACGCTATACCACCAGCTGGACCGAGCTGCCGAAAGTGCTGGCGAAGTAGGTAAATGTTCATTTTTAAAGAAGTGACATTCAAATGAGTAAGTTTCGAGCCCCACTCAGCATCGAGCAGCTTAAAGAGATACGGAAGCGCAGCGACTCGCCCGATATGCGAGCGGTGCTGTGGGAAGTGCGCCGCCTGCGCGAGATCGCCGCTATGGCAGACGAATTAGATCGAAGCCTTGGCCCGCGCGAAGGCAAGCTTGGACTGATCCGAGCAGCACTGCGAGTGCAACTGGACGGCCAACCTTGCTTTGTTGCAATGTCGCCACATGAGTGAGCCAACGATCGCTAGCGTGCCGGGCACGACTTCCCCTTCGTCGCCCAGCCAGCTACACGCTGCGACTGGTCAATCAAAACAATCACGCGGCAGCCTGTGGCTGTACCTCCATAATTTAGCTGCAGGTATTCGCCTTGGTGCTGGTAGTTGTCGGGCGTGCCATAACGGGCAGCTAGCGCAAACGAATTCAAGCCAAGCAAATCTGGGGCTTCCGTTTGATATGACTGTGCAGATGTACATCCCGTGGCAAGCTGAATCGTCATCCACATCGCTGCAAATCTCATGATACTGGCCTCACTACTCGATACGTATAAGGATAGTTCACGGTAATATTCTGGCGCTGATATGGCGCAGGGTCCCCTCCTCCCGACATAAAGCCGGGGCAAAAATCGTTCCGCAAAACAGGGAGTTGGCATGCAAACATGCGGCATCTAGAAGCATGAATTAGAACTTTTGCGGAACGAAAAACCAATCTAAGTCATTGAATCTTAACGTTTTCCCTACTGACTTAAAATCTCCCGCCTGTAAGGGCGTGCCGGTTCGATTCCGGCTCCGGGCACCAGCGCACAGAATTTGGAAACGTCAGAAAAGCCATTAACTCCCAAGGGGTTAGTGGTTTTTTTTCGCCTTGGCATTTCTCTTAATCGAGAGTAAACCCGGCAAAAGCCAGCGGCTAACAATTCTTATCAAAATCGCCTCGATCGGAAGGAAGTTGTGGTCCAGAAGCGCAACTCTACGAAGTACGGGCCGCCGGAGCTACAAGCATCTCAGGCCATAAATTACGACGCGCAGGAGGTTTTGACAAGCGTTCTATGCCAGATAGAATTCATTATCAATCATGCAAATTATGCATTATTGAAATTTAAGCTATACCCATATGCTAAATTGATCCGATCTTCTTGAAGCAAAGAGCGCAATCGTGATAACGCACTCCACTTCTTTGGAGAAAATCAAAGGGATTTTCAATATTAAGTTTTCAACAGAACATATTGCGCCAAATTATCCATGGCCATGCTGCGGAAACGAATACTCGAATTGATCCGGATAGACGATAATCAGTACCACTTATTAACCGACGCAAAACCTTGGCAAAGGCGGCAAACCGGTCTGCAAGTGTGGAGGAAAATGAAGGATCAGGTCATTTTTCATCCACTTTCGGTGCTTCGCAGTGGTCAAGTGGCATGAGGCGCCAGGATGGTTTCCATGCTAAAGAGCTGCTTTACATCAACATTGTGGATTGCCACAAGAATAGACTTCAATGCAGAACGCAGTAATTATATGCATGGCGAGTCGGTGCTTCTATTTCGGTTGATTGCACATCGCAACAAACGTCATTCTCATTACCATATGCCCGGCATTTTTCCTGCGGGTATACCCACTCATCTTCCTAGATGAAATTTAGAGATTTCATTCAGTTTTCTTAAGGAAGCACTGATTATTTCACCGGCCGCCATTCCCTACGACGCATTGATCTGAGACAATATCGATATCACAATAGGCCGCCATTGATCATGCAAAAAAGCTTTTCCGACCTTGAATACGCCGCCCAAAAAAAGCTGCCCCGGCGAATGACTCGCCGTTCGACCATTTTGCACGTCAACCTCGCCTGGAAAGGGAATTGATCAGCATTTCCCTGGCTAACGGTATTGCGGTGCAAAGCAAATACCCATGAACAAACCTGCGACAGTGGCCAAGACTGGGTAATCACACGATGCACCCAGGCAGGTCGTTGCGTTTGCAATCAACTTTTTGCGTACTCAAATGAAAAAAACTTTTGCAACCTTGCGCCTTTCGCGCGACCGCTTCCAGCGCGTATTGCCATTGTCACTGCTATGCGCACTCGCAGCCTGTGGCGGCGGAGGCGGAACTTCGGCGTCGACCCCGGCTCCGATCCTGGTTCCGGGCACGACTCCGTCAACATGCGAGAAATCGCAGTGCGCCCCCTCTCCCTGACGCCATGAACGCGAATCGTCCGATTGGCATCCAGGATGGACGTGCCAGCCCGCGTCAGCTTCGCCAAGCAACCTTTGCCACCTGACCATCTATCCACCAAACATCGCGCCCTGCAGCCACCCCACCATGTCCACAAACAATTCCAAACGCACGTTCCTGCGTAATTCGTTCGGTACGATGGCGTCTATTGCCGCATTGTCCGCATTCCCACCGGCAATCCGTCGTGCCCTGGCGATCGAAGCCAACAATGTCACCGGCACGATCAAGGATGTTCAACATGTCGTCATGATCATGTTGGAAAACCGCTCATTCGACAGCCACTTCGGAACATTCAAGGGCGTTCGGGGATACGGTGACCGTTTCGCAGCACCATCGCCGAACGGGTACAACATCATGTACCAGACCTATACTCAGGCAAAACCTGCCGGAACGTATATTCCCTTCCGCCTTGATGAAACAAAGGGCAATGCGCAACGCGCCGGCAGCACACCACACACATGGGCCGACTCGCAGGCGGCGTGGGACCACGGCCGGATGAATCGTTGGCCAGACGCCAAGGGCCCCTTGTCCATGGGATATTTCGATACAGCGGAAGTGCCTTTTCAACGCGCGCTAGCCGATGCCTTTACCGTCTGTGACCATTATCACTGTGGCATGCACACGGGGACAATTGCAAACCGGCTATTCTATTTTACGGGCACAAACGGCCCCAACGGCCGGAGCCCCATCGATGGCAAAAAAGTGGAGATCGCTGTACTCAACAACCAGTACAACGGAGGCAATGACATCGGGCCTTCGAGCGAAGGATGGACTTGGACCACCTATGCAGACCGCCTGGAAAAGGCCGGGGTCCGTTGGAAGGTCTACCAGAGTCTGATCGACAACTTTGGTTGCAATGAGATGATGAGTTTTCGCCACTGGCGCGCTGAAATTGAAAAACTGCCCGCCAGTCGCCGTCCACTCCATGTTTCCGCAGTCGACATCACCCAGGATGTCACCCGCGCAGGTCCATTCTATGAATCCAGCATCGACGACGCCCTCAGCCCGTTGGCGAAGGGATTCCACAACACCATGCCCCATGGCTTTCTGGAAACCTTCCGCGAAGACATCAACAAAGGCAAGCTGCCAGCCGTTTCATGGATCATTGCACCTTCGGCCTACAGCGAGCATCCTGAGTGTTCCAGTCCTGCCCAGGGCGGCTGGTATGTCCAGCAGGTTCTCGATGCGCTCACGGCGAATCCGGATGTATGGAGCAAGACCGTTCTGCTGATCAATTTCGACGAGAACGACGGTTTCTTCGACCACCTGCCACCGCCGTGCGCACCATCGGTCAATCCTGACGGCAGCGTCGCAGGTGCCACCACGCTCAGCAAGGCCGACATCGCGGCCGAGTACCACAACCACAAGCCGGCAACCAATCTTCAACCGGGCATTGATGGCCGGCCATATGGGCCAGGACTGCGTGTGCCGATGTGGGTCGTTTCACCGTGGAGCCGTGGCGGCTGGGTCAACTCGCAGGTCTTCGACCATACCTCCGTGCTGCAATTTCTCGAGAAGCGGTTCGGCGTCCTCGAGCCACAGATCAGCGCTTACCGGCGTGCCGTCTGTGGTGACCTGACCTCCTGCTTTAATTTTGTCACCCCGAATGCCGGAGTGTTGCCAACACTCCCCGGGCATGGCAGCAAAGCGGATGTCGACGCGCTGGCACTAAGCCAGAGCGCTGCTCGTACCCTGGCGAGACCGTTGGCGTCTACAACATCAAGGTTACCGGTGCAGGCTGGTGGTACCCGTCCATCGCGTGCCCTGCCGTATGTACTGCATGTGACGGCCCGCGCCGACTCCGGCGCAAAAAAAGTGACGCTGGTGTTTGCCAACGACAGCGGCAACCAGGCCGGCGCGGTGTTCCATGTGTATGACGAGCTGCATCTCGACCGGATCCCGCGGCGCTATGTCGTAGAGGCCGGAAAGACGCTGGAGGGAAGTTGGGAAGTTGCGTCCGATGGGGGAGCGTACCGCCTGTGGGTGCTCGGCCCCAACGGCTTCCACCGCCACTTTATTGGCGACCTCAAGGAACAGGGCGATCCGAGAGGCCCGGAAATTCAGGCCTGCTATATGACGTGCAGCCCTACTGAACTCGCGCTCAAACTGCACAACAAAAGCAGCGCGCGCTGCTCATTCATAGTAGCGGCAGAAGCATATCGAAGCGACGGTCCCTGGATGGTAGAGGTACCCGCCGGCGAGGTGAGAACGCTTAACTGGTCGTTGGCCGACAGCGGCAACTGGTATGACTTCTCGGTTACCTGCAGTACTCAGAAGACTTTCCGGCGCCGTGTCGCAGGGCGAATCGAGAATGGCAAGGATTCCGTGAGCGACCCGTCGCTGGGAGTTTCATAGCTCAAAAATTGATCCTGAAGGTACAAATAAGACTGCGGCGTATACCCCACCCGGTACGGGGATGCGCCGCAAGTTCGTACTGTCATCACGATAAGTTCCCGCCTCCGCACTAACCTCTCCACTGGCATTTTTACAACACCCCCCATCAGCCCGCTGACTCCCCCACAGCCCCCTGCTGATATAATACTTACAATCAAGTAATATTCCGAAATGTGCGCCTTCCGGCTCCCGCAACCGTCTGTGTACTGCTAGCCCAGCCCATGCGCTCCCTTTTCGATCACGAGATCATCAAACAGCTGCACAGCGGTGCCCGCTCACGGGTTTACCGCGCCAGGGCTGCGGATGGTGCCGCGCTGATCGTCAAGAAACCCAATCAGCCGTTCCCCTCCTTTCAGCAACTGGCGCAATTCAAGCGCGAGTATGCGATCGCGCGCCGCTGCCGCCATCCTGGCGTGGCGCATCCGCTGGCGCTGCAGCTGCACGGCGGGTGCTGGACGATGGTCCTTGAGGATACTGGCGGCCAGGCGCTCGACCACGTATTGCGCGCGCAGGTGGCGGCGCGCAGGACGCCGTCGCAGCCCGCATTGGCGCTGGACGACTTTTTCGACATCGCGCTGCAACTGTGCGCGGCGCTGGAGGAGGTCCATACGCATGGCGTGATCCACAAGGACATCAATCCCTCCAACCTGGTGTGGAATGGCGAGCGGCGGCGGCTGCAACTGATCGATTTCGGCATCGCCTGCGAACTGCCGTACGAAAGCCACGGCATCGTCAATCTGCAAACGCTGGAAGGCACGCTGCGCTACATGGCTCCGGAACAGACGGGGCGCATGAACCGGCGGGTCGATTGGCGCGCCGATTTCTATGCGCTGGGCGCCACCTTCTACGAACTGCTGGCCGGCCAGGCGCCGTTCGAGACGGGCGACGAGATGGAACTCGTGCACTGCCACATTGCGCGCAGTCCCGACTGGTCGCACCCGGCGCTGGCAAGCCTGCCTGGCCAGCTGCTGCCGATCATCCAGCGGCTGCTGGAAAAAAATGCCGACCAGCGCTACCAGAGCTTGCAGGGCTTGCGCAGCGACCTCGAAGCCTGCCGCGCGCAAGAGCCGGCGCTGTCGCTCAAGCTGTCCGACCACAACGGCCGCTTCCTCGTGCCGCAAACGCTGCATGGGCGCGAGGATGCCATCGCCGAGCTGCTGGCGGCGTTTGAGCGCAGCGCCGCGGGCAGGTGCGAGATGCTGCTGGTGGCCGGCCATTCGGGCATCGGCAAGTCGGCGGTCATCAACGAAGTACAAAAGCCCATCATCGCCCGGCGCGGCTGTTTCCTGTCCGGCAAATTTGACCAGCTCCAGCGCGACGTGCCGTATGCCTCGCTGATCCAGGCCTTCCAGGGGCTGGTGCGCCAGCTGCTCGGCCAGCCCGAGGAAACGCTGCGCCAGTGGTCAGCCAAACTGCACGCGGCGCTGGGCAGCGGCATCGGCATGCTGGTCGAGCTGATTCCCCAACTGGCGTTGATCGTCGGCCCCACGGACCCGATCCCCGCGTCGGCGCCGGCACAGGCCCAGCTGCGCCTCGACCGCCTCTTCCCCCGCTTCGTCGAAGTATTCGCCTGCGCCGGGCATCCGCTGGTGCTGTTCCTCGACGACCTGCAATGGGCCGATGCGGCCACCTTGCGAATGATCGAACTGCTGATGGTCTCGTGCGACAAGAGCTGCATGCTGTTCATCGGCGCGTACCGCGACAACGAGGTGAGTCCCGCGCATCCGCTCATCGCACTGCGCGACAAGCTGCTCTCCCGTGACGTACGTCTGTCGACACTGTCACTGGGCGCACTGACCGAGCCGCAGGTCGCGCAAATGGTCTCGGCCACCGTGCGCGTCGCGGCCACAGACTGCGCGCCACTGACCAGCATTTGCCACCGCAAGACGGCCGGCAATCCGTTTTTCCTCAACCAGTTTCTCGCTTCGCTCAATGAGACGGGCCAGCTGCGCTACCGGGCCGCCGACGATTGCTGGGACTGGGACTTGCCCGCGATAGAACAGGCCAGATATACCGACAACGTGGTCGAGGTGCTGCTGGAGAAAATCCGCCGCCTGCCCATCGCGACGCAGCACCTGCTGCAACTGGCCGCCTCGTGCGGCAACCGCTTCGCACTCGACACGCTCGCGCTGGCAGTGGACCGCGCGCCCCGGAAAACGCAGCAAGACCTGTGGCCGGCGCTCAGTGCAGGCTTGATCCAGCCGCTCGACGAACGCTATAAATACGTGAGTGGCGACACCGATGCGGCCAACAGCGGCGTCAGTTACCGCTTCCTGCATGACCGGGTGCAGCAGGCCGCCTACCTGGTCGCTGACGACGATGCGCGCGCGGCCAACCATCTTCTCATCGGCCGCCTGCTCTTGCGGCATGCGACGCCGGAGCGTCGGGACGAGACACTGTTCGAGATCGTCGAGCAGCTCAATGCCGGCCGCGCGCTGATCAACGATGCGGACGAGCGCGCGCAGCTGGCGATGCTCAATCTCCAGGCCGGCGTCAAGGCACGGCGCTCCGCCGCATTCCAGTCCACGCTGGAGCACATGCGCACCGGTCTCGACCTGCTGCCGGCGCAGGCATGGAGCGTCCACGCCGACCTCTGGCTCGACCTGCAGCTGGGTGCGGCCGAAGCGGCCTATTTGTGCGGCCAGTTCGACGCGGCCGAGGCGATCTACCCGCAGGTGCGCGCCCGTACCCTGAGCCCCTTGCTGCAGGTGCGCTGCATTGCCATCCAGGCGCACCAGTATCAATTGCAGGGCCGCCTGCTCGACGCCATCGCCGTCCAGCGCGACGGCCTGGCGCTGCTGCACATCGACATTCCGCACGATGTGACGCAGATGAAGGCGCGCTTCGCCGATATCCTCGCCGACATCGGGCGGCAGCCCGGCGCGCAGGCGCCCGACACCTTGCTGGCGGCCGATGAGATGTGCGAGCCGGACGCGGTGGCCGCGATGCAGATGATGCAGGGCCTGTGGATGGCCAGCTATTACGCCGGCCAGCAGGATCTCAGCGCGCTGATGGTGGTGTCGATGACGCGGCTGTCCATACAGCGGGGGAACAGCGATTTCAGCGCCGTCGCCTATGTCGGCTACGCGATGATGGTGGCGCTGTACAGCGGCGACATCGCCCGCGGCTACGCCTTCGGTGCCATGGCGATGGCGCTGGCCAGGCGCCGTGCCAACCTGCAGACGCGCACGCTCACGGGCCTGATGTTCGGTGCGCTCAGCAACCACTGGACGCAGCCGCTGCGCAGCTCCGACGCCCTGTACGAAGAAGCGTTTGGCTGGGCGCTGGAAATCGCCGATTTCGTGCAGGTCGGCGTGGTGGCGGCCGTGCGCGCCACCGACCGGCTCATCCTCGGCGACTACCTGCCACACCTGATGCACGACATCGAGCATGACTTGGCGCTGATGCGCGCCAACGGCCAGCAGGCGATGGCCGATTGCTGCGTCGCCGCCGCGATCCAGCCGATCAAGTGCCTGATGGGTCTCCTGCCCCGCCACGGCAGCTACGACGATGGGGCCTTCAGCGAGGCGCGCTTCCTCGATCAGTATGGCGGCTCGCACCTGTACCGCGCCTACTTCTTGCAGGGGAAGATACGCAACGCCTACCTGTTCGACGGCGCCGACGCCGAACAGCTGGCCGGCCAGCTCGGCAACGTCACCCAGATCATGCGCGGCCAGGCCAAGGTTGTCGAGTGCAGCTTCTACGCCGCGCTGATCCTGATCCGCGCCTTGCGGCGCGATCCTGCGCGCCCCGATGCGGGCGATATGCTGACCGTCATCGGCACGCTTCAGGCGAGCCTCGCCAAGTGGGCCAAACAAGGCTCGGACAACAGCAACGCCAAACACCTGCTGGTGCAGGCCGAGATGGCACGCTACCGGGAAGAGCTGCAACTGGCCACACGTTATTATCAACAGGCGATCGACGCGGCAGGCCTGGCCGGCTACGTCAACATGCAAGCGCTGGGCAATGAACTGTGCGGCGAATGCTGGTTCGACCAGGGACATGCGCGCGTGGCCGGCGTCTTCATCCAGGACGCCATCGCGCATTACGGCCAGTGGGGTGCGCAGGGCAAAGTGGCGCAGCTGCATGCGCGCCACGGCGTACTGCTGTCAAGGATGGAAGGCCGCAGCACGCAGCGGCATTCTGTCTCCCACACGCACGGCAGTTCCGCGCTCGACCTCGTGTCGCTGCTGAAGGCGTCGCAGATCCTGTCGAACGAGGTGGGCCTGCGCAAGGTGCTGACGCGCCTCATTGCCATCGTATGCGAAAACGCCGGTGCGCAGGTGGCGCGCCTGCTGCTGCTGTCCGAAGGCAGCTACCAGCTGGAGGCCAATATCGATGGCGATGGCGTCACCGTTTTGCAATCGCGCCAGCTCGACCTGAGCGCCGCCAGCGACCCGCAGTTCCCGCTATCGCTGCTGCGCTACGTCGTGCGCACCGGTGCCGAGGTGATCGAAGACTGCATCACGGGCGCTTCGCGCTTTGCCGCCGACCCGTACGTGCAGTTGCACCTGCCGCGCGCCGTCATGTGCCTGCCGATCCGGCACGGCGGCGAGGTCGGCGGCATCCTGTACTTCGAGAACCGGCTTGCCGACGCCTCGTTCACGGAAGAACGCGTGGCGTTCCTGCGCATGCTCGGCGCGCAGGCGATGATCTCGATTTCCAGCGCCAGGCTGCATGACAGTCTCGAACGGCGCGTTGCCGAACGCACGGAACAGCTGGAGGACGCTAACCGCAAGCTGGCGACCCTGTCCATCACCGACGGCCTGACGGGCCTGGCGAACCGGCGCCATTTCGACGACGTGCTGCGCGCCGAATGTGCGCGTGCCACGCGCGTCGGCCAGCCGCTTGCCGTCGTCATGCTCGACGTCGACTATTTCAAGCGCTTCAACGACCGTCACGGCCACCAGGCCGGCGACGCATGCCTGATCCGGGTCGCGCATGCGCTGGCGGCCGGCATGCGGCGCGCGGGCGACCTGACGGCGCGCTACGGCGGCGAAGAATTTTCGATCGTGCTGCCAAACACCGGGGCGGACGAAGCGCGCCAGATCGGCGAAGCGCTACGGCGCGCCATCGAAGAGCTGGGCATCGCCCATGTGAACGCGGATGCACTGCAGGTAACGATCAGCGTCGGCATCGCGGTCCAGTCGGCACCGGGTGCCGCCGATCCGGACGCTCTGCTGCGCCTGGCCGATGCCGCGCTGTACTACGCCAAGGATGCGGGGCGCAATTGCGTGGTGCTAAGAATTCTGCCGCCCGGCTAATCCGCGTTCACGGCGTGGAGCAGTTCCTCAATCGCTGCCATGGTTGTTCTCGCGCGCCTGCTCCTGCGCCTTTTCCTGCGACACCAATCCATTGAAGAACAGATTGAGCAGTACTGCAACGATGGCGGCCAGCAGGATGCCGCTGTGCAGCAGCGGCGACAGGGCTTTCGGCATGTGCTGCGCGTACTGTTCCGCCACCAGCGGCAGCATGCCGAAGCCGATCGACAGCGCTACGATGAACAGGTTGTTGCGGTTGCTCTTGTAGTCGACGCCGGCCAGGATGCGAATGCCCGTGGCGGCAACCATGCCGAACATCACCAGCCCTGCCCCGCCCAGCACGAACGCCGGCACGGCTTCGGCCGTCTGCGCGATCTTCGGAATCACGCCCATGACGAGCAGGATGACGCCGGCCGCCACGCAAACCCAGCGGCTGCGCACGCCCGTCACGCCCACCAGGCCCACGTTTTGCGAGAACGAGGTGTACGGGAAGGTATTGAAGATACCGCCGATCAGGGTGCCCAGGCCATCGACGCGCAAGCCGCGGCTGATGTCGGCCTGCTCGATGCGCTTGCCAGTCATCTCACCCAAGGCCAAAAACATGCCCAGCGACTCGATCATGACGACGATCATCACCAGGCTCATGGTGACGATGGCCACCACGTCGAAAGTCGGCATGCCGAACTGGAATGGCGTGACGACGGCAAAAGCCTTGGCGCTGGTCACCTTGGCGAAATCGGCCTTGCCCAGCGCAAACGACAGGGCCGTGCCGGCGATGATGCCGATCAATACGGCGATATTTGACAGGAAACCGCGGCCATACTTGGCCACCAACAAGATGACGGCCAGCACGAAGAAGGCGATGCCCATGTTGTCCAGCGCGCCATAGCCGGGGTTGGCGATCATGGGCACGGGACCGGCTGGCGCGGGCAGGCCAGCCGCCGAGGCGGTGGAGGCCATCTTGAGAAAGGCGGGATCGGCGATCTGCGCCATGGCGGGCGGCCCGCCCATGGCCCAGTTCACGCCCACGCGCATCAGCGACACGCCGATCACGGCGATGATGCTGCCGGTAACCACGGGCGGAAACAGCGCCAGCAATCGACTGATGAAGGGCGCGATCAGCATCGAGACGACGCCGGCGCCGATCACGGCGCCAAAGATACCGGTGATGCCCAGGGCCGGATTGTTCGCCATGGCCAGCATGGGACTGACGGCGGCAAAGGTGACGCCCATCATGACGGGCAGGCGGATGCCGAAATGCTTGCCTATGCCCAGGGACTGGATCAGGGTCACGAGGCCGCAGCAGAACAGGTCGGCACTGATCAGCGCCGCCACCTGCTCGGGCGGCAGCTTGAGGGCGCGCCCGACGATCAGCGGTACGGCGATGGCGCCCGCATACATGACGAGCACGTGCTGCAAGCCCAAGGTAAACAGTTTGCCAGCTGGCAGGATTTCATCGACGGGCGATGGCGCGGCAGGCGTACTGCCGGGCACGCTGCGGTGGATGGATTTCAGACGGGGAGAGGCCATTTACGCTCCACTTCCTGGGTTACCGCGGCCCGGATGGGCGCAGGTGAAAGGGAAAAGCAAGACAGAAACGGGACGGCAGGAACACGACGGTGACGGCTGATGCATGCGAAGCTCCTTGGATGGGACGACCAAGATAGCCATGCATGCTTCGTGCCAGGTGGATTGTATACAGAAATTGTGGCAAAAATCACCAGGGATTGGTCAATTTGACCGTGGATGCACCGTTTTCTCGCATGCCGCCCCGCGCACCTGCACCAGAAGGCGGCAAAGGCGGCGGCACTGGCAGGCCACTGGTGACTGCTGCTTGGAGTGCCTGTCAATACCTGCTGCCCGTCCTGATTTGCGGCCTGCGATGCTCACTATCTCGGCGGCTCCGCACCTCGTGCAGTTGCGCTTCTTGGGCCAGCAGCGGTGCCAAGCCCTCCTTCCGCCCGCAGCAGTTTTGTTAGTTGCCAGGCATTTTATGCGTTGCCAGGCGTTGTTAGCCGTTGCTAACCGCTTAGCCGCCGCCGCAAGCATCGAGCAGCGATTCCAGCTGGCGTACATGGGCGGCACGCAATTGCTCGCGCGCCAGCAAGGCTTGCACTTGCTCGAAGATGCCGTGCGATGGCACCGCCGGCAAGACGGGCGCGGCGGGGCGCGTGGCGATGCACGGCGCGCTCACGGGCCAAGCTTCCAGCGTCGATGCCGGTGCCCAAGCCGCGCAGCCGGTCAACAAGCTCGCCAGCAATAAAGTAGCTAGCCTGCTGGCGAGGCCGCCTGCAGGCCTTTCGGCACCTTCACGCGGCGGCCTCATGGCATTTCGCTGGCGATCAGCGCCTCGGCGGCACGGCAGGCGTCGCCTTCGGGCTGCAGCGCCAGGATACGCGCCGCAGCCGCTTGCGCATCTGCCTGCCCGGCCTGCGCCGTGGCCAGCGCCTGCCCTACCCGCGCCGACCGGCGCGCGCCCTCCTCGCGCATCGCATTCAGGGCCTGGTTCTGGCGCCGCAACACAGCTTGCACCTCCAGCACTTGCGCCGCGCACGCGGCACGGCCCGTTTCGCGGCCCCAGCGCTGGGCGCAAAACACGGCTGCCCCCAGCAACAGCAGCATGGCCACAATGCTCAATGACGGCTTCATGCCAGCACCTTGCGCGCTGCCTGGTACAAGGCCAGACGCTCGGCCAGGCCGTTCACGCCGCCGTTGATGCGGCGCGTCACCCGTTCCTGGTCACCCGCGTCGGCCAGGCGGTTCAAGCCGCGCGATTGCCAGAACCAGCCCGCCGAGCGGCAAGCGAAAAACGTCTGCTCCAGCAGTTGCGGCGCCGCCAGCAAATCCAGGCCCAACGCCACACCGCACGCCGCATAGTTGGCGCGCCCCGTCACCTGCAGCAAGCCGCGCCCCTTGAAACGCACACCATCGCCGGCGATCACATTGCCCAGGTCCGCGCGTCCTTCATAGGCCGCACCGCTGGCCAGTTCGCGCACATAGCGCAACTGTCCCGATTCGTGGCCCACCTGCGCCAGGAACGAGGCCCGACGCAGCGGGGTATCGATACTGAATTCGGCCATCGCCGCATTCAAGGGCGCCAGGAACAGCGTAGCGCGGCGACCGGCCAAGGGCATGATCTGCATCAATTGGGCGCCTGTCACAGCATGCCTCGCACATCCTTGACGGCAGCGGCCGCATCGACTGCCAGTTCGCCGATATCCTTGCCGCGACGCTTGTCGAACCAGCGCACGCAGGCACCCAGCACCCACCAGGCAGGCAAGCCGGCCGCCACCATCACTGGGGCGGCGATGAACAAAAAACCCGTGGATGGGTCGCCGCCATACAAACCCGCCACGGTCTTCGCGCTGTCGAACAGGCTGGGCCACCACGACAGCACGACGGCCACCAATACGGGGCCGAGAAAGGTGGAAATGATGATGCTGGAACAAAAACGAATAAATGCCTCCTTGGTGGATCGGGGCCACATGAACATGAAGCCCAGCGACGTGGCGGCGGCGCCGGCCAGCACGGGCACGCCAAACAGTTTGATCAATGCGCCGCCGGCGGCGGTGGTTTCGAGGGCCATGGTTGCCTTTCAGGTGGTGGAAATGAAAAAACCCGCCGAAGCGGGTTTGACAGGAAAATCTATATTTACGTTAGATAGCCTCCAAAGCAGCGAGGCGCGCCTCTATTCTGACCATGCTGGCCCTCAAGCCACGGGCGATGAACATATTAAGCTGGTCATTGCGCAACGAGAACACCTCGCCAGCTTCTCGCAGTTTCACGTCGCCACCACCCTTGCCGTCAACTGGTGGACGGTGTCCATATTCCTCCCCCCACGAGTCATAGCAGATGAATCCGTACTCGAACGGTTCAAGTCCGTGCGCCTCCATGATGCTGACGATTCCCTGAACAGTCGCGCCGATGTGCTTGCGAGCATCAGCCCCCTTGCTCTGCACTGCTTCGAGCCACTGGTATGTCCCCAAGCTTTCAGCGATGTCCAGAGCAGCGGCAATCTCCCTTTCCGTCATCGGGGAAATGGCCGTTTTCAAGCGAGCATCCGATGTGTTGATAGCACCAGTGGAAGCGTACACAACGGCAAACCGATTGGACGGCGCGCCCAATCCGGTAACACTATCAGAAATAGGGTATAGGTAATTACCATTCACGCCAATCACGTCACTCAAGACCCCCCGCTTGTTGACTTGCCACAAGAGCGACGCATCAGGCCCATTTACACAAAGAATACGGCCCGACGTTCCGCTTGCCGCATTTGCGAAATCGACAATAGCCGGGAGGGTATTGCCTGATGAAGCCAAGAACGTACCGTAGCCTTCACCACTTTTCGATGTGATAGTTGCAGTCGACGGTGCTTCAAGGATGAATGATGGTGTCAAAGCCTTGAGGGACTGCAGGTTAGTAAACGTCATGTCACCAGCCGCCGTTACACGAAATCGCTCGACCGAGTTTGTAATCATCACCAATGCCCCCGCCACGGGAGAGTACAAGCCGTGCCCTGGCCCGAACAGGACGCCGATACCGGCTTGCACAGTCCCTGAAAAGACCGGGTTAGCCAACGGCGCCTTCAGTGCCAGCGCCGCGGTCTGAGCCGCTGACACCGGCTTATTCGTATCACTGGTATTGTCCACGCTGCCCAGCCCGACGTCGGCTTTGTTGCCTGACGTCGCAACTGCCGCAAACGACGGACGTCCTGCAATATCTGACCAGGCCGGCATGTATGATCCCGGCAGCGCATCCGTGATGCCATAGCCCGCCAGCGTCGTCGCGCGCGTCGCCTTTTTCTCGTCCAGCTCAGCCAGCGCCGCCTGCACGTTCGCCGCAACGATCCCGCCGACTGGCGTGCTACGGGTTTGCGAAGCCACATTGACGGGAACCGTCACCCACGCGCCGGATTGGAATACGCGCAGGCAACCGCCATTGAGCACCGTATCCCAGTACACGGCGCCGTCCAGGAGCGCAGCACCATGGTTATCCCGGCCTGGTGCGATGTCCTTGGCACCGAGGTAGCGGGCATCGAACGAGGCGAAGGTGGCGACTGCGGACGCGACGGATGCCGTCGCACTGGCCGCATCGGATCTGGCATCGGTGGAGGCCTGCTCCGCAACTGCCGCGCTAGCCGCAGCGGCGGCGACATTGAGCGGGATATCGACAATATCCTGCGCACGCGCCAGCTCATTGAGCTTGCGCAGATAGTCCATCTGGCCCGGATAAAAATTAGCTGGCATTTAATTTCCTCAAAAGTGGTAGATGCCGAACAGGCCCGCAATGCTTCCTGAAAGCGATATTCTCGTGAGATCGCTTTCCATACAAAAAATTGCCTGCAAGGTAGTGGACATGAAAAACCCGCCGTAGCGGGTTGAAGTGGTAACAAGTAGATGGCTAGGCAGCAAGCTCGAGTGCCGCCAGCCGCAGTTCCAGCTGATCCTGGCGGGCGGCCTGGCCACGTGCAATGAACAGATTTAACTCATCCGGACGAAAACTGTACATGCTGCCAGCGAGTTGGACTTCCATTCGAGCAGGCTGAACTTCACCGGGTTCGGTATACCCCTCTGTGAATACCTCGTCCCAGGCTTCGGCTGTCTCTGTGGCTGCATGGCGGACCACGACGGGTGGGTGCACTTTATCCGGCGCCTGGATCTGCGGATGCTCGGTGGTCTTTTCATCCCACTCGTCATAGCAAATAAAGCCGTAGGCGAGCGGATCCAGCCGATGGCTTTCCATCACTTCGATTGCCCGCTGCACCGTCATGCCAATATGCTGACGCGCTGCCGTTCCCTTCTCCCTCATCGCTTCCAAGAAGCGATATTTTCCTATTTCTCTGGCCAATTGGATGGCAGCGGCGATTTCATTTCCAGACAAGGCAACGACTGCCGTTTTATGCCGGGCATCGGATGTCTGGACCACGCCAGTAGAGGCGTATATATTGGTCCAGCGCCGGTTAAAGCTGCCGAGTCCAATTACATTGTCTTCCCAAGGGTAAACGTAGTCTCCTTGCACGCATAATACGGCAGTTAACACTCCGGCTCGCTTTACTGCGATAGTGAAACTTCCCAGTGTTGCATTATTATCAAACCAAGCACGTCCCTGTTCAATCGCGTTGTTATAGCTGAAAATATACGATGCTTGGCCCTGCGCCGCGTCCAGCGCCAGCGCTGTATAACCCCCTGCGGATTTGACGGCCACTGTATTCTGGCCGGGCGCATTGACCTGAAATCCGCCAGGAAACAGCGTCGCGTCTGACGTACTGGTTTTGAAGTAAATGGTTCCGGCACTGCTAGGCTCGTAGTTAATAATCGCAAACGGACCGTTGGAGTTCTTCAGGATATCCGCCGAGGCGGATCCTGCCCCCGATGCCGCCTTTGTAATCAGCCTCATGATCGAACAATTGCCCGTTCCGCTGGCCTCGTTCACCACATCAAGATATCGGTAGCCGACAACCGGACGCTGCTCTCCCACGCTCACGTTACCGTTAATACCAAGAGTCATGGTGTTCGTATTACCCGTATAAAACTTCAATGGAAGAAAGCTTCCCGTACCAATTTGCGCAGACGACAGCCTGACACTATCAGCCCTGACGACGCCCAGCGCGGCCAAGGAGGTATTCTGCGGATTGTCGTCGGCATAGGCATTGAATTGCGCGACCGTACCGGTACCGTTAGGAATTGCACCAATAATAGTGGAACTATTCGCTGTTGTCGTACGCAACAGCACCCGGGCATCGTGAGTCGCATTGGAAAAATCCCCACCGATGACACCGCCAAACACCGCGTTATATGCATTGGCTTTCAATGACAACGCACTATCCACCGCAGCGCTAACTGGTTTTGCCGCGTCTGCCGTATTGTCAACATTCCCCAAGCCAACATCAACCTTGTTACCGGAAATGGCCACCTTGGCCAGACTGGTCGTTGCCGCCTTTTTCAGCTCAAGCTCATTTAACGCCGCCTGAACATCCGTCGCAAGCACCGTCCCCGAGGGGGTACTGGCAATCTGCGAAGCCACATTGGCGGGGACCGTCACCCACTGTCCGTCTTGGCGCACGCGCAGGCAACCGCCATTCAGCGCCATATCCCAATACGTAGCGCCCGCCAGGAGCGCACCGCCAGCGTTGTCCGATGTCGGCGGCAGCGCTTTGGCACCAAGATAGCGCGCGTCGAACGAGGTAAATGATGCCGCAGCAGCAGCGGCTGATGTTGTCGAAGTATTCCCGCTCCCGGCCGCAGACTTCGCTGAGGCAGCGGCTGCCGCAGCACTCGCGGCGGCGGCGGCCGAGTGTGCCGGTATATCAACGACATCCTGCGCCCGTGCCAGCCGGTTCAGCTGGTACAGCGTGTCGCGCTGCCCGTAGTAAAAAGCATCGCTCATTACATCTCCTCTATTTCAATGTTAGTAGCATATGCCTGGAAAGATGGCGTAGTGATGGCGACGAGGCTGGCCAGGCGTCCGTAGACCTGATGTGCCTGCTCAAGCTCGACGTCATCGTTATCCGGAAACAGGCTGACAAATATGGGCCGCGATAGGCCGCTACCTCGCACGATGCGCCACAGGTCAGCGCGGTCTTGGGGTGTCATATGATCAAGTGCCAGCGATAGCTTCCGAAACAGTGTGCCCCGTTCCACTTTCTGCTCGCCGGCTCCACTGCGATATAGGCTGCTGGTGTCGCCCGGTGTTACGCCGGCCCCGTACGCAGCATTGACCTGGGGTTCCCAGTAAGCACCAGCCACCAGGCGCGCAACCTCGATGTAGCCGGCAGGGTTGTCAAGATCGACCAGGTCGATTACCAGTTTCTTGACACTGCGCATCTGGAACCAGCATCGGCCGTAGGTTGTACCACCATAGCTGAAGGCATTGACCCCAAGCGGCAGCGCCCCCCAGTTCCACATGCCCAGGCGCGCGTACTCGCACGCCGGCATGGTGCCGGTATCAAAATCGGGCACGGCGTCCCCTGGCTCGACGTAGCCGCGAACGCGAATCGCCGCCGTCGGCGTCAGGTTGCAAAATGGCAGGGCCACGCCGCCGATGATCTCCGGCGTTGGCCAGGCCGCCGTAATGCTCAACTGAGTGCCAACTGAACGGAGCACCGAGGACTTGTCTTCGCGCTGTAAGTTGGCGGGTCCCAAGGTTCCGGCCTGGCTGGATGCGCTCAAGGCCGCGCGGTCGCCGACATTGTCGTGGATGATGCGCAAATTGTTCATTTCACTACCTCTACTGGCCAAACAATAGCCTCAAGCTGTCCGATGGTCTCCGCCGTTGCAATCAGTTCGCGCAAGCCACGGGCAATGACGAACGCACCCGAGACCTGTGCGACCAATGCGGCACCAACAGCGATCATGCCGGCGGCATCAAGCGCCACCGTCGTGTTATCGGATAACGTCCAATCAATGCTATATGGCAGGCCTGCCACTTGTGCCAACAAAGCCATGTGCGCTGCACCTGTGATGCGTGCCTTGTCGGCCTGGTACCGCAATCCGGCGCATGTAAAATCAGAAAGCTCGGCTGCCTCGCGTGCCAGCTTGATGCGTGCCCAGGTAGATATCCTGGTGCCCTCCAACGTTTTGGTGTCTATCCACAAGTCGGCACCAGCGTCGTAGATGTGATGCGCGCCAGGCCGGGGTGGCAACGTCTTCCCTGTGCGTTCGTTAGTCTGAGTGCCATCACTGTTGATAACGATTGTTTCCATTAAAAATTCCTTGCGATCACAATCGCCTGACATTGTTTAACATAAAGCTTGCCCATATTCGCTGCGCCAAGGTCAGCATTGGTGCCGGAAACTCCGAACTGGACGGTGTCACCCACGTTGATGTTCAAGGTAAGTCCGTAGACCGTTGCGGCAGGGGCATCGCCGTCCTGCCGCTCCTGGACTCCGCTCAACCAGCGCCAGTTGCCGCCATTCATGCGATACCAAATGCTCAGTTGGTCGTCGACCACCGCCGTACAAACGATTGAAAAAAATACACTGCCAGAGCGGATGCGGAGCGCGGCAGGCCACCCTGGAGCGTTGTGTTTGAACAGTACTTCCAGATTGGTAAATACAGCTGCGGAACTGAGAGTTGAAGTCTCAACAAATACCCCGGATGCGGACGACTGCAGGGAAATCGATGGGTAACCGGGCTCGAAAAACGCCGTTGCCTCAGTTGCAGTGCCGACGGACACACGCGCAGATGAAAGGTCGCCAGAAAATGTACCTTTCACAGCATCCAACTCACCGGAAAATTTTCCCTTGGCGGCATCGAGGACACCAGAAAAGCTGCCCTTTGCCGCTATCAACTCTCCCGAGAACGTACCCTTGACACTGTCCAGCTTGCCGCTGAAAACTGCGTGGCCATTGACGATGGAAAAGCCAGGCGCATAGATATTGCCTGCCGCATCGATCTGCATATACTTTCCCAGTGCAGGATTACCAAACAGCAATCCGCTCTCGCTCAAGTGGAAACCGCTACCGCCGTTGCTTGGCCATGCATAGGCACTGCTGGGATAGCCAGTACCGCCGTGCACTGTCGCGCTGTAAATGTCGCCCGCCGTGACCTTGCCAAGGTCGGCACTGATTGCGCTCAGCTGCCCAACCTTGAGTGCATTCAGATACGGCGCCGCCCACTTGGTAGTGCCACTGGCCGGATTAAAAATTCCATCGGACCGGTACAGCGATTCTCCGGCACCGAATGCCTGTGGCGAACCTTCCCACACCGTGCCGGCCCCCCAGGTGTTAATTGGCGGAAAGGATGCATCGCCCTGCGAGCTGATGGTCGCCGGCGCGCTCCCCAGCGACGACAGGCCTGTCTTGCTGTAGGCGACGCGCGAAGAATTGCCCGTCACGCCATCAAAAACCTTGCTGACCGTCTGGCTGGCCGTGTAAGTGAGGCTATCGACTACAATCGTGGCCGTGACCGTGACGCTATCGCCCACCATGCCGGCATACGCCAGCGTGGCCACGTTGCCGACGCGCGTCAGCACGCTGGCGTTACTGGCAGAAAACGCCACCTGCCCCTGCATATTCACCAAGCCTGCCGTAAAGTCGATGCTTGCCGGCGCGGCAAGCGTGGTGGCGGCCACCTTGAACGCCTGCGCCGTGGCAGCGAGCAGCAGCACGCGGTCGTTGGCCGGCGCGAAGCGCGGCACGGTATTCATGATCAGCCTGTCGCGTTCCCCCACAATCGCGCTCATACGAGCACCCCCACCGTCGCTCTGCCCGTCAGCCAGAAGCGCGACAGCAGCACCACCACGCCCGGCACGCCGTCCTGCAAGCCAAAGCGTTCAGCGCGCAGTTGTACGGGCTGTCCCAGTTCCAGCATCATCATCTCGGGTTCTCCATCGAATTCATAAATGGTGCGCGGCACCTTGTTCAGGGCCAGGCGCCGCAGCGCTTCCGCGCGGGCATCGGCCCGCGTTTTCAGGCACGTATCGATCTGCACCGGATCGTCGGATAGGCGGTAGCGCGCACGCACCGCCGTGTCGACGACCGTCTCCGTCAGCCATTCCGTGGCATACAAATCCGCATGCGCGGGCGGAATGCTGGTCGTCAGGCCAGCCTGCAGCGTGTAGTTCCGGTCGAAGCCGATCTTCACGGCGGCAGTCACCGGCAGGCGCTGCGCGGGACGCAGCGAGCGTTCGCGCATCTGCTCCGGTCCGATCGCCAGCGGCACGCCGGCGGCAGGCAAGGCGATCTGCACCAGGCGCAGCTGGCCGGTGCGCGACATGATCGCCTGGGCGCCCACGCTGGCCGCCAGCTGCTGGATGGCCTGCGCCTGGTTCGTGCGGTCCGCAACGTACAGCCCCACTGGCTGCGGGTGAACCGCATCGAAGGCGGCCAGGTTGGCCAGATCCAGATCGGCCGCGGTAAAACGGTCGGCCGCCTTGCCGTAGGCGGTGGCAATGCGCTGCACCAGCGGCGCGATGCGCGGCGCATAGCCGCCACCCTTGTCGCCCTGCACGCTGGCCGTGATCGTGGTGGAAAACGGGTCGGTGGTCAGGTTGAAGCGGCCCGCCTGGTCATTCAAGGCCACGGCGATCGGCTTGCCGTTGGTGCGCACTTCGAACGTCGCTTCGACCGTGCCGAGAAACCCGTATTCCAAGGTGGCGGGGTTGGTCAGCAAGGGCGCCACGTTGTGGCACTCGCCGAACGGAATCGGCAAGATGGCGTCCTTGTTCGGCGTCGTGCCACCCAGCTTCGCTTCGGAGATCGGCGTGTTGAGGCGCTGCAGCTTGTCGCGCAGGACCAGATTGACCGACTCGCGCCCGGCACTGGCCACGTCGGCGATGATGCCGTCGAAGACCAGCTGGAAGTCGGCACGCGGCCAGGAAGGATCGCCGGCCCAAGCCTTGACCGGCCGGTTCATCCAGACATCGTCCAGCCAGCCATCGAGCGCGCCATCGGCATTATCGAGTTCGATATCGCCGCCCGACAGGCCCGCCTCGCCGGACAGGCTGACCTGTTCCGTGAAGGCCAGGCCGCCCTTGGCCAGCGGCTGGTACGCGGTATTGGCCGGTACTTCGCGCGGCCCGGTGACATAGGGCCGCGAAGCGATATACCGCGTCACCTCGCTGCCGCCCACATTCACTTGCGCCTCGATCAGCACCATGCGGATGGCCGACGGGCTTTGCAGCCATTCCTGAAATTGCGCATCGGTCATGCGTATTCTCCTTTCACTGCATTGGCCCAGGCGGATGCCCGGGACGATTTGTCCACGCCATCGACCACCGTCCTGGCGGCGTTGGCGTTCGATTCAAAGGTGGCCTGGATGGTGGCGCCTGTTTGCGCCCGCTGGTCGGCACGCAAGCCTTCCAGTTCCACGCGCATGGCCTGGTTGTCCTCGCGCAGGCCGCGGATTTCAGCCACCAGTACGTCGGAGCCGACGTTCGCAGCCGACGAGTAGCGCACGGGGTCGAAGACCGCCGCTGTCACGGGAGAAGTCATCGCGGCCAGTGCTGCGACCACGGGAGGATTACCGAGTTGCACGCCCAGGTCAGCCGCACCGCCCATCGCCGCCCGCAGACCGGCGATGGCCTGCGCCACCGTCAGCACGCTGTCGTTAATCGTGATCAGGCCCGATACCTGAGCATTGAGCGCATCCAGGCTGGCCTGCTGCACGTCGACCTGCGCGGCTGCCCATTTCAACGCTTCCTTGTTCGCTTCCACCACGCGGGCATAGTCCGCCGCATAACGGGCGTCGGAGGCGTTGACCACTTGCGATGCCGTCAGAAACGCCTGTTCGGCGGCCGACAGCCCCGATTGCGCCGTCGTGTCGCCCGCATTCGCGGCAGCCAGGGTTTTCTCGAACTGCGCCCGCGCTTCGGCGTACTTCTGCTCCGGCGTCAGCGTCGACTGAGCGCCCAGCGCCATGCTGGAGTTCAGCCCGTTCAAGGTCGTCACCCACGATTTCGACTTCTCCAGCGCCGACTTGGCCGCCGCCGATTCCGTCTCATAGGCCTTAGCCAGCGCATCCTTCGCACTGGTTACCGCCTTGACGGCCTGGATCTGGTCGAATAATCCGCGATTGGCATCGGCGACGCCGGCGCGCTGGGCAGCCAGCAACTGCGCTTCTGTTTTCGTCAGTTCGTTCAACTGCTGCTGCATGTCCTTGCGTTCGCTGGCGATGTCGCTGGCCGTCTTGTTCACTTCGGCCAGCTCACCGGTGGCGGCGGTGAGGTCGGCCGCATAATCGGCCGCCTTCTTGAACGGTTCGGCGATGGCAAGCAGCTGCACATACATGTTCTGGCCGGCCACCGTGTTCAAGTCCTGCGCCAGCACCAGCGCCTTGAATTGCTCGCTCGTCGTCACGCCGGACTGTCCCATCGCCGCCATGGCGCTACGCACCGACTTGGTGACGGGGTCCATCTGCTCGGCCTCGGTCAGGAAATTCTGCACGAAGAAGCTGGTGCCGCTGGTCAGGGTATCGAGGTCGCCCGCCGCTTGAATCAGGCTTTCGCTCAGCGCCACGGCGGAAAGACCGGAGCTGTTGAACGACTTGCCCAGCACGGCCAGCACATCCGACACCTGCATGTAGTTGTTGGCCACACGCGCCAAGGTTTCCAGATAGCCCTCGCCCACGGCCTGGTATTTTTCCAGCCCCCCAACGCCGAACTTCGCCATGTCGTCACCCAGCTTCGAAAAGGCCGCTTCCAGGGCCTTTTGCACTTCCTCGCCCTTCAAGTCCTTCAGGCTGATCTTGCCCAGGCTGACGACGAAGGAATTCAAGCGCGCGGTGAAGGCATCGCCACCGACACCCAGCAAGTCGGCCGCAGAGACGATACTCGTGCGCAGACCAAGCACGATTTTCGTAAACTGGTCATTCGTTTCCGTCCCCATGGCCGTGAGATTCGTGGACTTCTTGTCGCTGGAAAACCAGCCGCCGGACTTCTTGAGATCGACATAGGAATTCACGTTGAAGCGCTTAGTATCAAGGTCGCCCAGGCTCGACGAGTTGGTTACGATGCCCACATCCTGCACCGTGGTCTTGCCGCCAAAGATGCTGCTGACGACATTGCCAATGACGCCGCCGCTGGAACTGCCTTTGGTGCCCAGCGCGGACGTCAGGATGTCCGAACGCACCAGCAAGCTGCCCAAGCCACCGATGCCCGAGACGATCTGCTTGAGCGAGACCACCATCGACGAGGAATACGCGAGGCCCAGGCCGGAGTTTTTCTCCATGATTTCCAGGCTGTTTGCGATCGACGCCGATTTCGCGGATGAATCACCAAGCACCGTGCCGGTGCCCGTTGCAGCCTGCCGGTCCTTGGCGGTGGTATCGGCACCGCCACCGCCGCCAGAAACGGCAACGCCGATTGCCAGCAGCATGCCGGCCACCATGGCAAATGCGCCGATATTGGCAGGAAACGGCGCCGCCAAGGCCGATGCCAGCGCCGACACGCCATACGCGCTGGACTTGGCCGTTTCCGCGGCGGTTACCGGTCCGACCGATGCCGCCGCGCCTGCGACTTCCGCCGTCGTCGCGGCAGTTTTCGCCGTGGTCACAAGGGTGATACTCGTCAGTTTTTCAAACAGCGACTTCGTATTCATGGCGAATTCATAGGCGCGGAAGCCTTTTTCCACCTTTTCCATGAGTTCATAGCCGGCCGACTTTTCTTTGAAAAACCCCTTCGCGGCGGTCGCCATGTCGTGATACTGCTTGACCGTGGCCTTTTTCTTGTTTTCCTGTGCCTTTTCCTGCCCTTTTTCGGACGGGTCCTCCTTCACTTCCTTGGCAAAGGTAAAATCGATATCGTCCTGCGCCTTCCTGAATCCCAGCAAGGCAGTGGTCATTTTGCCGATGGTGCCGCCGACATTGCCAAAGGCCTTCTCCAGTTTTGTCGCCAGTTGACCGGAAAATTCACCTGCCTCCTTCCACTCCGCCTCGCTATATTTGCGCGTGGGCGCCGCCGGTGCCGCCTTTGCCTTGGCATCGGCAGCCTCTTTGCCTGCGGTGTCCAGCTTGTCCTGGCGCTGCTCTTCAAACGCAAAAGCGCCATATTTGGCGCCTGCGCCGGCTGTGGCGGGGCTACCTGCGGCGCGGAAAGCCGCCAGCCGCGTATAGGCATTACCCAGACCGTTGACCACCTTGCTGGCATCGGCCAGCGACTTCGCTTCGCCCGCATTCGATGCCCCAAGGGCCTTTGCGGCGGCGGTGGCATCGCGTGCCTGCTCCGCCTGGGCGCGCAGCAACAACGCCGACGATTCCGCCTCCGTATTGACGACTTTCAGGCCTTCGGCCGCAGCCAGACTGGCCTCGCTGATTGCTTTCAGCACTTGTACCGTGTCCGTTGCCTTCGTCAAGTCGATGACAAGTTTTAATTCCGTTATCTCTGGCATGGTTGGCCCATAAAAAAGGCCGCGCATGGCGGCCGGGTTGGAAAATGCGGGTCAGCCCGCCGCATGCTGATGCGACAGAAACAGCGCGTCGAGCTGGTCGAGCAGTTGGTGCTCGAACGGTTCGATGGCGATGGCGTGGCGCGCCTGCCAGGCGAGGATTTCCGTGCTGGCGATGGGGTTGACGGCCATGCCGTTCTGCCGCTTGCGGTTCAGTTGCGCAAACCATTCCCACACGTGGGCCAGCTCGAACGGCATGGGTGGCGTCGCCTCCTCGGGCGGCGCGCGGTACAGGGGATGCCGCCTGGCGGCATCGATATGCTCGCCCTTGGCATGGCCATCGGCCGCCCGTGTGCCGCGCTCGAACTGGTGCCCGGCGTAGCGCAGCAGGCTGGCCGTCAGAGTTTCAAAAAATTCGACTCGTTTTCCAGCGCGGTGGTCACTTTTTCCTGCCAGGTCGGGTACTTTTCAAAGGCCGCTTCCAGCAATGCCGGATCGAGCGGCACGGGTGCACCGTTGCTGGTGAAGCCGTACCAGCCCGTGACCACGGCCAGTGCCAGGCGTTTCTGGTTGCCGTCGATGGCTTGCACCAGCAGTTCCGCGCCTTCGTCGGTGGACGCGTCGATGGCCGTCTTGCGGCGCGCCGATTTCTTGTAGCCTTCGGCGCGCACGGCGTTGTTGGCGACGCGGTATTGCTCGCTGTTCTTGCCGACGATGGTCAGGCCGGCCACCGCTTCGCCGTCCGCGTCGAAGATGACGGGCACGTCGAACGTGACGGGCGTGACCGCCGCGTGGATATTGCCGATGTCGAAACCTGCCTGGATTTTTTGCGCGTTGTTCATGTGTGATGCTTTCTGGATGAAGTAGAAAAATAAAAAAAAGGCCGCCATCGCGGCGGCCCCGGTGCAGGCGCTGGCTGCTTACAGCGCGCTGTCCTGGATGGTCAGGGTGGTCGCTTCATGCTGCGCGTCCGTGCCCTTGTAGCGCAGGACGTCGAAGGCGCAGGTGACGATCTTGTTTTTCTCGCCGTCGTCGATCTTGGCCGAGGTGATCTTGATGCGGCCCATGGCAAGCGCCAGCACGTCGGCTGCCGGCGCCGTGCCCGACGCCATGGCGTAGGCCAGCGGGATTTCCGTCTCGGACTTGAAGTAGTCGAGGTAGGTGGCGTCCTGCAGCAGCACCGTGAACTGGCCCGAGCCCATCACCTTGCCGCGCGAGGCGGCCGTGGCGTACTTCGAGCCGATCACCGGGTCGACCTTGACCTGGCCGTCGAGCGAGACGGACATGCCGGTGCAGATCTGCGACGGGATGCCGTTCACCGACAGCATGGCCGTGGCGCCCGAGAATTTGCCCGTGCCCGGCGCGGCCAGCGGCGTGGCGAAATGCGGCACGGCCGTGGTCGGGCCTTCCGACTTGCCCATCAGGGTGAAGTCCAGGCTGGTGATGCCGTTCGGCTGCACGGCGATATCCATCTTGCTGACCAATTGGTCGACGAAGCTGCGGTGCACGCCGATGTTCGGGTCCTGCACTTCGGCCGTGAACCAGTCCGTGGTATGGCCGGTCAACGGGGTGAAGCTGCGCTTGCCGATGGCCGCCACGCCGACCGAGTCGCCGGCCGCCTTGACGATCATGGCCGAGCCGTCCATGAACTGGCCATTCAGGTTGGTAGCTGTCACCGACGTGACGAAGAAGTTCTTCGCGTTGTTGGCGGCCGCCGGTGCCGTCATGCCGGTGATGCGCACGACGCTGCCGGCGCGGAAGCCTTCGGCCAGCCAGGAACCGGCGCTGCGCGTCAGGCCGGAGGCGGCAGCGGCGATGGTCGTTTGCGCGGCAGCCACGCCGCCCGCCGTGAAGTCGCGGCGCAGCAGCGCGGCCATCAGCGGCGCGTACGTGCCGCATGCCGCTTCGGCCTTGATGGCGCCCGTGGTGCGGAAGTTGCCCAGGCGGGTATCGCCCTGCTGCTGGCTGGCGTCGATTTCGGCGCTCGCGTATTTGTCCGCTTCCGTGTCGAAGGTGGCCGTCACGCGGGGATAAATCTGGCCGCCGCCGGCGGCGGCCTTGCTGCCTTCGGCGCTTTGTTTGCTGATAACGATCACGCTGTCGATGCCGTTTGCTGTCAGTGCCATAAGTAATACCTTTCGTGGGATGAAAACCGCCGGGGCGGTCTTGTGGGAGAAACTGAAAAATGGGAGATGAAACGAAAAAGCCCGCGCGCGGTGAGGCGGCGGGCTGGCGTCCGGATGGCATGGGGCCATGCCGGATGGATGTTGGGCGAAGGGGCCATGAAGGCCGTTCGCTGCGCTGATTTCCCCTATCGGTGTCGCGCCGAAAGCGCGTCTATTACGAGTGGAGAAGCATGTGGTGTAGTGCTGTGTTGCCGGTGTTTCTGTTGCTGCGTGATCGAGACTCTATTGTAGGGGCGTTTTTTTCAGTGCCAGGCATATTGCAAAAAAAATTTCAGTGACCGAGACGGCGCATGGCGCGGGCACCGTGCGACTGGAAGATGCCTTCCAGTTCGCTGACCATGTCCTTGATGCGTTCAAGCTCAAAGCCGCCGGAGCAGCTGATGGCCGCTTCGCCGCCACCGTGGCACGCCTTGCAAACGACAGGCGCGCCGGCCTGCATGGCGGCGACGACGCCCGTGCCGTGGCACACCTTGCATTTGCTGTCGAGCCAATGCGCGAGCGACGCTTCGGCCACGCGGCGGTACAAGGTATTGGCGGCCTGCGCATCCCAGGCCGTCTGCGCCTTGACCCAGCGCCGCGCGCGGCCCTTCTGCGTCACGGCGGCCGTCCAGGCACGCAGCAGCTGCGCCAGGTTGCCCGCATTGCCTTCGAACAGGCGGCTGACGGTGCCGTCCGCGTATTTGACGCGGCACAGCAAGGCGCCCATGTCGCCGGCCAGCGCGGCCGCCGCGATCACGTCCAGGTCGTGGTGGACGGCATCGTCGCGCAGGTTTTGCGACGACAGCGATGCGATGAATTTTTCTGCGAATCCCATGATTTCTCCTCGTTCCTCGTTGATACTAATCGTTGTTACTTGCCGGGCCAAACAGCGCCGCCACCAGCGGATCGCGGCGCGCCGTGCCGCGCGCCCAGCTGGCCGTGCGGCGCACCTGCGGCGGCAGTTCGGCCCAGCCGTCAACCTCGTCATCCTGCTCGCCCAGGGCGTACAGGGCGGGCCGCTGGCGCCCCGGCTCGGTGCAATGGCGCTGCGCCAGATGGATCTGCCCCATGCCGCACATGTGGCGCAAATAGCGGCTCATGGTGCCCGCATCGAGTCCCAGCAAGGCGGACAACTGTGCCGCGCTGGCTTGGCCCTGCTCGCGGATGTACTGCGCGATGCGGGCGATATGCAGCTGCGACTTCTTGCTGCGTCCCTGTAACTGGCGCCCCTGCCGTGGCGCCGCCCTGCTTTCAACCAACTGACTGCTGTTCAACATCTGCCTGACCTCCCGTGGTGTCGCCAACCGGCAGACGCTGTAGTGCGTTTGCGACAGGCAACAAGTGGACTTTATCAATCGCTAATGTTAAAGTCAAGCATTTGGTAATTTATCAAACGGTAAATTTCAGGTTTAATGTGGAGATGAATATGTATCAATACAGACGCGACCGCCTGCTGGCCCTGATCCGCGAGCACTACGACAACACGCGCAAGAAGATTTCCGACGTCAGCGGCTGGAGCGAGGCGCGCATCTCGCAAATCCTCTCGCCCACCTACCGCGAGGGACGCGCGTTCAGCGAAAAGATCGCGCGCAAGCTGGAAGCGGATCTGCAGCTCGATAGCATGTACTTCGACCAGGGCGCGGCGCCCGACCAGGCGGCCATGGCCGCGCGCGCGCTGGCCGGCGCGCAGCCCGTGGTGGTGGAAGATGGCGAGGATGCGCGTTTTTACCCGATCCGCAAGGTGAAATTGCGGCTGTCGGCCGGCATCACGGGCTTTGCCATCGAACCGGAAACGCACGACGGCAGCACCATCAGCGTGCCGCGCAGCTGGGTCGAGCGCAATGGCTACCACCCTGAAAAACTGGTGGCGATCAAGGTCAAGGGCGAGAGCATGGAGCCGGCCCTGTACGAGGACGACGTGGTGATCATCAATACGGCCGACAACCGGCCGGCCGACGGCATCGTGTTTGCCATCAATTATGAAGGCGAACCGGTGGTCAAGCGCATGGCGCGCGATATCGGCGAATGGTGGCTGACGTCGGACAACCCCGATCAGCGCAAATACCACCGCAAGCTGTGCCGCGGCAATGAATGCCTGATCGTGGGCCGGGTCGTGCGCAAGGAAAGCGACCGGATTTGAAAGCGAAATTTATCGATTGATAAACTTCGCTTTCATCATGGCGCTTATGCCAGCGCTGTCTGGATCTGCTGCAGCGATGCCGGGTCATCCATCGACGTCAGATCGCCCGGGCTGCGTCCTTCGCAGATGGCCTGAATCGAGCGGCGCAGCAATTTACCCGAGCGCGTCTTCGGCAGCTGCGCCACGAACAGCACGCGCGCAGGCCGCGCCACGGCGCCCAGCTGGCGGTCGACGACGGCCATCACTTCGCGTTCCAGCACCGCTTTCGCTTCCACGCTGTCGAAGCCTTGCGGGTCCTTCAGGATCACGAAGGCCATCGCCACCTGGCCTTTGAGCTTGTCTTCCACGCCCACGACGGCCACTTCCGATACGTTCGGATGGCTGGTGATGCTTTCCTCGATTTCACGCGTGCCCAGGCGATGGCCGGCCACGTTGATCACGTCGTCCGTGCGGCCCAGGATGAAGTAATAGCCGTCCGCATCGCGCACGCCCCAATCGAACGTGGAATACACTTGCCGGTCGCTGAAGGTGGACCAGTAGGTATCGACGAAGCGCGCATCGTCGCCGTACACCGTCTGCATGCAGCCCGGTGGCAGCGGGCCTTCCAGCACCAGCACGCCCTTCTCGTTCGCGCCGCACTCCTCGCCCGTCGCTTCGTTGAGCAGCTTGACCTGGTAGCCGTACATGGCCAGGCCCGGGCTGCCCAGGCGCGTCGGCGTGTCGGCCACGCCTTTTGCCACCGAAAGGATCGGCCAGCCCGTTTCCGTCTGCCAGTAGTTGTCGATGATGTCCACTTTCAGTTCGTCGGCGATCCATTGCGACGTGGTTTCATCGAGCGGCTCGCCCGCCAGGTACAGTGCCTTCAGCGAGGACAGGTCGTGCTTGCGCATCAGCTCCACCGGATGCTTGCGCAGTACGCGGATGGCCGTCGGCGCCGAGAACATGCGCGTGACCCTGTATTTCTCGACGATGCTCCACCAGATGCCCGCATCGGGACAGACGGGCAAGCCCTCGTACAGGATGGTGGCCATGCCGGCGATCAGCGGGCCATACACGATGTAGGAATGGCCCACGACCCAGCCGATATCCGAGGTGGCAAAGAAGGTTTCGCCGGGCTTGCCGCAGAAGTTGTACTGCATCGACGACGCCAGCGCCACCGCATAACCGCCCACGTCGCGCTGCACGCCCTTCGGTTTGCCCGTCGTGCCCGAGGTGTAGAGCACATACGAGGGCTCGTTCGATTCGAGCCAGGTGACGGGCACCTGCGCGTCCAGGTGCTGCTCGCGCAGGGCCGCGTAATCAACGTCGCGGCCCTGCGTCAATTCCATCGGCACGAGATGGCGGTCGACCAGCAGCACCTGTTGCGGCTTGTGCGCGGCGATGCGAATGGCTTCGTCGAGCAGCGGCTTGTAGGTGATCGCCTTGCCATTGCGCGAACCGGCATCGGCGGAAAACACCAATTTTGGCTGCGCATCGTCGATGCGGCTGGCCAGGCTGTTGGCGGCAAAACCGCCGAAGACCACGGAATGCACGGCGCCGATGCGCGCGCAAGCGAGCATGGCAAACGCCGCCTCGGCGATCATCGGCATGTAGATCAATACGCGGTCGCCCTTGACCACGCCCAGCGACAGCAACATGGCGGCGCAGCGCTCCACTTCGCGCTGCAGCTCGCGAAAGCTGTAAGTGCGCTCCGTGTTCGTTTCCGTGGAAATGGCGATCAGCGCGGCGGCATCGCCCTGGCTGTCCACCCAGCGGTCAACGGCGTTGTGGCACAAATTCGTGGTGCCGCCGACGAACCATTTGGCGAACGGCGGCCGGGAATAATCGAGCACTTGCGAAAACGGGGTATTCCAGTCGATCTTTTCCGCTTCCTCGCGCCAGAAAGCGTCTGGCGTGTCGATCGAGCGTTGATAAAAACTTGCGAAATTCATGTCTCCTCCGGTGGTGGTTGTTTTCCATGCTTTTTTTACTTATCTGTTCATCTGCGTCCGCCGGCATGGCCATGCTGTTCAGCCAGCAGCTGCCTTGCAAACAATCCCGGCTGCGCCGCCACGCAGCTGCCGCGTTCCTGCGCGATCCGCGCGCGGTTTGCCTCCAGGTTGGCGTCATCGAGCGGCATGCCGAACTGCCCACCGTCCGGCGCAGTTTCCTGTGCCGACATCACGCGCCGCAGCACGATGTCGCCCAGCGCCTTCTTGAAATGTCCCGCTTCCCAGTACCAGCGCGTGGCCTTGCTCCGCTCATTGGCGGCAGGTATCGGCTCGCAGTTGTATGCGCCATAACCGCTGAAATCAGTCAGGGAAATCCGCGCGCCCGGGTACCGCGCCCTGACCTCGCCAATTGCCAGCACCAGCTGTGCTTTCCATTCCTCGAACAAGGGCCACAGCCCCGCATCCTCGAACATAGCCAGCATTTGCGCGTGGTACGGATAGATCACCAGCTTGATATCGGCTTGCGTGGCCGCCATCGCCAGCAAGAAGGTGCGCAACAACTGGAAATCTTCGGCGGCGAGGCCGCGCGTCGATTTGCGGCCCAAGTTGGCGGCGCTTTCCCGCGCCCGTTGCGCGAACATCTTGTGGTAGCCGTCCCGGCGCGCATGGGCGCCATAGTCGAGCAAGGGATTGAAGCCGTCGGCCGACATGGTCGCCGCCTCGCCATCATGCTGGATGCGCAGCGTGTGCACTGCATCCTTGACGGAGGCCAGCGAAAAGAGCGCATCGAAGCGCCAGTCAGCGCGGCCATGCGCGGGCGCAGCGGCCGCTGGTGCTTGGCGTGCGGCTGGCGCAACGGCGGGATTGAGAAAGTCAATGAACTCCATGCCCACGATGACCGTGTGCGGCTTGACGCCAGCCTGGCGCAATTGCGCGAACTGGCTGGCGGACGTGGCCAGGCCCGTGCCGGGTATCGCCAGGTTGTAGCCGGCGCCCAGCGCCGCAAGAGCGCTGGCGCGCGGGTCGAAGCCGATCTCGGCGCGCGAGTTTCCCAGGATGATGAATTGTGGCCGCAGACGCAGCGCATGTTCCTGCTTGATCTGGCTTTGATAGCGGGTCAGTCCCGGCTTGACGGCATTGAAATGGTCGCGGCGCACGATTCCATACACGCCATACGGGTCGACGATGAGCACAAAGGCGCAAACGATGATGGCCCCCGACACCAGCAGGAGCAGCATCGTCAGCAGATACAACCTGAATGGGGAGCGTGTCATGGCGGTCCCCTAAAATTGAAAGTACAGGAATTCGGCGGGCCGGTTCAAGGCCAGCGTGCTCGCCAGCGCCAGCGCGGCGATGGCGGCGGCCCACGCGGGTGAGGCGCGCCAGGTCAGCCTGCGCAAGCCGCCCAAACCGCCCGCCCCTGCCGCAGCCTGGCCGTCCTGGAAGTCCAGCGCCGGCTCGAAGCGCCGCATGATTTGCTGCGTATTGGGCATGGCGAAAATCAGCACGGCCGCCATCGCGATCCACGTCCAGCTTTCCACAAACGCCGTGCCGCCGCCCAGATAAAAGGATACGCCCATCGACGCGAGCACGGGCTGCACTGGCAGCAGATAGGAAGCCAGCGCATCGGGCAGGGCAAGACCGTAGCCGCCGGCCATGCCTTTTAATATTGTCAGGGCACTGGCCATATCGGAAGCGCGGAAGAAAACCCAGGCGATGCAGACGGCGGTAAAAGTAAGGCAAGTCGCCACGACATTGCCCGCACGCGTATCGGACGGCAGGTGAAGCGTGCGCGCCACCGTGCCCCAGCCCTTGTGGATAGCCAGGTAAGCGCCATGCAGCGCGCCCCAGACGATGAAATTCCACCCGGCGCCATGCCACAGGCCGCCCAGCACCATGGTGATCATCAAATTCAGGTAGCGCCGCGCGGGGCCGCAGCGCTTGCCGCCCAGCGGGATATACAGGTAGTCGCGCAGGAAGCGCGACAGGGTCATGTGCCAGCGGCGCCAGAATTGCGCGATATTGCGCGCTTTGTAGGGCGAGTCGAAATTGAGCGGCAAGCGCACGCCAAATAATCGCGACAAGCCGATGGCCATGTCGGAATAGCCGGAAAAATCGAAGTACAGCTGGAACGCGTACGCCAGTACCCCGCCCCAGGCGACCAGCAGCGATGGCGCGGCCGGATCGCTGAATAAGGGCGCCGCGTACGGACCGATGTTATCGGCGACCAGTACTTTTTTCGCCAGCCCGATGATGAAAATCGTCGAGCCGATGGCCACGTTCCTGGCCGAGAGCCGGAAGATCCGCTTGTCGGCGAACTGCGGCATCATCTCCTTATGGTGCAGCACAGGGCCGGCGATCAGGTGCGGAAAATACGTGACGAACAGCAGATAGTGGACAAAGCGGCCTTCCCGCGCCTTGCCCTGGTAGGTATCGACCAGGAAGGCGATCTGCGTAAACGTAAAAAACGAGATCCCGATCGGCAGCACCACGTGCAGGACGGGCATCGGTTGCGCCAGCAATTGCGCCAGGCTGGCAACGAAGAAACCCGCATACTTGTAATAGGCGAGCATGCCCAGGTTGGCGGCGATGGCCGCGATCAACAGGCCCTTGCGGTGGCGGATGCGTCCCGGCCCCAGCAAGGTGGCGCAACCGTAATTGAAGACGATGGAGCCGAGCAGCAGCGGCAGGTAGCGGTAGTCCCACCAGCCATAAAAAAACAAGGAGGCGCCGGCCAGCCAGGCGGCGGCCCATGACTGGCTGCGTCGTCCCAGGATGAAAAATCCCGCCACCGTGATGGGCAGATAAGCAAACAGGAAGACGTAGGAGTTAAATAGCATCTGTTCACCAGTCAGGAAGCGTGGGAGGCGGCCAGCGCCTGCACTACGCTCACGCGCATCGCGGCTGACGCCCCCCATTTTCCTTGTCGCTCAGTTTCTTTGCTAGCAGAAATATCAACTGATCTGCATGCGCATCCGTCTGTTTGGCCTGGCAGCTTAAAACGCGTCGCCGGGTACGCGCACGACACCTTCCATCAGCACGCGCGCGCTGCGGCTCATGATGGCCTTGGTGACGCTCCATGCGCCATCGGCCAGCGCCGCTTCCGCGCCCACCATCAGGGTGCCGGACGGATGGCCGAAGCGCACCGAGTTGCGGGGACCGCCGCCGGCCGCCAGGTTGACCAGGGTGCCGGGAATGGCTGCCGCCGTGCCGATAGCGACAGCGGCCGTGCCCATCATGGCGTGGTGCAGCTTGCCCATGGACAGGGCGCGCACCAGCAGGTCGATATCGCCCGCTTCCACGTTCTTCCCGCTGGACGAGACATAGCCGGCCGGTCTGGCGACAAACGCCACTTTCGGCGTGTGCTGGCGTTTCGCCGCTTCATCGAGGTGAGCGATGAGGCCCATCCGCAGGGCGCCATGCGCGCGGATGGTCTCGAAACGGGCCAGCGCGGCCGGATCGCCGTTGATGGCGTCCTGCAGCTCTGTGCCCGTGTAGCCGATGGCGTCCGCATCGACGAAAATCGTCGGGATGCCGGCGTTAATCATCGTGACTTTCAACACGCCGATGCCGGGCACGTCGAGGTCATCGACGAGGTTGCCGGTGGGGAACATCGCGCCACCGCCACCCTCTTCCTCCGCGGCCGGATCGAGGAATTCCAGTTTCACTTCGGCGGCCGGGAAGGTCACGCCATCGAGCTCGAAGTCGCCCGTTTCCTGCACTTCGCCATCCGTCATGGGGACGTGGGCGATGATGGTCTTGCCGATATTGGCTTGCCAGATGCGCACCGTGGCGATGCCGTTTGCCGGTACGCGGGCGGCGTCCACCAAGCCGCTGCCAATGGCAAACGAGCCAACGGCGGCCGACAGGTTGCCGCAGTTGCCGCTCCAGTCGACAAACGGCTTGTCGATGGACACCTGGCCGAACAGGTAGTCGACGTCGTGCTCCGGCTTGCTGCTTTTCGCCAGGATCACCGTCTTGCTGGTGCTCGAGGTGGCGCCGCCCATGCCGTCGATCTGCTTGCCGTACGGGTCGGGGCTGCCGATCACGCGCAGCAGCAAGGCATCGCGCGCCGCGCCCGGCACTTGCGCGCTGGCGGGCAAATCCTGCAGGCGGAAGAACACGCCCTTGCTGGTGCCGCCGCGCATGTAGGTGGCGGGGATTTTGATTTGGGGGGTGTGGCTCATGTCACTCCTGGAAAGAGGTAGGTCGGATTAGCGGGGCAGCGCCACGCGTAATCCGACACATTGATGGCGGGTTTCACAAATAACGTCGGATTACGCTGCGCTAATCCGACCTACCCGTCAGGCTGCCTTGGACGACTCCAGGAAATCCTGCGCAAACCGTTGCAGCACGCCGCCCGCCTCATAGATCGACACCTCTTCCGCCGTATCGAGGCGGCAGGTGACGGGCACTTGCACCGTTTCGCCGTTCTTGCGGTGGATGACGAGGGTCAGGGTGGAGCGCGGCGTGCGTTCGCCCACGACGTCGTAGGTTTCGCTGCCGTCCAGGCCCAGGGTCTTGCGGTTCACGCCAGGCAAAAATTCCAGCGGCAGCACGCCCATGCCCACCAGGTTGGTGCGGTGGATGCGTTCAAAACCTTCGGCCACGATGGCTTCCACGCCGGCCAGGCGCACGCCCTTGGCGGCCCAGTCGCGCGACGAACCCTGGCCATAGTCGGCGCCGGCGATGATGATCAAGGGCTGCTTGCGTTCCATGTACACCTCGATCGCTTCCCACATGCGCGAGATTTTGCCTTCCGGCTCGATGCGCGTGAGCGAACCCGCCTTGACTTTACCGTCCTCGATGACCATCTCGTTCTTCAGGGTCGGGTTGGCGAACGTGGCGCGCTGCGCCGTCAAATGGTCGCCCCGGTGCGTGGCGTAGGAATTGAAGTCTTCCTCGGGCAAACCCATCTTCGCCAGGTATTCGCCGGCCGCGCTATCGAGCATGATGGCGTTCGATGGCGACAAGTGGTCGGTCGTGATGTTGTCGCCCAGGACCGCCAGCGGACGCATGCCTTTCAATGGGCGTGCGCCAGCCAGCGCGCCTTCCCAGTACGGCGGACGGCGGATATACGTCGTCTGCGGACGCCAGTCGTACAGGGGACTGACCTTGATGCCGTCGTCCGCCTGCGCGGCAAACATCGGAATGTACACCTTGCGGAACTGCTCCGGCTTGACGCTGGAAGCGACGATGGCGTCGATTTCCTCGTCGGACGGCCAGATATCTTTCAGCAAAATCGGCTTGCCGTCCGAATCATGGCCCAGCACATCCTTCTCGATATCGAAGCGGATGGTGCCGGCGATCGCATACGCCACCACCAGCGGCGGCGAGGCGAGGAATGCCTGTTTCGCGTACGGGTGGATGCGGCCGTCGAAGTTGCGGTTGCCCGACAGGACGGCCGTGGCGTACAGGTCGCGCGACACCACTTCATTCTGGATCACGGGGTCGAGCGCGCCCGACATGCCGTTGCACGAGGTGCAGGCGAAAGCCACGACGCCAAAGCCCAATGTTTCGAGCTCCGGCATCAGGCCCGCTTCCTGCAGATACAGTTCCACGGTTTTCGAGCCGGGCGCCAGCGACGATTTCACCCAGGGTTTACGCGTGAGGCCCAGGCGGTTCGCATTGCGCGCGATCAGGCCGGCGGCGATCATGTTGCGCGGGTTGTTCGTGTTGGTGCAACTGGTAATGGCCGCGATGATGACGGCGCCGTCCGGCATCTTGCCCGGTTCGTTCTCGACCACGCCGGAAATCCCGCGCGCGGCCAGTTCCGACGTCGGCACGCGGTTGTGCGGGTTCGACGGACCGGCGATATTGCGCACGACGGACGACAGGTCAAACGTCAGCACGCGCTCGTACTGCGCGTCCACCAGGCTGTCGGCCCACAGGCCTGTCTCTTTGGCGTACAGCTCCACCAGCTTCACCAGTTCGTCGTCGCGGCCCGTCAGTTTCAGATACTTGATGGTTTGCGCGTCGATGTAGAACATGGCGGCCGTGGCACCGAATTCCGGCGCCATGTTGGAAATCGTGGCGCGGTCGCCCAGGGTCAGGTGCGAAGCGCCTTCACCAAAGAATTCCAGGTAGGACGAGACGACCTTTTGCTTGCGCAGGAACTCCGTCAGCGCCAGCACGGTATCGGTCGCCGTGATGCCCGGCTGTGGTTTACCCGTCAGCTTGACGCCGATGATGTCGGGCAAACGCATCCACGAGGCGCGGCCCAGCATCACGCTTTCCGCTTCCAGGCCGCCCACGCCGATGGCGATCACGCCCAGCGCGTCGACCATGGGCGTATGCGAATCCGTGCCCACAAGGGTGTCGGGATAGGCCACACCATCCTGCACCTGGATTACGGGCGACATGCGCTCGAGGTTAATCTGGTGCAGGATGCCGTTCCCCGGCGGGATCACGTCGACGTTTTTAAACGCTTTCTTGGTCCAGTCGATGAAGTCGAAACGGTCTTCGTTGCGGCGGTCTTCGATGGCGCGGTTCTTGGCGAAGGCATCGGGGTCGAAACCGCCGCATTCGACGGCCAGCGAGTGGTCCACTACCAGCTGCGTCGGTACCACGGGGTTGACGAGGGCCGGATCGCCGCCCTGGGCCGCGATGGCGTCACGCAGGCCGGCCAGATCGACCAGGGCCGTCTGGCCCAGGATGTCATGACAGACGACGCGCGCGGGGAACCACGGGAAATCGAGGTCGCGCCGGCGTTCGATGAACTGGCTCAGCGAGGCATTCAATGTCGCCGGGTCGCAGCGGCGCACGAGGTTTTCGGCCAGCACGCGCGAGGTGTAGGGCAAGGTGGCGTAGGCGCCTGGCTGGATCGCATCGACGGCGGCGCGCGTGTCGAAGTAGTCTAGCTGGGTGCCTGGCAAGGATTTGCGATGCAGGGTATTCATATTGATGCTCATTATTTGCGGTCCTTGATCGGCACGAATTCCAGGTCTTCCGGGCCCACGTAGTTGGCGCTTGGGCGGATGATCTTGTTGTCGATGCGCTGTTCGATGATGTGGGCGGCCCAGCCCGAGGTGCGCGAAATGACGAACAGCGGCGTAAACATCGCCGTCGGCACGCCCATCATGTGGTAGGACACGGCCGAGAACCAGTCCAGGTTCGGGAACATGTTCTTGATTTCCCACATGACCGATTCCAGGCGCTCGGCGATGTCGAACATTTTCGTGGAGCCGGCTTCCTGCGACAGCGAACGGGCCACTTCCTTGATGACCACGTTGCGCGGGTCGGAAATCGTGTAGACGGGGTGGCCGAAACCGATCACCACTTCCTTGTTGGCGACGCGCTCGCGGATATCCGCTTCCGCTTCGTCCGGGTTGTCGTAGCGTTTCTGGATCTCCAGCGCCACTTCATTCGCGCCGCCGTGTTTCGGGCCGCGCAGCGCGCCGATGGCGCCCGTGATGGCCGAGTGGATGTCCGAACCCGTGCCGGCGATCACGCGGCTGGTGAAGGTCGACGCATTGAATTCATGTTCCGCGTACAGGATCAGCGAGGTATGCATGGCTTTTTCCCATGACGCCGACGGTTTTTCGCCATGCAGCAGGTGCAGGAAGTGGCCGCCGATCGAATCGTCGTCCGTTTCCACTTCGATGCGCTTGCCGTTATGGCTGTAGTGGTACCAGTACAGCAGCATGGAGCCGAACGACGCCATCAGGCGGTCGGCGATATCGCGCGCGCCCGGCGCGTTATGGTCGTCTTTTTCCGGCAAGGTGCAGCCCAGCACGGACACGCCCGTGCGCATCACGTCCATCGGGTGGGCGGCGGCCGGCAGCGCTTCGAGCGCCAGTTTCACGGCCGACGGCAAGCCGCGCAAGGATTTCAATTTGGCCTTGTAGCCTTTCAGTTCGGCGGACGTCGGCAGCTTGCCGTGCACCAGCAGGTAGGCGATTTCCTCGAACTCGCAGCTGTCGGCCACGTCCAGGATGTCATAGCCGCGATAGTGCAAATCGTTGCCGGTCTTGCCGACCGAGCACAGCGCCGTATTGCCGGCGGTGATGCCGGACAGGGCGACAGATTTTTTAGGCTTGAAAGTGGCGGCTTGCGGTGCGGTCATTGTGTTCTCCAAAAATTGACTAGTCTCGGTTGCATCACTGCGGGGCCGGCATGCGGCCCCTGCTTCTGTTTATTTCTTTTGCGCGGCGAACAGCGCGTCAAGTTTTTGCTCGAAATCGTGGTAATTGATCGATTCATACAGCTCCATGCGCGTCTGCATGGTGTCGAGCACATTCTTTTGCGTGCCGTCGCGGCGCAGCGCCTGGTAGACGTTTTCCGCCGCCTTGTTCATGGCGCGGAAGGCGGACAGCGGGTACAGCGCCAGGCCCACGTGGGCGCTGCGCAGTTCGTCCAGGGTGAACAGCGGCGTGGAACCGAATTCCGTGATGTTGGCCAGGATAGGTACATTGACCGCCTTGGCGAACGTGGCGTACATGTCCAGGTCCGTGATCGCTTCCGGGAAGATCATGTCGGCGCCCGCTTCGACGCAGGCGACGGCGCGCTCGAGCGCCGCTTCCAGGCCATCGACGGCCAGCGCATCGGTGCGCGCCATGATGACGAAGTTCGGGTCCGTGCGCGCATCGACGGCCGCCTTGATGCGGTCGACCATTTCTTCCTTGCTCACGATTTCCTTGCCCGGACGGTGGCCGCAACGCTTGGCGCCCACCTGGTCTTCGATGTGCAGGGCGGCCGCGCCGAACTTGATCATCGATTTCACGGTGCGCGCCACGTTGAAGGCGGACGAACCGAAACCCGTGTCGGCGTCGACCAGCAGCGGCAGGTCGCACACGTCGGTGATGCGGCGGATGTCGGTCAGCACGTCGTCCAGGCTGGAAATGCCCAGGTCGGGCAAGCCCAGCGAGCCGGCCGCGACGCCGCCGCCGGACAGGTAGATGGCCTTGTAACCGGCGCGCTTGGCCAGCAAGGCGTGGTTGGCGTTGATGGCGCCGACCACTTGCAACGGGGATTCTTCCTGGACGGCCTTGCGGAATGCGGCACCTGCGGAGTATTGAGTCATGTGTTCACCTTATGGGTTTCGGATGGCCCCGAATGTTTCACGGAGTGGCTATGAGCATCAGTATTGCAAATGCCGTGCCAGGCCCCTTCAGGCTGGGCGGAAAACGCCGAATGCAGAGTGAAAAGGCAGGCAAACGGCCACGAGGCCACGCACGGTGCGCTGTGACGCAGCGGAACAGCGATGTCACGTTTGGCGTCAAAAATGTTTCAATATTGTTTCATGAAACTTATTTTGAAACATTTATTGAAACGCGAAACAGACGGGTAGACAAGGCGATGAAAGCCCAGGCTGGCAAGACGCGCAATAAAAACAGCCGGCGGGCGCCGGCTGATTTATACAACTGATACCACTGATACTATCAGGGCAAACTAGGCCAGCCGCACCAGCGGATTGGCGATGATGTTGTCGATCTGGCGCACGGCTTCTTCGCAGGCGGCGGCAATGGCGCCCTCCTCGTCGTCGCGAACGAACTGCATGGTCGAGCCTTCGAACACTTCCAGGCCTTCCGCCGTGGCGCGTTCGATGTCGCAACTGGCCGACCATTTGCCGTCGGTGGTGGGCACGGCCAGGGGAACGATTTCCCAGCCTTTATAGTGAATTTTAGAACTGCTATTCATGGGGTGCCTCCTTGGTGACTGACTCAATACTGGAAATCGTAGCATGAAGCGCGACTGGCAGCGACGTGTTTCACGCGCCGGCCATAGCCAGGCCGCACTTTCGGGCTAAACGATTTACGCTGGCTCAAGGGCGCAGCAGATTATCCACTTCCGTCCTGGCCACTTCCAGGCCCGCCGTGCAAGCTGTTTCAGGGGCCGCGTAGCCGCCCAGGGTGCGGCTACGCGTGATCGCCTGCGCCTCGGGTTCACCGTCGCGCTGCAGGCGGTAGGTAAAATCCCATAAGTCGTCGTTATCCTTTTGCGGGGCCACGGAAATCGTAAAACCGCGGTATTGTTCGCTGCGTGCAGTGATATCGTTCATGAAATCCTCCTTGGAAGAATGAGGTTAGCATGCGGCAAGACACAGGGTGCGCACGGTAGTCGCGCGCCTGGCTCGTTCGCTTATCTGTTTTTCGCATGCTAAATGTTAATTTTCAACATTTTTTGAACGAACTCTGGCGATATAATATTATTCCCTGCCCGCCCCCTGCCGCCGTGATGACTCCACAAATCCAAGCTTTTTTCGACCCCGCCACCGCCACCGTCACCTATGTTGTCTACGAGGCAGATGGGCGGGACTGCGCCATCATCGACTCCGTGCTCGACTACGACCCGAAGGCGGGCCGCACCTCGACCGCCTCGGCCGACAAGGTGATCGCCTTCGTGCGCGAACACGGCCTGCAATGCCGCTGGCTGCTGGAAACCCACGCGCACGCCGACCATCTTTCCGCCGCGCCCTATTTGCAGCAGCAACTGGGCGGCGACGTGGCCATCGGCGCCGCCATCCAGACGGTGCAGCAGGCGTTCGCGGCCGTCTACCACCAGGATGGCGCCAGGGCCGACGGCTCGCAGTTCGACCAGCTGTTCGCGCCGGACCAGGTATTTCATATCGGCCAGCTGGAAGCACGCGCCCTGCACGTGCCCGGCCACACGCCGGCCGACCTGGCCTACCAGATCGGCGACGCCTTGTTTGTCGGCGACACCCTGTTCATGCCGGACGTTGGCTCGGCCCGCTGCGATTTTCCCGGCGGCTCCGCTTCTCTACTGTACCGCTCCGCGCAGCGCTTGCTGGCGCTGCCGCCGCAAACGCGGCTGTTCATGTGCCACGACTACCCGCCCAACGGCCGCGAGGCGCGCTGGGAAGTGACGGTGGCGGAACAGCGCGCCAGCAATATCCACTTGCGCGACGGCATCACGGAAGAACAGTTCGTGGCCATGCGCACCAGCCGCGACGCCACCCTCGACATGCCGACCTTGATTTTGCCCGCCATCCAGGTCAACATCAACGCGGGCAAGCTGCCCGAACCGGAAGACAACGGCGTGCGCTACCTGAAGATACCGCTCAATGCGATCTAGCCTGGTGATGTAGTTCCCTCACATGGCGTCAGACGCAACAACACAATGCACATGCTGCGTCTTCCGCCGTGCCAGATCCCTCAGTACCATGTGGTGACCCTATCCGAGGATCCGCCACGCCATGCAACCACCGTCAAAATCCGCACCACCCGAGCAGCAGGCCATCACGCTACCCGTGCGCGGCGCGCTTGCCAGCCTGTCGCTGGCCATGCTGCTGCCGGCGCTGGGCACCAGCATCGCCAACGTGGGCTTGCCCGACATGGCCACGGCCCTGCATGCGCCGTTCCAGGATGTGCAATGGATCGTGCTGGCCTACCTGCTGGCCATCACGGCCCTGATCGTCAGCGTGGGCCGCCTTGGCGACATGGTCGGCAGGCGCCGCCTGCTGCTGGCCGGCATCGCCCTGTTTGCCGCCGCCTCCATCCTGTGCGCGCTGGCATCCACCTTGTGGCTGCTGGTCGCCGCGCGCGCCCTGCAGGGACTGGGCGCCTCCGTCATGATGGCGCTGACCATGGCCTTTGTCGGCAGCACCGTGCCCAAGGCCAGGACGGGCAGCGCCATGGGCTTGCTCGGCACCATGTCGGCCATCGGCACCACGCTCGGCCCCGCGCTGGGCGGGCTGCTGATCGCGCGCTTCGGCTGGCAAGCCATTTTCCTCGTCAACGTGCCGCTGGCCGGCGTGGCGCTATTGCTGGCCTGGCGCTACCTGCCGGCCGACCAGCGCGGCGCCAACGCCAAACGTCCCGTGTTCGACCACCGCGGCACCATGCTGCTGGCGCTGACCCTGGCCGCCTATGCGCTGGCCATGACCCTGGGCCACGGCCATTTCGGCATGCGCAACGTGGCGCTGCTGCTGGCCGCCTGCGTGGGCGCCATCGTGTTCGTCCGCGTTGAACTGAAAGCGCCGGCGCCGCTGATACGCCTGGCCATGCTGCGCGCGCCCGTGCTCAGCGCCGGCCTGGCGACCAGCATGCTGGTGTCGACGGTCATGATGTCCACCCTGGTGGTCGGCCCCTTCTACCTGGCGCGAGGCCTGGGCCTGGGTGCGGCCGTCACCGGCATGGTGCTGGCGGCCGGACCGCTGGTGGCGGCGTTCTGCGGCGTGCCGTCCGGCTGGCTGGTGGACCGCTACGGCGCGCAGCGCATGGGCGGCGCGGGCCTGTGCGGCGCGGCCGGCGCCTGCCTGGCGCTGGCCCTCTTGCCCGCCAGCCTGGGCATTCCCGGCTACGTCGCACCGATCATGCTGCTGACGGCCAGCTACGCGCTGTTCCAGGCCGCCAACAATACGGCCGTGATGGTCGATATCGTTCCCGAGCAGCGCGGCGTCATTTCCGGCATGCTCAATCTGTCGCGCAATCTGGGGCTCGTCACGGGCGCCTCCGTGATGGGCGCCGTCTTCGCTGCCGGCGCCAGCGATATCGCCAGCGCCAGGCCGGCCGCCATGGTCGGCGGCATGCACGCCACCTTTGGCGTGGCCAGCGCGCTCATTCTGGCGGCGCTGGCGATTTTCGTGCTCGGCCGCGCCATGAGCAAGGCTGGAAAGCCCGCATGATGCGCGCGGCGGCATCAGCCCGCGTTGATCCGGGCCGCGCAGGCGTCGACCACGCAGCCGCGCAGCCAGCGGTGGGCCGGGTCCGCATCCATGCGCGGATGCCACATCAATGACACGGTCAGCTCCGGCATGCGCAGCGGCAGCGCAAAGGTAAACATGCCGGCGCGCAGATTGCCCGTATGCCGCTCCGGCACGGTGGCAATCAGGTCGGAGCCGGCCGCCAGCGCCAGCGCCGCCGTAAAGCCGCCGACGATGCTGGCGATCATGCGCTGCAATCCCAGGGAGGCCAGCGCGTCGTCCATCGGTCCCGTATCCTGGTCGCGCCGCGCCACCAGCACATGCTGGCCGGCCGCATAGCGTTCGGCGCTGATCTCGCCCTGCGCCAGCGGATGGCCGCTGCGCACCACCCCCACGAAACGGTCGCCGAACAGCCTGCGCGTGCGCACTTCCGGGCTGGTGAGACTGCCGATCACGCCCGTTTCCAGGTCGATGCTACCCTCCCGCAGCTGCGCGCTTTCGCGGTCGAGCTTTTGCACGAAGCGCAGGCGCACGCCAGGCGCCTGCGCGCCGATATGCGCGAGCAGCGCCGGGCCGAAATTTTCCACGAAACCGTCGCTCGAACGCAGCGTGAATGTTTGCGCCAGCTGGCGCGGATCCAGCTGCTCCGCCGGTCCCAGCACGGCCAGCACCTCGCCCAATAAGGGGCGCACTCTTTCGCGCAGCTCCAGCGCGCGCGGCGTGGGCACCAGTTCACGGCCGGCGCGCACCAGCAGCGGATCGCCCGTCGTCTCGCGCAGGCGCGCCAGGGCGCGGCTCATGGCCGATGGACTCAGGCGCAAGCGCCGCGCCGCGCGCGTGACACTACCCTCGGCCAGCAGGACATCGAGGGTAATCAACAGGTTCAGGTCGGGTAGCGACATTGGCGCTTACTCGCCCTGCTCCGGCGCGCGGCCGATCTCGCCGTCGATATTGGCCAGGAACCAGGCCAGCGACGACATCAGCGCCACGTTGCGCTTGAGGTTATCCGGGTCGACCTTGTCCAGGGTGTCGGCCGGCGTATGGTGGTAGTGGAAGTAGCTGTGGCTGTCGACCAGCGGCTCGAAGCTGGGCACGCCGCCCGTTTCCAGGCGGTGCAGGTCGCCCGTGCCCAGCGCGTCGCGGCGCGTGAACGCGTGCGCGCCCATCGGCTGCAGGGCCGCCAGCAAAGGCGTAAACAGTTTTTCCGCTTTCGGTCCCACGCTGGCCTTGATGCCGAACGGGCGGCCAGCGCCGCTATCCATCTCGATGGCCGCATATTGTTTGCCGAGCGCCTGCTTGTGGGCCTCGAAGTAGGCCTGGCCGCCGCGCCCGCCGTTCTCCTCGTTCATCCAGGCGATCACGCGGATGGTGCGGCGCGGGCGGTAGTCGAGCTTTTTCAGGGTTTCCACCACGCCCATGGCCGCCACCACGCCGGCGCCGTCGTCATGCGCGCCCGTCGCCAGGTCCCAGGAATCGAGGTGGCCCGACACCACCACCACTTCGTCGGCCTTGTCCGTGCCCGGCCAGTCGGCGATGACGTTATAGCTGTCCGCTTCCGGCAGGTTTTGCGGCGTCAGGGTCAGGTGCATTTTCATGGGGCCGCGCGCGGCCAGGCGGCCGATCAGCAAGGCGTCTTCCACGGTGACGGCGGCGGCCGGAATGCGCTTGTTGTCGTCCAGTCCCGTGGCACCCGCGTGCGGGATGCGGAAGTTCGCGCCACCGACCGAGCGCACGAGCGCAGCCGCCGCGCCCAGGTTGGCCGCCGCCTTCGGTCCGAGGAAGCGCGAGCGCGAACCCTGGCCATAGGTGACGCCGGCCAGGCCCCGCTCGGCCATCTCCTGGTCGAACGGCGTGTCGATCAGCACGATGGCGCCCTTCACTTCCGGCGCGCGTGCCTTGAGTTCTTCCAGGCTCTTGACGATGATGAGGGGAGCCGTCAGGCCGGCGGCCGGCGTCGCGCCCGAGCCGCCCAGGGCCGTGAGCACCACGCGCTGCGACACGCCCTGCGGACGGCCAGCATAGTCGACGATTTCCGCCGTTTCCACGCCGCGCACCCAGTGCGGCACTTTCACGGGCTGCAGGGTGACGGTGGCGCCCAGCTGGCGCATGGTGTTCGCCACTTGCTGCACGGCGGCGGCAGCGCCGGCGGAACCGGACAGGCGCGGGCCGATCAGATCCGTCATGTCGGCCAGGCGGGCATACGCCCAGTCGCTTTGCAGCGCCGTGTCGCGCACTTGCGCCAGCGCTTGCGGCGTATTGCCTGGCGCTGCGGCAATGGCCCCGGCGCTGACGATGCAGCCAAGGGCGATGGATAAAACGGAACGGCGCAGTGGCGCGCCAGTCAGGATGGTAGGCATGTGATGTCAGTTCCAGTCAACGAGGTCGAAGCGGGTACGCCTTGGTCATGGGCAAGGCACGGCTTTCTACGATAGCGTATTTGTTCTGTCATTGCAGCAACTTTTACGGGATCGATTGCCTGTTTCCCCCAGAGTCGATTACCATCAGGATTCGTGATCGCTACCGGAAACCGACATGCTCAAGGGAACCCTCTGCACCATCCGGCATTTGCAGGCCGCCGACCTGAATACCTATATTTCCCTCGTCAACGACCTGCCCTCGCGCGGCGAGTTTTTCTCCATGCAATTCAAGTCGCCCGAGGCCATGCGGCGCGACTTCCTGCAATCGGGCTTTGTCACCGAGGACAGCGAATTGTTCCTCATCGAAGATCACTCACAGCACATCATCGGCACGATCACGCACTTCAAGAGCCGGACACCGTCCTCGCGCGAGATCGGCTACCGCCTGTTCGACCGGCAGCGCGACGGACAAGGCTACATGAGCGAAGCGACGCGCCTGGTGGTCGATTACCTGTTCAGCGCCTATCCGTATCACCGGCTGGAGCTGCTGATGGATCCACTGAACATCGGCTCCGAGCGCATCGCGCAAAAGAACGGCTTTACCCAGGAAGGCTTGCTACGCCAGGCCTTCTTTATCAATGGCGTGATGCGCGATGTCAAAATGTACAGCCTGCTGCGTCCCGAATGGCAGGCGCGCCGGCGCTGACTTGTTACGGCCGGGGTAGGATTGTAATAAGTTGTATTAGACGTGGAACAAGCTTGCGGCAGCAGATATAGTCCACTTCATGCAGATCATTGTGATCTCGCCGGAATGGAAGGAAATGCCATGTTGAACAAGAAACTCCTGGGTGCGGTAATGGTAGCGGCAGTGGCTGTGTCTTCGGCCGCAGTCGCCGGTGACCGCGACTTCAATACCGTTGCAGGCGCCGTTGTCGGAGCGGCCATTGGCAACAGCACCGGCGGGCGCAATGGCGCGATCGTCGGTGGCGTGCTGGGCGCCGCCGTCGGCAACAGCATCAGCACGAATGACCGCTATTACGACCGTGGCGGCTATCGCGGCGGCTACCGCGAAACCTATTACGCGCCTGCGCCGCAACAGGTGTACTACGCCCCGGCGCCGCAGCCCGTGTACTACGCGCCGCCACCGCGCTACTATGGCCCGCCAGCTGTCGTCTACGTGCAACCGGGCCGCGGCTACTACCGTGATTATGACCGCCGCGACTACTATGACCGTGGCCACGGTCACGGCCACGGTCACGGCTGGGGCCATCGCCGTTAAGCACCGCCCTGCACTGCACCATGAAAAACCTGCGCCAGCCTGCTGCCGCAGGTTTTTTTGCGAAATAGGCAAGGTATCGCTCCCGCATGATTTCGGCTAAGCTGTGTCCTATGATCAACATTGCTGGCCGCGTGGACCGCAACAACCGATGCATTTAATCAAAGACGGGCTCGACTTCGGCCCCTGGCTCGACGCCGCCGCCGGCACCAGCGTGGGCGCCGGCCCCATGCCGCGCCGCGAGAACCAGGACAATTTCCTGCTGATCGATGCCAGCGGCCACGCCGTCTGCCTGTCGCAGCAGGCGCCATTCCACTGCCAGGTGCCGGGCTGGCCGCGCGGCCATGTGCGCGCCGCCGTGCTCGATGGCATGGGCGGCCACGGACATGGACGCGAAGCGGCGGAAGCGGCCGTGCAAGGCTTGCTGGCCATGCCCGCCTGCCTCTACACGGCCAGCCTGGCGGCCTGGCTCGACCAGCTGCACATGCGCTTGCAGGACACCTTCGCCAGGACGGCGCCGGCCCAGGCGCGTCCGCCCGGCACCACCCTGACCTTGCTGGAAGTGCCGCCCGGCGAAGCGCCGCTGCTGTATCACGTGGGCGATTCGCGCCTGTATGAAATTGCCGACGGGGTGGCCAGCATCCTCACCGTCGACCACGTGCCGGCCACCGTGTACGCCATGCGCGGCGCGCTCGACGAGACCCGCTGGCGGGCCGCCGTGCATGGCGAACACCATCCGCAAATCTCGCAGGCCTTTATTTTAGGCAACGCCATCAGCGACAGCTTGCAGCTCGCCAAGCCTTTAATGGGCCTCGACGCGGCCACCTTGCCGCCCTTCCTCGCGCACCTGGGCGACCGCCGCGTGCTGCGCGTGCGCCCCGGCGCCCACTATCTGCTGGCCAGCGACGGTTTCTGGGCCTGCGAGGATCCGCTCGCCCTCACGGCCCGCTGGCCCGCCCTGTGCGCCGGCAAGACTGCGGCGCAGGCGGTCAGCGCCGTGTTCGACGACTTCCTCTTGCATCCGCCAAAAGGCTTGCATAGCGACAACATTACCATGCTGGCGCTGCGCTTCGAGGCGGAGTTCAGCGTCCCGATCGGCTAGCGGCCAGGTAACCGGCCGTTGCCGACACGGCCGACAGCACACTGCCCCACACCATATCGATCGCCGTCAAGGCCAGCGGCCAATCGCGCAAGGTCGCATAGTTGCTCAAATCATAGGTGCCATAGGCAAGCAGCCCGAGCAGCGCACCCAGCGCCGCCGCCGTGCGTCCGCGGCGCGCCCGCAAGCCGGGCAAGATGGCAAACACCACCAGCCCCGCCACATACAGCAGGTAAAACAGCACGGCCGGCGCCCAGCGCGGCGTGTCCGCCAGCAGCGGCCCCAGCGCCGCGGCGTACACGGGCTTCATCAGCACCGCCAGCCACAGGGCGTCGATGGCGAGAAATACGCACAGGGTGGCGCCATAGGCAATGGCAAGCTGGAGCGGGCGTTGGGCAGGCATGGTCATCTCTCGGCGTCGGGCAGCGTGGGGAAACAGTTGCGCCAGCATAATGCAAAACGCCGCCACGCTCACGACGGCCTGTATGAATTGAACCATGCCCATGGCGCGCGGTCTGAAGGATAGACCTCTCCAACGTCAGGAGCACGCCATGAGCAACACCATCCCGACACCGCAGGCCGCCACAGGCGCACCCGACTACGCCGCCATCAAGCAGCGCCAGCAAGCGAGCTGGGCCAGCGGCGACTTCGCCATCATCGGCGTGACCCTGCAGCCGGTTGGCGAATCGCTGGCCGAGGCCGCCGATATCCGCGCCCACGAAGACGTCATCGACATCGCCGCCGGCAACGGCAACGCCACCCTGGCGGCCGCGCGCCGCTTTGCCCGTGTCGTGTCCACCGATTATGTGCCGGCCCTGCTGGACAAGGGCCGCGCACGCGCCGAGGCGGAAGGGCTGGCCGTGACCTTCCGCGTGGCTGACGCCGAAGCCCTGCCCTTCGCCGATGCCAGTTTCGACGCGGCACTGTCGACTTTTGGCGTGATGTTCGCGCCCGACCACCAGCGCGCGGCCAGCGAAATGCTGCGCGTGCTGCGGCCCGGCGGACGCATCGGCATGGCCAACTGGACGCCGGACGGCTTTGTCGGGCAACTGTTCAAAACCATAGGCAAATATGTGCCGCCCCCGGCAGGCATGGTGTCGCCGGCCCGCTGGGGCGAAGAGGCGTATGTGCGCGACCTGTTCGGCCAGGGGGCGGAGCAGGTGCACGGCCAAAGCAAGGTCTTCAATTTCCGCTACGCTTCCGCCCAACACTGGCTGCAAATCTTCCGCGACTATTACGGCCCCGTCCACAAGGCGTTTGCCGCGCTCGACGCGACTGGCGCCGGAGCGCTGGAACAGGAACTGCTCGCCATGCTTGAACGCCTGAATATGGCCGGCACCCACTCGCTGGTGGTGCCGGGCGAGTATCTGGAAGTCATCGTCAGCAAACGGCGCGGCTAAGACACTGTTGGCAAAATAACATATCCAGAAAGATATAAAATGTGTTTTTAGGCAATAGTTTCCATGGCATGTATGGCAAGGTGTGACCAGGGGCATGAATTTGGGCAAAAAGAGCGCATTCCGGTGTCGCGAAAGTTGCCAAGCAGGCGCAAAAGCGCGTAAGCTCTCATGTATAACAGAGGGCAGAATGTCCCCGCTCGATTCGAGTCAGAATGTCATGAAAAAATGCAGCAACCCGGAGCACCCGCACTGTACGTTCTGGGTCTTGCCTGGGGAAACAGTCTGCGCGGGCAACCACCCGCAAGCAACGACTGCCTCCAGCAGCTACGACCTGTTGACCGCACTGCGCAGCGCCCGTTCCGAGCCATCGGCAACGGCGCTTTCGCACGCCCCTGCACATGATTCTGATATTCGCCATGCTGTTATTCGCGATGCCGTTATCCGCGATGCCGCCATTCAAACGGTGGCCCGCTCCGTGGAGGCCTCTGCCGCCACCCCGACGTTCACGCCAGCGCCCGTTGCGCCATCAACGGTCCCTCCAGCTTACCAGCCAGTGCAAGCCCACCTGCACATCAGCGGCTTCGATCCGCGCGCGGCAGGCGGACGGCAAACATTAAAAATGGAATTGCGCGGCATGAGCGCCGCCTGCGCGCCGCAGCTGACCTTGCGCCTGCGCTCGGACCTGATCCCGCGCGGCCACGTGCAGCATGATTTCGTGCGCACGACGCGCGGCGACTGGCGTCCCGTGTTTGTCGAGTTTTCCTCACGCAACAAGGAACACGGGCAATACCAGATCGAAGTGGAAGTCCACAGCCATGTCGATGGCGCCGTGGCGCAGAAATGGGTGTGTACGTTTGTCATCCTCGTGCCGCGCCGCGACGCCACCCTGACGGAAATCCACCAGATCTTCCTCAGCACGCACAAGAACGTGCGCGTGATGGCCGACGACGCCTCGATCGCCCGCGTGACGGGCGGCGACGGCTGCAACCTCGACGTGACGGCGCGCAATGCCGGCATCGCCCACGTGGATCTGTCTGCGCCGCAGGGCAAGATCGACATGGGTTTTACCACGATTGCCTGGGACGAGGAGTTGATCGAAGTCGACCTGCCCGCCGCCAGCCACTGCCATCCGCACCCGAGCCAGGCCGCTTGCCTCGTCAATGCGGCGCCGGAAGCGGGCGAACAGCGCCAGATCCGCCTGTTCGCGCTGGAAGAATGCATGCTGGGGCGTTTCGAGCTGGTGGACCCGGAAGCCGATGTGCTGCTCAGCCATTTCAGCCCCGACGGCCAGGACAACAATGGCTTGACGCGCCGCCTGTCGGGCCGCCACGCCATCATCCGGCGCAGCCAGCCAGGCTTTGAAATCGAGGACGTGTCACGCTACGGCTTGCTGCTCGACGGTGTGTGGCCCGGCAAGCACAAGCCCGTACCCCTGCGCCTGGGCATGCGCATCGAATTGTCTGCCAGCATCAAGGGCATCGTCGTGCTCAGCGTCACAGCCCTGCTCGCGCACGGCGTGATCCTGCACCGCATCGACCACGGCGCCCGCGCCGAGTGTTTTTACCTGCTGCTGCCCGACACCCAGCCCACGCCGGCAAGCCACCTTGCCACGCCGCAAGCCAGCTGCCTGCCCGTGCTCTTCCACCGCAACGGCGGTTTCTGGCACCTCGACACGGCCAGTGGCAAGGAAACGGCGCTGGCCCCCGCCACCGCGCTCGACAAGCTCAGCGGCTTCGCGCGGCACAACCGCTTCGCCAGCGAACCGTATCCGGAATGCTGGATCATCCGCACCGAGGGCGCGGCGCTGTGCGACAGCACAACCATGCAAACGGCCTGATACAGCACCTCCTGACACCTGACCGCTAGCGCGGTACCAGCACCAGGAAAATCAGCGACAAGCCAATAATGAACACCGCTTCCAGCGAAAACACGAGGGCGGGAATCTGCAATTCGCGCGGGATTTTCATGGCGACACCTCTTCAAAACGTCAAACTGCTTTCAGCATAGCGCGCCCTGCGCCAATTACATTATCAGCCGCACAACACAATTAACCGGACGGCATGCGTTGCAGAGTCTGCTGGCCCGCCCTCCCGACACAAAATTTAACAAATTATCAGCAGATATTCTGCAAATAGCGCCCCTCCACGCGCTTTAATACTGTATATTTATCCAGTTAATATCCCCCTGCATTTCACACAACGCCCCGCATGGCGTTTTACATTTTCTATGGCTTCCAACAAAGCGCATCATGCGACCGGTTGGGCTGCTGGCGTGATCGCCGCGGCCCTGGTCGCGCACGCTGGCGCCGGTGGTCCCTATCAAGTGCTGAGCGTGCTCGCCTTTGTCATGGGAGCGCTGGGCGGCACGGCGCCGGACTGGCTGGAAGTGGCCTGGTGGGCGCGCACGCACAAGCTGTGGATTACGCACCGCACGTGGACGCACTGGGGCCTGGCCTGGATCGCCCTGCTCGTCTACACGTATCTGCAATTGCCGCACCACCTGTGGGCGCCGCCCCTGTTCGGCTTTGCCGCCGGCGGCATCATGCATCTGCTGGCGGACTGGCCCAATCCGCTGGGCGTGCCGTGGATTTTTCGCCGCCACTCGCTGCGCTGGTGGAAAAGCGGCCGCCACGACATCATCGTCATCATCGCCGCCTGGCTTGCCGCCACCATCGTGGCCGACCACGTGTTTTTTGACGGCATCCACTGGCAGCGCACTGTGCTGGCGTTTGATGGCTTGCTGCACTGGTCCGGCGCTGCTCTGCAGCAAGCCTGGACGGATCTGCAACAGTGGCAGGAGCGCTGGCGTCTGGGCGACCAACAGTAATTGACGCAAGACGCATGGCAATGTGATAATGAGTATCATTCTCAAACAGCCCAGCCAGCCGGCACTCCGCGTTCCGTCAGCCCAGCTCTTCCCTTGCCTGGAGAACGCAGTGAGCACCGTCAGTCCCATCCATGCCAATCACCTGAGCACCCTGTACAGCGAGCATCACGGCTGGCTGTATGGCTGGCTGCGCGGCAAGCTGGGCAACCGCGCCGAGGCGGCCGACCTGGCGCAGGACACATTTCTACGCCTGCTGGGCAAGCGCGAGGTGACACCGCTGGCACCGCTGCGCGAACCGCGCGGCTACCTGGCGACCATCGCGCGCGGCTTGCTGATCGACCGCTACCGGCGCCAGGCGCTGGAACAGGCCTACCTGGAAGCGCTGGCACAGCAAGCCGAGCCGATATCGATCAGCGCCGAAGCGCATGCCATCATCATCGAAACCCTGCTTGCCATCGACCGCCTGCTCGACCGCCTGGGTGCGCGCACGCGGGACATCTTCCTGCTGGCGCAAATCGAGGAGCTCAGTTATGTCGACATCAGCCGGCGGCTGGGCGTATCGCTACCTACCGTCAAGAAACACCTGGTGCGCGCCTACACGGAATGCCTGATGCTGGCGGCTAACTGATGTTCGGCGCATCCTCGTCCACTCCCATCGCCCGCAAGGTGCTGGCCGCCGCCGCCCACTGGCATGTGGAACTCCAGTGCGGCGGCGCCGACCCGGCCGCGCTGCAGGCATGGCGCGACGCCAGCGCCGAACATGAGCGGGCCTGGGAGCTGCTGCGGCGCATGGATGGCCAGCTGGGCGCGATACCGGCAGCGCTGGCGATGCCTGCCCTGCAGGCGGCGCAGCAGCGCCGGCGCGCCGCCGCGAAAGTGCTGGCCATGCTGGTGGCGGCCGGCGGCGGCATCGCGCTGGGCCAGGCGGGCTTGCAGTCGGCCCCATGGCAAGCGTGGACGGCGTCCTTGCGCACGGCGCCGGGCCAGCGCCGCCACGTGACCCTGGCCGATGGCGGGCGCATGGAGGTGAATACGGATAGCGCGCTCGATGTCGCTTACGGCGCCACGCACCGCCGCATCCGCCTGCACCATGGCGAAATCATGATCACGACGGCATCCGATGCCCGCCCCTTCCTCGTCGACACGCCGCACGGCGTGATCCGCGCGCTCGGTACGCGCTTTGGCGTGCGCTGCGATGCCGACGACAGCACGGTCAGCGTCTACGAACACGCAGTGGAAGTGCGCTGCGCGGCGCGCCCGGACGCCGTGCGCCGCCTCGAAGCGGGACAGCAGCTGCGCTTCAGCGCAAGCGGCTCGGAGCACGTACAGGCCATGTCCGCGCACCAGGACAGCTGGCTGCGCGGCATGCTGGTGGCCGCCGACTGGCCCCTGCAGCAACTGGTGCAGGAGCTGGCGCGCTACCGGCGCGGGCGCCTCGCGTGCGACGCGTCCGTGGCGCGGCGCCCCGTCACGGGCACTTACCGGCTCGACGATATCGACGCCGTGCTGGAAAGCCTGTGCGCCTCGCACGGGCTGCAAGTGACGTACTTCACGCGCTACTGGGCCACGATGGCGGCCCGGCCGGTGTAATTATTTTCAGTTTTTTTGCGCCAGGGGTTGGTGTTTCGCTGCGCTGCTTCGGCTTCCTAGTTAAGTAGCCAATTAGGTAGCCAATTCACGTAGCCGATTCACACGCCAATTCTTATCCCTTAGAGCAGAAAGACCGAGCATGCAGCTGACCACCCCCGTCCTCCATCCCGCCGCGCGCGCCATCCGCCTGGCCGTCCTCGCCATGGCTTGCGCCGCCCCGGCCGCCTTTATCGCCGCGCCCGCGCTGGCGCAAGGCCAGGCCGCCACCGCCCAAGCGTTTGCCGTACCAGCCGGCCCGCTGGCCACCGCCTTGAATGACTTTGCCGTGGCCGCCGGCGTCAGCCTGTCGACCGACCCGGCGCAGACGCGGGGACTGCGCTCGCCCGGCGTACGCGGCAGCTTTGGCGTAGCCCAGGGCTTTGCCCAGGTGCTGGCCGGCAGTGGCCTGGAAGCCGTGCAGCTGCCGAACGGCGCCTACGTGCTGCGCCAGGCGGCGCCATCGTCCGCAGCGGCGGCCGGCGTGGAAAAGACCATGGCGCCCGTGACGGTCAGCGCCAGCATGGAGCGCGACCCCGTCAGTGAGCACAGCAACTCGTATGCGGCGCGCGCCGTCACCGTCGGCAAGGGCGTGCAAACACTGCGCGAAATTCCGCAATCCGTCAGCGTCGTCACGCGCCAGAAAATGGACGACCAGAACCTCAACACCATCGACGCCGTGCTGGCGAACACCACCGGCATCACCATGTACGACAGCCCCATGGGCGGGCGCTATGTGTATTCGCGCGGTTTCATGGTCGACACTTACCAGTTCGACGGCGTCAACCGCGCCATGTACTATCCGCAGGCGAACAGCTTTACCAGCAACACGGCCGTGCTGGACCGGGTGGAAATCGTGCGCGGTGCCACCGGCCTGCTGCAGGGCACGGGCTCGCCGGGCGCCGCCATCAACATGGTGCGCAAGCGCCCGCTGGCGGAAAAGCAGGTGCAGCTGGCGCTGAGCGCAGGCCGCTGGAACGACGTGCGCGGCGAAGTCGACGTCACCGGTCCGCTGAACGCATCGGGCAGCATCCGCGGCCGCGCCGTGGCCGCGCACGACCAGCGCGATTATTTCTATGACGTGGCCGACAGCCGCACCGACGTACTGTACGGCGTGCTGGAATTCGACCTGGCGCCGGGCAGCAAGCTGACGACGGGCGCCAGCTACGAAAAACTGCATTCGACGCCGTTCTTTTCCGGCATGGCCCGCTACCGCGATGGCAGCGACCCGAAACTGCCGCGCGAAACCTTCCTCGGCGCCGACTGGAACCGCTGGGCGAGCCGCCAGACGGCCGTCTTCGCCGAATTCGAGCACCGCTTCGACGCCGACTGGTCGCTCAAGGCCAGCGCCAACTACACGCGCGAGCGGCATGACGTGAAATACATGTTCAGCCAGGGCGCGCTCGATCCCGCCACCATGGCCGGCATGATGATGTATGGCGGCGTGTTCGACTACGGCAGCACCAACAAGGGACTCGACCTGTCGCTCGACGGCAAATTCAACGCTTTCGGCCGCCGCCACGGCTTCAGCGCCGGCATCAACACGAACCGCCTGGAAAGCGACAGCGATTTCAGCCTGGCCTTGCTGCAGCAGCCGAACAATCCGCTGCGGCCGAATCACGGCGTGGCCGAACCGAGCGACGCCTGGTTCCGCGAAAACAGCTACCGCGGCGATCCCAGCTTGACGAAAATGACGCAGACGGGCGCCTATGGCGTGGCCCGCTTCAGCGTCAGCGATCCGCTCACCGTGGTGGCGGGCGCGCGCGTGTCGAACTACAAATGGAGCAGCGTGTACCGCGACACGGGCGAGGTATACATCGACCCGTACCGCGAAAACGGCGTCGTCACGCCGTATGGCGGCGTGATCTACGCGTTCGACAAGCGCTGGTCCGGCTACGCCAGCGTGTCCGACATCTTCCAGCCGCAAAACCAGCGCACGGCCGAAGGCGCCCTGCTCGACCCGCTCAAGGGGCGCAACCTGGAAGTGGGCGTCAAGGGTGAACTGTTCGACGGCAAGGTCAATACCTCGCTGGCGCTGTTCCGCATCGAGCAGCGCAACCGCGCCGAACTGGACCTGGTCAATACCTGCTCCAGCGGCACGGAATGCTATTTCTCGGCGGGCAAGGTGCGCAGCGAAGGCCTCGACGCGGAAATCAGCGGCGAAGTGGCGCCGGGCTGGCAGCTGTTTGCCGGCTACACCCTGAACAACTTCAAGTACCTGGAACAGACGTCGAATGCGGGTGTGATGTTCGCCAGCACCTACTCGCCGCGTCACATGCTGCGCGCGTGGAGCGACTACCGCCTGCCCGGCGCCTTGCAGAAGTGGAGCGTGGGCGGCGGCGTGAACTTCCAGACGGAGAGCTCGCGCGTGACGCAGAACGTCACGGTGGCGCAAGGCGCGTATGCCTTGTTCAGCGCGCGCGGCGCCTACCAGATCGACCGTAACTGGACGGCGTCGCTGTCCGTGACGAACTTGCTCGACAAGCGCTACTACCAGACGGTGGGCGCGCCTGCATGGGGCAATTTCTATGGCGAGCCGCGCAAGGCGCAACTGACCTTGCGCGCGCGGTTCTAGACGAAACGCTTATGCCGGAGGACGCAATGGCGCCTTCGGCAACGGAATGAATTCCGTCTCGCCCGGCACTTGTCCCATGCGCTGGGCGGTCCAGTCGTCGGCCGCCTGCGACAATCGCTCCTTGCTCGACGAGACGAAGTTCCAGAACAGGAAACGGTGGCCGTCCAGCGGCTCGCCGCCGATGACGACAAACTGCACCGGGCCGCCGCCTGCCGTTACGACAGGCACCGTGCCCGCTTGCACGGCGCCCGCTTCCAGCAAGGCCATGGTGTGCGGCACGAGCGCCACGCCATCGACCAGCACGTCCCCGCTGATCGGATAAATCGCCGCTTCCGGCGGCAAGCCTTCCAGGCGCAACTCGCGCCCCGCCTGCAGCGCCACGTCCAGGTACACCGTCTGCATATAGGTGCGCACGGGCGAGGTCTGGCCAAAGGCTGTGCCGATCAACACCTTCACCACGGCGCCATCAAGCGGCACGACGGGAATGTCGGCCTGCGGCGTGTGCGTAAAACTCGGCTCGTCTTCCTCGTGCGCCTTGGGCAGCGCGGCCCACAGCTGCAAGCCGTGCGTGCGGTGCGGCTGACCGGCCAGGTCGTGCGGCGTGCGTTCCGAATGCACGATGCCGCGCCCGGCCGTCATCCAGTTGATGGCGCCCGGTTCGATGCGCTGGTACGAGCCGATGCTGTCGCGGTGGTCGATCGCGCCTTCGAACAGATAGGTGACGGTGGCCAGGCCGATATGCGGATGGGGGCGCACGTCGTGATTGGCGTCGGGGGCCACGTCGATGGGGCCGAAATGGTCAAAGAAGATGAAGGGGCCGACGGCCTGCTTTGCCGCGGAAGGCAACAAGCGCCGCACGACGAAGCCGCCACCCAGGTCCTTTTCGTGGCTTTTCAGGATGGCCGCGCTCATGCCAGCACCGTCGTGATTTCCGTGGTGACGGCCGTCATCAGCTTGTGGATCGGGCATTTGCCGGCCACGGCCAGCAATTCCTGGCGCTGCGCATCCGTCAGCTCACCCGTCAGGTGCAGGGTGGCGGCCAGGCGGTACACGCCCTTGCGCTCTTCGCTGGCATCGCGCTCGGTCGATACTTCCACGTGTTCGAGCGGGATGCCCTTGTGTTTGGCGTACCAGACGACGGTAAGCGCCTTGCAGGCCGACAGGGCGGCGTCGTACAGGTCGTGCGGCGAAGGGCCGGCGTCGCCGCCCCCCTCCTCCACCGAGGCGTCGGCGGAAATGATGTGATCGCGCACGTGCACGATGTGGCGCATGGCTTGCGACTGGTCGCGGATGGCTTTGATGGTCATGGCGTTCCTTGGTGCGTTTGGAAAGCCACAATTTACACCGTTTGGCCGCTTGGCGCAGCCCGCTGCCCTGCTACCTGGTCATTTGATACGGAACACGGCGTCAACCGTCTGTCCCATCTTGAGGACGGTGACCATCAGCATGTCGTCGGGATTTTGCCGCTGGCGGCTGTTGGCGCGCTGGTAGCGGTCGGACGGCACCAGGCCCACCGCATTGCCCAGGTTTTTCAGCTGGTCCGACGAGATGCCAGCCACGGCGCCCACGCGCTTGCCGAAGCCGCGCGCCATGGCGTCGGCCTTGCGCTGCGCATCCTTGACGGCCTCACCCACCAGTTCCTCTTCCAGGCGGATGCGCTGCGTGGCGCCGAAGGTGACGGCAAACGCATCGAGGTTGGGCATGGCCAGCAGCGGGCCCATGACGGCGGGCCATTTTGACAAATCGGCCACGTTGATATGCACGCTCGCCTTGATCTGGTACTGCGGATTGGCCGGGTCCTGTTCCGCGCCCTTGCGGATTTCCTTGCGCACGTCGCGCACCTCGATGCCGGCCGCCGCTTCCGGCAAACCCTGCTCCACCAGCAGCGCCTTGATTTCCGTGATGCGCGTCTGCACGAGGGCCGCGGCCACGTCCGGCGCCGGGTCGAAAACGCTGACGTCGAAATCGATCTCGCCCAGGTCCGGCGTGACGAAGCTGTAGGCCGTGCCCGTCGCGTGGATGAAGGGATAGGAAGGCAGATCGCCGGCCAGGACGGAGATGGGCAGGCAGGCGAACACGATGGACAGCAGGCGGCGTTTGAACACGGACACTCCAGCACGGTTAAGGTGCATGAAGTATCCGTCAAGATAGCCGATATAACAACAACTCAATCGAGCGTGCGCGCCACCCTGAAGCCCACGATATCGTTCGACAGCACGGTGGAAAAGCCGTTGCGCAGGGCCGAGCGCAAATAGCGCGGGTGGTACAGCCACGAGCCGCCGCGCAGGATACGCCGGCTGCTGTCGCTGCCCTCTTCCCACGCGCTGCCATCGACTGGCGCGCCTTCATAATTGTCGTGCACGACGTCCTGCACCCATTCCCACACATTGCCATGCATGTCGAACAGGCCCCAGGAATTCGGCGCGAAAGTGCCCAGCGGCGTCGTGCCGCCCCGGTACACGCCGCGCGGGCCGCCGTTGTAGACGTACAGCCCGTCGTAGTTAGCTTGCTCTGTGCTGATCGTGTCGCCTACGTTGAAGGCCGTGCGCGTGCCGGCGCGGCATGCGTATTCCCATTCCGCTTCGCTGGGCAGGCGGTAGTGGCGGCCCGTGCGCTCGCTCATCCACGCCAGGTACAGCTGCGCGTCATTCCAGCTCACGCCCACCACCGGGTGCTGGTCGTTCTGCACGAAACCGGGATTGTCCCAGTCCGTCTCGGAACCGCCAGCCCAGCCGGTCGCCTTGACGAAGGCGCGCCATTCGCCCACGCTGACGGGGTGCCGCGCCAGCGCGAACGGGCGCTCGATGCCGACCCAGTGCTGCGGCATTTCGCGCTCAAGCCACGTCTGCTGCGAGCCAGCCTGGATGGCGGCCTTGTGTTCCGTTTCGTGCGCGCCCATCTGGAAGCGGCCGCTGGGAATCAGTACCAGTTCCGGCCCCTGTCCCGAACCATCGAGGAAATCGTCGCGCAAGACGCCTTCCGCATTGGGCACCGGTTCCACGTGCTCGGCTTCCGGCGCCGGTGCGGATGGCGGCGCAGGGACAGCTGCTGCGGCGGCGCGGCTGGCCTGTTCCTTGCGCGCACGTTCCTGCTCGGCGCGGTAAGCCGCTTCCGCCTTGGCGACGATGGCCTTGCGCTGCAATTCCTGGTGCTCCTGCAAGGCGGTGGCCGCATCGGCTTCGCGGCGCGCGCGCAACTGGCCGCGCAGCGCTTCCTTGCGCAGCTTGCGTGCCTCTTCCGCTTCGAAATGGCGCTGCGCCTCCTGCTCGCGGCGCAGTTTATCTTGCCGCTGCTTTTCCAGCGCGGCCGCCTGGATCTCGGCCTTGCGGCGCTGGTCCAGTTCTTCCTGGCGCACGCGCGCCTCCTTGAGCGCCGCCTCGCGGGCCTGTTCGGCGGCCAGCGCCGCTTCCCGTTGTTGCTGCGCCGCGCGCACCTGCTGCTGGCGCGCCTGTTCCGCCAGTTCTTCGGGCGACGGCCCGGCCGCGCGCTCCAGGTTTTCCAGCAAGGCTTGCACGGATTGGGGCCGCAGTTCCGGCGTCAGCGAAAACCCGTTCTGCAGCACTTGCCACTGCTGCGCGTTGAGCGCTTGCGGCGCCGACGGCAAATGGCTGGCGCTGCGCGTGTCGTCGAACGGCATGCGCCCTTCGAGCATCTGATAGATCATCACGGCCACCGCATACACGTCCAGGCGCGGGCTGGGCTGGCGCTGGTTGGCGCCGGCCTCGGGCGCCCGGTAGCCGTGCGTGCCCGCATTCGGCATGTCCAGCGCCAGGCTGCTGTCCGCATTGCGCACGCGCGATGCGATGCCGTAGTCGAGCAGCTTGACGTCGCCCTTCGCCGTCAGGAAGACATTGCCCGGCTTGATGTCGCGGTGCACGAGCTTGTGCTTTTCCCACGCATACGACAGGGCGTCGGCCACCGGCTGCAGCAATTCCTGCACCGTGGACAGGGGCAGCGCGCCCTCGCGCGCCAGATAGTGCTCGAGGTCTTCGCCATCGAGGCATTCCATGATGATGAAATAGCTGGCCGTGGCCGGGTCCTGCGCCCACTCGTAGACGCGGACGATGTTTTCATGCGCGAGCTTGCGCGCCTGCGTCGCTTCCTCGATCAGCAGCTTGGCGTGCGTGGCGCTTTGCGTCAGCTGCGGCGGCAAGATCTTCAGCGCCACCATTTCGCTGCTGCCCAGCTCTGCGTGCGTGGCCAGGTCGGTCGCTTGCCACACCTGTCCCATGCCGCCCGTGCCGATCAGCCGCTCGAGCCGGTAGCGGCGGTTTTGCGGGCCGATTTCCTGGCCCGTCATGAAGCCCAGCTCCGTGCCCTGGCGTACGGGCAGCGGCGCCGGCACAGGCGCGGCGCCGGGCGGCGCGTACTCGGCGTCGAGGATGGCGTTCTTGCGGCGTTCAAATTCCTGCTCGCTGAGCAGCCCGTCGTCGTGGAGGGCGCGCAATTCCCGCAGTTTGTCTCGTGCTTTTTGCATCATCTGGGGTGAAACGCTTCCATCAAGGCTGCAAGGCGACGCCGCAGGCGGCGCAGAATTTATCTTCCGGATGGCCCGCGCGCTGCGCGTGGCCGTTCTTGCAGCGGACCGGCGCTGCTGCGGTGGCGGCGCCCGGCTGCAGCGCCTGCGCCACGGCCACGCCCAGCTGCGCCTGCGCCGACAGGCCATGCGCGTGCGCCGCGTTCTGCAAGTTGATCAAATCGAGCTGCTGGCGCCGTTCGCGTTCCGCCTGGCCTTCCAGGTAGCTGCGCTCCTGCGCCACGCTGTCCTGCGCCATGCGCATGGCGTCCAGCGGCGCGACGCTGTTCTCGGCCGCCGCCAGCGCGGCCAGCGCGTGGATCTGCTCGGCGCTCATGCCTGCCTGCAGCTGCGTTTTCAGCACTTGCGCCAGCACGGCCGCATTCTGCCCGGCGGCCATGGCCACCTTGCCCGTGTCGCTCAGCGAACCGATTTTCTCGATGCGGTCGATGTCGATGCGCGCCAGTTCGGCCGCATGCGCCTGTTGCGCCAGCAGGGCTTCATATTCACCTTTCCAGCGCGCGTAATCGCTTTCGCGCTGCTGCGCCATGGCCAGCAAGTCGCGCTGCCATTGCGCTTCCTGTTCCAGCTGGCGCAGTTGCTGGCGCTGTTCCTCGATGGCCAGCGCGTCGAGCTGCGCCAGCTGCGTTTGCTGCTGCAGCTGGCGCGCGTGCACGCCGTCGGCCTCGATGGTGCGCAGCAGCTTTTCCTGCTGCGCGATGGCATCTTCGCGCGCGCCGCCGCGCCGCAGCGCCGCGACTTTTTCCGCGATTTCCGCCGCCTGCACCTGGGCCGCTTCATCCTTGTGCGCTTCGGCGCGCAGCAATTCGCGCTGGCGCGCCAGCTGCATCTGGTCTTCCCACTCCTGCACGCGCTCCGCTTCGCGCTTGCGCGCCGCATTCGCCAGCATCAGTCCCTGCCACGCGGCCTGGTGCTGCTCCGCCTCCAGCTGCGCCTCGCGCTGGGCCGCATCCGCTTCCGCCTGGCGCAGGCGCGCCAGCTGGGTGCGGCGGCCCGTCTCGTCGTCGATCAGCAGCGCGCTTTCCACTTGCTGCGCGATCGACTGCAGGTGCACCTGATGCGTAAAGCGCTGCTGCGCCAGCTGGATCTGCTCGCGCCCGTGCAGCTGCGACAGTTCCAGCTCGCTGCGCATCTTGATGGCCGCCAGCGCCCGCACGTGTTCCCAGTTGGCCGCTTCATCGGCGCGCTGCGCGCCCTTCTGCGCCAGTTCCTGTTCCAGCTCGCCCAGCGCCAGGGCGGCGCCATGGTCGAGCGCCTGGCGCCGCGATTTCGCTTCCAGGATGCGGCCATACAGGTCGATCTGACGCCCGCGCAGCGCTTGCAGGCGCTCCGCTTCCTGGTGGTTCAGTTCCGCCTTTTCCACCGTCGCATCCTGCTGCAGCTCGGCGCGGCGGTGCGCGTGGCGCGCCGCCAGTTCCTCGCGGCGGATGCGCTGCCACTCTTCCTCGTCATACAGCTGGTCGAGCTGCTTCATGCGCTCCAGGCTGTGCTGCTCGAGTTCCTGCGCCGGCAAGCCGCCCAGCCACAGGGTGCCGATGCCGGAGCCTGCGTCGCCCGCGCGCTTGTCGTGCCGCAGGCTCAGCGTTTCCACGCGCGACACGGCCAGGCCGCTGGGCGCCAGGCGCTGCGTCAGCGCCGATTGCAGGCGCTCGTTCAATTCGGGCCGCAAGTCGGCATTCGCGTCCATCTCGCGCAGCGCGCGGCTACCGATGAATTCCAGCGCGATCTGCCGCACGGACGGCAGCAGCAAGGCGTGCAGGTGGGCGCGCGTGACGGCGCCCGGCGCGCGCATGAACTGGCGCGCGAACGCGTCGGGCTGGCCCAGCGCGATGTCGACACGCAAGGACGCGGCGACGTTCAGCAGCTCCGTGCTGGCCAGGCCCGGCAGGTCGAATTCGAGGCTGATGGCGTCGGCGCGCGCGATCAGCACCTCGGCCGGACGCGCCGGCAACAGCGCGGGCAGGCGCGCAAAGAAGGCGGCGCTGTCGTAATCGCCAGCCGGTATCAAGGTGAAAGCGTCCGATTGCACGATCCAGGCGCGCGACTCGGCCGGCACCTGCAGGCGGCGCGCCGCGCTGCCGAACAGCGAGGATAGTTCGCGCACGCCGAAGAACAGGGCCAGTTGCCCATCAGCTAGATGCCATTGATTGGCATGCAGCACCGCGTCGCTGTCGGGGGCGCCCAGCGACAAGCCGCATTGCGCGCAATAGCCGGCGGCGGCGCCGTTCTTGTGCTCGCAGCGCGGGCAGCGGGCGCCGCCAAAACCAAACAATTGGAACATGTGTGACTCCTGATGAGAATAATGGTGTGCGCAACACGGCTGCCATGCCGATTCTAGCAGGATAGCCGGGCCTCACTTGCCGCGCACGGCATGGGCACGGCAGTGCGCAGCATCAGATAATGCCATAGGGCAATTGCATTCATATGCGCGGATACAGGGCTAATTAGGCCTCAATTCAAGCCGTCGCCTGTCCGCGCCGCGCGCAGGCATTTCAGCGCCGTTTTTTTGCAGGCCATCCCGCCAAAACCACGGCTGGTCGCATGCGCATGGCGCGCCGGCCCGCGCATGGCTACAGTGCATGCATACCCACCCGCCACCCGAAAGGAACGATCATGAAAACCCTGAAAAACATGGAAGCCATCTTTACCGTCGCCGTCGCCATCGCCTGCGGCGCCAGCTATGCCAGCTTCAACCAGCCACAGGCCGCGCAAACCGCCGCTGCTGCGCAAGCGAACGCCATCCCCGTCGTGGTGGTCAGCGCCAAGCGCCTGACGGAACAGGAAAAGAAAATCTCGCTGATCGAAGAACGGCAAGCCTTGCTGGGCAACGCCACCGCCAGCACCCTGTGAGCCAACTATGCTGACACCACGCCGCCTGGCGCCAGTTTGAATACCGCCGCGCCAGGCCGCCATTTGTATCTGCCACGGATACACGGACACCCAGCATTGTGTCAATTGTAATAAGTTGAATCAAAGGCGATCTGCCCGCCTGCAAGCGCCTATAGTCCATTTCAAGCAATCACCGAAATGGAGCACATCATGAAACCCATCACACTCTACGCAGCAGCCATGCTTGCCATCAGCACCGCGGCCTTCCTGCCTGCGCAAGCGATGGCACAGAATCAGCTCGGCGTCAGCATTGTCATCGGCGACGCCCCGCCTCCGCCACGGTTTGAAAGCGCGCCAGCGCCGCGCGCCGGCTATGTCTGGGCGCCTGGCTACTGGAACTGGGATGGCCAGCGCCACGTCTGGACCGGCGGCGAATGGCTGCGCGAACGGGGCGGCAACCAGTACCGCCGCGCCGCCTGGATACAGGAGAACAACCGCTGGCGCCTGGACCGTGGCGGCTGGGTCGCCGCGCAAGTGCAGCCCGTGCGCTATGACGATATCCGCATCGCACCGCCGCCACCGCGACGCGAAGCCATCCCCCGCGCCCGCCACGGCTACGTCTGGGCGCCCGGCCACTGGGAATGGCGCGGCCAGCGCTACGCCTGGACGCCAGGCGTATGGATCGCCGAACGCCGCGGCTACGTGTATGCGCCGCCCGCCTGGAACCAGCGCGACGGCCGCTGGCAGATGGAGCAAGGCCGCTGGTCGCGCGGTCCGAACGGCGACCGCGACCGCGACGGCATCCCCAACCGCTATGACCGCGACAATGGCAACCGCCACGACCGCGATGGCGACGGGGTCCCAAACCGCGACGACCGCAGGCCAGATAATCCCCGCCGCTATTAAGCAGCGGACACCAAGGCCACCCATCGCGGTGGCCTTGTCATTTTCCCGACACATCCGTGTATTAACATCGCGCGACGATCAATCACACTGCACGAGAAAGATTCACGATGGCGATGGAAACTGCCGGTTTTACCTACGGCTCGGACACCTCGGGCCTGGTCTGGGGCTTCCTGTTTGGCCGCGACGGGCAGCCACTGGCGCTCGACTCGACGGCGGCACTGGCCTGGCTGGCCGATGGCGCGGCGCGCCCGGCGCAGGAATTCGTCTGGCTGCATTTCAATTTGTCGCATGCGGCCAGCGAAAAATGGCTGATGACGCATACGCAGCTGGCCGACGAATTCTATGAAACCCTGCACCAGGGTTCCCGTTCCACGCGCATCGAACAGGCGGAAAACACCCTGATCGCCGTGGTCAACGATGTGGTGCACAACTTCTCGTTCGAAGCGTCCGACATTTCCACCATGTGGGCCAGCGTGGCGCAAAACCTCGTCATCACGGCGCGCCGCGCACCGCTGCAGTCGATCGAGCGCCTGCGCCAGGCCGTCATCAAGAATCACGAGCCGATACGCTCGTCGGTGGAATTGCTGATCCATCTGCTGCGCGACCAGGCGGACGTACTGGTCAACATCGTACGCGACGCCGTGGCGCGGGTCGACGATATCGAGGATCACTTGCTGGCGGGGCGCCTGGTGCCGAAACGCGAAGACCTTGGCGCCATGCGGCGCGTGCTGGTGCGGCTGCAGCGGCTGCTGGCGCCGGAACCGGCAGCCCTGTTCCGCCTGCTGCAACGCCCGCCATCGTGGGTGTCGGAGCTCGACAGCCTGGAACTGCGCCAGTCGACGGAGGAGTTTTCGGTGGTGCTCAGCGATATGTCATCGCTGCAGGAACGCATCAAGCTGCTGCAGGAAGAGATCGCCGCCAGCGTCAACGAGGAAAACAGCCGCAGCCTGTTCGTGCTGACCATCGTCACCGTGCTGGCCTTGCCGATCAATATCATCGCCGGCATGCTGGGCATGAATGTGGGGGGTATTCCGCTGGCCCAGCATCCGCAGGGCTTCTGGATCATCGTCGCCATCATCGTCACGTTTACGGTCGTGGCGGGATGGCTGGTGGTGCGCGTGCAGCGAAACAGTTAAGTCCCGGCACGGCCTGGCAGGCGAACGGCAGGCGCCGTCCGCCGTCGCTGCTTATCGGTGGTATTCGCCGGCCCGTTCAGGCTGGTAAACGATTTCCTCGATTTTCACCTTCACGACGCCGCCCGGCATGGGCCAGGCGATGCTGTCGCCCACGGACAGGCCCAGCAGCGCGCTGCCGACGGGCGCCAGCACGGAAATGCGGTCGGCCTGGCCTTCCACGTCCTTCGGATACACGAGCGTCAGGCAGAATTCCTCCTTGTTTTCCACCGTGAAGCGCACGGTGGAATTCATCGTCACGACGGTCGGGGGAATTTCTTGCGGCTCGAGCACCTCGGCGCGGCCCAGCTCATCGAGCAAGGCGGCCTTGTCCGGCGATAAGTTATTACCCAAGGCATACAACAACGCTTCCAGTCGTTCCAGGTCTTGTGACGACAAAATAATTTTTGGTTTTTTTTCCAAGATATCCTCACTATTGATCATCAGGGCGACGTCCGGCTTTACTGGCGGCTGCTGACTTGGCCGCGGCAGACAAAACAAACAGCATCAGGACGTCCATCATCAGCGGATTATGGACGAACTCGCGGAGCAAGGCCATAGCGTTCGCGCATTCTTCATTAAAATTTATTAAAATCAATGACTTGTAATGGCTTATAGCGTAAAAAAGTTTATCCGTGCCGCGATGGCCGGGTGCATTGAAGTTATTCTTGCTGGTATTTTGTTTACCATCAGCATTGTTTTAAGAGAAAAAAAACGGCGGGCAAAAAAAGGATTAAAATTCAGCATGAATTATTATTAGAAAGACACGTCTTCCTTTCCGCCAGTCTTGTCGCCTTGCCTGCTGCCACCGGTATGCCGCATGGATATAAATTGCCGCACGCCCTGTACTTTCACGCTGCAAAATGACAATATGTCGGCCTTAGCAACACTTGGCAACACGTTGAGAGTTCCGGCTCACTTCGGTTTTCATCAGACTGGAACGTAAAGTATGGCAGGGCGAGGCGCGATCACACGGGGCGGCGGCAGGCGGGGCCGGCAGGAAGAAGCGTCATGATGACGCCATTGATACTGCCGTCCGTGCAATTGCGCGGCGACCGGATAGCCCGGCTGAACTTGCTGGCCGCGGCGGCCATGCTGGCCACGGCCAGCCTGCTGTTGACCCTCTTTCAATTGTTTTCCCTTCAGGCATCCTTCCAGCGCAACCTGCACATCCAGGCCGACATGCTGGCACCGGCCGCCGCCCAGGCCATGCGCGAAGACAATCGTCTTGCAGCGCAACAACTGCTCGCTCCCCTCGCCGCCGCCCCGCATATCCGGCAAGCCCTGCTCTACAGCCCCTATGGCACGCCGTTTGCCCGCTATGCGCGCAGCGGCAACGACGCCGTGCCGGCGGCGCCGCGCAACGGCCTGCACCTCGATTACCTGGACGGCAGCGCCGCGATATTGAAGACCCTGCCCGGCGGCGGCGCGCTGTACCTGCGCGCCAGCCTGGCGCCGCTGTATGCCAGCCTGGCGCAATTTGCCGCCTTCACCGTGCTCGTCTGCCTGTGCGCGTTCGGCCTGACGTTCCTGATGGTGCGCCGCACGCGCACCGCCGCCCAGCATGCGGAAAGCCATCTGCACTACCTGGCCCACGTCGACTCCGTCACGCAGTTGCCGAACCGCCATGAATTCAACGACGCCCTGGCCTACGCGCTGGCGCGCGCCGACCGCCAGGACAGCAGCGTGGGCCTGCTGCTGCTGGACCTGGACAACTTCAAGGTGGTCAACGATACGCTGGGCCACCACTGCGGCGACCAGCTGCTCAAGCTCGTCGCCGAGCGCCTGGTGGCCATCCTGCGCGGCACCGACATCATCTGCCGCATCGGCGGCGATGAATTCGTCGTCATCGTCGAACCGGCCGACGACGCCTCGGAAATGGCCAGCGTGGCGCGCAAGATCCTCGCCGTGCTGGCCGCGCCGTTCGACCTCGAAGGCCACCAGCTGTATGTCAGCGCCAGCATCGGCGTGAGCCTGTATCCGTTCGACGCGCAGGACGTGGCCACCCTGACGCGCAATGCCGATACGGCCATGTACCACGCCAAGCACCAGGGCAAGAACCGCTACGCAGTGTTCAAGGCCGAAATGGAAATGCGCGCCCAGCGCCGCCTGCGCATGGAAGCGAACCTGCGCCGCGCCCTGCAAAACGAAGAACTGTATCTGCATTACCAGCCGCAGATCGACTTGCGCAGCGGGCGCATCGTCGGCGTGGAAGCGCTGATACGCTGGAACTGCCGCGAGATGGGCCAGCTGAGCCCCGCCGAATTCATCCCCGTGGCCGAGGAAAGCGGCATCATCGTCGACCTGGGACGCTGGGTGCTGCAAAGCGCCTGCCGCCAGGCGGCCGTCTGGTGCAAGGCGGGCCTGCTCGATTCGCTCGAGCACGTGGCCGTCAACCTGTCGGCGTGCCAGGCGCGCGATCCGGGACTGATGGACGACATCCGCGCCATCCTGCACGAAACGCAGCTGCCGCACGGCTTGCTGGAGCTGGAAATCACGGAAGGGGTCTTGATGGACAATATCCACGCCAACGTGGAATTGATGCGGCGCCTGCAGGAGACGGGCATCCACCTGTCGATCGACGATTTTGGCACCGGCTATTCGTCGATGTCCTACCTGAAGCGCCTGCCGATCGACCAATTGAAGATCGACCGCAGCTTCGTGCACGACCTGCCCGGCGAGGGCGAAGCCATCGTCACGGCCATCATCGCCATGGCGCACAGCCTGCATCTGAAAGTGGTGGCCGAAGGGGTGGAAACCTTGCGGCAGGTGGAGTTTTTGCGGACAGCGGGCTGCGACAACGTGCAGGGCTTTTTCTTCGCGCGCCCGATGACGGCGGCGCAGCTGACGGCATTGCTGCTGGAGCGGCGCGACTGGAGTACGCGGACGATCTTGCCGGCCTGAGTTGGCGCCAACGATGGTTGTCGGATTACGCGCGGCGTTGCCGCGCTAATCCGACCTACAGCAGCACACCATGAACAGGCAGGTCGGCGTAGGTCGGGTTAGCGCAAAGCGCGTAACCCGACACCACTAAATCAAGCCAATTTCGCCGAATGCTCGCGCGTCGCGTGGAATTTCAGCTTCGGCCAGCGCTCTTCCGTCAAGCGCAGGTTGACGCCCGACGTGGCCAGGTAGGCCATGTTGCCGGCCGCATCGTAGGCCACGTTGTGGCCCAGCGCGTTTTCGAAATCCTGCAGGATGCGCTTGTCGTCGCAGCTGACCCAGCGCGCGCTGCTGATGCTCGTGCCTTCGAACACGGCGTCGACGCCATACTCGTTGAGCAAGCGGCTGGCCACCACTTCGAACTGCAGCACGCCGACGGCGCCCAGTACCAGTTCGCCGCCCTGCACCGGCTTGAAGACCTGTACCGCGCCCTCTTCGCCCAGCTGCTGCAAGCCCTTGTGCAGCTGCTTGATCTTCAGCGGATTGCGGATGCGCACGGAGCGGAAGAAGTCCGGCGCAAAATACGGGATGCCCGTAAAGGTCAGCATCTCGCCTTCGGAAAAACTGTCGCCGATCTGCATGTTGCCGTGGTTCGGCAAGCCGATGATGTCGCCCGCGTACGCCTCTTCCACCTGTTCGCGCGAGGAAGCCATGAAGGTCACCACGTTCGACACCTTGATCTCGCGCCCCAGGCGCAAGTGCTTGACCTTCATGCCGCGCTCGAAACGTCCCGAGCACACGCGCAAGAAGGCGATGCGGTCGCGGTGGGCCGGGTCCATGTTCGCCTGGATCTTGAAGACGAAACCGGTAAATGGCTGCTCGGACGGGGCCACCGAACGCACGGTCGCATCGCGCTCGCGCGGCGCCGGCGCCCAGTCGACCAGCGCGGACAGGATCTCGCGCACGCCGAAGTTGTTGATGGCCGAACCGAAGAACACGGGCGTCTGCACGCCGGAGAGGAATTCCTCCAGGTTGAACGGGTTCGATGCGCCGTGCACCAGTTCCACTTCCATGCGCAGCTGGTCCATCTCGAGCGGGAACATCTCCTGCAGGCGCGGGTTGTCGATGCCCTTGATGATTTCGAAGGCGCCGTCGGCCTTTTCTTCGCCGGCCTTGAACAGCATGATCTCGTCGTTCAGCAGGTGATACACGCCGCGGAAGTTCTTGCCCATGCCGATAGGCCAGGTGACGGGCGCGCACTGGATCTTCAACACGGATTCGAGTTCGTCGAGCAGGTCCAGCGGATCGCGCGTCTCGCGGTCCATCTTGTTCATGAAGGTAACGATCGGCGTATTGCGCATGCGGCACACGGCCAGCAGCTTGATCGTCTGCGCTTCCACGCCCTTGGCCGCATCGATCACCATCAGCGCCGAGTCGACCGCCGTCAGCACGCGGTAGGTATCTTCCGAGAAGTCCTGGTGGCCGGGGGTGTCGAGCAGGTTGACGACGTGGTCGCGGAATTCGAACTGCATCACCGAGGAAGCGACGGAAATGCCGCGCTGCTTCTCGATCTCCATCCAGTCCGACGTCGCGTGGCGGCCCGATTTGCGCGCCTTGACGGTACCGGCCATCTGGATCGCGCCCGAGAACAGCAGCAGTTTTTCCGTCAGGGTGGTCTTACCGGCATCGGGGTGGGAAATGATGCCGAAGGTGCGGCGGCGCTGCACTTCGCGCGCGATCACGGCCGGCGCCTTGCTGCTCGCTGGCGCTGCTGCGCTGTCCGCGTTGTCGCTGGAATCGGGGGTGTTGATGTCGTTCTCGTTGGCCATATTGGTGACCATAATATGGCCCTCGCAAAAAACCCTCGATTTTACAGAAGGATCGGCCTTCCGTGTGAACTGCTTCACTCTGGCGAACGGCAAAAATGACCGCATCAGGGCGCACTTCATCAAGGGGTCACAATCCGCAGGCAACATTGCACTGCAGAAATGTTGTCACCCTACCCTGGAAACCCGATGAAAATCCTCCTCACCCCCGCCATCCGACTCATGCAGCGCTTGCGCCTGCTGCCCAAATTCATGCTTGTCTGCCTGGTCTTCCTGCTGCCGTTGGCGCTGGCGACCACCCTGCTGATCTCGGAACTGGGCAAATCGCTGGCCCAGGCGCAGGATGCGCAGCGGGGCGTGGCCTATGTGCGCCAGCTGCAGGAAGGCACACGCCTGCTGCAGCAGCGGCGCGGCCTCGAACACTTGCGCCTGAGCGGCAAGGCGGGCATGGATAACACGGCCCTGAACGCACGCATCACGGCCGCGCTGGCGGCCCTGGCGCGCCTGCCTGCCGGCGCCGGGCTGCCGCAGGCGGCCGAGCTGACGAAACAGTGGCAAGCCCTGCTGGGCCGCCAGGCCGGCCTCGCGGCGCGCGACAGCTACGCGGCGCATACGGCGCTGCTGCGCCAGGCGGCGAAACTGGGCCAGCTGGTGGCCGACCGTTCGCACCTGAGCCTGGACCCGGACGCGGGCGCCAACCACCTGAGCGCCGTCTTCACCGCCACCCTGCCCGACCTGGCCGAAAGCCTGTCCGACATCGCCGGGCGCGGCGCCGCCTACATCGACACGGGCCTGTTCGAGGCGAATGAAGATCAGCTCGTCAACGCCAACGCGCTGATCGCACGCCACGAACTGGAGCGCCTGCCGGCCCGCTTCGACGAAATCCTCACCAGCCGGCCGGAACTGCGCGCCAGCGTGCAGCCGGCCCTGAAAGCCGTGCCAGCCGCGCTGGCCTTCCTCGAACGCACGAAAAACGAAGTGACGAATTCCTACGACCAGACGTCGGGCGCGCAATTCCATGCGGCCGGCATACAGGCGATCGACGCCCTGCAGGCGCTGTCCGGCGCTTCCGCCGGCGCCCTGGACGATTTGCTGGCGCAACGCATCGCCCGCGACGAGGCGCGCCGCGCCCTGATCCTGGCCGCCATGCTGCTGGTGCTGCTGGCCGCAGCCTACCTGTGCGCGGGCTTTTATGCCGCGTTCGCGCGCGACGTGACGCAATTGCGCGTGGCCGTCGGCGCGGCGGCGGCGGGCGACCTGTCGCAGCGCATTACCTCGCAGGCGCACGACGAGATCGGCGACCTGGTGCGCGACTTCGGCGCCATGACGCATGGCCTGGCCACCCTGGTGCAGGAAATCCGCGGCGGCGCGGCCGTCATCGCGGCGGCCGGCGCCGATATCGCCCAGGGCAACGCCGCCCTGTCCGGCCACACGGCCACGCAGGCCGATGCACTGGGCGCCACCGTGGACTCGATGCGCGAGCTGACGGCCACTGTGGGCCGCAACGAGGCGCACGTAGGACAGGGGCGCACCTTGGTGGCGACGGCGGCCGACGTGGCCCTGCGTGGCGGCCAGACCGTGGGCGCCGTGGTCGACACCATGGCCTCGATCAAGGCCAGCTCGCACAAGATCGTCGACATCATCGGCGTCATCAACGGCATCGCCTTCCAGACGAATATCCTGGCCCTGAACGCGGCCGTGGAAGCGGCTAGAGCCGGCGAGCAGGGACGCGGCTTTGCCGTCGTCGCCTCCGAAGTGCGCAGCCTGGCGCAGCGCTCGAACGAGGCGGCGCTGGAAATCAAGCGCCTGATCGGCGATTCCGTCGCCACCGTGGATGCGGGCGGCGACCTCGTCAATGCGGCCGGCAACACCATGCGGCAAGTGGTCGATGCGGTGCAGCAGGTGGCCGTGGTCATCGGACGCATCAGCAGCGCCGGCGCCGAGCAGAATGGCGAGATCGCCCGCATCAACCAGGCGCTGGCGCAAATCGACGACATGACGCGCCAGAACGCGGGCCTGGTCGACGAGGCGCGCGCCGGTTCGCAGCGCCTGCACCAGGAAGGCGAAGCACTGACGCAGGCCGTCAGCCGCTTCCGCCTGGGCGAGCACGAGGCGCAAAACCCGCGCCAGGCGCCGGCCGCAGCCGTGCGCGACGGCTTGCCCAGCGTGCGTCCGGCCGGTCTGTGGAGCGCCAACAAACCGCGCGTCATATCACAAAATCGCGCGGAACGGCGCAAGGCTAGCTAGTCAAAAGTGTGCACGTAGGACAAGGACTACAATTCCGCCTCAAATGAGACTACAAAGTGGCGACTGCTAATCTTATGTTCGCCACTTACATAAGCTTTTAAAGTAGCTACATCGCGATCTGCACCGCGCGGTCGAACAAAACGCCGTTATCACATGAGAACGGCAGCTTCTTTGACCAGCAACGCGGCAGTCGCACTCCGATGTAAAAAGCCTGTGAGGAATACTATGAACCAAACTCAACTTAGCACCCCGGTCCAGAAGAACCAGTTGCTGCCGCGCGCCATGCCGGCGGCCGGACGGGAAATCAAGCTTGCGTCGCGGGTTAGCCTCAGCAGTGCCCAACAGAATGAATTGCTGGCCGCCCTGCCGCGCGCCGCGCTTGAATCGCTGTTCGAAGACCTGGAACTGGTGGAACTGCCGTTCGGCAAGGAATTGTATGCTTACGGTAACAACCTGGAATACAGCTACTTCCCCACCACCGCCATCATTTCGCTGCTGTACGTAATGGAAGATGGCGCCACGACGGAAATCGCCGTCGTCGGCCATGAAGGCGTGGCCGGTGCCTCGCTGCTGGCCGGCGAGCGCGCCATGTGCACGGCTGTCGTGCAAAGCGCTGGCTACGGCTACCGTCTGAAAACGCAAAGCCTGCGCGATGCCTTCAATCAAGGCGGCGCCCTGCCCCAGCTGCTGATGCGCTACACCAACGCCCTGTTTGCGCAAATGGCGCAGAACGCCGTCGGCGGCCGCCACAGCTCGATCGAACAAAAGCTGTGCCGCTGGCTGCTGGACCGCCTGGACCGTTCGCCATCGAATGAATTGAAAGTGACGCAAGAGCTGATCTCGATCATGCTGGGCGTGCGCCGCGAAAGCATCACGGCCGCCGCCGGCAAGCTGCAGGAAGAAGGCTTGATCCACTATCGCCGCGGCAATATCACGGTGCTGGACCGCGCCGGCCTGGAATGCTATGCGGGCGAGTGCTACAAAGTGGCCAAGACGGAATACGACCGCTTGCTGCGCGACGTTTCCCGCTGCTGATCATGCAAGATAAATAAAAAATGGCCGGGCTGCATGCCCGGCCATTTTTTTATCTCAAAGAAAATTACGCTTCGATATCCGCGTCGATGTCTTCCGGCTCCGGCGTCAGCGGCAGCGGAATCACGGCTTCCACGCATGTCCCCTTGCCATCCGGCCCTTGGCGCACGGTGAGAGTGCCGCCCAGCAGCAAAGCGCGTTCGCGCATGCCCAGCAAACCGTGCGACATCGGTTTTTGCAGCGCAGCTTCCGTGATGCCGATGCCGTCGTCGATCACGCGCAGCACCAGGCCGTGTTCATTGCGTTTCAAGGTCACGCTGACCATGCCGGCACGCGCATATTTCATGATATTCGTCAGCGATTCCTGCACGATACGGAACAAGGCAATCGTCAGCGTGGCTTCGCGGTTGTCGATATTGATGGCCACGTCCGTTTCGCAACGAACCGAGCTCATGCGTGCAAAATCCTCGCAATAGCTTTCGATGGCGGCGCACAGGCCCAGGTTGTCCAGCAAGCTGGGGCGCAAGTCCTCGACGATGCGACGCTTGAGTTCCACCGTTTCCAGCAAGGTGGCCTTGGCACGCCGCAATTGTGTCGCCAGTTCCGGCTGCGTGTGCGCCAGTTGCTGCGTGACGGCGCCCAAGTCCATGCTGATCGACGTCAAGTTGGCGCCCAGCTCATCGTGCAGCTCACGCGCCAGCCGCGCTTTTTCCACTTCATTGACGCTGATCAAATGACGCGACAGCACGGATAGCTGCTCGGTACGCTTGCTGACCGTCGATTCCAGAGTGTCGTTAGCATTTTGCAATGCATACTCGACGGCCGCGCGGTTCTGGAAGCTGCGCCGCACCAGCTGGTAAAACATGATCAGCACGAGAATGGCCAGGGCATTGATGCCGATGCCGAGCAGCACGGCTTTCTGATACTCATGATAAAAGGCGGCGCTGCCGGTCGACAGCGCTTCATTCTGCTCGCGTGTCATGATCACCACCTGCAGGCGGATCTCGTCCATCGTGGCGCGGTCATCGGTGACGCGGGAAATGTTGACGATCTCAGCCAGTCCGCCCTGCTTGTAGACGTCGATTGACTGTTGCAACATCGACATCTTGCGCCGGATCAAGCTTTTCAGCTGGCCCAGGTTTTTCAGCTGGGTGGGACTGCCCGCGAGCAAGGTTTGCAGCTCGTTGAATTCGTTTTCGATTTCGGTGGTGGCGGTCTTCGACGGCCCCAGATAGGTTTCGGAGCCGGAAATGAAATAGCCGCGCAAGCTGCTTTCCGCATCGAGCACGAGCACATTCAAATACTGCAGGCGGTCGGCCACACGGGCGCTCTGGCTGAGCAAGGCGTTCGTGCCCTTCAGTGACTGCAGGTTGTGATAAAGACTGAAGCCATTAAGTACAAGCAACAAGGCGCACGTCACGCACAGGATCGTCTTGTACAGGGGCAGGCGGTGATTCGGGGCCGGTTCAGCGGTGAAATACATCCTGATGTGCATCCTTAGCAAGGTTCGGCGCGGGAAAGAGCGCCGGCGCCGGCCAATTATAGTCCTCGCCACAAACTGCTGCACTGCACAAGTCGTGCTGGCTAGCTGGCTGAGCGATCATGTTTCAATGATCGCACCGCAGCGCTAGTCAAGCAAATTGTTTTTCATTGCGTAATAGGTCAAGTCGCTGTTAGATTGCAAGCCCATTTTTTCCATGATGCGCGTACGGTAGGTACTCACCGTCTTGATGCTCAGCGATAAGGCCACGCCGATATCGGACACGGTGGCGCCACGCGCCAGGCGCAGGAAGACCTGGAACTCGCGGTCCGACAATTCCGTATGCAGGGCCGCATTCGTATCGCGGTCAAACGACTGCGCCAGCAATTCGCCCACGGTGGAGCTGACATAGCGGCGCCCCTGGAACACAGTGCGCACGGCCGTCATCAGCTCGTCGGCTTCGCATTCCTTGTTCAGATAGCCGTTCGCGCCCATCTTGAACAGGTTCAACGCGTACTGCTGCGCGGGATAGCCGCTGAGTATCAGCACGGGCAATTCCGGCTGGCCCTGGCGGATCGTGCGCAAGGTATCGATGCCGCTTTGATCGGGCATGGCTATATCGAGCAGCAATACATCGCAAATTTCGCGGCGGGCGATATCGAGCGCTTCGCGCCCGGTACCGGCTTCCGCCACCACACTGAAATCGTCAGAAGACGAAAAAATCTGTTTGAATCCAGCTCGTACTATTTGGTGATCATCACAAATGGCAACGCGTATCATTGTTTCCCCTTAAATTTTCCTGGCCTGGGAAAGACTACCGGAACCTGAACGCTGCTCCGGTTCAGCGTCACTAACAAAAACGCAACATTAACATTATATTCAAAATATGGTGCGCTGTACGGTAGCGTCAACGCCAAGGCGGAGCATCCATGCAGTATAGTCAACTTGGCCAAACGCTAACGGACGACCCCACCTATATTGGTACAAATCTTATTTTAGCAAGTTTAAAATCGCCATTAATTCATTGCGTATCCACACGCGGTCCAGCGGCACTTCCTGCGGCACAGCAGGCATGGCCGGCAGCACTGGCAGCTCGTCGGCGATGCCATGCGATGCGCCGCGGCTGTCGAGCTTGTTGCGCGCGCCGCTGATGGTAAAGCCCTGCTCGTACAGCAATTCGCGGATGCGGCGTATCAGCAGCACCTCATGGTGCTGATAATAACGGCGGTTGCCACGTCGTTTGACCGGCTTGAGCTGGGAAAACTCCTGCTCCCAGTAGCGCAGTACGTGCGGTTTGACGCCGCACAACTCGCTCACCTCGCCGATCGTGAAATAGCGTTTCGCCGGAATGGGCGGCAAGGCGATCAACTCGGTTTTACTGATGCGCTCGTTCATCGCCACTCACTCAGGCAGCACGTGCCAGCGGACTGGTCTCTTCGACCATGCTTTTCAGCTTCTGGCTCGCATGGAAGGTCACGACACGGCGCGCCGTGATGGGGATCTCTTCGCCCGTCTTCGGATTGCGGCCCGGCCGCTGCGGCTTGTCGCGCAACTGGAAATTGCCGAAACCGGACAACTTGACGGCCTCGCCACGCTCGAGCGCATTGCGGATTTCGTCGAAAAAGGTCTCGACCATATCCTTCGCTTCGCGCTTGTTCAGGCCCACTTGCTCGAACAACAGTTCGGCCAGTTCCGCCTTGGTCAAGGTCGGTAAATCTTTTTCCGCTTCCTGGCGCACTTTGGCAACCAGCATGGCCCGATGCAAATCGGCGGCCAGTGCGGATTGCAGTACGGCGGAATCAACGTCGCTGTTATTAATTTTCCTGCCCTGCCTTTTCTGTGCGCCCGAGCTCGCCACATGGCAAGCTCGTCTACGATTGACGACGGAAAGGCCGTCACGCAAGGCGACGGCCAGTCCGGTAATTACGAACGCAGTTTCGCGTCGTGGCCCTGCTTGGCCGCATCGATCAGGACAGCCATCAGGCCATCGACGACATCGTCTTGCAGGGTGTTTTGAGTATCTTGCAAGCTAATCCGGAAAGCAAGGCTTTTTTCATCCGCTTCCAGACCTTTTCCACGATATTCATCAAATAAAACAATGGCTTGCACGATACGCGCTGCCGGGCTCGACTTCGCTGCCGCGTGGAAGCTGTCGAGCAGATCCTGCACGGCCACCGATTGCTTGACGACCACGGCCAGGTCGCGGCTGGCGCCAGGGAATTTCGAGATTTCCTGGTACGCGGGCACGACTCTTTGCGTCAAGGCAGCGGCGTCGACTTCGAACAGCACGGGTGCCAGCGGCAAGTCATACTTTTGCATCCAGCGCGGGTGCAATTCGCCGATGAAACCGATGACCTTGCCATCGAGCTCCACGTTGGCCGAACGGCCCGGATGCAGTGCCGGATGTTCCGCCTTGGTGAAACGCAAGACCAGCGGCGCGAACAGCGCTTCCAGGTCCGCCTTCACGTCGAAGAAGTCGACCGTGCGTGCGGCCTGGCCCCACTGCTCGTCGGCAACCGCGCCGTAGGCCATGGCAGCCACGCGCTTCGGCTGGGCGTAGCCAGCCACCGACAGGGGGCCGTTTTCCACGCTGTCGTCGCGCTGGTAGATGGCGCCCACTTCGAAGATGCGCACGCGGTTCGTCTTGCGGTTCAGGTTGTAGCGCACATTGGCGATCAGGCTGCCGATCAGCGATGAGCGCATCACGCTCATCTGGCTGGCGATCGGGTTCTGCAATTTGATCGGGTTCGTGTTGCCCGAGAAATCGCGCTCCCATGCCGTATCGACAAAGCTCATGTTAACCACTTCCTGGAAACCCAGGTCGGCCAGCTCATGACGTACCGCAAACAGCGAGCGGGTATTTTCCGGTGCAATCTGCATCACGTTCGCGGCCACGGGCGGCAAGGTCGGGATGTTTTCAAAGCCGTACACGCGCGCCACTTCCTCGATCAGGTCTTCCTCGATCTCGATGTCGAAACGGTAGCTGGGCGAGGTCACGGAAAACACGCCGTCCGCCAGCGTAAATGGCAGGGCCAGGCGCGTAAAGATATCGGCGATCAGCTCATCGTTGAGCGGCACGCCGATGACTTTTTGCGCGCGCGCCGTGCGCATCGATACGGGCTGGCGTTGCGGCAAGTTCACCACGTGGTCGTCGACGGGGCCGACGGTGGTCGCTGGCGTGCCGCAGATTTCCACGATCAGCGCCGTGATGCGCTCGATGTGCTCGACGGTGGTGGCGAAATCGACGCCGCGCTCGAAGCGGTGCGCCGCATCGGTCGAGAAATTCAAACGGCGCGCGCGGCCTTGAATGGCGTTCGGCCACCAGAATGCCGCTTCCAGATAAATGCTATCCGTATCATCCGACACGGAACTGGCGTCGCCGCCCATGATGCCGGCCAAGGATTCGATTTCTTTATCGTCAGCAATGACGCCGATCCACTCGTCGACGGCGATGGTGTTGCCATTCAACAGCTTGACGGATTCGCCCGCCTTGCCCCAACGCACGTCGAGGCTGCCGTGGATCTTGGCCAGGTCAAACACGTGGCTAGGACGGCCCAGTTCCAGCATGACATAGTTCGAGATATCGACCAGGGCCGACAGCGGACGCTGGCCGCTGCGCTCGAGGCGCTGCTTCATCCAGTCCGGCGTGGCTGCCTTGGCGTTCAAGCTGCGGATGACGCGGCCCGTGAAACGGCCGCACAGGTCCGGCGCGCTGACTTTCACGGGCAGGATTTCGTCGCTGGAAACAGGCACGGTGCGGAACTGCGGCGCATTCAGGGGCACGCCCGTGAGTGCCGACACTTCGCGCGCCACGCCCAGCACGGACAGGCAGTCCGCCTTGTTCGGCGTCAACTTGATGGTGAATTTCAAGTCGTTGAGCGCAAAGTAATCGCGGAAGTTCTGGCCGATCGGCGCGTCGTCCGGCAATTCCATCAAGCCGGCGTTTTCTTCCGACAATTTCAATTCGCGCGCGGAGCACAGCATGCCTTGCGACTCGACGCCGCGCAGCTGGCCCACCTTGATTTCAAACGGCTTGCCATCGGCGCCAGGCGGCAGCACGGCGCCGGCCATGGCGCACACGACTTTCAAGCCCGGGCGCACGTTCGGCGCGCCGCAGACGATGTTGAGCATGGTGCCCGTGCCGACATCGACCTGGCATACATTCAGGCGGTCCGCGTTCGGATGTTTTTCCATCTCCAGGACCAGGCCCACCACCACGTTCGAGAACGGGGGCGCGACAGGATCGACGTCTTCGACTTCGAGACCGGACATGGTCAGCAGATGGGCCAGTTCGTCCGAAGTCATCTTCGGATCGACCATGGTACGGAGCCAGTTTTCGGAAAATTGCATAATCAAGCCTTCAAAGGGTCAAAGCTCACAGCGCGAGCGCACAGGCGCTCAAGCGCCATGAATCAAACGGAACAACGCTTAGTTGAATTGCTTCAAGAAACGCAAGTCGCCTTCATAGAACAGGCGCAGGTCGTTGATGCCGTAACGCAGCATCGTCAAGCGTTCCAGGCCGGAGCCGAAAGCGAAACCGATGAATTTCTCGGGATCGAGGCCGAAGTTCTTCACGACGGTCGGATGCACCTGGCCGGCGCCCGACACTTCCAGCCAGCGGCCCTTCAACGGGCCGGAGCCAAAGGCGATGTCGATCTCGGCCGACGGTTCAGTGAACGGGAAGTACGATGGACGGAAGCGCACCTGCAGGTCATCCGTCTCGAAGAAGGCCTTGACGAAATTCAGGTACACGCCCTTCAGGTCGGCAAAGCTGATGTCTTCGGCGATCCACAGGCCTTCGACTTGGTGGAACATCGGCGAATGGGTGGCGTCGCTGTCGACGCGGTAGGTGCGGCCCGGCGCGATGACCTTGATCGGCGGCGTATGCGTGCGCGCATAGCGCACCTGCATCGGGCTCGTGTGGGTGCGCAGCAGCAAGGGCTTGCCATCGGTGTCGTTGCCATCGATGTAGAACGTGTCTTGCATGGAACGGGCTGGATGGTTTTCCGGGCTGTTGAGCGCCGTGAAGTTGGTCCAGTCGTTTTCGATTTCAGGGCCGTCAGCCACGTCGAAACCGATGGAGCGGAAGATTTCCTCGACCCGCTCCCACGTGCGCATCACGGGATGGATGCCGCCTGGCATGCGGCCACGGCCTGGCAGGGTCACGTCGATCGCTTCGGCGTTCAGACGGCCTTGCATCTGGGCATCGGCCAGCGCATCACGGCGCGCCGTCAGCGCGTCTTCGATCTGCACTTTGACGGCGTTGATCAGGGCGCCCTGCGCCTTGCGCGCGTCCGGGTCCAGCTTGCCCAGGCCCTTCATCATTTCGGTAATCTGGCCAGTCTTGCCCAAGTAGCGGGCTTTGGCGTTTTCAAGTGCGGCAGCGTCTGCGGCGGCGATAAAGTCAGCCTGGGCCGAGACGACGAGTTCTTCTAGGGAGTTCATGCGGCATTTCCTGTTTTGGACATCAATTCTGGACTCGATTATCAAAAGTCCAACAATCAAAAACGGAAACGGGGCATAAGGTTCACACCCCTGCCCCGCTCTTTATGACGTCACCCTACGGATGACGTTGTGCAATAACCGATGCTTACGCAGCGATTTTTGCTTTAACTGCGTTGACAATCGCAGCGAATGCTGGCTTGTCCATCACAGCCATATCGGCCAGGACTTTACGGTCCAGTTCGATATTTGCTTTTTTCAAGCCGTTCATGAATACGCTGTACGTTACGCCATGCTCACGGGAAGCGGCGTTGATACGGGCGATCCACAGGCGGCGGAAAACGCGCTTCTTGTTGCGGCGATCGCGGTAAGCGTATTGGCCAGCGCGCATAACTGCTTGCTTGGCAACACGGTATACACGGCTGCGGCGACCACGGTAGCCTTTAGCTTGAACAAGAATCTTCTTATGACGGGCACGAGCTGTAACCCCACGTTTTACTCTAGGCATAGTAACTCCTTAAATTGAGTGTGAGATTAAGCAGTCGGCATCATGCGCATGACGGATGTGACATCCGATGCGTTGATGTTACGGGTACCGCGCAACTGACGTTTGTTTTTGGTGGTTTTCTTGGTCAGGATGTGGCGTTTGAACGCGTGACCCGACTTGACTGTTCCACCTGGACGCACGCGAAAACGTTTTTTCGCGGAGCTTTTGGTCTTCATTTTAGGCATAGCAATCTGTCCTCTTACGGACAGCTCCATTTATAACAGGATTGCAGGTGGCAACACGACGCTGCGCTTAGATGCCTGCTTTCACATGTTGTGCAGCGGATGCGAGTCCACTACAGTTCACGCGGCCCGGGCATTGCTGACCGGGCCGCGCAAATTCTGCCTGGAATCTGGTGTCGCGCCCATGCAGGCACAAACCACGTCGATCCACAGTAAAACGCTATTGTATCTTACTTCTTCTTCTTAGGCGAAAGAACCATGATCATTTGGCGGCCTTCCATCTTCGGGAACTGCTCGACCTGGCCGTACGGCTCCAGATCGGCTTTCAGACGTTCCAGCATGCGGAAGCCAATATCCTGATGCGCCATCTCACGACCGCGGAAACGCAAGGTGATCTTGGTTTTATCGCCATCTTCGAGGAACTTGATGAGATTACGCAACTTGATATTGTAGTCACCATCATCAGTCCCCGGACGGAATTTGACTTCCTTCACGAGGATGATCTTTTGCTTCAATTTGGCTTCGTGAGCTTTCTTTTGCTCCGAATACTTAAATTTGCCGTAGTCCATCAAACGGCACACCGGTGGCTGCGCGGTAGGCGCAATTTCCACCAGATCGACGTTTGCCTCTTCCGCCAGGCGGAAGGCTTCAGCCAAACTTACGATACCGAGTGGCTCGTTATCGACCCCGCTTAAACGCATTTCAGGGGCAGTGATTTCGCCATTGATGCGATGTGACTTGTCAGTAGCTATTGTAATTTCCTTTAAAAATCTTGTAAAACGGTCGTGCAGCGAGTTTCCTCGTCAGGCCTTGGTGTCGACTTCATGTTTGAGTCGCTCTATCAGGGCATCGACGGACATCACGCCCAGATCGACATTGCCCCGCGCCCGCACGGCCACTGTATTCGCATCCCGCTCTTTGTCGCCAATCACTAAGATGTAAGGCAATTTTTGTACGGAATGTTCACGTATTTTATAGGTAATCTTCTCGTTACGCAAATCAGCCTGTACGCGCAGCCCCGCTTTGCGCAGTTTTGTTGTAACTTCCTGTACATAGTCGGCTTGAGCGTCGGAAATATTCAACACCGACACTTGCACCGGCGACAGCCACAACGGCATGGCGCCCGCATAGTGTTCGATCAGGATGCCGATGAAACGTTCCAGCGAACCGACGATCGCGCGGTGCAGCATGATCGGCACCTGGCGCGTGTTGTCCACGGCCACGTATTCGGCACCCAGGCGGCCCGGCATCGACGGATCGATCTGCACGGTGCCCACTTGCCATGCGCGGCCCAGGCTATCCTTCAGGTGGTATTCGATCTTCGGACCGTAGAACGCGCCCTCGCCCGGCAATTCCGTCCATTCCACGCCGCAGGCGCGCAGGGCCGAACGCAGGGATTCCTCGGCGAAATCCCACGATTCTTCCGTGCCGATGCGGTTATCAGGGCGCAAGGCCAGTTTCACATCGATATTCGTGAAGCCGAAAGCCGTGTACACATCCATCGCCTGCTGGTGGAACGCCGTCACTTCGCCGGCGATCTGCTCTTCCAGGCAGAAGATGTGGCCATCATCCTGCGTAAAGCCGCGCACGCGCATCATGCCGTGCAAGGCGCCCGATGGCTCATTGCGGTGGCATTGGCCGAATTCGCCGTAGCGCAATGGCAGATCGCGGTAGCTGCGCATGCCATTGTTGAAAATCTGGATATGGCCAGGGCAATTCATCGGCTTCAGCGCATAGGCGCGGTTTTCCGATTCCGTGATGAACATGTTTTCACGGTAATTATCCCAGTGACCGGTTTTTTCCCACAAGCCACGGTCGAGAATTTGCGGCGCCTTGACTTCCTGATAGCCATTGACCTGGTACACATTGCGCATGTATTGCTCGACTTGCTGCCAGATCGACCAGCCTTTCGGATGCCAGAAGATCAGGCCCGGCGCTTCTTCCTGGAAATGGAAGAAATCGAGCTGCTTGCCCAATTTGCGGTGGTCGCGCTTTTCCGCTTCTTCCAGGTTGTGCAAATACAGCTCCTGGTCTTCCTTCTTGGCCCAGGCCGTGCCATAGATACGCTGCAGCATCTCGTTTTTCGAGTCGCCGCGCCAGTAGGCGCCGGCCAGCTTCATCAGCTTGAACACTTTCAGCTTGCCCGTCGACGGCACGTGGGGGCCGCGGCACAAGTCCGTGAACTTGCCTTCGGAATACAGCGACACTTCCTGGTCGGCCGGAATCGAACCGATCAATTCAGCCTTGTACGCTTCGCCGATACCCTTGAAGTACTCGATGGCTTCGTCGCGCGCGACAACCTTGCGCGTGACTTGCTCATCCTTCTTGGCCAGTTCCGCCATTTTCTTTTCGATCGCGATCAGATCTTCGGGCGTGAACGGACGCTTGTAGGCGAAGTCATAGTAAAAGCCGTTGTCGATCACGGGACCGATGGTCACTTGTGCATCGGGGAACAATTCCTTGACGGCATACGCCAGCAAGTGGGCCGTCGAGTGACGGATCACTTCCAGGCCATCGGCGTCCTTGTCCGTCACGATCGCCAGTTCCGCGTCTTGCTCGATCAGATAGGAAGTATCGACCAGCTTGCCGTCGACCTTGCCGGCCAGGGCAGCCTTGGCCAGGCCGGTACCAATATTGGCCGCAACCTGGGCCACGGTGACCGGGCCGTCGAATTGACGGGCGGAACCATCGGGAAGTCGGATTGTAAGCATATTGATCTCCATATCGGCGCAGGCGCCAGGTAAAACTGCAATGTGGTGTGGACTGAAAAACTGAAAGGAAAACGCGGACGCAAAAAAACGCGGACTAGCCGCGTTTTTCACTTTCTTGAGACAAAGGAAACCCGTTCGACTAGCGTCACTCCCAAAGCTTGGTAGTAGTTCGCGGTGTCATAACCGGTTCACCCTTTCTCTCTAACTGCATTCTGGTGGGCGGTGAGGAATTCGAATCCCCGACCCCTTGGATGTCGACCAAGTATTCTAACCAGCTGAACTAACCGCCCGTAAAACTTTTTTATCGATTACTGCATCAGCAATCGTCTTTAAAACCATCTACTGCCAAATTCTGGTGGGCGGTGAGGAATTCGAATCCCCGACCCCTTGGATGTCGACCAAGTATTCTAACCAGCTGAACTAACCGCCCCGAAGACCAGCATTATAGAGAGGCTTTCCCAGAATGACAAGGGCTGTTTTACAGGAAACTTTAATCATTCTCCGGGCGTCAGCCTCCTTTATAGAGAGGGGGCCCGCGGCGCCTTGAATGCCGCTAGAATCGGGGCATGAATTCCACCATACTAACTTGGCTGAAAACCCTGAGCCGCATTTGCGGTTTTGAAACGGCCGACTCCTTCCCGCCCCATCATCCGTACGCGCGCACGCGCTGGGACGCCGCGTATTTCGATATTGCCTCCGACGTGAAGCCCGACGAGATCGAGCGGCGCATCTGCGCGGCCATCGCCAACACGCCGAGCGTCTTCGCCTACATCACCAACCCCACGCCCCGCATGCAGCGCGCGCTGCTGAACGTGATCCACGACCGGCTGCGGCGCCAGCCCGGCGCCGGCGCCACGGACCTGGTCTTGTTATTGATCAACGCCTACGCCAGCGACCACATCACGGAAGCCGTGCCCGGCCTGCGCACCCTGATCTTCAACACGGAACACGAGGACACGAACCTGCGCGTGCATGCGATCCTGGAATTGCTGGTGGGCACGCCGCGCGGGCTTGACGTCATCGATATGTAAATCAGGCGTGGGTGGCGGGAACGTAGCGCGCCCGCAAGCGCATGAACGGCGTTTCCACCAAAGCATATAAAAGCCAGCCCGTGGCGATGCTGGCAGCAATACTGGCCAGTATCGCTGTGAGGCTATCGGCGCCATGGCCAACGCCTTGCAAATAGGGCCGCAATAAGATGCACAGCTGCTTGTGCAGCAAGTAAATCGCATACGACCACAGGGCCAGACTGGCCGCGCCCGGCACGCGCAGTCGATAGAGTGCGCTGGCTGGACTGAGCGCCGCGATCAGAAGCAGGGTAAAACTGGCGGCCAGGGCCGGATAGCCGAACACCGTCACCCAGTAGCCATAGTGATCGTTGAGGAATACATAAAACATCAGCGCCGTGCCCGCGATTCCCGCGAGCAAGCTGCGGTTGCCATGGGATGTCAGGCGCGTCCAGGCGGCCGGATGGTAATTCTTCAGCAGCGCCAGCGCCACGCCCGCCACCAGCTCGTCGAAGCGGCACCACGACGCGTAATAAATATACTTGTAATAGCCAAGGCCACCGCGTGGCACTTGCACATACTCATCCCACAAATAGGCGCGCACCAGCATGCCGACGATAAAGCTGGCGGCCACGGCCAGCCAGGCCCACAGCAGGGACTTGCGGCAGGCGGCGATCAACAGCGCCACGGCCGGCAGCAGCACGTAGAACTGCTCTTCCACGCAGAGCGACCACGCATGCGAAAACGCCGTACCCGGCGTCAGATTGATATTCTGCGTAAAGGTCAGGAATTTCCACAGCGGCAATAACGCGCTATCGCCGCGAAACGCGGGCCACAAGTAATACAGGGCCAGCACGGCGTAGAAACTGGGCAAGGTGCGCAGGAAGCGCCGCGCATAGAAACGCGGCAAGGAAAAGCCGTGCTCGCTGCGCAAGGCCGCAAAGATCTGGTTGCCGATCAGATAGCCGCTGAGGGCAAAGAACAGGTCCACGCCCGTCCAGCCGATTTCGCCCCAGAAACCGAACGCCCCCTCGCTGACGAACAGCAAATAATGATTCATGAAGACGAGCACGATGGCCAGCGCGCGCAAGGTATCGAGGCCAGACAGGCGCGAAGAAGATGAAGAAGACATGGATCTCGGCAAGTAAAAACAACGGTGGCGCCGATCATGCCATGCCGGGCCCGACGATGCGCACATTTTTACGGGAGCCTGTGGCGAATCCCGCTAAAATATGCCGACCCCGCTTTCCCTTCCCGCAACAGCATAGGATATGTCCAGCATGAGCAGCGCACTCCACTTCAAGTCCATCAACTACACGGGCCAAGGCAGCGGCCCGCGCCTGATCGTCACCGGCGCCGTACACGGCAATGAAACCTGCGGCACCAAGGGCATCCACCGCGTGATGGCTGAACTCGACAGCGGCGCCCTCTCCATCGTGGCCGGCAGCGTCACGTTCGTGCCCATCACCAACCCGCTCGCTTACGCCAAGGGCGTGCGCAGCGGCGACCGCAACCTGAACCGCAACCTGTTCCCGAATGACAATCCACAGGATTTCGAAGACCGCATCGCCAACTGGCTGTGCCCGCTGCTGGGCCAGCATGACGTGCTGCTGGACTTGCACTCGTTCAATGCCGACAGCCAGCCATTCGTCATGGTGGGACCGCGCAACAACGATGGCCCGCTGCAACCGTTCAAGCACGAAGACAAGGAACGCGCGCTGGCACGCCGCCTGGGCGTACGCCGCTTCGTCGATGGCTGGCTGCAAACGTATGGCGCCGGCGTACAGCGCCGCCTGGGCAGCAGCGACCAGGTGGGCATGGTCTTGCGCTACGGCGTGGGCACGACGGAATACATGCGCTCGACGGGCGGCTATGCGCTGACCCTGGAATGCGGCCAGCACGCGGACCCGGCCGCGCCGGACGTTGCCTACCGCGCCATCATGAACACGCTCGCCTTCCTCGGCTTCATCGACGCGCCGCAGCCGGAAGCGATCGCCGACGCCGACATGGAAGCGCTGAACATGGTTGTCGTGCACGACAAGCTCGATGCAGGCGACCGCTTCATCAAGACCTGGTCCAGCTTTGACAAGGTGCAACAGGGCGAGCAGATCGGCGTGCGCGCGGACGGCACGCCCGTGACGGCCGAGTTCGACGCCTACATCCTGTTCCCGGACGTCAACGCGCAAGCCAATGCCGAGTGGTATTACCTGGCGCGGGTTGCCAGCAGTTTCTGATTAGAGCCTATTCCAGTAGGGAGCGTCATCTGCTGGTAGTTCATCAGGAGCGCGGACAAGGCGTGAGGAGGACGCGTGGCGAGCCACGCGACGACGATCAACGCAGTCCCCGCTTCTGAGGGGCGCCAGCAGGGGATGTATTCATCTACTGGGATAGGCTCCTAGTGCCCGACGGACTTGGAAAACAAGTTAATCACGAGCACGCCGGCAATGATCAGCCCCAGGCCGATCAAGGCCGGCGTGTCGAGGCTTTGCTTGAACCAGAACCAGCCGACGGCGGAAATGAGCACGATGCCCACGCCCGACCAGATCGCATACACGATACCGGTAGGAATGACCTTCAAGGTCAAGGACAAGCACCAGAAGGCGATGCTGTAGCCAACCACGGTGATGACGCTGGGCCACAAGCGGCTGAAGCCCTCGGACGCCTTCAAGGCGCTGGTGGCGATCACTTCGGCGATGATGGCGATGGCCAGGTAGAAATAGGTCATGGCGAGACTCATGCTGGCCTCCTTATTGTGGGCTGAGCAGTTTCAAGCCCAGGATGCCCGACACGATCAGGGCGATGCAGGCGATGCGCGCGGCGCTGGCCGGCTCGCCCAGCACCATGATGCCGAAGATGGCCGTGCCAACGGTGCCGATGCCCGTCCAGATGGCGTAGGCCGTGCCCAGCGGCAAGGTGCGCAAGGCCAGGCCCAGCATCACCACGCTGCCCACCATGGAAACCGCCGTCAGCACGGAGGGCACGAGCCGCGTAAAGCCGGCACTGTACTTGAGGCCGATGGCCCAGCCGATTTCCAGCAAACCCGCCAATACCAGAATGATCCATGCCATACTTTTCTCCCGAGGCGGCAGGGTCGTCCCCGCCATACAGCCCCCACATCGAGCGGGGTCGTCCCCACAGGAGCAAAGGGAAAAGTATACCATTGGGTGAAAAATCTTGCCCCAAGCACACTTTGCGCTAGTACCATCGCTCTAATCGAAAGTTGCCAAAAAACATGCACTTGGCAGCATAATTGCCGCATCCATTCACTTTCGGGAACAACAATGCTGCTACTGGCCCAAATCCTTACCGCCCTCATCCTGCTGCTGCACGTGTATATCGTGCTGCTGGAAACCGTGCTGTTCGATGTGCGCGGACGCAAGGTGTTTGGCCTGTCCAAGGAAAAGGCGGAGATCGTGCGTCCCGCCATGTCGAACCAGGGCTGCTACAACGGTTTTCTCGTCGCCGCGCTGGCGCTGGGCTTTTTTCACCCGGACGCGGCCATCGCTTATGCATTCACCGTGTTCGGCCTGGCGTGCATCGCCGTGGCCGGCGTGTGGGGCGCGGCCACCGTCATGACGCGCATCCTCTACCTGCAAACGGTGCCTGCCGTCATCGCCTTGCTGCTGTTCCACTTCGCCTGATGCCAGCCGGGGCGGCCAGCCGGCCGCCCTCCCCCGCTCCGTGCTGCCCGCGCATACCCCATATGGGTGATGTTTCCAAAAAACATGCCCGATACAATTCCTTATAGCAATAAAAAAGATACCACCAGATACATGGTGGCACGTCACAGTCCACAGGGGAAATCATGCAAGCACATCCAACCACCTTTGCCGTCACTTTACTCGGCTGCCTCATGCTGTCCGCCTGCGGTGGCGGTGGCAGCGACGACACCAGCTCGGGCAGCGGTTCCACCAGCGCCGGCGGCACCAGCGGCACCTCGGCAAACTGCCAGTACAGCAATCTGATCAGCGACGCGGAACGCAAGCAGGCCAGCGCCTGCGGCATCCAGGTATCGGGCAACTATGCGCAGGCCGATTCCGGCTACGACAGCGTGATCGCCGCCTGCAAGCTGGGAGAAAAAGCCAAGGCCGATGCCTACTATAGCGGCACGTACCAGAAAATGGTCGACTACGCGCGCAACGTGAGCAAGGAACTGGGCTGCGGGCAAAACAATGGCACCACCTTGCCCAACAACACCACGGCAAGCAACTACAATTTCTGTGTCAAAAGTACCACCGTCAATGGTAAGCTCAGCTATGAAGGCGCTTGCTACGGCCCCGTCAAATCGGGCGAAGGCGGCTGCGGCAGCGGCTATAACTATGTGAGCCAGTACGCCAGCCTCAGCACGTGCACGTCCGGCGGCAAAAGCTGGCTGGAATCGCGTTAAGAAAGCCGGGCGGCCGAAGCAAAGGCCGCCCTTGTCTGTCTTGCCCACCGCTTGCCGCCATGAGGATCGCCAATGACGCCATCGCTCGCCGTCGCCAGCCAGGCACTGATTACCCTGATCTACGAAGCGGCCACACAACATGGTGCCTGGTCGCAATTCCTGGCCGCCCTGGCGCAACAGTTGCAGTCGCACGCAGGCTTGATCTGGGCCAATGATTTCAGCAACCGCTCAGTCGATGTCCAGCTGCCGGGCAGCGGCCTGGCCGCCACGTATGGCTTCGAATCGGACGCCATGGCCAGCTTTGCCAGCTATTACGGTGCGCGCAACGTCTGGCTGGAAGACGCCTCCCTGCACCGTGAAGGCGCCGTCGTCACCGGCTCCATGCTGTTTCCCGACCATTGCCTGAAGAAAACCGAATACTGGACGGACTGGCTGCGCCCGCAAGACATCTTTTATACCGCGGCGGCCATCGTCGAATTGCGCGCCGAACGCTCCACCAACGTCACCGTGGTGCGCCGCGAACGGGCGGGTGCCTACGACGCGGGCGAGCTGGCGCTGATGCGCAACCTGATGCCCCATCTGCAAACGGCGTTTGCCCTGCAGCGCAAGCTGCGCCGGCTGGAAGTGCTGTCCCAGAGTTCCACCCAGGTACTGGAATTGCTGCCGTTTGGCGTGCTGCTGCTCGACGCCACGTCACAATTGCTGTACGCCAACGAGCGGGCGCTGGCCATGACGGCTTCGACGCGGCTGCTGCAGCTGCGCGAAGGCGCGCCCCTGTATTGCCCCCGCGAAGCGGACAACGGCGCGCTACGGCGCCTGCTGCACGAGGCCGCACAAACGGGCACGACGGCGGCAGGCGGCCCCGGCGGCGTGCTCAATCTGAACGGACTGACGGGCGAACAGTTGCGCCTGCGCGTCACGCCCCTGCCCTCCTGGCACAGCCCATTCGGTTCGGCCAGCGCCATCGCCGTTTTCCTCAGCGACAGCAGCGACCTGATCACCTCGCTGGCCGCCACCTTGCGCAATTTCTATGGCATGACGGTGGCCGAGGCGCGCCTGACGGAAGCGCTCGTCAACGGCTATTCTCTGCAGGAATACGCCGAACGCCAGCGCATTTCCATCCACACGGCGCGCACGCAGATCAAGAGCGCCACCGCCAAGGCCGGCGCCCAGCGCCAGGTGGACCTGGTGCGCATCGTGCTGACAGGTCCGGCCGTGCTGCAACGCAATCCCCTTCCCGCCTGAATCCGTCAAAAATGCGTGCCGCCAGCACGCTTTTCATTTATATCGTAAGATAGTCATATCGTAAAACAGCGATATTAGGATTGAACAAACACGATATATACATCGCTGAAAAGCGAATTGTATGTTCAGGAGAAACAATATGGATATCGACGCCATCCACAAGGCGCTGGCCAATCCCGTGCGGCGGCAGATCCTGCAATGGCTGAAGGAGCCGGAACAGTATTTCCAGGAGCAGGATCACCCGCTGCACCTGGGCGTGTGCGCCGGCCTGATCGACCGGCGCCTGAACCTGTCGCAATCGACGGTGTCGGCACACCTGGCCAGCTTGCAGAAGGCGGGCCTGATTTCGGCCACCAAGGTGGGCCAATGGAGTTTCTTCAGCCGCAATGAAGCCACCATTCAGGCCTTTCTCGATCACATGCAGCAAGGTTTGTAACAGCAACCCCATCCACATCGCCGCACGCGGCACTCTCGACAGGAAAGACAACCATCATGGCAACTTTATTCGATCCCATCACCATTGGCAGCCTGCAACTGAAAAACCGCATCATCATGGCGCCGCTGACGCGTTCGCGCGCCGGCAATCCGGGCCGCGTGCCCAACGCCCTGATGGCCGAGTACTACACGCAGCGCGCTTCGGCCGGCATGATCATCTCGGAAGCGACGGCCGTCACGCCGCAGGGCGTGGGCTATGCCGACACCCCGGGCATCTGGTCCGAGGAACAGGTGGAAGGCTGGAAACACATCACCAAGGCCGTGCATGACGCGGGCGGCCTGATCGTGCTGCAACTGTGGCACGTGGGCCGCATTTCCGCACCGCTCTTCCTCGACGGCGACCTGCCCGTGGCGCCCAGCGCCGTCAAGCCTGCAGGCCATGTAAGCCTGGTGCGCCCGCAACAGGAATTCGTCACGCCGCGCGCGCTCGATGCGGAAGAGATTCCCGGTATCGTCGCGGCCTACCGCCTGGGCGCGGAAAATGCGAAAAAAGCGGGCTTCGACGGCGTGGAAATCCACGGCGCCAATGGCTATTTGCTCGACCAGTTCCTGCAAGACAGCACCAACTTGCGCACCGACAACTATGGCGGGTCGATAGAAAACCGAGCCCGGTTGATGCTGGAAGTGACGGACGCATGTATCGAGGTATGGGGCGCGGACAAGGTCGGCATGCACCTGGCGCCGCGCCGCGATGCGCACGACATGGGCGATTCCGACCCGCGCGCCACCTTTGGCTATGTGGCACGCGAACTGGGCAAGCGCGGCATCGCCTTCATCTGCGCGCGCGAAGCACTCGGCGACGACCGTCTGGGCCCGTACCTGAAGCAGGAATTCGGCGGCGTATACATTGCCAACGAAAAAATGGACAAGGCGGCGGCCGAAGCCCTGCTGGCCAAGGGCGAAGCCGATGCCGTCGCCTTTGGCCTGTGGTTCATCGCCAACCCCGACCTGCCTATCCGCCTGCACAGCGACGCGCCGTTGAACCCGCTGAACCCGGCCACCCTGTACGCGCAGGACGCGGCCGGCTACACGGACTACCCGGCGCTGGCGGCCCACGGCTGAACGGCACCCTGAGCGGCACCCTGAGCAGCAACTAGCGGCTTCCCCCGGCGGCGGGCGCAACGATACCAACGCAAAAACTGCGTGACGATCGCGGCGCCCGCCGTTTTTGTCTGCCCTTCAGCGCCATCGGCGCCGTGCCGGCCTGGCCGGACGGCGCGCCTGCACGCTGCTGAAGACACGGCGTATCACCTCGGCCGGCACCGCGTGCTCGCGCAGGTAGGCCGTCGCCACCGTTCGCCCCAGCGCATGATGAAACGCCACGCCCCGCTCAACGAGCTCGGCCATCACTTTGTCCGTTCGGACTTGCTGCCCATGTCCATCATCGATACTGTTTTTCATGCCATGGCTCCCTATCGGGTGGATCAACCTTGCATCAAGTTTTGACCACATTGCGCACATTTAGTGCCCGACAGCGTGGCAAAGCATCGTTAAAATAGCGGCAGCAACAGCCCCGACACCGCATGAATAGCGGCCTCGGCTGCTTGTCGCCACCGCCAGCCCCGTATAGAATGCCTGCGCAGAATTTTTGCTTCAAGGAAAATGGCCACCAGCGCCATCCCATTAAGAATAGTGTCACTGAAGGGTATCAATGGACGATTTATTTGTACAAGCGGGCGACTTGCCGACCTGGCACCAGCGCTGCGCGCTGCGCGTGCTGCACCTGTTTGGCTGGCGCATGCGCTTTCGCCCCTTGCCGGGGCCGCGCGGCATCGCCGTCGTCTACCCGCACACGTCCAACTGGGATTTCATCGTCGGCCTGTTCGGCAAATGGGCGCTGTCGCTGCCCTTCCGCTGGCTGGCCAAGGATTCGCTGTTCCGCGGCCCCATGGGCAAGGTGCTGCGCTACCTGGGCGGCGAACCGGTCGACCGCAGCACCACCAGCGGCACGATACAGCGTCAGGCCGAACGCATGCTGGCCGCAGACTGGTACTGGCTGGCCATCACGCCGGAAGCGACGCGCAGCTACCGCCCCAACTGGAAAAGCGGCTTTTATCACCTGGCCGTCGCAGCCAAGGTGCCCTTGCTGCTGGTCTACATCGACTACCCGAACAAGGTACTGGGCGTCGTCGACCATTTATATCTGACGGGCGACAAGGAGGCCGACATGGCGGCGATTGCCGCCGTGTATGCGGGCCACCAGGGCTTGCATCCTGAAAAGGCGGCGCCCATCGTGCTGTCGGAGCGCCGCCCCGGCGCCTAGCTCCCGGACACAAGCAGGGTGATGGCAGCCCTTAGAACGCCAGCACCTCGCCATCTTCCGGAATGCGCACGCGGTCTTCAATACCATGTTGTTTGACATGTTCCCGCAGTTCTTTACGGCTCAACGTCATATGGTTAATCGCATCCATGTGGGTCGCGATAATGATCGCGTTTGGCATCGCCTGATAGGCATGCAGCACATCGTCCTTGCCCATGATGATGGAGCCGGTATGGCCAACCATGCGCGCATCCCCGGCGTTCAGGATAATCACGTCAGGCTTGAACTTTGCCAAAGTCTGATCGACCGCGCCATGCCAGACGGTATCGCCGACGACATACACCGTCTTGACACCAGGCGCTTGAAAGACAAAGCCCATGGCTTCGCCCAGTGCCTGACCCAGCGGTTTGTTCGCGTACATTTCCTTCGTGCCATGCTGGCCGCCCGTCTTGCTCAGCTGCACGCCGTCAAAGACCGTCTTCTCGCCAAGGATGCGGACATCGGTATAGCCTTGCCCGCGTATCAGTTTGGCATCCGTTTCATCCTGCACGAACAGGGGAATGGATTTGGGGATGAACTGCTGATCGCCGCCATCCCAATGGTCCAGGTGCGTATGGCTGACAATCACGGCATCAACGCCTTTCATGATGTCTTGCACAGGCAGCGTCAGGTCGACAAGCGGATTCCTGAGCTGGCTATTGAAGGTGCCTGGAAATCCTGGATACGTCCCCTTCTTTGCCAGGAAGGGGTCGACCAAGAACGTCTTGCCGGCATAGTGAATCTTGGCCGTGGCGTTACGGATTTGTTGCACTTGCACTGCCGGACTCGTCACGGTAGCTGGCACATTCGCGCCGGCGTGCGCAGTTGAAACAGCTGTGCCAGCGGCCAGTGACAAAGCGATGATGAGGGCTTTCATTCGTTGCATGTTCTGCTCCATTGATTAATGAATCGGTAGCAGCATTGTGGGCGCATCGGCATGTACTTAAAATTGACCCGCATGCCAATTATCGAAACTTTTGGGCCAGAAGCATGTATCCTGCTTCCATGATGAAAAAACGCCCTGTCGTGGCACTGATCGCCTATCCCAACTTCAGTCCCTTCCACTTTTCCGTACCCTACCTGGTATTCAACTCGGAACTGGCCGAAGGGTGCCTGTTCGACCTGATGATCGTGTCGTCCGGCGCTCGCCCCCTGACTGCCGAGCGTGCGTTAACCATGCATCCCGACGGCGGCCTCGAGCTGACGGAAACGGCCGACATCCTGATCGTGCCGGGCTGGCATGACCTGGACGAGCGTCCCGAAGCGGACTTGCTATCGGCGCTTTCACGGGCCCATGCGAGGGGCGCCCATGTCGTCGGCCTGTGCTATGGCGCCTATGCGCTCGCCTATGCAGGGTTACTCGACGGCAAGCGGGCTTCGACGCACTGGATGGCGGAGCAGGATTTCTGTACCCGTTTCCCACGGGTCAAGCTGGATATGAATGCGCTCTATGTTGACGAGGATAAGTTGATTACGTCGGCAGGGACAGGCGCAGGGCTCGACTGTTGCCTGTATCTTGTCCGCAAATATTACGACTCCAGAACGGCCAACAAGGTGGCGCGAACGATGGTGATACCGCCGCACCGCGAAGGCGGGCAAGCTCAGTTCATTGAACAACCGGTCGCCGTATCGACCCAGGATGCGCAGGTAAATCTGCTGCTGGATTATTTACGCGACAACCTCGACAAATCCCACAGCGTCGAGGATTTGGCGGCGCGTACGGCCATGAGCCGGCGAACCTTTACACGCCATTTCAGCAAAGCAACTGGCATGACGTTCGTGGATTGGCTCGTCAATGAACGCTTGCAGCGCACGCGCGAACTGCTGGAAACGACATCGCTGTCCATCGAAAGAATCGCCGATGTTGCCGGGTTCAAGACGGCAACATCGTTCCGCCAGCATTTCAAGAAGCGTTTCCAGGTGAGCCCGAGAGACTGGCGCAAGACATTCGGAGATGAGCTGCTCATGCAAGCAGAGCAGGCTTCACCTTCCGCTCTGTCCAAGTGACCGGCATTGGAGCCGTTTGCTTTCGTTTTTAATTCATCCCCATCAGCACCACGCCGGCAGCCGTCAAGGCCACGCCGGCCACCCGCAGCATGCGCTCGGCCAGCACCTGGCCGGTGAAACGTCCGGCCCACAGCAGGATGGCCGAGGCCAGCATGAAGCCGCACGCGGCCGAGGCGGCCGGCAATTCCTGGCCGTGGGCATTGCCATGCGCCAGCGCAAACAGGCCCACCAATCCCATGCCCAGCCAGTTCGGCAAGGCCAGCGCCAGCGCGATGGCCAGCCCTACCAGCGCCACCGTGGCGGCGATGCCCGTTTCCAGCCCGGGAATGCTCAAGCCCGCCATGCCGGCCAGCGCGCCAAGCAGCATCATGCCGAGGAACGTGGCGGGCTGCGCCAGGCCGCGGCGCTGCTGGCCGCCCCAGATGCCCACGCCCAGCATGGCCAGCAAATGGTCGATGCCCGTGAACGGATGGGCGAACCCGGCCAGGAATCCCACGCTCTCACCATGGCCGGGATGGGCCATGGCGGGCATGGCCAGCAGGCACAGGGCAGCCACGGCGGCCGTTTTTCTCATCAGTGTTGTGCTCATTGCAGCTCCTTGTCTGGTTGATCGAGCAAACCTTGCTCGCGGATAAAATCGATGACCACCTGCACGCCGTCGCCGCTGCGCAGGTTGGTAAATACGAAGGGGCGCGCGCCGCGCATGCGCTGGGCGTCCTGCGCCATGATGTCGAGATTCGCGCCCACGTATGGCGCCAGGTCCGTCTTGTTGATGATCAGCAAATCGGAACGGGTGATGCCGGGCCCGCCCTTGCGCGGGATTTTTTCGCCGCCCGCCACGTCGATCACGTAAATCGTCAGGTCCGACAATTCCGGGCTGAAAGTGGCGGCCAAATTGTCTCCGCCCGATTCGAGCAGGATCAAATCGAGGTTGGGAAAATCCGCCTGCATGCGCGCGATGGCTTCCAGGTTGATGGACGCATCCTCGCGGATGGCCGTGTGCGGGCAGCCGCCCGTCTCCACGCCCATCAGGCGCTCGGCCGGCAAGGCATCCGCGCGCAGCAGGATTTCCATGTCTTCCTTCGTGTAGATGTCATTCGTGATGACGGCCATGTCGTAGCGCTCGCGCATGCCCTTGCACAGCATTTCGCACAGGGCCGTCTTGCCCGAGCCGACGGGCCCGCCGATGCCCACGCGCAGCGGATTGGAGGTGATCGAAGTCATAGTATGGTCTCTCGTTATAGTATTCAGGAACGGTACAGGCGGCTGTACTGCACTTCGTGCCGCATCGACAGCAGCGACAGGCCGGGCGCCCAGTTGCCCATCTCGTCGTCTTGCAAGGTTTGCGCAGTGAGCGCCGCAGCTTCCAGGTCTGGGCGCAGCGACAGCAGCAGGCGCTGCCCGGCCACCTGCCCCAGCGGCACGGATTTCACGCAGACGAGCACCTGGTTTTCCGCCCAGGCGAACAGCATGGCCAGCAGCGCTTGCTCGCGCGGAATGGCCAGCGCCGCCACGGCGCAGGCATACGCGGTAGGCAGGGCCACTTCCGCCTGTCCCTGCAGCATGTCGATCAAGACGCCGTCGGCCACGCCCAGTTCGGCCAGCAGCTTGGTCAAGGAATAGCCCATCTGGATCGTCTCGGCGCGAAATTCCGCCGTGTCGCGCGACGCGATGAAACGCTCGCTCCAGCGCTGCACGGCGCGCAAATCCTGCGCTTCAAACGCCTGCATCAAGCGCCAGCACAAAGGCGCTTCCCAGCGCGCCACCACCTGCGCCAGATGCTCGGCGATCCATTCGCGCGCCGTGGCCGCGTCGTGCACCAGGCTAGACTCAAGCGCCGCTTCCAGCCCCTGCGAATAGCTGTAGGCGCCGATTGGCAAGGCCGGACTGGCGAACTGCAGCAAATGCAGCAGGGCCGAGGCCTGCATCACGCGGCGCCTGGCACATCGCCGGGACGGTGGATCTTCTGCCGCAGCGGCACGGGCGCCAGCAAGTGCTGGCCGTGGCCGTCGTGGTGGCCATGGCCGCCGCCGTACGCGCCCGCCTCGGGCTCGAACGGCGCGCTTTCTTCCGTCACCATCGCCTGCAAGCCTTCGAGCATCTCCTTCAGCACGACGTCCTTGCGGATGCGCAAAAAGCCGTCGCCCACCTGCGCCTGCGTGTGCCGGTTCCCCAGGTGAAAAGCGCAGCGCAGCAGGGTATGCGCATCCGCGCACCGCACCAGATAGGTCGGTTCGCGCGCGGCGACGATCCGCACCACCTGCCCTTCCGGCCCCGTCATGCGCTCGCCGTCGCGCAGCACCGTGCCGCGCACGGTGAACACGGCCACGTCGTCGCCATTCGACAGCACGGCGCGCAGCCGGCATTTTTCGCGCTGATCGTAGGGCAGAACCAATTGCGCAAACGGTGCGCGCTGGTCTTCTGGTCCCAACTTGGTATGCAAAGTCAGCATGTTTGTCTCCCGCTTAAAATAGAAAATAGCGCTGCGCCATCGGCAGCACGGCAGCCGCTTCGCACACGAGCAACTGGCCGTCGGCGCGCACGGCGTAGGTTTCCGGGTCCACTTCCATGTGCGGCGTGGCGCTGTTGTGGATCATGTCGTGCTTGCGCAAGCCGCGCATGTTCTTCACGGCGATGACGGATTTGTTCAGTTTCAGCTGATGCCCGATATCGAGGTCGTAGGCCGCCTGCGAGACAAACGTAAACGACTTTTTCAGGCCGCCGCCGAAAGCGCCGAACATCATGCGGTAGTGCACGGGCTGCGGCGTGGGAATCGACGCGTTCGGGTCGCCCATCTGCGCGGCCGCGATCATGCCTCCTTTTAAAATCATCGACGGCTTGACGCCGAAAAACGCCGGCTTCCACAGCACGATATCGGCGATCTTGCCCGCCTCGATGGAGCCCACCACGTGCGCAATCCCGTGCGTGATGGCTGGATTGATCGTGTACTTGGCGATGTAGCGCTTGGCGCGGAAGTTGTCGCTGCGCGCCGTGTCGGGCGCCAAGGCGCCCCGCTGCACCTTCATCTTGTGCGCCGTCTGCCAGGTGCGCATGATCACCTCGCCCACTCGCCCCATCGCTTGCGAGTCGGACGACATCATCGAGATGGCGCCGATGTCGTGCAGGATGTCTTCCGCGGCGATGGTTTCGCGGCGGATGCGCGACTCGGCAAAGGCCACGTCCTCGGCAATGGCCGGATCCAGGTGGTGGCACACCATCAGCATGTCCAGGTGCTCGTCGAGCGTGTTGACGGTGAAGGGTCGCGTGGGATTCGTCGACGAGGGCAGCACGTTGGACTGGCCCACGGCGGCGATGATGTCTGGCGCATGGCCGCCGCCCGCGCCTTCCGTGTGGAACGTGTGGATGGTGCGGTCCTTGAAGGCTGCCAGCGTGTGCTCGAGAAAGCCGCCCTCGTTGAGGGTATCGCTGTGCAGCGCCACCTGGATATCCATGCGGTCCGCGACGGACAGGCAGTTGTCGATGGCGGCCGGCGTGCTGCCCCAGTCTTCGTGCAGTTTCAGGCCGATGGCGCCCGCGCGCACCTGTTCTTCCAGCGGCAGCGGCAAACTCACATTGCCTTTGCCCATGAAGCCCAAATTCATCGGGAAGGCGTCGGCGGCCGCCAGCATCGCGTGCAAATGCCATGGTCCCGGCGTGCAGGTGGTGGCGGCCGTACCCACAGCCGGTCCCGTGCCACCGCCCAGCATGGTGGTCACGCCGCTCATCAGCGCTTCCTCGATCTGCTGCGGGCAGATGAAGTGGATGTGCGTGTCGACGCCGCCGGCCGTGATGATCATGCCTTCGCCGGCGATGATCTCGGTGGCGCCGCCGATGGCCAGGGTCACGCCAGGCTGGATGTCCGGATTGCCCGCCTTGCCGATGCCGAAGATCAGGCCGTTCTTCAAGCCGATGTCGGCTTTGACGATGCCCCAGTGGTCGAGGATGACGGCATTCGTGATGACGGTATCCATCACCTCGGCCGCGCAGCGCTGCGACTGGCCCATGCCGTCGCGGATCACCTTGCCGCCGCCGAATTTCACCTCTTCGCCGTAGATCGCATAGTCATGCTCGATCTCGATGAACAGTTCCGTGTCGGCCAGGCGGATGCGGTCGCCCTTGGTGGGGCCGAACATTTCGGCATACGCGCTGCGGGGAATGCTGGCCATCTCAATCCTTTCCCGGTGGTGTGTCTTGCAGTTCGCCCATCACTTCGCCATTGAAGCCGTAGACCTTGCGCTCGCCCGCCAGCGCCACCAGTTCCACGGTGCGCTGCTGGCCCGGCTCGAAGCGCACGGCCGTGCCGGCCGTGATGTTCAGGCGCATGCCGTAGGCGCGCCAGCGCTCGAAAGCCAGCGCCGGGTTGACTTCAAAAAAGTGGAAGTGCGAGCCGACCTGTATCGGCCGGTCGCCCCGGTTGGCCACCACCACGGTGGCCGTGGCGCGCCCGGCATTCAAGCTGATTTCGCCTTCTTCCAATTGGTATTCGCCTGGGGTCATGAGGGGCTCCTTCTCAAAAAACTACGGTATCGGGTGGTGCACGGTCACCAGCTTGCTGCCATCGGGGAAGGTCGCTTCCACCTGGATGTCGGGGATCATCTCGGCGATGCCGTCCATGACGTCGGCGCGCGAGAGGATCTTCGTACCATCCGACATCAGCTGCGCCACCGACTTGCCATCGCGCGCGCCTTCCATGATGGCGGCGCTGATCAGGGCCACCGCTTCCGGATAATTCAATTTCAAGCCGCGCGCCAGGCGCCGTTCGGCCAGCAGCGCGGCCGTAAAAATGAGCAGCTTGTCTTTTTCGCGGGGAGTCAGGTCCATGGTTTTCCTTGTTCTTTCCTGATTAAGTGTTCCAGATGCGGGGTACGACGGCATCGCGTCCCAGCATGGCGGGGCGCAGCAGCTGCCAGGCGACCAGCATGACGCGGCGCGCCGCCTCGCTGTCGCCGCACAGCAGGCGCACCACCACCAGCGATTTCATGTGCGTGGCGCCAAACGCGGCGCCGGCCGGCACGGCGATCCCGCGCACGGCCGCCAGCACGGCGGCAGGAACGGGGGCGCCGACGGCGATCAGGGTGGCGCACACCGTGTGGCCCGCCAATCCCAGTGGGCTGGCCATCAGCGCGCCGCCGGCGGCCAGCACGCCCTGCTCCCACCACAGCAGCTTGCCGCCACGGCGGATCTGCACCTGCTGGCTGATGCTGCCCGTATTGAAAACTTCGCCCGAGGCGCTGCGGCCCAGGCAGACGATGTCGCAGCCGATATAGCGGGCGTCCGGCGCCAGTTCCACTTCGTGGCGCAGGCGCACGCAGGCCTGGTCGAAGAAAATGCTTTCCTGTGGCAGCCACTCGATGGCCGCGCCGCTACCGGCGCGCAGCACGATGTGCTGGCCCGAGACATGGCCATTGGCGCGGTACCATTTGGCCGCGCCCGGCGACGTGAGCAAGGCGTGCGCGCCCTCGCCCACTGTGGCGTCGACTGCCAGCTGGTCGCCGCCCACGACGCCGCCGGGCGGATGGATGATGATGGCGTGGCAGACGGCGCCGCCTTCCGGGTACAGGGGCTTTTGCACGCGCAGGGGGCCGCTGTGCGTGCGCTCGACGAGGCGGCTGACGCCATCGTGCAAGGCAAAGCCCAGGCGCAGGTACGCCTGCCAGGCGCCGTGCGCGCTGGCAGGTAAAGGCGTGACTGGTCGGGTGCTGTCTGGCATGCGGGGCAATCGCGTAAATAAGCGATTACCTAAGCAGGATATGTGCCAGCGTCAGGGGAAGGAAAAGTGAGAATCGTGCACCGCGCTGCGGCGGGCGCACCGGCATGGTGCATCTGCCGCACCGCGGCGCTCAGGCCACGGCCACTGTCACGGCCAGGGGGCGCCGTTCGCGCAGCAAGGCCGTGAAGGCTTCCGCGGCCAAGGGGCGGCTGAAAAAATAGCCCTGCATTTCATCGCAGCCGTGTTCCGTCAGGAAGTCGACCTGTTCGCGCGTTTCCACGCCTTCGGCGATGACGCGCATGTCGAGGTTGTGCGCCAGCGAGATGACGGAACGGGCGATGGCCGCGTCGCTGCTGCTGGTGGTCACGTCGTCGACGAAGGATTTGTCGATCTTCAGCACGTCGATGGGAAAACGTTTCAGGTAGCCGAGGCTGGAATAGCCGGTGCCGAAATCGTCGAGCGAAATGCCCACGCCGATATCCTTCAGGCGCGTGAGGGCCGCCACGGCCTTGTCAGGGTCGCCCATCACCGTGCTTTCCGTGATCTCGATGCCGAGGCAGGCGGGCGCGATGCCGTATTTGCGCAAGGCCGCCTCGACGAAAGGCACCGTGCGGTCCTGTGCGAACTGTTTGCCGGACAGGTTGACGGCCACCTTGATGCTGCCCAGGCCTGCGTCGTGCCAGGCGCGGATTTGCGCACACACGCTTTCGAGCACCCATTCGCCGATGGCCGTGATCGAGCCGTATTCCTCGGCCAGCGCGATGAACAGGCCGGGCGGCACCTTGCCCAGCACCGGGTTATCCCAGCGCAGCAGGGCTTCCGCGCCCAGCAAGGCACCCGTGCGCAAGCACATCTGCGGCTGGTAGTGCACTTCGAATTCATCGCGGCAGATGGCGCCGCGCAGCTGCTGCTGCATCGCCAGGCGGGCGCGGATATCGCTGCCCATGCGCTCCGTGAAGAAGGCATAATGGTCGCGCCCCATTTCCTTGGCGCGCACCAGGGCCGTGTCGGCGTGGCGCAGCACGTCATCGAGGCTGTCGCCGTCGGCCGGGCACATGGCGATGCCGATGCTGGTCGTCAGCGCCAGGCGTTCGCCATCGACGCTGAGTTCCTCGCGCAGGCCGGCCAGGATGGTTTGCACCAGCCCCAGGGTACGCCCCAGCAGGGCATCGTCCTGCAGCAGGATCTGGAATTCGTCGCCGCCCTGGCGCACCACCGTGTCGCCTTCGCGCACGCAGCCGGACAGGAAACGCGCCACCACTTGCAGCGCCTTGTCGCCGACGGCCTGGCCGTGCGAATCGTTGATATTCTTGAAACGGTCCAGGTCGAGGCACATCAGCACCACCTGCTGGCTGTCGCGCACGGCGTTCGCACGCGCCTGCTCGAAGCGCTCGCGCAGCAGCACGCGGTTCGGCAAACCGGTCAGCGCATCGTGGTAGGAAAGGAAATCGATCAGATGCTGCTCGGCCTTGCGCTCGCTGATATCGAGGAAGACGCCGATATAGTTGACGACGGCGCCGTCGGGCCCGTGCACCGTGGAGACACTGAGCAGGCAGGGATAGGTGTCGCCGCTCTTGCGCCGCGTCTGCACCTCGCCCGACCAGCAGCCGCTGCTGCGCAAGCCCTGGCGCAGGGCCAGCAGCACCGCTTCGCCCGTGTATTCGGCGTGCAGGCGCATGATGTCCGTGCCCACCACTTCCTGCGCCGCGTAGCCGGTGATGCGCGTAAAGGCGGGATTGGCCGTGACGATGACGCCGGCCGCATCGGTGATCAGGATGGCGTCCTGGGTCGCTTCGAAGACCTGGCCCGACAGGCGCAGCAATTCTTCATTCGCGCGGCGGATCTGCACTTCGCGCGCCAGGGTGCTGGCCACTTGTTCCAGTTCGGCCGTGCGTTCGGCCACCCTCCGTTCCAGGTTGGCGCGCTCCTGCGCCAGCTGCAGCTGCGCCCGCGCCAGACGCACATGGGCGTCGGTGCGGGCGAGGATTTCCTCGGCCTGGAAGGGCTTGGCGATGAAATCGACGGCGCCCAGCGCAAAGCCGCGCACCTTGTCGTCCGTATCGTACTGGGCCGACAGAAAGATCACCGGCACCTGGCACAGGGACGGTATCTCCTTCAGGCGACGGCACACTTCAAAGCCGTCGAGGCCGGGCATGCGCACGTCGAGCAGAATCAGCTCGGGCGGGCGCGCCTGGGCCGTCCACAGGGCCAGTTCACCGTTCGGCGCCTGGCGCACGGCATAGCCGGCGCCGCCCAGCAAATCGCTCAACAGCTTCAGCGAAGCCGGCGTATCTTCAACGATCAGTACTTCGCCCTTCGAGTTCACTTCCGAAAAATCGCGATGCATGTAGCAGTTCTCTCAGCTTTGGATGAGGCGCGGCGGTCGGTTGCCACGCTGGACAAGACATTTCTTTGCGATGAACTACGTACTATCATCATAATCTTTATTGCAATTTAGCACCATCCATCGGCGCTACTTAGTCGTTCTTTTCAGCGAATCCGATGTTGTCAGCCCACACTTTCAAGCGTGCGCCAGCACGCCTTCATTCTCCAGCAAGTCGCACAGCTGGCGGTACTGATGCTGCTCGAGCATGGCTTGCAGCGGCGCCAGCAACGGCGCCGCCACTGCGGGCAGGGCCGCCAGCAGCTGCGCCACCCTGGCCAGGTTCAATTCGCGCAGCGCCACCAGCAAGGCGGCGCGCTCTTCCCCGGTCAACAGCAGCAAATCTTGCGCCCGCAGTGCCGGCCGCGCCTCGGGCGCCGGCGACACGGGCTGCGGCACGGGCACCTGCAGCGGCGCCTCGGCCGCCTGCGCGGGAATGCTGAAGCTGAAGACGGCGCCCTGCCCCGGCGTCGATTCCACCGTCAGTTCGCCTTCCATCAGCTGCACGAATTCGCGCGAGATGGCCAGGCCCAGGCCCGTGCCATCTTTCGGTCCCGCGCTGTCGGCCTGCACGAAGGGCTCGAAAATGCGCTGCTGGTCTTCCGGGGCGATGCCGATACCCGTGTCGCTGACGGCGAACGACAGCATCCATTGATCGCCATCGCGCCGCTCGCCGCGCACGCGCAGGGTGACTTCGCCGCCGCCGGCAAACTTGACGGCGTTCGACATCAGGTTCAGCAGCACCTGGCGCAAGCGCGTCGCGTCGAGCAGCACGGCCTCCGGCAGGCCCGCGCAATCGAGGCGCAGGGCCAGCCCCTGCTGCTCGGCGCGCATGCCCAGCATGTCCATCACTTCCTGCAACAGGGGCGCCAGCGCCACCACGGCCGTCTGCGCCTGCAGGCGCCCCGCCTCGCCCTTCGACAGTTCGAGGATTTCATTGATCAGGGTAAGCAAATGATTGCCGGAGCGGTGGATGATGGCCAGGTTGCGCTTTTCATCGTCGTGCATATTGGGCGAGGCGGCCATCAGGCGCGAAAAGCCGATCACGGAATTCAAGGGCGTGCGCAGTTCATGGCTCATGTTCGCCAGGAAGGTGCTCTTGGCGCGGTTCGCCGCCTGCGCCTGGCTGACGGCCACCGACAGGGCGCTCGTGCGCTCGGCCACCAGTTCTTCCAGGTGATGGCGGTGGCGCAGCAGTTCCAGTTCGGCCTCGCGGTGCGCCGTGATGTCGTAGTTCGAGCCCACCAGGCGCATGGGCAGGCCCTGCCCGTCGCGGAAGATCACGGCGTCGACCTTGATGTAGCGGATGGCGCCATCGGGCCACAGGATGCGGTATTCGTGCGTGAACGCCTGGCCGGCGCCCAGCGCGGCGCGCAGGGCCTCCTTGGCGGCCGGCACGTCGTCGGGCATCAACGCCGCACGCCAGATCGCCGCCGGCGCCGTGCCGCTGTCCGCATCGGCCCTGAACTGCGCGTACATCTGCTCGTCCCACTGCAAGGCGCCGTTGATCACGTTCCAGTCCCAGATGCCGATGCTGGCCGCGCCCGTGGCCATCTGCACGCGCTCCTCGCTGCGCTGCAAGGCGCGGTAGCGGCTGTCGAGCAGCGCCACCATGTCGCGGATGGAACGGTACAGCGTACGCAGCTCGCCCAGGAACCACGCTTTCGGCGGCGTGCCGAACGCTTCGCCCTGCCCTGCCTGGATGCCGGCCGCATACTGGCCGATCGCCTTCAGGGGTTTGAGCATCAGGCACCACATGAGCAGCCAGATGCTGGCCACGAGGATCACATCGAGCGCCACGATCATGGCGCCGATGCCCAGCGCGCGTTGCCTCAACTGCGCATGCAGCAGGGCAGGCGTCGCATACACGGCCACGCTGCCGATGACTTGCCCGCCCATCGTCACGGGGCGCCGCTGCACCAGCCAGTCCGGCTCCGCGGACAGCGAGGAAAAGCTGCCGATGGCGCCGTCCGCGGTACGGCGCAGGACCAGCGCTTCCTTGCCGATGCCCGGCGTCAGCGAGCTGGCCACCAGGTCGCGCTTGCCCAGCATGCTGCGCATGATGGCCTGCATCTGCTTTTCATCGAGATTCCACAAGGGCAGTTCGATGGCCACGGCCAGCTGGTCCGCGCTGACGGACAGGCTGCGCTGCAGCTGCTGCCAGCGCTGCTCGCGTTCGGACTGGTAAAACAGCACGGCAAACACCAGCAGCAGCGCGGTGACGACAAAGGTCAGCGCCACGCTGACGGCCAGCACGATGGACACGCCGCCCAGGCGCGCGCCCTTGGATGGGTGAAGCGTCATGCGTCTTCGCCCTGCGGCTCGCTGGCCAGCTGCGCCAGCAAGGCGCACAGCGGCTGGTATTGATGCTGCTCCAGCATGGCGGCGATGTGCGCGGCCAGCTGCGGCAGGCTGGTCGCCACGCCGGCCAGTACGATGGCGCTGCGCCGCAAATCGAGGGCTTGCACGGATGCGAGCAGCGCCTGGCGCTCGTCCGCGCCCAACTGGCCCAGCGACTGCCGCAGGTCAAATGGCGCGACCGGCACGCGCGGCGGCACGGCGCCGGTGCGCTGGAAGCGCACGCCCAGCTGCTGCTCCAGCATGGCGAACAGGTGTTCCTGCTCGATCGGCTTGCGCAGGAAGCCGTCGGCGCCGGCCGCCAGCGCCTCCTGCTTTTCTTCCTCGAAGGCGGAGGCGGTCATGATCACCAGGCGCGGCTGCACCAGCGCTGGCTGCGCGCGCAGCCAGCGCGTCAGCGCCAGGCCGTCCATGTCCGGCATGCGCCAGTCGCTGAGCACGATGTCGTAGCGCTGCGCCGCCAGCATGGCTTGCGCCTGCACGCCGCCCGCCGCCTCCTGCAGCTGGAAACCCAGCGGCTCCAGCAAGCCGGTCAGCAGCTTGCGGCAGTTGTCGTCATCGTCGACCAGCAGCACCGTGCGCCCGCGCTGCGCCGCTGGCAGGCGCGCCACGCGGCCCGGCGCCAGCGGCGCGACGGCCGGGCACTGTACGCAGGGCGCGCGTAAGTCGAAATGAAACATGGAGCCGGTCCCCAAGGTCGATTCGACGCGCAGCTCGCCGCCCATCAGGCGCACGAATTCGCGCGAAATGGTCAGCCCCAGTCCCGTGCCGGCCTGCGCCACGGCGCTGTCGGCCTGCACGAACGGTTCAAAGATGCGCTCCAGGTCTTCTTCCGCGATGCCGCTGCCCGTATCGCGCACGGCAAAGGCCAGCGCCACTTGCCCATCGTCCTCCGCATGGCAGGCCAGCGACAGGGTCACGCTGCCCTGCTTGATGAACTTGAGCGCGTTCGACAGCAAATTGAGCAGCACCTGGCGCAGCTTGGCGCCATCGAGGCGCACCAGCGGCGGCACGCCGGCACGTTCGAGCCGCAGCGCGATGCCCTGGTCGCTCGACCGCATGCGCACCATCTCGAGCACTTCGTCGAGCAAACCGTTCAAGTCCACGGGCCCCGCTTGCAGCTGCATGCGGCCCGCCTCGATTTTCGACAATTCAAGGATGTCGTTGATCAAGGTGAGCAAATGGTGGCCGGCGCGGTTGATGATGGCCAGGTTATGCTTTTCTTCCTCGAACATGCTGCTCGAATCGGCCATCATCTGCGAAAAGCCGATCACGGAATTCAAGGGCGTGCGCAACTCGTGGCTCATGTTGGCCAGGAAGACGCTTTTCGCGCGGTTCGCCGATTCGGCCTCGGTGACTGCCACCGACAGGGCGGCCGTACGCTGCTGCACCAGTTCCTCCAGGTGGTCGCGGTAGCCGAGCAGTTCCTGCTCGCTTTGCTTGCGCTCGGAAATGTCGACGATACCGCTGCGCACCAGGCGCCGCCCTTCCATCGGCAAGCGCACCAGCCGCACTTCGCAAGGGAAGATGCTGCCGTCGGCGCGCCGCACATTGCGCTCGACCAGGATGGGTTCACCGAGCATGGCGCGGCGCAGATGCTCTTCCATCATCAGTCCCAGCGGCAGACCATCGGGCTGCTCGCCCGTGTACAGGTCGAACGGCCCGCGCGCCAGCAGCGCTTCGCGCGACATGCCCAGCATGCGCTGCGCGCTGCTGTTGGCGTCGATAAAACGGTCCAGGTCCAGGTCATACACGACGATGGCTTCGGGCGCATGCTCGACGAGGATGCGGAAACGCTGCTCGCTTTCGCGCGCATCGCCCTCGGCGCGGCGCAAGCGACGGCGCTGCAGCAGCAAGGCGCTCAGCATGCACGCCATGGCGAGAAACACGGCGCCAGCCGACAGCACGGCCGCGCGGTGCTCGTGCCACAGCTGCGGCGGACGGTTGAAGAACAGGGTGTTCGGCGGCAGCCGGCTGATGTCGGCATCCCAGCGCTGCAGCTGCTCCCAGTCATACATGGGCACGGGACGGACCGGCGGTAGCAAGGCGCCCGGTGCGGCTGGCGCCTTGCCGGCCAACACGGCCAGCGACATCTGCGCCACCTGCTGCGCGGCCCCTTCGATGTGCAGGATGGAGCCGCCGAGGATGCCCTTGCCCACGTTTGTGTTGTACATGCCGAAGGCGGGCACGTTCGCCAGCCGCGCCAGTTCCCCGGCAAACTGCACGGGGGTGGCGATGGCGCCGTCCACGTCGCGGTTGACATTGCCCGTCACCAGCAGCGTATCTGCGGGCAGGCGCGCCACCTTCGCGCGCATCTGCGCCAGGGTCAGGCCGTCGAGATACTCCATGAAAACGATACCCTGCCACGCCTGCGCCGCCTGCTGCATGCTGCGCTTCAAGGCCTGGTCGGCTTCGCTGGCGCCGACGGCCATGACGATGGTTTTGGTCTCCGGGAACAGCGCCATCGCTTGCGCCAGGGTGCCAGGAAAATCGACGTTCGCCTTTTGCTGCCAGATGGCCAGCGGGCTGCCTACCGGCAAGGCCTTGCCCGAGGTGTTAATCGCCAGCACGGGCACGCCGCGCGCCAGCGGTGCCAGGTCCGACAGCAAAAAATCGAGCGCCGGCTGCTGCATGGCAACGATCAGGTCAGCCTTGCGCCCCATCATCTGGGTGTATCTTAAAAGCAACAAATCACGCATCTCATTGCGTAGCGCCGGGTCGCCCTGGGTATTGAGGTTCAGGTGCTCGACCATGATGTCTTCGCTGGCCAGGCCCGCTGCGGCCATGGCGGCCACGTAAGTGCGCGTGTACGATTCCACGCCGGCGCGGCCGTAATCGTAGGCGTTGAGGAACAGCACGCGCTGTCCCTGGTGCGGCGGCGCAGCCGGCATGGCCGCAGGGGCCGCGGCAACACACAACGCCAGCAGCAATGCGCGGCCGCAGCGGCGCACCGCTGCCCTGCCCATCCCGCCGCCAGGCACATCACGCATCATTCGCCATGCCCATGCTCACTCTCGCTGTCACCATGTTTCACCATTGCGCTGACTGCTCAGCGACCGACACTTACAAAAACATGATAACGTCAACTGCCGGGGCAAGTCTATTGCTTAGGGCAATCTTTTGACAAGACAAGCACCCGCCACGTCAACTATCGTTACGCGGCGGTGCCGCTGATGCCGAACAATTCCAGCTTCAGCCCTTTTATGCCAGACGGCACATAAATCGCAATCGCCTGTGCCTTGATCATGCTGTCATAAATACTGCCTTTGTTATCGATCGAAAAGTAATACGTATTGGGCCGCACGGGTACTTCAGCAGGAACCTGGGCCATATGCCGCAGCTCGGCACCCGGCAATGCCCGGCCCAGTAATAGTTCGATATTGTCCGGAGACGATATCTTGAACTGCAACGGCACCGTGGCAACCAGTTCCAACGCCGGCATATCGGCGTTGACCGCAAGGCAGAGTTCAGTCTGACGGTCAATCCGCTTGGCATCGAGCAAACCGTGATAGTGGGTGTTTTGTTGCGTGTCGTTGGACAGTGGAATCGGGAAGTAACGCGACAGGAGCACCGTATCGATCAAGTCGCGAATGATGCCATCGAGCTTGCCGAAACCGGGAGCCGCGTCATCGTGACAATACGCCGGCAAGTCGCTCAGCGTGTACTTTTTCGAGAACGTCATCAAGCCGCCGGCCAATGCCATCAATTTTTCAAACAAATACATGGGATGGTGGCGCCGGTAACTGGCGCAATGGCTGAGCGTGGCGCTGGCCGTGCTCAATGTATTGAGCATCCAGAATGAGGACACATCCCCGCCATGAAATTCAACCGTATTGTTACCGGGTTGACGGTGGCGGCTGTACAGCGCCTCGATTTTCGCGCCCATGCGGTCGATCAGCGAATCGAGCATTTTCTGCAGCGAAGACTCGGCGCAGATGGTCAGGCCAGGCGGAATGAAGGAGGCATCGATTTCAAAGCTGCCATTGCCAGCGCGGTACAAACGGATCACCGGGATGGCAAGATAATCATGGAGCGGATCCAGTTGCGACAGCAGATACACGCGCTTCTTCAGGTAAGCCACATCGATGCTGACTGCCTCGCTGTACAGATCCGGGGTTTCGATATCCGCCTGGACATAGCGCGCGCCGGCAGAACTCACATTGCCGCCGTGTGCCTGCAGCGTCGGCAACGCGGCGTAAAAAGTGAAACTATGTTCACTGGAAGGCAGCTTGGACAGGTCAACCGCACTGGGCAATACATCGCCAAGCGGCGCCTCAAAGAATTCTCCATCCTGAAAGACGAGCGACATGGCGTCCGCCCGCAGGCTATTGTTGGCCAGTGCATCCACATTCCAGCTGACGCCGTGCACACCCCATAGATGTGGATTGATGAGTGAAGCCAGACGCTGCAGGCGCGCTTCATGGTAGCGGTCCAGCTGCTGGAATTGCTGGGGGCCGATGGCCAGCCCCTCGGACCACAGTAATTTGGATGGCAATGTCATGGCGTTCTCCATGTTGGCGGTTGGAATCATGCTGCCTTGCCAGTCTGATGTTGCCAGTTTGAAAGTCCTTGATGTTGCGCAGCAACCCTGTTCAATTATTGCGCAAACGCAATTTACCTTGGAGCAAACGCTCGGATACTGACCATTCCGCCGCGAAGACACAGGAAAAGAGAGATGGAGGACTTGCTGCCGTATTTCGAACGCGAGCTGGTGATGCTAAGGCGGCATTGCCGTGAGTTCTCCGAGCGCTATCCGAGAATCGCCGGCAAATTGCACATGTCCGGCGAGTCTTGCGAGGATCCGCACGTCGAACACTTGATCGAATCGGTGGCCATGCTGGCGGCACGCATCTCGAAACGGCTCGATGACGACTACCCGCAATTTACCGAAGCCCTGTTCGAAGCCCTGTTTCCACATTATCTGCGCCCCTTCCCATCGTCCACCATCGTCCATCAGTCTGTCCCAGAGGCTGGAGCGGGTGTAATGCACCTGCCGGCTGGCAGTGAAATGGACGCAATGCCTGTGCGTGGCGTGCGCTGCCGCTTCAAGACGGTCTACGACATGACGACCGGAGCATCGGTACTGGAAAGCGCGGTTTTCGATGCGATGATCAAGCCGCCGCCAGGCGTACGCCTGCCAGCATCAGCCAGTTCCTCGCTGAACATCGGCATCCGGCATCTCGATGCGGCGCCCGCATCACTGCGCATCTTCATCGATGGCGAAGCTTCTTTTTCCGCCGCCTTGCGCGATGCCCTGTTCATGCATGCAGTCTGCGCTTTTGTGTCGATCGACGCGGCGCAGTGGATGGCCCTGCCCGCCGTCCCCCTGGCGCCCGTCGGCTTCGCCGACACGGATGCCTTGATACCTTTCGGTGCCCGTTCGCAACCGGCCTACCGCATCCTGAGCGAGTATTTTGCGTATCCGGAAAAATTCAATTTCTTCGACATCGATATCGCGGCGCTGAGCGCTGCCCTGCCGCCTGGTTGCCAGCGCTTTACCCTGCATCTGTGCATGGCCGGTTTGCGCTCCGATTGCGCTGCGGCGCGCATGTTGTCCAGTATTTCCAGCGACAACTTAAGGCTGGGCTGCAGTCCGGCGGTCAACCTCTTCCGCCAGGAAGGCGTGCCGATCGCCATCACCCGGCAAAAAATCGACTATTCCGTACTGGCCCATGCTACCCATGCCCATGGTTACGAAGTCGTCACTGTCGATGCCGTGCGTTTGCTGCGCCAACGGGGAGGCGAAAGCACGCTGACCGAATTTCGCCCGCTGTACAGCCTGCGCCATGGCGAGGGCGCGGCGCAACAAGGCCATTACTGGATCGTGCGCCACGACATGGCTTTGGCCATGAAAAGTCCTGGCCACGAAAAGAAAATCACGCTGGTCGATAGTGACTTCAATCCCTTGATCAACGAAAAAGCCAGCTTGTCGCTGTCGCTGACCTGCAGTAACCGCGACCTTCCACTGTCGCTCAAATACGGCCAGCCGCAAGGAGACTTGCAACCGTGCGGCGGCGGACCTGCACTGCACATGCTGCGACGCCCCAGCCAGCCGCGATGCTTTTCACCGGGCGCGGGCCTGCATTGGCGGCTGATTTCGCACTTGACGCTGAATCATCACGCGCTGGTTCAGGAAGGCCTGCCAGCACTGCGTGAAATGCTGACACTGTATGACCTGTCTCAATCGGCAAGCTCGCAACGCCAGATCGGCGGCATCGTCGCGCTCGCGCACTCGCCGGCCACGGCATGGCTGCGGCACAAGCGCGGTACCTCGCTGGCGCATGGCGTGGAGGTGCGCATCACGCTGGACGAAGAAGCGTTCGTCGGCAGCAGCATGCACCTGTTTGTGCAGGTGATCGATCACTTTCTTGGGCTGTATGTGCAAATCAACAGTTTCATCGAACTGGTGGTGCTGTCAGGGCAAAGCGGAGAGGAGCTGATCCGATGCAAACCAAGAAGCGGACTGCAGAATCTGGTGTAGTACAACACTTGCTGGCCGAACCGTACCGCTACCAGTTCGTGCAGGCGGTGCGAATTCTGCTGTGCTGGCTACGCGAGCAGAACGTGTCCCATGCGCAAGCCTTCGGCCAGGTGTTGCGCTTCAAGAACAGCTTGTCCTTGAGTTTTCCCCCCAGTGAAATCGAACAGCTATCGCTCGACGGCAATGAACAACTGACCCTGACGCCGACGTTCATGCGTTTTCTCGGCGTCGGCGGCACCTTGCCCTTGCACCACTCTGAACGCATCGCCGCCTACCGTTTTTCGAGCAAAGATGCTGGCGTCTCGGCCTTCCTCGATATCTTTTCGCACCGCATGCTCACGCTGTATTACCTGGCATGGGAAAAGTATCGACTGGAATCCACGCTCCAGACCCAGGCAAGGGATGTACAACTGCCTTTGCTGACGGCACTGGCCGGCGTGCGGCGCGGTGCGCTGCCGTCGAGCGGCGAAGCTGACGCCGTGACGCAGGAAGTCGCGGCCTGGTATGCGGGTCTGCTGCGCTGCCGCCCCGTCTCCGCGCAGGCGATTGGCCCCGTGCTGGCCGAGTACTGCGGCGTCCCCGTCACCGTGCAACAATTTGTCGGTGGCTGGGACTATCTGGAAAAAAACCGGCGCAGCCTGCTGCGCAGTGTCAACTTTACCTTGGCACGCGGCGCAACGCTTGGCCTGCGGCTTTGGCGTCAGGACATGCGCGTCTGCCTGCATATCGGCCCGCTGGATCCCGCCGGCCTGCAACGCTTCCTGCCGCGCAGTACAGGCGCGGCGGCACTGGCAAAGATGCTGGCGCTGTTTGGCGTACCAGACTTGCAATATGAAGTGCGGCTGATATTGAGTCCGCCATGCATTACTCCCCTGCTGCTGAGCTCCAACCCGTCAGAAAGACGGCTGCTTGGCTGGACGACGTTCTTGCAGACAACACCAGGCAAGGTACGCGGCGCCGAAGTGCGTTATCTGCTGCAACTGACCTGAGCAGCCCATCACTGGAAAGCGAGGCAAGCATGAAACATGCGGGACGCGGCGTCATCCGGCTCGGAGACGCAACCGATCACGGCGGCAAGGTCACCAGCGCCTCATCAGGCAGCACCGTGATGGGGAAGACGGCGGCGCTGGCCGATGACACCACCTTCTGCCCCAAGTGCAAGGGCAACTTCCCGATCACGCCCGATGGCGCCGGCGCAAAACACATGGGCAAGCCGTACGCCTATGACGGCGACGTCACCGCCTGTGGCGCCCACCTGATCACATCCCTGTAACGGAGGCAGGCCATGCATGCAAACATCCAGGCGGCACTGTCGGCCTTCGACCTCGCCGCGCAAGAACGGCGCCTGTTGAAGATCGACTTTCCCCATGAAGATGGGCCTGCCGGCGCCATCCTGCTGGTCAATTCGCTGACCGCCAGGGAGGAAGTGTCGCGCGACTTCCGTTTCGAGGCCGAATTACTGTCCGATGATGCGCATATTGCGCTCAAGGCCATGATGGGCCGCATGGTGACCATTTCCATGGTGCGCGACGAGGGTACGCTGCGCTACTTTAACGGCTATGTGGGCGAGTTTTGCCTGCTGCGCGCCGATGGCGGCTTTGCGTGGTACCGGATGGTGCTGCAACCATGGCTGGCCTTCGCCAGGCTGCGCCAGGACAATGTGTCCTTTCATGGCCAAAGCGTAATGCAGCTGACCGAAACGACGTTTGCCCACTACGAGCAGCGCGACTGGAAAACCAGCATCCATGGCGACGATCCGCAGATCACCTGCGCCAACCAGCACAATGAAACCGACTACAACCACCTGCACCGGCGCTGGGAGGCGCTGGGCTGGCATTACTGGTACGAGCACCGCGCCGATGGCCATACCTTGTGGCTCGCGGACAACAGCACCCTGGCGGACATGATCGCCACGGCGTCGGGCGACGGCGCCATGCGTTTCCACTCCGAATCGGGCTCCATGGAAGACGATGGCTTGCAACAGTGGCAAGCCGTGCGCCGGATCGGCTCCGGGCAACTCACCTTGGCCAGTTTCGACTATAAAAACCCCCAGCCACGCCTTGCCAGCGGCTACTCCCTGAATCGCCAGGGTGATGTATTTGCCCACGAACTGTACGAAAACACGGGCGCCTACGGTTATAAGAATGTCGATGATGGGGCGTCTCTGGCACAGCGCCGCATGGAAGAAAGCGACCATTTGCGCCAGTATTTCGAGGCGGCCGGCAATCACCGTGGCGCGCAGCCAGGCCTTTGTTTCCGGCTCGATGGCCATTTCAGCGCCGAGGAAAAACGCTATCAGCCGGGCCAGGAGCGCCCGGACAGTATTGCCGAACGCGAATACCTGATCCTGTCAGTCGAGCATCGCGCCAGCAATAATTACCAGGTCGACCTGAACGCACAGTCCCACTATGTCAACAATATGCTGTGCGTGCGCCGGGACATCCGCTGGCGCCCGGGCCGTGGCTACAACAGCACGCCGTGCGTGGTTGCCGGGGTGCAGACGGCGCTGGTCGTCGGGCCGGCCGGAGAGGAAATCCATACCGATGCACTGGGACGCATCCACCTGCAATTTCACTGGGACCGCCTCGGTGAATTCGATGAGCGCAGCTCGCCTTGGATACGGGTCATGATGCCGATGGCGGGTCCGCAGATGGGACAAATCGCCCTGCCGCGCGTGGGCCAGGAAGTCGTCGTGCAATTCCAGGACGGCAATATCGACCATCCGATCGTCATTGGCGTGGTCTACAACAGCGCCAATCCACCGCCTTGGCAACTGCCGCAGCAACGCGCCCTGTCCGGCTTGCGCAGCCGCGAACTGGGCGCCCGCAGCGCCAACCACCTTGTACTCGACGATACCAAGGGCGCGATCCAGGCGCAGCTGCGCAGCGAGCACCAGGATAGCCGCCTTTCACTGGGCAACATCACCCGCATCGACGACAACGCCGGCCGCAGGGAAGCGCGCGGTGTGGGCTTTGAATTGGCCAGCAGCGCCTGGGGCGCCCTGCGCGCAGCCAAAGGCATGCTGATCACCACAGAAACATCAACAGGAACGGGATCAGTCAAACAGCTCGACGAAACACAGGCCCGCCTGGCGCAGGCACGCCAACTGCAGCAGGGCTTGGCCGGCATGGCCATCGACGCGGGTGCGCAAGACAGCGCAGCACAACAGGGCGCCGTCGCTGAATCCATCCAGCGGCAAAACGCCGCCATCAAGGGTACCGGTGGCGATTTCCCGGAGCTGTCCGAACCGCATTTGCTGCTGGCCAGTCCCGCCGGCATCGAGCTGAGCACGGCCCAGTCCATGCACCTGGCCGCCAGCGAGCATGTGGCGCTCACCAGCAGCAAGCATATTTCACTCGCCAGCGGCGACAGCATGTTTGCCAGCATCGCCAAGACCTTCAGCCTGTTCGTGCACAAGGCCGGCATGAAACTGATTGCCGCCAGCGGCAAGGTGTCCATCCAGGCCCATAGCGACGAGGTGGAAATCCTCGCCCAGAAAGTCCTGTCGCTGATCAGCGAAGCGGACTGGGTCAACATCAAGGGCAAGAAAGGCGTACGCCTGCACGGCGCCAACCACATGCTGGAAATCAGCGACAAGGTGCAGTTCTTCACCTCTTCCCCCGTGCTCTTCAACGGCAACTTGGAAACCTTGGCGCCGAAGAGCGTGTCGCAGGAATTTAATGAGCGGCCACACAGCAGTTTTGATCAGGAGGTCTTGCTAGTGAATGCCGACGATACGCCGGCCGTTGGCATTGCTTTTGAAATCCTGCGCGATGACGGCAACATGGCCGGCAAAAGCACGGAAGACGGTTCCACGCAATTACAAAAATCCACCGGCATGGATAGCTACATCATTCGCTATAAGGGAGAACTGCCATGAGCAAATGTGATGACTTGAATAACCGCGGCAATCATCCTGAGAAGTTTAGTCAAGGCGTGGGAGGCTGGGCGGAACTCGCCGTCTTGATGACGGAAACAAAAGATACCGCGCGACATGACGTCACCCTACCACCAGGCAAAGTAATTCCAGTCATTTTCTTACCAGGCGTGATGGGCAGCAATCTAAGGATGAGCAAGGTTCGCCAGGAAGAATTGCGCCGTCCAGACAATCGGGCCTGGCGGCCAGACGATATGATGGGCGCGGGAGGCAAGACCGCTGTACTCACAGGTAATGGCTTGGGTGGCTGGTTCAAAGATGCGTCGCCACGGCAGCGTCAATTGGTGTTTGACCCCACTGAAACAGAAGTCGAGTACTACCACTATACGGAGAGCAACAACCGTTTCGATCCGGATGGCGTGGAAACCAAGGCTGCAGATGCACGACATCAAAATGTTCCCGACAGCATTACCCCCATCCCACCCTTAATTGGATCCTACGGAATACCTCCAACAACGGGACCTTTGCAAGCTCAAGCACGCGCTCGCCAAAGTCCCGCGCAAATAGCACGCTGGCGCGGGTGGAGTGAGGTGCTTTTCGACGGTGCATACGGAACCATGTTGCGCACCACAGAACAGCATCTAAACAATATGATTTCCAACGGAGAAGCACATCCGTTCTGGCGCAGGACAAGTGGCCTTGGTGCCATGCTAATGCAAGACCCAACAACTTTTGGCGCGTCATCTGGCAAGGCCATTAATGTCAATGACTTAAAGAAAATTTCACCTTGTTGGTATCCAGTGCACGCAATGGGTTATAACTTTATCAATAGCAATGGCGTATCTGCCATCATCATTGCAGAGAGACTACGAGGCCTTGTCGACGGCTACAAAAAACGCGGATTCAAATGTAGTGAAGTCATTCTAGTCACACACAGCATGGGTGGTTTGCTGGCCAGGGCGTTGATACACCCCTGCTATGGAAATATGCTTGACGATAAGGATGTAAAAATTCTCGGAATTTATCACAACGTGATGCCAACCATTGGAGCCGCAGGGGCATATAAACGCATGCGTTTTGGTTTTCAGGAAAGGGAAGGCTCCATAGCCGAAATAGAGGCCCGCGTTCTAGGCATCGACGGTATGCATGCCACCGCCATTCTAGCAAATGCACCGGCGCCACTGGAAATGATGCCTGGTCCGGCATATGGCCAGAATTGGCTGAAAATCGTAGATGCACAGGATAAAATTTTATGGAGCTGGCCTCGCGATAAAACTACTGCATTGGAAAGCATTTACCTTCAGCCAGCCAGTGCATGGTGGCGACTAATCAATCCAAATTGGGTAAATCCGGCACGCATTCCGCACGATAAAGGTGGCGGCCTTGAAATGGTAATGCGTCGATTAAAATTAGCTACAGAATTTCTATCATCCATAGAAAAAACGTTTCATCCAAACACTTATGCAAGCTATTGTGCCTCGAGAAATTTTTTAAGTTATGGAGATGTCGTATTTAAATTAATTGAGGGCCTTCACAGTGGCTCTAATGATCCCTGGAATAAATTCGAGCCGCTACCAGAAAAATGGAAATTACTTGAAGATGATAGCAAGGGCCAACTCCTTGTCCAAGCTGGTGGAAAATTCTTGAAGTTAAAGCTACAGCCAGCTAATGCACGCGGAGATGGAACCGTACCATCAGATCGTTCTGCCCAACACATCACGGGTACATTATTCGTACACGGCACGACGGAAGCGACCAGCTATGAACACCAAAATAGTTACGCCGACCCGAATGTACTGGCATCCATGCTGTATTCCATCGTACAAATTGCAAAAAAAGCAAATTGGATTAAATCATGAATAATAAAACCAACAGTGGGAAATTTTCAATAATCGCACTTGTTATAATGACATTTATTTCAGCATGTTCACAAAAAAATACAAATAAGGAAAGCAATATGTCTGACAACTTAAAAATTAGCAAACGTCTTGACGTGCTCTTTATAAAAACAAAAATTGTATGTTTCGGACGTTATGCGATTAAAGTCCCACAAGAGGCAGAATTGATACATGGCAACACATCAGCCCCTTCAAGAATTGATATCATAAAAGGAGGAATCATCGCAAAAGATGAAAAAATAGCTGAGGATATAAGAAAAATAAAGACCAATGATTCATCCTCTGAAATTATATACAACGGAAAAGGCCCCTTAGAAAACAGCTGGCAATTCCACTACTTTGAAAATAAATTCTCCAAAGAAGATGGCGATGTTTTTTTCAGAACGTATGTCAACAAAGAAGATATTACATTTATCCTTAGCGGATCGATTCCAAAAGGTGGAACGATTACAAGTGCGACTGCTATACAGTTAGCACGGGCAAATAGTTTACGTCTGCGCGGAAAAAATGAAATCCCTGCAGAACCCGGCCATTGCTTAGGAGGTGGCTTCATGAGCGACAAAAATTATAATGATCAAGAGATGGCAGATGCCGGCTTATATTTTCCTAGTTTCCCGGATGTGACATTTTCCATTACTTCAAATAAGGACGCTTACGGCGACTATCCTCCTGCTGAATATGATGCAAAAGTACGTGGGGAATTATCATTACTTGCCCGCATCCAGCAGGCGAAAGATCAACAAGGCAAGAATTATCCTGCTCGCACGCTGCTACGCGAAGGCAAGCGTGACGTGCAGCACTGGCATGGTGAGGAATCGTTGATACGGCGTACCGATGGCGTGCATGATTTTGAATGGACACTGGTGGGTACGCCGCGCGATATCGCCTATCCATCGGTGCTGGAAGCATCCATGTACACCAAAGTCGCCCACAACATGGTCGGCGCAGCCGAAGCATCGTCGCTGACTGACGAGGAAGCGATTGCATTGTGGGACAAGCTGTTGTCCGGCCTAAAGTTCCGGGTGAAAGTGCCGGGTGCGCCGCCGGGTTCGTACTACATCGATCCGGACAAGCCAGCGCAGTGACAGCTGAATAAGCTCATGCTGGCGTGATGCAAGCCATTGCGCTAGCATGTTTCTTTTGCCCCGGAAGCTTCCATGCCCATCACCCTGCGCCCCGCCCTGCCCCTTGATATCGACGCCCTGTGGGCCCTGCGCACGGTGGCCGTGCGCGTCAGTTGCGCGACGCATTATGCGCCGGAGCAAATTACTGTGTGGACGGCTTCGCTCGTGCCGCCAGCTTATGCGGCCATGCTGGCTGCCGGTGGCGGTATCGTGGCGATGCAGGGCGAGGCCATTGCCGGCTATGCCATGCTGGACGTAGACAAACACGAAGTCGATGCCGTGTTTGTCGATCCCGCGCGCGCGGGACTCGGTATCGGCAAACGGCTGCTGGCGGCGCTGGAGCAACTGGCGCGCGGGCGCGGCATTGCGCGCTTGCACCTGTCCGCGTCGCTGAACGCTGTGCCGTTTTACCGGGCCGCAGGATTTATCTCCTTGCGCGAGGAAGCGTATGCGCATCCCAGCGGCATCAGCCTGGCCAGCGTGGCGATGGAAAAACAGCTGGTAACCGCCTGAGCCGTCAGTCTTTGCTGGCAGCAGCTTCGGACTCGGCCAGGCATTGCTGCAGCTTCGCGATCAGGGCGCACTTGCTCGTCGTCCAGGTCCAGCGGGTTAGCATTTCAATCCGCTTCCCACGCAATGCCAGCCGGTCGCGCGCCGCCCGTCTTGAAAAACGCGACGAAGGCGCGCTGGCATAAATCCACATCCACGCACCATGCTTCCGGATACACATCCACCTGGCCATTGGCCAGCAGATAGCTGCATTCACCCGTTTCCTCTTCGTCTCCCAAGGAGTGAAAACTCAGGTCGTCCTGTCCCGACAGATACATCAGCCAGGCATTGCCGCCATTACGCAACATGCACAGGGCCGGGCCCTGCTCGGCATCTTCGGCCATGGTCAGCCACAGCTCGCACTGGGCCAGCGTGCGCGCGTCCAGCAGCGCCTGTTCCAGCATAGGGATGCTATCGACCACACGCGGCTCGCCATGCAGATTCAGTTCCATCGTCATGCTTTTTCCCCGCTCAGGTCATCCATGGCCAGGGCCGTGCTCAGATACAGCTTGCCGCTGAGGTCCTTTAACAGGCTGCTCTGGCGCAGGCGGTCCATCACGGGGCCCTTCACTTCGGCCAGGTTCAGGCTGATGCCGCGCTTGGCCAGCGCGCTGTTGAGTTCGATCAAGCCCAGCAAGGCCGTGCTGTCGATCTGGTTGACTGCCGACAGCACCAGCACCAGGTGGCGCGCCGTCGGGTGGCTCCGCAACTCGTCTTCCACGCGCTCCGTGACGGCTTCCACATTGCCGAAGAACAGGCCCGCATCGATGCGCAGCAGCAAGACGTCCGGCAGGGTTTGCGCTTCATAGCGCTCCACGTTGCGGAAGTGCTCGCTATTCGGGATACGGCCCAGCACGGCAATGTGCGGGCGGCTGGCGCGCCAGATCAGGGTACCCATCGACAGCAGCACGCCAATCACCACGCCCGCTTCCACACCCAGCACCAGCACGCCGGCCGTCGTCGCCAGCAGGGCCAGCGCATCGCTGCGGTCGTAGCGCCACGACAGTTTCAAGGTATCCCAGTCCAGCAGGCTGCTGACGGCAAAGATGATGGTGGCCGCCAGCACGGGCAGCGGCAGCAGGGCCAGCCAGCCTGTGGGCGCCACCAGCGCCAGCGCCAGCAATCCCGCCGTGATGATGCTGGCCAGCGGTGTGTTGGCGCCCGCCTGGAAATTGACGGCCGAGCGCGAAATCGAGCCTGTGACGGGGAAGCCGCCCGACAGCGCGCTGGCCACGTTGGCCGCGCCCAGGCCCAGCAGTTCACGGTTGGTGTGCAGCTTTTCACCGCGCTTTTGCGCCAGGGTCTGGGCGGCGGACATGCTCATCAAAAAGATGATGAAGGCGATCAGCAGCGCCGGCGACAGCAGGGTGCGCCAATGGGCGCTTGAGGTGGCCAGGTTCAGGCCCGGCAAGCCGCTGGGCACGTGGCCCGTCGTCTGCACGCCCATCGCTTCCAGGCCGCCATAGGCGACGAGCGCGATGCCGGCCAGCACCAGCGCCATCGGCGCCAGGCGCGCGCCCACGTCGGCCGCCACCTTGTTCAGGCCGCAGCGCTGCAACAAGCGCGACAGATAGCGCTTGGCCAGCCACAGGAACAGCAGGCCGGACAGCCCGAGCACGAGGCTGGGCGTGTGCCAGTGGGGCCAGGTGGCGCCCAGGAGCGGCGTAATCTGCCCCCAGATGATCAGGATCGCGGCGCCATTGCTGAAGCCGCTGATCACGGGGCGCGACAGGAAACTGGCCATGAAGCCCAGGCGCAGCACGCCGCACAGCAGCAGGACAAGTCCGCTGATCAAGGCCAGCTGGGCGGCCAGCACGATATACAGGGAGGAGCCGGGATCGGCCAGCGGCGCCAGGGCGGCGGCCGTCATCAGGGAAACGATGGCCATCGGGCCCACCGATTGCGTCATGCTGCTGCCGAACAAGGCGTACAGCACGGGCGGCAGGATGCTGGCGTAGATGCCCACCACGGGCGGCAAACCCGCCACCAGCGCGTAAGCCATGCCTTGCGGCACCATCATCATGGCGACGACGATACCGGCAGTGATGTCTCCGGCCAACAGAGGACGCCGGTATTGCCTGAGCCAGAGCAGCATGGATGATCCCAAAATCTGAAAACCGAAGCCTATCATGCGACGAGGCCGGCTGACAGGGGGACGTGCTTACTCTTGCAGCAATTGCGCCTTCACGGCGTCGAGGATTTCCGCCGATAACACCTCGTCATCGACGCAGCGCGCCAGCACCATGGCGCCCACCATGGCGGCGAACGTGGCGATCGCCTGCTGGCGCCGCTCTTCCGGTGCGCCGTCGGGCAGCAAGCCTTCCAGCAGCGCGAACTGCTGCTGCGTCGCCTTCGTAAACACGGGACGCGCGCCGGGCGACATGCGCGCCGCATCGACGCCCATGGCGGCCGCCGGGCAGCCGCCGCCGGGCTGGTCGCGGTGCCGGGTGGTCAGGTAATTGTCGATAATCGCCGGCAGCGCCCGCTCCGGGTCGCTGGCGGCCTTCGCCCGCCAGCCTTCCAGCGATTTCTCCAGGGCATGCTGGCACGCCTCGATCATCAAGTCTTCCTTGGACGCGAAATGGCCGTAGAAGCCACCATGCGTGAGGCCCGCGTTCTTCATCAGGTCGGCCACGCCGATGCCGTCATAACCCTTTTCGCGGAACAATCTGGCCGCCACCTCCACGATGCGCTCGCGGTTCAGCGCCGCCTGTTCCCTGCTTACTTTCATGCTACCCTCCCACATTTATGTCAATCATCATATAACTTTACACCCGTTTTCGCCACTCTGTTAGCGAGCGCACCGTTTGATGCGGGTGCCGCGCCGATACTGGACCTTCGTTTACAAGGAGGCCAGCATGAACGAGAACAAGGACCAGTCCGCCGGCAATTTGCAGCGCAGCATCCAACAGGATCAGGATCAGCACGATCAGCAGCACGATGCCGCCAAATCCGGCCAGGAAAGCAAGCCGCCCGTGCAGACGGGCCACCGCAGCCAGCCCGTCCCTCCCCTGCCCGCCCAGCACCTGGACAAGCCTGGCATGGAAGGCGAGATGCAGTTGCAACCGCGCTTCCTGGCGCCCGATTACTGCGGCAGCGGCAAGCTGGCCGGCATGGTGGCCGTCATCACGGGCGGCGATTCGGGCATCGGCCGCGCCGTGGCCGTGCTGTATGCGCGCGAAGGTGCCGACGTGGCCATCATTTACCTGAACGAACACGCGGATGCCCACGAAACGAAGCGCTACGTGGAAGCGGAAGGCCAGAGCTGCCTCCTGATTCCCGGCGACGTGCGCGACCAGGGCTTTTGCCAGGAGGCAGTCAGCCAGGTGTTGGCCAAGTTCACGCATATCGACGTGCTGGTGAACAACGCCGCCTTCCAGGAACATGCCGAGTCGCTGCTCGACCTGAGCGAGGAACGCTTCGACCTCACCATGAAAACCAATGTCTACGGTTACTTTCACATGGCCAAGGCCGTGCTGCCCCATTTGCAGCGGGGCGCGTCCATCATCAACACGGGCTCGGTGACGGGCTTGCAAGGCTCGAAGCACTTGCTCGACTATTCCACCACCAAGGGCGCCATCCATGCGTTTACCATGGCGCTGGCAGGCAACTTGCTCGACAAGGGCATCCGCGTCAACGCCATCGCGCCCGGCCCCGTCTGGACGCCGCTCAATCCGGCCGACAAGTCGCCCGAGGACATCCAGAAATTCGGCCAGGACACGGACATGCGCCGCCCGGCCCAGCCGGAAGAACTGTCGCCCGCCTACGTCTTCCTGGCCTCGCCCGCCTGTTCCAGCTACATCAGCGGCATCGTCCTGCCCATCACCGGCAGCGTGGGGGAATAAGCGATGGCGCGCGCACTGTGGAAAGGCGCCATCAGTTTCGGCCTCGTGCACATCCCCGTCGAGCTGATTTCCGCCAGTCTCGACCATGAACTGGACTTGTCCATGCTGGACCGGCGCGACTTCGCCCCCATCGGCTACAAGCGCTACAACAAGAAGACGGGCAAGGAAGTCGAGTGGGACGACATCATCAAGGGCTATGAATACAAGACGGATGAGTACGTGGTGCTGTCCGAGGAAGATTTACGGCAAGCCAATGTGAAGGCCACGCAAACCATCGACATAGACACCTTTGTCGATGCGGCCGAGGTACCGCTGACCTTTTACGAACACCCGTATTATTTGCTGCCCGCCAAGGGCGGCGAGAAAGTCTATGCGCTACTGCGCGAAACCTTGCGCAAGGCCAACAAGGTAGCCATCGCCAGCGTGGTCATGCGCACCAAGCAGCATTTGTGCGCGCTCGTGTGCGTGGGCGACACCATCGTGCTCAACACCCTGCGCTACGCCGATGAAATCCGCCCCACGGATGACCTGGACTTGCCGCCCAACACCATGAGGGCGGCAGGTATTTCCGACAAGGAACTCAAAATGGCCCTGTCGCTGGTCGAAGGCATGAGCGAGCAGTGGGAACCCCGGCAATACCACGACAGCTACCGCGAAGACGTGCTGGCGCTGGTGAAGAAGAAAATCAAGGCCAGACAGACCAAGACCATCACGCCGCCCGCGCCCGAGCCGGAAGAAGAGCAAGGCAGCAACGTCATCGACCTGGTCGCCCTGCTGCAGCAAAGCCTGGGCAAGAAAGCGCCCGCCGCACCGGCCCGCAAGCGCGCGGCCTCGTCCACTGCCCGCAAACCGGCACCATCGAGGCGTAAGGCGGCCTGAACCACCCATACAGCCCGGGAGACTCTTCAATAATATAAATGCATTGACTTTGATCAAGCTTCTCGCTACGTTATGCACAGGCCTGCCACCCGGCAAGCCCTGTCATGCGTGCGGGAAAAAATGGATGCCGAGTTAGATCAGCTTATCCTCAACGGCGCCCCTGGCGGCGTTGTCATCACGAACGAAGAGCATGCCGTCGTGCGCTGGACGGCCGGGGCGCAGCGCATTTTCGGCTATGCCAGCGACGAAGCGCTGGGCCGCACGCTGTGGGAACTGATTTCCTTGCCCGGACAGGCGGAAGCATCCCCGCTGATCAACGAGCAGTTGACCGTGCACGGCAGCTACGACCGCGAATCGCTGCGGCGGCGCAAGGATGGCGAGCTCATCTACGTCGATGTCGCGTGCCAGACCGCACAGGCCGGGGTGGACGCCCCCCGCTACCTGATTTCCACCATGAAGGACACGACCTTGCTGAAGGCGGCGCGCGACGCCCAGTTCGTCGACGTGCGCTACCGCGTGCTGTTCGAATCGACGCCGGACAGCGTCATCATGGTCAATGCCACGGGCGCCATCGTGCTGGCCAACCAGCAGGCGCAACGCCTGTTCGGCTACGCGGAAGGCGAATTGAACGGCAGGCAAATCGATAGCCTGCTACCGCAACGCCTGCGCCATTCGCACGTGGCGCACCGCTCGCGCTATTTCGACCAGCCGCGCACGCGCACCATGGGCGCCGACCTGGAATTGCTGGGCTTGCGCAAGGACAACATCGAGTTCCCCGTCGAAATCAGCCTGTCACCGATCCAGACGGAGATCGGCACCTTCGTCATCAGCGCCATCCGCGACGTCAGCGACCGCCGCCGTGCCGAGCAGAAGTTCCGCGGCTTGCTCGAATCGGCGCCGGACGCCATCGTCATCGTCAACGGCGATGGCGAAATCGTGCTCGTCAATTCGCAGACGGAACGCCTGTTCGGCTACTCGCGCGCGGAGCTGCTGGGGCGCAACGTGGAAGTACTGATTCCGGCTCGCTATGCACACGATCACCCGCGCCACCGCCAGTCGTTTTCCACGGCGCCGCGCGCCCGCTCCATGGGCGCGGGCCTGGAGCTGTACGGCCTGCGCCGCGATGGCACCGAGTTTCCCGTCGAAATCAGCCTGTCGCCGCTGGAAACGGACGAAGGCGTGCTGGTCTCGTCGGCCATCCGCGACATCACCGAGCGCAAGCGCATCGAGCGCACGCTCAACGAACAGAAAATAGAACTCGAGCGGGCCAGCCAGGCGAAGGATCGCTTTCTCACCAGCATGTCGCATGAACTGCGCACGCCGCTGAACGCCATCCTCGGCTTTGCCCAGCTGCTGGCCAACGAATCCTTGCCCGCCACCGTGCCGCAAAAGCGCGCCTTCGTGCAGAACATCGTCACCTCGGGGCGCCACCTGCTCACCCTGATCAATGAAATCCTCGATCTGGCAAAGATCGAATCGGGCAGCCTGAGCCTGTCGATGGAAGCGGTGACGCTGCCCGCGCTGATCGAGGAAGTGCGCGTGATGGTGGAAGAGCAGGCGCAGCAGCGTCATATCCACCTGGTTTTTCCGGCCTGCGAGCCGCTCACGGTCCGGGCCGACCATACGCGCCTCAAGCAAGTACTGCTGAATCTGCTGTCGAACGCCATCAAGTACAACCGCCCGGACGGCAAGGTGGAGCTGGAAATTTCGCAGCCCGATGCGCAGCACGTGCGCATCGCCATCCGCGACACGGGCAAGGGCCTGGACGAGGCGCAGGTGGCGGAACTGTTCCAGCCGTTTAACCGCCTGGGACAGGAGGCGGGCAGCGAGGAAGGCACGGGTATCGGCCTGGTCGTCACCAAGCGCCTGGTCGAACTGATGGGCGGCAACATGGGCGTGCACAGCTGCATTGGCGTGGGCAGCGTATTCTGGATCGAACTGGGCACCACGGCCGCGCCGCCCGCCAGCCGGCAGCCGGACACGGAATATCTGCCCGAGCCCGCCGGCGACAGCGGGGACGATGACGGCGGCCAGGCGCTGCTGCTGTACGTGGAAGACAATCCGGCCAGCCTGCGCCTGGTGGAAGACATCGTCAGCTTCCTGCCCCACCTGCGCATGATCTCGGCCACCGACGCGCGCCAGGGCATCGCGCTGGCGCTGGAACGCCATCCCGACGTCATCCTGATGGATATCAATCTGCCCGGCATGAATGGCAACCAGGCGCAGCGCATCCTGCGCAACGATGCGCGCACGGCGCACATCCCCGTCATCGCCCTGACGGCCAACGCCATGAAGGGCGACATCCGGCATGGCCTGGCCTCGGGCTTTTTCCGCTACCTGACCAAACCCGTCGAGATTCCCCAGCTCAACGCTGCCATCGAGGAAGCCCTGCAACTGGCGCGCGCCACCGTGCCGCTCAAGCCGGAGGCGTAAAAGCCAGCTTTTTCATGGCCGCGTCGAGGCCTTTCGCGCTGCGCGCATAGCCGTCCCACGGGGTATTGCCCACGCCGAGACGGCTGTGCACATTGCCCACGTTCCACTGGTCGCCCGCCTCCAGCTCGTCGAGTTCCTCCCAGGCCAGCGGCACGGAAATGCCCAGCCCCGAGCGCGTGCGGGCCGACCACGCGCACACGGTGGTGGCGCCCCGGCCGTTGCGCAAATAATCGATGAAAATCTTGCCGACGCGATTTGCGGGACCGCTCTTGACGACAAACCGCTCCGGGATGTGCCGCGCCATGTGCGCCACGATGGCTTGCGAAAACGCTTTTACCGTGTCCCAGTCGTGCTTGGGCCGGATCGGCACGACCACGTGCAAGCCCTTGCCGCCGCTGGTTTTCAGCCAGGCGGGCAAGCCCAGTTCCGTCAAGAAGGCGCGCAGCAGCATGGCCGCTTCGCGAATGGCGGGCCAGGCCACGCCCTTGCCCGGGTCCAGGTCGAACACCAGGCGGTTCGGCGTGTCGTAGGCGCTGGCCAGCGCGTTTTGCGTGTGAAATTCCACCACATTCCACTGCGCCGCGGACAACAGCCCTTGCAAGCTGGCCACTTCCAGCATGGGCGGGTGTTCCGGGTCCAGCCGTGCATCGAGCTGTTTGATGCCCGGCATTGTCGAAGTGTCAACATGTTTCTGAAAAAATAGCTCGCCTCCGACGCCAGCGGGTGCACGCACGAGCGACACGGGGCGCCCGCGCAGGTGTGCAAGCATCAGCTTGCCCACCAGCGCGTAATAGCACACCAGGTCGATCTTCCTGGCGCCGCTGTCGCTGTCGATCACGCGATCCGCATGACTGACCTTGAAACTGGCCGGTAAGGCACAGTCCGGCATGGATTTGCTCTCCATTGTCTTCTCCTTCTCGATTCGCCGCGCCCGCTCGCGCACGATGGCGGCCGGCTTTTTATCTTCACGCAAGCCGTGAAACACGGCATGGCGCACGGCGCCGCCACTGGTCCATTGCGCAAAACTCACTTCGGCCACCAATTGCGGCCGGACCCAGATGGGCTGGCGCACGCCGCCCGCCTTGCCTTCAAACGGACTCGCCTCGATAGCCAGCGCATCGAGCCGGCGCCGCAAGTCGCGCAGGCTGGCATCGTCAAAGCCGCTGCCCACATTGCCTGCATAGCGCAGCTTGCCCTGCTCATCATGCACGCCCAGCAACAGCGAACCGATCCCTTCGCGCGCGCCCTGCGGCGCCGTATAGCCGCCGATGACGAATTCCTGGCGCAAGCCGCATTTGAGCTTGATCCAGTCGCCCGAGCGGCGCGTGACATAGGGCGCGCCGCGCCGCTTGCCGATCACCCCTTCCAGTCCCAGGCGGCAGGCGTGGTCCAGCAGCCGCTGCGGGGCGGCATCGAGCGCGTCGCTGAAGCGCACCAGGGGCGACGCGGGCAAGCTCTGCAGCAGCCCTTGCAGCAGCGCCCTGCGCGCCTCGACGGGCTGGCCCCGCAGATCGTGGCCATCGAAGTACGGCACGTCGAACAGGTAATACACGATCTCGCTGGTCGTTTCCGCGTCGAACGCGCGCTGCAAGGCGCCAAAATCCGGGTGCCCGCTGCTGTCGTTGACGACGATTTCGCCGTCATACCAGCCTGGCGGCAAGCTCAACTGTTCCAGCGATCGCCGCAACTTCGGCAGTTTTGCTGTCCAGTCATTGCCATTGCGCGTGATTAACGCAATATGATCGCCATCGCAACGCGCGAGGATGCGGTAGCCGTCGAATTTCACCTCGAAAATCCAGTCTTGCGCATCCGGCGGCGGTGCATCGACGAGGGTGGCCAGGTGGGGCGACAGGGTGGCGGGCAACTCGGCAGTTGGCGGCTCGGCAGCCACCTTGCGCTTGGGCATGGCCTTGTTCCTGACGCTGTCGGGGAACTCGTCCACGACAGAAAATTCCTGTGCCGGCCGCGCATAGTCGTCTTTTTCCTTGATCAGCAGCCAGGCAGGCTGCTTTTCGCTGCGTTTGTCTCCCCGGCCTTTCATGCGCACCAGCACCCACTTGCCATGCATCTTGTGGCCATGCAAGGTGAATTTCAGTTCGCCGGCCGCCAGCGCCTTGCGCGCATCGGGTGTGGCTGGCTGGGGCTGCCACGTCCCTTTATCCCAGATGATGACCTTGCCCGCGCCATATTGTTTCTCGGGGATCGTGCCTTCAAAGCTGGCATACGCAATCGGATGGTCTTCCACCTGCACGGCCATGCGTTTGTCGCGCGGGTCATAGCTGGGGCCTTTCGGCACGGCCCAGCTTTTCATCGTGCCGTCGAGTTCCAGCCGAAAGTCATAGTGCAAACGGCTGGCCCAGTGCTTCTGGATGACGAAGGTGAGCACGTCGTTTGCAGCCTCGTCGCCTCCTGCAGGCTCGGGCGTGACGGCGAAATTGCGTTTGGCTTGATACGTTTTCAAGGCGGCTTTCATGGCGGCCCCATGCGGTGATGATGGCTTCGAGTCTAGTCCGCTGCAGGTCATGGCGCGGTACGCCAGCTAACAGAGTGCCTGCGCCGCAAATGTAAGTGTTTGTAATTAGAAAAAAACGTGTCAACGGTATTGCCGCACGGCGCGTTTTTGCCTCAGTGACAGGGGACTGATCTCCTGAACTACAACCCCACTTCTTGAGGAACTGCACCATGAAAAAACGCATTTTCAACTTGACCGCTACTCTGATCGCCGGCTTGTTCGCTACCGCAGCCTTTGCTCAAACGCCAGCCGCGCCTGCCAAGGCCGAAGCCAAGCACACCAAGGAAGTGGCAAAAGCGGAAGCCAAGGAAACCAAGGCCGTAGTCAAAGCCGATGCCAAGGAAGCGGCCGTCGTCGCCGATGCGAAAGCCGATGTTGCCAGCGCCAAGGCCGACGCCAAAGTCACCAAGGAAAAAGCCCATCACAAAGCGAAAAAAGCCAAGGCCAAGGCTGACGAAGCCAAAACTGAAGCGACCGCGGCAGCAGCCAAATAATCCATACAGCGCGTTTCATGCGCCATGCAAAAAGACAGCTTCGGCTGTCTTTTTGCATTTTTACGCCGCCTTCTTCAATTAACGTCGTTTAAATCAGCCGATTGTAAGAAAGTGTAAACAAGGTCAACGGTAACCTTCCGGGCCGCGTTTTATGCTCAGTGACACGGGAATCATCCCTGCACCAACAGACATACCAGACAAACCACCACTGAGGACTGCACCATGAAAAAACGCATTTTCAACCTGAGCGCTACCCTGATCGCCGGCCTGTTCGCAACCGCAGCCTTCGCCCAAACCCCGGCAGCACCTGCAGCCGCTCCTGCAGCCTCGGTTCCTGCCAAGGTGGAAGCGGCCCACACCAAGGCTGTCGTGAAAGCGGAGGCCAAGGAAGCGCAAGCCGTCGTCAAAGCGGATGCCAAAGAAGCGAAAGCAGTCGTCGCTGCAAAAACGGACGTGGCCAGCGCCAAAGCGGAAGCGGCTACCACGAAAGCCAAGGCACACCACAAGGCCAAGAAAACCAAGGCCAAGGCTGATGAAAAGCTGGCATCGGCCACCGCCGAAGCAGCACCAGTAGCGGCACCAGCAGCAGCCAAGTAATTCCCCACACAATCGCTTATCACTCGCCAGGAAAATACAATGAAAAAAGTTATCGCCACCCTCATCGCCGGCCTGTTCGCTACCGCAGCCTTCGCTCAAACCCCTGCGGCTCCGGCAGCATCGGCTGCAGCCAAGGCGGAAGCTGCCCACACGAAAGCCGTGGTCAAGGCTGAAACCAAGGAAACCAAGGCCGTCGTGAAAGCCGATGCAAAAGAAGCGGCCGTCGTCGCCGATGCAAAAGCAGACGTGGCCAGCGCCAAGGCCGACGCCAAAGCCACCAAGGCCAAGGCCCATCACAAGGCGAACAAAGCCAAAGTAAAAGCGGATGCGGCGAAAGCGGCGGAAACCGTTCCGGCAGCACCGGCAGCGCCAGCGAAGTAAGCGCGAACGACGCCACGCAAGCGCATCCGCCGGGTCTGCGCTTGCGTGGCCACTTCGCCCGCATTCCCAGGGACAGCTTCGGCTGTCCTTTTTGCATGGCGCGCCTTCATGCAAACTTCAGCGAACAAAGCAGCTTGCGCGCGACAAAGCGGCGCAGATGGTGGACACTGGCACTCCAACCATCGCCGCGAAGCCTATTCCATGCGCCACCTGCTGCTGATTACCGCCCTGTCCCTGCCTTGCGCCGCCAATGCGCAAAACGCCCCCACCACCCTCGAGCAAGTCCTGCTCGCCCAGGACCATGACAGCCATGGCGACTTGCACGCCGTCGTCGTGCTGCGCAATGGCGCCATCGTCGCCGAACGCTATTACAACGGCGAGACGGCCGACACCCTGCACGACATCCGCTCGGCCGGCAAGAGCATCACCGCACTGCTGGTGGGTGCGGCCGTGGCGCGCGGCCAGCTGGCGACGACAAAGACGGTGGGAGATTACTGGCATGAAGTGGCTGGCAGCCCGGCAGGCAAGGTGCTCATCGACGACCTGCTGACCATGCGTTCGGGCCTGGCCGCCTTCGATGAAGACGAGCAGTCGCCAGGCAATGAAGATAAGCTCGATGCGGCGCCCGACCCTGCCGCCTTCGTGCGCGGCGTGCCGTCTGCAACGGCGCCGGGCAGCACGTACCGCTACAACTCGCTGGGCGCGTATATCGCGGGCAGAGTGGTGGAAAGCGCCAGCGGCGCCGGCCTGGAAGATGTCGCCGCCAAGGCGCTGTTCGCGCCGCTGGGCATCACGCGCTGGCGCTGGGGCCGCGACGTGGCCAACCATCCGAAGGGCCAGGGCAATCTGTCGCTGCGCGCACGCGACACGGCAAAAATCGGCCAGATGGTGCTCGACGACGGCATAGTTGACGGCAAGAGGGTGATCGATACGGCCTGGCTGCACGCAGCGCTGGCGCCGCGCGTGGCCATCGGCGCCGGCGACCGCTATGCCGACAGCTACGGCTATTTCTGGTACGCGAAGACGCAGGACATCGGAGGCCAAAAGATCGCCGTGCATTTCGCCTCGGGCAATGGCGGCAACAAGATCTACGTGATACCTGCGCGCCGCATGGTGGTCAGCATCGCGTCCGGCGCGTATGGCAAGCCCTATGGACAGCGCCGTTCGGAAGACATCCTGAAGGCCATCCTGAAGGCCATCCTGAAGGCGGGTGCCACGCAGATGTAAGCGTTTGTAATGACCGTCAACGGCAGCGATCCCGGGCGCGTTTTATGCTCAGTGACACGGGAATCATCCCGGCACCAACAGACATACCAGACAAACCACCACTGAGGACTGCACCATGAAAAAAGTAATTGCTACCCTGATCGCCGGCCTGTTCGCAACCGCAGCCTTCGCCCAAACCCCGGCAGCACCTGCAGCCGCTCCTGCAGCCTCGGTTCCTGCCAAAGTGGAAGCGGCCCATACCAAGGCTGTCGTGAAAGCGGACGCCAAGGAAGCGCAAGCCGTCGTCAAAGCGGATGCCAAAGAAGCGAAAGCAGTCGTCGCCGCAAAAACGGAAGTGGCCAGCGCCAAAGCGGAAGCGGCTACCACGAAAGTCAAGGCACATCACAAGGCCAAGAAAACCAAGGCCAAGGCTGACGAAAAGCTGGCATCGGCCACCGCCGAAGCGGCACCAGCAGCAGCCAAGTAATTCCGACACTCTTTACTGACCACACATACCAAGGATTTCATCATGAAAAAAGTTATCGCCACCCTGATCGCCAGCCTGTTCGCCACCGCTGCTTTCGCCCAGGCGCCAGCCGCTCCTGCCGCCACGCCAGCGACGCCAGCAGTCGCAGCCACGCCAGCAGTCAAGGCCGAAGCGCCGGCAGCCGCCGTCAAGCCAGCGGCGCACAAGAAAGCCAAGCATCACAAGGCGAAGAAAGCCGCGCCAGCCGACAAGGCAGCACCTGCGGAACCAGCGGTACCGGCAACGCCAGCAGCGCCAGCCAAGTAATCACGGCGGCACGAATGAAAAAGACAGGGTTTTCCCTGTCTTTTTTTTCGTCCGTTTTTCGCCCGCTTATTTAGGCATCAGCACCGAGTCGATCACATTGATCACGCCATTCGACTGGTACACGTCGTAGGTGCTGATGCTGGCGCTGTTGCCGCCCTCGTCCATCACCACGATGTTGTGCATGCCGTTCATGGCGAACATCAGCTTGCCGCCGCTGGCCGTGGGCAAGGTGGCTTTACCGTCGTGCATCTTGATTTCCTTGGCCAGCGCCTTGAAGTCGTATTTGCCGGGCACCACGTGATAGGTGAGGATTTTCGTCAGGGTCGCCTTGTTTTCCGGTTTCACCAGGGTCTCGACGGTACCGGCCGGCAGCTTGCCGAAGGCCGCATTCGTCGGCGCGAACACGGTGAATGGGCCCTTGCCTTTCAGGGTATCGACCAGGCCGGCCGCCTTGACGGCGGCGACCAGCGTCGTGTGGTCGGCCGAATTGACGGCGTTGTCGACGATGTCCTTGGACGGATACATGCTCTGGCCACCGACCATGGTCGTCATGTCGGCGGCAAACGTGGCGCTGGCGGCCAGCATGGAAGTAATGAACAGTGCTGCGGGAACGAAGGTGCGCATGATGGTATCTCCTGAATGACGGCGTTTGCATGATTGCAGGAGTATTTACGTGGTGGGTCGGGGATTGGATTCAATTTATTTTTTTGGTCTGGCCTTGATTGAGGACGCGGGTGGTGTCGGCTTACGCGCGATGCGCTAAGCCGACCTACCGCGCTGCGTGCCAAGCCGGCCTGCGCAAGCCATAAAAAAACGGCGCCGTGCAAAGCACGACGCCGTTTTCGACTGGCTTATCGCCGCGGGCAGGAAACTAGTTGGCAGCCACTTGCGGCTCCGTCTCGCCCCAGCCGCCGCCCAGGGAGCGGATCAGCGCCACCGTGGTGACGGCGCGGTTGCCGCGCAATTGCACGGCGTTGCGCTCGATGGCCGCCAGGTTGCGCTGCGCGTCGAGCAGGTCCAGGTAACTGGAACGGCCAGCGTCGTACAGTTTTTGCGCCAGGTCGGCCGAGCGGCGCGCCGAGACAACGGCTTCGTCGATCTGCTGCGTCTGGCCCGACAGGATGCGCAGGCCGGCCAGGTTGTCTTCCACCTCGGCGAAGGCCACCAGCACGCTCTGGCGATACGTCGCCACCGACTCTTCCAGCTGCGCTTCGCTGCGGCTCACCGCCGCCTTGTTGCGGCCACCGTCGATGATCGGCATCGACATCAGGGCGCCCAGCAGCCAGGAGCGGCTGCTCCACTTGAAGATGTCCGAGAAGGTATCGGACGCGCCGCCGCCGGAGGCGTTCAGGGTCAAGGCCGGGAACATGGCCGATTTCGCCACGCCGATGCGTGCATTCGACGCTTCCATGGTGCGCTGCGCCGACGCGATGTCGGGACGGCGCTCCAGCAGGGAGGACGGCATGCCGGCCGGGATCACGGGCAGGAAGCCGCTATCCTGCAGCGGGTTGACGGTCGCCGTGAAACTGGCGGCAGGTTTACCCAGCAGGACGGCCAGCGCATGTTCGCTGGTGGCGCGCTGGCGCTGCAGGCCGATGGCTTCGGCGCGCACGGTCGACAGCTCCGTGCGGGCACGCGACAGGTCGAATTCGCCGATGTCGCCCAGGTCGTAGCGGCGCTGGTTCACATGCACGCTTTCTTCGCGCAGGCGCACCGTCTGTTCCAGGGTCGCCAGTTCGGCGTCCGTGGCGCGCAGCTGGAAGTACGTTTGCGCCACGTCGGCCTGCAAGGACAGCAGCACCGAGCGGTAAGTCGCTTCCACGGCCAGCGCATCGCTGCGCGAGGCGCTGACGTTGGACGCCACGCGGCCGAACAAGTCGACTTCGTAGCTGGCCGTCAGGTTGGCCTGGTAGACATTCGTGGCCGCCACCGGCGCGCCGTTCGGCAAGCCGAGCGACACGGCGGAAGCACGGTTGCGCTGGCCGCCCACGTTCACGCCCACTTGCGGGATGCGGTCCGCTTCGGCGATGCCAGCAATCGCCCTCGCCTGCTTGACGCGGGCGGCGGCGATGGCCAGGTTGGCATTCGCTTGCGTCGCTTCGTTGATCAAGCTGGTCAAAGCCGGATCATTGAAAGCCAGCCACCACTCGCCGCGCGCCTGGCGCTCGGCGGGTACGCCCTGCTTCCAGCGCGTGCCGTCGGCCGCCGTCTGCACGGCCGGCAAGGTTTGCGCTTCCTTGAACGCGGCCGGCGTCTCGATCTGCGGCTGCTTGAACTCGGGCGCCGCGCAGGCGGCCAGCAGGACTGCGGCGGCCATGGCGGTCAGCACGGGCTTGACGCGCCAGATGATTTCCTTGGTTTTCAATATATATCTCCTTCCAGGTCCAGCGCTGGCGCGGCGACAGGCTTGGCGGCAGCGACGGCTGGTTTTTTCTCAAAACGCTGCGCCAGGGTGCGCAGCAATACATAGAACACAGGCGTCAGGAACAGGCCGAAGAAGGTCACGCCCAGCATGCCGGCGAAGACCGCCACACCCATGGCATGGCGCATTTCCGAACCGGCGCCGTTCGAGAACACCAGGGGCACCACACCCATGATGAAGGCGATCGACGTCATCAGGATCGGACGCAGACGCAGACGGCACGCTTCCAGCGCCGCTTGCACGACGGTACGGCCATGCTCTTCCAGTTCGCGGGCAAATTCCACGATCAGAATCGCATTCTTCGACGCCAGCCCCACCAGCACGAACAGGGCGATCTGGGTAAACACGTTGTTGTCGCCGCCGGTCAGTTTCACGCCCAACAGTGCGCAAAGGATCGACATCGGCACGATCAGGATCACGGCCAGCGGCAATGTCCAGCTTTCGTACTGGGCGGCCAGGACCAGGAACACCAGCAGCACGCACAGCGGGAACACATAGATCATCGTATTGCCGGACAAGATGTCCTGGTAGGTCAGCTCCGTCCATTCATACGAAATCCCCTGCGGCAGCACTTCCTTGGCGATGCGTTCCAGCGCGGCTTGCGCCTGGCCGCTCGATACGCCAGGGGCTGCGCCACCATTGAAGTCGGCTGCGGCATACGCGTTGTAGCGCTGCACGCGGTCCGGGCCATAGCTGTCCTTGACGCGCATCAGCGACGACAGCGGGATCATCTCGCCCTTGTCGTTGCGTACCTTCAGCTGCGCGATATCCTGCGCATGCGAACGGAACGCCGCATCGGCCTGCACGCGCACCTGGTAGGTACGGCCAAACTGGTTGAAGTCATTCACGTACAGCGAACCGAGGTTGATCTGCAAGGTCTGGTAAATCGTTTGCAGCTGCACGCCCATCTGCTTGGCTTTCACGCGGTCGACGTCGGCGAACAGCTGCGGCACGTTGATCTGGTAGCCCGAGAACACGCCCGCCAGTTCCGGCGTCTGGTACGCTTTCGCGGCCAGCGCCTGGGTGGCGTTGTACAGCGCGTCGTAACCGAGGTTGCCGCGGTCTTCGATCATCATCTTGAAGCCGCCGATGGTGCCGAGGCCGTTGACCGGCGGTGGCGGGAAGACCATGATGAAGGCGTCCTGGATACCGCCCAGACGCTTGTTGATCTCGGCCGCGATGGCGCCGCCCGACAATTCCTTGCTGGTACGCTCGTCGAACGGTTTCAGGGTGGCGAAGACGATACCGGCGTTCGGCGCATTGGTGAAATCGTTGATCGACAGGCCGGGGAAGGCGATGGTCGATTCGACGCCAGGCACCGACTTGATGACGTCGGACATGCGGCGCACGACATCTTCGGTGCGGTCCAGCGACGCGGCGTCAGGCAATTGCGCAAAGCCCACCAGGTATTGCTTGTCCTGCGCTGGCACGAAGCCGGCCGGCACAGACTTGAAGGTGAAGATGGCGGCAACGACCAGCAGCGCATACACACCCAGCGAAGCGCTCTTGCGGCCCAACACGCCTTTTACGCCAGCTTCATAGCGGTGCGAAGCGCGGCCGAAGAAGCGGTTGAACCAGGCGAAGAAGCGGCCGAAGACCATGTCCATGCCGCGCGTCAGCGCGTCTTTCGGAGCATCGTGCGGTTTGAGCAGCGCGGCCGACAGGGCTGGCGCCAGGGTCAGCGAGCTGAAAGCGGAGATCACGGTCGAAATGGCGATGGTCAGCGCGAACTGGCGGTAGAACTCGCCCGACAGACCAGGCACGAAGGCGATCGGCACGAACACGGCGCACAGCACGAGGGCGATGGCGACGATAGGACCGCTGACCTCTTTCATGGCCTGGATGGTGGCGTCGCGCGGCGACAAGCCTTCCTCGATATTGCGCTCGACGTTTTCCACTACCACGATGGCGTCATCGACGACGATACCGATGGCCAGCACGAGGCCGAACAGCGACAGCGTGTTGATCGAGAAGCCAAAGCCCAGCATCACGGCAAAGGTGCCGACGATGGAGACGGGAACGGCCAGCAGCGGAATGATCGATGCGCGCCAGGTTTGCAGGAAGATGATCACCACCAGCACCACCAGGGCAATCGCTTCGAGCAGGGTATGGATCACGGCTTCGATGGACGAACGCACGAACTGCGTCGGGTCGTATTCGATCCGGTATTCCACGCCTTGCGGGAAGTCTTTTTTCAGTTCGTCCATCTTGGAGCGCACGTCGGAAGACAGTTGCAGCGCGTTGGCGTTCGGCGCTTCGAAAATACCCATGCCGACGGCCGGATTATTGTTCAGCAGCGAACGCAGCGAGTAGCTGTTGGCGCCCATTTCCACGCGCGCCACGTCCTTCAGGTGCGTCACGGCGCCATCGGCATTCGTGCGCACGATGATGGCGCCGAATTCCTCGGGCGTCTGCAGACGGCCCTGGGTGTTGACGGTCAGCTGGAAGTCCGAGTTCTTCGCTGGCGAGGCGCCGATCACACCGGCGGCCACCTGCACGTTCTGCTCGCGGATCGCGTCGACGACGTCATTGGCCGTCATGCCGCGCGCCGCCACCTTTTGCGGGTCGAGCCAGATGCGCATGGCGTAGTCGCCGGCGCCGAAGATCTGGATGTCGCCCATGCCGGGCAAACGGGCCAGTTGATCCTTGACGTTCAGCACCGCGTAGTTACGCAAATACATATCGTCATAGCGCTTGTTCGGCGAGACCAGATGCACCACCATGGTCAGGTTGGGCGAGGACTTGACGGTCGTCACGCCGATCTGGCGCACTTCCTCGGGCAGGCGCGGCAAGGCGCGCTGCACGCGGTTCTGCACCTGCGTTTCGGCCTGCTCGACGTTGGTGCCGATCTTGAAGGTCACGGTCAGCATCATCGCGCCATCGGACGTGTTTTGCGAGGACATGTAGAGCATGTTCTCGACGCCGTTGATCTGCTCTTCGAGCGGCGCGGCCACGGTTTCGGCGATCACTTTCGGGTTGGCGCCCGGGTACTGCGCGCGCACCACCACGGATGGCGGCACGACGTCGGGATATTCGGAGATGGGCAGGCCGAAAATCGACAGCAGCCCGGCCACGAATATGACGATCGACAGCACCGCCGCGAAAATCGGCTTGTCGATGAAAAAGCGGGAAAAGTTCATGTTTATTCCTTGGAAGTCGATGCTGCTTTCGCGGCGATCTTGGCATCTTTTGCTTCAGGTTTTGCAGGAGCGGCAGGCGCGGTCGGATCGAAATCCATGGCCACCATCTGCGGCGTCACCGGGGCGCCGGGGCGCACGCGCTGCAAGCCGTTGACGACGATTTTCTCGCCCGCCTTCAAGCCTTCGCGCACCACGCGCAAGCCGTCCGAAGTCGGGCCCAGCTTGACGGCGCGGTATTCGGCCTTGTTGTCGGCGCCCACCACGTAGACGTATTTGCGGCTTTGATCCGTGCCGACGGCGCGGTCGCTGATCAACAGCGCCGTGCTTTGCGCCTGCGGGCCGTTGCCGCCGTCGAGCTGGATGCGCGCGAACAGGCCAGGCACCAGCTGGCGCTCGGCGTTGGCGAAGGTGGCGCGCATGCGCACGCTGCCCGTGGCCGGATCGAGCTGGTTGTCGACGAATTCCAGCTTGCCTTCATGCGGGAAGCCCGTTTCGTTGGCCAGGCCTACCTTGACGGTGACGGGCGTGCCCTTTTGCGCCGTGCCGGCCACGCGCAGGTAGGTATCTTCATCGCCGTCGAAGCTGGCGTAGATGCGGTCCGTCGACACCACCGAGGTGAGGATGGCGGAAGCGTCGATCAGGTTGCCGACGGTGATTTCCGCCTTGCTGACGCGGCCGCTGATCGGCGCCTGCACCTGCGTGTACGACAGGTTCAGTTTCGCCGCTTCATACGCGGCTTGCGCCGAACGGACATTCGCGTCCAGCTCTTTCAGGCCCGACGCCTTTTCATCGAATTCGCGCTGGGCGATGGCTTTTTCAGCCAGCAGCTTTTCAGCGCGCGACAATTCCAGCTTGGCCAGTTCCGCCTTGGCGCGGGCCGAGGCGGCAGTGCCTTCGGCGCGCGACACTTCGGCCTGGAATGGGCGCGGATCGATGACGAACAGCACATCGCCCTTTTTCACTTCGCTGCCCGGTTTGAAATTGACGGCCGTGATGAAACCGCCGACTCTCGAGCGGATTTCCACGCGCTCGATCGCTTCCAGGCGGCCCGAGAATTCCTGCGTTTCCGTGATCTGTTTTTCAACGACGGCGGCGGCCGAGATGGGCGGGCCGCCGGCCGCTGGCGCGTCGGGCACCTTGCTATTGGCCGAATCGCAGCCGGCCAGGCTCACGGCCACCAGTCCCGCCAGCGCGAGCGAGGCAGCCAGGGGCTTCAGCAGAGTGGAAAATTGTTGAACGTTTTTCATTTTATTTCCCTGTTTTATGAAAATTTCTAATGGTATGGGCGGCAGGAAGCAACCCAACTGAAAAAGTGAATAGTGGTGCCATGGCGCCCGACGGCGCTCGATCAAAGGTAAACAGGCCGCCAGCTATTTAAAAGCGGACGGGGACGACAAAGCTGGCTGTGCGAGCGCACAACTCAGGCAAGATGGGAACTACACTCCGTAGTGTAACAACCGAAACTCAAAAAGTAAACTGATTAGTGTAAGTTTTTTTGCGGTGCCGCAGATGGCGGCGTCATGACTCGGGCTCCTGCCCCAGTCCAGCGACAAAGCTGGCAATCTCGTTCAAGGCATGTACCTTGCAAGCGCACTCATTACGCGCGCCCGCATCCTGCAGCGGCGCGGCGGGCATGCGCCGCACCGTGGTCTTGATGCCGCAGGCGATCAGCTTGCTGCCGTATTGTTCAGCCTCGTCGCGCAATGGGTCGTCTTCGCCGGACAGGATAAGCGCCGGCGGCAGGTTCTTCAGGCGGCTCGACTGCAATGGCGACGCATACGGATGGGTACGGTCAGCGGCATTCGGCAGGTAGCCACGGTAGGCGGCGGCGCATTGATCAGCCACTTCCGCCAGATCTGGGCACGTCGGCAAGTTGCGCATCGAACAGGTCGACAGGCCGGGGTCGAGCATCGGCATGATCAGCACCTGGCCCGCGAGGGGCGGTCCGCCCCGGTCGCGCGACATCATGGCGCACACGGCAGCCAGATTGGCGCCCGCTTCGATGCCCGACACCACCATCTGCTTGCCCGTCCAGCCCAGCTTGGACTTGTTCTTTTTTGCCCACAGCAGCACGGCGTGCGCGTCTTCCACGGCGGCGGGGAATGGCCGCACCTTCGCCAACGTATAGTTCGCGGCCAGCACCACGTGGTCGGGATTGCTCAGCACGAGGCAGCGCAGGAAGTCGTCCGCGTCGTCCAGGTCGCCGTCGACAAAGCCGCCGCCATGGAAGAAGACGATCAGGCTCGACTGCTTGGCGCCCGGCACGCCGGCCGTGTAGACGCGCGCGGCGAGCGCATCCTGCGCGCCCTGCACCTGGATATCGCGTATCTTCAGCGCCTGGCCAGGAGCCAGTTCAGCCACGGTGCCGGCAACGCTCATTGCGCCACCACCGGCTGCACCGCAGCATCGAGTACCGTGTCGTTCAGGCACAACAGGGCGATGCCGCCCACTTCATGGGTCAGGGCGCTGTAAGCACTGGCTTCGCTTTGCGCCGCCAGTGAATACGCATCCGTCGATACCATCGCGGCCAGAGCGAGCGAGCTCATAGCGAGAGCGAGCACTGCAAAGATTCCATTCCGATAAGCCATGATGTTTCTCCTGTTGTACTGCCTGCGGCATCACATTTATGCTGCAGTACAACAACTATAGACTTGATCTACAATCTGATAAAGAGTGCAATGACGAATTGATTGTTCAGGATTCTGAATAATCACGGATAAAGTGACAGGAATTCAAGTGAACAAGCTGCAAGCAATGGAAGTTTTCATCCAAGTCGTCGATGCGGGCGGCTTTACGCGCGCGGCGGAAAACATGCAGCTGCCGAAAGCCACCGTGTCAACCCTGATCCAGTCGCTGGAAGCGAGCCTGTCGGTCAAGTTGCTCAACCGCACCACGCGCCACGTCAGCATCACGTCCGACGGGGCCGCCTATTACGAACGCTGCGTGCGCATCCTGTCCGACGTGCGCGAGGCCGAAGAATCGCTGTCGCGCACGCGATTGAGTCCCAGCGGACGACTGCGCGTGGATGCGCCCACGGCCCTGGCGAGCGAACTGATCATCCCTGCCCTGCCCGATTTTTTTGCCCGCTACCCGGACATTTCGCTGGAACTCGGTTGCAGCGACCGTCCCGTCGACCTGATCGAAGAAGGCGTCGACTGCGCCGTGCGCGGCGGCGAACTGGGCGACCTGAACCTGATCGCGCGCCGGGTCGGCGTGCTGCACTTCATGACATGCGCCTCGCCCGGCTACCTGGCGCACCACGGCACGCCGCTGCATCCGAACGACTTGCCCCGGCACCGCGGCGTGAATTTTTTCTCCGCCAAGACGGGCAAAACGTTTGACTGGGATTTCACGCGCGCCGGCGAACGCATCCAGATCGCCATGCCCAGCCATATCGCCCTGAACGATTCGAATGCCTACTCGGCCGCGGGCCTGGCGGGCCTGGGCATCGTGCAAATGACGCATTTCATGCTTGCGCCGCTGATAGAACAGGGCAAAATGGTGGAATTGCTCAGTGAATGGGAATCCGACCCGCTGCCCATCCACGTGATCTACCCGCCCAACCGCCATCTGTCCGCCAAGGTGCGCGTGTTTGTCGAATGGGTCGCCGACATGTTTACCAACCACCCGGCCACGCAGCTCAAGGGCAAGAACGCCAGCCCGAGCCCGCGCGCCACCCTGACCGAGGCCCAGCCATGACCGCAGCAAGCACATCGCCCCACCGCATCGTCTTTCTCGACCGCGACAGCCTGATCGCCACCGTGCGCCCACCCGCCTTCGCGCACAGCTGGGAAGAACATGCGCACACCAGGGGCAGCGAACAGACGGTGTCCCGCCTGCAAGGCGCCACCATCGCCATCACGAACAAAGTGCCGCTGCGCGCGGCCGAGCTGGCGCAGCTGCCCAAGCTCCAGATGATCGCCGTGGCCGCCACCGGCACGGATATTGTCGACCTGGCCGCCTGCCGCGAGCGGGGCATCGTCGTGGCGAATATCCGCGACTATGCGCGCGCCACCGTACCCGAACACACCTTGGCCCTGATGCTGGCCCTGCGCCGCCAGCTGCTTGCCTACCGCGCCGACGTGGAAGCGGGCCTGTGGCAGGCATCGGACCGCTTCTGCCTGTTCGGCCACCCGATCCGCGACCTGGCCGGCAGCCGTTTGGGTTTGCTCGGCTACGGCGCGCTGGGCAAGTCCGTGGCGCAGCTGGGGCGCGCCTTCGGCATGCAGGTGCAAGTCCACAACCGCTCGCCTATCGATGAGGACGGCGTGACGCAAGTGACGTTAGACGAGCTGCTGGCCACGTCCGACGTGCTCAGCCTGCACCTGCCTTTGACGGACAAGACGCGCAACATCATCGGCGCGCAAGAACTGGCGTGCATGCAGCCGACGTCCCTCCTGATCAACACGGCGCGGGGCGGCCTTGTCGATGAAGCGGCGCTGGCCCAGGCATTGACGAACGGCGTGATCGCCGGCGCCGGTTTCGACGTGTTATCGAAGGAGCCGCCGCTGCCCGACAACCCGCTGTTGAATTTGCGCCTGCCCAACTTCATCCTCACGCCGCACACGGCCTGGGCCAGTGGCGAAGCCATGCAAAAGCTGGCGGACATCCTGATCGGCAACGTGGAAGCGTTCGAACGGGGCGCGCCCACGAACCTGGTGGCATGAGCGTATTGCACGAACTCGATGAACTGCTGTGCGGCGACGACGAGGAATACGACCGCCTCGACCTGTTTCACGAAGCGGACGAGCTGATCGGGCAACTGCGGGCGGCCGACGTGCCCGCACTGCTTGCCCTGTGGCAAGCGCGCAGCCTGTGCTGGCGGCAACGCTACACGCAAGCGAGCGGCTCCATCGACGGCGCCGTGCTGCGCGCCCTGCTGGCCGGTTTGCTGCAGGTCAAGGAGGCCCCACACGGCGTGTTCGAACTGATGAACCGCCTGCCTGCGACAGCCGACGCCTCCCCGCTCAGCGACGCCCTGCTCGATTACGCCGAGCAAGCCTGGCATGCGAACCCGGCACGGCACCGGCAAATCCAGATCAGCTGCTGGAGTTGCGGACTGTCGGGACGGCTGCTGAAACGGCTGGGGTTTTCCGCCTGGAAGGAAGCGGGACTGTAGTTCTTACGATGCGACTGGCGTCTCGAAGGAAAATCCCGGCGCATACGCGTGATAGCCATCGAAATCGCCCTTGCCGATGCTGGCTCCCTGGCTGCGGGCAATCGCATACGCCATGCTGAAGTGGAAATAGAAATTCGGCAGGATATACAAGTTCAAATATTCGCCGGCCGGCAGCGCGATGTCGGCAAAGCCGGCGCGGTCGCGGCAGATGCGTTCGGGCGGCCCGTCAAAACGTTCCGCAGGAATATCCTTGAGGTAGCGCGTGGTCTGTGCGATCTGCTCCTGCAGGCTGGCGGCGGCGCTGAAATCGGCCACGTCCAGCCCTGCCAGAGGGCAGCAGCCGCGCAGGGAAAAGCTCACTGCCGCGCGCACTTGCTGGGCAAATGGCAGCATGTCCGGGTGCAAACGCGCCGCCAGCATCGATGGCGCGGTGCCGGTCTTGTCGAGCATGGCGGAAAGCTGCGCCAAGGAGCGGCAGAATATGGTGACGGGGTGGCTGTTCATCATTTCCTTGTGCAAGATTCAATATGACAAGAGTGTGCCACAGGCAACCGCGTCCCCGTCACCTTAACGCCGGTGCTTGCTGAAAAATTCCCAGATGACGTCATTCGCATCGACGGCGCGCGTGGTCTTGCCGATGGGCAGCCCGATATTGAAGGCATCGGCGCCAGGCCACGTGTGGCCGCCATCCTTGACGGTGAGCAAGGCAACGCTGGCGCCGCCGTCATCGCCACCCTGCTCCAGCCAGCTTACTTGCGTCGTATCGCCGGCAGGGCCAGGAATCAGGCGCGGCTGCGGCGTGGCGCCATCGATGCCGTTGTGCTTGCGCCAGTAATCAAAGGTGCCCTGCGCCGACAGGTAGCCGGCGGCCTTGCCTTCGTACAGCACGACCTTGTCAGCCGTCCCCTGTATCAACAGCATGCCGACCTTTCCGCGCTGTTGATGGTGCCGCACCACGGGTTCCGGCATGGGCGCGCCCACCGAGGCGACGGCGGCGAACTGCTGCGGCAGCTCGGCCGCCAGGCGCAGGGCAAAGAAACCGCCGCGCGACAGGCCCGTCGCATAGATCCGTTTGTCATCGATGCGGTAATCCTGCTTGAGTTTGCTCAGCATGGCTTGCGTGAAACCGACGTCATCCGTGCCCGCCAGGTAATCCATGCCGAAGCCCACGTTCCAGTCCTGCTTGATGCCTTGCGGATATACAACGATGAACTGGTGCCGATCGGCAGTCTTGTTCATTTGCGTGTACAGCATTTGTTCCGCCATGCTCATGCCGCCGCCATGGAAATTGAAGACGACGGGAAAGGCTTGCTGCGGCGCGCTTTGGTAAGACGGCGGCGTGTAGACGATGTAGCGGCGCTTGTCTTCCTTGTGGACGAGGCTGCTCACCTGGGCCAGCGCGGATGTGCACAAACAGGTCAGGGTCAACAGGCTGATGACGATTTTCATGGGCTTCCCTTCAAGTAAAAGAGCAGCCAGCATAAGCAGGAGCAGGTGAAATCGCGGTGAAATCCGCTGAGTTTATTGCACTTGGGTGGGAACGATGGCGACACGGTACTGCGTCGCGCCGGGGTGGAAAGCAATGTCCCAGCGCATCGCTTGCGCCAGGCGCAGCAGCAGGTTCTGGCCATGCGCGAAACCGTGGACGCGCCGTGACTGCCCCGCCTGCACGGTATTGATGATGTTCAGGTGGCCTTGCGCAAACACAATGCTGATGCGGCAATCGGGGCCGCCATGAAACAGCGCATTCGCCAGGCAATTGTTGATGAGCAACATGACCAGCTGCCCGTTGCCCGCCACGTCCAGCCGCTCGGGCACGTCCAGGGTCAGCAAGCTGGCGTCCCACGGATGTTCGTCGAGCAGGCGCAGCAGGCATTGCTCCATGCAGCCGCGCATCTCCACCACGTCGCCGGGCAGCTGCTCTGCCCGTGCCAGCGCGAACAGCACGTCGATGGTAGCGCGCATCTCGTCCGTCGATTGCCGCAGCTGCGCCTGCTCTTGCCCGCCCAGGGGCCGCGCCTCGGCCAGCGCCAGCGTGTTGTGCATCAAGGTCAGCGGCGTGCGCAGTTCATGGCTGACGTCGCGGGCGAAGGCCTGTTCGCGCTGCAACACCGCCTGCAGTTCGGCAAACGTGGTTTCCAGGCGGCGCGCCAGGAAACCGATCTCGTCGGGGCGATCGCGCTCGCTGAAATGGACGGCGCTGCCGGGCGCCAGCTGGCGCGCTTCCTGGGCCAGGCGCTGCAGGGGCAGCACGAGGCGCCGCGCCAGCCAGTACGCCAGCAGCAAGGCCAGCGCGATCAGCGCCAGCGCCACGCCCAGCACGACACCGCCCACCTCTTGCGCCAGGCGCTGCACCACCAGCACAGGCGCCACGTCGGCCAGCAGATAGCTGCGCTGCGGCTGGCCAGCGGCAACGAGGTCCAGCGCCAGCACGTGATAATGCTGGCCCGTCGTGGTAAACACTTCCCCGCGCGGGGCTGACGGTGACACTTGCTCGCGCACCACTTGAGGCAGATCATGGTAGTGGACGTAAGTCTTGGTGAGGTCGTTACCGGAAGGCGTAAGCTCACCGTGCTGGCGCAAATGCTGGCTGACCACCGCCGCTTCGCGCTCGAGCAGGCGCTGCACCAGCATGTCTTCTGTCACGTAGGCAATCACCAGCGCCAGGCCCGTGTAGCACAGGCACAGCAAGACAGTAAAGCCGGCCAGGGCAGCGAACAGGCGATGCCGGATCGACTTGCTCATGGAAACGCCGCAGAACCGAAGGCAAGGCGGTAGCCCAGCTGCGGTATGGTCACCAGCATGCCCGCGCCGCCGGCCAGCTCCAGCTGCTTGCGCAGCGCGTAGATGTGCGATTTGAGCGCATCGCTATCGGGCGGCTGGCTGCCCCACAGATGCTGCAGCAAGGCCGAACGTGACACGGCGTGCGGATGCTCGCGGCACAGCAGCAGCAGGATTTTAAAACCCGTCTGCGTCAGCGGCAGCGCCACGTCACCGAGCCGGGCGCGCCCTTCGCGCGTCTGCAAGGTAAAGGGGCCCACGCGCATTTCCTGGTGCACATGCAGCTGGTGCCGGCGCGCCAGCGCTTCGCAGCGCAAGGCCACTTCGCGCAAGTCGAACGGTTTGCTCAGGTAATCGTCGGCGCCGTCGCGAAAACCGCGTGCCTTGTCTTCATACGCATCGCGCGCCGTCAGCATCAAGATCGGCACATTGCTGGGCGCGCCCGCCTTGATGGCGCGGCACACTTGCAAGCCATCGATGTCGGGCAGGTTCAGGTCCAGCAGCACCACGTCATAGCTGTTGCGCGTGGCCAATTGCACGGCCAGCGCCCCCGTGCCCGCATGGTCGGTCTGCCAGCCCAGGCCGTCGAGGAAGTCGAGCACTTGGCGCGCGATGGCCAGGTGGTCTTCCACCAGCAGTATGCTCAGGGGCAAGCGATTCATGGAGTACCGGCAATGCGCGCATACAGCCAGAAATTGCCGGACCTACCGCGAATTTGCCGGTAGCAGCGCAGATAGCCTTCGCGTTCGAAACCGCAGCGTTCCAGTACGCGGATCGAACGTTCATTGCTCTCCAGCACAGTTGCCTGGATGCGCAGGAAGCCCAGGCGCTGGAAGCCCCAGTCCATGACCGACGCGGCGATGGACGTGGCCACGCCCTGCCCCCATACGGCAGGAGACAGATCGTAGGCGATTTCGGCCGTGCGGTGCTGCGGGGAAATGGCATTGAAGCCGATCGTGCCCACCAGCTGGCCGCCCTCGCGCAGCACGATGGCCAGGCGGATGGACGACGCTGGCTGGGCCGAGGCATAGTCATCGAAATTGGCCTGCAGATCGTCGGCGCAACGCAAGTCCCAGCTCGTGTGCTCCACGACAACAGGATCGGCCAGGTAGGCATACCAGGCGGGCGCGTCGCTACGTTCCAGCTGGCGCAACGTCACCAGTGGATGGGCTGAAACGGGTAAATCGGCAGCTTTCATTGCTTGGCATCCTCCTCAATCCAGCGGGCAATCGGCGGCCAGCCAGGACATGAAATCATCGGCAGCCAGTTCGAAATCGTCGCGCTGCATCGATCCATGCCCCACCAGATACACGGCGCGGTCGCCATCATCGAGGGCCAGCATGACGGCGCGCCCGCCGCTGTCGTCGCCGATGGTGATGTAGCCTGGGCAGGATTGCTGCGTGTCATATGTTTCGTTACGCTCCACCAAACTTTCTGCGCCATACAGCAATACCTGCCCGCCACGGAGACCTTCCTGCCAGTCCTGGAGAAAGCGCAGGTAGTACGCCGGCAAGGCGTGGCCCAGCCAGCGTTCGAGCGCTTCGGTTTCCTGCTGGCTCACGCGGCGCCTTTGCGCCGTGCCTCCCACGTACGTCGCAGCAAGCCGTACAGGGCCGTATCGCTGACGTGGCCGCCGACGATCCAGCGTTCGGGCAAGAAACCTTCCTTGCTGAAACCCTGGCGCTCGAGGGCGCTGGCCGAAGCCATATTGAGCGGATCGATATCGGCTTCCAGGCGGTTCAGGTCGCGCTCGATGAACGCGTATTCCAGCAGCGCCGACAAGGCTTCCTGCATATAGCCCTTGCCCCAATGCGGGCGCGCCAGCGCGTAGCCGATTTCGGCACGGCGGTTCTGGCGGTGCTCGGAAAACAGGCTGCAGCTGCCCATATATTCGCCCGTCGCCTTCAGCGTGACGGCGAAGCGGAAGAATTCCTCGCTCTCGAAAGCGGCGATGTCCTCGGCAAGCTTGCGCGCGGCGATGCTGGCATCCTGCCATGGCGGTTCGCTGAAATAGCGCATCACTTCGGGATCGGCATGCATGGCGAAGAAATCCGCTTCATCCGATGGTTGCGGTTTGCGCAGGATCAGGCGTTCAGTGGTGATGGTTTTCGTGTAGGCCATGCGACTCCAATCAAAGGTTCAAAGGGGCAACGCTTATTATTCCATGCAACTATAACGATGTGGCAACTTTGTGATCTTGCTTTTTAATGTAGTATGGCAATGTTTCACCATATCATAGATGCAACTTCCTGATCCGCCTATGCACGCAACAAAAGAAACAGCAGATACCGACGCCATCCCGGCGCAGCCCGAGGTCTTGAGCAAGCACAAGCGGCCAGTGATTATCTGGGCCAGCATCGCCTTCTTTTGCATGTGCGCCATGCTGCTTGGCATGACCATCTGGATCGTCTGGTCTTCGCGCGAAGTGCGCTTGCACGAAGCGAGGGCGACGACGGGACACATGGCGCGCACCCTGGCGACCCAAGCGTACATGGAGCTGGAAGTCGCCGATGTGATGCTGGAAGATATCGTCGAGCACATCCGCAACGAAGGCAATAATGACGCGACCGGCGAGCGCCTTCAATCGCATCTGCAGCAGTTGTCGAAGAATATCGTGGAAATTGCCGGCGTCTTCATTTTTGACAGCCGCGGAGACTGGCTGGCCAGCTCGTCCGGCGCCGGGCAGGACGGCAACAATGCGGACCGCGACTACTTTACTTATCACAAGACGCATGCGCAGCTGGGCAGCCGCATCAGCGCGCCCGTACGCAGCAAATCCAGCGGGCAATGGGTCTTGCCCGTGTCGCGCCGGGTGGAATTGGCGGACGGCTCCTTTGCGGGCGTGGTGCTGGTCACCCTCGGGCTCGCCTCCTTCGAACGCATCTACGATAGCCTCAACCTTGGCAATACGGGCACGGCCTTTTTTGCCCTCGACGACGGCACCTTGATCTACCGCCGGCCATTCCAGCCCGGCGTCATCGGCATGGATATTTCGTCGGGTGCAGTCCTGCGCGCCTACCGAGAAAAAGGGCCTGTCGGCACGGCCATGATGACGGCGAAGGTGGACGCAATCGAACGGCTGTACAGCTATCGCCACCTGCAGCGCTTTCCCGTCATCGTGGCGGCGGGACTATCGGAGGAAGATATTTTCGCCGAATGGCAGCGCTTGAGCATGCAAATCGTGCTGGCGTCGCTGGCGGCAGGCGCGGCGCTGATCTACCTGTTCCGCAAGCTGATGCGGCAAATTGCCGTACGCGACCGTATCGAAGCCAGCCTGCGCGTGGCCACGACGGAGTTGCAGCACGCCAATGCGGACCTGGCGGCGCGGGCGGCGCAGGACGGCTTGACGGGGCTGGCCAACCGCCGCTGTTTCGACGAGACCTTGGCGCATGAACTCAAGCGCGCCCAGCGCAGCGGGCATGAAGTGTCGCTGATCATGCTGGACGTGGATTTCTTCAAGAAATTCAACGACCAGTATGGCCACGTGGCAGGCGACGAGTGCCTGCAGGCAGTTGCTGGCGCCGTGGCGCGCAGCGTCGGCCGGGCCGAAGACCTGGCGGCCCGTTACGGCGGCGAAGAGTTCGCCGTCATCATGCCCGGCACGGGCGCGGCGGGCGCCCTGGAAGTCGCGCAAGCGATCCGGGCGGCCGTGGAAGGCTTGCAGATTCCCCACGCGGCCAGCGCGAACGCAGTCGTGACCGTCAGCCTGGGCGCGGCCACGCTCCAGCCTGGCCAAGACCGCCCCACGGACAGCAGCGAGCTGATACGCGAGGCCGATGCCTTGCTGTACCAGTCGAAAAACACGGGCCGCAACCGCGTCAGCGGCGGCGTAGCAGCAGCATGAGGCCGCTTATGTCCGGGAAAAGAATCGCTCTCACCATGCCGCTATCCCTCATCGCACTGGCCGTCTGGCTGGGCTTGAGCATGGGCGGCCGCTGGCTGGAAGCCGCCGGCTACGCCTTGCCGGGCGCAGCCGTCACCGGCCGTATCGGCCTGTCGTGGGCGCTGGCCGCAATGTTCGCGCTGGCGCTGCTGCTGGCGTCGCGACAGCGCCGCGAAGCGGGCTTGTGCGCGCCGCAGCCATGGAAAACCCTGTGGCTCGTCTGGCCGCCTTTGCTATATGCGCTGCTGATGCTGTTGCTGGCCTGGGCCGGCGGCTGGCCGCAGCCGCGCGTGCTGCTGATCGTCGCGTGCAATGCGGCGCTGGTGGCCATCTCGGAAGAACTGATGTTCCGCGCCATCTTGTTGCAGGGCATGCTGGACCGCTACGCCGTCTGGCCAGCCGTCCTGATTTCTTCGGCGCTGTTCGGCCTGGCCCATACGGCCAACGGCCTGGCCACGGGCGACGTCAGCGGCGCCTTGTGGCAAGCCGTGGCCGCCGCCTTGCAGGGTGTCGGCTATGCGGCCATCCGCCTGCGCACCCGTTCGATATGGCCGATGGTGCTCGTGCATGGGCTATGGGATTACGCGCTGGTAACGGCCACCTTGCCGAACCCGGCGGAAGACGGCGCGTCTATCCTACCATACGTCTCCCTGCTGGCCGTGCTGCCCTTGTGCCTGTACGGCGTCTACCTGCTGCGCCCTAGCCAGCGCGCGGCCATATCGCAACCGCAGCCATAATGTCGCGACAAGCTTTCCATCCATTGACCAAGAAAATGGCCGCGCATAAGGCAGGCTTGACAGCGCGGCCCATCGCATGGCATCGTTGCCCCATGCAATCGCCACGCCCTCCCCTGCCATCGATTATTGCCGCCATTCCAACAATGGTGGCTTAGCAGCAGTGAGATTGCCAAAGCCGCCTGAGAGGCGGCTTTGATGTGCAGTCACTGGTCAAACCGTCTCGCAGGCTTCATTTCTTTTTTAGCGAGCGACCATGTCCCCAACTTCCAGCACCACCGCTTCCCCCACCCTGCACCTCGTCTGCGGCAAGATCGCGTCCGGAAAATCCACTCTGACAACCCGGCTGGCCAGCGCGCCACAGACCGTGCGCATCAGCGAAGACAGCCTGCTGGCGCAGCTGTATCCGGGCCAGATCGCCAGCCTGGCCGATTACGTGGCGTGCGCTACGCGGCTGCGTGCGGCCATCGCTCCTTTGGCCCTTCAGATGCTGCAGGCGGGCGTGTCCGTCGTGCTCGATTTCCCCGCCAATACGCCGGCCAGCCGCGCCTGGATGCGCGAGCTGTTCCAGCAGGCGGACGTGGCGCACGTGCTGCACTATCTGGACGTGCCGGACGAAGAATGCAAGGCGCGCTTGCGCCAGCGCAATGAAAGCGGGTTGCACCCGTTTTCCACCAGCGACGCTGATTTTGACGCCATCACGCGCCACTTCGTGCCGCCCGATGCTTCGGAAGGTTTTTACATCGTTCAAACAAGCCGTTAATGTTTCCTGGCTGGCTGTCGGCAAGAGCTTGTGTACTTTCGACCAGGATGCTTTTTTTGACATGTCTTCGTTTCGGCTGATACTCTGCATGTCTCACAATAAGAAACAGGACAGCACTCCGTGAAAATAATGAAGTTCGCCGGCAGCGGCCTGGCCATTCTGCTTGCCTTGCTGGCTGGATCCGCACAGGCGCAATATGCGCCGGTCGATGCAGCGCGGACAAAGAACGAGGCAGCGGCCAAATTGATGCTTGAGTCCTTGAAACAGACCAGGTATTGGATCGTTCCCAATCCACAAGCCATCTCGCGCTATGAGTTCCAGGAATTGGACGAGGACGGGAATCCCGCGGGAAAAAAGTTTGTCGTCACGGAAACGACGAGTTTCACCGTGCATAGCTATGTAGATAAAGACTTCCGGCACTATGCGCGGATCGTCTTCGAAGATGACAAGGACGCGGCGCTGGAACTCTCCTTCTATCTATTCGAGTCCAGGCCGGGACCGCTGACGCTATTTCGCAATGTCTACGATCCGGCCAAACGCTCGCGGTTGGATTTTGTCGAGTATCTTTTCACCTCGCCGCCCAAAGATATCGAGATAGCAGAGGCCAAAGAAGGCATCCTGGAAATTATCTTCGAGACCGCCCTGCGAGCAAAAGGCGACGTCAACATTGGCATGAGCGCGAAGCAGGTACGCGCCTCCGGCTGGGGAAAACCTGTCAGCATTCACAAAAAATCCGATGCGGCCGGCGCGCACGAAGAGTGGCTATACGAAAGCAGGCGTTCCTTGCTTTTCACAAATGGCAGACTGGCCTCCATCCGGCGCTAATACGCGCAGCACGGCCAGGCAATTGCCGCCCCACTGGCCTTAAAACGTGCCCGGCAGCAGGATCTTTTTATCCACCTGCTGCAAGTCGCGCAAGCCGCAAAAGGCCATCGTCAAGTCCAGCTCGTTGCGGATGATGTCCAGGCATTTGGTCACGCCCGGCCCGCCCATGGCGCCCAGGCCATATAAAAATGGGCGGCCAATGTACACGCCTTTGGCGCCCAGGGCCACGGCCTTGATCACGTCCTGGCCCGAGCGGATGCCGCCATCCATATGCACTTCGATCTGGCTGCCGACAGCGTCGACGATGGCGGGCAGGGCTTCGATCGACGATTGCGCGCCATCGAGCTGGCGCCCGCCGTGGTTCGAGACGATCAGCGCGTCGGCCCCGCTTTCCACGGCCAGGCGCGCGTCTTCGGGGTCCATGATGCCCTTGATGATCAGTTTGCCGCCCCAGCGCTGCTTGATCCATTCCACGTCCGCCCACGACAGGCTCAGGTCGAACTGCTGCTGCGTCCAGGCCGACAAGGACGACATGTCGGACACGGACGTGGCGTGGCCGACGATGTTGCCAAAACCGCGGCGCTTCGTGCCCAGCATGCCCGCCACCCAGCGCGGCTTGGTGGCCATGTTGAGGATGTTCGGAATCGTCAGCTTCGGTGGCGCCGACAGGCCGTTGCGCAAGTCCTTGTGACGCTGGCCCAGCACCTGCAAGTCCAGGGTCAATACGAGCGCGCCGCATTTCGCCGCCTTGGCGCGGTCGATCAGGCGGTTGATGAATTCGCGGTCCTTCATCACGTACAGCTGGAACCAGAACGGTTTTGTCGTGTTCGCCGCCACGTCCTCGATCGAGCAGATGCTCATCGTCGAGAGGGTGAACGGCACGCCGAAGCGCTCGGCCGCCTGGGCCGCAAGGATTTCTCCATCCGCATGCTGCATGCCCGTCAAGCCCGTGGGCGACAGGGCTACCGGCATCGACACGTGCTGGCCCACCATGGTCGAAGCCAGGCTGCGGTTTTCCAGGTTGACGGCCACGCGCTGGCGGAATTTGATCTTGGCGAAATCGCTGTTGTTGGCGCGGTACGTCGACTCCGTCCAGGAGCCGGAATCGGCGTAGTCGTAAAACATGCGCGGCACCCGTTTCTGGGCCAGCACGCGCAAGTCTTCGATGCTGGTGATGATACTCATGCGTTTCCTCGGTCGATGGCAAGTCAAGCCATGATCGTGCATTTGCCTGCAATTGTCTATCCAGCAGGCAATGCCGCCACACTTACCAGTCGCGCGCGCCGAGAATTTTCTCGCCCAGTTCAGTCAACTGCGCTTGTGGATAGCGCCGGCTTTCCTTTTCCTCGGGGTCGCCGGGAAACGCATAGCCCTGCGGCGCGCTGCGCTCGCGCCAGCTTTGCACCCTCCAGTCGCGCAGGGACTGATTGTCTTCCTGGGCCGGCGTAAAGGAAATGTATTGGGCCAGGCGCACCTGGTCCGTCGACGTGTTCGGGCGGATGCCGTGCGCCAGCAGGCTGTTGAAGATAAGTAACTCGCCTTTCTTCATGGCGATGAATTCCATCGGGTACGGCACGGTCGCCAGGTCCGGCTGCCATGGATTGCGGTCAAGCGGCACGGTCTTGCGCCACGCCAGCAGGTTGTTGAACAGTTCCGGATAGCATTGAAAACCGCCGCTCTCGGGCGACGTATCGGACAGGGCCAGCACGCCTTGCACGTTGACGGGCAGCGGGTCGAGCGTGGTGTCGGCATCCCAGTGGATGAAGCCGCCAAACTTGCGCTTGCCATTGTTCGGCGTGTTCAGGTTGGCGCGGTCGATCGTTACCCACAGGTCTTCGCGGTCCCAGATGTCGACAAAGGCGTCATAGACGCGCTGGGTCTGGCGGTTGTCCCACAGGGTCTGGTTGTGATACGCCTCGACCATGCCGGAACCGTTGAGTTCTTTCATCGCGTGGTCGCGCAACTGGTCCCGGTTCCAGGTGGAGGGATCGTTCTCGTTGAGCCCCTGGAATTCCCACAGGAAATCGGTTGTGCGGCGCACCTGCTCGGGCGGCACGGCATCCTTGACGATGACGTAGCCGTAGGTTTGCCAGTGCAAGAAGTCGCTGTCGGACAGCACGCGCAGCGGCAGCTGTTTCTGGATGTCGCGCAACTGGGTTTGTTCTGTGTAGGCCACGGACGGGTTGCCGGGCCGGTCTTCGCCGTACTGCGGGTTTACATACTGAACCTGGTCTTGCATCGCTGTCTCCTGTGTTGGTGTGAGACAGATTGTGCTCCTGCAGAGCCGGGCAAAATGCGCGTTGAGCGGCCAATACTGATACTATCCTCACCATCAACTCCTTCAAAACGTCACGATGACGCCTTTATTTGAACAAGTCACGATCCCGACGGGCCACTCCTGGGGCTTGCTGTGGCGCGAACTCGATGCCATTCCCTTCATCTGGCACTACCATCCGCAGTTCGAGCTGACCCTGACCGTCAATGCGCGGGGGCAGCGCTACATCGGCGACCACCTGGGCGACTTCGAACCGGGCGACCTGGTGCTGCTGGGGCCGAATTTGCCGCACACGTGGTCGGCCAGCGAACGCATCGACAGTGCGCAACCGATGCTGGCCGTCGTCGTGTGGTTTTCGCTCGAGTGGGTGGAGCAGCTGGCGGCCTGTTTTCCGGAGTTGCACGGCGTGCGGCAACTGGCGGCCCGCGCCGGCCCGGCCCTGCATTTTTCAGCGGACGCGAGCGCGCGCTGCGCCCATCAACTGCTGCAACTGAACGCCCTGCCCGTGCCGCAGCGCCTGCCGCTGCTGCTCGACGTGCTGCTGGACCTGGCGGCCGATGGCGCCGCGCGGCCGCTGGCCTCGACAGCACAGGCGCCGGTGCATGCCGATGGGCAGCAAAAGCGCATGGCCATCGTGTTTGACTTCATGCACGCGCATTTCCGGGAAGAGATCGCACTGGAGACATTGGCGCAGCGGGCGGCCCTGTCGCTGGGCGCGTTTCACCGCTGTTTCAAGCGCCATGCGCATTGCACGCCGGGCGAATACCTGGCGCGGCTGCGCATAGGCCGTGCCTGCCAACAACTGATCGAAAGCAATCTGGCCATTGCCGTCATCGCGCAAGAGGCCGGCTACCGCAATCTCGCGCATTTCAACCGCCAGTTCCGCGCCGCCAAGCACGTCACGCCGCGCGCGTTTCGCCTGCAATACCGGCGCGGCGCCAAAGACTTGGCGTAAATCCGTTCGGAAACGAAAAAGGGGATCAGATTTTACAATCTGACCCCCAATATTCTGGTGCGGCTGGCAGGAATTGAACCCACGACCCCTTGGTTCGTAGCCAAGTACTCTATCCAGCTGAGCTACAGCCGCCTAAGACAAGATTATAGCAGGGCTTTGCAGAATGGCAAAGGGCGTCGTGCGGATATTTCACAATTGCCCAGGCCGCCAGCATGGTCGCTGCGAAGGCGCCGTGATGACGAAAAAAAACCCGGAAAGCGAACTTTCCGGGTTTTTTCACTACTGCTGATACTGGTGCGGCTGGCAGGAATTGAACCCACGACCCCTTGGTTCGTAGCCAAGTACTCTATCCAGCTGAGCTACAGCCGCAAACTCTGACACACTTCGCCGTACGGCGCGAAGCTTGAAACTTTCATCAAAACGAAGCGAACTCCATCTTGGCAATACTGGTGCGGCTGGCAGGAATTGAACCCACGACCCCTTGGTTCGTAGCCAAGTACTCTATCCAGCTGAGCTACAGCCGCAAAACTTCGACAACATTCCACGAACAACATGGAGGTGAAACTTGTTATAACAAAACCAGGCAAAGTCTGATTTTCAGTATTCTGGTGCGGCTGGCAGGAATTGAACCCACGACCCCTTGGTTCGTAGCCAAGTACTCTATCCAGCTGAGCTACAGCCGCGCAGGCAAACATTATAGCGTATTCATTTCGCTTTGAAAAGTTCGATTTTTCAATCGCTTAGCTGATTTTGCAGAATACCGCCCCGCTCCATCGACTACCTTTTCACTGCCAAAAAGCGCACGCCTTTTTATCAGTGGACACTTCTGCTTTCACAGTGGCGCCCAGCGAATCGAGAAGTTGCTGTCTCGAAAGAAGCGGGATTATAGGGACTGCTTTCCAGCCTGTCCAGTGCTATCTGCAGGTGGCGCGCAAGCGTGCGGTGGCGGCGCGCCGCTTGGGGCTACAATACCAGCCAGACAGGGGCGTTTGTGCCTCCCCTAATGCATGACGGCGGGCATTGAGCATCATGACCTATTTAACTGAGCTTAGCGGCGGCCCGGCGGGGCAAGTGCCCGTGCGGCAGACTCACTGTTGCAGGATTTCCGATGGCCAAGCATGACCGCGAGCAAGACCTGCTTCCCCCATCAGCGCCGCTGAGCCTCTCCGACGAGCGCCTGTCCAACTTACTGGAAAGTATTACCGACGGCTTTTGCCTGCTCGACCGCGACTGGACCATCCGCTACCTCAATACGCGCGGCGCCGCCATGCTGGCGCCGCAGCACGCGCCTGGCGCGAGCCTGACGGGCAAGAACCTGTGGCAAGCCTGCCCCGACCTGCTGGGTACGGAACTGGAAACGCAGTACCGGCGCGCCATGGCGCAGCAGCACAGCAGCAGTTTCGAACTGCTGTATCCGCCGCTGGGACGCTGGCTGGACGTGCGCATCTTCCCTTCCAGCGACGGACTGACCACGTATATCCAGGACATCAGCCAGCGCAAGGCGACCGAGGAAACCTTGCGCCACAGCGAGGAAGACTTGCGCGCGCTGGCCAATTCCATCCCGCAACTGGCCTGGATCGCCAGCTTCGACGGCACCATTGCCTGGTACAACCAGCGCTGGCACGACTACACGGGTACCACTGCCGAGCAGATGGCGGGCGACGGCTGGAGCATCGCCTATGACGCGCAGCACCTGCCGCCCATGCTGCAAGCGTGGAAGGCCGCCTTGCGCGATGGCACGCCCTTCGAAATGGAGTTCCCCATCCGTGGCGCCGACGGCCAGTACCGCTGGTTCCTGACGCGCGCCAATCCCGTGCGCGACCAGGGAGGCCAGCTGCTGCGCTGGTTTGGCACGAGCACCGACGTCGACCAGGTCAAGCGCGCGCAGGAAGCCTTGCGCGATGAAACGCGCGTGCTCGAGTTGCTCAACAATACAGGCGCGGCCCTGGCCAGCACCCTCGATTTGCCGGCCCTGCTGCAGGAAACCGTCGATGCGGCCACGCGCATCAGCGGCGCGCGCTTCGGCGCCTTTTATTATGACGATGCGGGCGAGGTCCACGACAGCGTCGCCCCCCTGCCATCGGCACGCGCCGTCAACGGCATCAGCCTGCGCGAGGCCGACGCCATCGCCACGGAACTGCGCCAGGGAGCGGCCATGCGCCAGAACGACTTGCTGGCCGCGCCCGACGCCAGCGCCGGCGCCGCGCCGCCGCTGCGCAGCTGCCTGAGCCTGCCCGTCAGTTCGCGCTCGGGCCTGTTGCTGGGGCGCTTGCTGCTCGGCCATCCACAAGCGGGCATGTTCAGCGCGCGCAGCGAACGCATCGTGTCGGCCATCGCGGCCCAGGCCGCCGTCGCGCTCGACAATACGCGCCTGTACGCGGCCGCCACGCGCGCCGCCGAAGAGCGCAAGGTGCTGCTCGACAGCGAACGCGAGGCGCGCGCCGACGCCGAGCGCACGAACCAGCTGAAAGACGATTTCCTCACCACCTTGTCGCACGAACTGCGCACGCCGCTGTCGGCCATCCTGGGCTGGGCCCAGGTGCTGCGGCGCGGCACGCGCGACCAGGCCGACCTGCACCGGGGCCTGCAAAGCATCGAACGCAATGCGCGAGCGCAGGCGCAACTGATCGAAGACTTGCTCGACATGAGCCGCATCACTTCCGACAAGGTGCTGCTGGACCTGCAAACCATCGTACCCGCCAGTATCATCGCCTCGGCCATCGAAACCCTGCGCCCCGCGGCCGACGCCAAGCACATCGCCATCCACAGCAACATCGCCAGCGATGCGGGCACCATCACGGGCGACCCCAGCCGTATCCAGCAAGTGATCTGGAACCTGCTGTCGAATGCCCTGAAGTTCACGCCGCAAGGGGGGCGGGTCGAGATCGGCGTGCGCCGCGAGGCAAGCCGCCTGGCCATCACGGTGGCCGACAACGGCGTCGGCATCAAGAAAGACTTCCTGCCCCACGTGTTCGACCGCTTCCGCCAGGCCGACGCCTCCACCACGCGCCGCCATGGCGGCCTGGGGCTGGGGCTGGCGATCGTCAAGCACCTGGTGGAGCAGCATGGCGGCACGGTCACGGTCAGCAGCGCCGGCGACATGCAGGGCGCCAGCTTTACCGTGCGCCTGCCCCTGGGGACGCGGGCCGCGCTGGCGCGCCCGAAAGGCAGCGAGCTGTCCGCCAGCCACGACTTGCGCGGCGTTACGGTGCTGCTGGTCGATGACGAGGCCGATGCGCGCGAACTGACGGCGCGCATCCTGCGCGACAGCCACGCCGACGTGCATGGCGCGGGCAGCGTGGCGCAAGCGCTGCAACTGCTGGACCAGGTGCACCCGCATGTGCTGGTCAGCGACATCGGCATGCCCGACGCCGACGGTTTCGACTTGCTGGCGCAAATCCGCGCGCACGCCTCCCCCGATGCGGCCAGTCTGCCGGCACTGGCGCTGACGGCGTTCGCGCAACCGCAGGACCGCCAGCGGGCGCTGGCCAGCGGCTTCCAGGCCTGGATCTCGAAACCGATAGACCCGGCCGAGCTGCTGGCGGCCGTGGCGCAGCTGGCCGCGCAGCGCGGAACTTCCCCCCCGCCCTGAACAGGGCCGCAATACACCACCCTAAAAAGATGATGCAAAGAAATACATAGTGCAGTACAAAATGACTATTTTCATGGGTTAGCCTTCCTACTTTCAGACGCGGCACTGTCCTACAAGCAACTAAGCGAAAGTTTGCTACACTGAAATGCAGAAGCACACCTGCACGGCAGGCCGGAGACGGCGGCCCTGGCCGGCGAGAACGGCAGAAGCGAACTCATGCGCTGTTGTGCGCCCTATCTTGTTGCAAGGCGCTACTATCTTTCCACAGCCGTCAGCCTATCATCTGCGGTAGAAGCCAGCGTTGCATAGACCGTATAACCGAGACCTTACATGCCCAGCCAAGATGAGATTTTGAAAGCCAAAATTTTGGTCGTCGATGATTCACCCGACAATGTTGACCTGATGCTGGAAATCCTGCGCGATGCCGGCTATACCAATGTGACGGCCACCATGCGTCCGGCCCAGGTTTGCCCCCTGCACCGGGAGCATTGCTACGACCTGATCTTGCTGGATCTGCAAATGCCGGAACTCAATGGTTTCCAGGTCATGAAAGGCTTGAAGGAAATCGAGCATGGCGGCTACCTGCCCGTGCTGGCCCTGACGGCCCAACCGAGTTTCAAGATCGCCGCCCTGGAAGCGGGCGCGCGCGACTTCATCAGCAAACCCTTCGACCTGATGGAAGTGCACAAGCGCATCCACAACATGCTGGAAGTGCGCCTGCTGTACAAGGAACTGGCGCAATACAGCAAGCAGCAGCAGGAATTGGCGCTGCACGACCCGCTGACGGGCTTGCCGAACCGGCGCCTGCTCGAAGACCGCATCGAGCATACCTTGCAGCAATCGGCCCGCAGCCGCGGCAAGTCGGCCATCCTGTACCTGGACCTGGACGGCTTCAAGGCCATCAACGACAGTTACGGCCACGGCTATGGCGATGAAATCCTGAAAATGGTGGCGGCCCGCCTGGTGGGCGCCTCACGCAAGGAAGACACGGTGGCGCGTATCGGTGGCGACGAGTTCGTCATCGTGCTGGGCAACCTGGCCGGCAAGGGCGACGCGCGCGAACCGGCCGCCAAGCTGATCGAAGTCATTTCCGAGCCGTATTTCATCAACGACCTGACCCTGCGCCTGTCGACCAGCATCGGCATCGCCATCTACCCGGACGACGCGAGCACCGTCGACTCGCTGCTGGGCGCGGCGGACACGGCCCTGTACGAAGCCAAGCGTGCCGGCAAGAACCGCTTTTGCTGCATCCCGCACGAGGTGATCGCCGCGCAGTCGCAAGTAAACATGCAAAAAAACAACGTCCCGTCGATCGCCTGAGTTTTCTTACCGCACAGCACGCAAAAAAACCGGCAAGCCTTCACGGCCAGCCGGTTTTTTTATGCGCAGGATGCGTTATTTCTTGCCAGCGGCTGCCTCATGCTGGCCCGCGTGCTGGTGGTCCGTTTGCGCATCGACCGTTTCGGGCGGCACTTCGATGCGCGTGATACCGGCATCGACGGAAATCGGATCGCTGGCGGGGAAGGTCATTTCCACGGCGTCGTCGAGCAGCTCTTCCTTGGCCCGCTCTTCGCCGCTCATGCCCTCCTCATCGGCCAGGATGGCCAATGCGCTGGCCCATTTGACGAAATTGAGGTTGGCCAGTTCGCGCACGGTGTGCACGCCAAACGCTTGCTGCAAGGCCTTGGCATCTTTCGGGCTGACGCCGCGCAGGGCGCTGATGGGCGCATTGACGATGTCGCGGAAGCTTTTGTCGGCGTATTCCTGGTCGACGATGGTATCGATATTCATGGCATGTCCTTTCGTTTCGGTAAGCGGGCCTGTGCTGCATGGAGAAAATGCATGACACCACTATGGCAGTGTGCAGCGCCCCGGTATGTGCGCAGCCGTACGTAACGGCAGGAACGGCAGCTGCTGGCGCAAACGATAATATTGCCCACAATATAAAAGTGATGGAAGGAGATCAAAATTGCCGAAAAGACAGAAATTTTCCATCCATGCGCCCCGCGATGAAATCATCATGTATGATCCACAACTTGAATTTGGTCCACCTTTCACCATTCACGGGGCGCTATGTCCGCACAAACAGATCCGAACAAGGAAACGGCCCAGGCCGATGCGGAACGCGCCGCCGATCTCAGCGAGTTGCTCGGCCATGTCAACACCAGCTGGGACAATGAACGGCGCGCCCTGTCGCGCCAGCTGCACGACAGCCTCGGCTCGTCGCTGACGGCATTGACCATGCACCTGTCGCTGCTGACGCAAAAGATGCCGCAGGAAGCGGCCCTGCTGGACCGTGCGGCGACCATGAAGCAATTGCTGCTGAATGTGATCGAGACCAACCGCCAGATGCAGATGAAGCTGTGGAACGACAAGCTCGAGTTTCTCGGCGTGAATGTCGCGCTGGGCGAGCTGGCCGCGCAATTTGCCGAACAGCAAAACATCACCGTGCGCTGCAGCCTGCCCGAAGATGAACTGATTTGCCCGCGCAACGTGGGCGTGGCCCTGCTGCGCACCCTGGAAGAAGCGCTCGGCAACATCGCCGCGCACGCCAATGCCACGCAAGTGGACATCATCATCGACGACAATGACGAAGCGCTGATGATGACCGTCAAGGATGACGGCGTGGGCTTGCCCGCCAGCGAGCCCGTCGAAATGAGCAAGCACGGCCTGCGCTCCGTGCGTGAGCGCGTGCATTACCTCGGTGGCAGTCTGAGCCTGGCAACCAATCCGCAAGGGGGCACGGCCCTGACCGTCGTCTTGCCGCGTGTGGCTCCGAAAGAATAGTCTTTGCCAGGCCGCATCAAGCCAGAACACTGCCGGGGCACCCCGGACCGCAGAACGATTCGACGACAGGAGACCGCATGCAAGGACTGATCCCCACCCTGCTGGCAGCGCTGCTGGCCATGGGCACCGCCCAGGCCGCCGACAATACCGTGCCGCCGCCGGAAACCGTGGACAAGCTGGCCTGGCTGGCCGGCTGCTGGAACGTCGACGGCGCCGAGCCCGGTTCCGGAGAACAATGGAGCACGGCTGCCGGCGGCACCATCCTCGGCACCAGCCGCACCGTCAAGGGCGGCAAGACGACGGCGTTTGAATTCGTGCAGATCCGCCTCACCGAGCCGGGCCAGCTGGCCTACATCGTGCAGCCGTCGGGCCAGCCGCCCGTGATCTTCAACCTGCTGCGCCAGGACAAGCCGAATGAATTCATCTTCGCCAACCTGGACAATGACTTCCCGAGCCGCATCATCTACCGCCACGACAGCGAGCGCATCTTGCACGCCAGCATTACCGGCACCTTGAAGGGCAAGCTCACCACTATCGACTTCCCCATGACGCGGGGCCGCTGCGAAGCGGCGCCAATTCCGCGCAGCAAATAACAACCGGCGTCAAGGCAGGAACCAGGGCCGCATCTTGCGGCCCTTCTTGCGTCAAGGCTGCAAGCGAACGCCCGCACCCGCAGGAGGAGGCATGGTGAAGGCGGCGGCCATGCCCAGCCAGCCAGCGAACCAGGCAATGAAGGCCGCCACGTGGCCATACTCCCAGCGTGCACGCAGGCGCGCATAGGCTGCGGCGAACTCCGCCTGGCTCACGTCGGCGCTACTCCCCCACTCCCCATTGACGGGGGCGACAAGGAAAGCCCACAGCAGCAAGGAGGCAAGCAGTGCGGCTGCCGACGCGGCCAGCAGGCGCCCCTGGGGCAGGCGCCTGGAGCGGAAAGCCAGCACGGCCACGGTCACCATGGCGGCCATTTGCACGGCGCCCCCTACCGGGCCAAACAGGGCATACAGCGTGCTTGTCACCTGCGCATACAGCGCTGGCGGATACGCCAGCTTGACGGGCAGTTCCAGCAGATGGGCGGCACCCGGCGCGAGCCCCAGGGCCGTCAAGGTCAGGGCAATGACTTGCAGTAAGCGTGATGGCATGCCTGCCTCCCCTCATCAAGCTGTCCGCTCATGGCGCGTGTGCTTGCCCTTGTTATGACCGCGGGACGGCGCTGCGGTTCCCGGCCAACGCCACTCGCGCAATGCGTACGCTGCCATAAAAAACGGGGCCTTGCGGCCCCGTTGGATTTCCTTACTTACCGCACATCAATGCAGCTTGACCTGCGGCGTGCTGCGCTTGATCAGGAAACGGCCCATGGCCATGACGGCCGTGCGCACGCTGCCCAGCACGGCATTGTGGTGCATCAGGTGCAGGCTCACATACATCATGCGCGCGACAAAGCCTTCGACGAACCAGCTCAGGCCCTTCAGCGATCCCATCAGGGTGCCGACGGAGGTGGTGCGGCCGAACGACACGAGCGAACCGTAGTCCAGGTATTCGTATGGCTTCGTTTGCGGCGGCTTGCCCTTCGCTTGCAGCAGGAATGTTTTCAGCAGGTAATCGGCTTGCTGGTGGGCAGCCTGGGCGCGCGGCGGCACCAGCTTGCCGTCCGGCCCCGTGCAGGCAGCGCAGTCGCCCAGCGCGAAAATATTCGCATGGCCCTGCACGTTGAGCATGCCCGTCACTTCCAGCTGGCCGGAACGGTTGGTCGGCAAGCCCAAAGTGGCGAGGAATTCCGGCGCGCGGATGCCGGCGGCCCACACGCAGATGTCGGCCGCATAGCTGGTGCCGCTGGCCACCGTCACCTTGTCCGCTTCGATCGTGGTGACGCGCGTATCGGTCACCACGGTGATGCCATGCTGGTGCAGCAGTTTCGAGGCGGCAATGGAGACGCGCTCGGGCAGCGGCGCCAAGATACGCGGCGCCCCTTCGAGCAGGGTGATGCGCACATCCTTGATGGCGTTGAGATTCTGAAAACCATACGCGGCATACACGCCGCTCGCTTCGCGCAATTCGGCCGCCAGCTCGACGCCTGTGGCGCCGCCGCCGATGATGACGATGTCGACACCGGGATGTCCCGCGTCGCCCTGGCGCTGCTCGGCCATGGCCAGCAGTTTCAGCAGGGTCAAGCGGAAACGTTCCGCGTCTTCCGTGGCATTGAGGGAAATCGTGTTTTCCTTGGCGCCAGGCACGCCGAAGTAATTCGACGTGCTGCCCACGGCCAGCACCAGCTGGTCATAGCTGACAGTGCGCTGCGGCAAGAGCTGCTCGTCCTTGTCCGTGGCGATGGCGCCCACGGTGAGGCTGTTCGAGCCGGCGTCGAGCGCGATCAAGGGACCATAGACATAGGTAAAACCATTGTCATGCGCCAGCATCTGGTACGACAGGCCCTCTTGATGAATGTCCAGGGTGCCGGCCGCCACTTCATGCAGCGACGGTTTCCAGATGTGGTACAGGCGGCTGTCGACCAGGGTGACCTGGCCGGGGCCGAGCTTGCGGCTGAGTTTGCAGGCCAGCTCCAGGCCGCCCGCACCTCCTCCTACGATAACGATTTTACTATGCAAATATCCTCCTGCCTGTTAATCCTTGTGCCCGTTGCCGTTGCCGCGGCCATTGCCGTTGCCATGGCCCTTGCCCGGATGGTCATCATGCTTGTCGCGCTTGCCTTCATGCTTGTCGCGCTTGTCATCATGCTTGTAGTCGTGACGGCCGCGGTCGCCGTAATCGGGACGGCCATGGTCGCCATGCTGCTGGCGGTAACGGGGCACATATTGGTTGTTATACCAACTATCTTGGACGAAATATACCTCTTGGTTACAGGCATTATACTTGCGGCAGTGCTTGGACCAGTGTTTGGCATGGCCGGGCGGCACGCGCAGATAGATCGGACGGGCCGAATAGTATTGCGGGCGCTGTACGATGACGGGCTGGGCATAGATCAGTTGCGGCGCGGGATAGTCGCCGATATCGAGGCGTCCGTAAAAGCCTGGCTGGCCGACGGTAACGGAGACGCCGACCTGGGCGACGGCAGCGGTAGCTGCCGACAGCAAGGCGGCAGCAAGAATCAGGGTTTTCATGGTGACACTCCTTTTAGTTATGCCGTCATTGTAGACCTTGTGTGACTAACTGTTTGTTCGCAAGGACACATAAGGAACTCCGTCGCAATCTCACCACAGTTTGCCCAAGGGCACGACCAAGCCGCTGAACAGCGACCAGTCCGGCGACGCCGCCGTCAAGCCGCGCGCCATGCCGATATCGATGGCCAGCCGTGGCGTGGGACTGTAGGTGGCGGCCAGCAGCAGCTGCGCCGTGGCCGCCGCGCCACGCAAGCGCGTGCCCGACACTTCCGCCGTGGCGCCCCAGCGGCCGCTAACTGGCGTGGAAAAAGAGGTCGCCCAGCCCGTCTGCACCCTGCCCGTATCCGGGTCGGACACCCCCAGGCGCGTGGCGTTCAGGTTGGCGTCCACGTGCACGGCGCCCAAGTCGCGGCTGACGATGCCGTTCAGCGACACATCGCTCTTGCCGCTGCCGATGCTGTCCTTGGCCGTCGGCAACTTCCAGCCCAGCTCCAGGCCCAGCGCCGTGGCGCTGTCGAGCAAAAAGGCGCGCTTGAGCACGACCGTCGTGTCGCCCACGCCCGTCTCGCGCCGCCCCGTGCCGTCGCGCGCGCGCACAACACCCTCGCCTTCGAGCAGCACGCCCCATTCGGGCGTGAACGCCAGTTTGAAAGCGTAAGGCAGGCTGGCGCGGCGCGTGTCGCCCGTTTTCGACAGCAGTCCGCCGGCCTCGAATTCCAGCTGGCCCGGCACGGGCAGCTGGGCGGGACTGGCCACGGAAGGCCGGTAAGGCAGGACGGGATCACCCTGCTGCGCCTGCGCCAGCGGCGCCAGGGACAGCAGCAAGGATAAGCAAAGCAAGCGGGGAGACGGCATGAAAGATCCGGAAGTGGCAAACGCGCAATAGCGACAGCCTACCACCGCCGCGCCGATTGCGCCCGGGCCCGCCGTTGTCAGGCCAGGCGCCGCACGTCCTGCCTGGCGGCCGGCGCTGAGCGGCGCAGCGGCGTGACGTTGCTGGCCGCCGGCACGGCCATCTGTTGCGCTTGGGCATGCAGGCGGAATACGCCCACCAGTTCCGTCAAGGTCTGCGCCTGGTCTTGCAGCGATTCGGCGGCGGCAGCCGCCTCTTCCACGAGGGCCGCGTTCTGCTGCGTCACCTGGTCCATCTGCAGCACGGCCTGGTTGACTTGCTCGATGCCGGCGCTTTGCTCGGCGCTGGCGGCCGTGATTTCCTGCATGATGTCGGCCACCTGGCGCACGCTGGTGACCACCTCATCCATCGTCTTGCCCGCGTCATGCACGAGTCTGGAACCGATTTCCACCTGCTCGACGGAGTCGCCGATCAGGGTCTTGATTTCCTTGGCGGCACTGGCAGAGCGTTGCGCCAGGTTGCGCACTTCCGCTGCGACGACGGCGAAACCACGTCCCTCCTCGCCCGCCCTGGCCGCTTCCACGGCCGCGTTCAAGGCCAGGATATTCGTCTGGAAGGCGATGCTGTCGATGACGCTGATGATGTCGACGATCTTGCGCGAGGACGCATTGATCGATTCCATCGTCTGCACCACCCGCCCCACCACGGCGCCGCCCTTGCCGGCCACGTCGGACGCGGCGCCGGCCAGCGCATTGGCCTGGCGCGCATTGTCCGCGTTCTGCCGCACGGCCGACGTCAGCTGCTCCATCGACGACGCCGTCTCTTCCAGCGAACTGGCCTGCTCTTCCGTACGGGACGACAAGTCGAGGTTGCCCTGGGCGATTTCACCCGAGGCCGTATTGATGGTGTCCGTGCCCGAGCGCACTTGGCTGACGATGCCCACGAGCTTGTCGCGCATGGTTTTCATGGCAAACAGCAGGCTGGCACTGTCGTGGCTGGCCGTGCGGATCTCGACGGTGAGGTCGCCCTCGGCGATGGCGCCAGCGATCTTGACGGCATACGCCGGTTCGCCACCGAGCTGGCGCGTCAGTCCGCGCGTGATCAGCGCCCCGAGCGCCAGACCGGCCGCCACGCTGCCCAGCACGAGCGCGATCATGAAGCTGCGGCTGGCCTGGTACACGCCCGATGCCTGCTCGGCAGCCGCCTTGGCCCGCGCTTCCTTCTGCAATGACAATTTATCGAGCACGCCGTCCAGCTCATCGGCGTGCTGGCGCGTCTTGGCCAGCAGCGCCGTCAGCTGCGCGCTGCGCTGCGCCAGCGGCTCGGCCGCCGCCAGCGCCAGCGACTGCTGCAAGGTGCTCACATACTCGGCCTCAACGGTGGCGAAGCGGGCAAACAGCTCCTTGGCGGCCGGCGTGACGAACAGCGGCTGGGCCTTGGCCAGGTTGTTCTTGTTCTCTTCCAGGTATTTGGCGATATCGGCCTGGCGCCCGGCGCGCTCTTCGCTGGTGGTAGCCAGCAGGAAATTGCTGCGCGCGCGGCCCACCTTGATCAGGGCGATATTGGCTTCCTTGATGTACGAGAGCCCCAGCAGCTCATGGTTGTACATCTGCCCCGCCATGGTATCGATCTTGCCCATGTTGAAAATGCCGATGCCGGCCACGATGGCCCCCATCAGCGCGACGCAAAAGAAGGCCGCGAGCAGGCGCGTCCCCACTCTCATTTGATTCAACATGTTTCCTCCTAGGCAAGACGATAGCCAATAATTCAAGCGTATGACTTGAATATAAGGAAAAAACAGTCACTAAAATGCTCGGATTGTCACTAAGCAACAATTCATTGATTTGAAGCAACACACCCCGGAGCTTGCCGTGTTAGCAAGTCCCCGGGAGGGGCGCATCAATGCCCGCTGTGCCCACCTGGCTTGCGCACCGTCATCTCCACGCCGCTTTTTGTCACCGGCTTGCCCGCGCCCTGGCCGCGCACCGGTGCCGGCAAGGCGCCCGTCCATTCATGGGCCACGCTGCCGGCCGGATGCTTGTACCAGCCCGGGTCGCGGTAGTCGCCCGGTTTCTGGTCTTTGCGTACCTTGACCGTGGTAAACATACCGCCCATGCCGATGGCGCCGAAGGGGCCGTCTCCCGCCATCATCGGCAGGGTATTGTCGGGAATCGGCATCTGCATTTCACCCATGTCGGCCATGCCCCGTTCGCCCATCACCATGTAGCCGGGCACGAGCTGGTTGATCTTCGCCGCCACGCCCTGGTGGTCGACGCCGATCATGGTGGGCACATCATGTCCCATGGCATTCATCGTGTGGTGCGATTTGTGGCAGTGGAAAGCCCAGTCGCCAAGGTCCGTGGCGGTAAACTCCACGGCGCGCATCTGGCCCACGGCAATATCGGTCGTCACTTCGGGCCAGCGCGATTCGGGGCGCGTCCAGCCGCCATCGGTGCCCGTCACCTCGAATTCGTGGCCATGCATGTGGATCGGGTGGTTCGTCATGGTGAGATTGCCCACGCGCACGCGCACCTTGTCGCCCTGGCGCACGACCATCGGGTCGATGCCGGGGAAGACGCGGCTGTTGAAGGTGAACAAATTGAAATCCGTCATGGTCATGATCTTCGGCGTGTAGCTGCCGGGATCGATGTCGTAGTTGCTGAGCAAGAAGACGAAATCGCGGTCCACCTTCATGAAGTTCGGGTCTTTCGGGTGCGTGACCCAGAAACCCATCATGCCCATGGCCATCTGCGTCATTTCATCGGCATGCGGGTGGTACATGAAGGTGCCGGGCCGCTTGGCAACGAATTCATAGACGAAGGTCTTACCGGGGGCGATGCCCGGCTGGGTCAGTCCCGTGACGCCATCCATGCCGTTCGGCAAACGCTGGCCATGCCAATGCACGCTCGTGTGTTCCGGCAATTTGTTGGTGACAAAGATGCGCACGCGGTCGCCCTCCACCACTTCGATCGTCGGCCCTGGCGACTGGCCGTTATAGCCCCACAGGTTCGCTTGCATGCCGGGCGCCAGTTCGCGCACGACGGGTTCGGCCACCAGATGGAATTCCTTGACGTTGTTGTTCATACGCCAGGGCAAGGACCAGCCGTTGAGGGTGACGACGGGATTGTACGGGCGCCCGTTCGGAGGTGGTGGCGGCGCCTTGGTATCGGCGCCGGCCATGCTGACGGCTTCCGGCAACGAGGCCGCACCGACTCGGCTGACAGCGGCCGCACTCAGGGCGACGGCGCCCGCATTCATGAAAAAGTTTCTACGTGTAATCATCATTATTCCTTGTTGGCTGGGCCGCTGCCATTGATGGCTGACTGCAATTCGGTTTGCGCGATCCAGAAATCGCGCTGGGTTTCGATGGCGCTGTTGACGCTGGCGACCTGTTCGCGCGCGTCGGCCAGCAGCTCGAAGACGCTGGCCAGCATGCCGTTGTAGCGCAGCAATACTTCATGCGAGATCGTCTTGCGCAGCGGCACGACTTCATCGCGGTAGTGGCGCGCCAGGTCGTAGGCCGTGCGGTAGCTCGAATACGCTTCGCGCACTTCCGAGCGGGCTTTGACAGCCGTCCCCGCCGTGCGCTGCAGCGACTGCTCGTACAGCGCTTGCGCCTTCGCATTGCGCGCCGAGCCCCAGTCGAACAGCGGCAGTTCCAGCGACACTTCATAGCCGTTTTCGCGCGGCGCCTCGCTGCTGCTCTTGTTGGTGTAGCCCACGTCGAGCACATTGACGAAGCCCGTCACCTTGGACAAGCCCAGCGCATCGGCCGTCGCATGCACGTCGAGTTTCGCTCTTTGCACGTCGAGGCGCTGCTCCATCGCCTGCGCCTCGATATTGCCCGCGTCCGCCGCCTGGGCCGGCAAGTCGGGCAAGCGCGACGGTAAAGTAAAGCTGGTCTGCTTGCCCCACAGGCCCAGCAAGCGCGTCAGGTGCTCGCGCGTCACCAATGCCTGGTGACGGGCGCGGGCCAGGTCGCCGACGGCGTCCGCATAAAACACTTGCTGGCGCGCCTGGTCGAGGCGGCTCCAGTTGCCCGCCTGCTGCAAGCGCGTGGCCAGTTCGGCGCCAGCCTCGGCCGACAGCAGCGCGCGCTGCATGAACGCTTCCGTCTGCACGGCGGCCACGGCGTTGAAGTAGGCGCGGCGCGTGTCGGATGCCAGTTGCACGGCGCTGCTGGCGGCCTGCAGCTTGGCTTGCTCGAAACGCCCCCGCTCGATGTTCACGCGCATCGGCATGGTCAGCAGGCCGGCCAGGTCGAAGCTGACGCCGCGGTCGATTTCATTGCCGTGGCTGCCGTGCGAGCGGCCGAACGACAGGCCGGGATTGCGCAAGCGCCCCGCTTGCACGAGGTCCGATTCGGACGCGCCCAGCTCGGCCAGCGCTACTTTCATGCCGTGGTTGTTCATCAGGGCGATGCGCACGGCGCTGTCGGCGTCCAGGGGCTGGGCCAGCAATTGCGTCAGCTTGTCCTCGCCGCCCTTGTCCGCCAGCGCCGCCGGGGCGCCCGTGCGGGCGTCGGCCAGCGCGGAGACCGTCTGCATGCCGCCATCCTGGCTGAAGCTGGCGCAGCCGCTGAGCAGCAGGACGGCCGCCAGGGCCAGCGGCGTGAGGCCATACGGGTTCTTGAAACGCGTCATGTCAGTGTCCTTCATGCTGGTGGTGCTGATGTTGCGGGGCAGGCTTATCCGGCTTGGGGCTGGGGTTGGGCTGGGCCATCGGCATCTTGTGCCCTTCCATTTTGTGCCCTTCCATTTTGTGGCCGTCCATCTTGTGGCCATCCATTTTCATCATGCCCATGTGGCCGCCGGCCTTGCCGACTTTGTCGTTGACGGCGCGCCAGGTCTGGTCGGGCGTGGCCTCGTCCTCGGCGGCGGGACGGTAGCCGGCAAAGGCGGAGCGGTAGGTGGTGGCCGGCACGGATGCTTGCGCCTCTTGCGGGGCGGGCTGGGACTGCGCTGCGGCAGCCAGCGGCAGCACAGCCAGCGCGAAGCTGAACAGGTGTTTCATGGTGTTCCTTGAATGACAGGGTATGGCGCGGCGGGCGCGCGACTGGAACGCTGGCGCGGCCGGTGCAAGGCTCAGGATGCTGGGACGTGCGACGGCGGCACCGCCAGGTTCAACGGGCGGTCAGGCGGAGCGCGTGCTTCTTGGGGGACGTTCGGGACCAGGCGGGATATGCCCGGCGAACAGGGAGTCGGGCGCCAGCGCCGGAGGCGGCGCGCGCAGGGTCAAGGCGTGCAAGGCAGGCATGCCGGGCGGCGCCGTGGCACCCACAGTGCAAGCGCCATGGTTGCTGCAATCATGGCCGTGGTGCGTGGCGCCGCCATCGTCCATGGCCATTTTCATCGGCTGGTTCTGCATGTGCATGCCGGCCATGTCGTGGCACTGGGGCGCCTGCACTGCCTCGACGGCGACCGTGACCGTGACCGCCAGCTCATCCACGCAGCAGCTGCGCATGGCCGACGCAAAGCCCTGCAAGGGCAGCGTGACGGCTAGCAGCCAGAGCAGCGAGCGGGCGAGAAAGCGGAAAAAGGCACGGTTCATGGCACAACTATAAACCTTCCCACATGAGGAAGGTCAAGCCCCTATTTACGGACATAGCCGTGCGTCAGCCAGATGACGTAGGTGCCGTAGTAGCCCTGCCCTTCGAATATGACCTGACCATCGGCAAAAGAGACTGTCTCCACTTCATTGACGATGAAATACGCGCGGTTGTCCGCCGCCTCCACATCACCCCAGTAGCGTGGAACCTGACTCCGGTAGCCGCTGGCTCGCCCGATCGCGTCCATTAAATCGCTGATCATGAAGTCGTACAGCATTTCGGCCAGCAGCTGCCGGTGGCCCGCCAGCATGGCCGTGATGTCGGGATAGCCCGCTTCCTTGAGCGCGGGCAAGTCGCTTTCCTCGTCCTGCAGGTCGTCCTCGCGGCAAGTCTGGATAAAACTGTTGAACGGCTCGTCGAGCAAATCCGCCAGCGCCGCTTCCGGCACGCTCAGGCGGAACGGGTGCAGCGGCAGCACGCTGTGCTGGCCATAGTTGAGTCCGCGGCAGCCTAGGAAGGACAGCGGGTGCGGCTGTCCAGCGACTTCGCAGCGGATGCCAGGTGCTTGCTCAAACGTCATCAATATCCATCCCTGCCATGCCCGTTGTCCTCGTTGTAGCTGATCAGGGTCACATGGTAAGCGCTGGCGGGCAAAGCGGACAGGCTCAGATGCAACAGAAAACAGCGGATCAGTTTATCAGGCAGGCTCCGTGATGCCCACGCAATTGCGTCCGTTTTCCTTGGCCACGTACAGCGCGGCATCGGCAGCCAGCAGCACGGCGTCCGTGGTGCCCGCCTCCTGTTCCGACGACACGACGCCCAGCGAGACCGTGATGGCGCCTGCGCCGGGAATCACGGCGGCGGCCACCCTGGCGCGCAAACGCTCGGCCACCTGCAGGGCCGCGTCGAGGTCGGCGTCGGGCAGCAGCATGATGAATTCATCGCCGCCAGTACGGCACAGCACGTCGGCATCGCGCGAACAGGCGCGCATCAGCTGCGCCAGGCGCAGGATGACGTCGTCGCCCACGGCATGGCCCCACTGGTCGTTGACTTGCTTGAAATGGTCGATGTCGATGGCGATGACGGAAAACGGCCGCGCCTGCGCCTGCCAGACGTCGAGCGCCGCCGCCATGCCGCGCCGGTTCGACAGGCCTGTCAGCGGGTCTGTCTGCACGTCGGTCTTCAACTTGCCGATCTTGTTCTGCAACAACGCCAAGCCCTTCAGCAGGGCTTTCTTGATTTGCGCCGCCTCCACATACCAGGCACGGATGCCGGCGATGTGCTCGGCCGTGCCGGGCGCATCCATGCGCCGCGCGCCGTCGGCCAGCTGCATCAGGGGGCGTGAAATCAGGCTGGCCAGCCACCAGATGAATGGCAGGCTCAGCAAGGCGATCGGCAGCGAATGCCATACCGTGTTGGCCATCAGCTGGTTCAGCGGGGCCAGGGTCATGGCCGTGGGACGCTGCGCCACGATGCCCCAGCCCGTCGACGGCATGACGGCGTAGCCGGCCAGCATGTCCACGCCCAGGCTGTTGCTCATGCGCCGGTTGCCGCCGCCCTGCTGCGCGACGATGGTGTCGATGACGTCATTCTTGCCGGCCAGGTCGCCCAGACGCTCGGGGTCCGGGTGGTACAGCAGGCGCCGGTTCTGGTCCACCACGTACAGGTAGGAGCCGTCGCGGTAGTAATGCTGGCCCAGCATGGTGTACAGGATGTTTTTCTGTTTCAGGTAGATGCTGCCGCCCACATAACCGAGGTAGCGGCCATCCTTGCCAATGATGGGATGCGAAATGAAGACCACCAGGTTGCCGGCCGAGGAAACGTAGGGCTGCGTCACCAGCGGGCGCCGTTCGCGCAGCGCCTGCACGGCGCCGACGGAGTCGAGCGTGCGGTTTTTCAGGGCCAGCGTTTCCGGCGACACGCCCAGCACCTTGCCGTCCGCATCGACGATGAGCACGGAATTGAAGCTGTTCGTTTGCAAACGCAGGCGCTGCGCCTCATCCGTCAGCCAGGCGTCGTCGCCCATGCGCGATGGCAGGCTGCCGGCGCTGTAGGCCAGTTGCTGGCGCGCCGACTGCAGGAAATCCTCGGCCGTGCTGGCCAGCTTGCTCGCATACGCGTGGTTCGCTTCCAGGGTCGTATCGATCAGCAGTTGGCGCTGCACGCTGTAGCTGGCATAGAAGGTATTGGCCAGGGACACCAGGGCGCTGATAAAGGCCACGAGCACGATCAAACGGCGCAGATTCATGCGCAGAACAGGTTTAGTCCACATGGGGTCGGCAAGAAATTGGAAAGTATTGCGCTAAAGAAAGAGCGCATTATACCGAGACGCCCGTGCCAATATTGAAATATTGGCATCCATGGTCAAAGAAAATGTACAAGCGGCAACGCAGAACGCTGCCGCTTTGATCTGCATCAAGCGTGGATAGCGTGCTTGCGGACCCAGTCCACGTAGCGCTGCATCCAGCCCTGGAAGAAACCGAGGCTGGCCGGACCGATGCCGCCATGCTCGTCAAACAGGCCATCCTTGGCCTGGATAAACATCTCGGGCTGTCCCAGCAGCGGCACGTCCAGGTAGGACAGCACATTGCGCAAATGCTGCTGCGCCAGGGCCGTGCCCGTGGCACCGACGGACACGCCGAGCACGGCACCCGGCTTGCCGCCCCACACGCTCTGGCCATACGGACGCGAACCGTGGTCGAGCGCGTTTTTCAGCACGCCGGGAATCGAGCGGTTGTATTCGGGAGTGAGGAAGAGCAAGGCTTGCGAGGCGGAAATGTCGGATTTGAGGCGCAGCACCTGCTCGGCCTGTGCGCCATCGTCATCCTGGTTGTACAGCGGCAAGTCGCCAATTTCGATGTACTTGAAGGAAAATTCGGGCGGCGCCAGCTTGACGATGGCGTCGGCCAGCTTGCGGTTGAAGGAATCCTTGCGCAGGCTGCCGACGATGATAGCAACGTTATATTGGCTCATATATATCCCCGATGATGGTTAAAAAGAAGCCCCGGAGTGGAGTTCACACCGGGGCTATCTTGCCACACAATCATGGGTTTCGCGCTGCTTAGCGTGCGCCAGCCAATCCCTGGTATTCGCGGTAGTAGCGCCCGCCCAGATTGGTCAGCACCTCGTAGCCGATGGTATTGGCCATGGCCGCGACGGCATCGACCGGGTGTTCGGCGCAGATCAGGTCGACCAGGCTGCCCGGCGCGACGCGCTCTTCGGCGATGGCGCTCACATCGAGCGTGATGGAATCCATCGAGATGGCGCCGATCTGCGGCACTTTCACGCCATCGACGATGGCCAGGCCCTGGTTGCTCATGCTGCGCAGCCAGCCATCGGCGTAACCGACGGAAACAGTGGCCACCTGGCGCGGCTCGCTGGCCGTGTAGCGGCGGCTGTAGCCCACGTGGTCGCCGGCGGCAATCGTGCGCGTCTGCAAGACCTTGCCTTGCAGGCGCACCACGGAGCGCAGGGGATTCGGTTCGCCGCCCTGCGGCCCGATGCCGTACAGGGCCGCGCCCGGGCGCACCAGGTCAAAGTGATAATCGGGCGACAAAAAGATGCCCGAGGAATTGGCCAGGCTGGCGCGGTACTGCGGCAAACGGGCGCGGATGGCCGTGAAACGGGCCAGCTGCTCGCCATTCATGGGGTTGCTGCGTTCGTCGGCGCAAGCCAGGTGGCTCATGAGGTAGCGCACTTTGATGCCGTCGAGAAAGTGCGGATCCCGCAGCCAAGCGTCGATTTCCTGCGGCGACAAACCCATGCGCGACATGCCCGTGTCGACCTGCACATTCGCTTCCAAGGTTTTGCCCAGCGCCTTCGCATGCGCGCGCCAGCCAGCCACCTGCGGCTCGCTGTTGAGCACGGGAATCAGGCCATGGGCCGTGAATTCGCCTTCCGTGCCGACGGGCGGACCGTGCAGCACGAAGATGTCGGCGTCCGGCGCCACATGCGGGCGCAGGCTGATGCCCTCTTCCAGGTGCGCCACGAAAAAGTGGCGGCAGCCTTCTTCATACAGGGCCGCGCCCACTTGCGCGGCGCCCAGGCCATACGCGTCGGACTTCACGACGGCCGAGCAGGCGGCCGGGTGCGCCTTGTCGCGCAGCAAGCGGTAGTTGGCGCGCACGGCGTCCAGGTCCACCGTCAGGATGGCGCCGCTACGTTCCTTCGGAGGCATACTGGCCCCCATCTCAGGCCGCCGCGTGCTGCAGTTTGCCATGGCCCTGCGCGCCGCTGTAGCGGCTGACGGACAGGTCGTCGGCCAGGATGGCCGGCTTCTTCGACGACATCAGGTCGGCCAGCAATTGCGCCGAACCGCAGGACATGGTCCAGCCCAGGGTGCCGTGGCCCGTGTTGAGGAACAGGTTGCGCAGCGGCGTGCGGCCGACGATCGGCGTGCCGTCCGGCGTCATCGGACGCAAGCCCGTCCAGAAGGTCGCTTCCGCCGTATTGCCGCCGCCAGGGAACAGGTCGTTGACGACCATTTCCAGGGTTTCGCGGCGGCGCGGGTTCAGGTTCAGGTTGTAGCCGGCGATTTCCGCCATGCCGCCCACGCGGATGCGGTCATCGAAACGCGTCACGGCAATCTTGTAGGTTTCATCGAGGATGGTCGACACGGGCGCCTTGGACGCGTTGACGATCGGCACGGTGATCGAATAGCCTTTCAATGGATACACGGGAATATCGAGCAGCGGCTTCATGAAGCCCGTCGAATAGGAACCGAGCGCCACCACATAGGAATCGGCCTTGACGATTTCCGCGCCGCACTGCACGCCGGCGATTTCATCGCCCTGCGTCAGCAGCGCGTCGATCGATACGCCGTAACGGAACTTTACGCCCAGCGCCACGGCCATTTCCGACAGGCGCGTGGTAAACAGCTGGCAATCGCCCGTTTCATCGTTGGGCAGGCGCAAGCCGCCGAACAGCTTATCCTTGACGGCTTCCAGGGCCGGTTCGGCGCGCGACAGTTCGTTGCGCTGCAGTACTTCGTACGGCACGCCAGCGTCTTTCAACACTTCGATATCCTTGGCCGCATCGTTGTATTGCTTTTCGGTGCGGAACAATTGCATCGTGCCTTGCTGGCGGCCTTCGTAGGTGATGCCCGCCTCGGCGCGCAGGACCTTGAAGCAGTCGCGGCTGTATTCGGCCAGGCGCACCATGCGTTCCTTGTTCACGGCATACGCTTCCGGTGTGCAATTACGCAACATCTGCCACATCCATTTCAGCTGGGCGGCGCTGCCGTCGAGCGAGATGGCCAGGGGCGCGTGGCGCTGCATCATCCACTTCACGGCTTTCAGGGGAATGCCGGGCGCAGCCCATGGCGAAGCGTAGCCGGGCGAGATTTGCCCCGCATTCGCGAAGCTGGTTTCCAGTGCCGGGCCCGGCTGACGGTCGATGACGGTCACCTCATGTCCTGCCTTGGCCAGATAGTAAGCACTGGTGACGCCGATGACGCCGCTACCCAGAATCACGATACGCATAGTTTCCTCATTATATTTTTTTAGGCTGACGCCAGATTAACCGCTATCATATTGGGAAAGAGCCAGTATTTGTTCACGTATAAATCGAGATATTCAGCAATAAATCATGAGAATCCTTAAAGAATCGGCACGTGGCCTCGACAAGCTGGATCGCCACATCCTGCGCATCCTGCAACAGGATGGCCGCATCTCGATGAAAGACCTCGGTGAACAGGTGGGACTGTCCATCACGCCCTGCATCGAGCGGGTCAAGCGCATGGAGCGCGACGGCGTCATCACGGGCTACCATGCCAAGGTGAACCCGGCCGCGCTGGGCGCCAAGCTGCTCGTCTTTGTAGAGATTACGCTCAATCAAAAATCCGCGTCCGCCTTCGAGCAATTCCGCCGCGAAGTGCTGCAAATTCCCGAGGTGCAGGAATGCCACCTGGTGTCGGGCGACTTCGATTACCTGATCAAGGCGCGCATCCATGAAATGGCTGAGTACCGCAAGCTGCTGGGCGACATGCTGCTGCAGCTGCCGGGCGCCGCGCAATCGAAAAGCTATGTGGTGATGGAAGAAATCAAGGAAACGCTGGCGCTGTCGACCGACGTATTGCAGAGCCGATAAAAGTACCGGCTACCGGCACCAAAGGCATCGTTTTTTGCACCTTTGTATAATCTTGTAGCACTTTACCTGGTTCGCAAGCACACTCCTCTCCTGACATCACGCCCGTCCCCTCTGAGATTGGAAGCAGTGATGCACACTGGGAGTCCCTATGAACACATTGATCAAACTGGCAGCTTCCTGCCTCGCGGGCCTGGCCGTGGCCATGTGCACCGCCAGTGAATACAAGGTCAACCGCGCGCCGGACAATGGCGCCATCTATCAGAACATCAAGGTCGGCAAGACCACCCGCCTCGACCTCGACGCGGCCCTGGGCAACGCCACCGTCGTCAGCTTCGATCCCGGCTATGAAGTCTGGGTCTACAAGAACCAGCTGCAAGCGCCCAAGGTGACGCGGCTGATCCCCCTGCTCGGCGAAAAAGGCACGCGCGAAGTGGCCGTCATGTTCGACCAGGCCGGTATCGTCAGGAAATTCCGGATACACGAGCCGCGCAAGTAGGCCGCGCAAGCAAGCCATGAGGACGCGCCCGCCGCGTCCTCTTGCCCTACACTGGCGTTTTCTCCTCCGGTGCTTCCATGCAATTACCCGCAAGCCTCGCCCACATCTCGGCGCAACAAGACTGGCAACACACGACTGCGTATCCGCCGCTCGGCTTCACCCCGTTTGCAGAAAGTGCACTGGGCAATGGCGACACGTTCGGCCTGTACTGGCCCATCGGCCGTGAAGCGAGCGAACCCATCGTTGTCGAAACGTGGCACGACGAATGGCGCATCCAGCCGCACTTTTCCAGCCTGACGGCGTTTCTGCAAGCCTACGCAGCAGCGGAAGACGAGTATGTCGACACGCCATCGCTGGCCGACGACCCCGCCTCGCCGCGCGCCGCTTTCCTGGAAGCCAAGGAATTGATCGCGCAGCGCAAGCCGGAGGCGGCCATCGCGCTGCTGGAAGCGGCGCTGGCCATCGTTCCCGAATATACGGACGCCCTGGCCTTGCTACATGGCCAGTACGTGCGCGCAGGAAGAACAGACGACGCCGTCAGGGTGGCCATCCAGGCCATCATCTCCCCGCCGTCATTTGGCGGCCCGCCCCTGAAAGCCCTGCAATGGCTGCGCACGCAACCGGTGCCGGAGGGGGAGCTTGACCCCATCTGGCGCGCCTGCGGGCAGTTGTCGTTCCACTTTGGCGGCAGCAAGGAAAATGGGGATTATCGCGTGCTGCTGGCCGCCATCGACGACTACCTGGCCCAGGGCGACCCGATACGCGCCTCGACATTGATGCAAACGTATGCCGAACTGATGAGCGCGGAAACCGTCTCGTTCCAGGAACGCTACGCCTTCGATCCAGCCGCCTTCATCGCGCGGCAAATCGCCGTCAGCGCGATGCTGCCGCACGGCAGCCGGGACCCCGCCATGCTATGGTCAGGCGACCTGGCCTAGCTGCTGCCGGAACAGCTTGCGATACGCCGAAGGCGACGTCTGCAAGTTCGCGCGGAAATGCTGGCGCAGCGACAGGGCCGTGCCGAAGCCAGCCTCTTGCGCGACGATGTCGATCGAGGCCGCGCTCTTTTCCAGCAAGCCTTGCGCATGCGCCAGGCGCTGGTTCAGCAGCCACTGCTTGAACGACGTGCCCATGGCCTGGCGGAAGTGGCGCGTGAAATTGCGCCGGCTCATGGCGGCCTGTTCGGCCAGCGCATCGATGCTGTGCGCCTGGCTCAGGCTGGCCGTCACGCTGGCCAGCACGTCGGCAAAGCGCCCTTCGCTGCCGGACACGGGCAGCGGGCGCTCGATGAACTGCGCCTGCCCGCCCTGGCGGTGCGGCGCCACGAGCAGGCGGCGCGCCACCCGGTTCGCCACTTCGGCGCCCGCCAGCTGGCGCAGCAAATACAGGCAGCAATCGAGGCCGGCCGCCACGCCGGCCGACGTCAGCACGGCGCCATCGTCCACATACAGCACTTCCCGGTCCACCTTGACCTTGGGATAGCGGGCCGCCAGCCGGTCCGCCATGCCCCAGTGCGTGGCCGCGCTCTTTCCATCCAACAAGCCCGCCTGCGCCAGGGGAAACGCGCCCAGGCACAGGCCCACCATGCGCGCGCCGCGCCGGCTGGCCGCCTGCAGCGCCGCGACCAGGGGCGCGGCCGCATCGCGGCAATCGTCGTGCCAGGCCGGCATGATGACGATATCAGCCCCGTCCAGTCCTTCCAGGCCGAACTCGGGCGTGATGCCGAAACCGGCCGCCGTGCGCAACGGTGTGGGATCGGCGGCGCACACGCGCACGTGGAAAGGCGGCAGATCGGCCTCGTCGGTCTGGGCGCCAAACACGAGGCAAGGCACGGACAGGTGAAACGGCGTCATGCCGTCGAAGGCGATCACGGCCACCGTCAACGGAGCGGCAAAGGCAAGAGAAGTAGTCATGGCCCGATTTTATCTTAGATAGGCCTTCGGGCCACTTTTTATTTACGCCCCGCAGCTTGAAAATGGCTGTATCGAGGAACTGTCTCCTCTTTCAACCGCTCAAGGAGAACCCATGTCCAGCACCCCACGCCGCGCCCTGCTCGTCATCGACGTACAAAATGAATACTTCACGGGCGACATGCCCATCGAATATCCGTCCGTCGACATTTCCCTGCCCAACATCGTCCAGGCCATGGCCGCCGCGCGCGCCGCCGGCGTACCCGTGATCGTCGTCCAGCACGACGCGCCGGAAGCCTCGCCCATTTTCGCCAAGGGCAGCGACGGCTGGCAGCTGCATCCGCAAGTGGCCGCCTTTGCCGCAGACCACCGCATCAACAAGACCATGGGCAGCGCCTTTGCGGGCACGGACTTGCGCGCCTGGCTCGATAGTCACGGCATCGACACCCTGAGCGTCATCGGCTACATGACGCACAACTGCGACGCGGCCACCATCTACCAGGCCGCGCACGATGGCTTGCAGGTGGAATTCCTGCAGGACGCCACCGGTACCCTGCCCTACGCCAATGCGGGCGGCACGGCCAGCGCCGAGGAAATCCACCGCGTCTTCAGCGCCGTGTTCCACTCGAATTTCGCCGCCGTCGCCAGCACGCAGGACTGGCTCAAGGCCGTAAGCGAAGGCAAGCCGCTGGAAATCGACAATATTTATCTGTCGAACCAGCGCGCGCGCAAGGCTGCGTCCGTCTGACGCGGTAACTAAAAGCGCCGGTGCCCGTCATCGGCGTCGCAGCGCCCGCTGAACTTGATCACGCCGTCGACCGTGATCACGCCGCTGCGGCGGTTGATCACCACGGTGGGACGGTTCAGGCTATTGAGCTGGAACGGGCCACGGATGTCATCGCGGCCGATGAGGATATCCATCCGGAGGTCATTCCTGATCGCAGGCCAAGATCTTTGGGTGCAATCGCTTCATCCATTTTGAATGCAGATACACCTAGTTAACCTCGCGGGCTCCTGGGCATATGGTAAAAATGCAATGATCACTTGGGAATATCAATTTATTGTCCAGATAAAAACTTTCTTGCGGTATTCTATTATTACCACAATGAACTAGGGATATGACATGGGCCGACGCTCTGGATTGGAAGGTTTCATCCGTGCCACGAGCAGAGCTATCGCAGCTGCCGAGAGAGAGCAAGCAAGACAAGCACGAGGCGCAGCCACGATACGGCGGGTTCATGAACGCAACGAACGCATGGCTGCTGCGCAATCGATGCGCGATACAAAGGCGGCAGAAAAGCAGGCAAAGATCGACTATCTGGATTTGAGGCAACAGGAGGTCGCAGACAAGAATGAAGAGATTGAGGATTGCCTCGCTGGTTTGCGCGGCGTGCTGGCCCACACCCTTGATGTCGACGATACGATCAGTTTCGACAGTCTTCGGCCAACAGAAAAATTCGCCCCGTTTGAAATATCCCCCCGTTTATTCAGCACCTCCGCTCCGGAGGAAGTTCTGCACCACCCGCCTCCTTCATGGTCAGCATTCATGCCCCATGTAGCAAAACGTCATGAACTTAAAATAAAAAATTCAACAGAAAACTATCACCGGCAGTTAATCGCTTTCAGTATCCAGGAAATCGCCAAACAATTTTTCAAAGATCAAGAACGTCGCGAATACGATGCGCGAAAAGCGGCCTTCCATGCTGGCCAAGCCGAAAGGAACAGTGCAATTGATCAGTTCAAGGCGGAATATTTCTCGCACGACTGCGATGCCGTGGTCACCTATTGCGACATGGTGCTATCCAGATCAGAATACCCACTGAACGACTTTCCCCAGGAATTTCGCGTCGCCTATGACGGTTTGAATGGCACACTGGCTGTCGAATATGAGTTGCCCTTGATTTCCATCGTGCCGACGACAAGCGAATTTCGCTACGTCAAAAGTAAGGACAGCATCGAATCAAAGATCCGCAAGCCATCGGAAATTCAGGATATTTACCGGCAGCTGATCGCTGAAATCGCCCTGCGCACCATGCATGAACTGTTTGAGGCGGATCAGGCATCGGCAATCAAAGTACTCGCCTTTACGGGAATCATTAATACCCATGACCCCGCAACGGGCCATGACATCCGCGTGCCCGTTATTTCAGTGCGTACGGCGCGTGACACGTTTCTTGCCATAAATTTGCAGCGGGCGGATCCCGTTGCATGCTTGCGCACCTTGGGCGCCCATGTTTCACCCCGTCCCGAGGAACTGCTCGCGGTCAAACCTATCATCGAATTCAACATGGTCGACAAGCGCTTCATTGTGCAGGGCAATTCCTTGAACGAGTTGGAAAACCGCTCCAACTTGCTCGAACTAAGCCCATCGCAATTTGAAGACCTGGTCGCCAATTTGTTCAGCAAAATGGGACTCGAAACCAAGCTCACCCGCGGTTCGCGCGACGGTGGTGTAGACGCCGTGGCATTTGATATCCGTCCTGTGTTGGGTGGCAAGGTGGTCATCCAGGCCAAACGATATAAGGATGCGGTTGGCGTGAGCGCCGTTCGCGATTTGTACGGAACCATGCTGAATGAAGGTGCGAACAAAGGCATATTGGTTACGACCAGCCGCTATGGACCCGATGCCTATGTTTTTTCATCTGATAAGCCGATCGAACTGATAGACGGATCAGCCTTACTGTACCTGTTGCGCGAGCACGCCGATGTGCATGCCAGGATTGTCCCGCTGAACTAAGTTGCAACTTTACTTGGCCGTTCACCGCGCCTGCAGAACTGACACATGCAGGAGTGGGCGCGTATGATGCGTCCACGACAAGTTTCACCATCAACGATGCGAAAAATCATACTCCTGAGCTTGAGTGCTCTTGCTGTTTTCCTCCTGGCCACCGCCGCCCTGGTGCTGGCGGGACTCAACGACAAACTGGCCCCTGCCGACGTGATCGTCGTGCCGGGCAATACGATCCTGTCAGACGGCACGCCCAGCCCCCGGCTGCAGGCGCGACTCGACGTCGCGCTCAAGCAATTTCAGGAACACAGGGCGCCGCGCATCCTCGTCAGCGGGGCGACGGGCAAGGAAGGTTTTGACGAGGCCGCAGCTATGGCCCGCTACCTGCAATCGCGCGGCGTGCCGGCCAGCGCCATCATCGAAGATAATCAAGGCTGGACGACGGACGCCACGGCCCGCAACGCGGCGGCCCTGATGCGCCAGCACGGCTGGCACACGGCCATGGTGGCCACGCAATACTTTCACGTGCCCCGCTTCCGGCTGGCGCTGGAGCGCAGCGGCATCACCGTCAGCGGCAACGTGCACGCGCCCTATTTCGAGCTGCGCGACGTGTACTCGGTGCCGCGCGAAACGGTAGGTTACGCCGTGTATTTTGCGCTGCACTGAGCCAATACATTTACTCGCTCCAGTCGCGCGACCTTTCCACGGCGCGCTGCCACTTGTGCAGCCGGCTCAAGCGTTCATCGGCCGCCATCTTCGGCTCGAAACGGCGTCCCACCTGCCACTGGGCGGCGATTTCTTCCTGCGATTCCCAGAAACCCACGGCCAGGCCCGCCAGGTAGGCGGCGCCCAAGGCTGTCGTTTCCGTTACCACGGGGCGCACCACGGGCACATTTAATATGTCGGCCTGGAACTGCATCAGCATGTCGTTGCGGGCCGCGCCGCCGTCCACGCGCAATTCGGAAAGCGCGATGCCCGCGTCGTCCTGCATGGCGGACAGGACGTCGACGTTCTGGTACGCCACGCCCTCCAATGCCGCGCGCGCGATGTGGGCCTTGCCCGTGCCGCGCGTGATGCCGATCAGGGTGCCGCGCGCATACGGGTCCCAGTATGGCGCGCCGAGGCCAGCGAATGCGGGCACGAAGACGAGGCCGCCCGAATCGGGCACGCTGGTGGCCAGCGCTTCCACTTCGGACGAGTCGCGGATGATGCCGATGCCGTCGCGCATCCATTGCACGGCCGCGCCCGCGATAAAGGCGCTGCCTTCGAGCAAATAATCTGTCTTGTCGCTGCCCGCGCCCAGGCTCCAGCCCACCGTCGTCAACAGCCGGTTTTTCGATGGCAAGGGGCGCTTGCCCACGTTCATCAGCATGAAGCAGCCCGTGCCGTAGGTATTCTTGGCCATGCCCGGCTTCAAACAGGCCTGGCCGAACGTCGCCGCCTGCTGGTCGCCCGCGATGCCGGCGATCGGCACGGACACGCCCAGCAGTGCCGCATGCGTGTGCGCGGCCACGCCGCTCGAGGGCACGACGTCGGGCAGCAGGGAGGCGGGAATGTCGAGCAGCGCCAGCAGGTCCGTGTCCCATTGCAGGGTGTGGATATTGAACAGCATGGTGCGCGCCGCGTTGCTCGTGTCCGTCAAGTGGGCGCCGCTCATCTTGTAGATCAGCCAGCTGTCGACGGTGCCGAAGGCCAGCTCGCCCCGTTCGGCGCGCGCACGGGCGCCGGGAACGTTGTCGAGCAGCCATTTAAGTTTGGTGGCGGAAAAATAGGCGTCCAGCACGAGCCCCGTCTTTTGCTGGATCACGTCCGCCTTGCCCTGCTCGACCAGCTGCTCGCAGTAAGCGGCGTTTCTGCGGTCTTGCCAGACGATGGCGTTGGCGACGGGTTCACCCGTGGCGCGGTCCCACAGCACCGTCGTTTCGCGCTGGTTGGTCACGCCGATGGCGGCCACGTCGGACGCGGCCACGCCGCTGTCGCGCAGCACTTGGTGCAGCACGCCCTCTTGCGAGGCCCAGATTTCGTTCGCGTCATGCTCGACCCAGCCTGGCTGGGGGAAAATCTGGCGGAACTCGCGCTGCGCGCTGGCGTGCGGCCGTCCCGCATGGTCGAACAGGATGGCGCGCGAACTGGTGGTGCCCTGATCTAAAGCAAGTATGTATTTGGTCATTGTCTGGTGGTGCGAAAAACGGGTAAAAACAGGCACGGAGCCATCAAGCTCCGTGCCCTCAGCACTGCGGCGGCAGTTTACCTTACCTTGCCTTCTTTCCAGGCTTGCAGCAGCTTGTCGTAGGCTATCGTTTCACCCTTCGGCTTTTCATTCGCCAGCTTTTTCCATGGAGCGTGCTGGTCCGACAGATACTGGTTCGGATCGACCTTCGGATTGAGCTTGGGCGCGCACGCCTTCATGCCGGCACGCTGCAAACGCGCCATGACCTGGTCCATTTCCTCGGCCAGGTTATCCATGGCCGCTTGCGGCGTTTTTTCCGCTGTGATCGCCGTGGCCACGTTCTTCCACCACAGCTGCGCCAGCTTCGGATAGTCGGGCACGTTGTTGCCGGTCGGCGTCCACGCCACGCGAGCGGGGCTGCGGTAGAACTCGATCAAGCCGCCGTATTCGTTCGCGTGTTTCGTGAAGTAATCGTGGCGGATGTCGGAATCGCGGATAAACGTCAGGCCGACGATCGATTTCTTCAGCGACACGGTTTTCGACGTGACGAATTGCGCGTACAGCCAGGCGGCAGCCTTGCGGTCATCGGGCGTGGACTTGAACAGGAACCAGGAACCGACGTCCTGGTAGCCATTCTGCATGCCCTCTTTCCAGTACGGGCCGTGCGGCGACGGCGCCATGCGCCATTTCGGCGTGCCATCCTTGTTGACCACTGGCAAGCCCGGTTTCGTCATGCCGGCCGTAAACGCCGTGTACCAGAAGATTTGCTGGGCGATTTCGCCCTGCGCCGGCACGGGGCCCGATTCCGAGAAATTCATGCCGTTCGCCTGCGGCGGCGCGTATTTCTTCATCCAGTCGATGTATTTCGTCAGCGCAAAGACGGCCGCCGGCGAATTGGTGGCGCCGCCGCGCGACATCGACGCGCCCACGGGCGTGCACTTGTCGGCCGCGACCTTGATGCCCCACTCGTCGACAGGCATGCCGTTCGGAATGCCCTTGTCGGCCGCGCCAGCCATCGACAGCCACGCATCGGTGAAGCGCCAGCCCAGCGACGGATCTTTCTTGCCATAATCCATGTGGCCATAGACTTTCTTGCCGTCCAGTTCCTTTACGTCATTCGTGAAGAAATCGGCGATGTCTTCATACGCGGACCAGTTTTGCGGCACACCCAGCTCATAGCCATACTTGGCCTTGAACTTGGCTTGCAAATCCTTGCGCGCAAACCAGTCGGCGCGGAACCAGTACAGGTTGGCAAATTGCTGGTCGGGCAGTTGATAGACCTTGCCATCGGGCGCCGTCGTAAAACTGATGCCGATGAAATCTTTCAAGTCCAGGCCAGGATTGGTAAATTCCTTGCCCTTGGCGGCCATGTAGTCGGACAGCGGCTCGACGGCGCCGTAGCGGTAATGGGTGCCGATCAGGTCGGAATCGGAAATCCAGCCGTCATAGATGCTCTTGCCGGACTGCATCGACGTTTGCAGCTTTTCCACCACGTCGCCTTCCTGGATGATGTCGTGGCGCACCTTGATGCCCGTGATTTCCTCGAAGGCCTTGGCCAGGGTCTTCGATTCGTAGACGTGGGTGTCGATGGTTTCCGAAACCACGGAAATTTCCTTGATGCCCTTGGCTTTCAGCTTGGCCGCCGCATCGATGAACCATTTCATTTCAGCAAGCTGCTGCTCCTTGCTCAGGCTGGATGGCTGGAATTCCTTGTCGATCCAGGTTTGCGCCTGCTTGGCGTCGGCCAGGGCCGCATTCGACACGAGCATGGCCGCAGCCGCGAAGACCGTGAACTTCAATTTCATCGTGAATCTCCTTTTATAGTTTTTACCGGCCGCCTGCTGGCGGTACGGCATCCATCAACACCGGCAAGCCGGTTATCCCCAACGCATGACAATCAACAACAACACAAAACTGATGGCAGCACCAATCGCCTGCTGCATTTCCGTAAACCCCGCCCACGCCAGATTCACATAGGCCGCCGTGAGCAAGCCGATGAACAAACGGTCGCCGCGCGTCGTCGGCATGGGCAAAAAACCCTTGCGCTCGATGCTGGGCGAACGGATTTGCCACACCGTCATGCCGGCCAGCATCAAGCCGATGCAAATAAAGAAGATGGCCACTTCCGGCGTCCACGCCATCCAGCCGAACAGGCTGGCTGTGCTATCGGTATTTTCCATGTCACACCCTCCCCATCGCGAAACCCTTGGCAATGTAATGCCGCACGAACCAGATCACCAGCGCGCCGGGCACGATGGTCAGCACACCGGCCGCCGCCAGCACGCCCCAGTCCATGCCGGCCGCCGACACGGTGCGCGTCATGGTGGCGGCAATCGGCTTGGCATTGACGGACGTCAGGGTGCGCGCCAGCAGCAATTCCACCCAACTGAACATGAAACAGAAGAACGCCGTCACGCCCACGCCCGACTTGATCATCGGCAAGAAGATGCGGATGAAGAAGCGCGGGAAGCTGTAGCCGTCGATATACGCCGTTTCGTCGATTTCCTTGGGTACGCCGGACATGAAGCCTTCCAGTATCCACACCGCCAGCGGCACGTTGAAAACCATGTGCGCGAGCGCCACGGCCAGGTGCGTATCCATCAGGCCCACCGTCGAATACAGCTGGAAGAAAGGTACGAGGAAGACGGCGGGCGGCGTCATGCGGTTGGTCAGCAGCCAGAAGAACAAATGCTTGTCGCCGACAAAGTTGTAGCGCGAGAAAGCATAGGCGGCCGGCAAGGCGACCGTGACCGACATCACCATGTTCAAGGCCACGTAGATCATGGAATTGATGTAGCCGCTGTACCAGGACCGGTCGGTAAAAATCGTGTGGTAGTTGGCGAACGTCAATTGCTGGGGCCACAGGCTCAGCACGCCGACGATTTCCTCGTTGGTCTTGAGCGACATGTTGAGCATCCAGTAGATGGGCAACAGGGACGCGAGCAGGAAGACGACGAGGATGGTGCTGCTCATTTTCTTGTGCATCATTTCTGGTCTCCCGTACCAACGCGCTGCATCCAGGTGTACAGCACAAAGCAGAACAGCAGGATGATGAGGAAATAGATCAGGGAAAACGCGGACGCCGGCCCCAGGTCGAACTGGCCCACGGCCTTTTGCGTCAGGTACTGCGACAGGAACGTGGTGGCATTGCCCGGCCCGCCGCCCGTCAGCACGAACGGTTCCGTGTAGATCATGAAACTGTCCATGAAGCGCAGCAAGACGGCGATCATCAGCACATTGCGCAGTTTCGGCAGCTGGATGTAGCGGAACACGGCCAGGCGCGAGGCGCCGTCGATGCGCGCCGCCTGGTAATACGCGTCGGGAATGGCGCGCAAGCCCGCATAGCACAGCAGCACGACGAGCGGCGTCCAGTGCCAGATATCCATCACCATCACCGTCAGCCAGGCGTCGAGCGAATTGCCGTTGTAGTTGTAGTCAAAGCCCAGCTGGTTCAGGGTATAGCCCATCAGGCCGATGTCGCCGCGGCCAAAGATTTGCCAGATGGTGCCCACCACGTTCCAGGGTATCAAGAGGGGCAGCGCGATCAGCACCAAGGCGAGGGACGCCTTCCAGCCATCGGCCGGCATGCACAGGGCAATCAAAATGCCCAGCGGAATCTGGATGGCCAGCACGGAGCCGGAAAACAGCAACTGGCGCAGCAAGGCGCTGTGCAAGTCGCCGTCCAGCATGACCATGCGAAACCACTCCGTACCCACGAAGACCTTTTGCGTGGGGCTCAGGATATCCTGCACGGAATAATTGACCACCGTCATCAGGGGCAGGATGGCGGAAAAGGCCACGCACAGCAGCACGGGCAAGATCAATAGCCAGGCGCGGCGGTTGTTATCGGTTTTACCGTTATGTATCATCAGGCCACCCGCTTATCGTTGACATAGTAAAGGGTGCGTTGCGGCGGAAAGCGCAGCCGCACAGCATTCCCGGCAACGGCATCGATGGCGCGCAGCTTGGCCGCCACCGTCGCGCCGCCCAGCTGGAATTCCGCCAGGTAATGCGTGCCCATATTGCGCACGGCCGTGACCGTGGCGTCCAGGCAATGGTCGCCACCTTCGCCACCCTCGCCCGCTTTCACGCATTCGACGAATTCAGGCCGCACGCCCACCGTGATTTTCCCTTGCGCGCCAGACAGCGCGGCGCGGGCGGCAGCGGACACGGCCAATAGCTGTCCCGCCACGCGCACGCCGCCATCGTCCAGGGTGCAATCGAGCAAGTTCATGCCCGGGTTGCCGATGAAATAGCCGACAAACGTGTGCTCTGGTTCCTCGAACAGCGCTTGCGCGCTGCCCGTCTGCACCACTTCGCCCTGCGTCATGACGACCACCTGGTCGGCAAAGGTCAGCGCTTCCACCTGGTCGTGCGTGACGTAGATCAGGGACAATTTCAGTTCGTGGTGGATTTCCTTCAACTTTCTGCGCAGCAGCCATTTCAGATGCGGGTCGATCACCGTCAGCGGTTCGTCGAACAGCACGGCCGCCACGTCGGGACGCACGAGGCCGCGTCCCAGCGAAATCTTTTGCTTGGCATCCACCGACAGGCCGCTGGCGCGCAGCTTCAAGTCGCCCGTCAATTCCAGCATCTGCGCCACCTGCTGCACGCGCTTTTTCACCTCGATCTCTTTCCAGCCGCGATTACGCAGCGGAAACGCCAGGTTGTCGTGCACGGTCATGGTGTCGTAGATGACGGGAAACTGGAACACTTGCGCGATATTGCGCGCCTCGGTCGGCAGTTGCGTGACGTCCTTGCCGTCGAACAGCACCTTGCCATGCGACGGCTTGACCAGGCCGGAGATAATATTGAGCAAGGTCGTCTTGCCGCAGCCGGACGGCCCCAGCAAGGCGTAGGCGCCGCCGTCATGCCATTCCATGCTCATGGGCCGCAGCGCATAGTCGGCGGGGGCCGTCGGGTTCGGTTTGTAGGCGTGGGCCAGGTCGACCAGTTCGATGCGCGCCATGTCACGCCCCTCCTTGCACAGGAGCGAACAGCAGGCCGCCATCGCTTGCAAAGATCAGCAAGGCATGCGGCTGGCAATACACGGTACAGGCGCTGCCGATCTCCAGGTTGTGCACGCCGCCGAGCTGCGCCACCAGGGCCAGGTCGCCCCGGCGCGCATGCACATAGGTTTCCGAGCCGCTGATTTCCGCCAAATCCACCTGTGCCGCGATGGCCACGTCGCCATCGGACTGCGGCGACAGATGCAGGCTGTGCGCGCGCACGCCGAGGATCACCTGCGTGCTGCCGCCCAGGCGGGCGCGCTGCGCGCCGCTCAAATGGATCGACAGGCCATCGGCCGCCTGCGCCACGCCGTTCGCATCCACGCGGGCGGGGATCAGGTTGATGGGCGGGTCGCTGAAAGTGCGCGCCACGTCGATGGAATTGGGGGCGTTGAAGACGTCCAGGGTCGGTCCCTGCTGCAGCAAACGTCCCTCGTGCAGCACGGCCACGTGGCCGCCCAGCTGCAGCGCTTCCAGCGGTTCCGTGGTCGCGTACACGACCGTCGTACTGCCGCTGGAAAACAGTTCCGTCAATTCGCGGCGCAATTCCTCGCGCAGCTTGTAGTCGAGATTGACCAGCGGCTCGTCAAGCAGCAGCAAGGACGCATCCTTGATCAGCGCGCGCCCCAGCGCCGTGCGCTGCTGCTGGCCGCCCGACAATTCTCCCGGTGTGCGCTGCAGATACGGCGTGATGTGCAGGCGCTCGGCCAGCGCCAGCACCTTCGTGCGGATCTGCTCCTCGGGTACCTTGCGCAGGCGCAAGGGCGAGGCGATATTATCGTAGACGGTGAAGGCCGGATAGTTGATGAATTGCTGGTACACCATGGCCAGGTTGCGTTTGCTGACGGGCACGCCCGTCACGTCGACGCTATCGGCCGTGACCGTGCCCCCGCTGGGCTTGTCCAGGCCCGCCATCACGCGCATCAAGGTCGTCTTGCCGGCACGCGTGGTGCCCAGCAAGACGTTGATGGCGCCCGGCACCAGGGCCAGCGACATCGGATATAAAAAGTCGTCAGCCCCCTGCTTCCTGCTGATCTTGTCCAGTACCAGTTGCACGCGCTTCTCCTCCAGTGATGTATCTTATTCTTCGCCGCACCCTCTGCGGGGCGCGGTCGCCAACGTGTCCGTCTTACTGCGACACCGGGTGCTGCAACAGCCAGGCGTCGAGCGTGTCCGCCGTCTCGCGCGGCAGGTGCAAGCCCAGCTTGGAGCGCCGCCACAGGATATCGGCCGCGCTGACGGCCCATTCATGGCGCCGCACATAATCAACTTCCGCCGCGTACAGGCCGGCGGCGATTTCCTCGCCCATGGCCGCCACGTCCGCCCGCCCTTCGAGCAGCACGTGGATGCGCGTGCCGTAGGCGCGTGCATAGCGCGCCACCAGCGCCGCCGGCAGCCACGCATACTCGCGCTGCAAGCCTTGCACGAACTGGCCGAACTCGCGCACGGCCCGGTTCTGCGGCACGGCGCCATACACGTCGCCGCCGGGCAGGCAAGCGTGCTCCGTCCAGGCCGGACGCGCGTTGCCCAGCAAGGGCGCCAGCATGTCCATTGCTTCCTCGGCCAGCTTGCGGAAGGTGGTGATCTTGCCGCCGAAAATACTGAGCAGCGGCGCACCTTCCTGGTCCAGCTCGAAGCGGTAATCGCGCGTGACGGCCTTGGCGTCGGCCGCCGCGTCTTCCACCAGCGGGCGCACGCCCGCATACGTCCAGACCACGTCGGCCGGCACAATGGGCTTGCTGAAATAGTAACTGGAAAGCTCGCACAAGTAACGAATTTCCTCGTCATCGATTTCCACCTTGCCACGGTCGCCTTGGTAGTCGAGGTCGGTGGTGCCGATCAGGGTGAAATCGTGCTCATACGGAATGGCAAACACGATGCGCCCGTCCGGATGCTGGAAGATATACGCGTGATCATGCTCGAACAGGCGCTTGACGACGATATGGCTGCCCTTGATCAGGCGCAAGTGCCGGCCCTGCCCGCCCGGCGCCGCCTGCTGCAGGAACTCGGCCGTCCACGGCCCGGCCGCATTGACGACGCTACGCGCTCGCACAGTCGTCTGCGTGCCGCTGGCGTGCTGCAAGGTGGCCAGCCAAGCGTCGCCTTCGCGCGCCAGCATCGTGCAGCGCGTGCGCGTCAGCACGTGCGCGCCGTTGTCGGCCGCGTCGATGGCGTTCAGCACCACGAGGCGCGCATCGTCGACCCAGCCGTCGGAATACACGAAGCCGCGCTTGAACTGGGGTTTTAATGGTGTGCCGGCCGCATGACGCGTCAGGTCGATGCCGCTGGAGGCCGGCAGGATTTCCCGCTTCGCCAGCATGTCGTAAAGGAACAGGCCGGCGCGTATCAGCCAGGCCGGGCGCTGGCCCTTGGCGTGGGGCATGACGAAGCGCAGCGGCCACATAATGTGCGGCGCCGTGCGCAGCAGCACTTCGCGCTCGATCAGCGCCTTGCGCACGAGGCCGAACTCATAATATTCGAGGTAGCGCAGGCCGCCATGTATCAGCTTGGTGGAAGCGGACGAGGTGTGGGAAGCCAGGTCGTCCTTTTCGCACAGCACCACGGACAAGCCCCGTCCCGCCGCGTCGCGCGCGATGCCGGCGCCATTGATGCCGCCGCCGACCACCAGCACGTCGCATTTGATCGTTGTCTCCACACCCTGCTGTGCTGCGGCCATCGGGACTCCATGTCTGTCGTGGACACCCCGGCGAGGAAAGACTAGGCATCGCCGGCGACTGTCGTTAAGATCACCATTTCGTAATACGCATGCAATATGAATAAGGTTACGCCAGAATACGAACCCATAGCAACATATTTTTAGTACTATTTGTTCGTTTCTGTTCGTTTGTGATTTTTAAAGAGAGCACCATGATCTTGAATCCCCGCCAGCGCCGCCTGCTCGAAGTGGTGCGCCAGAAGGTCACCATGTCCGTCGAAGAGCTGGCCCAGCAGCTGGACGTGACGCCGCAAACCGTGCGCCGCGACGTCAAGCAGATGGAAGAAGCGCGCCTGCTGGCCCGCTACCACGGCGGCGTGGGCTTGCCCTCGTCCGTGGAAAACATCGATTACAGCCAGCGCCAAGTGTTCAACAGCGACGCCAAGCGGCGCATCGCGGCCGCCGTCGCCGCGCAAGTGCCGCACGGCTGTTCGCTGCTGATCAATATCGGCACGACGACCGAGGAAGTGGCGCGCGCGCTGGGCCGGCACACGGGCTTGCACGTGGTGACGAACAACCTGAACGTGGCCGCCATCCTGGCCGACAACGCGGCCTGCGAAGTCATCGTGGCCGGTGGCGTGGTGCGCGGGCGCGACCGCGGCATCGTGGGCGAAGCGACCATCGACTTCATCCGCCAGTTCAAGGTCGACATCGGCATCATCGGCATTTCCAGCATCGACGAAGACGGCAGCCTGCGCGACTTTGATGCGCGCGAAGTGAAGGTGGCGCAAGCGATCATCGAGCAGTCGCGCGAAGTGTGGCTGGTGGCAGACCAGCATAAATTCGGCCGCAAGGCGCTCGTGCGCCTGGCCGATCTGGCGCAAATCGACATCTTGTTTACGGATGCGCCACCGCCGCCCCGCTTTGCCGAAGTGCTGCGCGAAGCGGGCGTGAAGGTGGTGCTGGCCTGAGGGGAAGTTACATTTCCGCAGTAAAACTGCGCGCTGTCGCGTGGGCAATACGTCTTGTGTGGGCCAGCATACAGAATGATATGAAATATTTATCAATTCGGCAAAAATGCTGTTACCATTGATGCAACATGAGTTATTTTTTTAATCTTCCTCTCTCGCAATACGATTATTTGCTTGATATTGCTTTTTATTTATCTAGAGTAAGGAAAAAGGAAAAAACTCTTTGCCGCTGAGTGATTTCCTGTGAAAACAGTGTTAAAAATACCTCAAGCACGATGATTGTTCCCAAACAAACCACTCGACAGCAAGCGTGAAGGCCTTAACCATGCCGGCAACGCCGCCCAGTGAAGGAAGAGAAATGAGCCATAATTTTGAATCGGCCGCCATGCCGCAAGCCGCCCATCCCAACAGCGTCCCCGTCAGCGAGCTGGAAGCCCACCTCGGTTACTGGCTGCGTTTCGTTTCCAACCACGTATCCCACAGCTTCCAGAAAAAAGCCGAAGCCAATGGCGTGACGGTGTCCGAATGGGTGGTGCTGCGCGAAATGTTCCGTCTCGGCTGCACCTCGCCCACGGTGCTGGCGCAGGTGTCCGGCATGAGCAAGGGCGCCGTCTCGAAACTGATCGACCGCCTGGAAAGCAAGGGCATGGTCAGCAAGTCCATCCTGCTGGCCGACCGCCGCCAGCACTCGATCGAGCTGACGACGGAAGGCGAGGCGCTGGTGCCCGTGCTGGCCGAGATGGCCGACCAGAACGACGAGGAATTCTTCGGCAAGCTGCCGCGCCAGCTGCGCGACGACCTGCTCGAAGCGATGAAGGAAGTGGCGCGCACGCACCAGCTCAAGAGCGCCCCGCTGAACTAAGTCAATACCGGCAAGGGTGACGCGGCGGCGCGCGCGCTTCGGCTATGATGCTGGCCTGACTGTTTACCAGGAACACGCATGGCCCTGCACATCGAAACTCCCTTGCTCAACTCGCGCGCCCTGAGCCTGCACAGCGAGCGCGCCATCTGGCTCAAGCTCGAAGCCTTGCAGCCGCCCGGCTCCTTCAAGATCCGCGGCATCGGCCTCGCCTGCGAAGAATACGCGCGGCGCGGCGCCAGCCGTTTCATCTCCTCTTCCGGCGGCAATGCCGGCATCGCCGTCGCCTATGCGGGACGCCAGCTGGGCATTCCCGTCATCGTCGTGGTGCCGGAAACGACCAGTGAACGGGCCAAGGCCCTGATCGCGCAGGAAGGCGCCGAAGTCATCGTGCACGGCGCCGCCTGGCAGGAAGCGAACGCGCTGGCGCAGTCGATGCTCACGCCGCAAGACGCCTTTTTGCACCCGTTCGACGACCCGCTGCTGTGGCAGGGCCATGCCGGCATGATCGATGAAGTGGCCAGCGCCGGCCTGAAACCGGACGCCGTGGTGCTGTCAGTCGGTGGTGGCGGCCTGCTGGCCGGCGTGGCCGAAGGCTTGCAGCGCAACGGCTGGGACGACGTGGCCATCGTGGCCGTGGAAACGCAAGGCGCCGCCTCGCTGTCGGCGGCCGTGGCCGCGCGCGAACACGTGGCCCTGCCGGCGGTCAACAGCATCGCCACCTCGCTGGCCGCGCGCCAGGTATGCGCGCAGGCGTTCGCCATCAGCCAGACGCGCCTGCTCCATAGCGTGGTGGTGTCGGACCGGGACGCCGTCGACGCCTGCCAGCGCTTTATCACCGACCAACGCCTGGTGGTGGAACCGGCCTGCGGCGCGGCGCTGGCGGCCGTCTACGGCAAGGCGCCGGAACTGGCGCCCTACCGCAACGTGCTCGTCATCGTGTGCGGCGGCGTGACGGCCACCACGCAGCAGCTCGACCACTGGAGCGCCACCCTGTAGCCGCTACGGCGCCGCCTCGAGCAGCGCCACGCCATCGCGGCCCTGCCCTTTGGCGGCGTACAGGGCCTGGTCGGCCAGGTCCAGCAGCTGCGCCGGCGTCAGGGCGCCTTCGCGGAAGATGGCGATGCCGATGCTGGTCGTCACCGGCAGCGGGCCGCTGGCCAGCTCGAAGGGCTGGCGGATGGCGTCGACGATCTTGGCGCCGACCTGGCGCACTTCGGCCGCACCGTTCACGCCTTGGAGAATGATCACGAATTCATCGCCTGCCAGGCGCGCCACCAGGTCGCTGGCGCGCACGCTGCGCACCAGGCGCGAAGCGAATTCCTTCAGTACCTCGTCGCCCGCCTTGTGTCCCAGACTGTCGTTGATGGCCTTGAAACGGTCGATATCGAGATAGGCGAGCGCCATCGGTGCGCGCGTGGCCCGCGTGCGCTGCATGCTTTGCGCCAGCTGCTCGTCGAAGCGGCGCCGGTTGGCGATGCCCGTCAGCGTATCGGTGGCGGCGGCGAACTGCAGCGCCGTGTGCATCGCCTTGGTCTTGGTGATTTCGTGAATCAGGCCATACACGCCTTCCACCGCGCCGCTCTCGCCCACATCGGGCACGTAGCTGGTATGGAAGGTGCGCTCCCCCGCCTCGTTGTCGACCGTGAATTCATAGTCGACCTCCTCGCCCGCGAAGGCGCGCAGCAGGTGCTGCTCGCGCAGCTGGTAGGCTTCCTCGCCCAGCACCTCGCGCATGGAATGCATCAGGCTCTCCCTGGCCGAGACGCCGAACCATTTTTCAAACGTCGCATTGATGAACTGGTAGCGGTGTTCGCGGTCGATATACACGATCACCACGGGCACATGGTCCGTCAGCAGTTTCAAGCGCCGCTCGCTGTCGCGCGTTTGCGCCTCGGCGATTTCACGCTCGGCCACCAGCGAGTAAAAATCGCGGCTCAAGTCGCCGATCTCGTCGCGCCGCTCGATTTGCAGCGCCTCGATACCCAGGCGCTGGCGGCGGATCTGGTGCACCTGGCGGCGCAAGCGCTCCAAAGGCTGCAACAGGCGCAGCACGATGCGCCAGCCGGCCAGGCCAGCCAGCGCCGCCAGCAGCACGGCGGCCAGCAGGATCTTGCTGCGGATGGCGTGCAGCGGCGCAAAGGCCTCGCTCATCGGATACACGGACGCCAGTATCCAGCCCGTCGAGGCGATGCGGTGGTAGGCGAACAGGGCATCGATGCCCTGCGTGGTGGTCCCCGTCATCCAGCCTTCGTAGCCCTGCATGGCGCTCCGCGTGGGCACGCTGACGGGGCCGTGGGCTTCGATATGCTGCATGATGCGCGACTTGTCGGGATGCTCGACGATGACGCCTTCGCTGGTCATGATGTACAGGTAGCCGCCAGGGCCCGGCTTGAGGGCGCCGAGACGGCCGAGGAAATCGGGCTGGCGCAGGTTGACGCTGGCCGCCAGCACATAGCGCACACCGCCGTGCGCGTCGAACACGGGCTGCGTCACCACCACGATGGGCATGCCGGAAATGCTGCCGTTAAGCGGCGAGGAAATCACCGAACGCCGGGTCGCCAGCGTCTGTTCAAAGTAAGGGCGGCCCTTCACGTTCAGCCCCGCCTGCGGCTTGAAGGGACTCACGCTGGCCAGGACGATGCCGTCGGCACCGACCACGCCGGCCGAATAGAACTCCTTGCCCAGCACCGTTTGCGCGGCCAGGAAGCGCTGCAGGCTGGCGCCGTCGTGCGCACCGCTGGCCGCCAGGCTGTCCGCGATCGCGCGCAGCACATTGCGCTTCGCGTCGAGTTCCTCGTCGATGAAGACGGCGGCGCTGGCCAGCGATACGTACTGCTGGCGCCCCATCACGTCGCGCATGCCGCGCTCGGCCACGGCCAGGGTGGCCAGCGCCAGCGAGGCGACCGCGCCCAGCACGAGCAGGAAGACGACCATGCTCATGCGCGCCTTCAGGCTGGCGGGCAGGCGCCGGCGCAGCTGTTTTCGCCAGTTCGTCACGTACGTCGCTGAAGATAGTGGCACAGGCGCTCGACCGATTCGTCCAGCGCCAGGGTGCCCGTGTCCAGGGTCAGCGCGGCCGCCAGCGGCGCTTCGTAAGGCGCGGAAATGCCCGTGAATTGCGCGAGCTGCCCCGCGCGCGCCTTTTCATACAGGCCCTTGGGATCGCGCGCCTCGCACACGGCCAGCGGCGTGCTGACGTGGACTTCGATGAAATGCGCCGCGCCGATGATGGCGGCGGCCATGGCCCGGTCGGCGCGGTACGGGGAAATGAAGGCGGCGATGACGGTCAGGCCCGCCCCGTTCATCAGGCGCGCCACTTCGGCCGCGCGGCGGATGTTTTCATGCCGGTCCTCGGGCGTAAAACCGAGATCGCGGTTCAAGCCATGGCGCAGCTGGTCGCCGTCGAGCACCGCCACGGCGCGGCCCTGCGCCTTGAGCTGGCGCGCCAGCGCGCCGGCGATGCTGGACTTGCCGGCGCCGCTCAAGCCCGTCAGCCAGACCGTGTCGTGTTGTCCTGCTGTCATCACACTGCCTCTCTCCTGTAGAGCTGGCAATATAACAAAGCCGCGCGGGAAAGGACAGACTATCAGGCAGCGCTGCGCGCCTCAAGCAGCAACTGTCGTATCTCCGGCACGCAGGAGCCGCAATTGCCGCCCGCCTTGACGCAGGCCGTCACCTGCGCCGTCGTCGTCAGTTTTTGCTCCACGATGGCCGCGCAAATGGTGTTGCGCCCCACGCCAAAGCACGAGCACACGGTGGGGCCGGCATCGACGCCCTTGCCGATGGGCTGGCCCAGCAGCACGCCGGCACGGTCGGCCGCATCCATCTGCGCATGCGCAAACAGGCCCGCCAGCCAGCTGCGCGACGGCAGGTCGGGACGGGGCGAGACATACACGCATTGCGCGATGCGCCCCTCGTCCAGGTGCACGGCGCGGTACACGCCGGCGCTGGCATCCGCGTAATCGAGCCAGTCGGCGTTGTCGTCCGTGACGCCGAGCAGCGCGCGCGCCCAGGCGCCCAGGTCGTCGATGCGCTGGCGGCCGGCCAGCTCGTAGCGCAGGAACTGCTCGCCCTGGATGCGCGTCCAGTGCGCCACGCCGTCCAGGTCCAAGGGCGTGCGGCTCAACACGAAAGCATGCCAGTGCACGCGGAACTGCTCGATGCGCACGGGCGTGTGCTTGAATTCGGGCTCGCCCGAGACGGGATCGACGACGGGGTTGACGACGGCGCCCACGCGCGCGTCGGAGGCATTCGCGTCGCTCCAGTGGATCGGCACGAAGACCTGGCCGCGCGCGATGCCGCCGCCATGCACGACCCTGGCCACCATCGCGCCCCAGGCGCTGGACACGCGCGCCAGCTCGCCTTCGCGCACGCTGTACAACAGCGCGTCCTGCGGGTGGATATCGATGAACGCTTCGGCGATATGCCCCGACAGTTTCGCCGCCTTTCCCGTACGCGTCATCGTATGCCACTGGTCGCGCACCCGGCCCGTGTTCAGGATGAGTGGATAGTCTTCGTCGGGCATGTTGCGCGGCGCGCGCGGCGCCGTCGGCACGAAGCGCGCGCGGCCGTCCGCATGCGCGAAGCGGCCATCGCCGAACAGGCGCGCCTGGCCCTGCGGCCACTGCTGCGGCGCCAGGGCGTCGTAGCGCGCCGCATCCAGGCCCGCCAGGTGGCCCAGGTTGAACAGCCGCTTTGTGGCACCTTCGTTGCGGAAGGCGGACAGGCGCGCGTGCTCATCGAAGATGGCTTGCGGCGCCGTGAAATCGAAGCCGGCATAGCCCATGCGGCGCGCCACGTCGCACAGCACGTCCCAGTCGGCGCGCGCTTCGCCGGGCGCCAGCAGAAAGGCGCGCTGGCGCGAGATGCGGCGCTCGGAATTGGTCACCGTGCCATCCTTTTCACCCCAGCCCAGGGCGGGCAGCAGCACGTCGGCGTGGGCGTTCGTGTCCGACCCAGTGCTGATGTCGGACACCACCACCAGCTCGCACTTGGCCAGCGCGCGGCGCACCTGGTCGGCGTCCGGCATGCTGACCAGCGGATTGGTGGCGATGATCCACACGGCCTTGACCTTGCCCGCCTCGATGGCGTGGAACAGCTCCACCGCCTTCAAGCCAGGCTTGTCGGCGATGCGCGGCGAGTCCCAGAAGGTTTGCACGGCTTCGCGGTGCGCCGGCTTGTCGAGATCCAGGTGGGCCGCCAGCATATTGGCCAGGCCGCCCACTTCGCGCCCGCCCATGGCGTTCGGCTGGCCCGTGAGGGAAAACGGCCCCATGCCGGGCTGGCCGATGCGCCCGGTCGCCAGGTGGCAGTTGATGATGCTGTTGACCTTGTCCGTGCCGGAAGACGACTGGTTGACGCCCTGCGAAAAGGCCGTGACGACCTTGCGCGTGGCGGCAAACGCCTGGTAGAACGCCAGCAAGGCTTGCGGGTCGACCTTGCAGATTTTCGCCACACGCAAAGGATCGGAACAGTCGACATGGGCGGCGGCCAGCGCTTCATCGAGGCCGCTGCTGTGCCGCGTCACAAAATCATCGGCGATCACGCCTTCCTTCGCCAGATAGCACAGCAAGCCGTTGAACAGCCACACGTCGGTGCCCGGTTTCACGGGCAGGTGCAGGTCGGCCAGCTCGCAGGTGGCCGTGCGGCGCGGGTCGATCACCACCAGTTTCATCTCCGGCCGGGTTTCGCGGATGCGGGCGATGCGCTGGAACAGGATCGGGTGGCACCAGGCCGTGTTCGAGCCCACCAGCACCACCATGTCGGCCAGTTCCAGGTCTTCATAGCAGCCGGGCACGATATCCTCGCCAAACGCGCGCTTGTGGCCGGCCACGGCCGACGACATGCACAGGCGCGAATTGGTGTCGATATTCGCGCTGCCCACATAGCCCTTCATGAATTTATTGGCGATGTAATAGTCTTCCGTCAGCAGCTGGCCCGAGACGTACAGGGCGACGGCGTCGGGGCCATGCTTGTCGATGATGGCGCGCAAGCCGCCGGCCACCTGGTCCAGCGCGGCATCCCAGGAGGACGGCTGCAGGACGCCATCGACGCGTACCTGCGGCTGCAGCAGGCGCTGGTCAAGATCCAGGGTGTCGCCGAGGGCCGAGCCTTTCACGCACAGCTTGCCCAGGTTGGCCGGGTGATTGGCATCACCGGCGATGCGGATGGCGCCGTCGGGCAGGCGTGTCGCTTCCACGCCGCAGCCGACGCCGCAATACGGGCAAGTGGTTTTCACGGGCGTGCAGCTTGTCATGGGCGTATCCTGTTGGTCGCTGTCAGGCGGCCTGGGCGCACAGCGCCTGGCCAAACAATAAATGGGCGCGCAGCTTGCTGATGTCGCGGCGCTGCTGGATCAGGTCGAAATACCAGGGGCCGTCCTGCACGTCGCCATACAGCACGGCGCCGGCCAGGCGGCTGCCCTGCACCACCAGGCGCTTGTAGACGCCGCGGCGCGGATCGCGCAGCACCAGGTCTTCGCTGCCCTCGCCGCCGATGATGTCGCCGGCCGAATACAGGTCGATGCCCGTCACTTTCAATTTGGTGGCGCTGGCCTGCTGCACGTAGCGGCGATGCCCTGCGCCGGCCAGGTGGGCGCCGCACACGCGCGCCTGTTCCCAGATGGGCGCGACGAGGCCAAACGTGGCGCGCCGGTGCTGCACGCATTCGCCCACGGCGTACACGCGCGGGTCGTAGCTTTGCAGGCAATCGTCAACGACGATGGCCCGTTCGCAGTGCAGGCCGGCCGCTTGCGCCAGCGCGATATTGGGGCGCACGCCGGCCGTCATCACCACCAGGTCGGCGGGGATCGACGTGCCATCGGCAAAACGCACGCCTTGCACCCGATCGCTGCCGAGGATTTCCGCCGTCTGCGCGTGCATCAAAAACCGCAGGCCGCGCGCTTCCAGCGCCGATTTCAACAGCATCGACGCGGGTGCGTCCAGCTGCTGGTTCATCAGGGCGCCGCTCATGTGCACGACGGTGACGTCCATGCCCTGGCGCTGCAAGCCGTTGGCCGCTTCCAGTCCCAGCAAGCCGCCGCCGATGACCACCGCGTGGCGGTGCCTGCGCGCCGCCTGCAGCATGGTGTCGACGTCGCTGATATCGCGAAAACCGATCACGCCAGGCAGATCATGCCCGGGCACGGGCACGATGAACGGCGTGGAACCGGTGGCCAGCAGCAGGCGGTCATAGGCGACCGTGATGCCGGACACCGATTGCACGGTGCGCGCCTTGCGGTCGATGCGCACGACGGGGTCGCCCGCGTGCAGGGTGATGCCGTTGTGCGCATACCAGTCGCGCGTGTGCAGCATGATGTCGTCGACCGACTTTTCGCCGGCCAGCACGGGCGACAGCAAAATGCGGTTGTAATTGCCGTGCGGCTCGGCGCCGAACACGGTGATATCGTACAGGTCCGGCGCCAGCTTCAATAGTTCCTCGACCGTGCGCATGCCGGCCATGCCGTTGCCGACCACCACGAGCGAGGGACGCGCAGTGGCCTTGGCTGGCGGATTCACAGGGCCACCCACACCATGTCGGCAAACACGCGCGCCGGCCAGGCGGCGACCGAATGTTCGGGCGCTTCGATGCACTCGCCGCTGGCCAGGTCGAAATGCTGTTTGTAGATCGGCGAGGCGACGACGACGCGCTCGCCGATGCTGCCGACCAGGCCCCGCGACAGCACGGAAGCGTCCGCATTCGGGTCGATATTGTCGATGGCGTACACGCGCGGCGCCGCATCGCCGACGCGGAACACGGCCACGTGGCGGCCACCCAGCAACGCGCACACGCCCGTGTCGGGCACGATGTCGGCCAAGAGACAGATGGCCACCCAATTGTCGGCGGTGGCGCCGGAAAGTTCATTCATCGCATTCATGGCTCACGCCTCCACGGCAAGGATGGGGATCACGGTGCTGCGGCGTTCCAGTTCGGTGGCGGGCCGGATCTGGCCCCGCTCTTCGACGAACACCACGTTTTCATCGCTCTTCTCGCTGTTGACGAAATGGCGGAAGCGCTGGCGCACGGCGGGGTTGGAAACGGCTTCCTTCCACTCGCAGGCATAGGTGTCGACCACGTGCTGCATGTCCGCTTCCAGCTCGTGGGCGATGCCCAGGCTGTCGTCGATGATGACGCGCTTGAGGTAATCGAGGCCCCCTTCCAGGTTGTCGCGCCACACGCTGGTGCGCTGCAGGCGGTCGGCCGTGCGCACGTAAAACATCAGGAAGCGGTCGACATAGCGCACCAAGGTGGCTTCATCGAGATCGGAAGCGATCAGTTCCGCGTGGCGCGGCTTCATGCCGCCATTGCCGCACACGTACAGGTTCCAGCCCTTTTCCGTGGCGATCAGGCCGATGTCCTTGCCCTGCGCCTCGGCGCATTCGCGCGTGCAGCCGGAGACGCCGAACTTGATCTTGTGCGGCGTGCGCAAGCCCTTGTAGCGGTTTTCCAGCTCGATCGCAAAGCCCACGCTGTCGGCCACGCCATAGCGGCACCAGGTGGAGCCGACGCACGATTTCACCGTGCGCAAGGATTTGCCGTAGGCGTGGCCCGATTCGAATCCGGCCGCGATCAGTTCTTCCCATATGGCCGGCAACTGGTCGACGCGCGCGCCGAACAGGTCGACCCGCTGGCCGCCCGTGATCTTCGTATATAAGCCGTACTTTTTCGCCACCATGCCCACGGCGATCAAGCCGTCGGCCGTCACTTCACCGCCCGGCATGCGCGGCACGACGGAATACGTGCCATCCTTCTGGATATTGCCGAGGAAGTAATCGTTGCTGTCCTGCAGGCTGGCGTGCACGGGAGAGAGCACGAAATCGTTCCAGCACGAGGCGAGGATATTCGCCGCCACGGGCTTGCACACGTCGCAACCGAGCCCCTGGCCATGCGCGCCCAAGAGTTCGCCGAAGCTGCGGATTTTGCCCACGCGCACCAGGTGGTGCAATTCCTGGCGCGAGTACGCAAAGTGCTCGCACACGTGGTTGTTCACCATCAGGCCCTGCTTCTGCATTTCCGCCTTCATGATCTGCGTGACCAGCGGCACGCAGCCGCCGCACGCGGTGCCCGCCTTGGTGCAGCTTTTCAGGGCGCCGATGGTGGTGGCGCCCTCGGCGACGGCCGCGCACAGCGCGCCTTTCGACACGTCGTTGCACGAGCAGATTTGCGCCGACTCGGGCAAGGCGTCCACGCCCAGGCCCACCTTTTGCTGGCCATCGGCCTGCGGCAGGATCAGGAATTCGGGGGATGCCGGCAGCTCGATCTTGTTGAGCATCATCTGCAGCAAGGTGCCGTATTCGCTGGCGTCGCCCACCATCACGCCGCCAAGCAGGTATTTGCCGCAATCGGAAACGACGATTTTCTTGTAGATCTGCTTGCGCTCATCCATGAACTGGTAGGAGCGGCTGCCCGGCGCATTGCCGTGCGGGTCACCGAGGCTGGCCACGTCCACGCCCATCAGTTTGAGCTTGGTGCTCATGTCGGCGCCCTTGAATGAGGCTTCGCCCTCTTCCTGCAACAGGTGGCGCGCCGCGATGCGGGCCATTTCGTAGCCGGGCGCCACCAGGCCGAACACCAGGCCGCCCCACAGCGCGCATTCGCCGATCGCATAGATGTCAGGGTCGGAGGTGACGCAGCTGTCATCGATGGCGATGCCGCCGCGCGGGCCCACGTCCAGGCCGCAGGCGCGCGCCAGTTCGTCGCGCGGACGGATGCCGGCCGAGAAGACGATCATGTCCGCTTCCAGGTGGCTGCCATCGGCGAACTGCATGCGGTGCGTGGCTTCTTCGCCGTCGACGATGGCCAGCGTATTTTTTTGCGTGTGCACGGTCACGCCCAGCTCTTCGATCTTGCGGCGCAGGACGCGCGCGCCGCCTTCATCGACCTGCACGGCCATCAGGCGCGGCGCGAATTCCACCACGTGGGTATCGAGTTTCAAATCGCGCAAAGCCTTCGCGCATTCGAGACCCAGCAGCCCGCCACCGATCACCACGCCAGTTTTGGATTTGCCACCCCAGGCCAGCATGGCTTCCAGGTCTTCGATGGTGCGGTAGACGAAGCAGCCATCGCGCTCCTTGCCCGGCAGCGGCGGCACGAACGGCGCCGAACCGGTGGCGAACACCAGCTTGTCGTAGGCCAGCACGTCACCGGTACTGGCCGTGACGGTTTTCGCCACGCGGTCGATGGACACGGCGCGCGCATTGAGTTTCAGGACGACGTTGCCCTTGTCGAAAAAGCCGGGTGCCACCAGCGACAGGTCGTCGGCCGATTTGCCGCTGAAAAATTCGGACAGGTGCACCCTGTCATAGGCGGGGCGCGGCTCTTCGCACAAGACCGTCACGGACAGGTGCGGCGCGTTTTCCAATGCCAGGCGTTCGAGGAATTTATGCCCGACCATGCCATGGCCAAGGACGACGATGTTCAAGGGGTGGTTCATTGCTCTCTCCTCAGGCTGCGGCCATGTTCGGTTCGGCCGCTGCACGGGTAAAACGCACGGCGATGGCGCACAGGGCCGAGATCACCACCAGAGCGCTCAGGATGATCAGGGTCTGGCGGATATCGCCCGTGCCCTTCATCAGGAAACCGGCCGCCACGGCGCCCACGTTGCCGCCCGCGCCGATGATGCCGGCCACGCCGCCCAGCGCCTTGCTGTCGATGAAAGGCACCAGCGCGTAGGTGGCGCCGCACGCCATGTGGGTGAACAGGCCGAAGACCAGCATGGCGATCACGGCCCAGGTGACGCTGTCGACCTTGGCAAACCACAGCAGGCCCACGCCTTCGCCGATCATCAGCATGAACAACAGGGTCACGCGGCTGTTCAGGTTGCCGCGCAGGGCCAGCTTGTCGGACATCCAGCCACCCAAAGCGCGGGCAAACAGGGCCAGCAAGCCGAAGCTGCCGGCGGCCAGGCCGGCCGATTTCAAGGACAGGCCAAAATGGTCGACGTAGTACACGGCGGCGATGTTGTGGATGAAAATCTCGATGCCGAAGCAGGCGCCGTAGGTGACGAACAGCAGCCACACGCGGTAGTTGGAGCTGGCCGCCTTGAAGCTGTCCCAGCCACCCTTCTTGCCACCCTCAATGGCGATGCCGGCGGCGCGCAAATCCGAATAATTGCCTTCAGGGCAATCCTGCGTATAACGCCAGTAGAGAACGGCCATCACCAGCATCAGCACGCCCGGCACCAGCAGGGCCACGCGCCAGCCCAGCGATTCGGACACGCCCAGCATCAGCACGGCACCGAGCAGCAGCGGCATCAGCGCCTGCGCCGCGCCGCCGCCCGCATTGCCCCAGCCGGCGGCGGCGGCATTCGCCGTACCGACAACGCGCGGAGCGAACATCACGGAGGTGTGATATTGCGTGATGACAAAGCTGGCGCCGACGGCGCCGATGCCCAGACGGAAGAACAGAAAGCTTTCATAGCTTTGCGACGCGGCCACGCCCAGCACGGGAATGGCGCCCAGCAGCAGCAAGCCCGTGTAAGTCTTGCGCGGGCCGTAGCGGTCGCACAATGGCCCGACGATCAGGCGCACGAGGATGGTGATGGCGACGGCCGCGATATTGATGTTGGCCACTTGCGCCAAGGAAAGGCCGAACTCGCCCTTGATGACAGGCATCAGGGGAGCGCAAGCGAACCAGGCGAAGAAACACACGAAAAATGCCATCCACGTCAGGTGGAATGCGCGCATGGGCGGCGTGGCGAGGGAGAAGAGCGCGATGCGCGTTGCTTTTTGGCTGGCCATGATAGGTTCCCGAAATATCCCGTTGATAAAACAAAACGGCGCCCGCCCCCGCCGATGAAAAATCAGCCTGGGCGGACGCCGTTGTCCATGTGGTCCGTCGTTGGACCGTTGTGCGTTTATTCAGGGGATCGCCGTTGATCCGTACCTTCTGTTTAGCAAGCGCCGTGCCAGCTTGTCTGACGGGCAAGCGGCACCATTCGCACTGGCTTTGCGCCAGATCATGGCCAATCACGGTGCAAGCACGCCACTTGCTGGTGCATGCGGGGAACCAGCGACGGCATTTCTTGTCTAAACTGCATCTGAAGCAGTAGCGGGAGGCCACGATGGTCAAGACACTGCAACGACGACGCCTAAGGCCACCTTGGTCGCCATGGATGGCATGTGCGTGCGCGGGTTTGTTGCTGATGGCATGGAGTAACACTGCCGCCGCGCAAGAGACTAAGGAACACAGCGAGCTCGATGCCACCGTTGTCGCGCCCTTTCACGCCGCGCGCGGTGAGCGTGTCACGCAGGCGCGTACATTTGTCGTGCGGCTCACCTATCCCGACGAAGGCCGCAGCCATGCCGTGCGCTGGACCTTGACACTATCGGGTCCCGGCCCGCAAGGCGCCGTGCTACGGCGCTGGTCGGGCACGGAACAGGTGGGGGCCAACGGCAAGAGCGTGAACCTGCCCTGGGATGGCCACGCCGACGCCGATGCGCGCGAACGGAGAGTGCTGGCGCCGAACGGCTTGTACGAACTGCGCCTGCTGGCCGTGGCCGATGCCGGCACGCCGCATGAAGCGCAGGTGGAACAGCAGTGGCCCATCCAGGTGCAGCGCGGCGCAAGCACGGCGCCCAGGGTGAGCGCCTTCCAGGCTGGCCTGCAACAACTGCCCGGCCTGGAAGGCCAGCCCGGCTACCGCATCGTCTACGCCAACCTGCACAGCCAGACGCGCCACAGCGACGGCGGCGCGGCACTCGACGCCTGCCATGGCGCGCAAGACCCGCAAACGGCACCCTACGGCCCCATCGATGCCTACAAGTATGCGCAAGAACACGGGCTCGACGCCCTGCTGACATCCGAGCACAACCATATGTACGACGGTTCCGACGGCACGAATAGCGCTGCCGCCCCTGCCGAAGCGATCGCGCTGTACCAGACGGGGCTGGCTGAAGCGGCTGCGTACACTGCCGCCCATCCCGGTTTCCTGGCCCTGTACGGCATGGAATGGGGTGTCATCAACAAGGGCGGCCACCTGAATATCATCAATAGCGGGCAATTGCTGGGCTGGGAAAAAAATGCCCGTGGGGAATTGCTGGCCGACATGGAAACGCCGAAAGGCGATTACGCGGGTCTCTACAAGCTGATGCGCGAACGGGGCTGGATCGGGCAGTTCAACCATCCGGCCCAAACGGGCCAGTTTCTCGTCAACGGCCAGCCGCTCGGCTACACGCCGGACGGCGACGCGGCCATGGTGCTGTGCGAAGTCATGAATACGTCCGCGTTTTCCACAAACGACGCGGAAACGGAAACCCGGCGCAGCAATTACGAGGCGGCCTGCAACCGGGCCCTGGCGGCCGGCTACCACGTGGCCTTCAGCAGCAACCAGGATAACCACTGCGCCAACTGGGGCGCCTCGTACGGCAACCGCACGGCCGTGCTGGTGGCCGGTCCGGCCGCCGGCACGCCCGTTTCACGCGACAGCTTCCTCGACGCGCTGCGCGCGCGCCGCGTCTACGCCACGATGGACAAGCATGCGCAACTGCTGTTCACGGCCAACGGCAGGCTGATGGGCGAGCGCTTCGACAACCACGGTCCCTTGCGCCTGGCCACCAGTTTCAGCAACAGCGCCGGGCGCCAAGTGGCCGCCATCGCCATCTTCCACGGCGTGCCGGGCGGCAACGGTTCCGTCATCCCCATATCGGACCAGGCCGAGCTCACCATCACGCCCGCGCCCGGCCCCCATTTCTATTACGCGCGGCTGACGCAGGACGACGGCAACATCGTCTGGTCGGCGCCCGTGTGGGTCAATCAGTTGCCGTGATGGCGACAGGGCGGGCGGAATGCCGGGCCATCAATTCGGCCACCCAGTCGATAAAGACGCGCAGTTTTTTGCTGACATGGCGGTTCGGCGGATAGGCCAGATGGAGCGGCATGGGATCGACCGTCCATGCTTCGAACAGCGGCAGCAGCTCGCCCCTGGCCACGTGCGGGCGCGCCATATAATCGGGCAGCCACAGCACGCCCAGCCCCGCCACCCCGGCTGCCAGGTAGGCGTTGCCATCGTCGATCGACAGCACGTACTGGCCATGGATCTTGACGCTCTTGCCCTCGCGGTGCATCACATACGGAAAGCCGTTGCCGCCGCGTCCCCAGCGAAAGCGCACGATGCGGTGCGCGCTGTCCTGCAAGTCCAGCGGATGCAGGGGCGTGCCCACCCGTTGCAGATAGGCCGGCGCCGCATACACGCCCAGTGGCAAGTCGGCGAGCTTGCGCGCCATCAGCGACTGGTCGGTGATGTCACCGCCGCGTATCACGCAATCGACATTGTCGGCGATCACGTCGACCATGCGGTCGCTGGCGCCCATGTCGAGCACAATATCGGGATACAGCGCATGAAACGTGGGCAGCGCCGGCACCAGCAGCAAGGCGGCGAACGGACTGGGCACGTCCACCCGCAGCTGGCCCCGCGGCAAGGCGGCGGCATGCGGCAAGCTCGTTTCGATTTCTTCCAGGGTATCGAGCACCTGCACGATGCGCTCGTAATAGGCCGCGCCATCGGCCGTCACATTGACCTTGCGCGTGGTGCGATTCAGCAGTTTCAGGCGCAGGCGCGCCTCGAGCTGCTGCACCAGTTGCGTCACCGTGGTGCGGCTCATCTGCAAGGTCGCGGCCGCGCGCGTAAAACTGCCCGTCTCGACCACCCGCACGAACGCCTTCATCGCATCAAACCTGTCCATCCACGCCTCCGCCATTCGATTGTTTGGATTATACAAATAGTCCAGTCCGATCTGGCCGCTTTATCCGCAGGTTGGCAGCAGATAAAGTGTTCTCCAGGCAGCAACTTCGCTGCATCAACAAGGAAAGCTGATGAAACGCGACGCCGTATTCCCTCCGGGCCGCCAAGCCCTGTATGAACAGAACCGCTATTCCCCTGCCGTGCGCGCCAATGGCCTGCTGTTCGTGTCGGGACAGGTCGGCAGCCGCGAAGACGGCTCGCCCGAACCCGGACTCGACGCCCAGGTCCGGCGCGCCTTCGACAACCTGAACGCCATCTTGCACGCCGCCGGCTGCACCTTCGACGATGTGCAGGACGTGACCATTTTTATCGTCGATCCGCAATCGCACTTCCAGCGCATCTGGGATATCGTGCAGGCAGAGTATTGGGGCCAGGCGCCGCACCCGACGGTCACGGCGGTTGGCGTGACGTGGCTGTATGGTTTCCAGTTCGAGATCAAGGTGGTGGCCAAGCTGCCGGGCTAGGACACGGCGTCCGCCAGCGTGCAGGGAAGTGGCAGCAGGCTTTCCCTCGCACGATTGCCCGCCGCAAGGTGCGCTGGCACTGATCTATGGCAACATTGCGCAACCGACGCATGCCAGGAAACGCAATGAAACCAAAAGCGCTGATCATCGCCAATATTGAAGCGTACTTGCTGGAGCCGCTGAGCGCAGCGGGCTTCAAGTTCTCGCCTAGCCAGCTGACCTTCAAGCGCGCGCAGAACGAATTCGTCCAGGCCATCCATTTCCAGGCCAACCGCCATAACGAAGAGGATGTCTGCGCAGCATTCTGGAGCCACTATCAAGTCTCGTCCAGATCCTATGCAACATGGCACACGGCGCGCTACGGCCGTGAACCTGTCAACAATATCGTTGGCGGCGTGGCGGACTGGAATATCAGAAACTGGCAATTCCCTGTCATCGATGGCAAGCAGGACAAAGAACACCAGCTCGTCGATCCGTCACATCGGGCAACGGTCATGGCCTGCCTGAGGGACAATCTGCTGGAGTTGGCCGTCCCCTGGCTTGAGCGCCTTTCCAATTGGGAAAATGCGGCCCTGGCTCTGGTCGAAGCGCAAGAATCGCATGCGAGGGCCTGCGATTTTTATCTGATGGCGGGCAAGCAGGAAAAAGCCTTGTGGGCCTTGAACGAAGGCATTGCCTATTGGCAGAAAAATCCCGCAGCCTCTTTTCCGGAAGAAAAAGAAGAGATCGCTTTGCGGATGGAGAAATACGCCTATGCTTGAAATCACGTGTCCCTACGATGGCGACTGCGGACGCCACTTCGACAGCAGCGCAATGGATGCCTCGGATGGCGCGTTCTTGAAAACGGCCATCGGCAAAAGTATGACCTTCATGTTCCTGCACTGCCCCGCATGTGCAAGGATGTTCCAGTTTAATCCAGTCGCCTGGACAGCGCAGGCGTGCGAAGCCGTCGCGCCCAAGGCGGCCCGGCCAGCGAAGAAAAGCGGCAAGCAGCTGGAAAATTTGCTGGCCAGGGAAAAAGTAACCTTGCCCCAGGCTTATCTCGCTCACCTCCGCAGCGCAAAGCCACGTCCCGATGTGGCGATTTTCACCGATGAAGAACCCTTCACGCTGTACAGCCTGGACGCGCTGTGCAAAGACGTCGAGGTGGATGGAACAAGCTATCTGGCAGTCAGGCAACTGGCTGGCTTTGCGCAGGCGCTGGCAGAAGCGGCGGGAACGGGGTCGAAGCAGGCTGCACCGTTCAGTCCTGCCGAGCTGGCGGAGTGCCTGGCCATCGGCGAGGAAAACACGCGCATCCTGTTCATCGACAGCCGCGACAACGATGTCTTATGGATTTATCACTGCGACGGCGGCGATGTCGAACAGACGGGGCTCACCGTGACCTCGCTGATGGGGCCTGGCGTATCCTGAAGGGGGCAGTACGCCGCAGATTCTGCGGCCAGCTTCCAATCCAGCAAACAATATTGGAAAAGTAATTATTTTTTAAGTAGCCGTCCATAGACACTGGTTCCTCGCAGCAAACCATGGCACCATGGCTGCGGCGTTTTGCCCGCAACGCGGCCTCCATCGGACCAACCAGGAACCCTACATGTCGTCATATCGTACCTTCGCCGGCAGCATGCTGCTCGGCCTGGCCGCAGCGGGCATCGCCCATGCGCAAGCACCCGCGCCTGCCGCCGCCAACACCGATCCCCATTTGTGGCTGGAAGAAGTCCTCGGCGACAAGCCGCTGGCCTGGGTCAAGCAGCACAATGCCGTCAGCACCAGGGAACTGGAAGCCCAGCCCGGCTTCCCGGCCCTGCAAGCGCGCCTGAAAACCATCCTCAACTCGAAGGAACGCATTCCCTACGTCAGCAAGGAAGGCGAGTTTTACTATAATTTCTGGCGCGACGCCCAGCACGTGCGCGGCATCTGGCGCCGCACGACCCTGGCGCAGTACCAGCTGGCCGAGCCAAATTGGGAAACCGTGATCGACCTCGACCAGCTGGCCGCCGGCGAGAGTGAAAACTGGGTCTGGGGCGGCGCCTCCTGCCTGTATCCGAAGGGCGAACGCTGCCTCATTTCCCTGTCGCGCGGCGGCGGCGACGCCAAGGTGGTGCGCGAATACGACGTGACCAAGCGCGCCTTTGTCGAGGGCGGCTTCACCTTGCCCGAAGCGAAGGGCAGCGCCAGCTGGATCGACCAGGATACCCTGTTCGTGTCCACCGATTTCGGTCCCGGCTCGATGACCAGCTCGGGCTACCCGCGCATCATCAAGCAGTGGCAGCGCGGCACGCCGCTGGCGCAGGCGCAAACGCTGTATGAAGCCAAGCCCGACGACCTGAGCGCCGGCGCCTACAAGGATTTCACGCCAGGCCACGAACATCAATTTATCGAGCGGCAAATCGATTTCTACAGCGGCGAGATGTTCCTGCGCGACGGCGCCGAGTTGAAGAAAGTGCCGAAGCCGGACGATGCTACGGCCTTCACCGTGCGCGACCAGCTGGTCATCACCTTGCGCTCGGACTGGAAAGTGAACGGCAAGACCTATCTGCAAGGCTCCTTGCTGGCCACCGACTTCAAGGCCTTCATGCAGGGCAAGCAGGAGCTGGAAGTGCTGTATGCGCCGACGGCCACGTCGTCGCTGGACAATGTGACGGCGACCAAGTCCGCCATCCTCGTCACCACCCTGGACAAGGTCAAGAACCGCCTGACGGAACTGCGCCACGTGAACGGCAAGTGGCAGCGCCGCGCCGTCGATGCGCCCAAGCTGGGCACCCTGGCCGTCAGCGCGCTCGACTCCGTCGACTCGGACCAGTACTTCCTGACGGTGACCGACTTCCTCAACCCGACCACCCTGTATCTGGCCACGGCGCAAAGCGACAAGCGCACGAAGATCAAGTCGCTGCCCGCCTACTACGACGCCACGCCGTACAAGGTCGAGCAGTTCGAATCGACGTCGAAGGATGGCACCAAGGTGCCGTATTTCGCCATCATGGGCAAGAAGACGAAGTTCGACGGCAGCAACCCCACCGTGCTGTATGGCTACGGCGGCTTTGAAGTGTCGCTCAAACCGAGCTACAGTGGCACCACCGGCGTGGCGTGGCTGGAAAAGGGCGGCGTGTACGTGCTGGCAAATATCCGCGGCGGCGGCGAGTTCGGTCCCCGCTGGCACCAGGCGGCACTGAAGGAAAACCGCCAGCGCGCGTATGACGACTTCATCTCGGTGGCGCAGGACCTGATCAAGCGCAAAGTCACCAGCCCGCGCCACCTGGGCATCATGGGCGGCAGCAATGGCGGCCTGCTGATGGGCGCCGTACTGGTGCAGCGTCCCGATTTGTTCAACGCCGTCGTCAGCCAGGTGCCGCTGCTCGACATGCGCCGCTATAACAAGATGCTGGCGGGCGCCTCGTGGATGGGAGAGTACGGCGACCCGGATGTGCCGGAACAATGGGCGTACATCAGCAAGTACTCGCCGTACCAGAACGTCTTCAAGGACAAGAAATATCCGCGCGTGCTATTTACCACCTCGACGCGCGACGACCGGGTCCACCCTGGCCATGCGCGCAAGATGGTGGCGAAGATGGAAGAGCAAGGCCACGACGTGCTGTACTGGGAAAACACGGAAGGCGGCCATGCGGGCGCCGCCAATAACGACCAGCAGGCGCTGATGTGGGCGCTGACCTACACCTTCCTGCTGGAGCAGCTGAAGTAATGTGGTGGTGTCGGATTACGCGCTCACGCGCCTCGGCGGCCCCGCTAATCCGACCTACCCGGAATACAGGCCGAAGTCGTAGCTGTAGGTCGGGTTAGCCCAGCGGGCGTAACCCGACAAACATTGTTGACGTGGGCCGGTAGCAAAATATCCTTACTTCGCCTGCGCGCTGGGCCGTTCCGCGATGCGGTCGCGGTAGGCCTGCAGGTTGGCCAAGCCTTCCGCGCCGGGCCGATACTTCATCAGGCCGCGCACGAATTCCAGCGCACAGAAAGCCGTGATATCGGCAATCGTAAACCGGTCGCCGGCGATGTACGGCTGCTGAGCCAGCACCTGGTCCAGCCATTGCGCCGTCTCGCGCAGCTTGCCCGCCTGCGCCGTGGCGAAATCGGGAAACTGCGGGTTTTCCAGCGCCACCAGGGCCGGATGGCCGTGGCGCACCCAGTTGGCGGCGGCGCTGAACAAATGCAGTTCCACGCGGCGGTCGGCCATTTCAATGAACGCGCGCTCCTCGTAACCTTCGCCCATCAGGTTCGGCTGCGGCTGCAAGCCTTCCAGGTAAGTGCAGATGGCGCGCGTCTCGGTCAGCACGCGCCCATCGTCCAGCTCCAGCACGGGCACGCGGCCCAGCGGGTTTTTCGCCAGGAAGGCGGGATCGCGATGATGGCCCGCCATCAGGTCGAGCGCCACTTCCTCGATGCCGGTGATGCCCTTCTCGGCGATGAACATGGTGACGCGGCGCGGATTAGGCGTGCGGGGGCTGATAGTCAGTTTCATGTGCTTGGGTCTCGTCTTGTTATGTTGGTGGGCGCGGCTGCGGGACTGGCCTGCGGCAGTACAGTCATGCGCCCATCATACCAGCGCACCGCCATGGTGCGGCGCGCCTGGCGCGTTGACTTTGCCCCCGTTTCGCCTTAGATTGCTGTACGGGAACGCTGGCCGCCAGTTCCAGCGATGTCCCCCACACGTCATCAACGCCCGCAGCCTACCCGGCTGGCGGGCGTTTTATCCATGAAACTAGGGCATACCATGCATCGCACACCGACTCCGCGCTTCCGGCGCAGCCAACTGGCCGCCGCCGTCCTGGCACTGGCTTCCATCACCGCCGCCCATGCGGGTCACGCCACCACGGCACCGAAATACGCCTCGGCCAGCCACGCCGCCACAACCACCACGCAGTTGCCGCGCGGCGTCACGCCTTTGCACTATGCGCTGTCGATCACGCCGGATGCCGCCGCCTCCACCTTCAAGGGCGCAGCCGCCATCAAGGTCGCCGTCGACACGCCGACCGCCAGCATCACCTTCAACGCCTTGAACCTGGCGTTTGCCGCTGCCGCCATCGAAGGCGCGGGCGGCGGCAAGCAGGTGACGCGCAAGATCGATTTCGATGCGGACAAGCAGACGGCCACCGTGCATTTCGCCCAGCCGCTGGCCAAGGGCGAGTACCTGTTGCGCATCGACTACAGCGGCAAGATCGGCACGCAGGCCACGGGCCTGTTCTCGCTCGACTACGACACGCCGCAGGGCCGCCAGCGCGCGCTGTACACGCAGTTCGAAAATTCCGACGCGCGCAGCATGCTGCCGTCGTGGGATGAACCGGACTACAAAGCCACCTTCGCGCTGGACGTGATCGTGCCGAGCAGCCAGATGGCCGTCGGGAACATGCCGGTCGCCAGCAGCGAGGACTTGGGCAATGGCACCAAGCACGTGCGCTTCGCCACCACGCCGCGCATGTCGACGTATTTGCTGTTCTTCGGCCTGGGCGACTTCGAGCGGGCCACGGCCATGAGCGACGGCACGGAAATAGGCGTCATCACGAAGAAGGGCGCGCTGGCGCAAAGCCGCTTCGCGCTCGACGAGTCGGCCGCCCTGCTGCGCGAATACAACGATTATTTCGGCGTGCGCTACCCGCTGCCCAAGCTCGACAACATCGCCGCGCCGGGCCGCAGCCAGTTCTTCGGCGCCATGGAAAACTGGGGCGCCGTGTTCACTTTTGAGTATGGCCTGCTGCTCGACCCGGCCATCTCGACCCAGGCCGACAAGGAAAACATCTACACCACCCTGTCGCATGAAATGGCGCACCAGTGGTTCGGCGACCTGGTCACCATGCGCTGGTGGGACGACCTGTGGCTCAACGAAGGTTTCGCCTCGTGGATGGAAGGCCGCACGACGGAGCGTCTGCACCCGGAGTGGAACACGGCCCTGTCCAGCGTCGGCGGGCGCGAGTCGGCCATGAGCCAGGATGCGCTGCGCACCACGCACCCGGTGGTGCAGCGCATCGCCACCGTGGAGCAGGCTAGCCAGGCCTTCGACGGCATTACCTATCAAAAGGGCGAAGCCGTGATCCGCATGCTCGAAGCGTATGTGGGCGCCGATACGTGGCGCACGGCCGTGCGCAACTACATGCGCAAGCATGCATATGGCAATACGGTGTCCGACGACCTGTGGCGCGAAGTCGATGCGGCCGCGGGCAAGCCAGTCAGCGCCATCGCCCATGATTTCACCCTGCAGCCGGGCGTGCCAATGATCACGGTGGGCGAGGCCGTATGCAAAAACGGCAATACGCGCGTGCGCTTGACGCAGATGGAATTTTCCAAGGACCAGCCGCATAAGAAACCGCTGTCGTGGAAAGTGCCGGTCATCGCGTCGACGGTCGGCAACGGCAAGCTGGCCAAGGTGGTGCTCAAGGATGGCAAGGCCACCCTGCACGTGCCCGGCTGCGGCGCCCTGCTCGTGAACGCGGGCCAGAGCGGCTACTACCGTACCGTGTACGCGCCGGCCAACACGCGCGCGCTGGCGGGCAGCTTTGCGCGCCTGGCGCCGATCGACCAGCTGGGCTTGCTGGCGGACAGCCAGTCGCTGGGCCTGGCCGGTGCGCAAAACCTGGCCGACTTCCTGGAACTGGTGAAGGCGACGCCGCTGTCGGCCGATCCGCAGGTGCTGGGCAAGGTAGCCGCTTCTCTGGGCAGCCTGTACGAACAGTATGCGGGCGATGCCGTGCGCCAGCAGGCTTTCGGCCGCTTCGCCGTGGCGCGCCTGGCGCCGATGATGGCGCAGACGGGCTGGGAAGCGCGCGCGGGTGAAGCATCGAGCGTGGCGACCTTGCGCGGACACCTGATCGCCATCCTCGGCGACATGGGCGAACCGGGCGTGATCGCGGAAGCGCGCCGCCGTTACGCGGCCAGCGAACAGGCCGGTGAGCAAAATGCGGCCGCCATGCCCGCGCCGCTGCGCCGCACCATCCTGGGCGTGGTGGCGCAGCATGCGGACGCCGCCACCTGGGAGCAGCTGCACGCCAAGGCGCAGCAGGAAAAGACGCCGCTGGTCAAGAATCAGCTGTACGACTTGCTGGCCTCGACCGACGATCCCGCACTGGCGCAGCGCGCATTGGCGCTGGCACTGACGGATGAACCGGGCGTGACGAACAGCCCTGCCATGATCTCGCGCGTGTCGCGCTCGCATCCGGAACTGGCCTTCGACTTCGCGCTGGCGCACCTGGAGCAAGTCAATGCGCGCATCGACGCCAGCTCGCGCAGCCGCTACTTCCCGCGTCTGGCCGCCGGCTCGGCGCAGCCTGACATGATCGCCAAGCTGGAAGCGTACGCGCAAGCGAACCTGCCGGCCAGCGCGCGCGGCGACGCCGACAGCTCGGTGGCCGGCATCAAGTACCGCATCAAGCTGCGCGCCGAACGGCTGCCAGCCGTCGATGCGTGGCTGGCGAAACAGGCGGGCTAAGTAATTGGCATCCCGGCGCTGCGGCGCCGGGAACTGATGAAAACGCAGGCAAAAAAAACCGGCTTCGCAAAGTGCGGTAGCCGGTTGAAACGCTGTTTCAGAGCGCAGGGATAAAACGGGAAAACACATGAAAAAGTGGAAATCGTGCCGGTCATTGAGGTGTCCGGCAACCTTGCGCTCGGGGTTTCCGTGCGCCATGTATCCACTATGCCAGCCCTTCGTTGAAACAGGCTTAGGACTTCATTAAATCCCCGCCCGTTTCCCGTATTTCCCCTGCCCTGCAATCATTACTATAAAACAAGTTTAACGTATCTGGTGCCGATGGTTGAGCTCACCGGCTAAGCTGTTGAGTCATGCCTGCATCCTATCGCTCCCGGAGCGTAGTGATCTGCGCATCGCATGCTGTGTGCCAACAAAAGCATCATAACAGCGTCATATGACCGCCATATGACCTAGCTCTAACATTGCACGCGCGCCGCCGCGCGGATCGCGTACTATGCCCCCATCGCCCTTGCCCCTTCTGCCCCATGTTCAGCCAGAATCTTCGCACCGTTTTCCTGCTTGCCTGCGCCGCGCTGGCGTCCTGCACGCCCTTGCCGCCCGCGACTGCCCCTGCCTCCGCGCCGGCTACCCCTGCCGCCATGCCCGCGCCCGCGTGGCAGCGGCAAGGCGTGCAGCTGCTGCACATTGCGCCCGACGAATCCCTGCTGACCATCACCGTGCGGCGCGGCGGTGCACTGGCGCGGCTCGGGCATGACCACGTAGTGGCCAGCCGCAGCCTGCAGGGCGTCGTTGCGCCCGCGCTGGGGCGCGCGCAGTTCCGCTTCCGGCTCGACGAGATGAGCGTGGATGAAGAAAGCCTGCGCCAGGCGGCCGGTTTGACGACGACGCCGTCGGCCGACGCCATCGCCGGCACGCGCCACAATATGCTGGTGCGCGTGCTCGAGGCGGAACGCTATCCGTGGGTCAGCATCGACGCGCGCCGCACGGGGAACAAGGAAGTGTTTGATGCCGACATCACCCTGCATGGCGTGACGCGCACGGTGCAGCTGCCGGTGCGCATCGAGCAAGCGGCCGATGGACGCCGCCTGCAGGCCAGCGGCAGCCTGCTATTGAAACAGAGCGACTTCGGCATCGTGCCGTTCGCCGTCCTGGGCGGCGCCATGGCCGTGCAGGATCAGATGGAACTGGCGTTCCGGATTACCGCCCGGCAAGACGTCAGCGCGCCAGGATCAATCGCAAGCCCAGGCCGATAAAGATGGTGCCGGCCACCCGGTCCAGCCACAGGCCGGCGCGCGGGCGGCGGTTCAGCCACAGGCCGACGGCGCCGGAAAAATAGCCGAGCAGGCCGAACAGCACGCACGCCTGCGCCGTGAAGACCAGGCCCAGCTGCGCCGTCTGCCAGCTGGCGTTGCCTTGGCCAGCGACGATGAACTGCGGCAGGAACGACAGGAAAAACAGCACGACTTTCGGATTGATACTGTTGGCAAACAGTCCCTTGCCGAACAGGCGCAGTAAGGATTCGTCGGGCAAGGCCGCCGCGCCATCGACTCTGGCGCCGCCACGGCTGCGCAAGGCGCCGATGCCCAGCCACACGAGATACAGCCCGCCGGCCACTTTGAGCGCCGTAAATGCCATGGGCGAGGCGGCCAGCAGGGCCGACACGCCGATGGTCGCCAGCACCGTGTGCGTGAGGCAGCCAAGGGCGCAACCGAGGCCGAACGCCATGCCCTGGCGGCGTCCGCGCGACATGCCCACGCCCAGCACCATCAGGTTGTCGGGGCCGGGGCTGGCGGTGATCAACACGGCGGCGGCCAGGAAGGCCAGGAACTGGTCGGGACTGAGCATGAATATCTCGCGGGCAAAGGCGCCATGATACCGGAGCTGGCGTCAGGCGGACAGGACATGAAATTGCCCGTGTGTCACCGAGAGTCGATTAAAATGGGCACTCCAATGCAAACGGCGTTGCCGCCATTTCCGCGCGACCATCACCAAGCCCATCGATGCCAGCCCACCCGCCCCCTCCCTGCCACCGCGCTTCCAGCTACCGCGTCTGCGCCTGGCTATGCGGCTGGCCGCTCCTGCTCAGCCTGCTGTTCAGCCTGCTGGGCATGGCGGGCGCGGCGCAGGCAACTCCCATTCCCCTGGGCAAGCAAGGCATCCACCATTTGGGCATAGGTGGGCAACTATTTCTCGCCGACAACGAAGCCGCGCCTGCCGATGCCGCCGCCCTGCCCGCCTGGCTGGCGCGCCAGCGTCCGGCCGGCCAGGTCGACCTGTTCGGCGGCGCCTACTGGCTGCATGCGCAGGTGCGCAACGACAGCGCTGAAACCGCCTGGGTCATCGACCCGAACGACACGCTGATCGACCTGGTGGACGTGCACGTGTATGGCCCCGGGCAGCACACGGCGCCGCAGACCTTCCTGACGGGCTACCAGCGGCCGCACGAGTATTTATTGCACTACGGCGGGAACGTGCAGCTGGCGCCGGGTGCCACGTATGACATCCTGATCCGCTTTTCCAGCCCGTATTACGCGCGCGCGCCCATGTTCGGCGTGAAGACGCAGCGCGATTACCGCAAGCTGGTGGGCAAGGAAAACTTCCTGATGGTGGCGTCCATCGGCGCCCTGCTGGCGCTGGGCCTGTTCAATTTCTTCATTTTTTCCATCACCCTGGAAAAAGCCTCGGCCTATTACACGCTGTACGTGCTGACGTACGGCCTGGCCTGGGCCATGACTTTCCACGTGTTTGCCGACCTGTTCGACTGGCATCAGTTGCAGCTCCATTACGTGCCGTTTTTCCTGCTGCCCGTCTTCAGCACCCTGTTCTACATGCATTTCCTGCGCCTGCGCGACTACTCGCCCCGGCTGCACAGCATCAGCAAGATCAACCTGGTGCTGCCCTTGCTGCTGCTGCCGAGCTGCTTCTTCGCCCTGTCGTATGCGCATACCTTGGCCACCATCGCCATCAGCATCTGGATGCTGCTGGCGCTCATCTGCGGCATCGTCGTCTGGCGCCGCGGCTACCAGCCGGCGCGCTTCTTCGTGCTGGCCTTCGTCGCCCTGATGCTGCCCGGCTTTCTGATCCTGCCGGCCAACCTGGGCCTGATGCCGGCCATGGTGGCCAACGCCCAGCTGGTGACCCTGCTCGGCGGCACGCTCGACGGTTTGCTGCTGGCCTTTGCCCTGGCCGACCAGATCCGATTGCTGCGCAATAACCTGGAACAGCGCGTGCAGGAACGCACCCTGGCGCTCACCCTCAGCAACGACGCCCTGCTGAAGGCCAAGGAGCACGCGGAAGTGGTCAGCCGCCACCGCATCGATTTTCTGTCGGCCATGAGCCACGACATCCGCACGCCGCTGGCCGGCGTGATCGGCATGCTGAAATTCGCGCTGCGCGACCAGTCCGTGCGTGGCCGCACGCAGGAATACCTGCGCATCGGCTTGCACAATGGCGTGTCGCTATTGACCATCCTCAACGACATCCTCGATTTCTCGAAGATCGACGCGGGCAAGCTGACCCTGGAAACCGTGGACTTCGACTTGCTGGCGCTGATCGGCGACGCAGCCGGCATCGTGCAGGGCCAGGCCGACGCCAAAAGCCTGCTACTGCGCCGCGAACTGGCGCTGGACCTGCCGCGCTACGTGCGCGCCGACCCCACGCGGCTGCGGCAAATCCTCATCAACCTGCTGGGGAACGCGCTGAAATTCACGGCCAATGGCGAAGTGCTGCTGGAAGTGCGGCGCGCCCGCACGCCGCCGCGCCAGGACGGCCGCAACGCCATTGAATTCATCATCAGCGATACGGGTCCCGGCATCGACGCGGACACCTTGCCGCGTTTGTTCCAGAAATTCGAGCAGGCCGACCATTCCACCACGCGCCGCTACGGCGGCACGGGCCTGGGCCTGGCCATCTGCAAGGAACTGGTCGAACTGATGAAAGGCACGATCGGCGTGGAAAGCCGGGTCGGCATCGGTTCGCGCTTCCATTTCACCTTGCCGCTAGAAGACGGCAGCGCGCCGGCGGCCGACGCGCGCCGGCCGGCACGCCACGCGCGCCACGCCTGCCGCCTGCGCATCCTGTGCGCCGAAGACGTGCGCACCAACCAGATCATCATCGGCACCCTGCTCGAAAGCATGGGGCATGAGGTGACCATCGTGGAAAACGGCGAGCAGGCGCTGCGCGCGCTGGGATCCGGCGCCTACGATTGCGTGCTGATGGATGGCCGCATGCCGGAGATGGATGGCGAACAGGCCGCGCGCCTGATCCGCGCAGGCGGCAACGCGCAATTCCCCATTGCCGACGCGCAGATTCCCATCCTGGCGCTGACGGCCAACGCCAGCGAACATGACCGGCAGCGCTACCTGGCGTCCGGCATGGACGACTTCCTCAGCAAACCCGTCGACGAAGCGCTGCTGTTCGAAAAAATCGACGCCATCATCGACCTGCTGCTGGCGCGCGGCCACGCGCTGCCGCCTGCCGCGCCCAACGAAGACGATACCCTGGCGCGCCAGTTCGGCCTGGACGGCGCCGAGGACCAGTCACCCGCGCCGGCCGATCCCATGACGGCACCCGTGCACATCCTGCCGCTGGCAGGACTGTCGCAACAGCACTTGCAGCGCATCGCGCAAGCGTTCCTGACGGAAGCGCCTCGGCGCCTGGACCTCGCTTGCCACGCCGTGCGCGATGGTAACGCCAGCGCGGCCGCTGCCGCCTTCCACGCCTTGAAAGGCAGCGCCGGCTACCTGAGCCGCCCCACCCTGCACGGCCTGTGCCACCAGATGGAAACCCTGGCCTCGAACGGCCAGCTCGATAACGTGGAACAGTTCCTGCCGCAGTTGCGGACGGCGCTGGACGTGGCGCGGCGGGACCTGGAAAATCAGCCGGGCGCTTGAGGCATCCAGCCATGCGCCCGCAGCCACGCCAGCAACAGCTGCGGCCACGCGGCCGGCTCGCTGTCCGGCTTGCCCAATCCCCAACCATGCCCTCCGCTCTGGAACTGATGCAGTTCGACGGACACGCCCGCGCGGCGCAGGGCGGCGGCCATCAATATACTGTTTTCGGGCGGCGACACGCGGTCGTCGAGCGCCTGCGCGATGAAGGTGGGCGGCGTGCGCGCATCGACGTGCAATTCCACCGATAGCGCGTCGCGCGCCGCCCGCGCGGGATGGGCGCCCAGCAGCTGTTTCTTCGCATGCGTCGTGTCGAATGGCCGCTGCATGGTCAGCACCGGGTACAGCAGCACGGCAAAATCGGGCCGCGCGGAGACGCCATCCACCGCATCGACAGGCGCATAGCGGGCGGCATCCGGTTGGACGGCCGTCATGCCGCCCAGGTGCGCGCCAGCGGAAAACCCCAGCATGCCGATGCGCGCCGGGTCGATGCCCCATTCGGCCGCGCGCGCACGGATCACGCGCATGGCGCGCTGGCCATCCTGGAATGGCGCGGCCACTCCGCCGCCTTCCTGCGGCAAGCGGTACACGAGTTCAAACGCCGTGACACCCTGCGCCTGCAGCCAGTTGGCGGTGGGGCCGCTCTCCTTGCCCGCCTCGATATGCGCATAACCGCCGCCGCTGACCAGCAGGATGGCGATACCGTTCGGCTGCGCCGGGCGGTGCGCGATCAGATACGGTTGCTCGACCTGCGTGATGGAGCCCTTGGCGCTGTCGCGCTGCGGACCGGGCGCCGCGCCACCGGGCGGCGCGCCGGGCCACAGCACAATGGCACCGGGCGGCGCGGCGCCCGCGTGCAGGTGGAGCAGGACCAGGCACGACAGCATCAGGCGCCGCATGCCTAGAAATCCTTCTCGCCCTGAATCACGGCCGGATAGCCCGTCATGGCGCGCGAGGTCTGCATGCCGGCCATCACGGCCGCCTCGACGCAGCCAGCGTTGAGGCCCGTCTTGATCCAGTCGCCCGTGAGGAACAGGTTGCTGAACCCTGACTGGTCGGTGGCCAGCCGGTACTGCGTGCTGCCCACCACCGACATCACGTAGCGCTCGGACGGGTCGACGTTGGCGCGCCAGTACTGGCTGTCGAAGCGCGCCGGTCCCGCGCTCTCTTTTGCATCGACCAGCCATTGCCACGGAAACGCGCCCGGCGCACCCGCCTCGGACCACAGCGCGCCGATCTCGCGCTCGAGCTGGTGCAGCGCGCCCTGCTTCGCCCTGGCCGCGCAGCGGGCGGGAAAATCCGTATCGGTGACGGGCGGGTAGCTGTCGACGGGGAAGGCACTGCAAAAATACGAGACGTTTTTCGGCTCCAGCCCCGCTGGCCAGTCTTCGTGCGCCAGGAGCTGGTCCATCGGCGCCCACGTATCGTACGGCTCCGTAAAGGCCGACAGCACCGGCTGCTGGCCTTTCGGCTGCGTGGTCCAGCCCATCTGCGCCAGGTTCTTGTTGAGCCACACCTGGTAAGCCTGCGTGGCGACGGTTTTCACCTTGTCGGCCGCCAGCTGCAGGGCCGGGCTTTGCGCCAGCAGCTGCGGGCACAGGGCCGGCAGCGAGCCGATGGAAATGCCGAACACCACCTTGTCGAAGTCGACGCCCTTCTTCAATACCGTGGCGGGCAGCGCGCGGCCGAACGCTTGCTGGTACTGCTGCGGCCAGGCGCTCCAGTACGATTCCAGATTGACTTCCTGCGCCTGCAGCAGCGCCGCCTGGGACGGTTCGATCTGCGCGTAATCGGGCGCGCTGGGCCAGCAGGCGAGACCCTTGATGTCCACCAGCGGCGCGTAGCCTGCGGCGGGATCCTTCAGTTGCACCTGCTGCGTGATGCGGATGCTGTCGATGTCGCCCGCGCCCGGTACCAGTTCTTCCACGCGCTGGAAGAATTTGAATTCCACGCCCCTTTTCTTCAGCACCTCGTACATCGGCGTAAAGATGGTGTCGCCCATGCCGGCCTGCATCTTGAACATGATGCCGCCCTTGTAGGCCAGGCCGATGCGCGCCATCGAGCGCAAGAGCGTCCCCGCCTCGATGTTCGGCTTGGAAAAATCGCCGCCCTCGTAGGCAAACACCAGGTCGTAAAAGCCGCGCACGGGCGCCGAATTGATGCTGAACTGCTCGTCGCCGCCATGCTTGCGCAGCCAGGCGCGGAAATCGATGTCGTTGATGACGTCAAAACCGTTCTTGAACACGCCATCCTCGAACATGCCTTTCATGACCGTGATGCCCAGGTCCAGGCAGGTGAACAGGCGGCGCAATTCGTCGTCGCCATCGATCAGGGCGCGGTAGCGCAGGCGCAGCCACGCGCGGATGCCGTTCAGGGTGCTGGCCAGCAGCTGGTGGCGGGCCTGGTCGTGGCGCGTGGAATCGGGCGCCAGATCGGCCACCAGCGCCACCAGCGCGCCGACGGACAAGCCCACGTCGAGCCCCAGTTCATCGGCCTGCCCCACCACTTCATCGGCCAGGCGGCGCAGCCAGCCCGGCCACACGCCTTCGCCTTGCGACGCACTGGCGCGCACGATGCGCGCGTCGGCGTCCGCCACTTGCCGGATCTGGCGTATCCACTGCTCGATCCAGCCCACCATGGCGATGGCCATCTGCCACAGCGTGATGTCTTCGCCACCCTCGCCCGGCTCGCCCGGCAAGGTGGGAAAGACGATGGACCAGTTGCGCCACTGCCCCTTGACGTCTTCCGACAGGGCCACGTAATCGTGCTGCTTGAAGGCGTCGCGCCAGGTGGCCAGCGGCGCGCCGGGCGGACGCTCCAGGCTCGCATACGCTTCCTTGATCATCTTGAAGGCGTTCGCGTAGAAGCCGAACCAGATGTGCAAGCCGTGTTCCTCGATGCGCTGGCCCGCTTGCGCATTGCGCCCGCTGGCGCCCTTGCCGCCAAGGCGCCAGCCCAGCTGGTAGACGGTGATGGTGTGCCGGTTTTGCCAGCCCGGCTGGTTCGTCAAGTAATACGCGGTGGTCATGGCCGCCACGCCGCCGCCGAGGATGGCGATCTTTTCCGGCGCGATGCGGGAATTGTCGACCAGCTCCTCGCCCGGCATGGCCGTGAAATCGAAGTTCACATTGAACGGTAAAATCGCCGTTTGCGGTCCCAGCTGCAAGCCCAGGGTCTGGTCCAGCGGGAAGCTGTCAAACGCATGCAAGGTGCATTCGTATTCATAACCGAGCAGGCGCGCGCTGTGCAGGCGGTTGATCTCGGCCGGCGCGGCCACCAGGGCCTGGTACACGGCTTTCACGCCCGCGCTGTCGGGGAATTGCTTGAGGAAAATCTGGTCGATGCGCGGATTGCGCAGCAAGGACAGAATATCGGCCCAGCCGGCCTGGTCCATGTCGAAGAAATCGGGGATGGAGAGGAAAATCTGGAACGCCTGCTCGATGAGCTCCAGGAAACTGTTGACGGGTTTGTGCGGCCCCGTCTGCACGGTGGCGTTGACTTCCAGCAGCGGGTGCAGCGCCAGTTTCGTTTCCGGCGAAAAATGCTGGAAGCCCTTGGCCGCGACGGAACAGCGCAGCGGCTCGCTGCCGGCGGCAGGAATTTCATATTCGCACAGGTATTTCGGATAGCCGAACAGCTCGCGCCCGTTGATCAGGGCCATCGCATCATCGACGAAAATATGGCACGGGTACCAATAGATATGCGCAAGCTTGCCCTGCTCATCCATCTGGCCGACCATGATCCAGGTGACGATATCGACTTCCGTGATCCAGCCCTTGGCCTGGTCGACGGGGTTGGCGGAGTCTGCATGGTTGACGCGCGTAAACGTCAGCATCACATACGGCGACAGGGCTTTCAGGGTCATCGTGCTGCCCGCCACCTGGTTCAAGGTGGTATTCACGGTGGCCTGCAATTTGGCCAGGTCGCCCTTGACGAAATAGCCGTACATTTCCGACTGTTTCAATTGCAGCGGCGAGTGCATCATCACCGAACCGCCCTGATAGATATACGAAGGTCTTGCCGAAGGTTGCGCCGTCATTGCCCTGCCCCTGTGAAGTTTCAGAAAAACAAGATTGCTACAGTGTATTTCAGAAAGAGCATTGCATGATATGAAATAAATTAAAGGATTTGCCAAGATGCATAGCTTGGACTTGCGCACGGCAGCCGGGGCAAGCCCATGCCATCGGGTGTACGATAAAGCCTCTTGAGCGTTCCGAGCACCATGCCATGGCAATGATTACCACCGACTACGTTTCCACTTATTCAGGCAACCGTTTTTATCCCTTGCGCCCGCATATCGACAAGGTCGCCATCGAGGACATCGCCCACGGCCTCGCCTACCAGTGCCGCTTCAATGGACAGACGCAGGTGTTTTACTCGGTCGCCCAGCACAGCCTGATCGTCGCCGAACTGGTGCCGCCACCCCTGCGCCTGGCCGCCCTGCTGCACGACGCGGCCGAAGCCTATCTGGGCGACATGGTGAAGCCCTTGAAAGTATTGCTGCCGGAGTTTGCCGTGCTGGAAGACAAGGTCAGCGCCATCATCGCCGCCACGTATGGGCTGGATTTCTCCGATTACGCGCCCATCAAGCGGGCCGACCTGATCGCGCTGGCCACGGAAAAGCGCGACCTGATGCCGCACTCCGCCGAGCGCTGGGCTTACCTTGACGGCATCGCCCCCTTGCCCGGTATAATCGAAGCCATGGGTCCGGCCGAAGCGAAGCAGCGCTTCCTGCATGCTTTCGCCCAACTGAGCGGGCTTGGACTTGCCGCATGAATGCTACGACCCTGCCTCACGAACGGGCGCTAAGCCCCGGTTTTTGCACGGCTTTTTTAGATATCCACAGCAACTGTGGATAAAGTTGTTGATAAGCCCCTCTTGACAAGCCGCAACACCAGTATTGATGCGGGTTTCAACAATTTGCTGATTTCACAGGCAATTTTTTACCCCAATGAAATCAATGACTTGCAATCACGATTTTGCGCTGGAGCAAAGTTACTTCACCACCATGAAAATATATTTTGCTGTGCATAAGCAATCCTGGCGCCAGGCCGTCTTGCTTGAACAGCATTGTTTTGACAAACCCCGTAGACTGGCATAGTGTGGAGTAGCGAGCACGATCAACGGTGGATAAACGCATGAACATGGATAGCGATAGTGCCGCCAAGGGGGCGGACGAACCGGACTGGCTGGTCGACGAACCGCTGGAACGGGCAGACGCGGCGGCAGAGCCTGCCACCGCGGCGCCATGGCGCGTGCTGATCGTCGATGACGATGTCGACGTGCACGTGGTGACCAAATTCGCCCTCAGCCAGGCCAGCTTCCAGGGACGAAGGCTGAGCTTTTTGCACGCGTATTCGGGCGCCGAGGCGCTGGCCTTGCTGCGCAGCACATCCGATATCGCCGTGGTGCTGCTCGATGTGATCATGGAAACCCAGGATGCCGGGCTGCAAGTGGCGCGCCAGATCCGCGAAGATCTGCACAACAGCGCCGTGCGCATCATCCTGCGCACGGGCCAGCCCGGCCAGGCGCTCGAGCACCGCATCATCATCGACTACGACATCAACGATTTCTGGTGCAAGACCGACCTGACCACGCGCAAGTTGTTCACCACCGTGATCGCCTCGCTGCGCACCTACGCCACCTTGCGCGAAGCGGAGCAACAAGTCGCCGAGCTCGCCGCAGCCCTGGCCCAGTGCGGCAACACGCCAGCGGCGCCGGCCGGCGGCACGCCCTGAACACGGCCGCTACTTTCAGCCATAAAACCAGAGCACTGGATAGGCATACAGGCTTGTGGCATGCCCCATTTTGGCCCATCCTGCCGGCCCATCGCATGTGCCGGGCGGCCCCAATTTCCTAAGTGGCGGATTGTTAAGCGCTTTTTCAGATATCCACACGGACTGTGGATATCTTTGTGGATAAGGCCCTATTGACAGCCCTCAAAGCCACAGCCCGTGCGGCTTTCAATAAACTGCTCAATCAAACAGCAAAAATAAAATCCATTAAAATCAAGCACTTGGAAACTCACACATAATCACAGGAAAATTATTTCAGCAATTTCGTTAACCCATCATTTGTGCATAACTGAGCCGTAATGATCAATCCGACAACACCGAGCTAACGCTGCCGGCAACACAGTTGCAATGCGGATACTCAATGCACGGTCTGGCGGCGCTGCTCCGGATGCAGCAGCACGCGCTCGATCAGCTCGGGGGCGATATTGTATGACTTCAGGTATTCCAGCGCGCACAAGGTGCTGAAGGCTGCCTGCACGGCGATGCCCAGGTTGACGATATCGCACATCTTCTGGTCGACGCGGGCATGCAGCGCCACGGGTTTGACGGGCATGTGCAAGGTTTCTTGGGAACTCAGCATGATGAATGACTCCTGCGGAAGGTAGACATGGCGGGACATGGCGGCGGAGAACGGCGCCGGGATGGCAGCGAGGAAGAGTGACAGCGAAAGTATTGCCGAAAAACGCGCGATGTCAATGCCAGCCAGTTATTCCCATGCAGTTTTTTTCTGATACACAAGGCCGCACGTCTAAGGCAGATCAAACGCAGCGCCTGTCGCCAGCCTAGTATGGACTGGCTGCCATCACGCGGCGTTCGCGCTGCATGGACGAGGAGACACGACATGAATACAACACCCGAACCAGCCAAAAATCCCGGCGACATCGCCCCTCCCGGCACTCCCGGAACCGGTGAAAACGTCTGCACGCATTGCCAGGGCCGGGGCGCCAAGGCCGATGGCCAGCCCTGCCCCATGTGCGGCGGCACGGGCGTGGTTATCGCCGGCATCGGCGGGGGCTGAGAACACCTATCAAAACCTACTGCGCGTCGTAATTTGCGGTCTGCGATGCTCACTGCCTCGGCGGCCCCGTACTTCGTACAGTTGCGCTTCTCAAGCCAACGGGGGCGCCGAGCCTTACTTCCGCTCGCTACGGTTTTGTTAGGTGTTATAAGCCACGCCAGCAACTATGTATGGACATAAGCATGGACAAGGCGAAGCAGGCACGGCGATAATCAGCCATGCCCGCACCTTCCACGCTTCCGCCCGACCTGCCCCGTCCGCAACCAGCTTCGCTTGCCGACCTGTTCTTCTCGTTCACCTGGCTGGCCCTGCAGGGCTTTGGCGGCGTGCTGGCCGTGATCCAGCGCGAGATGGTCGAGCGCAAGCGCTGGCTGACGCAGGAGGAATTCCTCGAAGACTGGGCCGTGGCGCAAATCATGCCCGGGCCGAATGTCGTCAACCTGTCCCTGATGGTGGGCGGGCGCTATTTCGGCTTGAAAGGCGCGCTGACGGCGCTGGCCGGCATGCTGGCCGCGCCTCTCGTCATCGTGCTCGTGCTGGGCGTGCTGTACACGCGCTTTGGCGACAATCCGCAGATGGCGGGCGCCTTGCGCGGCATGGCGGCCGTCTCGGCCGGCATGATCGCCGCCACGGGCGTGAAACTGGCGACCGCGCTGGCCAAGCATCCGCTGCCCCTGTGGCTCACCTTGTCCATCACCGTGCTCGGTGTGCTGATGGTGGCGATCTTGCGCTGGCCCCTGCTGTACATCCTGCTGGGCCTGGGCGGCATCGGCTGCCTGCTCACCTATCGAAAGCTGTCCCCATGAATCCGCCCTTGCAACTGGTATTGAGCGCGGGCGACTGGCTGAACCTGTTCGGCCACTACCTGATGCTGTCGCTGATGTCGATCGGCGGCGCCATTTCGACCACCTCCGAAATGCACCGCTTCCTCGTCGAACAGCATGGCTGGCTGACCCAGGCGCAATTCAACGAGTCGATCGCCATCGCCCAGGCCGCGCCCGGGCCAAACGTGCTGTTCGTCGCCCTGATGGGCTGGAACGTGGGCATGAACGCGGGCAGCTACACGGCCGCCTACCTGGGCGTGTTCATCACCATGGTGGGCATCATGCTGCCCAGCACGACCCTCACCTACGTGGCGGCCCAATGGGGCTACCGCAACCGCGACCTGCGCCCCGTGCGCGCGTTCAAGCAAGGCATGGCACCCATCGTCGTCGCCCTGCTGATTTCCACGGGCATGATTCTGGGCGGCGCCAACCATGACATCCGCACGGATTGGCCCTTGTGGAGCCTATCCATCGTGACCGGCCTCATCATCTGGCGCACGAAGATCCATTTGCTGTGGCTACTGGCGGCCGGCGCCGTGCTGGGCTGGCTGCAGCTGGTGTGAAAATTGTTTCCTTATATTTCTTAGACTGATACACCTGCCCAACCTTAAAGTTCCAATATCCCCATGTGATAATAGGTGCAGGGTAAATGTACTCCTTACCCCCGTTCGTTGCGACCGGTGCAAGGAGTACGTCCATGTTATGGCAAAATTCGATCTTTAGAGCGCCTAACAGAACCTCCGAATATATCGCCAGCAGATGAGTATGCAGGCAAGCGAGAGGAATGCCTGGTGGATATCGGCTCGGCGCTCGTAGCGGATACGCAGCCGGCGGAAACGGTGAAGCCAACCGAGTGTGCGTTCGACAACCCAGCGCCATTTGCCTAGGCGCTCGCGCGATTCGATGCCGTATCGAGCAATGCGCGGTGCAATCCCTCTGCTACGTAGCCTGGCCCGATGGGCACGTGATGCATAGGCCTTGTCGGCGTGCAGTTTGGCCGGACGTTTGCGTGGCCGGCCCGCCAGGCCTGCCACTGACGGGACGGCTTCGAGCAGCGGGATCAGCATCCGGGAATCATGTACCTGAGCCCCCGATATGCTCGCCACCAGAGGCAGTCCGCGTTGGTCGACGAGCAGATGGTGCTTGCAACCGAGCTTGCCGCGGTCGGTGGGATTGGGGCCGGTATGCTGTCCGCCTAGGGGGAGGATGGCACGCTGGCCGAGTCGACACTGGCGCGTTCCCATTGAATCTGGTCGTATTCCCGCAAGTGCTGCAGCATGGCTTCATGGATGCGTTGCCACACGCCAGCCTGTTGCCATGCATGCAGGCGCCGCCAGCAACTCATGCCGCTGCCACAGCCCAGTTCACGAGGAAGATATTCCCAAGGCAAGCCTGTCTTGAGGACAAACAGGATGCCGGTCAAGGCGGCGCGGTCGTCAATGCGAGGGCGTCCTCCCTTTGGCGAAGGATGATGTACTGGCAATAAAGGCTGGATCAGCGCCCACAGGTCATCAGGAAGAAGTGCTTTGGCCATGTGAACGGCTCCCGAAAACGATGTCAGGTGGGTTTGACCAGCTTCGGGGCCGTTTGTTTCTCTAGGCGACGTTTTGTTAGGAGTTCTTAATTGGCCTTCACAATATACTGGCCATATTCATTTTGAAGGCATGGATCGACATATATCAGTTGATGGTTCGTATTCAGCATAATGAGATGTGCATCGAGTGCCCTGTGCAAATCGGCCCGGAGAGGAATACCGTCATCTGCACCGTTATCGCCATCTTGCCAGCTTTTGCCAGGCAGATGGGCTGCTTCCAGAAGCGCGTCAACACTGCAATGGGTAACCACACACTTGAAGTTATTTTTAGCAAAAACAGCTTTCCTGAAAGCACTTTGCTGCAGCCTTACTTTGACTTCCGCCATACGGAAACATGGCCCACCCTGTCCGGCATCATCACTCGACCTTATATAATAGGAATAGGTAACAGCACCGTCCTGCTTCAGGATTGCCCGCAACGCACTTTGCGCGTCGCTGGCATCCTCCCAGTCCACAACTTCATAACACTGAACATTTGTCAAAATGAGCTTATTACGTCCGTTGGCCGGCTCACATGCTTCGAATCCCTGATAGTCCCCAGCATAAACCAATTTCTTTTTTTCAACAAAGTGAATACCAAATGCACTGCCTGCAGAGACCTGAACGGGTGTGCCACTCCAGTTGCCATTCAGATAGCGGTTATTTTGTTGATCGTAGTGAAAACGGTCTTCAGCTTTCGGATCAATGTTTTTGGTGATAACTGCTGGCCAAAGAACTGTTTGGAATAAAGAAAGCAGTTCCGCCGCGTCAATTTGTATAGGATTCAAATGTATCTCGCTATAAATAGGGCCATGTTAGCCGTGCTTTTATAGTAATGCATCGGGGAAATTAAATGAATTTTATTTTGAAATTCCGCTACCCCCTTCCAATCATCCATAACAAGATTGCTCTTTTAATGAATATTAATGGAGAATCCCACCTTAGCTAGCTGTCACACGGCCAGGTGCCGCTTCACGTCCTCGCCATCCATCTGTTCCGCCTTGCCGCTGGCGACGACACTGCCGCGCGACAGGACGATGAATTCATCGGCCAGCTCGCGGGCAAAATCGAAATACTGTTCGCACAGCAGGATGGCCATGTCGCCACGTTGTTTCAGCAAGGAAATGACCCTGCCGATATCCTTGATGACGGAGGGCTGTATGCCTTCCGTCGGCTCGTCAAAGATGATCAGCTGCGGCTCGGCCAGCAGGGCGCGGGCGATGGCCAGTTGCTGCTGTTGCCCGCCGGACAAATCTCCGCCGCGCCGCTGCAGCATCTCTTTGAGCACTGGAAACAGCTCATACACGTGGGGATCGATGCGCGACGCTTGTTTGCCCCGCTTCACCGCCATGCCCATCAGCAAGTTTTCCTCGACCGTCAGGCGCGCAAAGATGTCGCGCCCCTGCGGCACGTAGGCAATGCCCAGCTTGGCCCGCGCATGCGGCGTCAGTTTCGTGATGTCGCGCCCCTGGAAGACCACCTTGCCCTGCGCCACGGGCAGCACGCCCATCAGGCATTTGAGCAAGGTCGTCTTGCCCACGCCATTGCGCCCCAGCAAGGCCAGGCATTCGCCCTTGCGCGCCGACAGATTGATGCCGCGCAAGGTGTGCGAGGAGCCATAGTATTGATTCAATTGCTCAACTTCCAGCATATGTGTTCACCTTCCCAGATAGACTTCGATCACGCGCTCGTCGGCTTGCACTTCGTCCATGCGGCCCTGCGCCAGCACGGCACCCTCATGCAGCACGGTGACGATGCCTTGCTGGGCAATGTCAGTCACAAAACCCATGTCGTGCTCGACCACCATGATCGAATGCTTGCCGCGCAATTCATTGAGCAATTCCGCCGTGCGCGCCGTTTCGGCATCGGACATGCCGGCCACCGGTTCGTCCAATAGAATCAGCTGCGGCTCCTGCATCAGCAGCATGCCAATTTCCAGCCACTGCTTTTGCCCGTGCGACAGCAAGCCGGCTGGCCGCGCTTCCTGGCCGTTGAGGCGAATCAAGCGCAAAATCGCTTCGATCTTGCCTGCCTGCTCGGATGTCAAACGGGCAAACAGGGTGGGCGCCACGCGCTTGTCCATCTTCATCGCCAGTTCCAGGTTGTCGAACACCGTGTGCTGCTCGAACACGGTGGGACGCTGGAACTTGCGGCCGATACCCGCGTGGGCAATCTGCGCTTCCGTCATCGTCGCCAGATTCATGGTCTGGCCAAACCAGGCCGTGCCGGACGTGGGTCGCGTCTTGCCGGTGATCACATCCATCATCGTCGTCTTGCCCGCGCCGTTAGGGCCGATGATGCAGCGCAATTCGCCCACGGAAATGTCGAGACTGAGCTTGTTGATGGCCTTGAAGCCGTCGAACGACACGCTGATTTCTTCCAGATACAAAATGGCACCATGCGTCGTATCGACGCCCTCGCCTTTCACGCGCGAATAGCTGGCGCCCGTCTCTGTGCCGGCCATGCCGGGCAACATGCGGATACTCATGCGGCCTCCTCTGCCACGACGGCCGTTTTCTTGCGTTTGAGCTTGTTCAACACACCGAGCATGCCTTGCTGCATGAACAGGGTGACGACGATGAACAGCAAGCCCAGCGCGAACAGCCACAGTTCCGGCAAGGCGGCCGTGAACCAGCTTTTCAAGCCGTTGACGGTGAAGGCGCCCAGGATGGGACCGATCAGGGTACCGCGTCCGCCGACGGCCACCCACACGACCATCTCGATGGAGTTCGCCGGCGACATTTCGGACGGGTTGATGATGCCCACCTGCGGCACGTACAGGGCGCCGGCGATACCGCACAGCACGGCCGACAAGGTCCAGACGAACAGCTTGAACCACAGCGGGTTGTAGCCAAGGAACATCAAGCGCGCCTCGCTGTCGCGCACGCCCTGCAGCACCCTGCCCAGTTTCGAGCGGACGATGGCACGCGCGCCGATCAAGGCCGCCAGCAGGAAGGCCAGGGTCAGCAGGAACAGCACGGCCCGGGTAGCGGGCGCCGTGATGTCATGGCCAAGGATGGTCTTGAAATCCGTGAAACCGTTGTTGCCGCCAAAGCCGGTGTCATTGCGGAAGAACAAGAGCATGAAGGCATACGTCATCGCCTGCGTGATAATGGAAAAATACACGCCCTTGATGCGCGAGCGGAAGGCAAAATAACCGAAGACAAACGCCAGCACGCCCGGCACCAGCACGACGAGGGCCATGCAGTACCAGAAATGTTCCGTGAAGGCCCAGTACCACGGGTAGGTTTTCCAGTCGAGAAAGACCATGAAATCGGGCAAGCTGCTGTGGTACTGGCCCTGCTCGCCGATGGCTCGCATCAGATACATGCCGTGCGCATACGCGCCCAAGGCAAAGAACACGCCGTGGCCCAGGGACAGGATGCCCGTGTAGCCCCAGACGAGGTCCAGCGCCAGCGCGGCCAGCGCGTAGCACATGAACTTGCCCACCAGCGCCACCGTGTAAGCGGACACGTGCAAGGCATGGCCTTCGGCAAACGCCAGATTAAAAGTCGGCAATAGCGCCGCCAGCAGCGTGCATGCGGCAATCGCCAGCCAGACGGGCCGCGTGAACAGGCCCTGCTTGGATTGATAGGAGGTAGTCATTCGACGCTGCGTCCCTTCATGGCAAACAGGCCCTGCGGCCGGCGCTGGATGAAAATGATGATGAACACGAGAATGGCGATCTTCGCCAGCACGGCGCCCGCCACCGGTTCGAGGAATTTGTTCACTTCGCCCAGCCCCAGCGCAGCGATGACGGTGCCGGCCAGCTGGCCCACGCCGCCGAGCACCACCACCATGAAGGAATCGACGATGTAGCTTTGGCCCAGGTCCGGCCCCACATTGCCCAGCTGCGACAGGGCCACGCCGCCGAGCCCGGCGATGCCGGAACCGAGGCCGAAAGTCAGCATGTCGACCTTGCCCGTGGCCACGCCCACGCAATCGGCCATCCGGCGGTTTTGCGTCACGGCCCGCACGAACAGGCCCAGCCGTGTCTTGTTGAGGATCAGCCACACGGCCATCACGACAAGGACGGCGAAGACGATGATGGCCAGCCGGTTGTACGGCAGCACGAGGCCGCCCAGCACCGTCACGCCGCCCGACATCCAGGCGGGATTGGCCACTTCCACGTTTTGCGCGCCGAAGATCGTGCGCACCGTCTGCATGAGGATCAGGCTGATGCCCCAGGTGGCCAGCAGGGTTTCCAGCGGCCGCCCATACAGCCAGCGAATCACCGTGCGCTCGAGCGTCACGCCCACCAGTCCCGCGACGAGAAAGGCGGCCGGCAAGGCGGCCAGCAGGTAGGCATCCTGCAGGCCAGGCAGATAGGTGCGGAAGAACAGCTGGCACAGATACGTCGTGTAAGCGCCTATCATCAGCAATTCGCCATGCGCCATATTGATGATGCCCATCAAGCCGAAGGTGATGGCCAGCCCCAAGGCGGCTAACAGCAGCACGCTGCCCAGCGAAATGCCGTAGAACACATTGCCGGCGAATTCCATGCGCGCCACTCGTCCCTTGATCTGGCCCATGGTGTCGATGGCGGCCAGCTGCACGGCTTCGTCCGGCTCGCCGCCCTTGTCCAGCATGGCTTGCAGCACGGGCAGCAGCCGGGCATCGCTACTGCCCGCCAGGTCCTGCACAGCCTGCTTGCGCGTGGCGGCGTCTGGCGCATGCAGATTGGCGCTGGCGATCAGCACTTGCAATATCTGCTGGATCTCGGCATCGCTCTCTTGCGCCAGCGCCTTGTGGATCAGGGGCAGCTGCGCGGGATCGACGGATTGCTGCAGCGCCTGCGCAGCGGCCAGCCGTGTGGCCCGCTCTGGCGCCAGCAGTTTCAGCCCCGACAAGGCACCAGCCACGGCCGAGCGCAAGCGGTTGTTGACCATGACGCCGTCGATACCGTCCGGCAGCGGCACGCTCTTGCCGTTTGCCGGGTCATATGCCTGCTCGCCGTCGACGATGTAGACCTTGCCGTCGGGCGCTGCATACAGGCTGTCGTCTTGCAACGCTTGCAGCACCTTGGCAGCCTCGGGCGTGGCCAGGGCGGCGATCTGGGCGACGGCAGCGACTCTGGCGTCGGGGTCGTCGCCGGATAGCGGTTTGAGCAGGTTGGGGGAAATGGCTGCCTGCGCAGACAGCGGCAACAGGCAAAGTAATAACAAAATACGACGTAGCAGACGCATGCGGAAAGACCTCTCATCGTTACTTCAGCCCAAGCGAAATCTGGGGTCAGACCCGTCGGGTCTGACCCCGGCCTTTCTGCTGCTAACTCATAACTTCTGCTTACCCTCATTCCCCTTGATAAACGGGCTCCAAGGCTGTGCACGTATCGGTTCCTTGGTTTTCCACACGACATTGAATTGCCCATCGGCCTTGATCTCGCCGATCATCACGGGCTTGTGCAGGTGGTGGTTCGTGGCATCCATGGTCAGGGTGAAGCCCGATGGCGCCTTGACGCTTTGGCCGGCCATGGCGGCGATCACCTTGTCCGTGTCCGTCGACTTGGCTTTTTCCACGGCTTGCGCCCACATGTGGATGCCGACATAGGTCGCTTCCATCGGGTCGTTCGTCACGACCGAACCCGCGTTCGGCAGTTTTTGTGCCACAGCGTAAGCCTTCCACTGCTTGATGAAGGCCGTATTCACGGGGTTCTTGACGGACTCGAAATAATTCCATGCCGCCAGATGACCGAGCAATGGCTTGGTATCGATGCCGCGCAGCTCTTCCTCGCCCACGGAAAACGCGACGACAGGCACGTCCGTGGCTTTCAAGCCCGCATTGCCCAGCTCCTTGTAGAACGGCACGTTCGAATCGCCATTGATGGTGGATATAACGGCTGTCTTGCCGCCCGTGGAAAACTTCTTGATGTTGGCGACGATGGTTTGATAGTCGGCGTGGCCGAACGGCGTGTAGACCTCGCTGATATCGCTATCTTTGACGCCCTTGCTTTTCAGGAAGGCACGCAGGATCTTGTTGGTGGTGCGCGGATACACGTAATCCGTGCCCAGCAGCACGAAGCGCTTGGCGCCGCCGCCATCCTTGCTCATCAGGTACTCCACTGCCGGGATCGCTTGCTGGTTCGGCGCGGCACCCGTGTAAAACACATTCTTTTCCAGCTCCTCGCCCTCGTATTGCACCGGGTAAAACAGCAGGCTGTTGAGTTCCTTGAACACGGGTAAAACCGACTTGCGCGACACGGACGTCCAGCAGCCAAACACGACAGCCACTTTATCCTGCGCCACCAGCTGGCGCGCTTTTTCCGCGAACAAAGGCCAGTTCGACGCCGGGTCGACGACGACGGCTTCCAGTTTCTTGCCCAGCACACCGCCCTTGGCATTGATCTCGGCGATCGTCATCAAGGCCACGTCTTTCAGCGACGTTTCGGAAATGGCCATGGTGCCCGACAGCGAGTGCAAAATGCCCACCTTGATCGTATCGGCGGCCAGGGCTGCCTGCATGTAAGTGGAGGTGGCAAGGGCCAGTGCGCCGGCGGCGGCCGCTTTCAGGATGATGCGTCGTGACATGGGGACTCCTGTGATGGGTTCGTGGGGGTCGAGCTGGGCATACGATGTTGTTAAAGCAGAATGCATGCCAGCGCCAGCAGGTGTCCGCCATGGTGCACGCGGCTCCCGCCGCACGAAAAAAAACCTGGCTGCACAAGGACTGTGCAGCCAGGTTTCAAATTGCCGTAAAACGGTGCGCCGGACGCTACAATCCCGGCATCAATCCTTGCGCGGCGCTCCACGCAGGCGGCGCCAGCCCTTGCGTCCCAGCGGGAACAGCAACACGAAAGCGATCAGCCACGGCAGGATGTAGGCCATGGCCGTGATGGCGTTGGCCACGCCTTCCGACAGGTTGTCCGTGAAATTGCCCAGCGAGCGCTTGACGGGCGTCCAGAACGATTGCTTGCCTTCCGCACTGATGGCCACGTTCAGCAAGTCCGTATCGATGCGCTGCATCAACAGCGCGTCGGCCGCCGTCGCCTGCTCCAGTTCCACTTGCACGGTGGCCAGTTCCTTGGTCACCTTGATGAGGGCGTCGACATTCGTGCCCGAGCGCTTTTCCAGGTCTTGCAATTGCGCCTGGTATTGCTTGAGCATCTCCAGGCGTTTCTTGCTGTCGAGCACGGGGCGGCCCAGGTCTTCCACCTTGGTGCCCTGGCTGGTGACGTCGCCTTCGGCCGCGACCAGCGCGACAAGCTTCTTGATGCCGGCCGGCTTGGCGCGCATGCTGATGCGCGCATGCACGTAGCGCCCGCTGTCGAGGCTGGAATCGAGCAGCAGGCAGCCGTTTTCCGTATCGGCCTTGCAGGCGGCAACGACTTTTTCATACAGGGGCCGCACTTGCGCCTCGTGCGTATCGACGCTGACATTATGTTCATAGGCAAGAAACTCGCTGCCCTTTTCCTTGCCATCGAGACGCGCGGCGCTCGACTGCCCGCCGCTCTCGCCCTTGCCGCCGCAACCGGCCAGCAACATCAGGCCGATCAGACCTACATACACTTTTTTCATGATTTCTTTCCTGGATTATTTTTACAGCGGCAGCAATGTGATATCGGGCAGGTGCGCCGCCACGTCGTGCACGGTGGCGTATTGCGTCAGCGACGCCACCACCTGCGGCAGCGGTTCCGCCCAGATTTCCGGCAAGTCGCGCTCTTCGGGCGCCAGCACGGGAAAGGCCAGCTGCTCGCGTGGCGGCACAAAGGCGGCATCGACGCCGGGTTTGTTGCCGCGCGCATCGATGCGGTACCAGCCAAACTCCTGCAGATACACGGCATTCAAGCAATGCAGGCAAAACGGCGGCCCCACTTCGCCGACGGCCAGGCGCTGGTAGCACAGGCCGGCAGGAATGCCGTTGGCGCGCAGCAGCGCGGCCAGCAGATGGCTCTTCGCATAACAGTATCCCGTTCCATGCTGCAAGACGTCGGAAGCGCGGCAAGTGACGGGATTGCGCTGGTAATCCCAGCTGTGTGCCACCTCGTCGCGCACGAAGGCAAAGCAGCGGGCCGCGATGGCGGCGTCGCCCACGGCACCGGCCGCCAGTGCGGCCGCCTTGGCGCGCACGGCCGGATGGTCGCTGTCGATGTAGGTGCTGCTGGCTAGATATATGGAAAAGTCGGGGGAAAAGTCGGTAGACATGGCATAAAGGCAATGCGAAAAGATAATGCGCGATTTTAGTCGAAGCTTCGCAACATTCACCGTTTCTTTGCGCAGGAACAAAGAAAATCCACGCGTCAGGCCCGCCGTGCCGGGGGCGGCGACTTTGGCGGCGGCCCGGTAGCTGGTATCATGCGGGCAAACACAGCCGACCGTACAGGCCCGGCACAAGCACTACCCTGCGAAGCGGCCCCGCCACCGGGCGCGCCGCCGACGCCACCCTACAGATCAGAGAAACGAGTTCCCTATGAGCACTTCATCGTCCCACCCATCGTTCTGGCGCCGTGTCCCGCTGGCTTTCGGCGCCTTCTTCAGCACCCTGTCGGATGCAGCCTATGCGGCCCGCGTGGAAAAGCTGTCCCTGCCCGAGGCTGCTCCCGTCGCGCCAGCGGCCCCGGCGCCAGCCCCCGTGCCGACACCGGCCGCCGCGCCCGTCATCTTGAAAGAAGCGACGCCGGACGCCGCCTTGCAATTGCTGGCCCTGCTGCAACGCGAAGCGCGCTTGATCGACTTCACCCAGGAAAACCTGGGCAGCCATGCGGACGCAGACATCGGCGCGGCCGCCCGCGTCGTGCATGAAGGCTGCGCCAAGGTCATGCGCGAATACTTCACCATCGACGCCGTGCGCCAGGAAGCAGAGGGCAGCCGCATCGTCCTGCAGGAAGGTTTTGATTCTGCCCAGGTGCGCCTGACGGGCAACGTGGTCGGCTCGGCGCCATTCACGGGTACCCTCAGCCACCGCGGCTGGCGCGCGTCCAGCGTGCGCCTGCCGAAACTGAGCGCGCAGCACGACGCCGCCATCCTCGCACCGGCCGAGGTGGAACTGTGAACGACACAACGAACGCCACCCCGAACACCGCGCGCTACGCCATCGGCATCGACCTGGGCACCACCCACAGCGCCCTGTCGTATGTGAACCTGGTCGAGAGCGACGGCGAGCAATCGAGCCACGGCGTGCTGAAAGTGCCGCAACTGTCGGCGCCGGGCACGGTCGAAGAATTGCCGCTGCTGCCATCGTTCGTCTACCTGCCGCACGCCGATGAAGTGGCGGCCGGCGACCTGGCCCTGCCCTGGGTCACCGAAGAAGCCGAAGCGCCGTTCGTCGTCGGCGAAATGGCCCGCAGCCGCGGCGCCACCACGCCGATCCGTCTGGTATCGAGCGCGAAAAGCTGGCTGTGCCACCCGGGCGTGGACCGCCACGCGGCCATCCTGCCGAACGACGCACCGGCGGAAGTGGCGCGCATCTCGCCGATCACGGCCGCTACGCGCTACCTGACGCACTTGCGCCAGGCCTGGGACAACGCCCACCCGCAAGCGCCATTCGCCGAACAGGAAATCACCGTCACGATTCCCGCCTCGTTCGACCCTGCCGCGCGCGAGCTGACGATGGAAGCGGCGCAGGCGGCCGGCTACACCTCGCTCACTCTGCTGGAAGAGCCGCAAGCGGCCCTGTACAGCTGGATCCAGACCAGCGAAGGCCGTTGGCGCAAGGAAGTCAAGCCGGGCGACATCATTTTAGTGGTCGACGTAGGCGGCGGCACCAGCGACTTTTCGCTGATCGCCGTGCTCGAACGCGACGGCGTGCTGGAACCGCACAGGGTCGCCGTCGGTGAACACATCCTGCTCGGTGGCGACAATATGGACCTGGCGCTGGCCCACCTGGTGGCGCGCAAGCTGGCCGCCAACGGCACCCAGCTCGACGCCTGGCAAATGCGCGCACTCACGTATGGCTGCCGCAGCGCCAAGGAAAGCCTGCTGGCTGACAGCGGCATGGAAACGGCGCCGATCGTCGTGCCGAGCCGCGGCTCGAAACTGATCGGCGGCTCCATCCGCACGGAACTGACGCGCGCCGAAGTGTCCACCTTCATCCTCGACGGCTTCTTCCCGCAAGTGGAAGCGTCGAGCCGCCCGGCCGTGCGCACGCGCGCCGGCCTGACGCAACTGGGCTTGCCGTATGCGCAGGACGCGGCCATCACGCGCCACCTGGCCGCCTTCCTGGGCCGGCAAGTGGCGGCGACTGCCGAACTGGAAGGCTTTGCGGGCCGCCAGTCGGCGGAAGCCAGCTTTTTGCACCCGACGGCCGTGCTGTTCAACGGCGGCGTCTTCAAGTCCGACTTGCTGGTCCAGCGCATCATGGCGACCGTCAACGACTGGCTGTACATGGAAGGCGCGGAACCGGCGCGCATGCTGGCCGGAGCCGACTTGGACCTGGCCGTCGCGCGCGGCGCCGCCTACTACAGCTACGTGCGGCGCGGCCATGGCGTGCGCATCCGCGGCGGCACGGCCAGTTCCTTCTATGTCGCCATCGAGTCGGCCATGCCGGCCATCCCCGGCATGGAACCACCGATACAGGCCCTGTGCGTGGCGCCGTTCGGCATGGAAGAAGGCAGCGAACTGGAACTGCCGGGCCAGCAATTCGGCCTCGTCGTGGGCGAACCCGTGCACTTCCGCTTCTTCGCCTCGTCCACGCGCCGCAACGACCAGATCGGCGACTTGCTCGACTTCTGGGGTCCCGATGAACTGCAGGAACTGAGCGAAATCCAGGCGACGTTATCCGCCGAAGGCCGTCAGGCTGGCGACGTGGTGCAGGTCAAGCTGCACGCGCGCGTGACGGAAGCGGGCACCCTGGAACTGCTGGCCGTTTCCCCTGACGGCGCCGAGCGCTGGAAAGTGGAATTCGACGTGCGCGGCACGCCGCAGCCATAAGCATGCGCGGCGCTGAGGGCAAGCCGGCCTTCCTGGTCGGCATCGACCTGGGCACCACCAACACGGTGGTCGCCTATGCCAAGGCCAATGATGCGCAGGCTGAAATAAACCTGTTCGCCATCGAGCAGCTGGTCGCTCCCGGCGAAGTGGGTGCACGCCCGCTGCTGCCCTCCTTGCGCTACCATCCCGCCGCCGGCGAACTGGCGGCGGGCGACTTGCAGCTGCCGTGGCCACAGCAAGACCTGGAACATGCCGTGCTGGGCACCCTGGCGCGCCAGCTGGGCGCCCAGGTGCCGGGCCGCCTCGTTTCCAGTGCAAAGAGCTGGCTGTCGCACGCGAACGTGGACCGCCAGGCGCCCATCCTCCCATGGGGCGCCGATGCCGACGTGGCCAAGGTCTCGCCCGTGGCGGCCAGCGCCAGCTACCTCGCCTACGTGCGCGCCGCGTGGAATCACCGCTTCCCGCATGCTCCGCTGGAGGAGCAGGAACTGGTGCTGACCATCCCCGCCTCGTTCGACGAGGGCGCGCGCGCACTCACCCTGGAAGCGGCCCGCATGGCGGGCTTGCCCACCTTGCGATTGGTGGAAGAACCGCAGGCCGCTTTTTATGACTTTCTGCAGCGCCGGCGCGCCACCCTGCGCGACGACCTGGCCGACACGCGCCGCATTTTAGTCTGCGACGTGGGCGGCGGCACCACCGATTTCAGCCTGATCGACGTGGCCTTCGATGACGACGGCGAACCGCAGCTCACGCGCAGCAGCGTGGGCAACCATTTGATACTGGGCGGCGACAATATGGATCTGGCGCTGGCCCACCTGGTGGAAACGCGCATGGCCGCTGGCAACGAAGGCGGCATGAAACTGTCCGCCGCGCGATTGTCGCAGCTGATGGAACGCTGCCGCGCCGCCAAGGAACTGCTGCTGTCGCACGACGCACCCGAGAGCGCCACCGTCACCCTGCTGGGCGCGGGATCGCGTTTGATCGGCGGCAGCCGTTCCGCCGACGTCACGCGCGAGGAAGTGGCGGCCATGGTGGTCGACGGCTTCTTCCCGAAAGTGGAACTGGGCGACACAGCGAAAAAGGGCCGCGCCGGTATCGTCGAATTCGGCCTGCCGTATGCGCAGGACGCGGCCATTACGCGCCACCTGGCCAGCTTTTTGCAACAGCACCAAGGGGCACTGCCCGATACGCTGCTGCTGAACGGCGGCGTGTTCCGCGCCGACGCGCTGGCGCGCCGCCTGGCCGAGACTCTGGCGCACTGGCGCGGTGCTCCACTCACCATCCTGCATAACGATAATCCCGACGTGGCCGTGGCCCGTGGTGCCGTCGCCTACGCGCTGGCGCGACGCGGCCAGGCACCGCGCATCGGCGGCGGCTCGCCGCGCAGCTATTTCCTCGTGCTGGGCGAGACGGGCAAGGACCACCGCGCCGTGTGCATCCTGCCCCGTGGCAGCGCCAGCGGCGAAGAAATCCGCCTGACGGAGCGCCTGTTCGCGCTGCGCCTGGGCCGGCCCGTACGCTTCCACCTGGCCACGTCCCTCTTTGAGGCGGGCACGCCGCCGCAACTGGGCGAGATCGTCGATCTGGACGCCGGGGAATACTTGCGCCTGCCACCGCTGGCCAGCGTGCTGCAAGCGGAAAGCGGCGACAAGCGCGACATCACCGTGCAGCTGGCAACCGTCATGACGGAAGTGGGGACGTTGGAAGTGCACTGCGTGGCCGAAGCCGACGCCGGCCAGCGCTGGCTGCTGGAATTCCAGTTGCGCGCTGGTAAGGAAGAGCAAGGCGATGGCGAGGCTCAAGCCGTTTCACCACGCATCAAGGAAGCCATCGAAAAGATCGAACGCATCTTCGGCGGCAAGGCGCAAAAGGTCGACACCAAGGAAGTGCGCCAGTTGCGCCAGCACCTGGAACGGGGGCTGGGTGGACGCGAAAGCTGGGATACGCCGCTGCTGCGCCAGCTGTTCGACGCCCTGATGCTGCGCGCGCGCGGCCGGCGCCGCTCCGCCGAGCATGAGCGGGTCTGGCTGAACCTGACTGGCTACTGTTTGCGCCCCGGCTATGGCGATACGCTTGATCCATGGCGCATCGAGCAGCTGTGGGCCCTGTTCGACACGGGCGTCCAGCATCACAAGGATAACCAGGTGTGCGCCGAATGGTGGACCCTGTGGCGCCGGGTGGCCGGCGGCTTGAGCACGGAGCAGCAGCTGCGCCTGCTCGACGACTTCGCCTTCAACCTGCAAGCCGACGCGGCCCAGCGCGGCAGCCGCCCCGTCACCCTCGTCAACGGCAGCGACGTCGACATGCTGCGCCTGGGCGCCTCCTTGGAGCGCATCCCCGGCGCCTACAAGGCCGAAGTGGGCGCCTGGCTGATCAAGCGGCTGGAGAAAGCCGGCCGCGAAGCGGCGGACACGAACACCCTGTGGGCGCTGGCCAGGGTCGGCGCGCGCCAGCCCTTCCACGGCAGCGCGCATGAAGTGGTCGACAGCGCCACTGTGGCCGAATGGCTGCACGTACTGCTGGCGCTGGACTGGAAAAAGACGGAACCGGCGGCGTTTGCCGCCACTCACCTGGCGCGCATGACAGGCGACCGCTCGCGCGACATCGGCGACGAGCTGCGCGCCACCATCCTCGCCCGCCTGAAAGCCGTGGGCGCCCCACCGCTGTGGCAGGCCATGGTCAGCGAAGTGACGCAACTCGACGAAGCGAACACCAAGCGCATGCTGGGCGAGGCGCTGCCGCCGGGGTTGAAGCTGATAGGCTGACATCATTGATCACGTAGGTCGGATTAGCCCGGAGGGCGGAATCCGACAACATCGTCGGCAGCACCTGTCGGATTACGCGGCGTGCCGCCGCTAATCCGACCTACCCCTCGCTACGCTCCCCGCGATACCGCGGCAAACCATCGGCCAGTTTTACCCATTCCAGTTGCGTGTCCGTATAGATATGGCTGTGCGGCGGCAAGCGCCCTGGCTCATCGAGACTGCCAGTGGTCAAGCCGACCTCGTCCGGGTCGCGCTCATCCTCGAACGTCAGCTGCGTGCCGCAGCGGGGGCAAAAACTGCGCGTGCAGTGTTCGCTGGACGCATACAGTGTGGCCTGCCCCTGCAGCCAGCGAAAATTCGCCCTCGGCACGCTGAACCAGGCGACAAACGGCGCACCTGAGGCGCGGCGGCACATCGAGCAATGGCAAGCCGTTTCATGGAAGGCGCCCGTGCCCGCTTCGTAGCGCACGTCGCCGCATAAACATCCTCCGCTCAGCATGGCATCCTCCTGCAATTGAAAAGGCGCCCAGTGTAACGCCGCTGCGGCGCCACGGTTTGCGCTAGATCACGGCGATGATCAACAGCAGCACCGCCAGCGGCGCCTGCACCAGCACGATACCCGGATGCGTGCGGCGCAGCTGGGCCCACACGGACAGGCCCGGCACTTCCTCATGCGGATGGTGGGCTTCGTCGCGCAGCGACATCGCGTGCAGGAACATGCCGGCGATCAGGGGGCCGGGATTGACCCACCAGCCCTGCTCGAGCAAGCCGCGCGACAAATAGATGGCCAGCGCGCCGATGGCAAACGGCGAGGCCCATACGAGCGCCAGCATCAAACGGATGCCATAGAATTCCGCCAGGGTGCCCACGCGGTGCAGGCGGCTGACATCGTGGTCTTCCATGCGCCGGTCGATGGCCAGCTCGGCGCGGCCGTACAGGGTCCACAGGCCGCCGAACAGGCAGCCCAGCAGCACGCCGATGACGATATCGGCCACGAACACCGCATATTTATTGACGTCGGCCGTGCCGATGCCCAGCGACGTGTGGGCGGCCGCATGCAGGTGCAGGCCGGCCTGCTCGCCTTCGGCCGTCGTATAGCGGTCGCGCACGTCATAGGTGCTGCCGATATACACGACGTCCTTGCGCGGCGCTACGGCGTCCACACCGGCCTGGCCATCGATCAGCTTGACGCGCGTGCGCGTGGGGTTGAGGAATTGCGGCGCCACGGCGGCCGGGTGAAACGGCGCGGTGACGGCATTCTGTTCGGCCGCCGCCTTGGCGTCGCCGCGGATGACGGGTTCGAACGCCCAGCGCGCCAATGCCTTTTCGCTGTCCGTGCGCCGCGCCAGCTGGCACACGCGGCCGGCCAGCGCCACCACTTCCTTTTGCTCGGACAGGGCGGCCGGCATGGGCTGTTTCTGCTCCTGCTCGTCGGCGCCATGCGCCAGCTCGAAGGCGACGGCCGCCAGCACGGGGCTTTTCAGCTCGATGCGCGTGACGGCGCCCATGCGTTCGCGGATGCGCGGGCTGGCAAAGTGGATGCCGGCCGCGCAGCGCGCGCGTATCCACGGCAGGTTGGCGTTGCGGTCCGATTGTTCGGGCAGGATCAGCACCAGTTGCCGGCCATCGGCGGCCAGCCGGTCGAGCAGGCCGTCCAGCGGCCGCTCGCCCGCCTTGTGCTGTTCGTACACGGCTGGTGCCAGGTCCAGGTCGATGGCCAGCACCTTGCTGCCGCGCGCGGCGGCGCTTGCAATCAATTGCTCCAGGCGAGAACGCTCCAGCGGTTCGCGCTCGTCGAAGACCTGTTCGAACGCAGGCTGGTCGATTTCGATGATGCCGGGCCGGTAGGCGGCGCCCGGGTCCTTGCCCCGGTCCAGCAGCTGTTCCTGCGCCGCGCTGGCCCGCAGCATGGCCGCATCGAGCCATTCGAGCACGTGAAAACCTTCCAGCGCCAGCATCAGCGCGGCGATCAGGCTGGCGCCGATCACGTGGTGCAGCAGATGCGTGCCCGTCAGCTTGAAGGCGGAGCCCAGCTGGACGGCCGGCCACAGCAGGCGCCGCCAGAGCGGCGGGCGCGGTTGATCCGGCTGGCTGGTTTCCACGGTGCGCTCCCTTGCGTGCGATGCCTTAATTATCATTAAGGCAATAAATGATGACGAAAGGATAGTGTATTGCAGTTGTGTCCGTTTCGCCGCACGGCTGGCACGGGCCAACCTGGCAGCCTACTTCGGCCTGGCCAGCAGCAGCTTGCCCAGCGCTTCGAAGGCTGGCGTGGTGGTCGGGTCGTTGGCCGCATTGGCCGCCGTCGGCGTGGAGGCGAAACGCACGATCACCATTTCCGCCTTCGGATCGATGTAGATGCGCTGGCCGTACACGCCGCGCGCCATGTAGGCGCCATGGTCGTTATGCGTGACCCACCACATGTCGCGGTAGCTCCAGCCCTTGAGCAAATCGTAGCCGCCCTTGGCGAACAGCTGCTTGTCGCCGCCACGGCGGATATCGTCGACGGCCGCCTTCGGAATGATTTGCTGGCCGTTGTAGCGGCCATCGTTGCGCAGCATCTCGCCGAATCGGGCCAGGTCGCGCAAGCCCGCGCTCAAGCCGCCGCCGGCAAACGGCGTGCCCGTCGAATCGACCGACATGTAGCCATCCTGCTCGGCGCCCAGCTTTTGCCAGACATGCTCGGACAGGTAGTCGTTGACGTTCCGCCCCGTGACCCTGGCGATGATCCAGCCCAGCACGTCGGAATTGACCGTGCGGTAGCCGAAGCCTTCGCCATGTTTTCCCTCATGCCGCACCGTTTGCAGGTACTCGAAATAGCTGCGCGGTCCCGTGTAATCCTTGGGCTTGGGCAGCGGGTTGCCGGCCGCCGCGTGCTGCCACACTTCCGCGTTCGGGTCGGCGTAATCTTCGCTGAATTTCAGGCCCGTGGTCATGTCGAGCACCTGGCGCACGGTGGCGTCGCCAAACGCGGACTTGCCCAGTTCCGGCACGTAATCGGCCACCTTCTTGCCCGGATCGAGCTTGCCTTCGGCCACCAGGGCCGCGCCGATGGTGCCCATCACGGACTTCGTCACCGACATGGCGCCATGCTGGCCGCCCTCCTTCAGTACTCCGAAATAGCGTTCGTACACGATGCGGCCCCGGTGCAGCACGACGATACCGTCCGTGTAATTGGCGCCCAGCGACTGCTCCCACGTCATCGTCTCCTTGGCGCCCAGGGGCGTGAAGCGCAGGCTGTCGATATCGTTGCGCAGCGCGCGCGGCAAGGGCACAGGCGCCTTCAAGCCGCGCGCCACCGCCACCGTCGGCATCAGCTGGCGGAAGTGCGACACGCTCCAGCGCAGCTGCGGGAAATTGAAATAGCTGCCATCGTCGAAGCGGATGATTTTATCGGCCGGCGGCGGCGCGCCCACCATCCATTGCAATGCAGCCGGATCGCTGGCGGCGGCCGACAGCGGCGCCGTCGTCTCTGCCGCATGGGCGCCGGCGGCCAGCGCCAGGCAGGCTGCGGCCAGAGCCAGGCGGCGGATTGGTGGCAGTGTCGTCATGCATTTCTCCTGTCATGGCTGGCACCCGCGGCGGCGCTCGCTTCATCCGATGCATGCTAACAGAGAAACTTTTTATCTTGTTCTACGGCATCCTATTGTGCGGGCCACGCGCTGAGACGAACGTCTCAAGCGCGCGCCATGCTGCAGCGCAGGATGCGCGGCCCCGCGCTTCGTGCTAAAAACGAAAACACCATAAAAAACAGACACGAGACACTGGAGAGCGCCATGCCCTACGTCCGCCAGACCAGCCATATCGACCGCGTGCGTGACCTGATCGCCGGCCGCATCGTCAATCCAGGCGCCGATACGGCCAGGCTGGCGTCGTCGTACCGGCGTTCGCTCGACGACTACCGGCTCGATCCCGCGTCCACCACGGGGCCGCGTATCCTGACGGGCGCCGAACTGCGCGCCATCCAGCAGTCGGAAGAAGATTTTCTGCGCTCCACGGGCCAGTGCCTGCCGCGCCTGCACGCCATGGTGCGCGAAGCGGGTTACTGCGTCATCCTCGCCAATGCGCGCGGTGTGACGATCGACTATGTGGTCGACACGGACCAGCGCAAGGACTTCAAGAAGGCGGGCCTGTATCCGGGTTCGTGCTGGTCGGAAGAGGAGGAAGGCACGTGCGGCATCGCCTCTGTGCTGCTCGACCACGAAGCCATCACCGTGCACAAGACCGACCATTTTCGCGCCGCCTTCACGGGCCTGACCTGCAGCGCGGCGCCGATCTTTTCGCCGCACGGCGACTTGATCGGCGTGCTCGATGCGTCGGCCCTGCGTTCGCCCGACGCGCGCGACAGCCAGCGCCTGGTGAAACAACTGGTGCGGCAAGGCGCGACCCTGATCGAGGACGGTTTTTTTCTCAAATCCTACAGCCATTGCTGCATCCTGCTGGCGCACCGCAACCGCCACTTCGTGGAAGTGCAGCCGGAAATGCTGCTCGCCATCGACGAACATGGCGACATCGTCGCCGCCAACCGCTGCGCGCGCGACGTCATCGGGGGCATCGACAGCCTGCCGCGTCCCGTCGCCGAGGTACTGGAAGTGCGCACCGAACGGCTGTTCGATGCGCGCGCGGGACACAGTCTGCTGTCCTTGCGCCTGGCCGGCGGCAGCACCTGGCTGCATGCGCGCGTGCGCGCGCCGCTGCGCCAGGCCAAGGTGCGTCCGCGCACCATGCGCGAGTCGCCCGTCGCGCAAGATGTAGTGGCATACACGGCGCCGGAACTGGCCGAACGCACGCGCATCGAGCACGCAATGAACGCCGCCAAATGGCGCCCGCTGCAGGCGGCCGCCATGCTGGGCATCTCGCGCGCTACCCTGTACCGGCGCCTCAAGCAGCTGCACATCGTGGCGCCGCACCGCCAGTAACCCATCCGGAAAGCTGAGATTTCCGTCTCAAATTCAGCCATGCTGCGCTGCGCAATGCGGCGCCGGAACGCCAGTGTTACAACATCGTCAGCGGCAACACAGCCGCATCCCATCATAAAGTCAGCAGACTTGGAGGAGACACGATGCAAACCGATATCAACCCACACGACTTGGCCGTGGCCGGCATCCTGGAGCAGCTCGAAGGCTTTCTTCGCGCCAGTGACGGCACAGGCGCCGCGCAATTGTTCGAACAGGATGGCTACTGGCGCGACCTGGTGCTGTTTACCTGGAACCTGAAAACCCTGGAAGGCCGCGAACAGATCGCCGCCATGCTGGCCGCCCAATTAGGCGCCGTGCAGCCAGTCTCCATCCGCATCACCGATGGCGAGCATGCGGTGGAAGCCGGCGGCGTGCTGCAAAGCTGGATCACGGTGGAAACGAACGCGGCGCGCGGCGTGGGTTTCATCCGCATCCGCGACGGCAAGATATGGACCCTGCTCACCACCATGAGCGAATTGAAGGGGTTTGAAGAAGCCAAGGGCGGCCGGCGGCCCATGGGCGCGGAACACGGCGCGCGCACCAACCGCAGCAGCTGGCTGGAAAACCGCGAGCAGGATGCAAAGGAACTGGGCTATACGCGCCAGCCCTACTGCGTCATCATCGGCGGCGGCCAGGGCGGCATCGCGCTCGGTGCGCGGCTGCGCCAGCTGAACGTCCCCACCATCATCATCGAGAAAAATGCGCGCCCCGGCGACAGCTGGCGCAAGCGCTACAAGTCCTTGTGCCTGCACGATCCCGTCTGGTACGACCACATGCCCTACATCCCGTTTCCCGACAACTGGCCCGTCTTCACGCCGAAGGACAAGGTCGGCGACTGGCTGGAAATGTACACCAAGGTGATGGAACTCAATTACTGGGGTTCGACTTCCTGCGAATCGGCCAGCTTTGACGAAGCCACCGGTGAATGGACGGTGCAGGTACTGCGCGACGGCCAGCCCGTCACCCTCAAGCCCAAGCAGCTGGTGCTGGCCACGGGCATGTCGGGCAAGGCCAACATGCCGAAGTTCAAGGGCATGGACGTGTTCCAGGGCGAGCAGCAACACTCGTCGCAGCATCCGGGACCGGACGCGTATGCCGGCAAGAAGGTGGTCGTCATCGGCGCGAACAATTCCGCGCACGATATCTGCGCCGCCCTGTGGGAAGCGGGCGTGGACGTGACGATGGTGCAGCGCTCGTCGACGCACATCGTCAAGTCCGATTCCCTGATGGACCTGGCGCTGGGCGACCTGTACTCGGAACGGGCGCTGGCGGCCGGCATGACGACGGCCAAGGCCGACCTGACGTTCGCCTCGATCCCGTACAAGATCCTGGCCGACTTCCAGAAACCCGTCTTCAAGGCCATCCGCGAACGCGATGCGGATTTTTACGCGCGTCTGGAAGAACGGGGCTTCATGCTGGACTTTGGCGACGACGATTCCGGCCTGTTCATGAAATACCTCCGCCGCGGCTCCGGCTATTACATCGACGTGGGCGCCTCCGAGCTGGTCGCCGAGGGCAAGATCAAGCTGAAAAGCGGCGTCGGCGTGCAGGAACTGAAAGCCCATTCCATCGTGCTGTCGGACGGCACGGAACTGCCGGCCGACCTGGTGGTGTACGCCACCGGCTACGGCTCCATGAATGGCTGGGCGGCGGACCTGATCTCGCCCGAGGTGGCGAACAAGGTGGGCAAGGTGTGGGGCCTCGGTTCGGCCACGACAAAGGACCCTGGCCCATGGGAAGGCGAACAACGCAATATGTGGAAACCCACGCAACAGCAGGCGCTGTGGTTCCATGGCGGTAACCTGCACCAGTCGCGCCACTATTCCCAGTACCTGTCGCTGCAGCTGAAGGCGCGCATGGAAGGGTTGAACACGCCCGTGTATGGGCAGCAGGAGGTGCATCACCTGGCGTGATCGTCTTGCATGCCGGCGCATGTCGGCTTATGTCGGATTACGCGCGGCTTTGCCGCGCTAATCCGACCTACTGTCAAAAAAGCGGTGGATTTTGGCCCGCCGCTTCTTGCTGCACCTGCAAAACCACGTAGGTCGGATTAGCGCGCAAGCGCGTAATCCGACACAATGTTGGCGCATGCCGGATTACACACGAAAAAATGGCGGCGGACCGAAGTCCGCCGCCATTTTTACGTCATACAGCCAACGATTACTGTTTGATGGCTTCGATGGCGAAAGTCAGGGTGACATCATCGCTGACAGCTGGCGCATATTTGCCGGCGTTGAATTCCGAGCGCTTGATCTTGGCCGTGGCGTTGGCGCCGCAGGCGTCTTTTTTCAGCATCGGGTGCGGTGCGCAGGCGAACGAGGTGACGGTCAGGGTGACTGGCTTGGTCACGCCTTTCAGGGTCAGGTTGCCTTCAACCGAGGCCAGCTTGTCGCCGTCGAAGTTGAACTTGGTCGATTTGTAGGTGGCGACAGGATACTTGGCCGTGTCGAGGAAGTCTTCGCCCTGGATGTGCGAGTTGAACAGGGTCGAACCCGTATCGACGGATTTGGTGTCGATCAGCACTTCGACGGCGCCCGTCTTGGCTGCGCGGTCCAGCGTGACCTTGCCGGTGGTGTTATTGAAACGGCTTTGCTGCGTCGAGAAGCCCATGTGGGTGTACTCGAAACGGGGGAAAGTGTGGCTGCCATCGATGACATAGACTTCTGGAGCGGCAAAAGCGGACAGCGAGAAGCCGGCGGCGGCGATAAAAGCGAGCAGTTTTTTCATAATGGATTCCTGATAGGAGTGGAGGATGTCAAAACCGCAAGCAGCTGCAGGCGGGAAACGCTGCGGCTGATTGTCTGGCTTCAGTTGCAACAGATTATGCATGGCATGAAGATCGATGTAAAACGGAAAATATACCTAGTTAGCATCGAAAAAATCGATAATAAGAGCAATGATGTCCATGACAGCGTCTTCTGCAGCCGATTATTGTCTGCATTGCCAAAAATATCCAGCGTTATCAAATTCATAGATGAGAATGATTCTTGTTATTATTCTGTGCAATGGTTATCATCACGGCCCTGGCGGGCATGCAACGGCGCCTTGATTCATCCATAATAGAGCAGAACACAGCACAGAAAAAACATGACGGCCACCCGCCAAGATACGCGCACCTTGAACGCACTTCCCACCGCCTCCACGCCCCGCAGCCAGGGCCTGACCGCCGGCGCCCTCGCCTGATGCGGGAGCCGCACGCCCAGCCGCCACTGCGCGAAGCGCACGGCGTACGCCTGCGCCGCTGGGCCTGGACCGCCGCCGGCGCCCTGATGGTGCTGCTGGGGATCATCGGCGCCATGCTCCCCGTCATGCCGACGACGATTTTCCTGATCCTCGCCCTGGCCTGCTTCAGCCGCGCTTCGCCGCGCCTCGAGCACTGGCTGCTGCACCATCCCCGCTTCGGTCCGCCGCTGCGCCAGTGGCGCGAACACCGTGCCGTTTCGCGGCGCGGCAAGGCCATGGCTTGCCTGGGCATGGCCATCGGCTTTGTCGCCATGTGCCTGGGCCACCCGCCGTGGTGGGTCATCGCCATGGTGGGCGCCATGGAAATCGCCGTCCTCGTCTACCTGCTGCGGCGTCCCGAAGGCCCTGCCGCTAGCGGGGCAGAATCTGCCCGCGAAGAGGGCAATGGCGGGCAGTAAACCGCCCTGCCCGCCTCCAAAAAACGGCAAGTGAGCCGAACTGCACATAAAAGCACTGCGATGCATCCGCAGGGCGCGGCGAACTTTTCACCAAGATGCAGCTCCTGTACGCCCCTCCACGTGATTAAATTCGGCAAGAACGCCGCTTTCCCGCTTTTTCAACCAACAAACACGCGCATAGACATTATTTGCATATTCAAAGCAAGATTCTGTCGTAGGAGTAATAACACGATCGGAGGTATACTACGCAACCGACGTAACAGGCTGGGCGATTTGGCCCCTGCAAGCGCGCCTGTCACGGTCCAATAAAAAAGGAAACACTGCATGACCACACCACACCGTACGCCGGTGATTCGCATCGATGGCGCGAACAAGACCTTCGCGCTGCCCAAAGGCGAACAATTCCACGCGGTCAAATCGGTCACGCTGGAAGTCTATCCCGGTGATATTTTCGGCCTGATCGGCAAGAGCGGCGCCGGCAAATCGACCCTGCTGCGCCTGATTAACCTGCTCGAGCGTCCCGACAGCGGCACCATTACCGTGGCCGGGCGCGAACTGACACGCCTGGGCAAGAGCGACTTGCGCGACGCGCGCCAGAATATCGGCATGATTTTCCAGCAGTTCAATCTGCTGCAAAACGCCAGCGTCTTCGACAACGTCGCCTTCCCCCTGAAAATCCATGGCACGACCAAGGGCGAGCAGATCGCCGCCAGGGTCGAGGAATGCCTGGCGCTCGTCGGCCTGTCCGACAAGCTGCACAGCTATCCGGCGCAATTGTCCGGCGGGCAGAAACAGCGCGTGGCCATCGCCCGCGCGCTGGCCAGCCATCCCGACGTGCTGCTGTGCGACGAGCCGACGTCCGCGCTGGATGCGGAAACGACGCGCGCCCTGCTCGACACCCTGCGCGACATCAATGCGCGCCTGGGCGTGACCATCGTCATCGTCAGCCATGAGCTGTCGGTGCTGGGCGCCATCTGCAACCGCGTCGCCGTCGTGGAAAAAGGCGCCATCGCCGAACAATTCGATCTGAGCGACACGGCCACCCCGCGCAAGACGGCGCTGGGACGCGAGCTCGCTTATTACGGCACCGAGGCGTTTGAAGCCACCGCATGGAAGGATGCAACACATGTTTGAAGAATCGATCAATAACGTCATCAACCTGCTGCCGGAAATCTGGGTGGCGCTGGGCCAGACCATGACCATGCTGGGCATTGGTCTCACGGCCGCCATCCTGATCGGCGGCCCGCTGGGCATCTTGCTGTTCCTCGTGTCGGAAGGCCAGTCGCTGGAAAACCGCCCGCTGTCGATGATCCTCGGCTGGCTGGTGAATACCGTGCGCAGCTTCCCCTTCATCATTCTGCTGGTCGCCCTGACGCCGTTTACGCGCATCATCGCGGGCACGTCGATCGGCCCGCTGGCAGCTGCCGTGCCGCTGTCGTTCGCCGCCATTCCCTACCTGGCGCGCCTGGTGGAACAGAACCTGCGCGAAGTGCCGCGCGGCGTGATCGAGGCGGCGCACGCCATGGGCGCGTCGGAAATGCAGATCATCTTCCGCGTGCTGCTGGTGGAAGCGCGCTCCGGCCTCGTGCTGGCCCTGACCGTGCTGTCGATCAGCTTCCTGTCGTATTCGGCCGTGGCCGGCGTGGTGGGCGGCGGCGGTATCGGCGACCTGGCCATCCGCTACGGCTACTACCGTTTCGAGACGGACATCATGGTCGCCACCGTGGCCATCCTGATCGTGCTGGTGCAAACCATCCAGTTCGCCGGCACGCGCATCGCCAAGCGCCTCGACAAACGTTAATTCATATTCAGTATTTCAGTACAAGGAAAAGCATGAACCACATTCGCCGCACCCTGCTCGTCGCCGCCACCAGCCTGGCCTTCGCCACCGCCGCCCACGCCAAGGACCCGAAAGAACTCGTCATCGGCACCAGTTCCGGCCCCTACTCGGACCAGCTGAAACTGGGCATCAAGCCTATCCTGGAAAAACAGGGCTACAAGGTCAAGATCGTGGAATTCAACGACTACGTGCAGCCGAACTACGCGCTGGCCGAAGGTTCGCTCGACGCCAACGTGTTCCAGCACATCGTGTATCTGACCAAGTTCGCCACCGATAACAAGCTGCCATTGAGCCCCTTGATCACCGTGCCGACCATGCCGATCGGCCTGTACGGCGGCAAGCAGAAGTCCATGGCCGACGTGAAGAACGGCGCCACCATCACCATGCCGAACGACCCGACCAACCAGGCGCGCGCGCTGGTCATGCTGGCCAAGATGGGCTGGATCAAGCTCAAACCGAACGTCGACCCGCTGCGCGCGTCCGAGCGCGACGTGCTGGAGAACCCGAAGAAGCTGAAACTGGTGCCGCTGGAAGCGGCGCAGCTGCCACGTTCGCTGGCGGACGCCGACTACGCTTTCGTCAACGGCAACTTCGCCCTGGCCGCCGGCATGAAACTGACGTCGGCCCTCGCCGTGGAAAAGATCTCGGACAGCTACATCAACCTGGTGGCCATCCGCACGGCCGACAAGGCCAAGCCATGGGTCAAGGACCTGGAAGCGGCCTACCGCTCGCGCGCCTTCCTCGACGCGACGAACAAGTATTTGGCCGGCTACGAAAAAACGGACTACCAGCTGGCGCTGGAAAAGACGCTGAAAAAATAAACCGGCGCATGCCATGCAAAAAGACGGCCAGGTTCACACCTGGCCGTCTTTTTTATTGTCCGCGCCGCATGGGCGCAGCCGGTCACTGCTTAGAAGCGGTAGCCGACACCGACACCGATCAGGAGAGGATCGACCTTGACTTCGCTGGCCTTGGCGCCACCGATGAAGACGTCGCTACGGATCTGCACTTTCTTGATGTCGAAGTTCAGCGACCAGTTTTTATCCAGTTTGTAGTCGACACCGGCTTGCAGCGAGTAGCCCCAGCTGTCGTGCTCCAGGCGGCCGGCGCCGTTCAGCAATTTCACGTCGGAGATATTCGTGTAGTTGATGCCGGCACCCACGTAAGGGCTGAACTGTTTTTCAGGCATGAAGTGGTATTGCAGCGACAGGGTCGGCGGCAAATGCTTGAAGGTACCGATATTGTTGCCATCGAGCTTGACGTCATGCTTTTGCGGGTAAGTCAGGATCAGCTCGGCAGCGATATTCGGGGTGAAGAAGTACGAAATATCGATTTCAGGAATCGTCTTGCTGCTGACCGTCAAACGGTCGGATGCACCGACGCCACCAACAGGAGCAGATTTATCGGCCGGGTCGAGGTGCACGGCGCGGGCACGGACCAGCCATGGGCCTTCCTGTGCCATTGCGTTGCTGGCGAATGCGCCGATGGCGGCCAGGACGATTGCTGCTGCAGTTGCGGACTTTTTCATTCTAGTTCCCTCTTTTTGTCGTTAAGTAACGCTGCGAAGTCTAAGATTGCAGTGCAACAAAAACTTTGATCCACATCAAATAGTGCTAGATGGCATCACTAGAGGGATTTTTTCCTTTACCCAGGTCAAGAAAATGCCGCAGCGCGTCAATTCGCCTCGGCAAACACGCTGGCGACCCAGTCGGCGAACACGCGCACGCGTGGCGACAATTGCCGGTGATGGGGATACAGCACGGACACGGGCAGCGGGTCGGGACGCAAGTCCCGCAGCACTTCCACCAGTTGGCCGGCCACCAGCGCCTGCTCAAGGTGATAGCGGGGAGCCTGGATCAAGCCCATGCCCGCGCGGCAGCAGGCGTGATACGCGTCCGCATTGTTGACGGACACCGTGCCCGGCAAGGCCACGCTGTGCCGCTGCCCATCCACCTTGAAATCGAAGAGCCAGACCTTGCCCGTTTGGGCGGAAAAGAAATTGACGGCGCGGTGGCCCGCCAGTTGCGCCAGATTTTCCGGCGTGCCGTGTGCGGCCAGGTAGGCGGGACTGGCGCAGGTAAGCTGTTCGAGCAACGCCACCCTGCGCGCCACCATCGACGAGTCGCCCAGTTCGCCCACGCGCAGCACGCAATCGACGCCTTCGCGCACCAGGTCGACGAGGCGGTCGCCCATGCCGATTTCCAGTTCGATCAAGGGATAGCGGGCGCAGAACTGGTCCAGCACGGGCATGACGAAATGCATGGCCAGGGTCGCGTGCAAGTCGATGCGCAGTTTGCCGGCCGGCTGCTGCGCCGCCGAACTGAACACGGATTCCGTCTCTTCCAGGTCCGCCAGCAAGCGCACGCAGCGCTGGTAATACGCTTCGCCATCGGGCGTGGGCATGACTTGCCGCGTAGTCCGCTGCAGCAGGCGCACGCGCAGCCGCGCTTCGAGCTGCTTGATCGCATGCGTGACCGTCGCTTTCGGGTAGCCGAGGTCATGCGCCGCCTGCGTGAAACTGCGTAACTCGACGATGCGCGTAAAGATCCGCATCGCATCAAATCGGTCCATGCCGTGCTCCATTGTTATTCCCTGTTGCACAGTGTAGCGGTTCAACGCGTATTTTCCGATTCTTCATGATAACTGGCGGCACAAGTTGCCCGCCACGCAATCGCCACTTGCGCCGATGTCACTGGATTGCCGCCTGCCCGCGCAGCATACTATTTCCAGCTCACACGATACAAATGAGAATAGTAATGATTATCATTTGCGATATAATGAATGACCTCGCTAGGCGACTACAAAAAGGAATGGGAGACATGGATATATTGAGGGAACTGCGTGAATCGGGCTTGAAAGTGACCATCCCCCGGTTGCGGATTCTGCAGCTGTTTCAAGAAGGCACGATCAAGCACCTGAGTGCGGACGATGTCTACAAACTCTTGCTGGCCGAAAAAATCGACGTGGGCCTGGCCACCATCTACCGCGTGCTGATGCAATTTGCCGAAGCGGGCATTTTGTTCCGCCGCCACTTCGAATCGGGCCACGCCGTCTTCGAACTGAACGAAGGCCAGCACCACGACCACCTGGTCTGCACCGGTTGCGGCAAGGTCGATGAATTCGTTGATGAAGGCATCGAACTGCGCCAGAACGAAATCGCCGCCGAGCGGGGCTTCGTGCTGCATGAGCACGCGCTGTCGCTGTACGGCACCTGCGCCGAGTGCACGGCGAAGAAAGTCCCGCCCCGCAAGCCCTCCTGAGGCTGCGCGCAAGCTAGCGTCTGGCAAGCCAGCTGCGCTACACTGCGTACGCCGCAGCTCGATAAAAGGACAAGGACAAGCATGTACATCGGAGAAATCGCCCGCCTGGCGGGCACCTCGCCCAAGGCCTTGCGCCACTATGAAGCGCTGGGCTTGCTGGGGGACGTGCGCCGCTCGGGCGCCTATCGCGTCTACACGCAGCAAGACTTGGCGCAGGTCAAGCTGATACGCCAGGCGCAGGTCCTGGGCTTCCGCCTGGCCGAACTGCTGCCCGTCCTGGCCGGCGACGACACGGACTGGGCCGCCCTGTCGCAGCACATCGCCGCCAAGCGCGCGCAGGTGCGGCAGGATATCGCCCGCCTGCGCCAGCTCGACGCGCAATTGGCTGACATCGACATGGAAATCGGCGACTGCCTGGCGCGCCAGCGTCTGCAAGAGGCCGCTTGACTCTGCCACTAGGGGCAGGCTTTAGCATGCAAGCTCTTCTTTAACGGACAGCCTGCATCATGACCAAGACGACACCCAAGCGCATTTTGATACTCCTCGGCCACCCATCCAGCGACAGCTTTTGCGCCGCCCTGGCCGATGCCTATGCAGCCACGGCCCGCAGCGAAGGCCACACCGTGCGCGAGCTGCGCCTAGGGCAGCTCGACTTCGATCCCATCCTGCACGAAGGCTACCGCCAGGTGCAGCCGCTGGAAGCGGACTTGCTGGCGGCGCAGGAAGCCATCAGCTGGGCCGAGCATCTGGTGTTCGCCTACCCGATCTGGTGGGGCGGCGCGCCGGCCCTGCTGAAGGGCTTCATCGACCGCGTCTTCCTGCCCGGCTACGCCTTCAAATATCGCCCAGGCAAGGCTTTTCCGGCGCAGCTGCTGTTGGGCCGCACGGCCCAGCTGCTGGTGACGATGGATACGCCGCCCTGGTATTTCCGCTGGGTCTACCACATGCCAGGCATCCACCAGCTGCGCAAGACGACGCTGGAATTTTGCGGCATCAAGCCCGTCAAGGTGGCCAGCTTCGGTCCCATTTTGAACGCCACCGAGCCGCAGCGCGCGCGCTGGCTGGAACAGGCGCAGGCGCTGGCCCGGCGCCTGTAAGTTGCTTGCCATGCAGCCATCTTGCATACGGTTTTGACAAGCTGGTAATCAAGCCGTCATATTCAAAGGCTACCATGATGATATTGCCTGTTTGTCAGTCGCCTTGCTTTCGCGACAACAAGGGTCCGACCGTCATCTAAAGGTAGCCGCTGTGGAGTTCAACGCTTCTCGATTGCATCTTCCCCGTTATCGCACGTCCGTGGCGTCCGACCTGTGCATCGCCACGGAATCCGTGCAGGCCGACGCCAGCAATTTCGCCGTGCTGGAACTGTTCACGGAGCGGCGCGACATGATGAGCCTGCCCGTTACGGAACAGCACAAGCCCATCGGCTTGATCAGCCGTAACATCTTCATGTCGCAGATGTCCAAGCCCTTCTATCACGAGGTGTACGGCAAGAAGAGCTGCATCGCCTTCATGGACAAGGAACCGCTGATCGTCGACGGCGCCATGAGCATCGAAGACCTCACCTTCCGCGCCGTGGAAGCGGGCGAGAAGGCGCTGGCCGACGGCTTCATCATCACCGAGGATGGCGCGCTGGCCGGCGTCGGCTTCGGCTTGCAGCTGATGAACGTGGTCGCCACCATGCAGGCGGAAAAGAACCGGCAGATCATGCACAGCATCGATTACGCCAGCGTGATCCAGCGCGCCCTGCTGCGCACCTCCGATGCGGAACTGCGCGCCACCCTGCCCGACGCGCACCTGGAATGGCAGCCGCGCGACGTTGTCGGCGGCGATTTCTACTTTTTCGAACGCCATGCGGGCGGCTGGTTCGCCGCCATTGCCGACTGCACGGGCCACGGCGTGCCGGGCGCCTTCATGACCTTGATCGCCTCGTCGGCCCTGAGCCAGGCCCTGCGCGAACTGGGACCGCACGATCCGGCCGCCCTGATCGGCGCCGTCAGCCGCGCCATCAAGACCTTGCTGGGCCAGGATGGCGCCGGCAGCGGCGATGCCAGCGGCCACGCCGGCTCGAATGACGGCATGGATTGCGCCTTTTTGTGCTACGACACGGCCAGCGCCAGCCTGCGTTTCGCGGGGGCGAAACTGGCGCTGCACGTGGTGGCGCCCGGCGAGGACAGCGTGCGCGCCATCGACGGCGCGCGCATGGGCGTGGGCTATGTCGACACGCCGGCCGGCTACTGCTGGCACAACGAGACGCTGGCGATTCCCGCCGGCAGCCTGCTGTTCCTCACCACCGACGGCTTGCTCGACCAGATCGGCGGCGCGCGCGACATCGCCTACGGCAAGCGGCGCATGCGCGAGCAGCTGCTGGCGCGGCGCGACGCTCCCGCCGGCGACGTGGCGGCGGCCCTGCTGCAGGACAGCGCCGCCTGGCAGGGAGCGCAGCCGCGCCGCGACGACCTGACCTTTTTCTGTTTCCGCCTGTAGTTTTGGCGCCATCGAGCCACCTTATCAACAAGAAACCGGGTCACCGGCTAGCCAGGAGCACGGACGTGCTGTACGAAGAATTCAACGAGTTTTGGGATGTGGCACGCAAGCGCAACATCATCTTTTTTTACGTGGGCTATTTCTCGCAGCACGTGGTGAACGCCATTTCCGAAACCATCAAGGCGCGCCTCGACACGGCCGGCGCGGCCGGGCCCACGCGGCGGCGCATCTTTTCCTCGTTCATCGAGATGTCGCAAAACATCATGCACTATTCCGCGGACAGCCTGACGCCCGATGCGCAGCTAGACCAGCAGATGCGACGCGGCTCGTTTTGCATCGGCACGCGCGGCGACAGCTTTTTTCTGCTGTGCGCCAACCCCGTCTCGACGGACAACGTGGCGCAGATCCGCGCCCGCCTGGAGCCGCTGCACACCATGACGATGGAGGAAATCCGCCTGGCCTATAAAAAGGCCCTGCGCGAGGAAGCGCCGGCCGACAGCAAGGGCGCGGGCCTGGGTTTTCTCACCATGGCGCGCGACGCCAGCGAGCCGCTGGAATTCGAATTCGTCCAGGATCCCCAGGAACCTGGCCACACCATCTTCTGCATCAAAGCCATCATTTGAAAGAGCCGACTCAGGAAAGCATATGCAATTACCGTCACCACTGTTCATCGCCGCGACCCCGAGTTCGCCCGAAATCGACTTCCGTTTCGAGCAGCACACCCTGTCGATCAAGGGCGAGTCGTATCCGGAAAACGCGGCCGCCTTCTATGGCCCGCTGATCGCCGCCGTGCGCGCCTACCTGGAAAGCTGCCGCGAAGCTGCCATCACCGTCAACGTCTCGCTGGCCTACTTCAACAGCTCGAGCACGAAGATGCTGTTTACCCTGTTCGACACCCTGAACCAGGCGGCCGTCGATGGCAACCAGGTACGCCTGAACTGGTACCACGACGAGGACGACGACACCATCCTGGAATTCGGCCAGGAGCTGCAGCAGGACTTCACGGCGCTGGACTTCCACGACCATCCCGTGCAGGGCAGCTAGGGCATGCGCGCCGCCCTCTCCGAGTCCGGCCTGGAGCCCGACCTGTTCACCGTGGAAGCGGCGGCGCTGGCTGCCGCGCGCCGCATGCACGCCGACGCCAATGCCTCGGGCGCGGAACAGCGGCGCGTGCTCGGTGAACTGATCGTCCACTACGAGCGGCTGATGCGCGAGACGCGGCGCCTGATCGGCCGCAGCGACCGCGCCGAGCGCGACATGCATCTGCTGAACCGTCAATTGCAAACCCTGGCCGGCCAGCTAGAATACCGTGCCACGCACGACCCGCTGACGGGCGCCCTGAACCGCGGCGCCGTCATCGACCACGCGTCGCGCTGCCTGGCGCAGGGCGACATGGCGCTGATCGTGCTCGATATCGACCTGTTCAAGCAGGTCAACGACGACTTCGGCCACCCGGCCGGCGACGGCGTGATCCAGGCCGTGGTCGACTGCCTGAAGGGGCTATTGGGACAGGAAACGGCCATCGGCCGGGTCGGCGGCGAAGAGTTTTCCGTCGTCTGGCCCACCTCATCGCGCGACGACGCGGCGCAAGTGGCGCAGCGCATCTGCGAGACGGTCGGCCGCCAGCGCCATGCGGCGCCCATCACGCGCGCCATCACCGTCAGCGTGGGCCTGAGCTGGAACCGTGCCGGCACGCCGTTCGAGACGGCCTACAGCCATGCGGACCAGGCGCTGTACCAGGCCAAGCGCGAAGGACGCAACTGCGTGCGCCAGTGGCTGGAGAGCTAAATCAGTGCACTGAATCAGCGCAGCTGTTCGCGCGCCATGCTGCCGTCGCGGCGCATGGCGGCCGCCGCGCGCTGCATGGCCGCCACCTGCGCCTCGGGCAATTGCTTGTTGCAGGCGAGGTAAGTCTGCACGCGGTTGAAGGTCAGCAGCGGCACCACCTTGCCCTCCCACTCCTTGCCGACGAAAGGCTTGCTGCCCACCGCCATGCCGACGGCCCACAGGTCGATACGCCCCAGCAGCAGCTTTTGCGGATTAAGCCACTCCTGCGTCACGGGCGCCACGTTCATGCCGCGCTGGCGCAGGTAATCGTCGCGCGCATCGCCGAGCACCGTGCCGATCACCAGGCCGCGCGCATCGGCCAGCGTGCGCAAGGTGAGGTGCCGCTCGGCAAGGCCATACAGTATCCATTCCGCTTCGTTGAGGGGGCCGATCCAGCGAAATTGCGCTTCGCGTTCCTGCGTGCGGCTGGTGGAAAAGATGCAGGTGTCGGCTTCGCGCAGCGCCTGCGCATACGCGCGCTTCCACGGCAGCAATTCGATGCTGTAGGCGATACCGGCGCGCGCCATGATGCCGCGCACCTTGAGCGTTTCACGTCCCACGACGACATTGCCTTCCATCATGCTCGATGGCGGCAAATGCTCGCCGACGATGCGCAGGCCGGCCGCTGCGGCCAGCGCCGGCATCAGCAGCGCCGCTGCCAGCAGCCGTGCCATGCTTGCTTGTTTCATGCTTGCTTTCTTCTGCTACAGGGGATTCAAGCCGATGTTACCATCGGCCCGCAGCGGCATCGCCGCATATGGGCAATTCAATCAACTATTTGCGGCAACGTGGCAACAAGCCAACGCCAGCAGAACGCCATGCGGGAGGGGATGGGAGGAAAGTAACTGGCGGAAAACAGTAGGAGTCGAACCTACGGGAGAACGTCTGACGCCCTCCACCGGGTTTGAAGCCCGGCCACATCACCGGATGAGTGTGCTTTCCGCGGTGCCTGAGCTAGCTGTTGGGCGAGGCTGCCGTATAGGACCACAGCGCTTGCGGGCGCAATAGATGCCCATTGCCAACACGGCGAGTATAACCGACGCGGTCAAAGAATTCCAAGACCTGGATCGCCCGCTTGCGGCCCAGGCCGCTGGCGTCGCGGAAGGTGGCCGCACCGACGGCGCCGGCACCGGGCGACAGGCTCTCGTCCAGCTCCGCTTTTTCGGTCAGGGTGCGTACCAGTTGCGCCAGCTCGGCCAACGCCGCCTGGTGATAGAACAGGTCGTGCACGACCTGGCTGATCTGGCCTGCCTTGGCAAGTTTGCGCAACAGCCTGCGCGTCTCGTCCTCGGCCAGGCCGAAGCTGCGCGCCAGGTCGCGCGTCCACGGCGGATCGGCTCGCCCCTGCTCCAGCGCGGCCAGCAAGGGTTCGGCCACCGATTGCTCCTGCGGCGTCAGTTCCACGCTGTGCGTCGGCAAGTGCAGGCTGGCACCGCGCGCCAGGAGCTCGCCGCGCGCCAGCAAGCCTTCGACCAGATGGCTCCACAAGGCGTCTTCCATCTCCGCGTCGACGATGCGTTTCAGCCGCCAAAGTTCCGGCCCCGCCTCGTCGGGCGCGCGCGCGTGGAAGATTGCAAGAGCTTCCAGCACGCGCTCCTGCAGCGCCAGCAACGCCGGCGGCGCCACCAGCAAGGCGTCACCGCCGCGCAGGGCGATGCGCCGCGTGTCGGGCGGCAGCGCGATGGCTGCCGCCGGCAGCAGGGACAGGCGCACCAGCAGCGATTCGCGCAACCCCAGCGGGCTTTGCGCCAGCAGGGCCGCATAGTCGCCGTGCGCGATGAAGGCGGCCAGCGCATCGAGCCACGCCAGCCTGGCCGGGCTGCGCCGCTTGCGCGCGGGGCCGAACGGGTCGAGCACCATGCCGCCGCCCACCGTCTGCGTGGCTTGCGCGTTGCGCACGACGAAGCGGTCGCCCGGCACGCCGTGCATGGGCGACTCGAACACCAGCTGTACTCTTCCCGTCTGTCCCGGCGACAGGGTCTCGCCATCGAGCATGACGGCGCGCGCCAGCTGGTGTGCCGCGCCCAAGTGCACGTGCAGCGGCGACCAGGCTTTCAGCTGCACGCCCGCGTCGGGCAAGAGCGTCAGTTCCACGTCGAGGCGCTCGGAGCACTGCGCCAGCTCGGGCGCGACGATCCAGTTGCCCCGCTCGATGCGCTCGCGGTCAATGCCGGCCAGGTTCAGCGCCAGGCGCTGGCCCGCCATGCCCGTTTCGGCCGCGCGGTTCTGCGCATGAATGCTGCGCACGCGCGCCGGCGCGCCGCCGGGCGCCAGCTGCAGCATGTCGCCCACCTGCGCGCGGCCCGCCAGCGCCGTGCCCGTAACGATGGTGCCCTGCCCCGACAAGGTGAACACGCGGTCCACGCCCAGGCGGAACAAGCGCCGCTCGTCGCGCTGCGGCAAGCTGCGCGCCACTTGCGTCAGATGCGCCAGCAAGACGGCCACGCCGGCATCGTCGTCGCGGTTGGCGGCAGTGGGAAAAATCGGGCTGCCCGCCAGCGGCGTGCCGGCCAGCAGCGCTTCGATGTCAAGCTCCACCTGCGCGGCGCGGGCGCTGTCGGCGCGGTCGATCTTGGTCAGCGCCACGGCGCCACGCGTCACACCGAGCAGCTGCAAGATGGCCAGGTGCTCGTGTGTCTGCGGCATGATGCCATCGTCGGCCGCCACCACGAGCAGGGCGAAGTCGATGCCCGTCACGCCGGAAGCCATGGTGCGGATGAATTTTTCGTGGCCCGGCACGTCGATCACGCCCAGCACCGTGCCGTCCGCCAGCGGCAGGTAGGCGTAGCCGAGTTCAATCGAAATGCCCCGCGCCTGCTCTTCCTTCAGGCGGTCCGTGTGCACGCCGGTCAGCGCGCGCGTGAGGGTGGTCTTGCCATGGTCGATATGGCCTGCGGTGCCGACGATCATGCGGACAACTCGGCGAGTTGCGCGGTGAAGGCCGTCTCGTGCGCCGCTTCCAGGCAGCGCAGGTCCAGCCACAGAGTGTCCTGGCCGATGCGCCCGATCACGGGGCATGGCAAGGCGCGCAAACGCTGTTCCAGCACGCCCAGGGCATTGCTCAAGCGCGAGCCGGGCGCGCTGCGAATGGCCAAACCAAAGCTGGGCAGCTGATCGACGGGCAAGGCGCCGCTGCCGATCTGGCTTTTCATGGCTTCGGCGGTGACCACGTAGGCGGCACCGAGTACGCCTTGCAGCAGCGGCAGCATGGTGTCCGCCTGCGCGCGCATGGCGGCGGCGGGACGCGTCAGCAAACGCAAGGTGGTCAGCCGTTCGGCCAGCAAGTCCGGCGCGCGGTACAGCTGCAGCACGGGGGCCAGCGCGGCCAGGGTCAGCTTGCCGACCCGCAGTGCACGTTTCAATGGGTTGCGCTTGATCTTCGCGATCAAGTCTGCCCGCCCGACGATGACGCCGCATTGCGGGCCGCCCAGCAGTTTGTCGCCGCTGAAGGTCACCAGGTCGGCGCCCGCTGCTATCGTTTCGCGCACCGTCGTTTCATGCGGCAGACCGTACTGCGCCAGGTCGACCAGGGTGCCGCTGCCCAAGTCCACGGCCGTCGGCACGCCGTGTTTTACGGCCAGCGGCACGAGTTCGTCGAGCTCCACGCTTTTCGTGAAACCGGTAATCGCGTAATTGCTGCAATGGACCTTCATCAAGAGGGCCGTGTTCTCGTTCACGCCATTTGCGTAATCGGCCAGGTGCGTGCGGTTGGTGCTGCCCACTTCGCGCAGCACGGCGCCCGCGCGCGTCATGACGTCGGGGATGCGGAAGGCGCCGCCGATTTCCACCAGCTCGCCGCGCGAGACGACGACCTCTTTATTCTGCGCCAGGGTATTGAGCATCAGCAGCACGGCGGCCGCGTTGTTGTTAACGATGGTGGCCGCTTCGGCGCCCGTCAGTTCGCGCAGCAATTCCTCGACCAGGTCGTCGCGGTCGCCGCGCTTGCCCGTCTCCAGGTCGAATTCCAGATTCATCGGCCATTGCAGCGCTTCCACCACGGCTTGCACGGCCGTATCGGGCAGCAGCGCGCGGCCCAGATTCGTGTGCAGCACGGTGCCCGTCAGGTTGAAGACGGCGCGCAGCTGCGGGCGCGCTTGCGCTAGCAGCCGCTCATCCATTTGCGCGGCGATGGCGGCAATCGATGCGCCCTCTTCGCACACTGCGCCCGCCAGCATGGCCGTGCGCAGTTCGGCCAGCACGGCGCGCGCGCAGGCCAGGGTCTGCACGCGGCCATAGCGCGCGATCAGGTCCAGGCAAGCCGCGTCGCCCAGGATGCGGTCGACCGACGGCAGGCGCACGGTTTGCCCCGTCGTCATGACGGCTGATCCGAGCTTTTACCCAGCCACAGCAGCGGATTGCCGCTGGCGCGCTGGTAGCCCGCTTCGCCCACCAGCAGGTCGAGCATCAGGCTGGCCAGGTCGTCGGCCAGCGGCTCGACGTTGTAATCGTGTTCCTGGTTGAAGACCTTGCGGTAGGTGTGGCAGTCGTCGCAGGTTTCCGCGCGCGCCACCTTCTTCGGGTCGTTCGCCTTGTTGGGCAGCTTGTCGTCCTTGGCCGTCACGGGGTCGAACGGCTTTGCATCGGCCGCGTCCAGGCCCTGGTAGGCGATCTTGCCATTCTGTTCGCACGTCGAGCACTTTACGCGCACCATATGCCATTCGCTTTCGCAAATGCCGCAGTGCAGATAGCGGTAGCCCTGCGACTGGCCGCCGATGCGGATCACGCTGGCGACCGGGTGCGAACCGCAGACGGGGCACAAAGTGCCCGTTTCCAGATCCGGCACGCGCGCGGCGCGCAATTCGCTGGCCGACACCGACCACAGAATTTGCAGGGCGGCCGCGACGAACGGCGCATGCATGGGATTGAGGTTGTCGCCGTTTTCATCAAGCACGGCATCGGCGCAGGCGTCTAGCGCTGGCGCATCGAGCGCGCGCAGCTGGGCCAGCACCTGCGTCAGGCCGCCGGACAATGCCGGCTGGCTTGCGGCCGTGGCGGCCAGTTCATCGAGCAGGCTGGCGAAAATGTCGCGCCAGACGGGCGGACGGGCGCCGCTGACGGGCAGCACCGGCATGCGGTGCTGGATGGCGCGGCGCAGCGCGTCGGGGTCGGCGGCAGGCACGGCGCCGGGCGCCAGTTTTCCCACCACGGCCGCCTGCGCATCGGCCAGCGCTGCCATCAGCACCAGGTAGCCCTGCATGCCCGCGTCGACGGGAATGCCCTTGATGTTACCTTGCGCCAGTTCGCGCAGGCGCAAGGCGCGCGCCGTAAACAGGCTGCCAGGCTGAGGCAGCAGCAGGCGCGGAATCGCGTTGTGGTCCAGGCCTTCGATTTCGCCTGGCTGGAGTATGCGTTGTACCAATGGAGTTTTCCCATCAAAAAAGGCAAGGCAGAGCCAGCGGATTTGGCTGTGCTGTAAAAGTATTTTAATCGATAAAAAGAAAGGGGCCAGTCCTGGGGGACTGGCCCTGGCATACGAAAACGCCGGCGGCGGAGCATGTCGACTTACGCGAAGCTAAGCCGACCTACCCTGCTGCCTACTTTCTCGTATTGCGGATCACCGATTCAAACCACTTCGGATGGTGCTTGCGCGCCCAGCCGTAGGTGACGGTGCCGCGCACCATGGCGCCGATCGAGCCCTTGACCCACAGGGCCGCGTAGATGTGCACGATGATGGCGCAGATGATGGCGAAGGCGCAACCGGCATGCAGCAAGGCGGCAAAGCGCACCACGTCGATCGGGAAATAGAACGCGAAATACGCGCGCCAGATCACGATGCCCGACAGCAGCAAGCCGATCATGCTGGCCAGCAGCACGAAGAACAGGATCTTCTGGCCGGCATTGTATTTGCCGATCTTCGGAAGCTTGTCTTCGCGGTTGTTGAGCACGTCGTCCATCTGCTTCAGCCACTGCTTGTCGCCGTCCTCGAACTTGTTGTGGTGCCAGAAGCGCACCACGAGGATCGCGAACGAGACGAACATCACCAGGCCGGCGAATGGATGCAGAATGCGCGTCCATTGCCCGCCGCCGAACAGATTCGCCAGCCACGCCATCGACGGATGGAACATGGCCAGCCCGGACAGGGCCAGCATGACGAAGGTAATGGCCGTGACCCAGTGATTCGTGCGCTCGTTCGGGTTGTAGCGTTCGATCAAGGGATTGCCATCCTTGTCGCGCAGCTTTCCATCATGCAGATCACTGTGGCTCATGGTCTTCCTCCCGTATGCGCTTGGCCTCTTCCAGCGCTTCGTGCTCTTCGTCCTTGCTCACTTCGTTCGGACCGACACGCGTGTAATGGAACAGCCCTGCCAGGGCCGTGGCGGCCATGCCGGCCACCGCCAGCGGTTTGGACCAGCCCTTCCAGAAGCCCACCATCGGGCTGATGCGCGGGCGTTCCGGCAAGTTCGAATACAGCTTCGGCTTGTCGGCATGGTGCAGCACGTACATCACGTGCGTGCCGCCCACGCCCAGCGGATCGTACAGGCCCGCGTTCTCGAAACCGCGCGACTTCAGGTCGACGATGCGTTCTTCCGCATGCACCTTCATGTCTTCTTTGGTGCCGAACACGATGGCGCCCGTCGGACATGTTTTCACGCAGGCCGGTTCCTGGCCCACGGCCACGCGGTCCGAGCACAAGGTGCACTTGTAGGCGCGGTCGTCCTTCTTCGAAATGCGGGGCACGTCGAAAGGACAGCCGGCCACGCAGTAGCCGCAGCCGATGCAGTTTTCCTGGTGGAAGTCCACGATGCCGTTCGTGTACTGCACGATGGCGCCCGGCGCCGGACAGGCCTTCAGGCAGCCCGGGTCCTCGCAGTGCATGCAGCCATCCTTGCGGATCAGCCACTCAAGGTTGCCGTCATTGTTTTCGTGTTCGGCAAAACGCATCACCGTCCACGATTGCGGCGTCAGATCCGTCGGATTGTCATAGGTGCCATGGTTTTCGCCGACTTCGTCACGCAAGTCGTTCCATTCCATGCACGCCGTCTGGCAAGCCTTGCAGCCGATGCATTTCGACACATCGATCAGCTTGGCCACGGTGCCCGTCACCGGGCTGCGTGCTTGCGGCGGGGTCACCGTGGTAGCCGACAGGCGCCGGATATCTAAGGATTGCAGTGCCATTATTGAGCTCCCATCATGCTTTTTCCACCTTCACGAGGAAGGACTTGAATTCCGGCGTTTGCGAATTCGCATCCCCCACGCCAGGCGTCAGGGTATTGATCAGATACCCCGGCTTGGCCACGCCCGTAAAGCCCCAGTGCAGCGGCAGGCCCACGGTATGCACCGGCTTGCCTTCGATCATCAAAGCCTTGATGCGCTTGGTGACGACGGCCTTGGCGATGATGTGGCCCCGCTTGGAACTGACGCGCACTTCTCCGCCGGCAACGACACCGATGCTTTTCGCCAGCTCTTCGCCGATTTCAACGAATTGCTGCGGCTGGATGATGGCATTCAGGCGCGCATGCTTGGTCCAGTAATGGAAATGCTCGGTCAGGCGGTAGCTGGTGGCCACATGCGGATATTCCTCATGCGTGCCGAACATTTTCCGGTCATCGGCGAACACGCGCGCGGCCGGATTACTGGTCGCTTGCGGGTTTTTCGGATGCATGGGGTTGTAGCCCAGCGGATTTTCAAACGGCTCGTAATGCTCGGGGAACGGACCTTCGGCCATGGCGCCACGCGCAAAGAAACGCGCCACACCCTCGCCCAGCATGATGAACGGACCCATGCCATTTTCCGGCGGTTCATCGACCTTGAAGTCGGGAATATCGGCCCCGCTCCAGTTCGTGCCATTCCACTCGATGAGTTTACGGGTCGGGTCGAAAGGCTTGCCCTTCAAGTCGCACGAAGCGCGGTTGTACAGCACGCGGCGGTTCGCCGGCCACGCCCAGGCCCAGCCCAAGGTCTGGCCGATGCCGGTCGGGTCGCTATTGTCGCGCCGTCCCATCTGGTTGCCCGCCTGCGTCCAGCTGCCGGCGAAGATCCAGCAACCGCTGGTGGTGCTGCCATCGTCGCGCAATTGCGCAAACGAGGCCAGCTGCTCACCCTTCTTCACCAGCAGCTTGGTCGGATCCTTGGGATCGTACAAGTCGGCCAGCGCCTTGCCGTTAAATTCGCGGGCGATTTCTTCGGGCTGCGGGTTATGCGGCTGCGCATAATTCCACGTCAGGTTGACGATAGGATCGGGGAACTTGCCGCCCTCTTTCTGATACATGCTGCGCATGCGCAGGAACAGGCCCGACATGATCTCGAGGTCGCTGCGCGCCTGGCCCGGCGGTTCGGCCGCCTGCCAGTGCCACTGCAAGACGCGCGAGGAACTCACGAGCGAACCGCGTTCCTCGGCGAAGCAGCTGGTCGGCAGGCGGAACACTTCCGTCATGATCTTGGTCGGATCGACTTCGTGGTACTGCCCGTGCGCCTTCCAGAATTCGCCCGTTTCCACGGCCAGCGGATCCATGATGACGAGGAACTTCAGCTTCGACAGCGCTTCCGTGACCTTCTGCTTGTTCGGCGCGGACGCCAGCACATTGAAGCCCTGGCAGATATAGCCCGTCATCTTGCCTTGATGCATGTTCTCGATCGCTTGCATCAAGTCATACGGCTTGTCGAGCTTTGGCAGGTAGTCGAAGGCGTAGTTATTGTCCGCCGTGGCAAAGTCGCCCCACCACGTCTTCATGAAGCTGACGTGGAATTTGCGGTAATTGCTCCAGTAGCTGAGCTGGTTAGGCCGCAGCGGCTTGGTGGCGCGCGCGGCGATATAGCCATCGAAATCCTGCTCGGACTCGTTCGGCAAGGTCATGTAACCCGGCAACAGGTTCGACATCAGGCCCAGATCGGTCAGACCCTGGATGTTCGAGTGGCCGCGCAAGGCGTTCATGCCGCCGCCGGCGATGCCCATATTGCCCAGCAACAGCTGCACCATGGCGCCCGTGCGGATGGTTTGCGCACCGGTCGAGTGGTGCGTCCAGCCCAGCGCGTACAGGATGGTACCGGCGCGTCCCGGCACGGCGGTCGAAGCCAGGGCTTCCGCCACCTTGTGGAACTTGTCGGCCGACACGCCGCACGTACGTTCGACCATCTCGGTCGTGTAGCGTGCGTAGTGCTTCTTCATCATCTGGTAGACGCAGCGCGGGTGTTCCAGGGTCGGGTCGACCTTGGCATAGCCGTCTTCGCCGATCTCGTAATCCCAGGTGGCCTTGTCGGTGTACTTGCCTTTTTCCTTGTCGAAACCCGAGAACAGGCCGTCCTCGAACGCATAGTCTTCGCGCACGATGAAGGGCATGTCCGTGTAGTTGCGCACGTACTCATGCTGGATCTTGTCGTTCGTCAGCAGATAATTGATGATCGCGCCGAGGAAGACGATGTCCGTGCCGGTACGCGTGGCGCAGTAGTAATCTGCCACGGATGCGGTACGGGTAAAACGCGGATCGACAACGATCAGCTTGGCCTTGTTATGCGCCTTCGCTTCCGTTACCCATTTGAATCCGCAAGGATGTGCTTCTGCTGCATTGCCGCCCATGACCAGGATCACGTCGGCATTCTTGATATCGACCCAATGATTCGTCATCGCGCCACGGCCAAACGTCGGGGCAAGACCTGCCACCGTCGGTCCGTGTCATACACGCGCCTGATTATCAAAGGTCAGCATCCCCATGCTGCGCACTGTCTTGTGGGTCAAATACCCGACCTCATTGCTGCCGGCGGACGCGGCAAGCATGCCGGTGGAGAGCCAGCGGTTGACGGTCTTGCCGTCGGCATTCTTTTCGATCAGATTGGCGTCGCGGTCATCCTTCATCAGGCGCGCGATCTTGTCGAGCGCCACATCCCAGGAGATCGGTTGCCATTCCGTGCCGCCCGGTGCGCGGTATTCGGGCACTTTCAGGCGGTTCGGGCTGTGGATGAAGTCGACCAGGCTGGCGCCTTTCGGGCACAGGGTGCCGCGGTTCACCGGGTGATCGGCATCGCCTTCCACGTGGATGATGCTGGAGACGGCATTTTTCGCGCCGTCGCCCAGCCCATACAGCAGGACGCCGCATCCTACCGAACAGTAGGGACAGGTATTGCGTGTCTCGGTCGTGCGAGACAGCTTGTATTGCCGCACTTCCGCCATCGCCTGGCCCGGTGCGAAACCGAGCAGGGCGAGGCTGGAACCAGCAATGGTCGCGCCAGTTACCCGAAGGAACTGGCGCCTGGACATCTGAACCATATTCAGGCCTCTATGATGTGAGTAAATAAAAGTCATACGGCGTCGTGGTCGTGTCATATCACTAAGATATAAGCACCATGCCTGTGCCGTATGACATCATTTTACCCCTCAATCCCGATCAAGGCTCAGTTCGCCGGAGAAGGTTTCCTTTAGTCAACGTTAATTTGGCGATACCGAACGTTCCCTCTAAACAATGCCAGCCTGCCCCGCGCGCTTGCACATCGCTACCCACCCATGCAAAAAAACCCGCTCGCAAGCGGGTTTTCGGGGGCAGAAAAAGTTACAGGCTGTAGCGCAAGGTCAGCGCCACATTGCGTGGCGCGCCTGGCAAGCTCAGGTTCGGGCTGGAACCGTGACCCGACACGATGTAGCGCGTGTCGCCGATATTGTTGACGTTCAGCTGCACTTCATAGCGGCCCGTGCGGTACGCGGCCATGACGTCGGCCGTCACGTAGCCTGGCAGCACCACCGTGTTGCCCTGATTGGCGAAGCGGCTGCCGACGGCATTCGCGCCACCGCCCACCGTGAAGCCGTGGCCTAGGTCTTTCGTCACCCACAAGTTGGCCATGTTGCGCGCCGTCAAAGTAGCGCGCTTGCCCTTGATGGCGACGGCGCTCGGCGTCGTCGTGCCCGGCGCATTCACGCTGCGGTCGACGGCGATGGAATCGGTGATGGTGGCGTCCAGGTAGGCGTAGCCGGCCATCATTTTCCAGCCATCGTGCAAGTCCGCGTTGAAGGTCAGCTCCAGGCCATCCGTGCGCTGCGTGCCGACCGGCACGATGCGGTTCGTGATCGGGTCGCTGGTCTTGATATTGTCGCGTTCCAGGCGGAACAGGGACACGGTGGCGTTGGCGCGGCCGCCCCACAGGTCGTACTTGGCGCCCACTTCCGTGTTGCGCGTGGTTTCCGGCGCCAGGTCGGCATTATTGGCGGCCAGGGCGAAGTTCTCGCCGCTCGGCTGAAACGAGCGGCTCCACGACGCATAGTACGACTGCGTCGCGCCCGGTTGCCAGACGAGGCCGGCGCGGGGGCTGTAAGCCGAATCCGTGCGCGACAGATTGGCCGTCGTCACACCAAGCGCATTGGCCAGGCGCGACTGCTGCTTGTAGCGGTCGTAGCGCAGGCCGGCCAGCGCCTTCCACTCGTCGCTGATGCTGATGGCGTCCTGCACGTAGGCGGCGGCCGTGTCGTAGGTACCGAAGGTATCGCTGCGCACGCCCAGCTTGCTGCGGTTGACCTGCGGCAGGACGGGATGGAAGATCGACACATTCGTCGCCACGACGGTCGACGCCCAGCTCGATGCATCCTTGTTTTGCTTGCCGAATTCGGCGCCGTACAACACTTCATGGCGCAAGGTGCCCGTGACCAGCTTTTGCGTCAGTTCCGTCTGGTTGAACCAGCCGCTTTCGTCGCGGTTCAGCTTGGCGTGACCGAGGCTCATCGTGCCCTTGACTTCGTTGACGTTGCCGGAAATATTCGTGTTGTTGCGGTCCAGGTGGTAATCGTAATAACGGAAGGCATTGCGCAACGACAAGCTATCGCTGAACTTGTGCGTCAGGGTGGCGGCCGTGGAGACCACGCGCGACTGGCTGAAGTCCGCATCGCGGGCATTCGCGGCGCCAAAATAGGTGCCCGCATCGACGGCGACGGGACGGCCTTGGTAGGACGGGATGCCGAAGTCCGTCAGGCGACGGTCTTCCAGGTAATCGCCCTGCAGCAGCAATTTGGTGGCGCCGGACAGGCGGATGGCCACGGAAGGCGACAGCGCCGTGCGGTTGATGAATTGCTGGTCGCGATAGCTGTCCGACAATTCGCGCGCCCCCGTGAAGCGCCAGTCCACCGTCTCGCCGACACGGCCCACGTCGACTTCGCCGCGGCGCCCTGCCGTGTTGGTCAGGCTCAGGGCCACGTCCGTGACGTCCACGCCCGGCTTCTTGGTGATGCGGTTCACCAGGCCACCCGAGGAACCGCGGCCGTACAGCACGGCGGCCGGTCCCTTGATCACTTCCAGGCGTTCCACATTCGACAGGTCGCGGAAATACAGCGCGTCATCGCGGAAGCCATCAACGAACTGGTCGCCGATGGCCGTGAAGCCGCGGATGAATATCTGGTCGCGCTGGCCGTCACCCGTGGACAAGCCCACGCCGGGGATGTTCTTCATGATGTCCTGGATCGACATGGCGTTCTGGTCGCGGATGACAGCGGCCGGCACCACGTTGATCGTCTGCGGCACGTCGCGCAAGGCCATTTCCGTCTTGGTGCCGCTGGCGGAGGTGGCGGCGACATAGCCATCCTTGTCCTTCGATGCTGTCACGGTGACGGCTGGCAAACTTTCCTGCGCCCAAGCCGCCAATGGCGTGGCGCCCAAGGTCAAGGCGCCCAGTACGGCGATGGTGATCGGTTTGAATCCTGGCTTGCGACGTTGCTGCATACAATTCCCTGGTCGATGTTTTAATACGAATGATTATCATTAGTATTTTATCAGGCAAGCCTGCGTAAAGTAAGCACTTCTGTAAGTGATAGTACTTATGGACTAGGTACTTGATGTAAAAACACAACAGGAAATCAATATCAAAAAATAATTAAAATTGCCTTGAAAAACTATTTCTCTGCGTCAATGCTATACTTGCGGCTTGCTGGACAGCGGTCAGCCTGACCGACATGCCCCTTGCTTCACCTCCAACGCCACGCTCAGCGCGGCGCGCCGCACAGCCATCACGCGGCACCCGAAGACCCCGATCCCCTGCGCCTTGCGGCGCCTGTCCGCCCCTGCTGGCGGCGGCGATCATGACTATTAAACTGTTAGGAATTACATGAAAAACCTGAACATCGGCAGCCGCCTTGGCGTCGGCTTTGCTGTCGTATTGCTGTTGCTTGCCGCCTTGACCATCACCGCCCTCGTGCGCATGCAAACGGCCAGCGACCTGACTTACCGTCTCATCAATACCAGCATCAAGAACCAGCGTATGGTGGCCGAATGGTCGAAGATCATTGAACTCAACAGCGTGCGCGGCGTCGCCTCGTTCGAGATCACCGATCCCGTCGTGCGCGCCAAGATCGAGGAAGACTTGAAAGTCGATGCGGAGCGTTCCAGCAAGCTGCAGGACGACATCGTCGCCTCCCTGCTCAACCCGGCCGTGATCGAGCAATTCAAGGTCGTGCGCAAGGTGCGCACCGACTATGTGACGACGCGCGCACGCGCCTTCAAGATGAAGGCCGATGGCGACATGGCGGGCGCCAAGGTCGTGTTCGACAAGGAAGTCGCGCCGATCACCGTGGCCTATCTGGCCGAAGTCAAACGCTTTGCCACCATGCAGATCAAGGCTGCCGACGGCGTCGGCAACAGCATCATCGAAGCCTACAGCGGCACCCGCGTCTTCCTGATCACCATGGGCGTGCTGGCCGTGCTGATGGGCATCGGTTTCGCGTGGTGGATCACGCGCTCGATCACCGGCCCCATCCGCGCTGCCGTGAAAGTGGCGGAAACCGTGGCAGCGGGCGACCTGACCAGCACCATCACGGCGCAAGGCCGCGATGAAACGGGCCAGCTGATGCACGCCTTGAAAACCATGAACGACAGCCTCGTCGGCATCGTGGGACAAGTGCGCAGCGGTACCGACACCATCGCCACGGCATCGGCCGAAATCGCCGCCGGCAACCAGGACCTGTCGTCGCGCACGGAGCAGCAAGCCAGTTCGCTGGAAGAAACGGCCTCGTCGATGGAAGAACTGACCTCGACCGTCAAGCAAAACGCCGACAATGCGCGCCAGGCAAATAAACTGGCCGGCGACGCGGCCGGCATCGCCAGCCGCGGCGGCGCCGTGGTGGCCGAAGTGGTCGCCACCATGAGCGAGATCAATACCTCGTCGAAGAAAATCGTCGACATCATTTCCGTCATCGACGGCATCGCCTTCCAGACCAACATCCTGGCACTGAACGCAGCCGTGGAAGCGGCGCGCGCCGGCGAACAGGGCCGCGGCTTCGCCGTCGTGGCAACCGAGGTGCGCAACCTGGCGCAACGCTCGGCAGCGGCGGCAAAAGAAATCAAGGGCTTGATCGACGACTCCGTGCAAAAAGTCGACGTGGGCACGGACCTGGTCGACAAGGCCGGCAAGACGATGGAAGAAATCGTGCAAAGCATCGGCTTCGTCACGTCCATCATGAGCGAGATCAGCAACGCCAGCGAAGAGCAGAGCGCGGGCATCGAGCAAGTCAACCAGGCCATTTCCGAAATGGATCAAGTGACACAGCAAAATGCGGCGCTGGTGGAAGAAGCGTCGGCAGCGGCCGAAGCGATGCAGGAACAGGCGAGCGAACTGGCGCAGGTGGTCAGCGTGTTCCGCCTGGACGCCAATGCGGCGGCGACCGACCGTTTCAGCGTGAAAGCGGCACAACGCAACGCGCCAGCAGCCCCGGCCGCACCAGCCCGCAAGGCCTCGGCCCCTGCCCTGCGCCTGCCCGTGACACGCACCAGCAGCAAGGCAACGGCACCGGCCGAAGGCGAGTGGGAAGAGTTCTAAATTTTCTTCAGCAAGCCCTGCGGCATCAAGCCGCTCGGGCTTGCGCCTGGGCGATCAGTGCAGCCAGCTCGCGCGGCACGGATTGTCCCAGGAATTCCAGCGCCAGCGCCTCCGGATCAATGGCGGCGTCCGCTGGCAAGCCATGCTCGAAGCCGCCCACCATGGTGCGGCAAAAATGCGGCGATTCCGCCCGCGTTTCCACATACCAGCAACCCGCATGGCCTTGCACGAAGTATTCGCCGATAAAGTAGCCGAGCATGGTTTTCACCCACTGCCAGCTTTCGTCGCGGATGACGATGGTGCGCATGGCCGCGTCGATGTACGGCAGGTATTCGGCCGCATTGGTCAGCACTTCGTGCGCGGGCTGGATGCCCAGGCGCTCGACAAAGTTCACCAGCGACGCGCCCAGCGCGTCATAGTAGGCATCAAAAGCCGTTTGGCTTTGCTGCAATAATTGCTCTTGTTCGTACGACAGCATTCACACTCCACAGACATTCAACAATCGCCTATTTTACGCCACGCTCACATCGACACCAGCCCGCTGCAGCAAGGCCTGGTTGCGGGGAGACAAATGCGTCACCTGCAAATGCTTGCCCGCCTTTTCATAACGCTCATACAAGGCTTCGATGGCGGCGATGGCCGAGTGATCGGCCATGTGCAGGTACCGGCAGTCGAGGATGACGCGGGCCGGGTCGGTCGCCGCCTGGAACAGTTCAAGGAAATGCGTGGTCGAGGCAAAAAACAGGGTGCCGTGCGGCAGGTACACGCGCACGCCCGCGCCAGTGTCATCGATATCGGCACGCATGTCGCGCGCATGTTGCCAGGCAAAATTCAAGGCGGCAATCACGATGCCGCACAACACGGCCAGCGCCAGGTCCGTCAACACCGTGATCACCGTCACGGCGACGATCACCAGCGCATCCTGCAACGGCACCTTGCCCAGCACGCGCAAAGAACCCCAGGCAAACGTCTGCTGCGCCACGACGAACATCACGCCGACCAAAGCGGCCAGCGGGATGCGCTCGATCAGCGGCGACAGGAACAGGATGAACAATAAAATCATCACGCCGGCGGTCACGCCCGACAGGCGCGAGCGGCCGCTAGAACTCAGGTTGATCATCGTCTGCCCGATCATGGCGCAGCCGCCCATGCCGCCAAACAGGCCCGAAACGACGTTCGACGCACCGAGAGCGATGCATTCGCGGTTCGGCTGGCCCCGCGTTTCAGTCATCTCATCGGTAAGATTAAAAGTGAGCAAGGTTTCCAGCAAGCCCACCATGGCCATCAGCGCCGCGTACGGAAAGATGATGTGCAAGGTAGCCATGTCCAGCGGCACCGTGGGCCAGTGGAATGCCGGCAAGCCGCCGGCGATATGCGCAAGATCGCCCAGGGTGCGCGTGGGCAGTTGCAAGAAATGGCTGAGCACGCCCACGCCCAGGATGGCCACCAGCGCCGGTGGCACCGCCTTCGTGATGCGCGGCAGCACGTAGACGATGGCCATGGTGAGCAGCACCAGCGCGCCCATCACGTACAAGGAGGTGCCTTGCAGCCAGGTTTCGCCTTGCGGCGTGGCCTGACGAAAGTGTTCTAGCTGGGCCATGGCGATAACGATGGCCAGGCCATTCACGAAGCCCAGCATCACCGGGTAGGGCACCATGCGGATCAATTTCCCAAGGCGCAAGATGCCGAACAGCGCCATGATGATGCCGCTCAGCACCACGGTCGCCAGCAGATATTGCACGCCATGCTGGGCCACGAGTGCCACGATGACGACGGCCATGGAACCGGCGGCGCCGGAAATCATGCCGGGGCGCCCGCCAAAGATGGCCGTGAATGCGCAAATGATGAAAGCGCCATACAAGCCCATCAGGGGATTCAGTTGCGCCACGAGGGCAAAGGCGATGCACTCGGGCACCAGCGCGAATGAGGTGGTCAACCCCGCCAGGACGTTTTTTTGTATGTTCGAGAACCACTCATCCCGAAAATTTGCGTTGATCATTGATACACATCCAGGGTCGGAACAGAGAAATGCGCGCGCGATGCACAGTCATCGGGCGCAGCCATGCCAGCGGTCGTCAAAACGAAGCCATGCCGAGGTCGCACGCAGAGGAAAATCGTCGGTGACTACATGGGATTGGCGGACAGAGGAAGATTCAGCAGCGCCATGCGGCGCGGCCGAGCCTGCACACATTATACAAGATGCAGCCGGGCCGATGGACGGGCGGCAGCGCGCAGCGGGAGCGGACACTGGCAAGCAAATAATGTTTCCAATAGTTTTATTTTCAAAATAAAAACAATTTAATGGGAATATTTTAAATAATCTCCGCCGTTTCAATTGGAGAGTATCTATTCAATTTTCTCCACTATTCTACTCAGCAGTGGTGGAGACTGTTGACCACATTAAAAAACGGGGCGTATCCGAAAAGCCAGACGAGTAGGAAAACTCAGGAGGAATCATGACCGACGCGCAATTATATGCCAGTAATATTACAATCAACATTCTCGTTGTAATAGACACCGATCTGATCATGGCCCAGCATCCACGTCAGACGAGTCCCGACCAGACCAAGCCTGTGGGTCTGGTGCATACCAGCCAGTACATGATTGCCACCGACCTGCGCGGCATCAATAGCGGGCAAGGTACCGCCGACCTGAGCTTCAAGGCCAATGTGGGCGACTTCGTCTCGTTCACCGGCGCTTCCATCTATGACAATGCCGATTCGGCCGTCATTGTCTACGGCATCAATTACTGGAATGGCGACAAGGTCTTCAATACCTTTGTTTCCAATACCATTACACGGAGAAATGCGGCCGTACCGAATACGGATTCCTCAAATGGTTTGCCGGCCGTACAGCAATCGCGCAATTTCTCCAATTTCACGGCGCAGGTATCCAAATCGGGCACGGAAAATTTCTACGTCTATATTGCCGTATATAGCCTGAATGACGATGGTCAGACGCAAAGCCTGTATGGTTATTTTTATTGGGATCCACAGATTACTGTCGGTTAGTCATTTCCAGGAAACCAAATAAATATAAACCATTTATTTGATTATCGCCGACTGCAGCCGGCGCAGAGATACGCCGCGACGTCGCCACAGACGAAAAAAAGCCCACCGAAGTGGGCTTTTTTATTTGCGCATGTATCACATGCACTTATCTGGAGGCGAGGACGGGAATCGAACCCGTCTAAACGGCTTTGCAGGCCGCTGCATAACCTCTTTGCTACCTCGCCAGAGGAACTGCTTGGATGCGCCTCGCGGCCCACCTTGAAAACTGGAGCGGGAGAAGAGTCTCGAACTCTCGACCTCAACCTTGGCAAGGTTGCGCTCTAC
>NZ_JAXAWA010000019.1:0-1391 GCF_033949445.1 Janthinobacterium sp. GMG2 | reverse complement strand
CACGAAGCAATCGGAAGTGGTTCCAAGAAAAGCCTCTAAGCTTCAGTCATACGAGACCGTACCGCAAACCGACACAGGTGGGCGAGATGAGTATTCTAAGGCGCTTGAGAGAACTCGGGAGAAGGAACTCGGCAAATTGGTACCGTAACTTCGGGAAAAGGTACGCCCCGGTAGCTTGATTGGTTTACTCCATGAGGGTGAAAGGGTTGCAATAAACTGGTGGCTGCGACTGTTTAATAAAAACACAGCACTCTGCAAACACGAAAGTGGACGTATAGGGTGTGACGCCTGCCCGGTGCTGGAAGATTAAATGATGGGGTGCAAGCTCTTGATTGAAGTCCCAGTAAACGGCGGCCGTAACTATAACGGTCCTAAGGTAGCGAAATTCCTTGTCGGGTAAGTTCCGACCTGCACGAATGGCGTAACGATGGCCACACTGTCTCCTCCCGAGACTCAGCGAAGTTGAAATGTTTGTGATGATGCAATCTACCCGCGGCTAGACGGAAAGACCCCATGAACCTTTACTGTAGCTTTGCATTGGACTTTGAACCAATCTGTGTAGGATAGGTGGGAGGCTTTGAAGCGGGGACGCTAGTTCTCGTGGAGCCAACCTTGAAATACCACCCTGGTTTGTTTGAGGTTCTAACCTTGGTCCGTTATCCGGATCGGGGACAGTGCATGGTAGGCAGTTTGACTGGGGCGGTCTCCTCCTAAAGTGTAACGGAGGAGTTCGAAGGTACGCTAGATACGGTCGGACATCGTGTTGATAGTGCAATGGCATAAGCGTGCTTAACTGCGAGACTGACAAGTCGAGCAGGTACGAAAGTAGGACATAGTGATCCGGTGGTTCTGTATGGAAGGGCCATCGCTCAACGGATAAAAGGTACTCTGGGGATAACAGGCTGATTCCTCCCAAGAGTTCATATCGACGGGGGAGTTTGGCACCTCGATGTCGGCTCATCACATCCTGGGGCTGTAGCCGGTCCCAAGGGTATGGCTGTTCGCCATTTAAAGTGGTACGTGAGCTGGGTTTAAAACGTCGTGAGACAGTTTGGTCCCTATCTGCCGTGGGCGTTGGAAATTTGAAGGGGGCTGCTCCTAGTACGAGAGGACCGGAGTGGACGAACCTCTGGTGTACCGGTTGTCACGCCAGTGGCATTGCCGGGTAGCTAAGTTCGGAAGAGATAACCGCTGAAAGCATCTAAGCGGGAAACTTGCCTTGAGATGAGATTTCCCAGAGCCTTGAGCTCTTTGAAGGGTCGTTCGAGACCAGGACGTTGATAGGCTGGGTGTGGAAGTGCAGTAATGCATTAAGCTAACCAGTACTAATTGCCCGTACGGCTTGTCCCTATAACCTTAGCAGGTACAGAGGATAAGACGGTACAACGTTG
>NZ_JAXAWA010000018.1:0-1469 GCF_033949445.1 Janthinobacterium sp. GMG2 | reverse complement strand
TGCCGGTAAAACGGCAAAGTAACAGAGATTAAACTGAAGAGTTTGATCCTGGCTCAGATTGAACGCTGGCGGCATGCCTTACACATGCAAGTCGAACGGCAGCACGGAGCTTGCTCTGGTGGCGAGTGGCGAACGGGTGAGTAATATATCGGAACGTACCCTAGAGTGGGGGATAACGTAGCGAAAGTTACGCTAATACCGCATACGATCTAAGGATGAAAGTGGGGGATCGCAAGACCTCATGCTCGTGGAGCGGCCGATATCTGATTAGCTAGTTGGTAGGGTAAAAGCCTACCAAGGCATCGATCAGTAGCTGGTCTGAGAGGACGACCAGCCACACTGGAACTGAGACACGGTCCAGACTCCTACGGGAGGCAGCAGTGGGGAATTTTGGACAATGGGCGAAAGCCTGATCCAGCAATGCCGCGTGAGTGAAGAAGGCCTTCGGGTTGTAAAGCTCTTTTGTCAGGGAAGAAACGGTGAGAGCTAATATCTCTTGCTAATGACGGTACCTGAAGAATAAGCACCGGCTAACTACGTGCCAGCAGCCGCGGTAATACGTAGGGTGCAAGCGTTAATCGGAATTACTGGGCGTAAAGCGTGCGCAGGCGGTTTTGTAAGTCTGATGTGAAATCCCCGGGCTCAACCTGGGAATTGCATTGGAGACTGCAAGGCTAGAATCTGGCAGAGGGGGGTAGAATTCCACGTGTAGCAGTGAAATGCGTAGATATGTGGAGGAACACCGATGGCGAAGGCAGCCCCCTGGGTCAAGATTGACGCTCATGCACGAAAGCGTGGGGAGCAAACAGGATTAGATACCCTGGTAGTCCACGCCCTAAACGATGTCTACTAGTTGTCGGGTCTTAATTGACTTGGTAACGCAGCTAACGCGTGAAGTAGACCGCCTGGGGAGTACGGTCGCAAGATTAAAACTCAAAGGAATTGACGGGGACCCGCACAAGCGGTGGATGATGTGGATTAATTCGATGCAACGCGAAAAACCTTACCTACCCTTGACATGGCTGGAATCCCCGAGAGATTGGGGAGTGCTCGAAAGAGAACCAGTACACAGGTGCTGCATGGCTGTCGTCAGCTCGTGTCGTGAGATGTTGGGTTAAGTCCCGCAACGAGCGCAACCCTTGTCATTAGTTGCTACGAAAGGGCACTCTAATGAGACTGCCGGTGACAAACCGGAGGAAGGTGGGGATGACGTCAAGTCCTCATGGCCCTTATGGGTAGGGCTTCACACGTCATACAATGGTACATACAGAGCGCCGCCAACCCGCGAGGGGGAGCTAATCGCAGAAAGTGTATCGTAGTCCGGATTGTAGTCTGCAACTCGACTGCATGAAGTTGGAATCGCTAGTAATCGCGGATCAGCATGTCGCGGTGAATACGTTCCCGGGTCTTGTACACACCGCCCGTCACACCATGGGAGCGGGTTTTACCAGAAGTAGGTAGCTTAACCG
>NZ_JAXAWA010000017.1:0-3889 GCF_033949445.1 Janthinobacterium sp. GMG2 | reverse complement strand
CGTCCGTCAACTCCTTCTTTTTACTGCATCGCCGTTTCCGGTGATCCTCAACTGCCGCATTTGATTGCGTCTCATTGGGGAGGCGAACTATAGCAAAGCCCCGCCAGTCTTGGCAAGGGCTTTCAATCGCCATCGGTGTTTTTGTTCAGGCGGCCAGCAGGGCTTTGACCAGGTCTTTCTTGTCGACAGACTCCGGGGCATCAACATGCAGCGCCTTGAACACCTGGTCGAGATGATGCAGCATGATGTCGACCGCAACGTCGGCATTGCCAGCCTTGGCCGCCTCGATGAACAGCGCATGCTCATCCGATGAGCAACTGGCGTCTTCGCTGGACTGCTGGTGCATGGCGATCAGCGAGGTCCGCGCCGTCAGTTTGCGCAAGATTTCCTTCAACACCAGATTACCAACGATATCGGCCAGCAGGATGTGAAAGTCACCCAGCAACCTGGCGCGCAGCGGCAGATCGTTTTGTGCCAGGGCCTGGCGTTCCAGCGCAAGGTGCGCATCGATGCGGCGATAATCGTCGGCCTTGGCGATGGCCACGAAATCACGCGCCAGACCGGCCTCGAGCGTGCGGCGCACGGCAAAGATTTCGCGCGCCTCGCGTTCACTGAGCTTGCACACACAAGCGCCCTTTTCCGGAATGATCTCGATGAGCTCATCCTTCGACAGCATCAGCAAGGCCGCACGGATCTTGGTACGACTGACCGAATACACGCGGGCCAGGGCCTCTTCCTTGAGCTTGGTGCCAGAGGGCAAGCGGCGTTCGATAATCGCCGCCGCAATATCCGCAGCGATCTCCTCGCACGAGTTGGTAACAGCTGGTGTAGTGGGGTCAAGCATGCGGGATCTGGCTTTGGCAAAAACGATCAGGAAACCGAACTGATGAAACTGGCCAGTTCCGGCGTTGACGGCGCGGCAAACAGCGCCTTCGGATCACCCTGCTCATGGATTTTTCCCTGGTGCATGAAGACCAGTTGATCGCCCACCTCACGTGCGAAGCGCATTTCATGCGTGACCATGATCAAGGTCATGCCATCCTCGGCCAGCTTGCGCACCACGGCCAGCACTTCGTTCACCAGTTCCGGGTCAAGCGCCGAGGTGATTTCATCGCACAACAGTATTTTCGGCTGCATCGCCAGTGCCCGGGCGATTGCCACACGCTGCTGCTGGCCGCCCGACAGCTGGTCTGGAAACGACTCAAAGCGATCGGCAAGGCCGACTTTTGCCAGCGCATCGCGCGCAAGCGCCTCTGCTTGCTGTTTGCCGATTTTTTTGACCACCGTCGGTGCCAGCATCACATTCTGTCCGGCCGTCAGATGCGGATACAGATTGAACTGCTGAAACACCATGCCGACTTTCAGGCGCAACTGGCGCAAATCGGTCTGGCCGACGGTGACCCTCACGCCATCGACGTCGAGCGAGCCTTCATCGAAACTTTCCAGTCCATTGATCGAGCGCAGCAAGGTACTCTTGCCCGAACCACTGCGTCCGATCACTGCCGTCACTTGGCCTTCCTTGACGCGCAAGTCGATGCCCTTGAGGACGTGGTGCGCACCAAAGCGCTTGTGCAAACCATTGATGCTAACGAGAGACATTGATTTTCCTTTCCAGGCGGCGGGCATACAGCGAAAGCGGGAAACACAGGCAAAAATACATCAGGGCGATCAGGCCATACACGGTGAAGGGCGCAAACGTGGCATTGCTGATCATCGAGCCGGCCTTGGTCAGCTCGACAAAACCAATAATGGACGTGACCGCCGTCGCTTTCACGACCTGCACGGAAAATCCGACCGTCGGTGCAACGGCGATGCGCAGGGCCTGCGGCAAGATCACATGGCGCATCTGTTCCATATACGTCATTGCCGTGCTGGCAGACGCTTCCCACTGGCCGCGCGGAATCGCCTCGACGCAACCGCGCCAGATTTCCGCCAGGTAGGCGCTGGTAAACAAGGTCAGGGCCACGCTGGCCGCCAGCCAGGGCGACACTTGCATGCCGGTCAGCGACAGGCCAAAGAACAGCACGAACAATTGCATCAGCAGCGGCGTGCCCTGGAACAGCTCGATGTACATGACGGCAAACTGGCGCAGCAGCCGCGCGCTCGAGGTGCGCATCATCAGGATCGCGATGCCAACCAGGCCACCGCAAACAAAGGCGATCAAGGACAGCAATACAGTCCAACGCCCCGCCAGCAGCAAGTTGCGAATGATGTCCCATAGGGAAAAATCGCTCATGCCGCTCTCCTGGCAAGCACGTAGCGGCCAAACAGGCCCAACGCGCGGCGCACGCCGACCGCCAGCAAAAAGTACATGATGGTGACGACGAAATACACTTCGAAGGAGCGGAAGTTACGCGAGGTAATGAAGCCGGCGCCAAAGGTCAGCTCTTCGGCCGAAATTTGCGAACACACGGACGATCCCAGCATCACGATCACGATCTGGCTCGACAAGGCTGGCCACATCTTGAGCAAGGCCTGGCGCAGGATCACGCAGCGAAAAATCTGGAAGCGCGACATCGCCAGCGCCGAAGCGGCCTCGATATGGCCTTTCGGCACAGACGCTACGCCGGCGCGGATGATCTCGGTGCTATAGGCGCCCAGGTTGAGCACCATCGCAATCGTTGCCGCCTGCCACTCGCTCAAATGAATGCCGAGGCTGGGCAAGCCAAAGAAAACAAAAAACAGCTGCACGATGAACGGCGTGTTGCGAATCAGCTCCACATACACGGTGTAAACCGGGAACAGCACGGGCAGTTTCCAGGCGCGCGAGATGGCGCCAAGAATACCGATGGCAACACCGAGCACGGTGCCAACGAGTGTCAAACGCAAGGTGCCGATCACGCCGTTGTACAGGTACTCGCGGTATTCCCAAATACTGCTGAAATCAAAAGTGTATGCCATGGTGCGCTTGACCCGTTACAGCAGGGCGGTGACAGGGCGCGTTGTTTTCAGCCATTTCTGGGCCATGGTATTGAGGCTGCCGTCTTCTTTCGACTTGGCCAGGATGGCATTGATTTGCGCCAGTAACTTTGGTTCGCTTTTATTGATGCCGACGTAGCATGGAGAATTCTTGATAAAGAATTTGAATTCGAGTTTTTTGGCAGGCTGTTTTTCGACAATTGCGCCAGCCACCACATTGCCAGTGGCAATCAAGGGCACCTGGCCGGACAGGAAAGCAGAAATGGTCGCGTTATTATCTTCAAACCGCTTGATGGTGGTATTGGCCGGTGCAATCTTGCTCAGCTCAAGATCTTCCACGGCGCCGCGAGTGACGCCCACGGTTTTACCTGCCAGTTGCTCGGCCTTGCTGATCGTCTGATCCGCACCACCGAATACGCCGCTGAAGAATGGCGCATACGCTGCGCTGAAATCGATGACTTTTTCACGCTCCGGGTTTTTACCGAGACTGGAAATAACCAGGTCGACTTTTTTGGTATTGAGGTAAGGAATGCGATTGGCGCTGGTCACAGGCACCAGTTCCAGCTTGACGCCAAGGCCTTTGGCCAGCATTGCGGCCACGTCAATGTCGTAGCCAACGGGTTTCATGTCAGGGCCGACGGATCCGAAAGGCGGGAAATCCTGGGGCACGGCCACGCGCAAGACCTTGGCCTTGAGAATATCGTCGAGCGCCTCGGCATGGGTCAGCGGTGCGGCAAGTGCGGTGGCGGACAAGATCAGCGACAACAGGATCGAACGACGGTTCATGGACAACTCCTCAAGGTGGGATGGAGCGTGCTATCCCGTGATGAACAGCGCGCCATAATCCTTGAGCAGTTTCCGTGCCTGCATACAAAGCCTGCATACGATCTGCAAAGCCTCTATTTCTGCATAGTTTTTGAGCAGTGCCTGACTTTCTGCACCACACCATGCACGAATCGGGTGCGCCGCG
>NZ_JAXAWA010000016.1:0-5424 GCF_033949445.1 Janthinobacterium sp. GMG2 | reverse complement strand
ACGCAGTAAGAGAAAAACCCCGCCAGCAATGGTGGGGTTTTTTTTCGTCTGGGGGTTTTGTTTGACGCTGGTGGTGGTTGTCGGATTACGCGCGTTGCGCTAATCCGACCTACGTGGCCTGCAATGGAAGTAGGTCGGATTAGCGTAGCGTAATCCGACAAGTCGGCAGCCAAGTGACAAACGAAAAAAAGGCAGCGCTGCGCGCTGCCTTTGTCATTTATCACCACATGTTGTGTACGGCGGGCATCGTCATGTTCTCTTCATATTGACACTGTACGATGACTTCCATTCTCATCAAGTAGTGTGTGCACCCATGTTGGCCAAGCTTAAACTCGTCAAAACTCCCAAAGGCATCGATAGCGTCCTGATGCTGTCGGCCATGCTGATACTCTGGATCGGCAATTACAGCAATCTCGACCTCATGATCGCCGACAGTATGTTCGACGGTGCGCACGGGCAATTTGTCGGTGCTGACAGCGCGTGGGCGAGCAGTTTCCAGCTCTGCATGATCTTGCTTGGCGCCGCCTTGATCTGTTTGGCCGTCTGGGACATCTTGCATCCGCTGGCCTGGCTGGCATCACGCCGCAGCGCCTTGCGCGTAGTGGCATTGTCGGCTATCTTCGTGCCATTAAGCATCTATTTGCTCTCTTCCTTCAGCGACGTGCCCTGTCCCACGGATTTGTTGCGTTACGGCGGACTGGAACCATACACGCGCCTGCTGGAAACGTTGCCAGCCAGCGCATCTACCATGGCATGCCTGCCCGCTACCCAGGCGAACGCTGCCTGGTGGATGCTGGCCTTGCCATTGTTCTGCCTGCCCGGACGGCCACGCACGGCGCTGCTGTTCGCCTGCATCATGCTGCTGTGCGGTTTGGCGGCAAGCTGGCAGCAGCAGTTGCAAGGTACGCAATTCTTCACGCATACCTTGTGGTCTGCCTGGATCGCTTCTTTCCTGATCTATCTGCTGCATCATTTGTGCCGGGCCGAGGACGCGTTGGCCTGAAACACGAAAGTACGTCACAATCTGCCTGTCGAGTTGTCGTTTCATACAAAAACAGGAGCACCATGAACGAGCAGATTGCGAGAGAAGTGGTATTGGTCCGTGCTATCGAGACGGCCGACCAGAAAAAAGAAGTCCTCAGCGAGGATGACCGCATGTATGCCAGCCGCAGCGCGCGTGAGCTTGCGCAGTGGCAAGCTTCGGGCAAGCAGGCCGAAGTGACCGGTGACGATTTCCTGCAGCAGCGTTCCGAGCTGATCATCAAGCGCATCACCGAGCGCACCCCTGCCTTCGCTGCCTTCGCGAAGCGTCGCAACGGCATGAAAACCCTGGCGCTGGCCTTGCCATTGCTGGCTTTGCTGCTGGGAGCCGGGCTCGACCGCATCACGGATCCCCATCGCGTCGACTTGCTGTCGGCGCCCTTGTTGCTGATCATCGCCTGGAATGTGCTGGTCTACTTGGGCTTGCTGATCTGGCTATGCATTCCCTCGCACTCGCTCGGCTGGCCGAAGGCGGGACTGGTGCGCCACCTGAGCGTGGGCCGTCTGGCTCTGCCGCGCAAACTGCCGCACGCCTTGTCCTCGGGCTTGCTCAGTTTCATGGGGGAATGGGCGCACTTGAGCGCCAAGCTGACGGCCGCGCGCCTGAGCCGTACCATCCACCTGAGCGCCGCCATGTTTGCCATCGGCGCCGTTGCCTCACTGTATGCGCGCGGCTTTCTGTCGCAATATGCGGCCGGCTGGGAAAGCACCTTTTTGAATCCCGGCCAAGTGCACAGCCTGCTTTCGACCTTGTTTGCACCGGCTATTGCCCTGTTTCATTTGCAAGGTTTTTCGCTGGCGGAAATCGAAGCGCTGCGCTTCCCGCAAACGACGACCGTCGAAGGCGGCGCACGCTGGGTGCATTTGTATGCGGCAACCATCTTCCTGCTGGTCGTCGTTCCCCGCCTGATCCTGGCCCTGGTCAACAATTGGCGTGCCGCGCGCCTGGCCAGGAACTTTCCGCTGGATCTCGATCAGCCGTATTTCCGCAAGCTTAACGAAAGTATCGGCGTGGCCACGGGCGGTATGCTGCGCGTCTTGCCGTACAGCTTTACTGTCGATGAAGCACGCCACATGGGATTGGGCCAGCTGTCCATCATGCTGTTCGGCGAGCAGGGGCGCATGATGCTGCGTCCATCGATGTCGTATGGCGAAGAGCCGCAGGACGTCTTGCGCGGCACGGACTTGAACGATCCGCAAGTCAATATTACGGCCGTACTGTTCAATCTGACGGCGACGCCGGAAAAGGAAAATCACGGCGCCTTCCTCGATTATCTCGTGCAATCGTCGGCACGCGGCATCGCCGTCCTGATCGACGAGTCCAGCTACCTGGAGCGCGCTGGCGAGCAGGCGGATAACGGCGCGCGCCTGGCGGAACGAGTCGCCCTGTGGCAGCAGTTCTGCCAGTTCCATAAAACTACGGCCACCGTGGTCAATTTGCTCAACCCTGCCTTGCACCCGCTTGATGCAGGTGTCGGCTTGAAAGTATCGGCAGCAGCATGAGTGTGAATGTGGATAAAGATGTGCAGGATGATGCGGTGCAGATTCAATTCGCGCTGATTTCGCACACGAATAATGGCAAAACGACCCTGGCACGCACCCTGGTGGGTGTGGATATCGGCGAAGTGCGCGACGCCGCCCACGTGACCGTGTTTGCCGAATCGCATACCTTGCTGGCTACGCCACAGGGCGATGCCTTGCAATTGTGGGATACGCCCGGCTTTGGCGACTCCGTGCGCTTGCTCAAACGCTTGGGACAGTCGGGCAATCCCATCGGCTGGTTCCTGCGTGAAGTGCTGGACCGTTACCGCGACCGCCCGTTCTGGCTCAGCCAGCAAGCGCTGCGCACGGCCAAGGACTCCGCCGACGTGGTGCTGTACCTGGTGAATTCCTCGGAGCATCCGAAGGATGCGGGTTACCTGCCGGCGGAAATGAAAATCCTCGCCTGGCTCGATAAGCCCGTGGTGGTCTTGCTCAATCAGATGGGGCCGCCACGTCCTGGCAATGAGGAACACAGCGAGCAGGCGCGCTGGCGCGAGCATTTGCAACAATATCCGATTGTGCGCGACGTTCTGGCGCTCGATGCCTTTGCCCGCTGCTGGGTACATGAGCGCGTGTTTTATGAAGCCGTAGGTAAATTGTTGCCGCAGTCGCAGCAAGCGGGCTATGCGCGTTTGTTTGCTGCCTGGCAAGAACAGAATACGGCGCGTTTCCGACAGGCCATGCACTTGCTGGCCACGCAGCTGGCAGTGGCCGGGCAGGATCGCGAAGCCATCGAGCCTGTCTCCAAGGGCTTGCTGAAATCGGCCTTGCAGGTCGTGGGCATAGGCAAGAACGCAGAGCAGCAACGCCAGGAAAAGGCCATGGCCAGCCTGGTGGCACGGCTCAATACACACAGCGGTATCACCACGCGCGAGCTTTTGATATTGCACAAACTCGACCCGACCGATGCGCATAAGATCAATAGCCGCATACGGGAAAACTTTGCGGTGCGCGCGCCGATCGACAAGGCGCAAGCGGGTTTGCTGGGGGCCATGATTTCCGGTGCCGCGACGGGGCTATCGGCCGACCTGATTTCCGGCGGCTTGACCTTGGGCACGGGCGCCCTGCTTGGCGGTGTGGTTGGTGCGTTGACGTTTGCGGGCGCAGCCTGGGGCTTTAATTCCGGCACGGACCGTAATGAGCCCACCATGCAATTCACGGATGCCTTCCTGCGCACCTTGGTGGTGGCGGGCGTGCTGCGTTACTTGGCGGTGGCGCACTTTGGCCGTGGTCGCGGTAACTTTGTTGAAAGCGAGGCGCCGGCCTTCTGGCAGGATGAAGTCGAGCAGGCGGTGGCGCGCCACGAGGGCGCATTGGTCGAGCTATGGAAAGAGGTGCGCCGCGAGAAGTCCAATGAACTGGCGGCCGAACGTGTGCAGCCCATCATCACGGCGATCACTGCCGATGTGCTGGCGCGCCTGTACCCGGACGTGGCGCAGCCGATGTAAATACAGGCTTCCATCGCCTATTTCCAACAGGGTATCCCATGAGCACACATAAAATCGCCGTCATCGCCGGTGACGGCATTGGCAATGAAGTCATGCCGGAGGGCTTGCGGGTGATGGAAGCGGCTGCTCGCCGTTTCAATATCGACCTGCAGTTCACGACGATGGCGTGGGCCAATTGCGACTATTACCTGGAACACGGGCAAATGATGCCGTCGGACTGGTTTGCGCAGCTCAAGGATTTCGACGCCATCTATTTTGGCGCCGTGGGCTGGCCGGACAAGGTGCCTGACCATATCTCGCTATGGGGCTCCTTATTAAAATTCCGGCGTGAATTCGATGAATACGTCAACTTGCGTCCCGTGCGGCTGATGCCGGGCGTGCCGTGCCCGCTGGCGAATAAAAAGCCGGGCGATATCGACTTTTATGTGGTGCGTGAAAACACGGAAGGAGAATATTCATCCGTGGGCGGCCGCATGTTCGAGGGAACGGAGCGCGAAACGGTGCTGCAGGAATCCGTTTTTACGCGCAAGGGCGTCGACCGAATATTGAAATACGCATTCGAGCTGGCGCAAAGCCGGCCCAAGAAACACCTGACATCGGCGACCAAGTCGAATGGCATTGCCATCAGCATGCCGTATTGGGATGAGCGGGTGGAAGCGATGGCGCCGCAATTTCCTGAAGTTCGCTGGGATAAATACCATATCGACATCCTGGCGGCCCGCTTTGTATTGAGCCCCGAACGTTTCGACGCGGTAGTCGCTTCGAATCTGTTTGGCGACATCTTGTCCGACCTGGGCCCCGCCTGTACTGGAACGATTGCCATCGCACCATCAGCCAATATCAATCCGGAGCGAACTTTTCCTTCCGTCTTTGAGCCGGTGCACGGTTCCGCGCCCGATATCTACGGCCAGAATATCGCCAACCCGATCGGCATGATCTGGTCGGGCGCCATGATGCTGGACTTCCTCGGTAATGGCGATGCCAATTACACGGCTGCGCACGATGCTGTTTTGCGGGCCATCGAACAGGTGCTCGAGCATGGTCCGCGTACGCCGGACATGGGCGGCAACGCCAGTACGACCGATGTCGGCATGGCGGTTGCCGAATTGCTCAAATAAAGCTTGCTGGCCGTAGGTGGCTTTGCTATAGTTCGCCTCCCCAATGAGACGCAGTCACTGCGGCAGTTGAGGATCACCGGAAACGGCGATGCAGTAAAAAGAAGGAGTTGACGATTGTGCTGAAATGCTTCATACTCTTCCTTCTTCGCAGCTGACAAACACAACGCTTTGTCGATAGCGCGAAAGTAGCACTGAATACAGTTCTTTAACAATTAACAGTCGATAAGTGTGGGCATTTGATGTAAGTGCAGCGTCAATCTTCGGATTGGCGTCTA
>NZ_JAXAWA010000015.1:0-7910 GCF_033949445.1 Janthinobacterium sp. GMG2 | reverse complement strand
GGGGGGCATCAACGCCCTGAGCTACTTCAAGCAGACCGTGCGTTCGCGCATCGGCGCGCTCGGTGTGCGGGCCGAGGGCATCTATGTGGGCGGCCTGGGCACGTGGTTCCCGCGCGCGCGGCTCGAGTACCGGCACCAGTTCCAGGGCGCCGATGATGCGCGCCTGGCGTATGCCGACCTGGTGGCGGACGGTCCCGTGTACGTGATCCGCACGGTGCCGCAGCAGACGGGCAACTGGGCGGCGGGGCTGGGCGTCAAATTGCTGCTGTCGAACGGCATGACCATCACCCTCGACTACAACAGCAATCTGAACATCGATAGCGGACGTACCCAGTCGGTGATGTTCGGTATCGCGATGCCGCTCAAGTAGCGTTGTGAATCAAGGAAGTGACGCCGCGGGGCGGGAGCCGGTGCTTCCGCCCCGCGGCGCATGTGGCGTCTGGTTTTTCATGTCATTGCCGTGCCAGGGCGGCAATGATTCCATTAGAATCAGGCATCGTCTTCACCACACTGCTTACGGAATGGAATACCTGGAATGATGACTGTCCTGACCCTTGAACATTTTGCCGCACGCATCAACGAGACGTTTATTGCGGCCAGTGACGGCAATGCCGCCTTTGTCTTGAAGGAAGTGCAGCCGCTGCCGTCAGCGACCCTGGAGGGCTTGATGCGCAAGCCGTTCAGTCTGCTGTTTCACCATAGCTCCCCCATCCTGTTCAGCCAGAAAATCTTCCAGATGCAGCATGAGGCGTTTGGCGAGGTGGGTATCTTTTTGGTGCCGGTGGCGCGTGACAGCCACGGCTTTCTGTACCAGGCAGTATTCAACTGAGGCCGGTACGCGAGAAGGGCAGGGCGGCACCGCGCTGGCGCCGCCTGCCTGGATGAATCCAACTTAGTCGAATGACGGGAATTCGCCTTGCAGCGCGATGCAGAAATTCAACGCCAGCATCGGCTGGCGGTTTTCGTGCGCCTGGCCGCCACCGGCACTACCGATCGCGGTCGGGGACAGCGATGCATTGGGTGGCGTTGCCGGCACGAACGCGGACGTGCCGCCAAGCGCAATCAAGCCATCACCCGGAAGCGGTGTGTTGTGCTGCAGGGCGGCGGTGGGCTGGCGGTACACATTGAGTTGGTGGGCGTGGTTCGGCATTTCCGTGGTGTTCAACGTGACGCTGTTGGTGCCGAAGGTCTCGCCCATCACGCGCGGTGTCAGGCCCGGCCCCTGGCCCTGGCTGCACGGCGCGCGTCCCGTGAAGTTGGGCAACTGGAAGGTCGTGGTCCCATTGCCGCCATACTGCGTGCCGATCAAGGAAAACAGCGCGCTGTATTGCTGGATTTGCAGGGTGGCGCCATTGCAGCTGGCCCATCCGTAAGGTGTGAAATTGAAGCCGAAGACTTGTATTTCGCCAAGGTATGGTGAGGTCACGGTAGGTTCTCCTGATCGATTTTAGGGGCTGCGCTTGCGTGCCGGCTGTTATTGCTGGGATGGGAAAATGCCTGCCCATGCGATGCAAAATGACGCTGTCAGGGTTGGCATGGTGTTCTCGTGCGGCAGGTTGCCGCCTGTCGCGCCCGTGGCGGCCGGTGCCAGTGCATAGGCGGTCAGGCCGGTCAGATCGCTCGTGTACATCTTGTCGTTATTCGACGGGGCAGTCAGCAGCAGGTTGGCCGCCGGCACGTTCGACGTCGCCAGGGTGCTGTTCACACTGAACGGGTGCGTATGCAAAGGAAGCTGGGTCGGCAGCAGGGTCACCGATTCACTGCCGCTTCGTTGTCCGAGGGGGCGGTTGCTCAGGCCTGGACCGGTACCCATGTGCAGGGGAACCTGGCCGCGCAGGTCGGGCACGGCAAAGGTGTTGACGCCGTCGCCGCCGTAGGTGGTGCCCAGCAGGGCGAACAGGACTTCATTCTCGGCGATCGATTTCAGGCTGCCGTCGCAGGCGAACCAGCCGCTGGGAATGCGGGAAAAGGCAAACAGGCGAATTTCGCCGACATAGGGTGTGGTCATGACTATGCTCCGTAAGAGTGGCGGATTCGTTAGTTGCGCGATGGGAAGATACCGCTCAAAGCGATATTGAAGTTGATGACCGAGAACGGCTGCATGTTGGGATGCGCCTGGTTGCCGCCGGCCAACGCCAAGGTCTGGCTGGACAGGGGCACTTGCGGTCCCGCCGAACCGTAGATGGATTCCGCGCCACTGCCGCCAAACAGGGTATTGGTGGGGTTTTTCGAGGTGCCCGGCGTCGTCACCGCATTGGCCGCATGCGTGTGCGGCGGAATTTGGGTCGCTAGCAAGGTGACAGCCTCCTGCCCCGCCCGTGTACCGGTCTGGTATGGCGATGGTTGCCACGCGCCATCGACCGAAGCACCCGCGCCAACCGGGGTACAGCCTTGCAAGTTAGGCAAGGCAAAGGTGTTACTGCCGTTCCCCCCGTAAGCGGTACCCAGCAGTGCAAACAGCGCCTGATTCTGCGCAATGGGCAGCAATTGCCCGTTACATGCTGCAAAGCCACGCGGCGCAAAATTGAAGCCGCCCATCATGATTTGTCCTAGATACACATCAGCCATCATCGTTCTCCCACGGTTGGAATGCAGCTCAATGGCAAACGAATAATATTTTCCATTTGCAATCAATGTTGCGTTTTAAAAAACCCTTTTTGTTATAGTTACTTTATTGAAATCTCGGAGTAGCATACGTTGTCATATGGCAAGCGTCAACATATGTTGGCACTGTAGAAGAGCCCGGAATGGGCAGCGCTGACGGCCTGAAATCACCTTCATTTTTGTCTGAAAAACTCTGTATTGGAGAAACTATGTCGCGTATTTGCAACGACATCATCGGCCGTCCGGCACTTTCTTTTCTGCTCGCCTTGTTTGCTGGAAATCGGAAACGAATGTCGGATCGCGGCGCCAGCGGGACGTTGTTAGCTTGCCGTCTCGGGCAGTGGTTCGCTGCGCTGTGCCTGCTGATGCTGGCGTTCGTCGCCAATCCTGCGCAGGCCGTGCCGAGCGTGAAATGTACGGCCAGCCAGAGTTTTTCAGTCGCCTCGGGCGGCTCGCATATCATCGACCTGTCGTCCTGCAGCGGATTCGGCCTGATTGACAATAACGCGACGCCCTTGCACGGCACGATTACAGGCCTCGTCAATAACAGCGATGGCATCGCCACCTATATCAACAATGGCGACGGGGCGCTGTCCGACAGTTTTATCCTGCTCGACGAGGATAGCAAGGAGGTGACTTTCACCGTGACAGTCGCGCCCGCGGCGGCCGCCTTTACGGTGTTGCCGGGCAGTTTGACCGCGCCCGTGATCGGCACACCTTACAGCCAGACCATGTCGTCGAGTGGCGGCATCGCTCCATACACCTATGTGCTCGATTCCGGCACCTTGCCACCCGGTATCAGCGTATCGCCGAGCGGCGTGATTTCCGGCACCGTGACGGCTACCGGCGCCTATGTGTTCGGCGTCAAGGTTACCGACTCGACCCCGGGCACGCCGCAGGTGGTCATCAAGAACTATTCCGTGTCGATCGCCGTACCGATCTTGTCCATCACCCCCACCACCCTGACGGCGGGAGGCTTGGCGACGCCCTATAGCCAGCAGATGTCGACCGCGAATGGCACCGCGCCCTATACCTATGTGGTGGAGTCGGGTGCCTTGCCCACGGGCCTGAACATGTCGAGCAGCGGCCTGCTTTCGGGCACGCCCACCGCCCTGGGTACCTATAACTTTGTGATCAAATCCACCGATGTCACGGGCGGCAATGGACCGTACAACACGTCCAGAAGCTATTCCCTGGTGATCAATGCCCAGCCGCCGCCGACCATCACAGGCGTGACGCCTGCGTCCGGCCCCAGCACTGGCGGCACGGCCGTCACCATTACCGGTACCGGCTTTACGGGCGTCACGGCGCTGAAGTTTGGCGCCAACAATGGCGTCGCCATTACCGTCGTCAACGCCACGACCATGACCGCCACGTCGCCAGCCGGCAGCGCCGGCACCGTGAACGTCACCGTCACCGCCAGCGGCGGCACCAGCGCCACCGGCGCCGCCAACCAGTTCACGTATATTCCTGCGCCGACGGTCACCAGCATTTCACCCACGGCAGGTCCTACCGCCGGCGGCACCAGCGTCACCATCACGGGCACGGGCTTTACGGGCGCCACGGCCGTGACCTTCGGCGCCACGGCAGCGACCGGCTTTACGGTCAACAGCGCCACGCAGATCACGGCGACGGCACCGAGTGGCAGCGGCACGGTCGACGTACGCGTGACCACGACGGGCGGCACCAGCGCCACCAGCGCGGCGGACCAGTTTACCTATGTGGCGGCGCCGACGGTGACGAGCATTTCGCCCACGGCCGGCCCGGCCACTGGCGGCGGCACCGTCACCATCACCGGTACGGGTTTTAGCGGCACGACGGCGGTGACCTTCGGCGCCACGTCGGCGACGGGCTTTACCGTCAACAGCGCCACGCAGATCACGGCGACGGCGCCAGCGGGCACGGGTACCGTGGATGTGCGCGTGACCACGGCCGGCGGCACCAGCGCCACCAGCGCCGCCGATCAATTTACCTATGTGGCCGCACCAGTGGTGAGCAGCATTTCGCCCACCGCCGGCACAACTGCCGGCGGCACCACGGTCATCATTACAGGCACGGGCTTTAGCGGCACGACGGCCGTGACCTTCGGCGCCACGGCGGCGACCGGCTACACGGTCAACAGTGCCACGCAGATCACGGCGACGGCGCCGGCGGGCAGCGCCGGCACGGTCAACGTGCGCGTCACTTCGGCCGGCGGCACCAGCGCCACCGGCGCCGGGAATCAGTACACCTACGCGGCAGTGCCGGCAGTAACGAGCATTTCGCCCACTGCCGGTCCGGTTACCGGCGGCACGAGCGTCACCATCACGGGCTCGGGCTTTACGGGCGCCACGGCGGTGACCTTCGGCGCCACGGCGGCGACTGGCTACACGGTCAACAGCGCCACGCAGATTACGGCCACGGCACCACCTGGCAGCGCCGGTACGGTGGACGTACGCGTCACCACGACGGGCGGCACCAGCGCGACCAGCGCGGCGGACCAGTTCACGTACGTGGCGGCGCCGGTGGTCAGCAGCATTTCGCCGACGGCGGGGCCCACGACGGGCGGCACCACGGTCATCATCAGTGGTTCGAATTTCAGCGGCACGACGGCGGTGACGTTTGGCGCCACGTCGGCCGCCGGCTTTACCGTCAACAGCGCCTCGCAGATCACGGCAACGGCGCCGGCCGGCACGGGCACGGTCGATGTGCGCATCACCACAGTTGGAGGCACCAGTGCCACCAGCGCGGCGGACCAGTTCACGTATGTGGGTGCACCGGTGGTGAGCGGTATTTCCCCCACCTTTGGTCCGACAGCCGGTGGCGCCAGCGTCACCATCACCGGTGCGAATCTTAGCGGCGCGACGGCGGTAACGTTCGGCGCTACGGCAGCGACCGGCTTTACGGTCAACAGCGCTTCGCAAATCACGGTGACGGCGCCCGCCGGCACGGGCACGGTCGATGTGCGCGTGACCACGATTGGCGGCACCAGCGCCACCGGTGCGGCGGACCAGTTCACTTATGTGGCGGTGCCCGTTGCCGGCGCAGTCAGCGCGACGGTGGCGTACGGCAGCAGCGCAAATCCGATCACCCTGGCCCTGAGCGGCGGTGCCGCCACCTCGGTGGCTGTGGCGTCCGCTGCATCGCATGGCACTGCGACGGCCAGCGGCACCAGCATCACCTACACGCCGACGGCAGGTTATGGCGGCAGCGACAGCTTTACCTACACGGCCACCAATGGCAGTGGCACGTCGGCACCGGCCACCGTGACGATCACCGTCGGTGCGCCGACCGTGACGGTCGCGCCAGCCACCGTGCCCGGCGCAGCAATCGGTGCGGCATACAGCCAGAGCATCAGCGCAGCGAACGGCTTGGCGCCATATGCGTACGCGATCAGCGCCGGTGCCTTGCCGGCTGGCCTGAGCTTGTCCAGCACCGGTGTGCTGTCGGGTACGCCAACGGCGGGCGGTACCTTCAACTTTACCGTGCTCGCCACGGACAGTTCGACGGGCAGCGGCCCGTATTCGGGCGCACGCGCCTATTCGCTGACGGTAGCGGCGCCGACGATCAGCATCGCGCCTGCAAGTCTGCCGGCAATGACCACTGGCGCCGCCTTCAGCCAGGGTATCAGCGCCACCGGCGGCACGGCGGCATATAACTATGCCGTCAGCGCTGGCAGCCTGCCAGCGGGACTGAGCCTGGCGCCGGACGGTACCTTGTCCGGCACGCCGACGGCGATCGGTGCGTATAACTTTACCGTTACCGCCACCGACAGCAGCACGGGTGCCGGTGCCCCTTTCACTGGTTCGCATGCCTATTCCGGCATGGTGGTGGTGGCGGCTCCAGTGGCCGGCGCCGTCAGCGCCACGGTGGCGTACGGCAGCAGCGCCAATCCAATCACCCTGAACCTGAGCGGCGGCGCGGCGGTGTCGGTCGCGGTGGCATCCGCAGCATCGCATGGCACGGCGACGGCCAGCGGCACGAGCATCAGCTACACGCCGACGGCAGGTTATGGCGGTCCCGATAGCTTTACCTATACGGTTACCAACGCCAGCGGCACGTCGGCACCGGCCACCGTGACGGTGACGGTGGGTATTCCCAATATCAGCCTGACGCCGGCCACCCTGCCCAATGCGACGGCGGAAGCGGCTTACACAGCAACCTTGACGGCGGCCGGCGGCACGGCGCCATACACCTTCAGCGTGGCCAGCGGTACCTTGCCGGCCGGCTTGAGCCTGAACGCATCGACCGGCGTGGTGTCCGGTACGACCAATGTGGCGGGCAGCTTCCCTGTCAGCATCAAGGTTACGGACAGCAGCACGGGGGCAGGGGCGCCGTTCAGCGCTACCAACAGCTACACCTTGAGCGTTGCCGCCCCCGTAATCGTGGTGACGCCAAGCACCTTGCCGGCGCCGAAAGTGGCCACGGCATACAGCCAGCAATTGGCGGCCAGCGGCGGCATCGCTCCGTATGCGTATACGGTATCGAGCGGTAACCTGCCAGCGGGCCTGACCTTGAACAGCAGCGGTTTGCTCAGCGGTACGCCAACGGCGGCCGGCAGCTTCACCGTGACAGTGCAAGCGGCCGATGCGCACCAGTTCACCGGTACGCGCAGCCACACCCTGGTGGTGTCCTCGGCCACCGTCAGCCTGACGCCGGCCACCCTGCCGAATGCGGCGGCGGAAGCGGCCTACACCGCAACCTTGACAGCGGCGGGGGGCACGGCGCCGTATACCTACAGTGTGACCAGCGGCACCTTGCCCGTCGGCCTGAGCCTGAATGCGGCCACCGGCGTGCTGTCCGGTACGACGAATGTGGCCGGCAGCTTCCCGGTCAGCATCAAGGTCACCGACAGCAGCACGGGCGCGGGGGCGCCGTTCAGTGCCACCAACAGCTATACCTTGAGCGTTGCCGCGCCGACTATCGCGGTGACCCCGGCAACGTTGCCGGCGCCGAAAGTGGCCACGGCATACAGTCAGCAATTGTCGGCCAGCGGCGGTGTTGCTCCGTATGCCTATACGGTGTCGAACGGCAGCCTGCCAGCGGGCCTCACCCTGAGCAGCAGCGGTTTGCTCAGCGGCACGCCGACGGCGGCCGGCAGTTTCACGTTGACGGCGCAAGCGGCCGATGCGTACCAGTTCACCGGCACGCGCAGCTATACCCTGGTGGTGTCCTCGGCCACGGTCAGCCTGACGCCGGCCACCTTGCCCAATGCGACGGCGGAAGCGGCATATTCTGCGCCCCTGGTGGTGACTGGCGGCACGGCGCCCTACACCTACAGCGTGACCAGCGGCAGCCTGCCGGCCGGCCTGAGCCTGAACACTGCC
>NZ_JAXAWA010000014.1:0-9420 GCF_033949445.1 Janthinobacterium sp. GMG2 | reverse complement strand
ACCGAACGGGCCCAGGCGCGAACCTAAAGCGACGACGACGTCGGCCTTGGCGATCAGTTTCATGGCAGCTTTCGAACCTTGATAACCGAGCGGACCGCACCACAGCGGATGGCTGGCGGGGAAGGAGTCGTTGTGCAGATAGCTGTTGACGACGGGGGCACCCAGGCGCTCGGCCAGCGCCTTGCATTCCTCGATCGCTTCGCCCATGACGACGCCGCCGCCCGAGATGATCACAGGGAACTTGGCCTTGGCCAGGAGCTCCGCCGCATCGTTGAGGCTTTGTTCGCCGCCGGCGCCTCGGTCCAGGCGGTTCGGCTTTGGAATCTCGGCCTTGATTTCGCCATAGAAATAGTCGCGCGGAATGTTCAGTTGCGTCGGACCCATTTCGGACATGGCGCGGTCAAAGCAACGGCCCGTGAATTCCGCCATGCGGGCCGGATTGGTGACGTGGCCTTGATACTTGGTGAATTCCTCGAACATCGGCAGCTGGTTCGCTTCCTGGAAGCCGCCCAGGCCCATGCTCATGGTCCCCGTTTCCGGCGTGATGATCACGACCGGGGTATGCGCCCAGTAGGCGGCGGCAATGGCTGTCACGCAATTGCTGATGCCGGGACCGTTCTGGCCGATGACGACGCCATGGCGGCCCGAGACGCGGGCGTAACCGTCGGCCATGTGGCCGGCACCCTGCTCGTGCACGACAGGGATCAGCCGGATGCCGGCCGGGGCGAAGATATCCATCGGGTCCATGAAGGCCGAGCCCATGATGCCGAACATGTCGGTCACGCCATTGGCGGCCAGAGTTTCCACGAACGCTTCGGAAGGCGTCATCTTTTGCGGGCCAACAGATATCGCGGCTGCGGCGGCTTTTTGGTCGGTCATGTCATTCATGGGTGTCTCCTGGTCTGTTGTAATGAACTGCAGTGTAGTGAGCAACTTATTTATCAAAAAACGGTATATTTTGTTCCGAAATTTGATATACAATTCAATTTAAGCGTTCGGCAATCAAAAGTCAAACAGAATTTCGAGGAAACGGTACAATTTGAGTTCGAAAATGAAATAACACTCAGACAGACAACCGAGGCCACCATGGACATGATTTCATCCCCAAAACTTGAGCCGGAAAAACTGGAAGGCGACACGCCCACGATGCGTTTGTTTGCTTTGCTGGAAGTGATTGCCGAAAAAGACCAGTTGCTGTCGCTGCAAGCGCTGGTGGAAGAAACGGGCTTGCCCAAGCCCACTCTGCACCGCATGCTGCAACAGCTGGAAAGCGTGGGCGTGCTGCAGCGCGAAAGCGATGGCCGCCACTACAGCACGGGCGTGCGCCTGCGCCGCCTGGCGTCGAACCTCTTGATTAACAACACGTTCCATGGCGCCCGCCGCATGGTCTTGCGCCAGCTGGTCGAGGAAGTGGGCGAAAGCTGCAACCTGACGGCCTTCAGCGGCAGCGAAGTGGTGTACCTGGACCGCGTGGAAACGGCGGCCCCGCTGCGCTTCTACCTGCATCCCGGTTCGCGCGTGCCGGCCCACTGTTCGTCGAGCGGCAAGCTGTTCCTGGCGCAAATGACCCCAGTGCAACGGCGCCGCCTGCTGGGCCATATGGAATTGACGCGCTTTACGGACAAGACGGAAACGGACCCCGTCAAGCTCGAGCGCGAACTGGAACTGGTGCGCCGCAACGGCTATGCGCTGGACGACGAGGAATTCCTGCCCGGCCTGCTGTGCGTGGCTGTGCTGGTGCCGAACCCGAACGGCCGCTCGAACCTGGCCGTGGCTATCCAGGCGCCCATCATCCGTTTGACGCACGACAAGGCTTTACATTTCTTGCCAGCATTGCAGCGCGCCGCGCAAGCCCTGGCCGCCATCGAATCGGAAACCATGCCGACGACGGGCGGGGACGACGACGCATTGCAAACCGGTCATTCATAACCGCCGTAGCGCCCATGCTGCGGTTTCACAGGAGAACAAGGTGCCAGATTCACGCCAACATCCCCCCGCCGCAGCGGCGCAAACCTTGCAGTCCGTGCGCAGCCTGTTCGATATCGACAGCGACCTGCTCGTGCCCGTCTTCACGGAACGCGACCCGCACGTGCCTGACATCGATCCCGCCTACCGCTTCAACAAGGATGTGACCCTGGCGATCCTCGCCGGCTTCACCCACAACCGCCGTGTGATGGTGCAGGGCTTGCACGGCACGGGCAAGTCCACGCATATCGAGCAGGTGGCGGCCCGCCTGAACTGGCCTTGCGTGCGGGTCAACCTCGATGGCCACATCAGCCGCCTGGATCTGGTCGGCAAGGACGCCATCGTGCTGCGCGAACAGCAGCAAGTCACCGAATTCCAGGAAGGCATCGTGCCCTGGTCCCTGCAACGGCCCGTGGCCCTGATCTTCGATGAATACGATGCGGGCCGCCCCGACGTGATGTTCGTCATCCAGCGCATCCTCGAGCGCGACGGCAAGTTCACCCTGCTCGACCAGAACCGGGTCATCACGCCCCATCCCCACTTCCGCCTGTTCGCCACCTCGAACACGGTGGGCCTTGGCAACTTGAACGGCATGTACCACGGCACGCAAGTGCTCAATCACGCGCAGATCGACCGCTGGAACATCGTTGCCACCTTGAACTACTTGCCGCAGGAGGAAGAAACGCAGATCGTCCTGGCGCGTGTCCCCGCCATGAACGACGAGGCGGGCCGCCAACTGGCCGCCGCCATGGTGGCCGTGGCCAGCCTCACGCGCCACGGCTATGCGGCCGGCGACCTGGCTTGCCTGATGTCGCCGCGCACGGTGATCACGTGGGCCGAGAATTGCCAGATCTTCCGCGACCCGGCGCTGGCCTTCCGCCTGTCCTTCCTCAACAAATGCGACGAGGCCGAGCGGCCCATGGTGGCCGAGTATTACCAGCGCTGTTTCAATGAGGAATTGCTGGCGAGCCAGGCATGAGTACCGAAACGACGGCGCCCGCCGCCTACACGCGCGAGCAGCAGGAAACGGATGAGCTGTGCGCGGGTGCCATCCGCGCCCTCAGCGCTTCTCCCTCGATACGCTACCGGGGCCGACGCCTGCACGACGGCCACCATCCCCTGCCGATCCACGCGGCCCATCTGCAGCCCGATGCGGCGCTGCGGGATCTGCCCTCGCTGCGTGGCGCGGCCGACAGCGTGGCCCTGCGCATGCTGCATACGGATGCGGCCCTGCACAAGTCCTTCTGCCCGGTCGAACCCGTGGCGCGCCTCGTCTTCGAATTGCTGGAACAGTTAAGGGTGGAAACGCTGGCGCCCGAGCGGCACGCTGGCGTGATCGGCAACCTGCGCCACCGTTTCACGGCATGGTCGCACGCGTTCTACGATTCCGGCCTGGCCGAAGGCGCTTCGGGCTTGCTGCTGTACACGGTATTCCAGATGTGCTGGTCGCGCCTGACGGCCAGGCCCGTGCTGAAAAAGACGGAAGATTTTATTGAAGCGACACGCTGGTCGGTGTCGTCGCAATTGAGCGGCGACCTGGCGGGATTGCGCCGCCACCGCGCCGACCAGGCCGCCTTTGCGCGCCATGCACTGGCTATCGCCCACGCCGTCGATGCCATGCTGAAAGACGCGCAAGCCGCGCGCGATGACGGCCAGGACGAGGCAGGCGACGCCAAAGCGCAGGCGGCCTTCAAGCTGCTGCTCGATTTCGACAGCGATAACGACAATGTTCCAGACGCCGCCCCGCTGGGCGAGAGCCGCGCCTTCAGCGATGGCGATGGCGGCTACCGTGCCTATTCCACGGTGTATGACCGAGAGGAAAAAGCGGGCGAATTGGTCCGCCGAGCCCTGCTGCTCGAATACCGCGAACGCATGGATGGTCGCATCGCCAGCCTGGGCATCAACACGGCCCGCCTGGCGCGGCGGTTCACGCAATTGCTGGCCGTGCCCGAGCGCGACGGCTGGTCGTTTGGCGAAGAAGAGGGGTATATCGACGGCCGGCGGCTGGCGCAACTGATCAGTTCGCCATCCGAGCGCAGGCTGTTTCGCAAGGAACAATTCCTGCCGCAAGCCGATTGCCTCGTCACCTTTCTCGTCGATTGCTCCGGCTCCATGAAGACGCATGCGGAATCCGTGGCCGTGCTGCTCGACATTGTGCTGCGCGCACTGGACCAGGCCGGCGTTGCCACGGAGTTGCTGGGTTTTACGACGGGCGCGTGGAACGGGGGAAGAGCCAAGCGCGACTGGATGCGCGCCCGCTCGCCGGCGAATCCAGGACGCTTGAATGAACTCGTGCACATGGTCTTCAAGGATGGCGATACCAGCTGGCGCCGCGCGCGGCCCGACATCGCGGCCCTGCTGAAAGCGGATCTGTACCGCGAAGGCGTCGATGGCGAAGCCGTGGACTGGGCGTGCACGCGCATGCTGGCGCGACCGGAACGGCGGCGCATCCTGCTCGTCGTGTCCGATGGTTGCCCGATGGATACGGCCACGAATCTCGCCAACGACGAGTTTTACCTGGCGCAGCATCTGAAACAAGTGGTGGCGCGCCGCGAAGCGCAGGGCGCCGTGGAAATCTGCGGGCTGGGACTGGGCCTGGACCTGGGCGCCTACTACAGCCGCAGCCTGGCCACCACCCTGCCCGCCTCGCTGAACAATGAGCTGTTCAGCGAGATCGCGCAGTTGCTCGGTGGACGCAAACGTTAAGCCTTCAGCTCACTTCGTAGCGCACCGTGTGCGCCTCCATCGGCAGCGGAATTTCCCAGTTCCACAGCATCGCTTGCAGCTTTTTGTTACTGAGCGACGTGTCGCGCTGGCCGTTGCGCCGCAGTAACTCCTTGCGCGGCTGCTCCAAGTACACGAGCTCCACCTGCGCGTGGTATTTGTACAGCAGGTTGAGCGTCTTTTCGCGCATCAGCTTGGACAGATGCGTGGCATTCCACACGAACGGTTCGCCCTTGCGCAACAATTCGCGCGCCCGCTCTTCCGCATAGTCGCCTACCTGCCCCTCGTTCTTGCCATGCTTCAAGCCCAGGGCCGTCCGCGCATCGTCAAACGACACGACGGGCAGGCGCGGATGGTGCTTGTCCACCCACGTGTTCTTGCCCGACGCGGGCAAGCCCGACATGACGACCACGTGCGAACCCGGCTCCTGGAACAGGGAATAATCGGGATGCGCCTCGGCGCCGCGAAAATATTTGACGCGCGTGTGATCGTCAACGAAAGCGCGCCGCTGGCCATAGCATCCTTCCTCGCGCGCCAGTTCGCGGAACAGCTCGATGGCGTCCAGAATGCGCTGCGGATCGGGGCAGATACGTCCGCGGATATCGGCCTCGGCCAGCTTGGCCAGCAAGCGGATATCGACTTGCCACGACAGTTCGCGTACGGTGAACTCGGGCGTGACGCCGCGCCGCGACGTTTCCAGCGCAAAGAACGGCACCTGGTGCACATTGATCAGGCGGCAGATCTCCTCGCGCGCGGCAAACGGCACGTCGCAATCCCACAAGGCGATGCGCGCATCGAGGGCGCCCTTGCGCGAGTGGCCGGGCTGGCCGATGGCGCCCGTCACCGGGTCGATCACCGTGGTGCTGCACTTGGCCACGTCGTGCAGCAAGGCGGCGAGAAACACGATTTCCTGTTCCGCGCGCGTGGCTTGCTGATAGTCGGGCATGGCCAGCAAGGACTCCACCACCATCATCGTATGCGTCCACACATCGCCTTCCGCGTGATAGACGGGGTTTTGCGGCGTCGTCTTGGCCAGTTCCAACTGCGGGAAGGCGGCCAGGCAAGCATTGAAATCGGGCGACTGGCCCGCTGGCGGCACCAGTTGCTGCAGGGTTTTCCAGTTCATCATGTTGTACTCCTTGAGAAAACTGCCAGTTCGTCGAGCGAACGGCAGGTATGCAAACCCAGGCTTTCCCACGTGACGAGCGGCTGCGGTGCGTACAGGTCCACGCCGTCAGCCAGCTGGTTCGGGATCAAGGGCCGCGTGCTGTGGTGCGAACCGCTGTCGAGGATGGTTTGCGTGAAGTCATGGCGCACCAGCTTATAGCGGGCCAGCACTTGCTCGTCGTCTTCCACCTTCAGGTACAGCCCTTCCGCGTGGTCGGACTTGTCCGTCTGCTTCCAGCACAGGCCCAGCGGCAGGCGCTCGCGCGCCACCGCGTGTTCAAAAGCATCGCGCCACAGACTGGACTTGGCCAGCGAATGGCGCAGCAACTGCCACAGCTGCTTCGGCGTGGCTGGCATCAACCCCGCATACAGCACGGGGACGGACAGCACGGGTGAGCCGGCCAGTATGGCGTGGCGGCGCGCCGTCGACAAAAACATCTGGCTGCGGCGGCAATACACGTCGAACTCGTTGAAGTAATGGGGCAAGCGGTCGTAAAACACGGAATGCTTGCTGTACGACCATTCGCCAAACAGCACATACTGGTCTTCAAGTAAGCCCAGCAAGGCGTGTTCGTGCGCATGCGCCCACGGTTTCAACAGGTTGAACTGGCGTTCGCTGCCGCCGCCCGCCAAGTAGTGGCCGCGCGACTGCAGCAGCACCTCGCCCGCATCGCTGAACGACACGGCGGAGTTGGCGCCATCGATTTTCTCCTCGATGACGACATACTGGCCGGCCAGCTTTTTCAGGGGCATCTGGTCGGAACCGTCGTCGCCATCCTGCAGGCGCGAGCCTTCCAGGTGCGGCGTGCGCGGGTATTTGAATAAGGGTAAAGATTGTAAAAACATAGCGTCCCACGCCGCGTTCACCGGGGCGTGTCCATACAGGGTCAGGGGTGCTGACGACGTGTTCGGGCGTGGACGATCAAGACCAGGGTCTCGGATGCGTGTGCGGGAAGAGCAAGAGCAGTGCCGCAGCAATCGGGGGCGTCAACGCGCCGAACGATGCTGCAAAGAGCATTTCGTCAGCGTTAGCAGGTGATGGCGAAGAAGCGAGGCACTTTTGGCTCCAATAAGGAAGAGGTTCGAGAAAGAACGGGGAATATAACGGCAGTTTGACTATTTTGCAAGCGCCGCACGTTTGGAAACTAGCCGAGCAATTGCGGCACGGCCGCCGCCATCAGCGAAATGCCGATCAGGGTCAGCACGGCAAACGCGATGCGGCGCATGCCGCGCTGGGCGATCGGCGGCGGGTAGCGCTTGCCGGCCATCGTGGCCAGCACGCCCACGGGCAAGGCCAGCGCACACAGCAGCAGCACTTTCGCGTCGAGCTGGCCCTGGCTGCCCGCCATCAGCGAGCGCCCGCCCGCACTGATGGCGAATAAAAAGATCAGACTGTAGCGGATGGTTTTCAAGCTCATTTCCTGGCGGTAGAACTGGTACACGAGCGGTGGTCCGGCCAGCGAAAACAGGCCCGAGAACAGGCCGCCGCACACGCCGCTGATGAAGAAACTGCGCTTGTCGGCCGCGCCGGGGCCAGGTGGCGCCTGCAGCAAAATACTGACGCCGCCATACACGATGGCCGCGCCCAGCAACAGATGCAGCAGCGGCGCATACGCCTGGTCCAGGTATCCCAATAGCAAGACGCCGGCCGCCATGGCCGGCAGCAAGCCGATGCTGGCGGCGCGGATGGCGCGCCAGTCCAGGTGGTGCAAGGCGCCCGGCAAGGCCACGAGGCAATTGGCCAGGGACAGCAGGCTGACGAGGGCCGCCAGCGCGGGCACGGGCGCCAGGCCCAGGCCGCTGGCCACGCCCATGACGATCATGCCCAGGCCAAAGCCCGTGACGGTCTGGAAGTACGTGCCCGCCGCCACTACGCCCAGCAGCGCCAGCACGGGCCAGCTGAACAACTCAGCGCCCACCCTGGGCCTGCACGGACGTGACCGCAATCACGTTATAGACATCGTCGGCGCTGCAACCGCGCGACAGATCGTTGGCGGGCTTCTTCAAGCCTTGCAGCAAGGGGCCGATGGCGACGGCGCCGCCCATGCGCTCGGCCAGCTTGTAGCCGATATTGCCCGCGTCCAAGTTCGGAAACACCAGCACATTGGCGCGGCCGTTGACGACGGAATCCTTGACCTTGCGCTGGGAAATCTCGGCCACGATGGCCGCATCGAGCTGCACGTCGCCATCGATGGCGAGCAGCGGACGCTGGGCCTTGACCCGGTCTGTTGCCGCATGCACCTTGTCGACGGCCGCGTGGTGGGCGCTGCCGCTGGTGGAAAACGACAGCATGGCGACGCGCGGCTCTTCCATCAGCAAGGCTTGGGCGCTGTCGGCGGCCGCCATGGCGATGTCGGCCAATTCCTCGGCTTTCGGATCAACAACGAGGGCGCAGTCGGAAAAGATGAAACCGCCCTTGAGGCTGTGAAAAGGTTCGCACAGCATCATCAGGAAAAAGCTCGACACCAGCTTGAAAGCCGGGTCGACGCCGATGATCTGGATGGCGCTGCGCACCACGTCGGCCGTCGTGTGCACGGCTCCCGCCACGCAGCCGTCCGCGTCGCCCAGGCGCACCATCAGGTTGGCGTAGCACAGCGGTTCTTGCACGGCGATCCTCGCCTGCTCCACCGTCATGCCCTTGGCCTGGCGCAGCACGAATAATTGCTGAGCGTAATGTTCCGACTCGCTGGACTGCGCCGGGTTGACCAGGCGCACGGCGTCCAGGTTCAGCGCGTGCTCTTGCGCCAGGGCCAGGATGGCGGCGGGATTGCCGACGATGGTAATGTGGGCCAGGCCTTCAGCAGCGGCACGCGCGGCCGCCTGCAAAACTCGCATGTCGTCGCCCTCGCACAAGACGATATGTTTCGGCACGGCGCGGGCCTGGGCGATGATGCGGTGCAGGGCTTTCATGGGAACTCCAATTCGGTAAAAAAATGCCGGAACCATGGAAGCATGAGGCATGGCTCCGGCACATAAAAACCCGGCGCGATTGCCGGGGTCATACAAGGATCGGTCAGGGTGGTGTCGGATTACGCCGGCACCACGCGTAGCTTGCGTAGGTTGGATTAGCCCGCCAGGGCGTAATCCAACACTCCAGCAGCAAATCAGACGTAATCTTTATATTTATCCAGATGCCGCACAGGTTTGCTCAACGCATCGCGGCGGAACGGGTCGCCCAGCTCGCGCGTGCACATGATTTCGATGATGGTCGTCTTGCCTTCATTCATCTGCATGTCGATCGCCTTCTTCAAGGCCGGGCCCACGTCTTCCAGCTTGTCGACCGTGATGCCTTCGGCACCCATGGCGCGCGCGATCTCGGCGAAACTCTGGTTGTCGAGTTCACCGGCAACGAAGCGGCGGTTGTAGAAATCGACCTGGTTTTTCTTTTCCGCGCCCCACTGGCGGTTGTGGAAGACCACGGCCGTGACGGGAATGTTGTGGCGCACGCAGGTCATCGTTTCCATCAGGCTCATGCCCCAGGCGCCATCGCCCGCATACGACACGGCCGGACGGTGGGGAGCCGCCACTTTCGCGCCGATGATGGTCGGGAAGGCGTAACCGCAA
>NZ_JAXAWA010000013.1:0-10679 GCF_033949445.1 Janthinobacterium sp. GMG2 | reverse complement strand
GCCGAACGGGCCCAGGCGCGAACCTAAAGCGACGACGACGTCGGCCTTGGCGATCAGTTTCATGGCAGCTTTCGAACCTTGATAACCGAGCGGACCGCACCACAGCGGGTGGCTGGCGGGGAAGGAGTCGTTGTGCAGATAGCTGTTGACGACGGGGGCACCCAGGCGCTCGGCCAGCGCCTTGCATTCCTCGATCGCCTCGCCCATGACGACGCCGCCGCCCGAGATGATCACGGGGAACTTGGCTTTCGCCAGCAATTCGGCCGCATCGTTGAGGCTTTGTTCGCCGCCGGCGCCACGGTCCAGGCGGTTCGGTTTCGGAATCTCGGCCTTGATTTCGCCATAAAAATAGTCGCGCGGGATGTTCAGTTGCGTCGGGCCCATTTCCGACATGGCGCGGTCAAAGCAGCGGCCCGTAAATTCCGCCATGCGGGCGGGATTCGTCACGTGGCCCTGGTATTTCGTGAATTCCTCGAACATCGGCAACTGGTTCGCTTCCTGGAAGCCGCCCAGGCCCATGCTCATGGTGCCCGTTTCCGGTGTGATGATGACGACCGGGGTATGCGCCCAGTAGGCGGCGGCGATGGCCGTCACGCAATTGCTGATGCCGGGGCCGTTCTGGCCGATGACGACGCCATGGCGGCCAGAGACGCGGGCGTAACCGTCGGCCATGTGGCCGGCGCCCTGCTCGTGCACGACGGGAATCAAACGGATGCCAGCCGGGGCGAAGATATCCATCGGGTCCATGAAAGCCGAGCCCATGATGCCGAACATGTCGGTCACGCCATTGGCGGCCAGGGTTTCCACGAACGCTTCGGAAGGCGTCATCTTTTGCGGGCCAACAGGTATCGCGGCTGCGGCGGCTTTTTGGTCGGACAAATCGGTCATGGCTCAGTCTCCTTACGGTTTTATAAAAAATCGGTATATTTTGTTCCGATATTTGAAATACGTGTTCAATTTAACGGTTGCGAAATGCGCTGTCAATGAAAACTCATGAAAAATCGGACTGTTTCATTCCTGAATCCGGAATCCGCTACTTAGGTCCACCGCTGAAACAACAATGGCGGCTTATCCGCAACAGACAAGCCGCCATCTCTACCCGCGTCGCCTTGCTTAGAACTTCAAACGCATGCCGGCCGTGAAGGCGCTCGAGTTATGCCCAGGCAAGGGCACGCTGCCGCCGCTCGATGCATCGCCGACGAAATTGGTGCCCGCGCCATCGTTGTTGATGCGCCCGTACGAGGTGTACAGATTCGTGCGCTTGGACAAGGCATAGGTGTAGCCGATGGCCAGCTGGCGCCCGCCGCGGCGCGCATTCGTGCGGTCATCCTTCTTGATGTAAGACGCCATTACGCTGCCCGCCGCGCCCACGGGGGCCGACGCGCCCAGCATGTAGCTGCGGAAATCCGTGCCCGCGTCATCCTTGTCCGTCTCATACGCGGCGTGCAGCTTGGCGGGGCCGAAGTCGTAGGTGCCGCCCAGCAAGGTGACCTTGGCCGTGTTCAGCGGCGTGTCCTTGCGGTTGTCGTGCGCCAGGGTCAATACCAGCGGGCCATTCGCGTATTCGATGGAAAAGTCGATGGTGCGGCCCAGGGTATTGCTGTCCGGCTTTTCGCCCAGGCCAACCATCACGGCGGCCGACAAGCCGTTCACCTTTGGCGTCTCGTACATGATCGAGTTTTTCGTGCGCAGGCTGGCCACGCTCATCAGGTTGATCGAGGCGCCCGTCATGCCCGTCTCGAACGGGTCGATATTGTCCAGCGCGGTGAACAGCGGGTTATGCTGCAAGCCCAGGTTCACGGCGCCGAAGCCGCCCGACAGGCCCACGTAAGCCTTGCGCCCGAACAGGGCGCCCTGGCGGTTGGCGCCCGTATCCACGTCGAGACCATTTTCCAGCACAAAATTGGCCTTCAGGTTGTTGCCCAGGTCTTCCGTGCCCTTGAAGCCGATGCGGCTGCCCGATTGCACGCCGGTGGCCAGCTTGGTGACGGAGCCTTCCGCGCCGCCGTGTTCGGACGTCAGGCCCGCATCGAGCAAGCCGTACACGGTGACGGACGATTGGGCGCTGGCGTTGCCGGCGAAGAAGGAGGCCAGGATGGCTGCCGCTACGAGTGTGTGTTTCATGTCATCTCCAGGTATTGTGGTTTTTATAAACGCTTGAAACGATAGTCAACTACCTTGCTACAAATCGGGCTCAGGCGATCAGCCCGGCCATCGGCGACGAGGGCGAGGCGCTCATGACGCCTGCTCTCCGGGGCATGCGTCCGGCCAGATAGGCCTCGCGTCCGCCCTGCACTGCCAGTTTCATGGCGCGCGCCATGCGTACCGGTTCGCGCGCCGCCGCGATGGCGGTATTCATCAGGATGCCGTCGCAACCGAGTTCCATGGCGATGGCCGCGTCCGACGCCGTGCCGACACCGGCGTCGACCAGCACGGGGACCCTGGCTTGCTCGATGATCAGGGACAGATTCCACGGATTCAGAATGCCCATGCCCGAGCCGATCAGGGACGCCAGCGGCATGACGGCGATGCAGCCGATGTCTTCCAGCATGCGCGCCTGGATGGGGTCGTCGCTGCAATACACCATCACCTGGAAGCCGTCGCGCACCAGTTCCTGCGCCGCCTTCAATGTTTCCGGCATGTTCGGGAACAGGGTCTTTTCATCGCCGAGCACTTCCAGCTTGCACAGCTGGTGCCCGCCCAGCAGCTCGCGCGCCAGCTGCAAGGTATAGACGGCGTCGCGCGCGTTGTAGCAGCCGCCCGTGTTGGGCAGGATCGTGTATTTCGATGGCGGTATGAAATCGAGCAAGTTCGGCTCACCCTTTTCCTGGCCGATATTCACGCGCCGGATGGTGACGGTGACAATCTCGGCGCCGCTCTCTTCGATGGCCAATCGCGTTTCCTCGAAATCCTTGTATTTACCCGTGCCCACCAGCAGGCGCGACTGGTAGGTGGTACCGGCCAGGGTCAGGCCGGCCGGTGATTGGCTGGGGGTGGTGGCGTCTCTCATCTTGATCTCCTAAGTTAAAGCTGGGGTCAGACCCGGCGGGTCTGACCCCGGAACTCCTCTGCCGCAGACTGCGGCACCAAGCGTTCCCCGCAAAACGCAAAATCGACTTCCGGCCGCCGCCCCGACACAAGGTCGGCGATCGCCCTGCCCGCGCCGCAGCCCATGGTCCAGCCCAGGGTGCCGTGGCCCGTGTTGAGGAACAGCTGGCGGTAGCGCGTGGTGCCGATGTACGGCACGTTCGATGGCGTGAGCGGGCGCAAGCCGGCCCAGTAGACGGGGTCGCTGTAATCGCAGGCATCAGGGAACAGCGCCTGCACTCTGCGCGTGATGGCGGCGCAACGCACGGGGTTCAGTTCGCGCGTGTAGCCGTTCAGCTCGCACGTGCCGGCCACGCGCAGGCGCTCGCCCAGGCGCGAAAACACCAGTTTGTGGCCATCGTCCGTCAGCGACACGGACGGTGCGCTGGCGGGGTCGCGTATCGGATATGTGGCGGAATAACCTTTGCCTGGATACAGCATCAGGCGGATACCGAGCGGCTGCAGCAGCGGTGCGGAAAAGCTGCCCATGGCCACCACGACGGCATCCGCGTATTCCAGGCGGTGGCGGCCCTGCGCATCGATGCATTCCACGCCCGTGATGCGTTCTCCATCCGTCAGCAAGCGCGTCACCGTCGTGCCGTACTGAAAATCCACGCCGGCCGCAGCCGCGCGGGCCGCCAGCGCCGTGGTAAACAAATGCACGTCGCCCGACTCGTCGCTGGCCGTGAAATCGCCGCCGACGATCTGGCTGCGCGCGTGTCGCAGGGCCGGTTCCAGCCGGACCACTTCATCGGCGCTGACGGTGTTGCGCGGGCAGCCCAGTTCGCGCAAGAGCGCGGCGCCCGACTGCGATTTATCGAACTCCTGCTGGTCCGTATAGAAATGCAATATCCCCCGCTCGAGGTGGTCATAGGCTATGCCCGTTTCGCGCCGGAGGGCTTGCAGACTCTGGCGGCTGTACTCGGCCAGCACGACGATCTGGCGCATATTGCGCGACACCCGCGATGGCAGACATTCGCGCAGATAATGCAGCGCCCACTGCCATTGCAGCGTATCGAGGCGGGGACGGAACAGCAACGGCGCATCGTCCTTGCCCAGCCAGCGCACGACCTTGCACAGGGTGGCGGGATTGGCCCACGGCTCCGCGTGCGAGACGGAAATCTGCCCGCCATTGCCGAAGCTCGTTTCCTGCGCGGCGCCCGCCTGGCGCTCGAGCACGCGCACGTCGTGGCCCGCCTGGCGCAAGTACCAGGCCGATGCCGTGCCGACCACGCCGGCGCCGAGGACAAGGATCTTCATGGCGGGTTCGGCTCGCTTAACGGGTCAGCAGGACGGCGATGGCAACGAAGGCGGCGATCCACACGGTTTCCATCACCAGCATGATCACGGGGCGCCAGCCCAGCGAGGCCAGCGACTGGAACGACGTTTTGACGCCCAGCGCGGCAATGGCGATGACGAGGCAGGCGCGCGAGGCATTGTTGATCCAGCCATTCACTTCCTGCGGAATCAGGCCCAGGCTGTTGGTAATGACGAGCCAGACAAAGCCGATCAGGAAAAAGGGCACGAGCGGCGGCGCGTCGACTTCGCTCTTGCCTTCCTTGCGCTTGAACATGATCGACAGGCCCAGCACGACAGGCACGAGGCAAGCCACGCGCGTCAGTTTGACGAAGGTGGCGACGTCGCCCGTATGGTTGCTGACCAGGTAGCCGGCGCCCACCACTTGCGCCACGTCATGGATGGTGCCGCCGATAAACACGCCCGCTTCCGTCGGGTCAAAACCCAGCAGCTTGACCAGCAGCGGGTAGACGATCATGGCCAGGGTGGACAAGGTCGTCACGCCGACCACCGTCAGCAGGGTGAATTTTTCGTTTTCCTTGGTTTGCGGCAGCACGGCGGAAATGGCCAGCGCGGCCGACGCGCCGCAGATGGCGACCGAGCCGCCGGACAATATCCCTTCCGTGATGGGGCGTTTCAGCCACCTGGCCAGCAGATAGCCAAAGCCCAAAGTGGCCACCAGGCCGCCGACGACGATCAATAACGGCGTCACACCGACCGAGGCGATCTGGTTGAAGGTGATGCGCGCGCCCAGCAGGGCCACGCCCGTGCGCAGCAGCACCTTGCTGCAGAACTCGATGCCGGGCTTGCAGGTGGGGTCCGACGCGAGGAAGTGAAAAGCCAGGCCGAAGAACAGCGCGTACAGCAGTTGCGGGCCCCCGTAATTGCTGGAAATAAAGGTGGCCGACAGGGCGATCACCAGTGCGATGGCCACGCCGGGCCAGCTGCGCAGCACGGCGCGGGGACGCCAGATGGCAACGGCGGAAGACAGGTAGGGGATATTCTTGTCGACAACGCGTGTTATCGCTGAGGAGTTGGTTTTCATGCGGGTCCGCTCATAATGTTTTAAAAATTGGGACATTTCATCTCGTTTTTTAATAATACACGATGAGCTAGCGAAGTCTATGCTTTTCCATGAAAATCGAAACCAGATGTTCCGGAAACTGACGTTTTTTACTTTCCAGCGCCGTAAACGACAAGCGGCGCGGCCCTTTGCAGGGACGCGCCGCTCGCTACTGACGAGTTAAATTTTACTTTTTGTTCAGGCGGGTAATCAGGCTGGATGTATCGTAACGGTTACCGCCCGCCTGCTGCACTTCGCCATAGAACTGGTCCGTCAAGGTCGTCACGGGCAGGTCGCTGCCGTTGCGCTTGGCTTCGGCGAGGCAGATACCGAGGTCCTTGCGCATCAGGTCGACGGCGAAACCGAAGTCGAACTTGCGCTCTATCATGGTCTTGCCCCGGTTTTCCAGCTGCCACGACTGCGCCGCACCCTTGGAAATCACGTCGACCACCAGCGCCGCGTCGAGGCCAGCGTTTTCCGCAAAGGCGATGCCTTCGCTCAAGGCTTGCACGAGACCGGCGATGCAGATCTGGTTGACCATTTTTGTGAGCTGGCCGGAACCGGAGGCGCCCATATAGGTGACGGCGCGCGAGAACAGCGCGATGACGGGCTCGGCACGTGCATACGCTTCCGCGTCGCCGCCCACCATCACGGTCAGCTTGCCGTTTTCCGCGCCAGCCTGGCCGCCGGACACGGGCGCGTCGAGGAAGAACACGCCCTTTTCTTTTGCCGCCGCGTGGATGGTGCGCGCCGCTTCGGCGGAAGCAGTCGTATGGTCGATCAGGATGCTGCCCGGCGCCATGGCGGACAGCAGGCCGCCCTCTTCCAGGATCACTTGATACAGGTCGTTATCGTTGCCGATGCAGGTGAAGACGAACTCGGCGCCCGCAGCAGCAGCGGCCGGCGTGGCGGCGCTGCTGCCCTTGTATTGCTCCAGCCAGGCGGCCGCACGGGCCGGATTGCGGTTGTACACGGTGACGTCGTGCCCGCCCGCCGCCAGATGGCCTGCCATAGGGAAACCCATGACGCCCAAACCGATGAATGCCACTTTTGCCATATTGTCCGTCCTGTCGATGTGTGAATCCGATTATTGTTGCACAAATGGCCCGCGCCAGCAGCATCGTGCCGCCAGACGCCAATTCAGGCCCCCATGCATTAGCAATTGGCAAACATCAGCGATTTACATATGCAAGATCAAAATTATCATAAATAATTTATGTTGTATTTTTTTCTATTTAATATTACATTGAACTGGCATTACAAATAAGGAAACTTTTTGCCGCATCCTTTTCCCAACCCTCGTTAAGGAGTCGATCTTGCAAACCTCACTCACCCGCATGAAAATCATCAGCGCCGCCGCCCTGCTGTTCGCCGCCAGCGCCGCACACGCCGACATCACGGTCTTTACCAGCCAGTCCGCCTATCTGGCAGCGGCCGGCAATACCGGCGTCGATACCTTTGATGATTTGCCCATCGATGCACTCGATGGTCCGCTGTTCCGGAGCGCCGGCAGCTATGCCTACACGGCAAGCAGCGTTGGCGTCTCGCCCATCCTGTACGGCGCAGGCACGGGCAGCGACAATTGGCTGAGCACCAATAACCGTGACGACAGCGTGGTGTTCTCCAACTTTTCCAGTGCCGTACGCGGTGTGGGGGGATTCTTCTTCGGATCGAACTTTTCCGGCGAATATGCCAGTGCCCAGAGCATCACGCTGACCGCGCGCAATGCGCTGGGCGAGCTGCTCACCTACGAACTGGTATTGCCGACACAGGCATCGTTTGTCGGCTTCCTGTCGACGGGCGCCTTCTCGGACCTGGCCGTCAGCACGGCCGGACAGATCGGCATCTGGCCAACCATCAATAACCTGTCCGTGTCGGCCGTACCGGAACCATCCACCTACGGCATGCTGCTGGGCGGCCTGGGCTTGCTGGGCTTCATGGCGCGCCGCCGCCGGGCCAGCCAGCAGTAAGCAAAGTGGCACCTGATACGGCTGCCGGCAGCCGTATCAGGCCTGCCATCCAGGACACGATCTCGCGCCAGATTGAATGCTTTTCCATACCGCCCATCCTGCTGCCACTTGCATCCCTTGATTGACGCGCAATGGCCCTGCATGGCGGGACGGCTGCCAGCATCCGATGCGCCTAAAGCGCCTGCCGGCGCAGGCGGCGCACGCGGCTGACGGTGCGCCAGATCAGGTATGACATGGGCAGGAGCATGATTGCCTGCACGCCTGTCAGCACCATCCGCAACATATCCATCTGGCGGTCGCGGCTGCCCAGCAGATTGAATATCAACAGCAAACCGGTCAAGCCGAAATACATCAGCAAGCGCTGCTGCCTGGCGATCTTCGATGCCGTATCCGTGTAAATCTCATTCGGCTGGCCGTCTGCCGCAGGCTTGCGCCAGCAATAACTGCCCCACCAGTAAAACACCAGCTCCCAGCCGGCATCCTGGCACAGCTGGTCATACTCGGCGCTGCGCTTCCATGCAGGAAAGGAGTCGAAACGGTAGACCTCATCAGCGGGTTCGCCCCGGACAAACGTAAACCGGCAAGGCATGCGAAAGCCCGTCAAATGCCAGCCTGCCAGGGCTTGCGAACGCAGCCATTGCTCGATCTCGCCATCATCAAGCTCGATGAACCATTTATAGACATGCGACCGTTGCTCACTCATCCTGTTTCACCTCAGTATTTTGCTAAAAAGGGCGCACTCGCCTCGCCCACGCGCACCATCACCCGCAAGCGCCGCAATTGCGCCAGCAGCACATGGCGCCCCATGTCCGTCATGGTGTAGACCTTGCGCCGCTCGGCTTCCCTCACCATCACGATCAAGCCCTGCTTTTCCAGGTTGGCAAACGCCCCGTACATGGTGCCTGGCCCGATCTTGACGGCGCCCTCGCTGATGGCCTCGACTTGCTGCATGATGGCGTAGCCATGCGCCGGCTCGTTCAAGGCCAGCAAAATGTAATATGTGGCTTCCGACAAGGGCAGCAGCTTGTCTATCGATGCATCCATATTCCTCCCCAAAGGCAATAGCCGATATAGCGTAAATCGTTATATCGTCATCTGATATATCGATAAGTGATATAGCGACTTACGCCATAGTAGCACGACAGGCTGGAATGTCTGCACTTTTTGATAAGTTCGGAAAGAATTGGCGCCACCGCCGCTATGGGCAGTGGCCGCTACAAAAGAAAAAAATTACACCAGGGCACGCAGGGCCGTCATCAGGGCCGCGCACTCGCCCACGTTGCCGATGCTGATGCGCAAATACTGATTGATACGCGGTGCATTGAAATGGCGCACGATCACGGAACGGGCACGCAAGCCTGCGGCCAGTTGCGCCGCGTCATGCTGCGGGTGGCGCGCAAAGACAAAGTTGGCCACCGACGGCAGCACCTCGAAACCCAGCGCCGCCAGATCCGCCGTCAGCTGTTCGCGACTGGCGATCACGGCCTGGCGCGTCTGCTGGAAATACGCTTCGTCGTGCAGCGACGCAACGGCACCGGCCAGCGCCAGCCGATCCAGCGGATACGAGTTGAAACTGTTCTTCACCCTTTCCAGTGCTTCGATCAGATCAGGATGCCCGAAGGCACAGCCGACGCGCAAGCCGGCCAGCGAGCGCGATTTCGAGAACGTCTGCACCACCAGCAAGTTCGGATACCGTTCGACCAGGGCCACGGCGCTCTGGCCGCCGAAATCCACATACGCTTCATCAACCACCACCACGGCGTCGGGATGGTCGCGCAGCAAGGTTTCCACATCGGCCAGCGGCAAGTCGACGCCTGTCGGCGCGTTGGGATTGGGGAAGATGATGGCGCCGCACGGCCCCTGGTAGTCTTGCGGGCGGATGCGCATGGCATCGTCGAGCGCTACCGTGCGGTAATCGATGCCGTACAGCTTGCAATACACGGGGTAGAAACTGTAGCTGATGTCCGGAAACAGCAGCGGCGCATCGTGCTTGAGCAAGGCCATGAAGGCCAGCGCCAGCACTTCATCGGAACCGTTGCCGACGAACACCTGCGCGCTGCTCAAGCCGTGGTAGTCGGCCAGGTTTTGCTTCAGTTCGCTGGCCGTGGGGTCGGGGTAGAGGCGCAGGCTGTCTTCAGTTGCTTCGCGCAGCGCAGCCAGGACTTGCGGTGATGGGCCGTAGGGGTTTTCGTTGGTGTTGAGTTTGACCAGGTCGGGCAGTTTCGGTTGCTCGCCAGGGATATAGGGGGTCAGCTCGCTGACGATGTTGCTCCAGAATCGGCTCATTGCTTTTATTGGTGGGGTCGGGATGGGAGGGGGTAGATTACCATAGGCTGAGCGGGGTCAAGGTGGGTGGCGACGGCGAGGGGTAGCGTGGACGGCATCGGCATCGGCCGAAGCTGAAGAGGACGCAGCATGAATAGCATGCACAAACTGAGCGATCCGTGGCTGCGGCCTGACGCGCTGGAGCGACAGACACGCCAGCGCAAGATCAATGCATGGCTGCAGGTTGCCGCCAGCCTCAGCGAACAAATCGCTGCCGAATTGCAGACTGCAACAGACCAGCTACAGGGCGAAGGAATGGCCGACCTGCAACGCGCGATGGCACTGGCGCAACGCTTGGCGAGGAATAGCAAGGCCATGCACGATACCCTCGGGACACTGTTTGACAGGGGTGAAAAATGCGAGGAGCATCGAGTGAAAAGCATGGAGGATTGCACCATGGACGAGCAGGTCAATACACTGGCAAAAGACATGGCTGGTGTGAAACTGGATGTTGCTGATTTGAAGGTGGATGTGGCTGGCATCAGGGTGGATGTGGCCGGTCTGAAAACGGATGTGGCTGGCCTCAAGGTGGATGTGGCAGACCTGAAAACGGATGTCGCCGGCCTGAAAACGGATGTCACTGTCCTCACGACGGATGTCAGCAGCTTGAAACTGGACTTGGCGGTGGTGCGCTCCAATTATGCGACCAGATCTGATGTGGCTGAGGCGAAGTCGACTGTCATCCTGTCGTGCGTGGGGACGATGATTGCGCTGGCAGGTGTGGCGTTTGCGGTGGCGCGGCTGGTGCACTAGCTTGCGTTGGTGGGGGTGCTGGCATTCAAAGCTGAATGGAGGAAAAAACGCCTTGCGCTGCGCGCTTTGGGCGGTTTTTCTACCTGCATTGATACGTCGCAGGCTTTTTTGCATCACTAATAAAAAAAGCTCCCTTGCGGGAGCTTCTCTTATGTATTCTGGCGGAGAGGGTGGGATTCGAACCC
>NZ_JAXAWA010000012.1:0-13711 GCF_033949445.1 Janthinobacterium sp. GMG2 | reverse complement strand
TACGGACCGTGTGACGCAATCGGGCGGCCAGCCAGCCAAGCGCCTGACCAAGCTGACCATCGCACCGACGATCTCGGCAGGTCCTGGCCTGTGGTCGCGTCCAGAACTGCGCGCTTTCGTGACCTACGGCAAATGGAACGATGCGGCCACCGCTTCGGTCAATGCGTCGAACAACGGCGGCCCGATCTACAACAACAATACCAGCGGCACGTCGTATGGTTTCCAAGTGGAAACTTGGTTTTAAGCCAGCTTAACGGCAGCCATTAAAAAAGGGCGGAACCTCGGTTCCGCCCTTCTCTGTTTACACTACCGGATTCAACTTACGGCAAGGCCACCGGCAGTTCCGGGTACTCCTGCGTCAGCGCGTACTTGGTGCCGCCCACGGTGACCGTGTAGTTGGCCGGTCCCGAGATCGGCAGGCGGTAGTTCAAGGTCAGCGCGACGGAGCCGCCCGGCGCCAGCGATTGCCACGCGGGAATCGCGAAGCGGGCCCGGTTGTAGTTCTTCGTGAAGCCGCCGATATTGTTCGGCCCCGTGTAGCCGGCATTGATGACCGTCAAGCCGAAGCCGGACTGGTCGCTCATGTCCGATGGCGCCGACACGGGATAGTCGAACTCCACCACGGTGCCGCCCGGCAGGGTCGTGGCCGTGTTGTTCTTCACCGTCATCACAGGGTTGATGGGGAAGTTGCTGTCGCCCAGCTTCCAGCCGCCCAGGGTGATGCTGACGTTGGCCGCCGTGCCCGGCATGGCGATTTCGGCGCGCTTGTTGCCATACGCGCCAGCCGTGCGGAAAGCCTGGTACAGCACGTCCGTCAGGGTGGTGCCCATGAAATACTCGCCCTTGCCGCCATTGCGCGTGGCATCCCAGGCATAGTCGCCCGCCATTTCCCAGATCATCACGCCGCCGATATTATTGTTGACGATGTACTGGGCCTTGGCCGCGATCGACTGCGTGGTTTCCGTGGAAATGAACACTTTCTTGGTCGCATTCCACAGCCACGGCGCCACCATGGTGCTGCTGTAATGCGGCACATAGGTGCCCACCAGCGCCTTGTCCGTGACTTTATAGGCGTCCAGGTAGCTCGGCACGATACCGTTCTGCAAATTCAGCGCATGCCAGATCGGATTGCCGCCGCCCGGCGTGGGTTTGCCCTGGGAATCGAGATCGAACCACACGTTGTCGATGCCCGTTGCGCCCGTGCCGCAGGTCTTGGTGCCGGCGCACGTGACAGTGGAGCTGATCAGCGGCGTCGTGCCCCACAGGCCGTTGGTGCCGCCAGTCACATCCTTCCAGCCCCGCGTGTAGAACGGCACGCCGATATTGATGCGTCCCGCCTGCATGGCGCCCCGGTAGTAGCGGTAAGCCCAGTCCGTGTTCAGGTAGCCGATGTTCTGGAACTGATAGGCATTGCCGGCCCGCAGTTCGCCATCGTTGCCGTCGTCAAACAGCGCCGCGTTCGGTCCCACATACTGGTTCCACGCGCCGTGCAAGTCGTAGCTCATCAGGCTGGCGTAATCGAGATATTTCAACCCCGACATATTTTCCTCGCCGCGCAAGACCCAGCCCGAGGCGGAGCCGGCGATGGTGAGCAGATAGTATTTATTGTCTTGCACGGCCGCTTCGTCGAGCTTCTGACGCAGCACTTTCAGCAGCAGGTTGTAGCTCGTCATCAAGCCGGCCAGGCGCGGCTTCGAGACGGCGAAGTCGTTCGGATTACCCGCTTCATTGTTGGTGGTCGGGTGTTCGTAATCGACGTCGACGCCATCGAAGAAGTTGTACTGGCGCACGAAGGCCACCATGGAATCGGCCAGGGTATTGATGCCGGCCGTGTTGATGCTGCCGTCCGCGTTCGTCGTGGCCGTGTAGAAGCCGCCGCTGCCGGCCCAGCCACCCACGGAAATCATCAGTTTCACGCCTGGATACTTCTTCTTGTATTGCGACAGCAAGTTGAAGTGGCCCTTGTACGGCAAAGACGGGTCCATGGCTGCCGCCGGTACGTTCGGCCACGTGAGGCCCGTATCGGGATTGGCGGCGCCGCTGCCGATGGCGATTTTTGACGTAGCCGGATCGACGGTGGCGAACGCATAGTTCAGGTGGGTGATCTTGTCCCACGGCAGGTTATTCACCAGATACGTTGGGCTGCCATCGACGCCCGTGCGCCAGCTGGCAAAGTAGCCGACGATGCGCCGGTTCAAGCCATTGCTCAGCACTTCGCGGCCATTCGCGTCGTACACCTTGCAATACGGCACATTCGGCACGGCCGAGATCAGGCCGTCCGGACGGCAAGCCGTGGGAGTCGGTGTTGGTGTTGGTGTTGGTGTTGGTGTTGGTGTCGGTGTTGGTGTTGGTGTCGGTGTTGGTGTCGGCGTTGGCGTTGGCGTCGGCGTCGGTGTCGGTGTCGGTGTCGGTGTCGGTGTTGGCGTCGGGGTTGGTGTCGGCGTTGGCGTCGTATCCATCACCGCCCAGGGGCCCCACTGGTCGGTGGCGCTTGGGACATTGCCCTGCGTCCACCACTTGGCCTTGTAGGTGACACCCTGGTAAAGCACGCACTGGCCGCCCGTGTAGACGGTGGCGGCATCCCAGACGGCGCACGCCTCGACGGCGGCGAGCAAAGTGTTCGGGGTGGCGGTCGTACCGTCCTGGCCGCCGCCTCCGCAAGCGACGAGTACGCCGCTGAGCAGGGCCATCAATAATGCATTCGATTTCATGTTGTATTGGTCTCCGTTATGGTTTTACATCGAGAGCTGTTGCAGGCCCCTCGAGGGGCTCTTGTCAACTGTTATCCCTGGCTGGCTGGTCCTGCCTTTACTGCTACTGCAACTTCACATTCCAGTTGGCTTCCACGCATTTCACGTAGTTCCCGGCCAGCAAGGCGCTGTACGGGGTTTGATAGCTGACCAGCTGGCATTGGTTCTCGCCACCGGCGCTCCAGTTCTTTTCCCAATAGATGTTGTAGGAAGCGGAACTGGCCGGGGTGAAGCGCTGCATGTTGGCGCAAGACAATTGTTCGCCGGAATAATCCCAGCCCATGTCGGCGGCAAACTGCTTGTAGTAATCGATGCGGTTTTGCGCGGCCTGCTTTTCCGTGCCCTGCCCGCATTCGGCGTTGATGATCATGATGGTCGTGGCAAAGTTATTGCCCGCGCCAGCCGTCGTATCGGCCGCGTTCGGCACCCACGTGCCGTCAAGCACATGCAGCATCGACGGTTTCGGCGGTTGCGGATAGACAAAGAAGAACGTGGCCGATGCCAGGTTCAGCCACGTCGAGGCCACCAGGTCCGGATTCTTCAGCAGAACGGATTGGTCGCCGTCATGCATGGCTTGCGAGAAGGGACCGTAGTTGTAGTTGTACGACAGCTGCTTGGCGCCGCGGCCGAAATATTTCTTGAAGCTGCCATCGGCGTTCTTGCCGCAGGTCCACACCTTGTTGAAGACGGGGTCGGCGCACTCGACGTTGTAGCCGCAGCCGGCGCCCGTCTCATCGCAGCCCAGTTCGCGCAAATACTTCAAGCCCTGGCGCCATTGCGGCAGCGGGCTGCTCGCGTTATGGTCGCCCGTTTCCTGCACGAAGTGGGCGAACATGGTGCTCAGGCTGTGGCGGCAGATGGCGTCCGCATTGCGCCCGTCGCTGTAGTCGTCGCACACGGCGGGGAACTTGGCCACGGCTTGCAGGAAACGCTGATACGTATAGCTGGCGTCGCGCGCGGCAAAATAGTAATCCCACTTCGCCGCCGGCAGCAGGCGCTCGACACGCTTGACGTTGAGCGGATTGCTGGCCAGTCCCGGCTGCACGGCCTCGACGGCCGTATTGCCCAGGGTGCGGATCGACGCCTTGACCTTGCGGAAGAAATCGTTGTTCGTCAGCGCCGCCTCGTTCGCTTCGGCCTGGGCCTTGGTAGGCACGCCTGGCGTTGGCGTTGGCGTTGGCGTCGGCGTTGGCGTGGGTGTTGGAGTAGGCGTAGGAGTCGGGGTGGGCGTCGGCGTCGGGGTGCTGCTATCGAGGCTCCACGGCCCCCACTGGTCGTTGTTCGGCGCCGTGCCCTGCACCCACCATTTGGCGCGGTACACCTTGCCGTCATAGACGGCGCACTGGCCCGCCGTGTAGACGGCAGCGGCGCTCCAGGCCACGCAACTGTCGCTGGCGGCCGTGGCGGCCAGCAGGGTCGATGGGGGTTCGGTGGTGGAATTGCCGCCGCATGCGAGCAGCGCGCTGCCCAGCAGGCCTGCCATCAAAGGCGAGGCCAGCCGGCTAATTTGCCGTGTCTTCACAATGTCTCCTGAACGTTATACGAAAACTATCGAAGTAGCTTTTTATGTTGTACGTAAAGAAAGCACAGCGAAGCATCGGCTTTCTGCACAGAGAATGCGACGCCCCAAATTGGTAGTCAAGTGGTTTTATATAACGGTGTTTTTTACAGTACCAGTGCATGTGACCGCTGCATTGGCAAGCGATGCGGCGGCGAATGGGACAGGTAAAAAAAAGCCCGCTGCGCAATGGCAGCGGGCAATACCGCGCAGTATGGGTGGCGGCAAGTGGTATTACGGGTTGCCGCGCGTCCGGGACGAACTTATCGGTTCAGCACGTACCTCGCCAGGGCCGCCGCATCGGCTGCACTGAGCTGGCTGAACGGCGGCATGGGTACGGGACCCCATTTGCCGGTGCCGCCACTGCGGATGTTGGCCGCCACGGTGGCGACCCCATCCTTGCCCTTGTATCTGGCCGCCACTTCCGCAAAGCCGGGACCGACCACTTTCTGGTCAAGCGCGTGGCAAGCCATGCAGCCGTTCGCCGCCAGCAAGGTCTTGACATCCTTGCCGCTGGCGGCCGGGACAGCGGCTGCCACGGGTTTGGCGACGGCCGCGCCCGTTGCTGCGGCGCCCCGCTCCACGCCATAGGTTTTCACCAGGTAATCGACCATGGCCGGCACGTCCGCGTCGTCAAACTGGGCGCCAAACGGCTTTTTCATCTTCTTGACGGTCGCTTCCCAGTAGGCGCGCGGCGAAGCGGGCGGCTGGCTCGATGCATACTGGGCCGCGTGGCACGTCATGCAGTTGCGTTGCACCAGCTGGTAGCCGGGCAATTCGCTGGCTTTGTAGGTCGCCGTTTCCGGCGGCAAATGGATTTCCAGCGCACACGCGCCGCCCGCCGCCGACAGTGCCAGCGCGGCAAACAAGATCTTCATATGGTTCTCCTCAGACTGCCTGGATGCGCGTGGCTTCCACCACGTTGCGCATATAACCCATGGGATTCCACAGGGCTTTCATGGGCTGGCTCTGGCCGATGCGGTTGACGGCGCGCACCATCAGCACGTGCTTGCCCTTGCGTGGCGCCTTCATGACCATCGTCCACTCGCGGAACGAAAAACGTCCCAGGTCCTTGCCCAGCTTCGCTTCCTGCCACGTCTGGCCACCGTCCACCGATACAGCTACCTCGCTGATGCCCTGGCCGCCGTCAAAAGCGATGCCGCGCAGGGCCAGGTCGCGCCCCGCCTTCACTTGCGCGCCATCGTGCACGCTGGTGATGAAGGAGCGCACGTTGAGGCGGCTGATCGGCGTCGTCTTGCCCACGGGCGTACCCGGCTCGATGAAGCCGGAGCCATTGTCGGGAATGCGGTAGCCCGTACTCATCCAGAAGCCGTCGAACGGTTTGTCGAGCACCGTGATGTCGCTCAGGTGCTTGACCCAGTAGGTGCCATAGAAGCCCGGCACGATCAGGCGCAGCGGGTAGCCGTTGAGGAAAGGAATGTCCTCGCCATTCATGGCCCAGGCCAGCATGACGTCGCCAGCCATGATGTGCTCGACGGACAAGGCTTTTTGAAAATCGGGACCATCGCCCACGGGCGGCGTTTCCAGGCCATTGAATGCGACCTGCACGGCGCTGGCCGCGATACCGGCCTTTTCCAGCACGGTTTTCAGTGGGATGCCCGTCCAGCGGGCATTGCCCATGGCGCCATTGCCCAGCTGCCCGCCGTTGGCGCGCGGCGTAAAGAAACCGCGGCTGTTGCCCGAACATTGCGTGACAACCACCACGTCGACCGGATCGGCCAGCTGCTTCAGTTCGGCCAGCGACAGTTCCAAAGGCGTCTTCACGAGGCCGCCGATGCGAAGGCGGTAGCTGCCGCCGTCTATGCTGGCGGGCAAGCCGCTCCAGTGGTAGCGCACGAAGAACGCATCGTTGGGCGTGATCGCGCCTTCGCTGAAGACGCTGAACGGCGTTTCCAGCTGGGGCGGACGGCTGGTCAGCAGGATCAGCGGACGCTTTTGCGGGAAAGCCACCAGTTCGCGCTCGCCATTTTCAAACGGCAAAGTCACTGAAGCGGACTCCGCCAAGGCCGGCCCCGCCACGGCAGCGGCGCCCAGGGCAGCCGTCGTGCGCAGGAAGCGGCGCCGGCCTGCGGGCAACAAGGTCGTGTCAGACATGTTTGAGCTCCACTTTGGCTTCGTTGTCGCCGTTGCGATCATCATTGACGAGCTTCTTGATGTAGTACATGACGCTCATGATGACCACGCTCAACAGGCCGAACCAGAACGACACGCGCTGCTCCGTATCGGACGACACGCTCATGGCGCCGAGGATCACCAGCATGGCGATGATGGTGAAATACGTCAGGTAGGGGAACAGCCACATGCGCACCTTGATGCGTTCCGGGCATTCGCGTTCCAAGCGGCGGCGCAAACGCAATTGAGATATCGCAATGAGCAGGTAGACGAACAGGATCAGGATGCCGTAGGAATTGACGATGAAGGGGAACACGAGGTCGGCCGACACATACGATACGGCAATGGCGAAATAGGCGAACAAGGTGCTGAACAAAATGGCGCGGATCGGCACGCCGTTCTTGCTCAGCTTGACCAGGCCCGTCGGGGCATCGCCGCGGCGCGTCAGTGCAAAGATCATGCGCGACGAGGCGTACAGGCTGGAATTGAGGGCTGACAGCACGGCCGTCAAAATGATGGCGTTCATGATGTGGGCCGCGTACGGGATATTCATGACGGTCAGGGCGCTGACGAAGGGCGTGGCGATGGCTGGCGAATCCCATGGCACGATGCAGACGACGACAAACATGGAACCGACATAGAACATCAGCACGCGCGTGATGACGGAATTGGTGGCACGGGCGATGGCCTTGGCCGGGTCCGACGTTTCGGCGGCGGCGATGGTGACGATCTCGGCGCCCGAATAAAAGGCCGTGGCGGCGACGGCGCCGCTGAGCACGGGGCCCCAGCCGTGGGGCATGAAGCCGCCGTTGCTGGTCAAGAAACCCAGGGTCGGGATGCTGTTGGGCAAGCTACCCGTGATGAACAGGGCGCCGACGAACAGGAAGACGATGATGGCGACCACCTTGATCGAAGCGAACCAGAATTCGAATTCGCCGAACGCTTTCACGGAGAACAGGTTAAGGATGGTCATCGAGACGAGCAGCACCAGGCTGATCGACCATGACGGCACGTCGGGCAGCCAGAAGTTGACGAGCTTGGCGCCGGCGATGGCTTCCAGTGCCACGACGACGACCCAGAAATACCAGTACATCCAGCCGCTCATGAAACCGAGGAATTTCGAGACCTTCGGCTTGTCGTCGAAGGCCAGGCGCGCGTATTCGTAGAAGGAGCCGACCACGGGCAAGGACGAAGCCAGCTCGCCCAGCATGCGCATGATCAGGACGACCAGGCCGCCCGTGAGCAGGAAGGACAGGATGGCGGCCGGGCCGGCGGCCTTGGCGATGACGCCGCTGCCGACAAAGAGGCCGGCGCCGATCACGCCGCCAATGGCGATCATGCTCATGTGGCGTTGCTTCAGCGAGTGCTGCAAGCCGGTACTGTTATGCGATTCGCTAATCATTTGTGTCTCCTAGTAATATCTGAAGCTCGGTGCCCCCTCGCCTGCTGCGGCATGTTTCAGCCGCGCGGCTTTGTTTTATTTAGGCAACACCGTCAAGCAGCATCGATACATCATCAAATCAGTCTGGTTGGCTGCATGCCATAAGTCAATCTGGAAATGCAGCGGCCCGGCGCGGTCGCCAAGGGGCAAGCGCGCTGGAGAGTAAGTACGGGGTATTGCTGGGTTATTGCTGGTTAAAAAAATGGGAGCGGCGGCAACACTTGTGGCGTAAGCGCCACTCCCAAGAACGTCTTACACCTTGCCCTTCCATGGCACGAGGGTACGTTCGAGGTAACGCATCATCAAATCAAACAGGAAAGCGAAGAAGCCGATCACGATAATGCCCATGATCACCACATCGCTGGCCAGGAACTCGGAAGCGCTGAGCACCATGTAGCCGAGGCCGCGCGTGGCCGCCACCATTTCGCCGGCCACCAGGGTGGTCCAGCCCACGCCGATGCCGATACGCATGCCGGTGAGGATTTCCGGAATCGCGGCACGCAGGATCACGTGCACGATGACCTGGAAACGGGTAGCGCCCATCGAGTAAGCCGCGTGGATTTGCTCCAGCGACACGGAGCTGACGCCGGCGCGGGCCGCGATCGCCATCGGCGCGAAGATGGCCAGGAAGATCAGGTAGACCTTCGAAAACTCGCCGATGCCGAACCAGATGATGACCAGTGGCAAGTAAGCGAGCGGCGGCAGCGGACGGTAGAACTCGATCAAGGGATCGAAGATGCCGCGAGCCACGCGGTTGACGCCCATCATCACGCCGATGGGAATGGCGAACAGGCACGCCAGGCCGAAGGCGCCGAACACACGCACCAGACTGGCGACAGTGTGTTCCCACAAGGTGGCGCCGCCGAAACCGGTGGTCGCCGCCATGATGAACTTTTCATAGACGGCTTGCGGCGACGGCAGGAACAGCGGCTTGACCATGCCGCTGGCCGTCACGCCGAACCACAGCAAGAGCACGGCGATGACAGTAACGGTGGCAATGCGGCTGGAATTGCCCTGCCCCGGCGCGCCGAACGCTTCGCCGGGCATGGCGCAGCGGGGAGCGAACAGGCGGCCAAAGAAGCCGGCGCGCTTGGTGCTGGCGGGAGGAAATCCCACGGCGGATGGGCTATGCATGGGACACCTCCAGCTCTTTATTGACGGCGCGCTCGTCACCATAAATGATGTTGAGCACCGTTTCGCGCATCTTGATGAAGTCCGGGCTCGATTTCACGGCGCGCGCATCGCGGCATTCGAGGAAGCGCTTGTTGAAATCGAGTTCATACGTGTGCGTGATGCGGCCCGGACGGGGCGACATGACGATCAGCCGGTTCGCCAGGAACAGCGCCTCGTCGACGCTGTGGGTAATGAAGAAGAACATGGTGCTGGATTTGGCCCAGATATCGAGCAGCAATTCCTGGATGGTTTCGCGCGTCAGCGCATCGAGCGCGGCCATCGGTTCATCCATCAGCAGCATGGCGGGATTGCTGGTCAGGGCGCGGGCGATGCCCACCCTTTGCTGCATGCCGCCCGACAATTGATAAATCATATTGTCGTGAAAGTCCTTCAAGCCGACCAGCGCGAGGTTTTTTGCCGCCTGTTCGCGCCGAACGGCTTTAGCCACGCCTTGCAGCTTCAAGCCGAATTCCACGTTTTCCATCACGTTCAGCCATGGCAGCAAGGCATGTTTCTGGAACACGACGCCACGGTCGGCACCCGGCCCTTCCACCTTGTTGCTGCCCAACATGATCTCGCCCTTGGATGGGGCGATAAAGCCCGCCATCAGGCTGAGCAAGGTGGTCTTGCCGCAGCCCGAGGCACCGAGCGCGACGACGAAGTCGCCGCTATTGATGGTGAGATTGATATTATTTAAGGCATGTACGCGTTCACCGGCCGTCTTGCCCGGATAAATCACGCTGACATCCTTGACGTAGAGATTTTCCATCATGTGCCCCGCATAGGTGTAGTCACTTCAGTTCAACGCATTCTGTTCAGTCAGCGCGCCCGCAGACGCGCCATCGCACAACGTTTACTTCAGCAGGCCGGCGGCCTGTGCATACCTGGGTGTCACATACTTGGCGTAATCTGTTGCCAGGGTGTCGATCTTGCCTTCGCCCTTCAAAAATTGCGCCGTGGCCAGCAAGGCTTGCGCCACGCCGCCCTTGGCGCCGCCACCGAGCCAGGCTGGCGACGCCTGCTCTTGCAGCGATGGGTAGGCGTACAGGGCCACGGAAGCGGCCACGTCCTTGGCGGCCGCGCCCGAATGCTTGACGTTGGCTTTCACTTGCGGGGAATCGATGGTCCACGCCTTCGGATTGGCGCGGTAGTCGGCGTCGGCAACGGCCATCACCTTGACGAATTTGGCCATGAAGTCGGCGTTCGCTTCGCCCCAGGCGCGCTCGACGGCCATGCCGTCAAACGTGGCCTTGCCCTTCTTGCTCAGTTCGCCGGACGTGACGAGGACCTTACCGTTTTGCTTGAGTTTGCTCAAGGCCGGGTCCCACACGAAGGCGGCATCGATGTCGCCACGCTCCCAGGCGGCAGCGATCTGGTTCGGCTGCATGTTGAGCAATTTCACTTCCGTGGGCTTGATGCCCCACGTTTCGAGCGCGAACATGGTGTGGAAGTGCGTGGTGGAAACGAAAGGCACGGCGATCTTCTTGCCGCGCAAGTCCGTCGGCTTGGCGATGCCGGCGCCATTGCGGGCCACCATCGCTTCGGCTTCATTGATGTCGTCGATGATCCAGAACAGCTGCAAATCGACGCCGCGGCTGACGGCCGCCGTCAAGGGACTGGAACCGATGACGCCGATCTGCACGTCGCCGGACGCCATGCCGGTGGCTACCTTGGCGCCCGAGTCGAACTTGCGCCAGTTGATTTTATAGCCGGTGGTTTTTTCCACTTCGCCGCTGGCGATCGCCACGAGGAAGGGACCGTTGATTTCCTGATAGGCAATCGTCACTTCCTTGCTTTGCGCGAAGGCGGTACCGCTGGAAGCCAGGGCAACGCCCAGTACCAGGGTGCCGAGGACGGCGCGGCGCATTGTTGAAAAACCTGTTTTGCTCGGGGTTTTGCTCGTATTTGTGTTCATGTCTCACTCCAAGTTATTGTTATGTGTGAACGTTCGGGCAATAACATCCTTGCGGATGGCGTCGCTGGCCGGTCTATGCCAGCTCATGCGACGACTTGAACTGCAGTGCTGCTTTTAGAAAACTTCATCTTTCAAGTGATACCAGCGGTACAGGAAGCGCTGGCCCAGGCGGCGGAACGGGGCGAACGCTTGCGACTCGACCAGTTCCATCATGTTCGGGTACGGCAGTTTCGAATTGAAGATCGGCAAGCCCGTGTCGCTGGCCTTGCCCGCGATGCGTTCGGCCATGCGCCGGCCCGCCTGCGCCGAATACATGACGCCGTTGCCGCCGTAACCGAGCGAATAGAAGATCGATTGCTTCGGATCCGGTTGCACGATGCGCGGCATCATGTCGTGGCTGACGTCGACCCAGCCCCACCACGAATAATCGATGGCGATGCCGGTCAGCGCGGGGAACTTGCGGTGCAGATCGTTGATCAAAAACTGTTTGTACTTGTCGTCCGGCGCGTCGGCGCCCGTGATGGCGCTGCGGCTGCCGATCTGCACGCGGTTGTCCGGCATCAAGCGGTAGTAGTGGCGCAGGATGCGCGTATCCGTAATCACCTGGTGGGTGCGGAAGTTGCACGCCTCGATTTCCGCCGGCGTCAACGGACGCGTGACGAGCGAGTTCGACAGAATCGGCAGCAGGCGGTTCTTCACTTGCGGATGCAAGTGGGGCGAGGTGTAGCCGCCCGTGGCCACGGCCACGGAACGGGCACGCACCACGCCGCCCGGCGTTTGCAGATAATGCACGCCGTTGCGCGTTTCCCAGCCCATCACGGGGCTGGACGGATGCACCTTGGCGCCCAGCGCACGGGCCTTGCGCAGGTAGCCGAAGGCCAGCTTGCCTGCGTGGATACCGATGCCTTCCGGCTCGTGCAGCGCGCCGGCCGCTTCCTTGTCGTCGACGAATTCGCGCTTGACGGTGTCGGCGTCGAGGATGCGCGCGTCGTACTTGAAGATCTCGCGCATGATCTTGGCTTCTTTTTCCAGCGCGGGCATGGCTTTCGCCTTGTGGGCGATATACAGGTGGCCTCCTGGCTGCGGGTCGCAATCGATGTCGGCCGTGATCTTCTTGAACGTTTCCATCGCGTCGCACACTTCCGCGTGCAGTTTCAGGGCCGTGTCCAGCCCATAGCGGTCTATCCACTGCGAGCGCTTCAGGCGGCCCGTCGTGCATTGCGCCTGGCCGCCGTTGCGCGTGCTGCAGCCCCAGCTGACCCTGTTCGCTTCCAGCACCGTCGCCTTGATGCCGTGTTCCTGGGCCAGGAAGATGGCGCAGGAGAGGCCGGTAAAACCCGAGCCGATGATGGCTACGTCGACGTCGATGTCATGCGTGATGGGGCCGTCGTCGGCGGGCGGCTCGCCGGCCGTGCCGATCCAGTAGGTGGGCGCGTAGGCATTGCCGTGGCCGGGGCGCTGGGCCACCAGCGGATCGTAGGCGGGATCGTAGGACGTGCGGGCGGCGGTGCTGGTGCCCAGTACGTCAGATGGGGTGTCGACAGGTTTGTTCATGATCATTCCCGGTGAACGTGCTGGCTCAGGCTTTGTTGCCGGTAGCGACCGGTGGGCGATCCTTGCGGAAGGCATTCTTCACGGCGATCTTGCCGTCGCGGAAAGTGAAGATGTCGACCATGCGCGCTTCGATGCGCGTGCCGTCGGCCTTGGTGCCGGCAAACGTCGATTCCGTCACGCCGCGCTCGCCGCTGACGAAGTGTTCTGGATTCAGCCAGGCGGCGTCGGGGAAGGTTTGCCAGGCCAGCTCGAATCCGGCGCGCACGGCGTCGCGGCCGACAAAACTCTTGCCCAGCAAATCAGGTCCGGCCACGGCGTGGAATTCGCAATCGTCGGCCATGGCGGCCATCAGGGCATCGATATCGTGGCGGTTCCAGGCATCGCCGAACGCTTGCAAAAAGTCGATGGTGACGGCGTCGGTGTGCGGTACAGGGTGGTTCATGGTGGTCTCCGTAAATCGTTTTTGATACGCTACGTTCCGTTTTTTGTCTTTTATTGAATTTAAGCCTTAAGCATGGGCTTGTCAAATCAAATAATTCAAAAAACGGGACGCCTTGTATTCTTTAGTGAAATTATGATACTTCCGTGACAATGTGTGAGAATTTCGTCACAGCGCTGTGTAAGATTACGCCGGGCTTGCGCCCGGCTAATCCGACCTACACACGCGCCATCTGTGTGCGTAGGTTGGATTAGCCCAGAGGGCGTAATCCAACACTCCAGCAGCAAATCAAACGTAATCTTTATATTTATCCAGATGCCGCACTGGTTTACTCAGCGCATCGCGGCGGAACGGGTCGCCCAGCTCGCGCGTGCACATGATTTCGATGATGGTGGTCTTGCCTTCATTCATCTGCATGTCGATCGCCTTTTTCAAGGCCGGGCCCACGTCTTCCAGCTTGTCGACCGTGATGCCTTCGGCGCCCATGGCCCGCGCGATCTCGGCAAAGCTCTGGTTGTCGAGCTCCCCGGCGACAAAGCGGCGGTTGTAGAAATCGACCTGGTTTTTCTTTTCCGCGCCCCACTGGCGGTTGTGGAACACGACGGCTGTGACGGGAATGTTGTGGCGCACGCAGGTCATCGTTTCCATCAAGCTCATGCCCCAGGCGCCGTCGCCCGCATACGACACGGCCGGACGGTGCGGCGCGGCCACCTTGGCGCCGATGATGGTCGGGAATGCGTAACCGCAG
>NZ_JAXAWA010000011.1:0-16079 GCF_033949445.1 Janthinobacterium sp. GMG2 | reverse complement strand
AGCGATCCGAAGACCACTGCTGCACTTACATCAAATGCCCACACTTATCGACTGTTAATTGTTAAAGAACTGTATTCGGTACTGCTTTCGCGCTATCGACAAAGCGTTGTGTTTGTCAGCTGCGAAGAAGGGAGAGTATGAAGCGTTTGCAGCATTTCGTCAACCTTCTTTTTTCTCGTCTCATTCAGCATTTGCATGCGTCGTTCAGCGAGGGGGCGAATTATAGCCCTGCCCTGGGCCCGCTGCAAGCGCTATTTTCCCTCCCTGCGAAACGGCCCTGGCACCGCACTTGCTTATACAGATATGCGCACCGTCCACTGATGAGAGCAACTCTGGGCTTGACAGCAACACTGGGGATAGCCCGGTTCGCTTTGCTTTGCTCCTATCTGTGACAGGTGCTACATTATGGAACACTCTCGATATTCAAAAGAGCGCCGCAGTACAGGGCCCAACGGAGGCAACGAGATCATGTATCAACCGTCAGCTACTTACCGTAGCGCACCGTTTTCGTCCATCGCGGACGCGAACATACCACCGGCAGGACAGGACAACGTCCCCGTCATCATTGAGACGTCCCATCAGCGCTCAGTCGCCTTTGGCCTGTCTCCCACGGCAACGCCCGACTTTACGCCTGCCGGCAAATCCGATCTGTCCTTGCTGATCGAGCAAAACCGCCTGCTGCACACGCACGCGCTGCCCGCCATGGAAACTCTGTACCAGCAAATCGTCAACACCCACAATATGGTGATCTTGACGGATGCCAACGGTGTCATCGTGCATTCACTGGGCGACGATGATTTTCTGGAGAAAGCCAACCGAGTGGCCCTGCAGCCAGGCGTGGCATGGTCGGAACAAAGCCGCGGCACGAATGCGATCGGCACGGCCATCACGGAAAAAGTACCGACGTTGGTCCATGCCGACCAGCATTACCTGGCCGCCAATCATTTCCTCACGTGTTCCGCAGCGCCGATCACCGACCACAGGGGCAATGTCATCGGCGTGCTCGATGTCTCCAGCGACCAGCGCAGTTTCCACAAGCATACGATGGCCCTCGTGCGCATGTCTGCGCTGATGATCGAAAATCAGCTGTTTTCCGCCACCTTTGAAGACGCCATCACCGTGCACTTCCACGCGCGTCCTGAATTCATCGGCACCTTGATGGAAGGCATCGCCTCATTCACGCCGGGCGGACGGTTCTTATCGGCCAACAAGAATGGCTTGTTCCAGCTGGGTCTGTCATTTGCCGCGCTGCAATCGCACACGTTCAGCTCCCTGTTCGGCTTGCCCGTGTCCGCCCTGTACGACCATTACCGCACGGCCTCACCCGGTTTGCTGAACCTGTGCATGCACAGTGGCGTACGCGTGTATGGACGCGCGCAGTTGCGGTTGGCCAATAGTGCCTTCCAGCATGGCTTTGCATCCAATACCGATCATAGCGACATCAACGCCGCCCCGGCGCAGGTTCCCGCGCCGGCCAGCCATGCGGCCAACGCGGCGCGCCGCCTGTCCGGCCTGCGCTACCTGCGCACGGGCGATCCGCAACTGGAACTGGTAATCGAAAAGGTCAACAAGGTATTGGGACGCGATATCCCCATCCTCGTCATGGGCGAAACGGGCACGGGCAAGGAATTGCTGGCGCAAGCCATCCATAACGATTCGCCGCGCGCCATGGGACCGTTTATCGCCGTCAACTGCGCGTCGATCCCGGAAACCCTGATCGAGTCCGAACTGTTCGGCTATGAAGACGGGGCTTTTACGGGCGCGCGCAAGAAAGGCGCCATCGGCAAGATCTTGCAAGCCAATGGCGGCACCCTGTTTCTCGATGAAATCGGCGACATGCCGTTTGGCTTGCAGGCGCGCCTGTTGCGCGTGCTGCAGGAACGCATGGTCACCCCGCTGGGCAGCAGCAAATCGATCACCGTGAATGTGGAACTCATTTGCGCCACGAATCACAACTTACGCGAACGCATGGCCAAGGGGCTGTTCCGCGAAGACTTGTATTACCGCCTGAATGGCTTGGTGGTCAAACTGCCGCCGCTGCGCGAGCGCACGGACCTGGACACGGTCGTAAAAAAAATCCTCGCGACGGAAGCGCCCGATACGCGCTACACGGTGGCGCCGGACATCCTGCGCATGTTCCACCAGCATAAATGGCCGGGCAACTTCCGCCAGCTGACCAATCTGTTGCGCACAGCCATCGTCATGGCAGGCGACGAACACGAAATCTGTCTGCGCCACATGCCCGACGATTTCCTCGATGATATTGAAATGACGCAAGCGACTGCCGCCAGCGCCAGCACAGACCGGATGATCGCCGCCGGCGCCAACCTGGAAGAGATGGAGCAAAGCGTCATTCTCAAGTCGCTCGATGCCCACGGCGGCAACGTCTCGGCCACGGCGCGGGCCTTGGGCGTGTCGCGCAACACGATCTATCGCAAGGTGCCGCATCTGAAATAGCCTAGAGCAGACGGGAAAAGCCGGGCGACATCTGGCGCCCGCCCTGCTTGTCGATGGTCATCAAGTCGACGCCTTCCATCCGCGCGGCCATCGCATGCGCACGCGCCGCGCCCGTCACCATGAAGGTTGTCGACAAGCCATCGGCCAGCATTCCCGTGGACGCCAGCACCGTCACGCTGGCCAGTTCGCGCGGCGAATCGCCCTTCGCTGGATCGAAGATATGGTGATGCACGAAGTCGGGCGTGAACGTGCATTCGTAATCGCCGGACGTGGCCACGCTGCGCCCTTCCACTTTCAAGGTGGCCGCGAGGATTTCCCCATCGCGCGGGTCCTGGATGCCCAAGGTCCAGGGACGGCGCACGGAGCGCTGCCCGCGCGCAACGAATTCGCCCGTGTCCAGCAACGCGTGCCGTATGCCGCGCGCCTGCACGGCCGCCAGCGCCATGTCCGCCGCGTAACCTTGCGCCAGACCATTCAAGGTCAGCGCCATGCCGGGCTGCAGGAAACGCACTTCGCGTTTGTCCCACGCCAATTGCCGCCAGCCTACCCGCGCCTGCGCTTTGCGCCGTAGTGCTTCCGCAGGCAAGCCGGCCTGGTCTGCCGCCGCGTGAAACAGCTGCCATAAAGGTTGCACGGTGATATCAAATGCCCCATCGCTCCATTGCGACAAGGTTTGCGCCTGCGCCAGCACCGCCAGCAGATGGGCGTCCGGCCGGGCCAGGCGACCATCACGATTCAGCTGGAAGACTTGGCTGGCGGGACTGTAAATGCTCATCAGGCGGTCGATATTCCTGGCCGCATGCAAGGCATCCTCAATAGCCAGCTCAGCCTGGCGCTGATCGTGGTGCAACACGGTGACGGCGATCGTCGTGCCAAACGCCAGCGCTGCGCCTTGATATGATCGCACGCCGGATGCCGTGGCCGTGCCGCGCGCCATACTGCCAGGCAAAGACAAGCCCGCCATGCCGGCCACGCTGCCTATCGCTGCGGAAATAAAGGTTCTACGCTGCATTGCTGCTCTCCTCTGCCGTGGCCAGGACAATGGGTATCGTGCGGGCACGCTTGATTTCCAGCATCAAGGGTGCGCATTTTTCATCGCTGGCGTAAATCACCACGCAATCCATGCACTGGAAACATTCGCCATAATCGACTTTCCCGCTCGGCGCGATGGCGTGATGCTCGCACCGGTGGCGGCAAGTCTGGCACGGCGTGCCACACTCCTTGCGGCGCGGAATCCAGTTGAACAAGCGAAACCGTCCCAGCAGCGCCAGCGCCGCACCAAACGGGCACAGGTAACGGCAAAAGAATTTATAGGAAACACTGCTGAGCAGCAGCAAGCCCACGGCATACGCAACAAACGGCCAGGCGCGCACGAAGTTCAGGGTGATGGCCGTCTTGAACGGTTCCAGCTCGACCAGCTTGTCCGTGATCTGGCTGGAAAACAGGCTGCTGGAAAGGATGGCCAACAGCAAGCCATACTTGATCCATTTCAGACGCCCGTCGAGGCGCGGCTTGATCTTCCACTGAGGCAAGCGCAGCCACTGGCCCAGCTTGCCAGTGAATTCCTGCAGCGCTCCAAACGGGCACAGCCAGCCGCAAAACGTGCCGCGCCCCCAGATCAGCAGACTGAGCAGCACGAACGCCCACAGGATCACCGTCATCGGATCGAACAGGAAAAAGCCCAGGCTGCGCCCCGCCAGCAGCGCCTGGATGACGCCCGTGACATTGACGATCGATAACTGCCCCTGCGCGTAATAGCCGATGAAGCCTATCGTAAACACCAGGAACAGACGGCGAAACCACGCAAATTGGCGGCCATCGCGCACCAGCCGTTTCTGCCACGCCAAGGCGCCGGCCAGCAGCGCCAGCCCGGCCACCAATAGCAGCAACTCGGCCTTGCGTCCCTGCCACGTGCCACGCCACGTGGCATCGTCGCCTTGCGGCGCCGTATAGAACTCTGCCGGCAAGCGGTAGCTGACATCCACGTTGCGCGCGATGCGCTCCGGATACACGATGCCCTTGCTGCGCGTGATCGGCAGCGTGAACGCCAGCGGACTGGCCGCATCGAGTCCCGCCTGGCTGATGATGCGCAATGCGACGATATTTTCCGTCGGCAAGGAAGCCGTATCGGACAAGCTCAACTCCAGATCCAGGTCGCGCATGTCGATGGGCAAGCCATCCTGTTTCAGCAACAAGCGGTCCGGCACGGTGCCGCGCACAAAATCGTCGCCCAGCACGCTGTAGCGCCCGCGCGACATGATGAGGATGGCGTGGTCGCCCTCGTCAAGCCGGTTGCGCAATTTGTTCCAGCTGCGTTCCGTCAACAGATTGCGTCCCACCGTGGGAACGGAGACATACGCCAGGTATAGGTCGATGAACACGCCGTCCGGCTCGCGCTGGGCTTCCACATCGAGTCCCGCGCCGGGACTGCCGGCAAACAAGGCTTCCACGTCCTTGTTGCTCAAGCGTACATGCTGGATCAATCCGCGCTCGAGCATCTGCGCGACGCCGAGTTTCTCGAATACCTGCATGCGGATGCGGGCGATCTGGTCGGGGTCACGGCCTTGCGCAAAACCCAGTTTTTTGCGCGACACTTTCAAGGCCGAGGCCAGCACGCTCTGGTTGATGATGCGCACGGAAGCCGTGGCCTTCGATACGCCATCGATATCGGCGTGGGTCGCATCCGGCGCGCGCTTGGTTCGCGCATCGATGGCGATATTCTGTTTCAGCGACAAGCCCTGGTACTGTTTGACGAACTGAAACAAGGGCGCTTCGCCCAAGCCGTCGAGAAACACGGGTTCGTGCTGCGACAGCACGGCGACATCGAGAAAACTGCCCTTCGGATCGATGGCGATCAGCAGATTGACGGGCACGCCGGAAAAGCCGGGAATGGGCGCCAAGTCCAGCGATTCAAAAACGTAGCCGACCAGTTCGGTGGCCGTGGCGTTTTGGCGGAACAGGGGCCAGACGGGCAAATCGATCTCCTTGTCGCCCACGACGATGGGCGCAGGAAAACGCCGCGCCAGCTCGGCCTTGGTGAGCACACCGGCCCAAACCTGTCCCAGGATAAACAGGAATAGCCAGCAAGCTATGAACAAGCGCATTATCCGCATGCATGGTGCTCCGTGCGGCGCCCTGTCGCAAGGCGCCGCGTTGTTGAGTTAGAAGAAAATAATGCCGCCCAGGGACACGCCATTCATCTTCGCTTCGCCACCGGCAAAACCTTTCGAACGCGTCTGGCCCAGCTCGCCCACCAGGGTGATCGCGCTGTTGAGCGAGTAATACGCGCCCAGGGTCAGGTTGGCGTTCGACTTCAAGCCGCCCGTGCCGGCCGTGTCGTCGTCGTTCTTGCTGATGCCGTAGGACAAACCCAGCTTCAGCTTGTCCGTCGTTTTATACGTGCCTTGCAGCAGCCAGTTCTTCGATTTGGTATCGCCCTGGTCCGCATCGGACAAGATACCGAGCCCCTTGCCTCCCTGGAAGTTGACCAATACGCTAGCCGGGCCCATCTGGTACGAGCCACCCACTTCCACGCCGCGCATGGTCAGGTCATCGATTCCTGGCGTTTTCGAGGTGAATTTTTGCGACTTCACGCCGAGCCACGCCTTCAACCCTTCCTGCGCATACGTCACTTGCGCCTGCACTTGCGGACTCGACTTCGAAGAATAGGTCGAGCCTGCCACGATGGGCGTATCGGAGACAGGACTGACCAGCGCCACATCGACGCCAACGCCGCCCGACTTCGGCGAGCTGTACATGATCTGGCCATAGTTACCCAGATAGGTATAGCCGGCGCCGATATGGCCCAGGGTCACGCGGCCCCGCTGCGTCGCTTGCACCGGCGCGCCCGAACCCAGCAAGGTCATGTCGGACAGAATCGCGTTCGCGCCGAAGATGCCATAGTCGCGGCCCAGCTTGAACGTGCCCATCTGCTCATTGCCAAACGTAAAGAAAGCCTGGCGCACATCGACCACGCTGTTCTGGCTGATGGCGCTGTCCGTAGCCGTCGAGTTGTAGATGCCGATCAAGGCTTTCACGTCGTACTCGCCCAGCCGCGAGCTTGCCGAGGTGATCAAGCCGTTGGGCAGCAAGCCGTTGCCGATGGTGGTGCGGTCCTTCTCTCCGCCGCAACCGAGCGCCTGGCCGCCCAGCGCCAGCCCGCCCACCGCATCGCCCGAACACGACACTTGCGTGTAGTAGGCGTTGACGATGCCGCCCACCGACACGGTCCAGTCGCCAGCCTTGATATCGACGGCTTGCGCCTGTCCCACCGCTGCGATTGTCATGACACCGAGGCTCCCCAGCTTGATCCATGTGTTCATTTCTTCTCCTCTTTCTTCTCTGTTTTTAGTGTGCACACCAGTGATTGATGTACCTCAAGCTTTGGCAATAAGCGTGCCCAGCAAGCCTCAGAGGGAGAAAGAAAAAAAGCGTATTGAACGTGTGCAGCGGCGGATCAATCGCCACTGACAGTGTTCATTTTTTGACCGCAAGTATGCGTATCTGTCATCCAGGTAAACAAAAAACTGACGGCCTGGGCCGTCAGCAAAAAGAAAGCACCCGGCAGACAGGGAGACACCCATCCGTGTGGCCCGGGTGCTTCACCCCGTTACTTCGATGCCAGCTTGAAGACCCACACGGAACCGCCCTGTTCCAGGAAGTTGACCTTCTTCGCCACTTCGCCGCCCCACAGCGGCACCGCGCCACCCCAGCCTGATACGACGGCCACATATTGCGTGTCGCCATCCTGCCACGTGACGGGCGGCGCCACGACGCCGGAGCCCGTCTGGAATTTCCACAGTTCCTTGCCCGTCTTCGCATCGACGGCTTTCAGGAAACCTTCCGGCGTGCCGTAGAACACCAGGTTACCGGCCGTGCTCATCACGCCACCCCACAGCGGCGCGTTATTCTTGATTTCCCAGACGATCTTGCCAGTCTTCGGATCGACGGCGCGCATGGCGCCGATATAGTCATCAAACAAGGGCTTGATGGTGAAGCCCGCGCCGAGGAAAGCGCCGCCCTTCTTGTAGCTGATCGGCTCGTTCCAGATATCCATGCCCCATTCGTTCGCCGGCACATAGAACAGCTTGGTTTGCGGCGAGTAGGCCATCGGCATCTGGTTTTTGGCGCCGAGGAAAGCCGGTGCGGCAAACACGGTCGTGCCCTTCTTGCCTTCCTCTCCCTTGGTCGGGTCGCCGGGGCGGCCGGCGGCGATGAAGTTGGGCCGGCCCGTCTTCAGGTCGATGCTGCTGGCCCATGTGATTTTCTTCACAAACGGGAAGGCGTTCTGCAACTTGCCCGTATTGGCGTCGATCACATAGAAGAAACCGTTGCGGTCGGCCTTGCCGCCGTAGCGCTTGCCATCCATGTCGAAGGTGACGAATTCGTTGGCGCCGTCAAAATCCCAGGCATCGTTCGGCGTGTTTTGATACGCCCACTTGATCTGGCCCGTTTTCACGTCCAGCGCCACGGTGGACGACGAGTACAGATTGTCGCCGGGACGCAAGTGGCTGTTCCATGGCGCCGGGTTGCCCGTGCCAAAGTAGGCGAGCTTGGTTTGCGGATCATAGGTACCACCCATCCACGTCGAGGCGCCGCCCGTTTTCCACAGGTCGCCCGGCCACGTCTTGTTCGCGGTGCCGGACACGCCATTGTCGATCGCCTTGCCATCCTTGTCGTAGCGGTGGCCCATGTGGCCCTCTACCGTCGGACGGCTCCACACGAGGTCCCCCGTCATGGGGTTGCGCGCTTCGACCCGGCCCACGATGCCGAATTCGCCTCCCGACACGCCCGTCAGCAGCAAGCCTTCGGCGATCAGCGGCGCGGCCGTCATCGAGTAGCCGGCCGCATAATCGTCGACTTTTTCTTTCCAGACGATCTTGCCCGTATTCTGGTCCAGCGCCACCAGATAGGCGTCGAGCGTGCCGAAAATCACCAGGTTGCCGTACAGGGCCGCACCACGGTTGACCACGTCGCAGCAGGGCATGATGCCGTCTGGCAAGCGATGCTCGTACTTCCACAGCTTGGCGCCCGTTTTCAAGTCGACTGCAAAGATGCGCGAATACGATGCCGTGACGAACATCTTGCCGTTATGAATCAGCGGCTGCGATTCCTGGCCACGCTGTTTTTCACCGCCAAACGAGAACGACCAGGCCGGCACCAGCTTGGCCACGGTCTTGTCATTGATCTGCGTCAAAGGCGAATAGCGCTGGCCCTGCGTGCCCATGCCAAACGACAGGACGCTGGCCGGATTCTTCGCCGTGCTGTCGAGCATGGCATTGGTGACATTGCCCACGTCGGCCGCCTGGGCCAGCGATGCCAAACCCAAACCGACGAGTATCCCCATGATTTTTTTCTGCACAGTCATCTCCCTCTGTTTTATTAGTATGTGTGTGTCAAGTCTTGCGGTGTTCATGCGGCTGGGCATGCAGCAAGGCGCACTCTTCATCGGTGAACAGGCGCGAGCGCGTCAAGAAGCGCTTGCCCGTGCCGTTGTCGAGTGAAAACATGCCGCCATTGCCATCGACCACATCGATAATCAACTGGGTATGCTCCCAGTACTCGAATTGCTCGAGTCCCATGTAGAACGGTGTGCCATTCAAATTGCCGAGATAGATGTCGGTGTCGCTGACATCGAACTCGCCCAGCGCATAGCACATGGGTGCGCTGCCGTCGCAGCAACCGCCCGACTGGAAAAACATCAGCGGGCCGTGACGCTGGCGCAACTTGTCCATCATTTCCAGCGCCGCATCGGTGGCGACCACCCGGGCAATTGCTGCACTCATGGCATCCCTTTCTGCGCGCCGCGCCTGGATTGACAGGTGCGGCGCGTGTACCGGTTTAGAAGAAGCCCAGCGCTTTCGGGCTATAGCTCACCAGCAAGTTCTTCGTTTGCTGGTAGTGATCGAGCATCATCTTGTGGTTTTCGCGGCCGATACCCGATTGCTTGTAGCCGCCGAACGCGGCGTGGGCTGGATACAGGTGGTAGCAATTGGTCCACACGCGGCCCGCCTGGATGGCGCGTCCCATGCGGAAGGCGCGCGAACCGTCGCGCGTCCACAAGCCGGCGCCCAGGCCGTACAAGGTATCGTTGGCAATCGCCAGCGCGTCGGCCTCATCCTTGAAAGTGGTCACGGACACGACCGGTCCAAAAATCTCTTCCTGGAAAATGCGCATCTTGTTGTTGCCCTTGAACACGGTCGGACGCACGTAGTAGCCGCCTTCCAGGTCGCCCGCCTGCGTGTTGCGCTCGCCGCCGGCCAGCACTTCGGCGCCTTCCTGGCGGCCGATGTCGAGATAGGACAGGATTTTTTCCAGCTGCTCCTGCGACGCCTGCGCGCCGATCATGGTGGACGAGTCGAGCGGATTGCCCTGCTTGATGGCGGCCACGCGCTTCAAGGCGCGTTCGATGAATTTTTCGTAGATCGATTCCTGGATCAGCACGCGCGATGGGCAGGTGCAGACTTCGCCCTGGTTCAGCGCGAACATGGCAAAACCTTCCAGGCACTTGTCGAAATACTCGTCGTCCGCATCCATCACGTCTTCAAAGAAGATGTTCGGCGACTTGCCGCCCAGCTCCAGGGTGACGGGAATCAGGTTTTGCGCGGCATAACCCATGATCAAGCGGCCCGTGCCCGTTTCGCCCGTGAAGGCGATCTTGGCGATGCGCTTGCTCGAGGCCAGCGGCTTGCCCGCTTCCAGGCCGAATCCGTTGATGATGTTCAGCACGCCCGGCGGCAGCAAATCGCCGATCAGCTCGATCAACACCATGATGGAAGCCGGGGTCTGCTCGGCCGGTTTGAGCACGACGCAATTGCCGGCGGCCAGGGCTGGCGCCAGTTTCCACACAGCCATCAAAATCGGGAAATTCCACGGGATGATCTGGCCCACGACGCCGAGCGGCTCGTGGTAGTGATAGGCATAGGTTTCCGCATCGATTTGCGCGACGGAACCTTCCTGCGCGCGGATGCAACCGGCAAAATAACGGAAGTGGTCGATGGCCAGCGGAATGTCGGCGTTCATCGTTTCGCGGATCGGCTTGCCGTTATCGATGGTTTCCGCCGTGGCGATCAGGCTCAGGTTCTGTTCGATGCGGTCGGCGATGCGGTTCAGGATATTGGCGCGCTCCGCAGGCGAAGTCTTGCCCCAGGCATCCTTGGCGGCATGGGCGGCGTCCAAGGCCAGCTCGACATCTTCCGCCGTGGAACGGGCGATTTCGCAAAATGGCAAGCCCGTGATCGGTGTGATGTTAGGAAAGTATTCACCTTTTACCGGGGCAACGAATTTGCCGCCGATGTAATTGTCATAGCGTTGTTTGAAGGGATTGGCTACGCCCAGTTTGCTGATGTCTGCGAGATTCATGTCGTCCTCTATCGGGTTAATTAGAATGGAATTGCTGTAATTAAAATCAAACGTCCTGGTACAGATGGGGTGAGTACACGGAGTCTTCCGCAAATGCCGTGCCAGCTCGGCATCCCACTACAAACTTAGCCGCTTTTACCCTTGTTACAAGGGCGTAGCGTCAATACCGGTGTGCTTTTCAGCGCATGCCCGGGCTTGAGCCGCTGCACAATGGAACAGGTGTACCAGACTGGAACACCTGTTCCTGTGCCATTAACGAATCACCACGCCCCATGGCAATTCACCTACAGCAATATCGGCCACCTTGCGCGCGCTGGCCGTGTCGATGACGGAAACGCTGTTCGAACGGCCATTGGCCACGTACAGCTTGGCGCCATCGGGCGTGATGGCCATGTTCCACGGGCGCTTGCCGACGGGAATGGTGGCCGTGACCTCGTTGCTGGCCGTGTCGATCACCATCACCGTGCCATCGATACCGTTCGAGACATACACCTGCTTGCCGCTGGGATGGACCACGATGCCGTTTGCATTCTTGCCAGCGGGAATGGTGGCGATGGCCTTGCGCGCGGCCATGTCGATAACGTAGACGGCATTGACCAGTTCGCACGCCACGTAGGCGCGGCCCGAGTCCGGACTGAAACCGATGCCGCGCGGGCGCAATCCCACGGCGATGGACGCCACCTGGCGGCGTTGCACCACATCAATGACATCGACTTGTTCAGCCTCTTCCGCGCTGACCAGCAGCCAGCGCCCATCGGGGCTGAAAACGGCATGTTCCGGATTGCGTCCACGCACCTTGATATCGGCGAGCAAGACGCCCGTCTGCCCATCGAGCAAGGCCACGCTATTGTTTTCCTCGACGGCCACGGCCACGTAATGACCGTCTTGCGAAGCGCTGACGCCTTCGGGCGACTTGCCCAGCGCCACCGTGCGCAGGGGGGCGCCGCCAGCGTTATCGATCAGCAGCAAGGCGCTGCTGGCCGCATCCGTGACAAACAATTGCCGCCCGGTGGGGTCGGCGGCGATGCCGCGCGGACGCTTGCCGGCTGCAATCTGGCGCACGACCTGATCGGTCGCCGTGTCGATTACACTCAAGGTGCCCGATTTTTCATTGGGAACATAAGCAAATGGAGCGGCCTGGAGGGAGGTGCAGGCAAGCGCTGGCAGCAGCCAGCACACCTGGCGCAAGCGCGAGAAGAAGTTGGGCATAATCACCTTTCGATGGCAAAACACAGGAAAAGCGCGCGGCATCGGCGCATCTGATAATTGCTGTATGCAAACGCCGTGCCACTGACACGCGTATAATTTCAGCCCACCAATGGAGACATGGCAGGCATATTGCTTGATACACAGATGCAGACCTGCGCCGCGCACGCGACCAAGCAGGCTTTTATTCACATTGGAGAATCCGCATGCAGCACCGTTTCCGCCTGAACACCATCGCCAGCCTGTTTGTCGCCGGCAGCGCTACCCTCGCCCCCCACGTCTTTGCCGCCGAGACAGCTGCCCCGGCCAACGGGCAACTGATGGATACGGTGGTCGTCAGCGGCAGCCGCATCGCCCATCCCAGCCAGGAAGTGCCGGCCTCGATCGACGTCGTCGACAGCGCCCGCATCCAGGATGGCCAAATCCGCGTCAACGCGTCAGAAGCGCTGGCCGCCGTGCCGGGCCTGGTCGTGCAAAACCGTCAGAACTATGCGCAAGACTTGCAGATCTCGTCGCGCGGCTTCGGCGCACGCTCGGCCTTTGGCGTGCGCGGCGTCAAACTGATCAGCGATGGCATTCCTGCCAGCATGCCCGACGGCCAAGGCCAGGCCGCCACCTTCAACCTCGATACGGCCGAGCGCATCGAAGTGCTGCGCGGACCGTTTTCTGCCATCTACGGCAACCACTCGGGCGGCGTGATCCAGCTGTTTTCCAAGGATGGGCAAAATCCTCCGTCCGTCGAATTGAATGTGGTGGGCGGCAGCTACGGCACCAACAAAGTGGACTTGACGGCGCAAGGCCAGGCAGGCGGCATCGGCTACGTGCTCGACGGCTCGCGCTTCCGCACGGACGGTTTCCGCGACCACAGCGCCGCCACGCGCGAACAGGCGTTCGGCAAGATCACCGTCAAGCCCAATGCGGACAGCAAGCTGACCATCGTTGCCAACAGCCTGCACCAAGGCAACACGCAAGATCCGCTGGGCGCCACCTGGGCCACGTTTGCCCGCGACCCGCGCGCTGGCGAAACCGATGCGAACGACACGCAAAACCCGAAGCGCACCCTGGCCGAGCGCTACAACACGCGCAAGAGCATCGACCACCAGCAAATCGGCGCCACCTATGAACAGTCGTTCGGCGACGACCGCCTGCATGTGATGGTGTATGGCGGCAACCGCGACGTGATCCAGTACCAGGCTTTTACCAAAGGCTTCCAGGCACCGCCCAGCCATTCAGGCGGCGTGGTCGACTTCCAGCGTGAGTTCTACGGCATCGATACCAACTGGCTGCACGTGAACCAGTTGGCCGGCGGCAAGCTGAGCACCACCATCGGCATCGATTACGGCCGCTCCAGCGATGACCGCACCGGCTATGAAAATTACATCGGCAACACGTTTGGCGTGAAAGGCAAGCTGCGCCGCGACGAGCAGAATGTCGTCTCCAGCCTCGATCCCTATATCCAGGCGGAATGGCAAAGCGGCCCATGGCTGCTGAGCGCAGGTGTGCGCTACAGCAAGATGAAAGTGTCGGTGAACGACCGCTATCTCAGCAATGGGAACGACAGCGGCAGCCTCGAGTTCAGCCACACGACACCGGTGCTGGGTCTGCTGTATAAACTGACGCCGAACGTCAACGTGTACGCCAGCGCCGCGCGCGGTTTTGAGGCGCCTACCTTGAATGAACTGTTTTACTCGGGCACGGGTGGCGGCTTCAATTACCAGCTGAAACCGGCCACCAGCACCAACCTGGAAGCAGGCATCAAGGCGAGAATCGCCAACAACACCCACGTAAACGCGGCCGTGTTCCAGATCAAGACCAACGACGAATTGGTGGTCGACAAGTCCAGCGGCGGGCGCACCAGCTATCGCAATGCAGGTAAAACCTTGCGCCAAGGTATGGAAGTGTCGCTGGACTCAAACTTGCCATATGGTTTCACGGCAAAAGTAGCACTGACCAGCCTGCACGCCGTGTATGACCAGGCGTTTGGCAGCGTGCGCGAAGGCAGCCGTTTGCCTGGCGTGCCCAGCGCCAACCTGTTCGCGGAACTGGCGTGGAAAGATAAGCTCGACCGCTTTGGCGCGGCGCTGGAAAGCGTGGCCAGCAACCAGGTCTACGCGGAAGACAGCAACATCGAAAAACCGGCGCCCGGCTACACGGTGTTCAATGCGCGCTTCAACGCCAAACAAAACGTGGGGAACTGGCGCTTCAAGGAATTTGCCCGCCTGAACAATCTTTTCGACAAGACCTACGTGGGCTCCGTCATCGTCGGCGACAGCAACAAGCGCTACTATGAAGCGGCGCCAGGACGTAACTGGCTGCTGGGTGTCAGCGCCCAATACTCGTTTTAAGAACACCTGAGAAAAAGTCCATGGCCGCGTTGCATTGCCTGGTCGTACTATTCGTACTGCCTGCGGCAATGCGCCTTGCCCTGAACATTTTTCAGGCGTTCTTATGACAATAAAGCCCGCACATCTTCCGATGCGCGGGCTTTAAAACCAGAGCAAGCTACTTCAGGGCCGCGCTTCCTTCACGCCATACTTTTCAAAGATGGTTTTCAGTTCGCCGCTGGCCGCCATCTCGTTCATGGCTGCCTGCAGCAACTTGGCCACGTCGAGCTGTTGCTTGCTGACGGCCAGGCCCACGGCCCAGCCTGCACGCGGCAATCGGGCGAACGCCACTTCGCTCAAGGGGAAAGCGGGATCGCTCTTCAGCAACGATTCGATTTCCGAACGGTTGGCCAGCACGGCGTCGAGCTTGCCCGCCTGCAATTGCTGCAAGGCTTCCGCTGCCGTATCGAAGATGCGCACGTCGTCGCGGTATTTGCCATTGTCTTCGCCCAACATCAGCATGGCCGCGATCGACACCTTTTCCACGCCGATACGCTTGCCGGCCAGCGAAGCGACGCCGTCGAATTGCGGCACGGATTGCGCGCTGCGCACCAGGCGCACGGTTTCCACGTAGTACGGTGCGAAGATCTCGACCTTGTCGTTATCCGCCATCAACTTCTTGTCGACTGGCACATGCAGCATCACGTCGGCGGGGCCATAACCGAGGTAATGCCCCTTCCACACCATATTGCGCAAATCGTCGTTCAGATTTTCGCCGGCGGGAAATGGCAGCAAACTCAGTTTCAGCCCCAACTTTTTCGCCAGCGCTTCGGCGATGTCGATATCGATCCCTACACCCTTGTCGGAAAACGGCGCGAACTCGTTATATACAGCCACTTTCAGGCTGCCCGACTGCTGCACTTTCTGCCAGTCGGCGTGCGCCGGCTCGGCTGCGCACAGCGCCAGGCAAGCGAGCGAGATCATCGCGCGCACGCCCCGGAGTTGAAATGAACGCATGGGACTCCTTCTTGATCAGTGTGGCTTAGTTGGATTCGCGGCGGGTTTCCAGATAGGTCTTGATGGCCCACATGGCTTCTTGGTTGAACACGCCTTCAAACGGCGGCATGTACACGGCGCCATTGCGCACTTTACCGTGACGAATGGTGGTCAGGTAGTAATTGTCCGTCTCCTTGTAGCAAGCCTGTTTCTTTGTCTCGTTCTTGATACCGAAACAATCACGGTCCAGCTGGCGCAGGTCCGGCGCGATGCCGCCCGAAATGGCTTCGATGCCGTGGCAGCGAGCGCAATTCTGGTTGTAGGCCGAGGTGCCGACCGTCAGAGCCAGCTTGTTGCCGCGATACGGGTTTTGCTCGAGCCACTTGTCGCCCACTTTGGGCAAGCCTGTGGTGTCGACGCCTTGCGGCGTGACGTTGCCATGCGCATAGGCATGCGGCAAGGTCAGCAGGGAAGTGAGGGCAACGGCGCCGGCGGCCGCCATGCCGAGCAGGGTACGAATCGAATAGGTCATGCTGGTCTCCTTGGTTTTTTAGTCAATATCCAAGAAGAGCAAATGCCATGCCATGCGTATATGCCCCGCATCCGGCCACCCATGTATCAATTTGGAACAGCTGCAACACGTATTTGTGTCACCGTACGCGTCAGCCGACAGCGCCCAACAAACTATCAGACGTAAAAAAACCCCAACCGGATCACCGGAAGGGGTTTTTTCGA
>NZ_JAXAWA010000010.1:0-237801 GCF_033949445.1 Janthinobacterium sp. GMG2 | reverse complement strand
TGGGCGCCGCGGGTGCTGGTCGGCTTACGCAGCGCTAAGCCGACCTACGTTTATTGGATGGCCGGTAGCGGGTAGGTCGGATTAGCGTAGCGTAATCCGACAAGTCAGCAGCCAGGTGACAAACAGGTGACAAACGAAAAAAAGCAGCGCTACGCGCTGTCTTTCTGTCTTTGCTTCCCTTTATTGGCCGGCAACCACCGATGTGACGCCGCTCCTGGCGACCCACTCGATCAGCGCATCAACCGCCGCGCGGCCATTGCCGTTGCCCACCAGGTCGCTATTGATCATGGCGACCACCACGCACAGCTGGTTGTTGGCGTCGGGGACATAGCCGGCGATGGCCACCACATTCTTCAATGTTCCCGTCTTGATGCGGGCCCGTGCGGCCGCTGGACTGTTCAACAGGCGCTTGCGCATGGTGCCGTCCAGCGCGACGATGGGCAGGCTGGACTGGAACTCGGGTGCCCACGGACTTTGCTGCATCGCCTGCAGGACACCGGCCATTTGCGCAGGCGCAATGCGTCCCGTGCGCGACAAGCCGGAACCGTTGTCGACCAGCATGCCCTGGGTGTCGATCTGATGCCGCTGGAACCATTCCTGGATCACTTGCCGCGCACGCGTGGCCGTGTCTTCCGGCACCGCCATGGCGACGGGGCGGCTGCCCAGCCAGCCATCGCTTTGCAAGCTGCCCAGGCTCATGAACAGGGTGCGGGCCAGGGTATTGTCGGACGTCTTGTTGATATCGCGCAAGACTTCCGGCAAGGCGCGCGCCACGTGGTCGGCCAGCATGCGCGTGCCGACCGGTTCGGCCGTCGGCGGCAAGCCGGTTGCCGGCGCTTCGCGCACCGTGCCCGTGATCGTGCCGCCCAGGCGTTTCCAGGTGGCACGGAACAAGCGGTCCGCGTAATCGTTGCGATCAAGAACATTGATGCTGGTAGCCTTGCTGCAATTTTGCGGGAAGGTGCCATGCAGTATCACTTGCAGCTTGCCGCTCGCATCGCGCCGGTATTCGGGCGGGCGCCAGCCGTCTTCCCATCTGGCGCAACTGCCCTTGATCAGCTTCATGTCGCTCGTGACGCTGACGTTCTCGAGCGCCGGCTGCATCAGGATGCTCAATTGCCGGTCCGTCGAGTTGATATTGATATCGAGCAGATTAGTGTTCAGCAGCAAGGCATCGGGAATGACGTTGTAGCGGAACTCGGCCGATTCGTCGAAGGGCGGCGCGCCAATGTCGGGCCGGGCCGGCTGGAACAGCTGTCGGTCGAGGATCAGGTCGCCCTTGATTTTCACGATGCCTTGCGTGCGCAAGGTTTGCAGCATGTGCTCGAGCACGTTCGCATTGAAATCCGTGTCGGCGCCGCCGCGCAGGATCAAGTCGCCCTTCAGTACGCCATTGATGACGTCGGCGCTGGTGCGCAGTTCCGTGCGGCCGCGGAAGATGGGCCCGAGCTGCTCCAGGCCCACGGCCGTCGTCACCAGTTTCATGGTGGAGGCCGGCTGCATGCTGCGCTCGGCGCCATGCGACATCACCACCGTGTTGCCGCGCAGGACGATGGCGCCCATCGCGTCTTCGGGGATATTCGCGCTGCGCAGCAGCAGGCTGACGGATTCGGGCAATTGCGCGTGCGCAGTCGACAGGCCAAGACCCGCCAACAGTGCCGCCATCAGGACAGGACGTAACATGGTGCTCCTTAGTGGAAAAAGACGTAGGCGACAAAGACGGCGGTGATCACGCCGGCCAGATCGGCGATCAGGCCGGCCGTGATGGCATAGCGCGTCTTGCGGATGCCCACCGAGCCGAAGTACAGGGCCACGATATAGAAGGTGGTGTCGGCCGAGCCCTGGAAGACGCAGGCCAGGCGGCCGACAAACGAGTCGACGCCATAGGTATTCATGGCATCGATCATCATGGCTTTCGAGCCGGAGCCGCTGAGCGGCTTCATCATGGCCGTCGGCAGCGCGGGCACGAAGTCCGTATTGATGCCCAGGTTGGCGAAGAACCAGTTCATGCCGCTCATCAGGAAATTGAACACGCCCGCGTTACGGATCACGCTGATGGCCACCAGCATGCCGACCAGATAGGGAATCACGGTGATCGACGTCTGGATGCCGCCCTTTGCCCCTTCGATGAAGGCGTCATACACGTTCACTTTCTTGCGCAGCGCGCCAATAATAAATATGGCGATGACGCTGATCAAGACCAGGTTGCTGACCACTTTCGAGACCAGTTCGATTTCCTGTTTCGTCAGGTATTGTGTGAAGTACCAGATCATGGCGACGATGGCGCTCGTCATGCCGCCCATCCAGCCCAGCACGACCCGGTTGAGCAAGTTGATGCGCTGCTTGATGGACACCGTGATGATGCCGACCATGGTGGCCACATAGGTGGCGATCATGCAGGGAATAAAGATGTCGGACGGGTCGGCCGCGCCGAGGATCGAGCGCTGAGCCATGATGGCCAGCGGAATCAGGGTCAGGCCCGAGGTGTGCAGCACCAAAAACATGATCTGCGCATTCGTCGCCTCTTCCTTGTTCGGGTTCAAGGTTTGCAGGCTTTCCATGGCCTTTAAGCCGAACGGCGTGGCCGCATTGTCCAGGCCCAGCAGGTTGGCCGAGAAATTCATCACCATGTGGCCCGTGGCTGGATGGTCCTTGGGAATTTCCGGGAAGATGCGCGAAAAGAACGGTGCGATGACTTTCGCCAGCCAGCCGACGATGCCCGCCTTTTCACCGATGTTCATGATGCCTAGCCACAAGGTCATCACGCCCGCCAGCGGCAGGGCGATATCCATCACGCCCATGCGCGCCGTCTCGAAGGTGCCGTCGATGATGCGCTTGAAGATATCGGTATCGCCGAGGAACAGCCACTGCAGCACTGCGGCCAGGAAGCCTACGAGGAAAAAGCCGGACCAGATGTAATTAAGTGCCATATTCGATCAGTTCTGTGTGTCGGGAGTGAAAAATGTCTGCAAACAAAGTATAGGGGCAGCCCGATGCGAGTTGATGAAAGAATGCAGCAATCGCATGCCAAAAAGTTATAAGCTGGCAGCCTGTTTTCATTGGCGCCCCGCAGCGTGCCCGCGTAGTGTGGGGGATGCCTGTCGCTTACCGCTGTTCCTTACCCTTGTCTGCACTGGATTACTGATGATGTTTTTACGCAAAACCACCTGCGCCGCCGGCCTGGCCCTGTTGACGCTTTTTACCGTACCGGCCCACGCCGCCGCCGATGCCCGCGCGAACAAGACCTTGCACCTGTTCCTCAGCACCAGCGAGACGGGCCTGGACCCGGCCGTGGCGTCGGACCTGGCCAGCCTGAATTTGATGGAAAACATCTTCGATCCCTTGCTGCGCTATGACTACCTGGCGCGCCCCGTGCAACTGCAGGGCAATACGGCGCGCGCCATGCCGACCGTGGAAGATGGCGGACGCACCTATACCTTTCACTTGCAGCCCGGCATATTCTTTACGCCCGATCCCGCCTTCAAGGGCAAGCCGCGCGAAGTGACGGCGCAGGATTATGTGTACAGCCTGACGCGGCTGTATGACCCCAGCCTGAAGTCGCCGTGGCTGTTCCTTCTGGAAGACAAGCTGGTGGGCGATGCGGCGCTGAAAACAAAATTCAGTTACGACACGCCGATTGCCGGCTTGCAGGCGCTGGACAAATACACCCTGCGCATCCGCCTGAACGGCGTCGACCCGAACTTCCTGTTTTACCTGGCCATGCCGGCGACCGCCGTGGTGGCGCGCGAAGTGGCCGAAGCGTACCCGGCGGCAGGGCAGATCGGCAACCATCCCGTGGGCACGGGGCCGTTCCTGGTGAAGGAGTGGAAGCGCAGCGACAAGATCGTGCTGCAAGCCAATCCGACTTTCCGTGCCACCGTGTTCCATACGGAAACCAAGGCGCTGGCCGCCTTGCCGGTCGACGCGCGCGCCATCGCGACGGCACTGGAAGGCAAGCAACTACCGCTGGTCGAGCGCATCGAGGTGCGCATCGTCGAGGAATATCAATCGCGCATGCTGGGTTTTTTGAAGGGCGAGTTCGATTACCTGGAGCAAGTGCCGGAATCGATGACGGACATGGTGCTGGAAAACGGCGCGCTGAAACCGGCGCTGGCCGCCAAAGGCATGCAGCTGACGCGCTTTCCCGTGCTGCAGACGTATTACATGTGGATGAACATGGACGACCCCGTACTGGGCGGCACGAGCAAGGACAAGCTGGCCCTGCGGCGCGCCATCGCCCTCAGCTACAACAGCCGCGAAGACATCGCGCTATTGAAAAAGGGATTGGCCTTGCCGGCCCAGTCGCCGTTACCACCGAATGTGCGCGGTTACGACAAGAGCTACCGCAGCCCCGTCGGCTACGATCCAGCCCTGGCGCGCGCCCTGCTCGACCGCTTCGGCTACAAGGCGGGTCTAGACGGTTTCCGCACCCAGCCGGACGGCACGCCCTTGATCCTCACCATGCATACGGAGCCGAGCACGGTGGGACGTTTGCGCGACGAATTGTGGCGCCGCAACCTGAACGCCATCGGCGTGCGCGTGGAGTTTAAAAGCGACAAGAAGACGGAAATCATCAAGGCGTCGCGCCTGGGCAAGGTGCAGATGTTCGAGACCAACTGGATCGCCGACTTCCCCGATGGTGATAACTTTATGCAATTGTTGTACGGTCCCAACAGTGGCCGCGCCAACTATGCCCGCTTCAACTTGCCCGATTACAATAAACGCTATGAGGAGGCGCGCCTGCTATCCGATACGCCGCGCCGACGCAGTCTGTACTTCGACCTGTTTCAGCTGATCCACGCCTACACGCCGTGGGTGTTGCTGACGCATCCCATCTCTGCCGACCTGCAACAACCGTGGCTAAAAAACTACAGGCGCCACCCCGTGGAATTCACGTCCTGGCGCTATCTGGACGTGGATAAAGCCAAGGGTAGCCCCGCAGGCAAGTGACCATGTCACTGAAAAGGGCATTCATTCCAAAAAGTTATGGTTAGGAAAGCATTTTTCATTGGCTGGCCGCGGATGCATCGCGCTACTCTGAAAATGAAAACAAATAAAGTCATGCGCAATTGTCATAAAAAAATGTACTGCGAGACAGACGTTGCGACATATCTATACAGCCTGACTTGATGACTCAAGTTTCGATTGCCCAACAAGGAGAAGACCTGTGAAATTGAAAAAGCTAGCGCAGTTGGTGGCATTGATGGGGGTGGTGGGGCCGGTCGTCGCACAGGAAGCGGCGCCGCCATCGATGCAACGGGTCGAAGTGACGGGCAGCAGCATCAAACGCGTGGCCAAGGAAGGCGCGTTGCCCGTGCAAGTCATTACCTTTGACCAGATCGAAAAACAGGGCATCACGACGACCGAGCAACTGGTGCGCACCCTGTCAGCGAATGGCACGGGTGCCGATAACATGACTTCGGGCAATAACGTGTTTGGCGCCGATGCCGACAGGGTCAGCGGTGGCGCTTCGTTCGCCTCACTGCGCGGCCTGGGACCGTCGAGCACCCTGGTGCTGTTGAACGGCCGCCGCATCGCCACGCACGGCGCCAGCGGCAAGTCGGTCGACTTGAACTCGATCCCGCTGGGTGCGATTTCGCGCGTGGAAATCCTCAAGGATGGCGCCTCGGCCATCTACGGCACGGACGCCATCGGCGGCGTGATCAATTTCATTTTGAAAACCAATTACAGCGGCGTGGAAGCGTCCGTCTCCACCAACGACACGCAGGCAGGCGGCGGCGCCACGCGCCGCGCCTCGCTGCTGGCCGGCACGGGTTCGCTCGAAAGCGACCGCTACAACATCATGGCCAGCCTGACCGTCGACAAGGCGCAGCAGCTCAATGGCCGCGACCGCTCCTTCGTCAACGGCTTCCAGCCGGGCCGCGGCCTGTCGCCCGATACGACGGGCACGCCGTTTGCCAACCAGATGGCGGGTGCCGGCACGGCGCTGGGCGCCTCGTTCCAGCTGCCAGGCGATGCGAATAAATACCTGCAAGCCAATCCCTTGAGTTTCCAGGGCAAGTGCGACAGCATCGCCGGCATGTCGCAGTACCAGACGGCACTGTGGAAAGACGTGACCTCGCCGCTGCGCACCACGTATTCCTGCGCGTATGACTATGGCGCCGACTATGTGCTGCAATTCCCCGTTGAACGTGCCAATCTGTTGTCGCGCGGCACCTTCCAGCTGGCGCCCGACCACCGCATGTTTGTCGAAGTGCTCGGTTCGCGCACCAAGGCCACGGCCATTTTGACGCCGATGCAGGTGCAGGCGACCGTTGCCAACAAGAATTTGTATCCGGTCGGTGGCGCGTATTACCAGGATCTGTCGGCCTACATCCCTTCTTTCGACAGGACCAAGCCGATTTCCTACAAATGGCGCGCCAATGACGTGGGCAACCGCACGCAGGAAAACACGACAGACAATGCCCGCGTGCTGGTGGGCTTTGAAGGCAACTTTGGCAAGTGGGATTACAAGGCCGGCATTTCGCGCGCCGAAAGCAGCACCAAGACCAAGCTGACGGATGGCTATTCCTACACGGACAAGCTGTACGCGGCCCTGGCCAGCGGCATCATCAATCCATGGGTGGGCGCCGGCCAGAGCCAGACGGAAGCGGCCAAGCAATTGATCGAATCGACCAAGTTCCGTGGTGACTTCCAGCACGGCAAGACGACCCTGACGCAGATCGACGGTTCCGTTTCGGGCGAGCTGTTCCAGCTGCCGGCCGGTGCGCTGGCCATGGCGGCCGGTTTTGACTTGCGCCGCGAAGGTTACAGCTTTGCGCAAGACGTTGATGCCACGCAGATTTTGCTGTCGCCAGGCAATGCCGCATTAAAAGATGCCAGCCGTACCGTCAAGGCCGTGTATGCCGAGCTGCTGGTGCCGGTCACGAAGGATCTGGAAATGCAGCTGGCCATTCGCCGCGACGATTACAGCCTGGTCGGCGCGACGACGAATCCGAAAGTGGCCTTCCGCTACCAGCCGACCGACTTCCTGCTGTTCCGTGGTTCGGCCAGCAAGGGTTTCCTCGCACCAAGCTTCCAGCAGCTGTATTCGGGTTCGCTGAGCCAGGAATTGCCGAACGGCGTGATCGACCAGGAAGGCTGCGCCAAGCATCCGGGCGTGCCCGAGTATTGCGCCATCGACCGCCTCGACTACAGGACGGGCGGCAACACGAACCTGAAGCCGGAAACGTCGAAGCAGGGCAGCGTCGGTTTTGTCATCGAGCCATTCAAGGGCTATTCGGCCTCGTTCGATTACTGGGCCATCAATACCAAGGACCGCATCCTGAACCGCACGCCGCAAATCGTGCTGGCCAACTACCAGGCGCTGAACCAGTACATCCACCGCAATCCGGACGGCACCATCGAGTACGTGCAGGCTGGCTGGATCAATGCGGCAGGCAGCCGCGTGCGCGGCCTCGACGTGGGCTTGCGTGGCGAAGGCAAGATTCAGGACGCGAAATGGACGGCGACCCTGGACGGCACGTATATGGACAGCTTCAAGTTTGCGGAATACCAGGGCCAGGAATACCAGGAACTGGTCGGCAAGTTCTATACGCGCGATCTGTACCTGCGCTGGAAACACAATGCCAGCTTTGGCGTGTCGCGCGGCGACTGGAGCGGCTTGCTGATCCAGAGTTTTTCGTCGGGCTACAAGGACCAGCTGCCGAATGGCGGCAAGGGCGCACCGCCACCGGGCTTCAAGCCGGACGTGTCCAGCTACACCACGTATAACTTGTCGGGCACCTACACGGGCTTCAAAAATACGACGATTACCGTGGGCATCCAGAACTTGTTCGACCGCGATCCGCCATTCACCGCGCACAACGTGGATGAAGTGGTGGGCGCCGGCTGGGATCCGCGCGTGGCCGATCCTCGCGGCCGTTCGCTGTCGTTCCAGCTGAAGTACAAGTTCATGTAAGGCGGTCATGCCGGCGGCGATCCCGCTGGCGTGTTAACCTCGTGCGGCGGCGCCTGGCGTCGCCGTTTTTATTCCAGGAAAGGGCCGCATGTCCAGTCAGACCAATCTCAGCCGGCGCCGCTTCGGCGGCCTGCTGGCCGCCACCTTGGGGGCGGCAGGCACACCGGTGTTGGCGGCGGCCGCGCAAGGGAAGGGCAAACGCATGCAACAGCAACACGCATTGATCAAGCCGGCGCGTTTGCGCCAGGGCGACCTGGTCGCCATCATCGCGCCGGGTGGTTTTACGGACGAAGACGCCATTGCCAAGGCCGTACGCAATATCGAATCGCTGGGTTTGCGCGCCAGCCTGGGCGCCAATATCCGCGCCGTGCACGGCAACTATGCGGGCACGGTGCAGCAGCGCCTCGACGACTTGCACGCGGCGTTCCGCGACCCGGACGTCAAGGTCGTGTGGGCGATACGCGGCGGCTCCGGCTGCATTTCGCTGCTGGCGCTGCTCGACTATGCCTTGATCCGCGCCAACCCGAAAGTGCTGATCGGTTATTCCGACATCACGGCCCTGCACCTAGCCATCGCCCGCCAGACGGGTCTGGTGACCTTCCACGGCCCCGTGGCCTCGTCCACGTTTTCCGAGTACACGGTGACGCAGCTGCAAAACGTGCTGATGACGCCGCAAGAGCAGTACACGATCCCGATGGCGCTCGACAATCACCGCCGCGCGCAGACGCAGCCGAACTTCGCCATCCGTACCGTGCACGGCGGCCAGGCGACGGGGCGCTTGACGGGCGGCAATCTGTGCATGGTCAGCGCGCTGGCCGGCACGCCGTATGCGGCCGATTTCCGCGAGCATATTTTGTTCCTCGAAGAAATCAATGAAGTGCCGTACCGCATCGACAGGATGTTGTGCCAGCTCGACCTGTCCACGGGGTTCAACAAGGCCGCGGCCTTGATGCTGGGCATCTTCGAGCATTGCGAGGCGGCTGAGGGCGATACCGCGCTGACCCTCGATGCCACCGTAGACCAGCATTTGCAGCCCTTGCGCGTGCCGGCCGTCAGCGGCTATTCGTTTGGCCACATCCGCCACCAGTTCACGCTACCGATGGGCATCCTCGCGACCCTGGATGCGGACCGGCAAACCTTGACCTTATTGGAGCCGGCCGTCTGTTAGCGTACGGTGCAGCGGGGCGCTTGTCAGTATGCTAGTGTGAATGCAGGCGTGGCACGAGGCCCGCCGCCTTCTTCACCGTACCCGACATGATCAACCGCCACGCCAGTACCTACATCCTCAGCCACCCGCTGGCCTTCGTGCTGCAGGTGCTGAAGGGTTTCCGCGCCAACCAGGGCTTGCTGCTGGCGGGCGCCGTCGCGTACTACTCGCTGCTGTCCATCGTGCCCCTGCTGATGCTGGTGGTGGTGGCCCTGTCGCACGTGATCGCGCAGGACGAATTGTTGCAAACCATCGGCCATTACCTGGAATGGCTGGTGCCCGGGCAATCGAAAGCCATCGTGGCCGAGGTCGCGCATTTCCTCAACAACCGGGGCGTGATCGGCTGGCTCTTGCTGCTGACCATGCTGTTTTTCAGTTCCTTGGCGTTTACCGTGCTGGAAAACGCCATGAGCGTGATCTTCATCCACCGCGTCGCCATCCGCCGCCGCCATTTCCTCATTTCCGCCGTGCTGCCGTATTGCTACATCCTGTGCCTGGGTATCGGTATTTTGCTGATCACCCTGGTGGCGGGCAGCCTGCAAGTGATGGGCGAGGAAAGCGTGCGTTTCCTGCGCCATGACTGGGGCCTGGAAGGGGTATCGGGCGTGCTGCTGTATTTGCTGGGGCTGGCTGGCGAAATCCTCGTGCTCAGCTCGATCTACCTGGTCATGCCGGTGGGGCGATTATCGATCACGCATGCGCTGATCGGCGGCGTGACGGCGGCCCTGCTGTGGGAAATTGCGCGCCACGTGCTGGTCTGGTATTTCTCTACCTTGTCGCAAGTGAATATTGTCTACGGCTCGATGACGACGGCTATCGTCGTCATGTTCAGCCTGGAAATCGGCGCCACCTTGCTGTTGCTGGGCGCGCAAGTGATTTCCGAATACGAAAGAGTGGCCCGTGGCGGCGAAGAAGACAAGCCGCTGGCGCTAAGGACTTGATTTAAAAAGATTATTGCACCGCACAAGAAGCTGTGCTATACTCCGTTCAGTGATTGAGATTTGGCAGCAAATTATCTCACCATCCAGTTTCAGCGCGGCGACCGACAGGTGTAATGTCGATGGCGTGACAGTGCGAAGAAATGGATTTTGTAATTCCGGATACGATGGTCGATTTACACTTGGAGTCACCATGCAGATAGCATGGGAGTCCGAAAATCAGGAGGCACTTTGCAGATAGCACTGGCGTCCATGACACGATTAAAGCATTGGTAATACATTGGAACAAGCCCGCGTTTTAGCGGGCTTTTTTTCGTCCATAGTTGGCGGTCGCCCGGGGTCAGACCCGCCGGGTCTGACCCCAGCATTTGCCTTGGGGTTTACAAAGCCCGCGCAATCAAAATCTTCTGAATATCGCTGGTCCCCTCATAAATCTGGCACACGCGCACGTCGCGGTAGATGCGCTCGACGGGGAAGTCGGACACATAACCGTAGCCGCCGTGCACCTGGATGGCGTCCGAGCACACTTTTTCCGCCATTTCCGACGCAAACAGCTTGGCCATGGCCGCTTCCTTCAGGCAGGACAGACCCGCATCCTTCATGGCCGCCGCGTGGCGTATCAGCTGGCGCGCCGCTTCGATCTGCGTGGCCATGTCGGCCAGGCGGAATTGCACGGCCTGGTGTTCATAGATGGGTTTGCCGAAACTTTCCCGGTCGCGCGCATAGCTCAGGGCCGCCTCATACGCGGCGCGCGCCATGCCCACGGCTTGCGAGGCGATGCCGATGCGTCCGCCTTCCAGGCCGGACAGGGCGATCTTGTAGCCTTGTCCTTCTTCGCCGATCAGATTTTCCGCCGGGATGCGGCAATTCTCGAACAGGATTTGCGCCGTGTCCGACGAGTGCTGGCCCATCTTCTGTTCCAGTCCTGCCACGATGTAGCCAGGCGTGTTCGTCGGCACCCAGAAGGCGCTGATGCCACGCTTGCCAGCCGCCTTGTCGGTGACGGCCATGACGATGGCCACGTCCGCATACTTGCCGCTGGTAATGAACTGCTTGGTGCCGTTGATTACGTATTCATTGCCATCGCGGGTGGCCGTCGTGCGCAGGGCCGAGGCGTCGCTGCCCGTGTGTGGTTCTGTCAGGCAAAACGCACCGAGCATCGTGCCTTGCGCCAGCGGGCGCAGCCATTGTTCCTTTTGCGCGTCGTTGGCGTACATCATGGCGATGCTGCACACGGGGCAATTGTTGACGGAAATGATGGTCGACGTGCCGCCATCGCCGGCGGCGATTTCTTCCAGCACCAGGGCCAGCGACACGTAGTCGAGGCCGGCACCACCGAGCGCTTCCGGCACGGCCACGCCAAAGGCGCCCAGCGCGGCCAGTTCCTGCAATTCTTCTTTCGGGAAATGATGTTCCTTGTCCCAGCGGGCCGCGTTGGGCGCCAGGCGCTCGCGCGAAAAACTGCGCAGCGCTTCCTGGATCATGGTCTGTTCTTCATTGAGTATCATGGGACGTCGTCTCGTTTGTTTTTATGGTGTGTGGTGGAATTACCAGCTGATGGGCTTGCCATCGTAATTGCGGAACACGGCCTTGTCCGTGGCTGGCAAGCTGGCCAGGGTGGCGCGGATGCCGGCAGCGCTTTGCTCTGGGGAAAGATCGGCGCCGGCGCCGCCCATGTCCGTGCGCACCCAGCCCGGGTGGAAGGCCACGCAGCTGACGCCTTGCGGGCCGTACACGAGGGACGTGTCAATCAGCACGGAATTCAAGGCGGCCTTGCTGGCGCGGTACAGCGAACCGCTGGGGTTGCCCCGTTCGCTCAAGGAGCCCATGTGCGAGGACAGCACGGCCAATTTCCCTTTGGCACTGCCTACCAGCGGTGCCAGGATCGGCAGCAGGCGCATCGCCGCCAGCACGTTCGTGTGCATGACGGCATCGAAATCTTCTTGCGTGGGGGTACCGTCGTGGCGCGGGCCATACACGCCCGCGTTGAGGATGGCCACGTCGAGCTTTTCATCGTCGAGCTTCCAGCCCAGGCCGGCACAGCCGTCCACGTCCGTCACGTCGAGCCGGTGCGCTTCGGCACCCAGTTGCGTGAGGGCGTCGCAAGCGTCTTGCGTGCGCGCCGTGGCAATCACTCGCCAGCCGTCGTGGCGGTATTGACGGACGATTTCGTGGCCGATGCCGCGCGAGGCGCCGATGATCAATGCGGTAGGCATGTCTTTCTCCCTGAGTAATCAATGAAAAGGCGCGCAGCGAACGTATCCACGCCGCGCGCGCCTGTCGTCAACAGAGCAGCTTATACCAGTTCGATTGCCATCGCCGTCGCTTCGCCGCCGCCGATGCACAAGGCCGCCACGCCGCGCTTGCCGCCGGTTTTTTTCAAGGCGCCCAGCAGGGTGACGATGATGCGCGCGCCCGAGGCGCCGATCGGGTGGCCCAGCGCGCACGCGCCGCCGTGGATGTTGATCTTGCTGTGCGGAATGTCGAGGTCGTGCATGGCGGCCATCGGTACGGCCGCGAACGCTTCATTGATCTCGAACAAATCCACATTGCTGCTGCTCCAGCCCGTCTTGGCGTACAGCTTTTTCACCGCGCCGATAGGGGCCGTGGTGAATTCGTTCGGCGCCTGCGCGTGCGTGGCGTGGCCGTGGATTTTCGCGATGACGGTGCAGCCGAGTTTTTTCGCCGTCGATTCGCGCATCAGCACCAGGGCTGCCGCGCCATCGTTGATCGACGAAGACGAGGCGGCCGTGATCGTGCCATCTTTCTTGAACGCCGCTTTCAAGGTCGGGATTTTTTCCAGGCGGGCTTTTTGCGGGCCTTCATCGATGCTGACGACGGTGTCGCCGCCGCGGCCGGAAACGGTCACGGGGGCGATTTCCCACTCGAAACTGCCATCCTTGGTGGCCGCTTGCGCGCGCTTCACGGATTCGATGGCGAACGCATCCTGCGCTTCGCGCGTGAAGGCGTACTGGCTGGCGCACTCTTCGGCAAACGTGCCCATCGAGCGGGCATTGCCCTTTTCATCGCGGCTGTAGGCGTCTTCCAGGCCATCCATCATCATGTGGTCATAGATCATGCCATGGCCGATGCGGTAGCCGCCGCGCGCCTTCGGCACCAGGTAAGGGGCGTTGGTCATCGATTCCATGCCGCCCGCCACCACCACGTCTGCGCTGCCGGCCAGCAAGGTGTCATGCGCGAACATGGTCGTCTGCATGGCCGAGCCGCACATTTTCGACAGGGTCACGGCGCCCGTGGAATCGGGCAAACCCGCCTTGCGCAAGGCTTGGCGCGCGGGCGCCTGGCCTTGGCCAGCCATCAGGCAATTGCCGAAATACACGTGTTCAACGGCGTCCGGCGCCACGCCGGCCCGGTCGACGGCGGCGCGGATGGCCACGGCGCCCAGGTCGCTGGCGGTGACGTTGGCAAAGTCGCCCTGGAAGGCGCCCATGGGGGTGCGCGCGGCACCGACGATTACGACTGGATCATTCATGTTGGATCTCCGGTTAAGGGTGGGGAGGGTGACTGCATACAAAAACGCAGGTGCTGCGGATACGGGAAGACGTCCTCGATATGGCCGTCTTCAATGCGCTGCTTGCGCGCCTGCCAGTATTGCGCCGTCAGCAGGTCGGCATGGTGCTGCATGAAATAGCGGCGGATGCGGGGATTGCCCAACAGGAAGGTGCCGAATTGTTCGGGAAACACATCGTGCTTGCCGATGGGATACCACGGTTCGGCCGACATTTCTTCCTCCTCCGTGCGCGCCTCGGGGATGACACGGAACTGGCAATCGGTGATGTACTCGATTTCATCGTAATCGTAAAAAACGACGCGCTGATGACGGGTTACGCCAAAGTTTTTATACAGCATGTCGCCCGGGAAAATATTTGCCGCCACGAGTTCCTTGATGGCGTTGCCGTACTCGACGATGGCGTGTTCGACCAGGTCGTCGCGGCCGTCCTTTTCAGCATTGCTCAGCCACATGTTCAGCGGCACCATGCGCCGTTCGATGTACAGGTGGCGGATGATGATCTGCTCGTGGTCTTCTTCGATCAGCGAGGGGGCGAACTGTTTCAGCTCGGCCAGCAATTCCTCGGCAAAACGGGCGCGGGGAAAGGCCACGTTGGAATACTCGAGCGTGTCGGCCATGCGGCCCACCCGGTCGTGGTGTTTCACCAGCAAATACTTTTGCTGGACTTGCGCGCGCGTGGTTTCCTTGGGCGGCGGGAAAAAATCCTTGATCACCTTGAAGACATACGGAAACGAGGGCAGGGCAAACACCAGCATCACGAGGCCGCGAATGCCGGGCGCGCTTTCGAAGTGGTCCGACGAATGTTTCAGATGCTGCAGGTAGTCACGGTAAAACAAGGTCTTGCCCTGTTTCTGCAGGCCCAATATCGTATAGATTTCGCTGCGCGGTTTGCGCGGCAGCAAGCTGCGCAGGAATTGCACATAGGCCGACGGCACTTCCATATCGACCAGGAAATAGGCGCGCGTAAATGAAAACAGCACGGCGATCTGCTGGTGCTCGAACAGCACCGTGTCGAGCACGAGCTTGCCGTGCCGGTTGTGCAGGATCGGTACGACGAACGGATATTCGCGGTTGCCGTTGATGCCCTTGCCGACCAGATAGGCGCCCTTGTTGCGGTAGAACAAGCTGGTCAAGACCTGGATCTGGTGGTTCGGCTCGAGCCGCTCGCTGCCGAACAGCTGCTGCAGCCGCGCTTCCACCTGGGCCACGTCACGCTCGAGGTTGGCAAATGCGCAGTCGAGCTGGAAGTTGCTCACCATGCGCGTCAGGGTGTGGCGCAAGCCATCCTTGCCCGGGTAATACACGCGGTAGGTGGGGACGGGATCCTGCGTTTCGATGTATTCCGTGGAAACGACAGGGCGCACGAAAATATAGTCGTTATTGAAATACGTGCGGTGCAGGATGTTGCAGCAGACGGAATTGAAGAAGGTTTCGGCCAGTTCCGGCTGCTTGTGTTCCGTCAGCATGCCGATGTAGTGCAACTTGAGTTCGCGCCACACTTCATCGCTCAACTCCGACTCTTCGTATTCATCTTCCAGCATCTGCACGCATTCCTGCACGCGCTTGTCATAAAAGTCGATGCGTTCGCGGGCCGCCGTCTGCGCAGCGGCCCAGGCGCCTTGCTCGAAATACCGCTTGGCTTGCTGGCTCGTTTCGCGGAACAAACGGTAATGCTTGTCGAAGCCGTCGCGGATGGTGCGCGCGATATCGAATGCAATCTGGGAAGAGAGCAATTTGGGGAAGGCAATGTGCGTCATATCTGTGCTCGCATGAATGGCTCATCACCCAGTCGATCGTCGCGCGCCCGTACTTACTTGGTTTCCGCAAACAGTTCGCGGCCTATCAGCATGCGGCGGATTTCGCTGGTCCCGGCGCCGATCTCATACAGCTTGGCATCGCGCCACAGGCGGCCGGCCGGATACTCGTTGATGTAGCCGTTGCCGCCCAGGGCCTGGATCGCTTCGCCCGCCATCCAGGTGGCCTTCTCCGCACTATACAGAATGGCGCCGGCCGCATCCTTGCGCAACTGGCGCACGGCTTCCGGCGTGGTGGCGCGGTCGCAGGCCTGGCCCACAGCGTAGACATAGGCCTTGCACGCCATCATGGTCGAATACATATCGGCCAGCTTACCTTGCATCAACTGGAATTCGCCGATGGCCTGGCCGAATTGCTTGCGGTCATGTACGTAGGGCACGACCAGGTCCATGCAAGCCTGCATGATGCCCAGCGGTCCGCCGGACAGCACGGTGCGTTCGAAATCGAGGCCCGACATCAGCACATTGACGCCCTTGCCCAGGCCGCCCAGCACGTTTTCGGCCGGCACTTCGCAATCCTGGAACACCAGTTCGCCCGTGTGCGAGCCGCGCATGCCCAGCTTGTCGAGCTTTTGCGCGATGGAAAAGCCCTTGAAATTCTTTTCGATCAGGAAAGCCGTCATGCCGCGCGGACCCGCTTCCAGGTCGTTTTTCGCGTACACCACCAGCACGTCCGCGTCGGGGCCGTTGGTGATCCACATCTTGGTGCCGTTCAAGACCCAGCGGTCGCCCTTGAAGTCGGCGCGCAGCTTCATGCTGACGACGTCCGAGCCCGCGTTCGGTTCCGACATGGCCAGGGCGCCGATGTGTTCGCCCGTGATCAGTTTCGGCAGGTATTTCGCTTTTTGCTCGGCCGTGCCGTTGCGTTTGATCTGGTTGACGCACAGGTTCGAATGGGCGCCGTAGGACAGGCCGACGGAAGCCGAGGCGCGCGAGATCTCTTCCATGGCGATGATGTGCGCCAGGTAACCCATGCCGGCGCCGCCGTATTCTTCGCTGACGGTGATGCCGAGCAAGCCCATGTCGCCCATCTTGCGCCACAGGTCCATGGGGAACTGGTCCGTACGGTCGATTTCGGCCGCGCGCGGCGCGATTTCGGCGGCGGCAAATTGTTGGATCGCTTCGCGCAGCGAGGCGATGTCGTCGCCGTGGTCAAAGGTCAAGCCTGGGAGATGGAGCATGTCGTCCTCGTCGTCGTTATAAGTGTGGCGGTCATGGGGGCCGGGTCAGTGAAGCTATGATACTCAGTTGTGACGTTTACGTAAACGTAAAGTGAGGCGTGTAAAGCGCTGTGCGTGGTAAGCGCCGCCGCATCGATTTAGTTTGTTTGCGCCTTATCAAGGTTCAAGTCCGCCAGCATGCGCGCGCACGCATCTTCATGCGCGCTGATTTCCGCCAGCGCCATTTCGATATCGATGCGCTGCTGCTCCAGGGTCTGCCGGTGCTGCGCCAGCACGCCCAGGAAGCGGTCCATCTGCGCGCGCGTGTCCTTCGGCGACTCGTACATGTCGACCAGACTCTTGATCTCCGACAACGCCAGGCCCAGGCGCTTGCCGCGCAGGGTCAGTTTCAAGCGGGTACGGTCGCGCGGCGTGTAGACGCGGCTGCGTCCGCCAGCGCCTTCGCGTTTCGGGCTGAGCAAGCCCTGGTCTTCATAGAAACGGATGGCGCGCGCCGTGATGTCGAATTCCCGCGCCAGTTCGGTAATCGTATAGGTCGTCATGGATGCGGGCGGTGTCGGTTGCATGGGTGGTCGGTCACTGGATGGGTGTGGATGGGTGCTGCGAGGCAATGGTGGCAAGGTGCCGTTTACGTCAACGTCAATACTATTGTAGCGTGCCCTGCCCGTGCTGCAACAAAGAAAAGAGAGGGCGTGAACGGGAGAATTTGGCGAATCAGACAACAATTACTGAAAATAAATTGATTCTTCTTGCACAAACGCGCTTAAGATCGAGAGTTGGTGGCCAAGATGACACCAAAAAGAGCTTTCCTGGCATAACGGCGACATTCTTTTCGCTGCGATGGCAGTAAAATTTTTAGGCGCAGACTCTTTCCAATAGGCACGATCGAAAAACAACGTTTCACTATGAGCACGTTGTTCATGTCGTTTCTATATTGGAAACAAAATGGCCCTTCTGAAAACTTTGTCTACAAGAAATTGTATGACATCGGCATTGCATGTATCGGTAGAGGAGGGCATTATCCGATACCGTACGTTGTAATGCCAAACCGAGGCTTTGAATCGTGCTGCAGTGCGAAAATCAAGGCTAACCGCGAATTTGAACCGAAGCCACGCAGAATCGCAAGAGAAAATTCGGCCCACTTTTTGACCTGAAAAGCCCGGCTGGAGTGTTAATTGTTAATTGATACTCTTTTCAAATGTAACAATCTGTATGGTCATTCAAGAAACTGACTTTCATGTTACAACATGAAATAGTACACCTATGAATTCTTCTAACGAACGCGAAAGCTTCAGCCAGCGACTTCAGTTGGCTCTCAAAAACGCCCATTATTCTCCAGACAGCCCGACCAGACTGGCCCGGGAATTCAATATCCGTTTCGACGGGCGCCCGATTACCGTGCATGCAGCTAGGAAATGGTTAGTAGGTGAAGCAATTCCGACGCAAGAGAAATTGCGCATGATTGCCCAATGGTTGGGCGTTCCGGCGGAATGGTTGCGTTTTGGCGGCCCGGAAAGCGCCACGCCGAATGGCGAAGCGGGCAGCGCTTTGTCGCGTTTTGAGTCCGCTGATGTGAAATTAATTGCCGATTTGCAAAGATTAGATGAACATCATCGTCAAATCGCGCGAGAATTTATTCGCATGCTGGTACGAGTCAACTACCAAAAGTAAGCATCCAGGCCATCCCCGGCCGGCGCCGTCCGCCTTTCGCTGGCGGTGCTCCCCCTGTCCTTTTATTTGCGCAAGGTCATACTGGAGACATGATTTTGCCGCACAATAAGACCTCGCATGTTGCGCTGCAGCGGAATTATTTGACAATAATCCCGCGTGCGGCGGCGCAGCGGCCAATACCAGCGCATAATCACATCAGAAGCAGCCAGTTCATCCACTACGGAGCCGAGCATTTGAGCCGTCTTATGAAAAGTAACTACAGCAATACCGCGCAGCTGAAGGACTTGATGACCGTGCCCCCCATGACTGCCGCGCAACATGCGGAAGTGATGCGCAAACGGATCGCCCACCGCAGGATGGTTGAAGAAGCCAGGGATTTGAAGCAGGCAAGTGCCACGCAGTTCGAAAAACGCTGAACGGTGGATGCCTGACCAAAGCTACTGCGCGTCGGCATAGGCGGCCTGCGATGCTCACCGTGCTAGAGCACGGTTGCGCTTCTCGACCACCTCTTCCTTCCGCTCGCTACGCTTTTGTCAGGCATCGTGACGCCAGAGTTACATCGTGACGCCAACTACAGAATAGGGGTGTCGCTTGCAGACTTGAGACCATTCCACCGCGGCGCCAGGCTGTGCTCGATGCCGAGCAGGTCGATGACGCGCGCCACCGTATGGTCGACCATCTCCGCGATGCTCTGCGGGTGGTGATAAAAGCTCGGTAAGGGCGGGAAGATGATGCCGCCCATTTCGGTCACGGCCGTCATATTGCGCAGGTGCGCCAGGTTGAACGGCGTTTCGCGCACCATCAGGATCAGGCGGCGGCGCTCCTTGAGCACGACATCGGCTGCCCGCGTGATCAAATTATCCGACAAGCCATGCGCCACGGCCGCCAGCGTCTTCATCGAGCACGGTGCGACGACCATGCCATCCGATTGAAACGAGCCGCTGGCGATACTGGCGCCGATGTCGCGCAGCTTGTGCACCACGTGCGCCTGCGCTTCGATTTCCTTGCGCCCTACGCCCGTTTCCTGGTGCAGGGTCAATACGGCCGCATCCGACAAGACCAGATGCGTCTCGACGCCGGGGATGGCGCCCAGCAATTGCAGCAGCCGCAAGCCATACACGGCGCCCGTGGCGCCCGTGATGGCCACGACGATACGGCGCGGCCGCTGCGTTTGGCTATCAGGCATCCAGCAGGGACTTCAGTTCGCCCGATTCAAACATTTCATTCATGATATCGGAACCACCGATGAACTCGCCTTTGACATACAGCTGTGGAATGGTCGGCCAGTTCGAGTAATCCTTGATACCCTGGCGAACTTCCGGGTCATCCAGCACGTTGACTGTAGCGATGTTTTCCACGCCGCACGCTTTCAGGATCTGGATGGCGCGGCCGGAAAAGCCGCACTGCGGGAACTGGGCCGTGCCCTTCATGAACAGCACGACTGGCGTGTTCGTCACGGTTTCTTTGATCCAGGTTTGTACGTCGCTCATAGCTGCCTCTGATGGGTAAATAAATAGATGCCGTCATTTTATAAGAAAACGCCGGCACGGGTATGCGCTCAAGTCATAAATTGGGCAAGTCAGCCACGTTGACGCTTATAAGGTCTTGCCCAGGCAGGTCGATTGTGCCGCGCCCACGTATTTGCCCCAGGCAATGACGGGTGCATAGCCGTGTTTGGCATAAAACGCCACGGCGCGGGTATTCGCCACGCGCGTGGACAGGTGCAGGGCCTGGTAGCCGTGCCGGCGCGCCTGCGCCTCCACATGGGCCAGCAGAGCCGCGCCCACGCCAGCGGAACCCGGGCGCGCATACATACGCTTGAGTTCGCCTACGGCGCTGTCCGCTTCGCCCAGCGGGCGCAGGGCGGCGCAGCCGAGCAGGTCTCCAGCCGTATCGCGGGCCAGGTAAAAGCCGCCGCGCGGCGTTGCCGCCTCGACATCGAAGGAAGAACGGCCACTGTCGCCATTGATGCGCAGCAGCGCGTTCGACAATGCGTCGAGCAGCAGCTGCGCCTCCACGCTGGCGGCGTCCACCGCCAGGATGACGAAATCATGCCTGGCGGCCATGGACTTAGCCGCGCAGCTTGGCGAACGCGGCAGCCATGCTGCCGGCCGGCTCGGGCGCGTTGCGCGATTGCGACTGATGCTGCGCCATGCTGCGGCGGTCGTTGCGGTCGCCACGTTGCTCGGGCTTGCTGCCCGCTTGCGGCGCGCTGTCCGTCAAACGCATGGTCAGCGCGATGCGCTTGCGCTTTTCATCGACTTCCAGCACTTTCACGCGCACGACCTGGCCAGCCTTGACCACCGTGTGCGGATCTTTCACGAACGTGTTCGACAGGGCCGAGATGTGCACGAGGCCATCCTGGTGCACGCCGATGTCGACAAAGGCGCCAAAGGCGGCCACGTTGGTGACCACGCCTTCGAGAATCATGTCCGGGCGCAAGTCGCGGATTTCTTCCACGCCTTCCTTGAAGGTGGCGGTGGTGAACTCCGGACGCGGGTCGCGGCCCGGCTTTTCCAGTTCCTTCAAGATGTCGGAAATGGTCGGCACGCCGAACGTTTCATCCGCGTACTTTGCCGGGCTCAAGGTTTTCAGCAAGGCCGTTTCGCCGATGACGGCCTTGATATCCTTCTTGATGTCCGCCAGGATTTTTTCCACCAGCGGGTACGATTCCGGGTGGACGGCCGAGGCGTCCAGCGGATTCTCGCCACCCATCACGCGCAGGAAGCCGGCTGCCTGCTCATACGTTTTGTCGCCCAGGCGCGGCACGGCTTTCAGGGCTGCGCGCGAAGTGAACGCGCCCTTCATGTCGCGGTAGGTGACGATGCTTTGCGCCACGCTGGCCGACAGGCCGGACACGCGCGCCAGCAGCGGAGCCGACGCCGTATTGACGTCCACGCCGACGGCGTTCACGCAATCTTCCACGACGGCATCGAGCGAGCGGGCCAGCTGACTTTGGCTTACGTCATGCTGGTACTGGCCCACGCCGATTGATTTCGGGTCGATTTTCACCAGTTCGGCCAGCGGGTCTTGCAGGCGGCGCGCGATCGAGACGGCACCGCGCAGGGACACATCCATGTCCGGCAATTCTTTCGAGGCGAATTCGGACGCGGAATACACCGACGCGCCCGCTTCCGAGACGACGATCTTCGTCATCTTCGCTTCCGGATGCTGCTTGATCAGGTCCTGCGCCAGTTTATCGGTTTCGCGCGACGCGGTGCCGTTACCGATGGAAATGAGCGACACATTGTGCTTCGCGGCCAGGCGGCCCAGGGTGTGTAGCGAGCCGTCCCAGTCGTTCTTCGGCTGGTGCGGGTAGATCACGGCCGTGTCGACGACTTTACCGGTGGCATCGACGACAGCGACCTTGACGCCCGTGCGCAAGCCTGGGTCCAGGCCCATGGTGGCGCGCTGGCCGGCTGGCGCGGCCAGCAGCAGCGCCTTCAGATTGGTGGCAAAGACGTTGATCGCATCGAGTTCCGAGCGTTCGCGCAGCGCGCCCATCAGTTCCGTTTCCAGGTGCATGAAGCTTTTCACGCGCCAGGTCCAGCGTGCCGTGTCCGCCAGCCATTTGTCGGCAGGGCGGCCTTGTTGCTTGATGCCGAAGCGGGCGGCGATGCGGCCTTCGCACGGGTTGTGCGGCGCATCCCATTTCGGTTTTTCCGCTTCCGTGTCCAGGCGCAGGGTGACATCGAGGATGCCTTCGCGGCGGCCGCGCAACAGCGCCAGCGCGCGGTGCGAAGGGACGGTCGAGATGGTTTCCGAGTAATCGAAATAATCGGCGAATTTTTCGCCTTCGTCCTGCTTGCCTTCCACCACTTTCGATTCGACGATGCCGTGTTCCTGCACGTATTCGCGCAAGGTTTGCAGCAGGGTCGCATCTTCGGCGAAACGTTCCATCAAAATCTGGCGCGCGCCGTCGAGGGCCGCCTTGGTATCAAGCACGCCCGGGTTGTTGCCGTCGGCACTAGTAAACGCGTCGCGCAGGAACTTGCCCGCTTCCGTTTCCGGCGTCAGTTCCGGGTTCTCCAGCAAGCCGTCGGCCAGCGGCATCAGGCCCGCTTCGATGGCGATCTGCGCCTTCGTGCGGCGCTTCTGTTTGTACGGCAAATACAAATCTTCCAGGCGCGTCTTGTCTTCCGCGTGCATGACGGCGTCGAGCAGCTCGGGCGTCATTTTGTTCTGTTCCGTGATCGACGCCACGATGGCGGCGCGCCGCTCTTCCAGTTCGCGCAGATAGCGCAGGCGCTCTTCGAGCAGGCGCAGCTGGATATCGTCGAGGCCGCCGGTCGCTTCCTTGCGGTAACGGGCGATGAAGGGCACGGTGGCACCTTCGTCGAGCAGTTCGATGGCGGCGGCAACTTGCACCGGTTTGGCGGCAAGTTCAAGGGCAAGGCGTTGTTCGATAGTGGGCAGCATGGTTGTTTCCAGAGCGATCAAGCCTGGAATGATACGCAATCGGCGCGATTGCGCAATCTTGACAGCGCAAATGGACTGTGCGTTGACAAGCGGCCTAGCGCGCCGGCAGCAGCGGGCTGGCGGGCGCGGGAGCTGGCGGCCTCTGTGGCGTGACGGACTTGCCAAAGGCATTGCCCATGCGGTGTTCGAGGGCGGCGCGGTTGTACAGGCCCAGCTGGTTCGACGGGCGCTGCATGACCGCTTCCGCGCCGGACAGGGCGGGTGGCTGCCGGTTCATGATGTTGCTATTCGGCAATAATTTTTCATTCAAGCAAGATATCGACTGCGCGCGCTGGCCACTGACTTCCACCTCCACGCAGCCCTTCTGCGGCGCGGGAGCTTTTACGACAATGGTGTGCTCGTCCGCCTGCGCGGGCAGGGCGGCGCAGGCCAACAGTAACAGCAAGGACAGGCGTGCCATGGCGGCTCCCGGAACGGTGGAATCAGCGTCCAGCATAGCAAGATCATGTGTCGCAGCGATGACACAGGCCAAGGGCCGGGCTGATGCCATGTCATGCAGTTGTCATTTTACGAAGCTACCATCTTGCCATTCTGCTTGAACTATTGCAGTCAAGACACTTCATGAGCAGGACTTTTCGTTGCGTCCCCTGGAAAATGACACTAAGCCACCGCCGCGCCGCAAAGGGCAATGCCCTGTCCGCCTGCTTGCTGATGACATTGATGACATTCATGACATTCGTGCGGCCGGCTGCGGGCGCGGACGGTGCTGACGCCGCCGCGCACGCAACCCTGCGCTTCGACTTGCCCGCCCAGCCGCTCGACGCGGCCCTGGTGGCGTTTGGCGAAGTGACCGGGTATTCCGTGCTCGTCAGCAGCCAGTTGGCGGCCGGCAGGGTGGCCTCGCCCGTGCGCGGTGACTACACGCCTGCCGAAGCGCTGCAGCGTTTGCTGGCCGGCACCCAGCTGGGCGCGCGCTTCAGCGGCAGCAATGCGTTCACCTTGCTGGCGCTGGCCGATGCACCCGTGGCGTCGGCGCCCGTGCCGGCCGAAGCTGCCCCCGCCACCGCACCATTGCAAGGCTATGCGGCCGTCCTGCAGCGCTCGCTCACGCGCGCCCTGTGCCGTCTGCATCCGGACGCCTTCGGCCGCTACCGCCTGGCCTTCCAGCTGTGGCTCGACGAGCGGGGCAAGGTGCGCGCCGTGCACGTGCTCGAACCGAGCGGCGTGGAACAGCGCGACCGCGCCGTGCTGCAGCGCCTGCGCAGCCTGCTGATCGATGGCGCGCCGCCGGCGGGCTTGCCGCAGCCGCTGACGATCTTATTGACGCCGCGGCCCGATCCCGATGCCGATTGCGCGCCCTACCTTTTGCCTGGGGTGCCCTGACCATGTCGGATTTGCTGAAAGCCACCTTGCGCAAGCTGTTCCTGGAACGCTACGGACAGTTTCGCCGCCATTTGCAGCGCCGCCTGGGCTCGGAAGACCTGGCCAATGACGCGCTGCATGAAACGTATTTGCGGGTGGAGCGGATGACGGCGCCCGAGGCGATCAGCTACCCGTCCGCCTACCTGATGCGCATCGCCATCAACATTGCGGAAGATCAACGCCGCGACAATGCGCGCCTGCTCAGCCTGCCCGATATCGACGATCTGTACGAGATGGCCGATGAGCTGGCCGACCCGGCCCGCACCTTCAGCGCGCGCGCCGAACTCGAGGAATTGGAACGGGCCTTGCAGGAGTTGCCGAAACGCCGGCGCGCCATCGTCATCGCCGCCCGCGTCGACCAGTTGCCCCACCGCGACATCGCCGAGCGCTTTGGTATTTCCGCCCGCACCGTGGAGAAGGAATTGCGCGCGGGACTCGAACATTGCTGCGAACGCATGGGACGCGATTTCATCCAGCGCTTCGGTCCCGGCGCGGGAAAAACGTCTAAACATCATGATTGAACAAACGGAAGACGACATGGGTGTCATCCAGAAGGAAGCGCAGGCGTGGGTCGTGCGCCTGGCCTCGGGTCAGGTCAGCGAGCGCGACGCGCAAGTGTTCCGTCACTGGTGCGCGCGCAGCCGCAGGCATGCGACGGCCTTTGCCGAGGCGCGCGCCGTGTGGGGCGCCATGGCGCCGGCCGCGCGCGCCGTCAAGCGGGCGCAGGCGCCTGTCAACGTGGCTCGGCGCGCCTGGCTCGGCGGCGCCGTCGCTGCCTCGCTGGGCTTGCTGGTATTGCGCCCGCCCACGGACCTGTGGCCGGCCGTGGCGGGTCTGGCCGCCGACTATGCCACGGGCACGGGCGAGCAGCGTGAAGTGGCGCTCGATGGCGGCGTGCTGGTGCAGATGAATACGCAGACGCGGCTCGATGCGGCGCCCGTGCAGGACGGCGCCGCGTCGCTGGTGCTGCTGGCGGGCGAGGCGGAGTTCCAGGCCGGCTTGCGCGGCGCGGCCAGCGTGCGCGTGCAGGCGGGCGACGGCACCGTGTCGGCCGGCAGCGCGCGTTTCAATATCCGCCTGTTCGGCCAGGAAGTGTGCGTGACGTGTTTGGCGGGCCGCCTGCGCGTGGCGCAGGCCGGCAACGATGCGGAACTGGCCGCCGGCCAGCAGCTGCGTTACCGGCCCGAGCATTTCGGCATCGCCCGCGCCGTGGCCAGGGGCGACGTCAGCGCGTGGCGCCAGCGCCTGCTGGTCTTCAAACAAAGCACCCTGGCCGAGGTGGTGGACGAGGTGAACCGCTACCGTCCCGGCAAGCTGATCCTTAATGGCGACACATTGAAACACACGCGTGTGCAAGCGAGCTTTTCGCTCGACCGCCTCGACGACGTGATCGCCCTGATCCAGGACGCGTATGGCGCACGCGTGACGCGTTTGCCTGGCGGTATCGTGCTGTTTGGTTGAGCGCAAAGGCCTGGCGCCAATTATGACATTTTCATGACCTTTTGCAGTCCCGGACCTTGTTCCCTGTCAATGCTGCTGGAAGCCGCGAATCAGTGCCTGCCGCCCGCCCCGTGCGTGCCGCGCGCCGCCTCGCGATATCGGTCAGCAACGGAACATGAAAAGGGAATGTCGCCATGCAGCGAAGCAAGTCGGTCACGAAACACGCATCCTCCTCCGCCATGGCGGGCAGCCACAACGGGCGCCCGGTGCGCTTGAAACCGCTGGCGCTGGCCATCGCCATGCTGCTGCAGGCGGGGGGCGCGCAGGCGCAGCAGCCGTTCAGCGGCGCCTGGTTCGCGGGCAAGGGCGCGCAGCAGGGCACGGCCGCCGCCACGGGACGCTTGCCGAATGGCCAGCCGGCCACCTCGCTGAACAATCCTTTGCTGCAGCAGCAAAAAGCCGAAGGCAAGCTGCAGCAGTCGCTGAACAACCTGTTGCTGGCCGCGCGCGGCATCGCCGCCGAACAGGCGGTGCAGGCAGCCGCGCGCCAGGCGGCGCTGGCGGCCGGCGGCGCGCCCGATGGCCTCGTCAAGGGCGGCTTGCAGGTCGACAGCAACAGCCTGACGGCGGGCTGGCTCAACGCCCAGGCCCCCGTGCAGAGCCAGGCCGATGGCAAGACCGTCGTGAAGGTCGTGCAGACGGACGACAAGGCCATCCTGAACTGGGAAAGTTTTAACGTCGGCAAGAACACCACCTTGCAGTTCGACCAGAAATCGCACTGGTCCGTGTTGAACCGCGTCAACGATCCGCTGGCGCGCCCCAGTCAGATCCAGGGCCAGATCAAGGCCGATGGCACGGTGATGATCGTCAACCGCAACGGCATCGTGTTTACGGGCAGCAGCCAGGTCGATACGCGCAGCCTGGCCGCGGCCGCCATGGGCATGAGCGACAGCCAGTTCAAGAGCGGCTTGTACGGCAAGGCGCAGGGTACGGGCGCCGTGCCGACCTTCGCGAATGATTTGTTGCTGGACCAGAATACCTTTACGCATGCGGCGGCCGAAGCGGACGTCGTCGTCGCCGCCGGCGCGCGCATCGACACGCGCAAGCCGCAGACGGTGACGGAAGGCGGCGGCTACGTGCTGCTGGCCGGCCGCGCCGTCGAGAATGCGGGCGCCATCACCACGCCGAATGGCCAGACCACCCTGGCGGCTGGCGACGCCATCGTCGTGCGCCAGGGCATGGGCACGGACAAGAACCAGTATTCGAGCACGCGCGGCAATGAAGTCGAGATGCTGCGCGTGGCCGACAGCGGCGCCGGCAGCGTCGTCAACAACGGCCTGATCCAGGCGGCCACGGGCGACATCACGCTCAGCGGCAATAGCGTGCGCCAGGATGGCGTGCTGTTGTCGAGCACGACCGTCAATGGCCGCGGCACGATCCACCTGGCGGCGGCGGGCGAGAATGCCGGGGTCACCCTGGCACGCGGCAGCGTCAGCGCCATCGTCATCGACGACAATGGCGCCACGGCGCTCGACGTGCAGCGCGATACCTTGCTGAAAGACACGGGCAAGGGCACGGATACGCCGCAGGACCGGCGCGACCAGTCGCTGGTGCGCATTGTTTCTGCCGGCAACATCGAGTTCGAAGGCGATTCGCTGACCCTGGCCACGGGTGGCCAGGTGCTGGCCGATGCGGCCCGCCGCAGCCACGTGGCGCGCGGCGCCGCCATCGACGTCTCCGGCGCCGTCGGCGTGAAGGTCGACATGAGCAGCAACAATGTGCTGATCAACGTGCAGGGCAACGAACAGCGCGACGCACCGGGCAGCCGCGACGCCAAATACCTGAACAACAGCGACGTGTGGGTCGACCGCCGCGACCTGGTGCTGGTGCCGGCCGGCACCAACGGCTACGCCACGGACCGCTGGTACACGGCGGGCGGCTTGCTGGAAGTGAGCGGCTACCTGAACACCAGCGGCCACGGCATCGGCGAATGGGCGGCCCAGGGCGGCACTGTCGGCTTTGGCGGCGGCGAAGTGGTGACGCAGGCCGGTTCGCGCATCAACATCGCCGGCGGTTCGCTGGACGTGCAGACGGGCATGGTCAAGCAGACGTGGCTGAAGGGCGCCGATGGCGCGATGTACAAGCTGAGCACGGCCCCTGGCGACAATCTGTACACGGGCTTGTACCGCGGCTATGAAAGTACGCATGCGCGCTGGGGTGCCAACACGACGGAAACCCATGCGAATGCCTTGATCGGTCCGCGCGAGCGCCTGGAAAACGGCTACACGGTGGGCCGCGATGCGGGCCGCCTGATCGTTTCCACGGGCGCTGCCGTGCTCGAAGGCGATATCGACACGTCCGTGTTCCAGGGCGAACGCCAGCAGCGCAAGCGCGACGACGGCGTCGATAGCTACAAGCAGGCGCAGACGTCGGCCGCGCGCGCCGGTCAATTGATCGTCGGCAAAATGACGCCCGTCTTCGATACGAAGGCGGGCCAGCTGCGCGACAGCCCGCAAGCCGTGCTGGAAAACGTCGAGATCGGCAAGGTGGCACCCGTCGCCGATGGCCAGCTGCTGAACGAGGCCTTGCCGGCCGCGCGCGGCAAGACCTTGCAGCTCGATGCCGACTGGCTCAATGGGCTGGAACTGGGGGCCCTGAATATCTACGCCTACGACAAGCTCGACGTCAACGCGGACGTGCGCGTGGCCGATGGCGGCGACATCGTCCTGCACGCCACCGACGTGGCCATCAAGGCGAACGTGAGCGCGCGCAGCGGCAGCATCGCCGCCGGTGACATCATCTCGCGCTACCTGGCGAACGCGGGCGCCGTGTGGGTGGAAGGGACCGTGTCGCCGGAAGGGCGCGCCGCGAGCCCGGCCGGCGTGCGCGTGGCGCCGGGCGTGCGTCTCGATACGCGGGGCCTGTGGAGCAACCTGGAACTGGACCCGGGAGCGGTCGCCGGCCTGCCGTACGTGAATGGCGGCAAGGTCACATTGAAGAGTTCGGGCGGCATCGAGCTGGCCGGCGGCAGCGTCATCGACGTTTCGTCGGGCGCTGCTTTGATGAGCAATGGCAGCCTGCAGGGCGGGCGCGGCGGCGACATCGCCCTGGCCGTCGACTTGCCACGTGAAAAAACGCCGACGGGCGCCTTGCTCAAGCTTGACGGCGAGTTGCGCGGCCATGGCGTGAAGGGCGGCGGACGCCTGACGATCGACAGCGGCACGGCCGTCAGCATCGGCGGCAAGCTGCAGGACGGCGACGTGCTGCCAGGAGGAAGCAGCGCCCCCGTCGGCTTGCGCCTGGCCGATGAATTTTTGATTGCCAAGGGCGAGAAGATTCCCTTCGATTTCGCGCTCAGCACCAGCGTGATCAAGCCGGGCCAGACCTTGAGCATGCCCGTGACGGTGGACGTGTCGGCGCAGAAACCGTTGGTGCTGGGGAGTGATTTGCTGGTGCCGCCGGGCGCGAGCTTCTTCATCGACGGCACGACGTATGTCTGGAGTGGTTCCATCGTTCCCGCAGGCAGCGTGGTGACGGCCATCAATGGCCTCGCTACAGGCTTCGAGGTTTCGGCGGCGGCTTTTCCGAATGGCTTGCCCATCGTGCCGATAACGACCCAGTATGCGGCCGGCAGCATCGCCGCCGACGACGTGCGCGCGCCACGCGGCGTGCTGCTGCCGACCGGCACCATGCTAGGCCGTGACGTTGCCGTCCAGCCCATGCTGGCGCTGGACGCCAGCCTGTTCCAGAGCGGCTTTGCCGACTACGCCGTCACGGGCCGCGACGGCGTCGTGGTGGTCAAGGATGCGCGGATCGATGTGAAGATGCCCGTGCTGCGCTTCAATCCCGCCACCGGCCACACGGTGGCGAGTGGCACCGATCCGGCTGCCGCGCTGGAAGTGTGGACGCCGGAGCTGTACCAGGAAGATGCGCGCAAGGGCCGCTTGACTCAGCGCGCCGGCGCCGACCTGACGCTGACGGCCGGCAGCCCGTACGTGAAGGGCGCCCTGGCCGTGGCGCAAGGCGCCGTCGTCACGGTCGATCCGGGCCGCCAGATCAGCATAACGAGCAATGGCCAGGTCAGTATCGACGGCCGACTCGACGCCTGGGGCGGCAAGATCGCCATCCTGCCCGGCACGTTGGGTACGGGCAGCGATGCCGATGTGCCGAACGGCAAGGGACAAGCCACGTCGATCTGGATCGGCGAACACGCGGTGCTTGACGTCGCCGGCCGCGCCACCGTCGCCACCGATATGCGCGGCGGCCGCTATGGCCGTGCCGACAAGGGCGGCAGCATCGAAATCGGCGCCCGCTACAAGGCCGATGCGGCCAGCGTCGACGCGGCCGACGCCTTTGTCGTCGTGCGTCCGGGCGCGCTGCTCGACGCCAGCGGCGCGCAAGCCACGCTGGACTTGCCGAACCAGGGCGCCGTCAACGTGGCCGGCAGCGGCGGCTTGATTTCGCTCAGTTCGTACAACGGCATCTTTGCCGACGGCACGCTGCGCGCGGTGGCCGGTGGCGCCGGGGCGGCCGGCGGCACCCTGGCGATGGCGCTCGACACGCCCAATTACGGCCAGGTGAACCGCCAGACGCTGGAAGGCGATAGCGTCGACAATGCGGTGCGAGTACCGCGCGAATTCGTGCTGGCGCAAGTGCAGGGCGACAGCGTCTTGCCGGTTGATTTGCGCGCCGGCCAGCAGGATGAGGCCTTGCGCTACGGCAGTGCGCGCCTGGGCGCCGACCGTGTGAAGGCCGGTGGCTTCGATAACCTGGCCATGCATGTGAACGGCATGCTCAGCGTCGATGGCGACGTCAACCTGGCGCTGGGCCAGAGCCTGCGCCTGAGCGCCAGTTCGCTGGGCCTGGCGCAGCAGCAACAGCCGTTGCCGCAATTGGATGGGGAAGGCCAGGACAAGGTGCCTGGCCTTGCCAGCCAGGTGCGCCTGGCGGCGCCGTATGTGCGCCTGGGAACGGCCGCGCGCGCGCAGAAAGACAATTACATCGTGCCCAATGCCGTGAAGGGCTCGAAAAACTCGGGCAAGGGGCGCGGCATGCTGGGCGTGCCGCTGGTGGCCGATGGCTCCCTGCTGCAGATCGATGCGGGCATGCTCGATCTCGCGGGCGAGGTCAACATGGGCACGCGTGGCGAGATCGTGCAGAGCAGCGGCACGCCGCTGGCCGTCGAACGCGATGCCTTCGAGCAGCTGACCCTGAACAGCCGCGGCGACTTGCGCATGTCGAACAACGCCGCCCTGTACCAGCCGGGCAACGCGACCCTGGTCGCCGCGCAAATCTACCCGGCCACGGGCGACAGCGGCATGGTCACGGTGGGCCAGAGCAGCCGGGTCGATGAATACGGCAATGTGCGCGTCACGCTCGATCCGCTGCGCACGCTCACTGTCGAGCGCAGCGCCGGCAGCGCCACGCCGAATCAGCCGTTTTCCGTGTTCGGCAGCCTGAGCCTGGTCGCGCCCACCATCAACCAGCACGGCGTGCTGCGCGCACCGCTGGGCCAGATCACCCTGGGGGCCGAAGGCTTTGAAGCCAATACGGGCCATGTCAATCTGTTGCCGGGCAGCCTGACGTCCGTCAGCGCGAAAGGCTTGACGATGCCGTACGGCGGCACGCTCGATGGCCTCAGCTACCTGTATGACGGCAACGACGTCGTGTTCAAGGGCGTGGGCAACGGTCCCGAGATCGCCTTGGTCGGCGCCGCCGTCGACGTGCAAGCCGGCGCCGTGCTCGACCTGTCGGGCGGCGGCACCTTGACGGGCGCGGCCTTCCTGGCCGGACGGGGCGGCTCCACCGATGCGCGCCTCAATCCGCTGGTGCAGATGAAGCCGAATGGCGGCTTTACCTTGCCCGGCCTGAATACCAACCCCGTGTACGCCATCATTCCCGGCGTGCAGCCGGACGTGGCGCCTTTGACGGCCGAGCAGGGCGCGGGCAAGCCGGCCGTGGGACGCCAGATCACCATCGCCGCGGGCGTGCCCGGCCTGGCGGCCGGTACCTACACCCTGCTGCCATCGAATTTCGCCTTGCTGCCGGGCGCCTTCCGCGTGGAGCTGAATGGCCTGGCCGGCGCCGTCGAGGCGGGCGGCATGGTGGCCATGCGCAATGGTTCGTATGCGACGGCGGCGCAGACGGGCATCGCCGGCACGGCCATCCGCGACGCCGTGCCGAGCCAGGCCATCCTGACGCCGGCCGACGTGCTGCGTACCTACTCGCAATACAATGAAACGGGCTATGCCGCCTTTGCCGTGGCGCAAGCCACGCGCGACGGCGTGCCGCGCGCCACGCTGGAACGCGACGCCAAGGGCGTGCGGGTGCAACTGATCGCCCCGTCCCTGCACAGCGTCGAAAATAACCACACGCCATTGATGATGGATGGCAGCGCCCTGTACACGCCGGCCGAGGGCGGCTTTGGCGGCTCGCTGCTGCTGGGCACGGGCGGCCATGCGGGTACCCGCTATCAAGTGCTGGCCGACGGTACGGCAGCGCAGGCGGAATTCGATGGCGTCTCCGTGCACGCTTCGCAGATCAACGCCTTCGGCGCCCAGCGCCTGGGTATCGGCGGCTTGCCGCGCGTCACCTACAGCGATTTCGCCACGGGTACCAATCAGCGCGCCAATATCGCCGCCATCAACGAATCGGCGGGCGGCATCGTGCTGCGCGACGGTGCCGTGCTGAAGGCGGCCGAAGTGTTCCTGGTGACCACGAAAACCGACGACGGCATCTTCCTCGAGCAAGGTTCCGGCATCAATACGCTGGGCCGTGGCAAGGCGGCCTGGGATTCGCGCGACGGCTTTGTGTACCAGCCCATGGGCAGCGTGCTGGCCGTCTCGAACGGCTGGCTGGATATGCTGCCGGCCGTGCGCACGCCGTCCGATTCGGGTGGCCCCGGCATCATCGACATCGGTACGTGCGCCAAGGCGGGCGGCGCCTGCACGGGCACCACCTCGCTGTATTCGGAGGGCACCATCGCCGCCGTCACGGAGCGCGCATTCACCCTGCGCGACAACGTGCGCTACGGCACGCGCAACCTGGTGCTGGGGATGGGTTCGATCAATATCGGCAGCGCAGCTTCGCTGGCCGATGCCAGCGCCCGCGGCGCCCTGCCGGACGGCTTGGCGCTGAACCAGGACGTGCTCGACCGCCTGCTGCGCGGCGATACGAGCACGGGCGCACCGGCACTGGAAAGCCTGGGCTTGACGGCGCGCAATTCCTTCAACTTCTACGATTCGTCGCAGCTGTCGACCATCGATGCGGCGACGGGCAAGTCGTCGCTGTCGCGCCTGGTGCTCAACACGCCCGCCATCTACGGCTATGGCGGCAAGGACGCGCTGGCGCGCATCCACACGGACACCCTCGTGTGGCAGGGCGCGACGAATGCGCCCGGCGCCGTCGTTGCCAACGGCCCCGGCACGGGCAGCGGCCGCTTGCAGATCGACGCCAAGCGCATCGAGTTCGGCTTCACGCCGGACAGCCGCCCCGACACCATCCACAACCTCGATCGTTTGATACTGGGCTTCGGCCAGGTGGCGCTCAATGCCAGCGAGCAGCTGACCGCCAACAACAAGGGCAGCCTGTCCATCTACCAGTCGCAAAGCGCGTGGGATACGGCCACCAATGGCTACCGCTACAGCGGCGGCGATCTGCTGATCAACACGCCGCTGCTGACGGGCGCGGCCGGTTCCGTCAACCGCATCACGGCGGGCGGCGACCTCAAGGTGAGCGCGCCGGCCGGCGCTACCCCCGCCACACCGACGAACGCGGCGCTGGCCGGCGCCCTGGGCGCCGAAGTGGCGCTGAACGGCAATAGTGTCAGCGTGGATACATCCGTGGTTCTGCCAAGCGGAAAACTGACCCTGTCGGCCGAGCGCGATGTGCTGCTGGGCGACAAGGCCAAGCTGGACCTGGCGGGCCGCAAGATCGATTTCTACGACACCAGCAAGTACAGCTGGGGCGGCGACGTGATCCTCGACAGCCGCGCAGGCGACGTGCGCCAGGCGGGCGCTTCCGTGATCGACCTGTCGGCCGTGAACAACCGCGCCGGCAAGCTGAGCGTGATCGCCACGGGCGACGCGGCCGGTACTGCCGACTTGCGCGGCAGCTTGCTGGGCGGCGCCAGCGGCCATTATGACGCGGGCGGCACTCTCGTGCCGTACGCGGCCGGCGGCGTGGAGGTGCGCGCCCAGCAGATCGGTGACTTCGCCGGCCTGAACCAGCGCCTGAACACGGGCAAGGTGTTCGGCAGCCGCAGCTTCCAGCTCAAGCAGGGCGATCTGACCATCGGCGACGAGGTCAAGGCGCGCGAAGTGAGCGTCTCCGTCGATGGCGGCAGCTTGAGCGTGAGTGGCCGCATCGACGCCAGCGGCGAGCAGGTGGGCAGCATCCGCCTGGCCGGGCGCGATGGCGTCACCATCCAATCGGGCGCCGTGCTCGACGCGCATGGCACGGTGCTGCGCACGGACAGCTACGGGCAAGCGATCGAGGCGCCGAACCGCGCCGTGATCGAACTGGCCGCGCCTGGTGGACGCCTGAGCCTGGAAAACGGCGCGCGTTTCGACTTGCGCAGCGGAGACAAGGGCGGCAACTACGGCAGCATCGACCTGAATGCGCGGCGCCTCGGTGGCGCCACGGGCGACGATATCGACATCGATGCGGCTGGCGCGCTGAACATCGCCGGCGCGCGCACCATCAACGTCAACGCTTTCTGGCAATACAAGGATGCCCCGGCCGGTACCGGCAAGGATGCGGACGGCCGCAGCTACCAGGGCATCAACCAGGCCTATCTGGACGAGAAACACGGGGACAGCCAGCTCTTCATGGCCCACGCGCTGGCCAACGGCAACTTGATGAACAACAAATTGCGCGGCTTGCGTGGAGATGCCAACGCTTTCCACCTGCGCCCTGGCGTCGAGATCGTCAGCGCCACGCCGGGCGGCGACTTGCACATCGATGGCGACATCGACCTGTCGGGCCACCGCTACGATGGCGTCAATCCGCTGGCGCGCCTGAGCGGCGTGTACGGTTCGGGCGAGGCGGGCGCGCTGGTCGTGCGCGCCGGTGGCAAGCTCAGCGTCTTTGGCAGTATCACGGATGGCTTCGATACCCGCACCTTGCCCGTCACGCCGGACGACAAGGGCTGGCAACTGGTGAAGGGCCGCTTGCCGTGGGGCGGCGAAGTCGTCGTGCCGCAAGCGGGCCTCGTTACCCTGGCCGAAGACACGTATTTCCAATCGGGCACGAGCGTCAATTTCGCCGTGCCGATGAAGGCCATGCAGCTGCGCGGCGGCACCTTGCTGGCGGCGCGCGCCACCTTGACGGCGGAATTGAACTTGCCTGCCGGCAGCGTGCTGGGCGGCGCCGTGCGCGATGCCGACGGCAAGGTGCTGTACGCGGCCGGCACGGTCTTGCCGAAGGCGCTGGCCTTATCGAGCGGCATGCAGCTCGATCCCGGCCTGCGCCTGCCCGGCGCGGCCAGCGTGGCGGCCATGCTGTGGCCGGCGAATGTGGCTTTGCCTTTCCCCGAAGGCAAGCCGCGGGACACGGGCGATAGCGTCAATACCGTCAACGGCGTGGTGCTGGCGGCGGCGCTGGCGCTGGACAAGGGCAGCGTGCTGCCGGCCGGCACGCTGGTCAAGCTGCCTGGCGACGCGACCGTGGTGGCGCTGCGCGCCGAGGATGGCGCGGGCCGCCAGGGCCGCAACCTGGCGCTGGCGCCCATGCTGGCCCAGGGTTCGCAAGCGTGGTCGCTGCGCCTGGTGGGCGGCGCCGATACGGCCGCCGCCGATACGCGCGCGCTGCGGCCGCATGCGAAGGACGCCCATCTGATGCTGGCCGATACGCATTACGGCATGGAGGAACGGACGTCGGTCAAGCCGGGCACGGGCTTGCCAGGCACCTATATTTTCAACGAGTACGCCACCATGTTGGGGTTCCCGGAAGGCGAGGTCGATATCACAATGTGGTTTGGTACCGAAGCGAACATGCTGGAGAGTTATGCGGATCTGGTGACCAAGATTGCCGACGGCACGCCGCCCGAAATGGTGACCAAGGATGAGCCGGCGCGCCAGCTTCTGTTCAGCGTGCTGCGCACGGGCATGGGCGACCTCGATTTGCTCGCTGCCGGCGATTTCGACATGCGTTCGCTGTATGGCGTCTACACGGCGGGCACGCAGTCGGCCTCGCCGCTGGTCGATGGCAAGGATCTGTTCAACCTGCCGCGCGGCCTGAACGCCAAGGGCAAGCTGCTCGGCGCGCTGGGCGACGACAAGTTGACGCGTTTCGTCGATGGCGGCAGCGAGAGCCTGTACCGCGCCTGGTATCCCGAGCACGGCGGTAACCTGCTGCTGCGCGCCCAGGGCGACGTCAAGGGCGACACCGTAGGCACCGCCCTGCAGCGCCGCGAGGATGCCATCGGCACCCTGAGCGCGCAGCAGGACACCAGCGACATCGGCGCCTGGTTGTGGCGCCAGGGCAGCGGCAGCACGGGGGCGGGCGTGCCGACGGCATGGTGGATCAATTTCGGCACCTATGTCGCGCGTCCCGAAGGCGGCGACCTGTTTGCGGGTCTGCCGGTCGTGTCGGGCTTTACGGGCATCGGCACCCTCGGCGGCGGCAATGTGCTGCTGCAGGCGGGCGGCAACGCCGGCATGCTGACCTCGCGCGCCGATCCGGGCGGCGTGTTCGCGCCGCGCAGCCAGGGCCTGAACGTGGCCGTGGGCAGCACGGGCAGGGTGACGCCGGACGGCAAGCTGCTGCTGACGGGCGGTGGCGACCTCGATATCCGCATCGGCGGCGGGCTCAACCCTGTCGCCGAGGTGCGCAGCTTCGATGCCAACAGCGATGCCCCGAATGCCGACACGCGCTTCGAGCGCCAGTATCCGACACTCAACAGCACCTTCACCAATCTGCGCGGCGCGCTGCGCATGGAGGCGGGCGCCGTGGGCGGCGTCGAACTGCGCTTCGACCGCGCCGATCCGAAGGAATCGCGGCCGTATGAAACCTATGCGGCGGGCACGGCCATTGCCAGCGGCGGGCCCATCCTCGTGCCGGGCGACAGCGGCGTGCGCATCGATGCGCGCGGCGACCTGGTGCTGGGCGGTACGGCCGATGCGGGCCGCGTCAAGCAGTTGGGCAATGGTTCGCCGTTCAACTACCAGGGCGTCGAGCGCCAGGGCGAGGGCTGGAGCTGGTTCTCGCTGTGGACGCCGGCCACCGCCATCGACCTGTTCAGCGCGGGCGGCAATCTGACGCCGACGTCCGCCTGGATACAATCGGACATGGGCGATAACCACGCGCCAACGGATGCACGTTTCGTCATGCCATCCGTGTTGCGCGCCGTGGCCGCCAGCGGCAGCCTGTATTACGGCAATGCCAGCCTGGGCAGGCTGGGCGAGGGCGGCAAGGTCGACATGCCGCAAAACGGCGTGATCCTGGCGCCGTCGCCGGTGGCGCCGCAATTTGTCAAGACGGGCACGGGCCAGCTGGAAATGCTGGCGGCCGACTCCATCCATGCGGCCGGCTATCCGATCACCGCATCGGGCGCCGATCCGCGCCTGTTGCCAAGTCCATTCAACCCGGGCTTCGTCGGCGCCCTGGACCCGGTTTGGTTCGGCCTGCTGCCCTTGCATAACGTCAGCGCCAACGGGCTGGCGCCCGGCGCGCTGAAATGGTTCGGTTCGTCGTCGAATGGCGCAAGCGATGCCTCGCAGCAACTGTATCCGCTGTTCAGCATGACGGCGCCGACGGTGTCGGACTACGTGCCGGTGGGTCAGCAGCCCGCACATTTCTATGCCAACAGCGGCGACATCGTCGGCTTGCGCACGGGCGGCATCGTGTACCGGGGAACACTGAAGGGCGAAACGGGCCCGCTGGGCGTGTGGTACGAAGGCGGCGGCGCCGTGGCCGTGCGGGCCGGACGCGACATCGTCAATTCCGGCACGCCGCTCGGCAGCGTCGAAGGCGTGCCGGAAGGCGCGGCCGGATGGACCAGCCAGGGCTTTGTCGGCCGGCCCGATTTTCCGGACAAGCCGGTGGTCTCCGGCGTCTCGTCCGCGCGCGGCAATCTGTTCGTGCACCGCCATGCCGACGACGTTTCCGTCGTCAGCGCCGGGCGTGACATCCGCTACAGCACCTTCTATGTGGCGGGACCGGGCCAGCTGAACGTGAGCGCCGGGCGCGACCTGTACATGGCCGACAAGGCGGAATTGCGCAGCCTCGGCTCCATCGTCAACACGGGCCCCGGCGAGCGCGGCAATGGCGCCGGCATCAGCGTGGCGGCCGGCGTGGGCCGCAATGGTCCCGACTATGCGGCTTTCGCGGCGCGCTACCTGGACCCGGCCAAGCTGGCCGATCCGGCCAAGCCGCTGGCCGACCAGGCCGGCAGCGCCGTGTACGTCTACGGCGGCAAGCTGACCCTGGCCGACTGGCTGCGCGGCCAGTTCGCCTACAGCGGCGACGAGGCGGGCGCGTCCGCCTTCCTCGGCACGAAGCAGGCGGAACTGGAAAAGGCCGGCCAGGCATCGGGCGCCGTGCGGCGCGACCTGGCGCGCGAGTATGCGCAGGTCAGCCAGCTGCACCTGGTGAACTGGCTGACGACGCGCTTTGGCGGCGACAGCGGCCTGGGCATCCGCTACGACCCGGCCACCGATGCGCGCAGCTTCTTTGCCGCCTTGCCGAAGGAACAGCAGCAGGTCTACCTGAGCAATGTCTACTTTGCCGAACTGAAGGCGGCCGGGCGCGAGTACAACGATCCGGACGGCATGCGCCGCGGCAGCTACCTGCGCGGCCGCGAAGCCATCGCCACCCTGTTCCCGGCGCAGGACAAGGCGGGCCAGAAGATCGAGTACAAGGGCGACCTGACGATGTTCAGCAGCGCGCTGTACACGATTAACGACTACGACGGCGTGTACACCAAGCGGCCGGTGGCGGGCGTGCGCTACCTGAGTCCGCAGGAGTGGGCCGAAGCGGGCCGTCCGACGGTCAACGTGCCGCACGTGATCGTCAACGACGCGGGCATCCATACGGATGTCGGCGGCGATATCGGCATCACGGTGCCGGGCGGACGGGCGCTGATCGGCGTCGATGGCGGCTATGCGCCGGGCGAAGGCTCGGGCGTGCTGACGCAGGGCGCGGGCGAGATCCAGATGTATGCGAAGGACAGCATCCTGCTGGGCCAGAGCCGCATCTTTACCACCTTCGGCGGCAACATCCTGGCCTGGTCGGCAACGGGCGACATCAATGCGGGCCGTGGCACCAAGTCCACCGTCGTCTACACACCGCAGCGCCGCACCTACGACAGCATCGGCCTCGTCAGCCTGTCGCCGAGCACGCCGGCCACGGGCGCCGGCATCGCCACCCTGAACCCGATCCCGGAGGTGCCGCCCGGCGACATCGACCTGATCGCCCCGCTGGGCAGCATTGACGCGGGCGAGGCGGGCATCCGCGTCTCGGGCAACGTCAACCTGGCGGCCTTGCAGGTGATCAATGCGGAAAACGTCCAGGTGCAGGGCAAGTCGGCGGGCCTGCCGGTGATCTCTACCGTGAACGTGGGCGCGCTCAGCAATGCCAGCGCGGCCGCCACGCAAGCCGTCACGGCGGCGCAAGACGTGCTGCAACGGGAACGGGCCGCCACGCGCCAGGCGCAACCGTCGCTGTTCACAGTAAAGGTGCTGGGCTTTGGCAACGAGCAGGCGGACGAAGCCGGTGCCGGCAAGCACCAGGGCGGCGAGCCGCAGGCGTCCAGCTACCAGCCGGCCGGCGTGGTGCAGGTGCTGGGCGCGGGGCCGTTGACGGCGCCGCAGTTGCAGGCGCTCACGCCGAACGAGCGGCGCGGCTTGCAGCCATGAGTTTTATGAACATTTGATGACATTCGGCAGTCGCCGCGCGCGGCGGCTGTCTAGGCATCAGTAGATCAGCATTAACAGAAAAAACGCCGGCCCAGCGCCGCAACACAGGGCAACCGTTTGATTTTAAGGTGAATGGAAGATGCGTGAAATGATAACCAAGGGCAGGGGCGTGCCGCCAGCGGCGCCTGCAAGGGCCTTGACGATGCTGTGCCTGGCCATGCTGGCGCTGCCTGGCATGGCGCGCGCGCAGGACGCTGTGCCGGCAGCCGCCCCCGTGGCCGCGCCGGAACGGCAGGTGACGATCGAGGAATACCTGGTGCGCGGCAATACCGTGCTCGACGCGCGTGCCATCGAAGAAGCGGTCACGCCCTTCCTGGGGCCGGGCCGCACCCTGAAGGACGTGGAAGGGGCGCGCGACGCCCTCGTTGCTGCATATCAAGCCAGGGGCTATCAGTCAGTCTACGTGGACTTGCCCGAGCAACAGGTGGAGCAGGGCGTGGTGGTGCTGCAGGTGAGCGAAACAAAGGTGGGACGCTTGCGCGTGGTCGGCGCGCAATACAACTCGCCGCTCGACGTGCGCCAGCAAGTGCCGGCCCTGACGGAAGGCAAGGTACCCGACTTTACCCAGGCGCAAGTGGAGTTGACGGCCTTGAACCGCGGTCCCAAGCGCCAAGTGATGCCCTTGGTCAAGCAGGGCAGTCTGCCCGGCACCATGGACGTGGACTTGAAAGTCGAGGACAGCAGCCCGTGGCGCGCCAGCGTCGGCTTGAACAACGATTACAGCGCCGATACCAAGAAGCTGCGCAGCAGCATCTCGCTCGGCCACGACAACCTGTGGCAGATGGGGCATAGCGCCACCGTCAGCTTTTTCGGCACGCCGGGCGACTTGAACCAGACCAAGGTGTGGTCGGCCTCGTACGTGGCGCCCATCGGCACGCAGGGCTGGAGCGTGGAAGCGACCGGCTACCAGTCGAACAGCAACGTGGCCAGCACGGGCGGCACCAGCGTGCTGGGCAAGGGCCATGCGCTGGGCATGAAGCTCAATTACACGGTACCCAACAGCGGCATCTGGTGGCACAGCTTTAGCGGCGGCATCGATTTCAAGGATAACCAGGAAGCGTTGCAGCTGAATGGCGCCGGCTCCAGTGTTCCCCTGAAGTATGTGCCGCTCAGCGTGGCCTACAACGGCTTTGCGCAGACGGAGACGGCGACGTACGGCCTGGGCCTGTCGCTGGTGGCAGGCACGCGCGCCGCGTTCGGCTATGGCAGCAACAGCGCCGCCTACGACAACAAACGCTACAAGGCTTCGCCCAGCTTTCTCGTGCTGAAGGGCGACGCCAACGCCACCACTACCCTGGGCAGCGGCGCGCAGCTGTACGGCAAGCTGGCGGGCCAGCTGGCTGACGCGGCGCTCGTGTCGGGCGAGCAGATGGCCGCCGGCGGCGCCAATTCCGTGCGCGGCTACCTGTCGGCCGAAGCGACGGGCGACTACGGCGTCTCGGGCACCGTCGAATGGCGCACGCCCCAGCTGACGTATTTCAGCCGCCTGGAAAACTGGCGTCTGTTTGCCTTTGCCGATGGCGCGCGCCTGCGTCTGCGCGACCCGCTGCCGGAACAGAAAGACCTGTTCGGTCTGGCTTCGGTGGGCGTGGGCAGCAGCTTCCAGTTCCTGCGCTACCTGAATGGCCGCATCGATTTCGCCTACCCGCTGCGCGATGGCCCGCGCACGCACAAGCACGTGCGCCGCATCAATTTCAACCTGTCGGCCAGCTACTGACGGGCCAGCTCACCAGCACCGCACTTTTTTAGACTTTTCTTCGGAGAATCACTGTCATGCAACGTCTTTTTTTCCTGCTCACGATCCTGGGCACGCTTGTTCCCGGCCTGGCGCATGCCTGGTGGCAGCCCGACTGGGCTTACCGCAAACCCGTCACCATCGACGCCGGCCCGAAGGCGGGCGCCGTGGGCGGCGATCCCGGCCGCATTCCCGTGCTGCTGCGCTTGCATTCGGGTAACTTCAACTTCGAAGGCGTCAGCGACAACGGCGCCGACCTGCGCTTCGTGGCGGGCGACGATAAAACGGTGCTGAACCACCAGATCGAGCAATTCAATCCGCTCTTGGGCATCGCCCTGATCTGGGTCGACGTGCCGGCCCTGACGGCCGGTACGCCGCAGCAACTGTGGATGTACTACGGCAATCCAAAGGCGCCCGCTTCCGGCAATGGCCAGCGTACTTTTGATCCCGACTACAGCCTCGTGTACCACTTCACCGAGCCTGGCGTGCCCTCGCGCGACAGCACCGCCTATGGCAACCATGCGCAGACGGCCGTGCCGGCGCTCGACGGTTCCGTCATCGGCGCCGGCGCCCGCCTGGGCTCCATGCCGTTGATGCTGCCCGCCTCGCCATCGCTGGCGCTGGCCGCCGGTGCGCCGTTCACGTTTTCCGCCTGGGTGCGTCCCGACAGCCTGGGCGCGCAGCAAGTGCTGTATGCGCGCCGCGATGGCGCCAATGAATTGCTGATCGGCATAGACCAGGGCGTGCCCTTCGTGCAGGTGAATGGCCAGCGCAGCAAGCCGGGCCAGCCGATCCAGGCCGCGCAATGGTCGCACCTGGCCGTCAAGGCCGACAAAGCCAACGTGGCCCTGTACGTGGGCGGCCGTCCGGCCGTGTCGCTGGCCACCGCGCTGCCAGCCTTCGCCACTGCCGCTTCGGTGGGCGCCGATGCGCCGCCGGTCGCTTCCGGTACCGCCACCCTGGCCAACTTCACGGGCGCCATCGACGAGCTGCGCCTGTCGCGCACGGCCCGTCCCGACGCCCTGCTGCTGGCCGACGCCGTCTCGCAAGGTTCCGAATCGCGCCTGGCCGTGTTTGGCGCCGATGAACAGCAAGCGGGTAAAAGCCATTTCGGTTTCATCATCGCCGCCATGCCGCTCGACGCCTGGATCGTCGTCGGCGTGCTGGGCCTGATGATGGTCTTGTCGTGGATCATCATGATCGGCAAGGGCCGCAGCTATGGCGCCATCTCGCGCGCCAATGCGCAATTCATGCAATCGTTCCACGAAGCGGCCGGCGCGCCGCTCGACCACTTGTCGCGCAACGGCAAGCTCAGCGCTTCCGTGAAGGCCGATTCCTCGCTGTGGCGTCTGTATGACGTGGCCATCGACGAGATGCGCCGCCGCCACGACCGCGGCTACGACCTGAACGCCGTCTCGAACGCAACGATTGGCGCTATCCGCGCCGCCATGGATGGCGTGATGGTGCGCGAAAGCGAACGCATGTCCAAACGCATGATCTGGCTGTCGACCACCATCGAAGGCGCACCGTATGTCGGCCTGTTCGGCACCGTGATCGGCATCATGCTGGTGTTCGTCGTGGCGGCCATGGCGGGCGCCGTGGACATCAACTCGGTGGCGCCGGGCATGGCGGCAGCGCTGCTGTGTACGGCCGCCGGCCTGGGCGTGGCGATTCCCGCGCTGTTCGGCTACAACTGGCTGTCCTCGCGTTCGGACGCCATCGTTGCCGATATGGCCGTCTTCGTCGACGAGTTCGCCACGCGCCTGGCCGAAGAGCAGGGCGACGGACGCCAGATGCGTCCCGTGCTGCAGCAGGCGTGAGGGGCGCATAACCATGGCCACCTCCGCCAAGTTTACCCCCCGCAAGCGTAGCGGCGGCATCAACATCACGCCCTTCGTCGACGTGCTGCTGGTGGTGCTGGTGATCTTCATCTTGACCAGCAACGCCAGCATTCCCGGCATCAAGGTCGACCTGCCCAAGGCCAGCTCGGCCATGGCGCTGGAAAAACCGAAGACCAAGGCCATCACCATCGATAACGCGGGCCAGGTCTTTCTCGACGCCTATCCCGTCACCCTGCCCGAGCTGGAAGAGCGCTTGCGCACGGAAAAGGCCCTGACGCCCGACTTCCCCGTGATCGTGCGCGGCGATGCCGCCGTGCAGTACGCGAAAGTGGTCGAAGTGCTCGATTTGCTGCGCCGCATCGACCTGAACCAGGTGGGCCTGGTGACCGGCAAGCCGGCATGAGGAGCGCAAGGTGAAGCGTGACGACATGATGAAGATGGCCGCCCCGGAATCGTCGGGTGCGGCGCAGTGGTGGCGCCGCTGGGGCGGCGTGGCCGGCGGCGTGCTGCTGGCCGGCGCGCTGGCCGCGCTGGTCTGGTATTTGCTGTCGGACACGGCCGCCACCAAGCGCGAAGTGGCGGCCCCGCCGATGCTGATGCTGCCCCCTCCGCCGCCACCGCCGCCGGAACCGGAAAAACTGCCGGAACCGACACCGGACAAGGTGGTGCCGGAAGTGTCGGAGCCGGAACCGACGCCGGCCGACAAGCCCATGGATGACGCGCCGGAAAGCCCGTCGCCGGACAAGGGCGACCCCGTCACGATCGATGGCGCGGCGCAGGCTGGCAGCGACGCTTTCGGCATCCAGGCCGGACGCGGCGGCGGCATGACGGGCGGCGGCGGTGGCGGCGGACTCGGCGCGGGATCGTATGGCCGCTATGTAGCCAACGCGCTGCAGCTGGCCTTTGCCCGCGACCCGCGCACGCGCCAGCTGGCGTTTAGCGATATCCGCGTCGACCTGTGGCTCGATGCGGAAGGCAAGACGACGAAAGTGCAGCTGGTGCAAGGCACGGGCAATGCGCAGACGGATGAACAAGTGCTGGCCATGGTGCGCGACTTCCGCGCCGATGAGCGGCCACCTGCATCCCTGCGGTTCCCGGCCCGCGTTTCCATTAAGGGCCGCCGGCCATAGCGTCCCCAAATTCATATTAATTTTTTCCGAAAGAAACAATGAATTCCTTATTCTCTCCCTCACAGCGCATGCGCCGCCTTCCGCTGGCGCTGGCCGCCTTGGCCCTGAGCATGGCGGCGGGCGCGGTACAAGCGCAAGCACCGGCCGACAGCACCATGGTCAAGCTGATCCGCGGCCTGATCCAGAGCGGCGCCCTGAACAAGGATGCCGGCGAAGCGCTGCTGGCGCAGGCGCAGAGCGAAGCGCTGGCACAAGCGCAGGCCCGTCCGGCCGCCGCGCCGGCCGCCTTGGCGCAGGTGCAGCCGGGCGACGTGCGCGTGCCGTATATTTCGCAAACCGTGCGCGAGCAGATCCGCGACGAAATCAAGGGCCAGGTCATGGCCGAGGCAAAAGCGGGCGGCTGGGCGGCGCCGAATGAAACACCGGCCTGGACCAAGCGCATCCGCCTGGAAGGCGACGTACGCGCGCGCTACGAATCGCGCTACTACGACATGGCCAACAGCAATATCGAGATCGACTGGCGCTCGCTCAACAGCGGCAGCGGCTACGACGTCAATTCGAACACCAACCTGGCCCTGCCGGCGTTGCTGAACACGCGCGAAGACCGCAAGCACTTGCTGCGCGCGCGTGCCCGCCTGGGTATCCTGGCCGACATTTCCGAGACCACGCAAGCGGGCATCCGCCTGGCCAGCGGCAACGACGACAGCCCCGTGTCCACCACGCAAACCCTCGGTGGCGGCCTGGGCAAGAAAAACATCTGGCTGGACCAGGCCTGGTTGTCCTACCAACCCGCTTCCTGGCTGAAACTGACGGCGGGCCGCTTCGACAATCCATTCGTGTCTGGCGACGAACTGTTTTCCAGCGAACTCAATTTCGACGGCATCGCTGCCAAGGTGCAGCAACCGGTCGGCGAGAGCAAGGACGTTACCGTTTTCGGCACCCTGGGCCTGATTCCGCTCGAGTATTCGTCCGACAATGCGCCTAGCCGCAGCCAGGCAAAAATGGCCAGCGAAAACAAGTGGCTGCTGGGCGCACAAGTGGGCGCGTCGTGGAAGATCAATAGCGACCATCAGCTGCGTGGCGCCTTGGCCTACTACAACTTCCGCAACATCAGTGGAGAGTACTCGCAGCCGTGCGCGCTGTACGCGGGCGCCGATGGCTGCAGCACGGACTGGTCGCGTCCATCGAGCATGCAAAAGGGCAATAGCTTGATGTTGCTGCGCAATATCGCCTTGAACCCGCTGGACCCGGCCAATACGCCGCAGCCGCAATTCGTGGGCCTGGCGTCGAAGTTCCGCCTGGCCAACCTGAATGCGCGCTGGGATAGCAAGGTCGCGGGCGGCACGGACTTGCGCATCGAAGGCGATTATGTGCGCAACATGGCTTACGACAAGAACGAAATGTGGGCGCGCGCCAAGGGCGGCATCATGAACAACTTCGGCGGCACAGGCGGCGTCTCGCAAGCCGATTTCAAGAGCGGCGGCAATGCCTACATGCTGCAAGCGACCCTGGGCAAGGCCAGCCCGGCTGCGCGCGGCGACTGGAACGTCTTGCTTGGCTACAAGCGCATCGAACCGGATGCCTTGCCTGACGCCTACAACGATTCCACTTTCCACCTGGGCGGCACGAATGCGCGCGGCTACTACCTGGGCGGCGCGTATGCGCTCGACAAGAATACGTGGCTGAACGGCCGCTGGACGTCGAGCCGCGAAGTGTTCGGTTCGGCACTGTCGATCGACACCTTGCAAATCGAATTGAACGCGCGTTTTTAAGGAGCCATGATGTTGATATCCAACAAAATGCGCCTGCCTTTATTGCTGCTGAGCTTGCTGGCCGCCGGCACGGCCCAGGCGCAGAAGGGGCAAAGCATGGAAGAGCGCTTGCGCGCCGAGTTGCGTAACGTGACGGCGCAATTGCAGCAGACGCGCGGCGAGCTGGAATTGCTCAAAGCCAAGGGTGCCCCTGTCGCCAAGGCGGCGCCCGCTGCGGCCGCGCCCGCCAGCGATGGCTTGAAAAAGGAGCTGGCGCGCAGCCAGTCGCAACTGGCGCACGAGCGCGCGCAGCGGGAAAAGCTGGGCGAGCAGCAACAGCGCAGCACGGCCGCCGCGCAAGAGGCGGCCGCCAGCCTGGCGCAGTACCGCCAGGCCAGCGAGCAATGGACTGCCACGGGCAAGCGGCTGGAAGCGGAGCGTGCGCGCCTGGACGGCGAAGTGACGGCCCAGCGCGGTGCCTTGGCGCGCTGCGAAAGCAAGAATGCCCAGCTGTATGCGGCCGGGCAGGACATCCTGCAAGCGTATGAAGGTCTCGGCGTGCTGGACGTTATGAAGGCGCGCCAGCCGTTCGCCGCGCAAAGCAGGGTGAAACTCGAGCAAATCGCGCAGCAGTACGGCGACCAGCTGTACCAGGGCCGCTTTGATGCACGCCAAACAGAAACGCCGGCCCCCCAATAATTTTTTTGAAATGAATGGAATGACGATGGAAAACACCAACAACTTGCTGACCACCCTGAATGCGGAACAAACGGCCGACGCCATCAAGGCGGCCGGCTGCGCCGTGACCAGCATCGAACACGACGGCGTCGTGCGCCTGCACAGCGCCAGCCATGGCATCGGCTTCCAGGTGCTGTGGGGCAATGAAGCCGCGCCTGGCCAGTATGCGGATCTGACCCTGAGCTGCCCGCTGCGCGTGCAAGGCGGCGACTTGCCGGCCGGCTTGCTGGCCGAATGGCACCGCAGCAAGCGTTTCGCCCGCGTGGCCCAGCATGGCGATTTCGTCGTGCTGGAGATGGATGTGCTGGTCGCCGGCGGCGTCAGCACGGAGTACCTGAATATCAATCTGCAACTGTGGACGCAGATGATGGGCCAGTTCTTCTTGTTTTTACGCAACTTTACGCCGGCCGATACGAGCACCGCACCGGTAGTCGAGGCCGCCAGCGTGGCAGAAGAAGAAACTGTGCCGGCCTGATAAGCCGTCCAGTGGAGGAAAAATGGCCCGCGACGGGCCATTTTTGCCGTCTGCGGGTCTCAAGTGTCGTATTAAATACTTATTTTTTAGGCATCGCGCATTAAAACTGCTCAAAGAGCGTGTGTGAATCAAGCCAGCAACGGCTGTATGGCGGATAATATTGCCTGTTGCCGATTTGGATACGACCTTTACACAAAAATGCGCCCCATGGATTTTACCCGCGACGAAACCAGTGAAACCCCAGTTGCCCCGGCCAGCGCGCCGGGAGCGCCTTTGCCGTATGCCGTCGCCACCTGGCTGCAGCGGGTGGAGGCTGCCGCCCATCCGAAGGCCGTGCTGACGATTGCCGAGCCTGATCCCAAACTCAACCAGCACCGATTGATCTACGTGCTGGCGCCCACCAGCGGTGGCCGCCACGTGGCCCTGTGCCTGTACAAGGCGCGGCTGCGGCCGAACGGCGACGTGGCGGCGGCGTCGCCCATCAGCGAAATCTTCTCGCTGCTGTCGGCGCCCCCCACGTTTTTGACGCCGGCCGACGAAGACCTCGTGCGTTTCTTCGTGGCCATGCGCAGCGGACAGAATTCGCAGACGGGCAGCGCCACGGAGCCGAAGGGCAAGGTGGGCGCGGCCCTGCTGAAAATGCTGGCCGAGCAGGATAAATTGTTGTGGGCCAATTCCTGGGCCGATGTCGGCAATGGCCTCGTGTACCCGTTGAAGGAAGGTCCCGTGCGTCCCGCGCGCCTGTTCTGGCGCGACGAGGGCAAGACCATGCGCCTGGGCTGGCAAGTGGACCCGCCGGAAGGCGCGAAGCACCATGGCGCCGACCAGATCGACTACATGCTGCCGACCGATCCGCCGTGGTACATCGACAATCTGTCGTGCGGCGTGCTGGAACTGAACCAGGGCGGCTCCGACATTTCCCTGGCCGACTTGCAGGCGCTGGTGGCGCAGGCGCCGCCGTTGAACGCGAACGACAAGGTACGGGTGTCGCAACTGTTGCTGGCGCAAGGCTTGCAGCATTTGATGCCGCTGCCGCAGCCGTTGCCGCAGCGCTTGCGCAAGGACGTGCCGGCGCAACCGGTCTTGCTGCTCGATAGCGCCATGCTGGCCGATGGCAGCATCCAGCGCTGGAGCGATTTCGCCGTGCTGTCCTACGACTACGATGGCGAGCGCGTCTCGTTCGACCCATCGCAGCGCGTGGTGCGGCAAGTGGGCGACGTGACGGAAATCATCCAGAGAAACACGGTCGACGAAGCGCGCGCGCTGGCCACCCTGGCCGAGCTGCAATTCAAGAAGCCGGGCTCGGCCCCCTTGAGCGGCTTGAAGGGCGCCTTGCAACTGCCGTCCCAGGCGGAATGGCTGCGTTTTGCCGAGTCCGGCATCGACGCCTTGCTGGAGCAGGGCTGGATCGTGGAAAAGACGGCCAAGTACCGCTACGACGTGAGCGACGTGGGCGACTGGTACGCGGAAATCGACGACCAGGACCCGGACAGCGGCAACGCCTGGTTCGAGCTGGAACTGGGCATCGTCGTCAACCACGAAAGAGTTCCTCTGCTGCCCGTGCTGGTACAGCTGATCCGCAACGCGCCCAACGATTTCAATCCGAAAGTTATCGAAGCGCACGCGGACGACGACCAGATGCTGGCAACCTTGCCGGACGGCACGCGCGTGGCCCTGCCGTGGGGCCGCGTGCGCCCCATCTTGAACACCTTGGGCGAACTGTATTTCAGCGACAAGATCAAACATGCCGTGCGCATGTCGACCTTGGACGCGGCGCGCCTGGAAGAGCTGGCACGGGGCCTGGAGATGCAATGGACGGGCGGCGAGCAGCTGCGCGCCATGGGCCGCAAGCTGAGCCAGTTCGGTTCCGTGCAAAAAGTGGCGGCACCAGCCGGCCTGCAGGCGACCTTGCGCGACTACCAGGCCGATGGCCTGGCATGGATGCAATTCCTGCGCGACCATGACCTGGCGGGCATCCTGGCCGATGACATGGGCTTAGGTAAAACCGTGCAAACGCTGGCGCATATCCTGGTGGAAAAGGAAGCGGGCCGTCTCACGCATCCGGCCCTGGTGATTGCGCCGACGAGTTTGATGGGCAACTGGCAGGACGAGGCGGCCAAGTTCGCGCCTTCCCTGAAAGTGCTGCTGCTGCAAGGCAAAGACCGTGCCCAGCAGTTCGACCAGATCGATCAATGCGATCTGGTGCTGACGACCTATGCGCTGTTGCCGCGCGACGAGGAAACCTTGCGCGAGCACGATTTCCACCTGGTCATCCTCGACGAATCGCACTACATCAAGAATACGCGCAGCAAGGCGGCGCAAAGCGCGGGCCTGCTGCGCGCGCGCCACCGCCTGTGCTTGTCCGGCACGCCGCTGGAAAACCATCTGGGCGAACTGTGGTCGCAATTCCACTTCCTGCTGCCGGGCTTGCTGGGCGACGAGAAGACGTTCAACACGCAGTTCCGCCACCCGATCGAGCGCCAGGACGACCCGCTGCGCCGCATGCTGCTGAACCGCCGCATCAAACCCTTCTTGCTGCGCCGCACGAAGGACAATGTCGCCAAGGAACTGCCGCCGAAGACGGAAATGGTGCGCAAGGTGGAATTGACGGGGCCGCAGCGCGACCTGTATGAAACCGTGCGTCTTGCGATGGATCAAAAGGTACGTGAAGAAATCGACAAGAAGGGCGTGGCGCGCAGCCAGATCGTCATCCTCGAAGCGCTGCTGAAATTGCGGCAGGTGTGCTGCGACCCGCGTTTGGTGAAATCGTTGCCGGCGAAGAAGCAGTCGGCCGGCTCGGCCAAGCTGCTCGACCTGATGCAGATGGTGGAAGACTTGCTCGACGAAGGGCGCAAGATTCTTGTGTTCTCGCAATTTACCAGCATGCTGGAATTGATCGAGGAAGAACTCGAGTCGCGCGACATCCCGTACGCGCTGTTGACGGGCGAAACGAAGGACCGGGGCGCGCAAGTGGCGGCCTTCCAGCAGGGCGCCGTGCCGATTTTCCTGATCAGCCTGAAAGCGGGCGGCGTGGGCTTGAACCTGACGGCGGCCGACACGGTGATCCACTACGACCCGTGGTGGAACCCGGCGGCGGAAAACCAGGCCACGGACCGCGCCTGGCGCATCGGCCAGGACAAGCCCGTGTTCGTCTACAAGCTGATCGCGAAGGGCACGCTGGAAGAGAAAATCCAGCTGCTGCAGCAAAAGAAATCGGAACTGGCGCAATCGATCCTGGCCGAAGGCGAATCGCAGAAGATGGCCCTCACGCAGGAAGACTTGCAGCAGATTTTCGCCCCGCTGGAAGATTAACGCTGCCGCACGCTTATACTTGGCGATTCTTTCTTGCCAGGTATAACGCATGCTGCCCATTTTCTTACTGCTGCTTGCCGGCGCCATCCTCATGGCGCTGCGTTTCGTCCAGTTGCGCCGCGCCCTGCTGCGCGCGCGGGCGGGCGAAGCGCAGTTCCGCCTGCTGGCCGAGCACGGGCGCGACGCGGCCTTCCTGCTCGACGCCACTACCCTGGAATTGCTCTACATCAGCCCCGCCGCGCAGCGCCTGACGGGCCATGACATGCCTGCCTTGCGCGAGCATGCGGCGCGTTTGGCGGCCGATGTGCCGGCCCGTCTGCAGCGCTGGCGCGATGGCGACACCAGCCGTTTGACCCTGCTGCGCGAAGTGGAATTGCCGCACGCCGACGGCCACCTGCTGGCGCTGGAAATCAGTTCGACCATCGTGCCCGCAGCGGCAGGGAAGGGCGTGACCTTGGCGGGCACGGTGCGCGACGTCAGCGAGCTCCAGGCGCAGGAAGCGGAACGGGAAAAGGAGCAAAAGCGCTTCGCCTCGATGCTGTCGCATGAATTCCGTACGCCGCTGGCCACCATCGACGGCGCCATCCAGCGCCTCGTCTCGACATCGAAAGATGCCGACGAGGCCACGCGCAAGCGCTACGTAAAAATCCAGACGGCCGTCGACCGCCTGCTGGCCATGATCGACGACTATCTGTCGCCCGAACGCATGGCGGCCATCGGCCGCGAGCGGGCCGCCGACGGCATCGCGCCGCTGGCCTTGCTGCAGCAGGCGGCCGCCACCGTGCCTGCCAGCCACCCGGTGCAGCTGGAACTCGACGAAGACTTGCCGGCCCGGCTGCGCTGCGACGTGCCCGGCATGGCCCTGTGCCTGAAAATCTTGCTGGATAACGCCGTCAAGTTCAGCCCGCCGGGCAGCGCCATCACCTTGTCGGCCAGGCTGGTGCCCGAAGGCGGCGTGGCGCTGTGCGTGCGCGATGCGGGATCTGGCTTGCGAGAAGAAGAACTGGCGCAGCTGTTCGACAAAGGAAGCCGCGGAAGCCATGCGACGCATCCGGGCGCGGGCCTGGGCCTGTACATGGCGCGCGCCGTCGTCGACGTGCATGGCGGGAGTTTGCAGGGGCATAATCTGCCCGAAGGCGGGGCACTTTTCCGGATTTGGCTGCCGCTTCCTGGCTAGACTAGAAAAAAGTTGCTTCCGCTGAAGGCAACCGTGATAATTCCTTGACGTAAACCTATTGTGCCGTCCATCATGGTGTAGAAGTGAATGGCATGGTTTGCCCACGGTAGCTCACTAACGGAAGAATGGCGTTGCAATGACGAAAATACTGATCGTCGAAGACAATCTGGACTACGCCGAAGACATGGCGGAGTTTCTCGTTGAGCTCGAACACGAAGTTCATATCACCAGCTCCGCTGGCGGGATGTGGACGGCGTTGAGCCATGGCAATGTTGGCGTGGTCGTGCTGGACTTGGGCTTGCCCGATGAGGATGGCTTCAACGTCATCCCCCGCATGCGCCAGCTGTATCCGCAAATCGGCGTGCTGGTGCTGACGGGGCGCGTCGCCTTCGACAGCCGCATTCTGGGCTTGCGCCTGGGTGCCGACCACTATCTGACCAAGCCGATCAAATTCCCCGAACTGGCCGCCCACATCGAGGCGCTCGACCGCCGCGTCGGTCCGCAAGACCCCGTGCCCGAGCCGGGCAAGTGGACCTTGAAAGTAAGCGCTCGCCAACTTGAGCTGATGGGCGCCGTTATCGCTCTGACGGAAAAGGAATTCAACTTCCTGCACCTGTTGACCATCAATACCCGCCCCGTGCCGCGAGACGTCATCGTGGCCGGCATGGGCGGCGAAGATCCCGACGCGGGCCGCCGGGTCGACATGCTCGTGTACCGCCTGCGCAAGAAGGCCAAGACGGGCCTGGGCCAGGACTTGCCGCTGCGCAGCGCGTATGGCGAGGGCTACAGCCTGTCGGCCAGTTTTAATCTGTCCTGACACCCGATGCCAGCCGCCCGCACGAGGTGGCGGCATAAAAGGGACAGAGTCAGCCGTTTTTTTCAGCATGTCAAATAAAACAGGGTCAGAGTCACGCCTTGTGCGTACAAGTGTGTAAAATCAAGGCCTTAGCCTTTATTTACCGACTCTTGCCATGGCCCGTTTGCCCCGCCTCATCATTCCAGCACTGCCCCATTACGTGATCCAGCGCGGCAGCAACCGCCAGCCCGTGTTCCAGGACGCGGCAGACTACGCGCAATTCCTCTCCTGGCTGAAAACAGGCGCGAAAATGTTCAAGGTGGCCATCCAGGCCTACGTTTTATTGCCTGATCAGCTACATTTACTGGCCACGCCCAGCGATGCGACGGGTCTGGGGCAGCTGATGCAGTGGCTGGGACGCTATTACGTGCCCTATTTCAACCAAAAATACGACCGTGTAGGGGCATTGTGGCAGGGACGCTACAAAACTTCCGTCATCGATCCCGACAATTTCTTCCTCACTTGCTGCCGCTACCTCGAATGCGTGCCCGTGCAAACGGGGCTGGTGGCACATGCCCTCGACCATGCGTGGTCGAGCTATGCCCACCATGCCGGCGTGCGGCCCGATCCCGTCATCACCGACCACGCGCTGTACTGGGCGCTGGGCAACACGCCGTTCGACCGCGAGGCGGCGTATCTGCGCCTGTTCGAGCAAGGCCTCGGTAGCAGCCAGGTCAAAACCCTGGAACAGGCTGTATTGAAGGGCTGGCCGCTCGGGTCCGACGCTTTCAAGCAGGCGCTGGAGCAGAAAATGCAGCGGCAAGTGCTGCCTGCCAAGCGCGGCCGTCCCCGAAAAATCGTGGCCGAAGCGGATGCCAATTGAAAACCATTCGCATTTAAAACAAAAAATGACTCCTTTCTGACGTTTTATTGAAATCACCTCGACTATGTCCCTATTAAATTTTCAGGGCGACAAAATCAGATTTAATTCGACTCCGACCCTAATTGTTCTGGTTGAGTTTTTTGTTGCGTTGCACTACTCTAGTTTTTCGATAGTCATATGCAGCGGAGAAGCCCATGAAAGCGCAAGGCCTGTACGACCCAGCCAATGAACACGATGCCTGCGGCGTCGGTTTCGTCGCCCATATCAAGGGCAACAAGACCCATTCGATCGTCGAACAGGGTTTGCTGATACTGAAAAACCTCGATCACCGGGGCGCCGTGGGCGCCGATGCGCTGATGGGCGATGGTGCCGGCATCCTGATCCAGATTCCCGACCAGTACTACCGCGAAGAAATGGCCAAGCAGGGCGTGGAATTGCCGCCGCCTGGCGAATACGGCGTGGGCATGGTCTTCCTGCCGAAGGAACACGCATCGCGCATCGCTTGCGAACAGGAAATCGAACGCGCCGTGCGTATCGAGGGGCAAGTCGTACTGGGCTGGCGTAACGTGCCCATCGATACGGACATGCCGATGTCGCCTACCGTGCGCGCCAAGGAACCCGTCATCCGCCAGATCTTCATCGGCCGCGGCCCGGACATCATGGTCACCGACGCGCTCGAGCGCAAACTGTATGTGATCCGCAAATCGTCGGGCCACGCCATCCAGGCCTTGAAACTGCTGCACGGCAAGGAATTCTTCGTGCCGTCAATGTCGGCGCGCACCATCGTCTATAAAGGCTTGCTGCTGGCTGACCAGGTGGGCGTGTACTACAAGGACTTGCAGGACGCGCGTTGCATCTCGGCCCTGGCCCTCGTGCATCAGCGTTTCTCGACGAATACCTTCCCCGAATGGCCGCTGGCCCACCCGTACCGCCTGATCGCCCACAATGGCGAGATCAACACGGTCAAAGGCAACTTCAACTGGATGCGCGCGCGCGAAGGCGTCATGAAGTCGGCCGTACTGGGCGACGACCTGCAAAAGCTGTTCCCCCTGATCTATGAAGGCCAGTCCGACACGGCGTGTTTCGACAATGCGCTCGAGCTGCTGCTGATGGCCGGCTATCCGATCGCCCAGGCGATGATGATGATGATTCCGGAAGCGTGGGAAAACCACACGACGATGGATGACAACCGCCGCGCCTTCTATGAATACCACGCCGCCATGATGGAACCGTGGGACGGCCCGGCCGCCATGGCGTTTACGGACGGCCGCCACATCGGCGGCACCCTGGACCGCAACGGCTTGCGTCCAGCCCGCTACATCGTCACGGATGACGACCTCGTGGTGATGGCGTCGGAATCGGGCGTGCTGCCGATTCCCGAGTCGAAAATCATCCAGAAATGGCGCTTGCAGCCTGGCAAAATGTTCCTGATCGACCTGGAAGCGGGCCGCATCATCGACGACCAGGAATTGAAAAACACCTACGCCAACGCCAAGCCCTATAAAGCGTGGATCAACTCCGTGCGCATCAAGCTCGACGAGATCAAGCTGGCCGAAGGCCAAGCGAAACAGGACCGCGCGCAGGGCGAAAAAGCCCAGCCGTCCTTGCTCGACCGCCAGCAGGCGTTCGGCTATACGCAGGAAGATTTGAAATTCCTCATGGCGCCGATGGCCGTGGCCGGCGAAGAGGCGACGGGCTCGATGGGCAATGACTCGCCGCTGGCCGTCATGTCGAACAAATTGAAGCCTTTGTATAACTACTTCAAGCAGCTGTTTGCGCAAGTGACAAACCCGCCGATCGACCCGATCCGCGAAGCGATGGTGATGTCGCTCGTATCCTTCATCGGCCCGAAACCGAACTTGCTCGATACGAACAACGTCAACCCGCCGATGCGCCTGGAAGTGGCGCAGCCCGTGCTGGGCTTTGACGACATGGCCCGTCTGCGCAACATCAGCGCCCACACGGGCGGCAAGTTCAAGTCGTACGAACTGGACATCTGCTACCCGCTGGCCTGGGGCAAGGAAGGCGTGGAAGCATGCCTGGCCTCGCTGTGCGCGGAAGCCGTCGACGCCGTGAAATCCGGCCACAACATCCTGATCGTCTCGGACCGCGCCATTTGCGCCGACCAGGTGGCGATCCCTGCGCTCTTGGCCACGTCCACCGTGCACCAGCACCTGGTGAGCAAGGGCTTGCGCGCCTCCACCGGCCTCGTCGTGGAAACGGGCTCGGCCCGCGAAACGCACCACTTCGCCTTGCTCGCTGGCTATGGCGCGGAAGCCGTCCATCCGTACCTGGCCATGGAAACCCTGGCCGATATGGCGCATGGCTTGCCGGGCGATTTGTCGGGCGACAAAGCCATCTATAACTACACCAAGGCTGTCGGCAAGGGTTTGATGAAGGTCATGTCGAAGATGGGTATTTCGACCTACATGTCCTATTGCGGCGCGCAAATCTTCGAAGCCATCGGCTTGAACAAGTCGCTGGTGGATAAATACTTCAAGGGCACGGCCTCGAACGTGGAAGGCATCGGCGTGTTTGAAGTGGCGGAAGAAGCGCTGCGCCTGCACGCGCTGGCCTTCGGCAACGATCCCGTGCTGTCCGACAAGCTCGACGCGGGTGGCGAATACGCATTCCGCGTGCGCGGCGAAGACCATATGTGGACGCCGGATGCGATTGCCAAGCTGCAGCATTCCACGCGCAGCAACAATTTCTCCAGCTATAAAGAGTACGCGCAAATCATCAACGACCAGAGCCGTCGCCACCTGACCCTGCGCGGCCTGTTCGAGTTCAAGCTGGACCCGACCAAGGCCATCCCGCTCGATGAAGTGGAACCGGCCAAGGAAATCGTCAAGCGCTTCGCCACGGGCGCCATGTCGCTCGGTTCGATCAGCACGGAAGCGCACGCAACGCTTGCGGTCGCCATGAACCGTATCGGCGGCAAGTCGAACACGGGCGAGGGCGGCGAAGATCCGAACCGCTACACGCAGGAATTGAAGGGCATCCCGATCCGCCAGGGCGACACCATGGCGTCCATCGTGGGCGCCGAGCAGATCGTCGTCGACATTCCGCTGCAGGAAGGCGATTCCATGCGCTCGCGCATCAAGCAGGTGGCGTCGGGACGTTTCGGCGTCACGGCCGCCTACCTGAACTCGGCCGACCAGATCCAGATCAAGATGGCGCAGGGCGCGAAACCGGGCGAAGGCGGTCAGTTGCCAGGCCATAAAGTATCGGAATACATCGCCAGCCTGCGCTTCTCCGTGCCGGGCGTGGGCCTGATTTCGCCGCCGCCGCACCATGACATCTATTCGATCGAAGATCTGGCGCAGCTGATCCATGACTTGAAGAACGCCAATCCGCGCGCCTCGATTTCCGTGAAGCTGGTGTCGGAAGTGGGTATCGGCACGGTCGCTGCCGGCGTCACCAAGGCGAAAGCCGACCATGTGGTCGTTGCCGGCCATGATGGCGGCACGGGCGCGTCGCCACTGTCGTCCGTGAAACATGCGGGCACGCCATGGGAGCTGGGTCTGGCTGAAACGCAACAAACGCTGGTCTTGAACGGCTTGCGCAGCCGCATCCGCGTACAGGCCGACGGCCAGATGAAGACGGGCCGCGACGTGGTCATCGCCGCCCTGCTGGGCGCCGACGAGATCGGTTTCGCCACGGCGCCGCTGGTGGTCGAAGGCTGCATCATGATGCGCAAATGCCACTTGAATACCTGCCCGGTGGGCGTGGCCACGCAAGATCCGGTGCTGCGCGCCAAGTTCTCGGGCAAGCCCGAGTATGTCGTCAATTACTTCTTCTTCGTTGCCGAAGAAGCCCGTCAATTGATGGCGCAGCTGGGCATCCGTACGTATGACGAACTGATCGGCCGTGTCGATCTGCTCGATAAATCGAAGGCGATTTCGCACTGGAAGGCGCAGGGCCTGGACTTCTCGGCCATCTTCCACAAGCCGGAAACACCGGATGGCCAAGCTTGCCGCCACGTGGAGTTCCAGGACCATGCGCTGGAAAAGGCGCTCGATCACAAGCTGATCGCGCAAGCGCGCGCGGCGCTGGAAAAGGGCGAGCGCGTCTCGTTCATCTCGCCCGTACGCAACCTGAACCGCACGGTGGGCACCATGCTGTCCGGCGAAGTGGCGAAGAAATACGGCCATGCCGGCTTGCCGGATGACACCATCCATATCCAGTTGCAAGGCACGGCGGGTCAGTCGGCCTGCGCCTTCCTGGCGCACGGCATCACGATCGACCTGGTGGGTGAAGGCAACGATTACGTGGGCAAGGGCTTGTCGGGCGGGCGCATCATCGTGCGGCCCAATACCGAGTTCCGCGGCTGGGCCGTGGACAACATCATCATCGGCAACACGGTGCTGTACGGCGCCATCGCCGGCGAAGCGTTCTTCAATGGCGTGGCAGGCGAACGCTTTGCCGTGCGCAACTCGGGCGCCACCACGGTGGTCGAGGGCCTGGGTGACCATGGCTGCGAATACATGACGGGCGGCACGGTGGTGGTCCTGGGCAACACGGGACGCAACTTTGCGGCCGGCATGTCGGGCGGCATCGCCTATGTGTATGACCCGGCCGGCGACTTTGCCAGCAAGTGCAACACGGCCATGGTCGGCCTGGACAAGGTCGTGTCGGCAGCGGAACAGCATGTCGACCGCGATGCCTGGCATACGCAGCACCGCGATGGTGTGCCGGAAGCGGACGAGGTGATCCTCAAGCGCCTGATCGAGCGTCATTTCAAGCACACAGGCAGCACCCGCGCCCGCGTCTTGCTCGACGACTGGGCTGCGGCGCGCGGCAAGTTCGTGAAAGTCTTCCCGAACGAATACAAGCGCGCGCTGATTGAAATGGCAGCCGACGCCGCCATGGAAGTCCAAGCCGTCGCCGCCTGAGCCAGCCAAGCTCATTGCCAAATGAATGACCAGGGAGCGGCCCGGCCGCTCCCCGCCAGCCAAATACAAAGGAACTATCGTGGGTAAAATTACCGGCTTCATGGAATTCAAGCGCCAGGACGAACACTATCTGGAGCCTGCCGCGCGCCTGAAGAACTACAAGGAATTCGTGCTGCACCTGTCGGACGCGCAAGCGACGGTGCAGGGCGCGCGCTGCATGGATTGCGGCATTCCCTTCTGCACCACGGGCTGCCCCGTGAATAACATCATTCCCGACTGGAATGACCTCGTGTACCGCGGTAACTATCGCGAAGCGCTCGACGTCTTGCATTCGACGAATAACTTCCCGGAATTTACGGGCCGCATCTGCCCGGCGCCGTGCGAATCGGCCTGTACCCTGGGCATCCACGAAGACCCGGTCGGCATCAAGTCGATCGAGCATAAAATCATCGACATGGGCTGGGAGCACGGCTGGGTTACGCCGCAGCCGGCGGGATTCAGCACGGGCAAGAAAGTGGCCATCGTCGGTTCCGGCCCTGCCGGCCTGGCGGCCGCGCAGCAGCTGGCGCGCGCCGGCCATGCCGTCACCGTGTTTGAAAAGAGCGACCGGGTCGGTGGCTTGCTGCGTTACGGCATCCCCGACTTCAAGATGGAAAAATCGCACATCGACCTGCGCGTGAAACAGATGGAAGCCGAAGGCGTGGTCTTCCGTACCAGCGTGCTGGTGGGCAAGGATTTCCCTGCCCACGTGAATAACTGGGCCAAGGAAACCATTTTCCCCGAAGACCTGGAAAAAGAATTTGACGCCGTCATCATGGCCGGCGGCGCCGAGCAGCCGCGCGACTTGCCCGTACCGGGCCGCGAACTGAAAGGCGTGCATTTCGCCATGGATTTCCTGCCGCTGCAAAACAAGGTCAACGCGGGCGACAAGCTCAAGGACCAGATCAAGGCGACGGGCAAGCACGTGGTGGTGATCGGCGGCGGCGACACGGGGTCCGACTGCGTCGGCACGTCGAACCGCCATGGCGCCGCCTCGGTGGCCCAGTTCGAACTGATGCCGCAGCCGCCGGAACAGGAAAACAAGCCGCTCGTCTGGCCGTACTGGCCGACCAAGCTGCGTACCTCGTCCTCGCACGAGGAAGGCTGCGAGCGCGACTGGGCCGTGGCCACCAAGCGTTTCGAAGGCAAGGGCGGCAAGGTGGAAAAGCTGATCGCCTGCCGAGTCGAGTGGAAAGACGGCAAGATGAGCGAAGTGCCGAACTCGGAATTCGAGATGAAGGCCGACCTGGTCTTCCTTGCCATGGGTTTTGTTTCACCTGTACAACAAGTGCTGGAAGCATTCGGCGTCGATACGGATGCGCGCGGCAATGTCAAGGCGACAACGGATGGCGCCGGCTGTTACCAGACCTCGGTGCCGAAAGTCTTTGCGGCCGGCGACATGCGCCGTGGCCAGTCGCTGGTGGTGTGGGCCATCCGCGAAGGGCGCCAGTGCGCGCGCGCCGTCGATGAGTTCCTGATGGGGGCATCGCTGCTGCCACGCTAAAAAACGAGCAATTGTTCGTTTTTTGCCAGGGCCACGGCGCGGATCGCGACGTGGCTTTTGTTATTTTTACTGGTCAAGTCAACAGGCGTGAACGTCATCGGGCAGGGACGCGATGTGGCGGCTGAATTTCCACTACAATATCTGACTTTCGATTCATTAGTGTTGTATTCTTCCCCTGTCCCGGGCTGTAAGCAGGGGTGTCTCAGCAGAGGTTGGCGTTTCTGCACTACAATACGCCATTAAAATAGTGAGCTTCGTCGTGCCAAATCTTGTTGAGATCCGTGATTTACACTTTGCCTATGGAGAACGTTCGATTTTATCGGGCCTTCAAATGGATTTCCCACGTGGAAAAGTTGTGGCCGTCATGGGTGGCTCCGGCAGTGGCAAGACGACCGTACTGCGTCTGATCGGCGGGCAGTTGCGCCCCAGTTCCGGTTCCGTGAATGTGGACGGCCAGATCGTGCATACGCTGGGCACCGACGAGTTATACCAGCTGCGCCGCAAGATGGGCATGCTGTTCCAGCACGGCGCGCTGTTTACGGACTTGACGGCGTTCGAGAATGTGGCGTTCCCGCTGCGCGAACACACGGACTTGAATGAAGAGCTGATCCGCACTCTGGTGCTGATGAAGCTGCACGCCGTGGGACTGCGCAATGCGGCGCAATTGAAGCCGGCCGAGATCTCGGGCGGCATGGGCCGCCGCGTCGCGCTGGCGCGCGCCATCGCGCTCGACCCCGAACTGATCATGTACGACGAGCCGTTCGCCGGCCTGGACCCGATTTCCATGGGCGTGACGGCCAATTTGATCCGCAATCTGAACGATGCGCTGGGCTCCACGTCTATCCTGGTATCGCACGATGTGAAGGAGTGTTTCGCCATCGCTGATTACGTCTATTTTCTGTCATCGGGCAAGATCGTGGCGCACGGCACGCCGGCCGAGATGGCCGTGTCGACGCATCCATACGTCAAGCAGTTCGTCAATGCCGAGGCCGATGGCCCCGTCCCGTTCCATTATCCGGGCAAGTCGCTGGCCGACGACCTGGGTCTGCAGGCGGGGGGCGGCCGATGATCGCGCGTTTCCTGGCGGCGATCGGAGCGTGGTTGCGTCGTTCGGTACAAGACCTCGGCTTTGCCGTGCGGTCGTTTTTCATCATCATCGCCTCGTCGGGCGGCCTGTGGCGCCGTCCGCGCCTGGTGATTGAGCAACTGTTTTTTATCGGTAACCGCTCGCTGGTGATTACCGCCGTTTCCGGCCTGTTCGTCGGCATGGTGCTGGGTTTGCAAGGCTATTACACCTTGACCACGTATGGCGCCGAGCAGTCGCTGGGCTTGCTGGTGGCACTGTCCCTGACGCGCGAACTGGGTCCTGTCGTGACGGCGCTGCTGTTCGCTGGCCGCGCCGGCACGTCGCTGACGGCGGAAATCGGCCTGATGAAGGCGGGCGAACAACTGTCGGCCATGGAAATGATGGCCGTCAACCCGATCCAGCGCGTGCTGGCGCCCCGTTTCTGGGCCGGCGTGATCGCCATGCCGATCCTGGGCGCGATCTTCACGGCCGTCGGCATCATCGGCAGCTACCTGGTCGGCGTGGTGCTGATCGGCGTCGATGAAGGTTCGTTCTGGTCGCAGATGCAAGGCGGCGTGGATGTCTGGAAAGAAGTGGGCAACGGCACCATCAAGAGCCTGGTGTTCGGCATTGCGGTGACCTTCATCGCGCTGTTCCAGGGCTACCAGGCACAGCCGACGCCGGAAGACGTGTCCGGCGCCACCACGCGCACGGTGGTCATTTCGTCGTTGATGGTGTGGTGGCTCGATTTCATGATGACGGCTTTGATGTTTAGCAAGTAATTGCCGATAGGCGACAAAATTATCGGCCTGGGCAGTGTTCTGCGCAGGTGGCGGCAAGTAAAAATTATTTAGGATTGTTTATGCAACGTAAATCTTTGGATGTCTGGGTCGGCTTGTTCGTCTTGCTCGGTGTGGCGGCATTGATGTTTCTGGCGCTCAAGGCCGGCAATATGAGCTCGCTGTCTTTCAGCAAGACGTATACCATTAGTGCCAAGTTCGACAATATTGGCGGCCTCAAGCCGCAGGCGCCCGTCAAGGGCGCTGGCGTGGTGGTGGGCCGGGTCTCTGAAATCGTCTTTGACGACAAGACCTACCAGGCGCTGGTGAAACTCGACATCGAAGATGGCTACAAATTTCCGAAAGACAGCTCGGCCAAGATTTTGACGGCCGGTTTGCTGGGTGAGCAATATATCGGCCTGGAAGCAGGCGGCGATCTGGCGAACCTGGCAGAGGGCGACAAGATCGCCCGTACTCAATCGGCCACAGTGCTGGAAGATCTGATCAATCAGTTCATCTACAGCAAGGCAGCGGAAGGAAAGGACAGCAAATGAGCGAGTCGACCAAACAATCCCAAGGCAGCCTGGCGCGTATCGGCCTGGCCCTGGCCATCGCCGCCAGCGTGAGCGCTTGCGCCACCGGCACCAATCCGCGCGACCCGCTGGAAGGGTATAACCGCGCCATGTTCAAGTTCAACGACACGGTTGACCAGGTCGCCCTGAAGCCGGTCGCCACGGCCTACAAGAAGGTCACGCCATCGTTCGTGCAAACGGGCGTGGGCAACTTCTTCGGCAACTTGTCCGATGTGTGGAGCGCCATGAACAACTTGCTGCAAGGCAAGGGCGAAGCGGGCTTACAAGACGTCGTGCGCGTCAGCATGAACTCGACTTTCGGTATCTTCGGTCTGATCGACATCGCCTCGCAGGCCGGCATTCCCAAGCATAACGAAGACTTTGGCCAGACCCTGGGCTGGTATGGCGTCCAGTCAGGTCCGTACGTGATGCTGCCGCTGCTGGGCCCATCGACCGTGCGCGACACGGCGGCCCTGCCGCTCGATATCGCGGGCGACCCATGGCGCTACAAGGATCCGGCTTATGTGCGCAATATCGGCACGGTGACGCGCGTGGTTGACAAGCGCGCCGCGCTGCTCGACGCGACCAACCTGATGGAAGCGGCCGCGCTGGACCGTTATGAGTTCATCCGCGACGGCTTTCTGCAGGCGCGCGAAAGCAAGGTGTTCGATGGCGATACGGACCGCCGCGACCGCAAAGTGCCAAAAAACGACACCAGCGATTACGAGCCGGAATACGAGGCAAAACCGCAGCCTGCCAATGACGCGCCTGCGGTCACGGCCGCTGCCGATGTGGCGCCAGCGGACCTCGTAACATCTGGTAGCAATACCGTTGCTTCCCAGACCAGGCCGCAGGAGTAAACTGGACGCAAGAACACCACGGCTGCGATCAACGCCAGCCGGTGCATAGCAACACCATGAAAGGTAAAACCATGAAATTGATGAAACAACTGCTGGCGATGGCCACCATCGCCTTTGCCACCGCCGCCCAGGCCGCCCCCGCTGTCGAAGCGCCGGACGTCCTCGTCAAACGCATCAGCCAGGACGTGATCGACACGGCCAAGGCCGACAAGGCCATCCAGGCTGGCGATATCAAGCGCGTCACCGAATTGGTGGAAAGCAAGATCCTGCCGTACGTGGATTTCCAGCGCATGACGTCGCTGGCCGCCGGCCGCCACTGGCGCGACGCCACGCCTGACCAGCAAAAGCAGCTGGCCGCGGAATTCCGCACCTTGCTGATCTACACCTACTCGGGCGCCCTGTCGCAGATCAAGAACGAAACCGTGGAATTCAAGCCGCTGCGCGCCGACCCGGCCGACACGGAAGTGGAAGTGCGTTCGCAAGTGAACGTGGCGCGCGGCGAACCCGTGCCCCTGAACTACCGCGTGGCGAAAACCCCGTCCGGCTGGAAGATCTATGACATCAACGTGCTGGGCGCGTGGCTGGTGGAAACGTACAAAAGCAGCTTTGCCAGCGAGATCAGCAAGGGCGGCATCGATGGCCTGATCAAGACCTTGCAGGCAAAAAACAAGGCCCTGGCCAGCCGTCCCGCTGCCAAAGCCAAATAATCGGCTATCATATAGCTCCTGACCCAGCTCCAGACCAGCGCAGCCCGACGCCATGCCCGACTCTCTCGACACCTTGCAGTCCCTGACTTCCCTGACCGTGCACAATGCCACTTCGGCATTGGAGCAGGGTCTGGACGCCATCCGCTCGGGTCAGACGAAGTTCGACTTGCGCAACGTCAAGGCTGTCGATTCGGCCGCCGTTTCCGTCATGCTGACGTGGCAGCGCGCCGCGCAGGATGCCGGCGCCGTGCTGGAGCTGAAAAACCTGCCGAACAACCTGAAAAACCTCACCAAGCTGTATGGCGTCTGCTCGCTCGTCTCGAGCACGTTGACGGCTGACGACTGCGCCAGCGCCGGCGGCCACGCCGAACGCAGCCCGTCCGACCTGCATCATCATTGATCCTGTCCCACTCCCCGCATCAGCAGTAGCTTTCAAGCCGGCAGGCCAGCAGCGCCGCCGGATTGATCTCCAAGTGTTCCACGAATTTTCCAACTATAATTGACTGTTGCGCCGTCCTCGCCTGAAGGTGGCGCCCTGCACCGGCCTGCCGGCCTCGATGTCTCCGGCAACTGGCGCATCACACCAGACGCATTACACTTGAAACAAGCACATGACCGCAATTCAAATAACGAATGTAGAAAAGAGCTATAAATCGCTCAAGGCGCTGGGCGGCGTGTCGCTGGCCATCGAAGAAGGCGAGTTTTTCGGCCTGCTCGGTCCCAACGGCGCCGGCAAGACCACCCTCATTTCCATCATCGCCGGCCTGATACGCCCCGACGCGGGCACCGTCAAGATCCATGGCCACGACGTGGTCAAGGACTTCCGCAACGCGCGCCGCAACCTGGGCGTGGTGCCGCAGGAACTGGTGTTCGATCCGTTTTTCACCGTGCGCGAAACCCTGCGCCTGCAGTCCGGCTATTTCGGCCTGCCGAACAACGACAAGTGGATCGACGAGGTCATGGAAAACCTCGACCTGACCGGCAAGGCCGACACGAATATGCGCGCGCTGTCCGGCGGCATGAAGCGCCGCGTGCTCGTGGCGCAGGCGCTGGTGCACAAGCCGCCTGTCATCGTGCTCGATGAACCGACGGCCGGCGTCGACGTGGAACTGCGCCAGACCTTGTGGAAGTTCATCTCGCGCCTGAACCGCGAAGGCGGCCACACGGTCGTCTTGACCACCCACTACCTGGAAGAGGCGCAAGCCATGTGCCAGCGCGTGGCCATGCTGAAGACGGGCAAGGTGGTGGCGCTCGACACCATGTCGGCACTGATCCGCCGCATCGCCGGCTCGCAACTGCAGGTGCACCTCAAAAACGGCAGCCTGCCGGACGACCTGCGGCACCTGGTGCTGCATGCGGAAGAACAGCAGGCGCCGAACAAGTTCAGCCTGCGCGTCAACGAATACAGCGAAGTCGAGAAAATCCTCGCCCGCCTGCGCGAAGCGGGTGCCGAGATCGATGAAATGCAATTGCAACAAGCCGACCTGGAAGATATCTTCTTGCAGATCATGGATAAAGGTACCGTATGATTTCGACAGGATTTCGCACCCTCGTCTACAAAGAGACGCTGCGCTTCTGGAAAGTGGCGACGCAAACCGTGGCCGCGCCCGTGCTCACGTCGATGCTGTACCTGCTGGTGTTCGGCCATGTGCTCGACGGCCGCGTCGAGCCGAGTCCCGGCGTCAGCTACACGGCCTTTCTGATTCCCGGCCTGGTGATGATGAGCGTGCTGCAAAACGCGTTCGCCAATTCCTCGTCTTCGCTGATCCAGTCCAAGATCACGGGCAACCTGGTGTTCGTGCTGCTCACTCCCCTGTCGCACTGGGAAATCTTCTCGGCGTATGTACTCGCTTCCGTCGCGCGCGGCTTGGCCGTGGGCTTTGGCGTGTTCGCCATCACGTGCTGGTTCGCCGACCTGTCGTTCGTCGCGCCGCTGTGGATCGTCGTCTTCGCGTTTCTCGGCGCCGCCATGCTGGGCACCATGGGCCTGATCGCCGGTATCTGGGCCGAGAAATTCGACCAGCTGGCCGCCTTCCAGAACTTCCTGATCATGCCGGCCACCTTCTTGTCGGGCGTGTTCTATTCGATCCACTCGCTCCCCGCCTTCTGGCAGACGGTATCGCATTTGAACCCCTTCTTCTACATGATCGACGGCTTCCGCTACGGCTTCTTCGGCGTGTCCGACGTCAGCCCGTGGCTCAGTCTTTCCATCGTCGCCGGCTTCCTCGTGATCCTGGCGCTGGCGTCGATCCGCCTGCTGAAAAGCGGCTACCGACTGCGACACTAATTGCGCCGTTGATTGCGGCATATCACATCACTACATTATTCAATATCAAGGACTTATCGTGACCACCACTCCAGAACTGATCCACGGCTATCTGTCGGCCGGCCTCGAATGCACGCACCTCGAAGTGGAGGGCGATGGCCAGCACTTCCAGGCCGTGATCGTCTCGCCCGCGTTTGCCGGCAAGCGTCTGATCCAGCGCCACCAGATCGTCTACGCGGCGCTGGGCGACCGCATGCGCGAGGAAATCCACGCGCTGTCGATGAAAACCCTGACACCTGAAGAATTCCAAGGATAAGCACATGGACAAGCTCCTCATCAACGGCGGCAACCGCCTGAACGGCGACATCGCCATCTCCGGCGCGAAAAACGCCGCCCTGCCCATCCTGTGCGCGGGTCTCCTGACCGCGGGCGACCTGGATCTGACCAACGTGCCGCATCTGCACGACGTGGCCACGATGTTGAAACTGCTGGGCCAGACGGGCCTGAAAGTGCGGCAGGACGGCGACCGCGTGGTGCTCAACGGCAGCGCCATCGACACCCTGGAAGCGCCGTATGAACTGGTGAAAACCATGCGCGCCTCGATCCTCGTGCTCGGCCCCATGCTGGCGCGCTTCGGCGAAGCCAAGGTCTCGCTGCCGGGCGGCTGCGCCATCGGTTCGCGCCCCGTCGACCAGCACATCAAGGGCCTGGAAGCGCTGGGCGCCGAAATCCGCATCGAGGCGGGCTACATCTACGCCAAGTGCGCCAAGCTGAAAGGCGCGCGCATCGTCACCGACATGATCACCGTCACCGGCACCGAGAATTTGCTGATGGCCGCGACCCTGGCCGAAGGCGAGACCATCCTGGAAAACGCCGCCTGCGAACCGGAAGTGACCGACCTGGCCCACCTGCTGGTGGCCATGGGCGCGAAGATCGACGGCATCGGCACCAGCCGCCTGGTGATCCAGGGTGTGGACGCCTTGCACGGCGCCTCGCACGCGGTGATCGCCGACCGCATCGAAACGGGCACCTTCCTGTGCGCCGTGGCGGCCACCGGCGGCGATATCACCCTGCGCAACGTGCGCACCGACATCCTCGACTCTGCGCTCGACAAGCTGCGCGCCATGGGCCTGACGATGACCTTCGGCGCCGACTGGATCCGCGCCGAGATGTCGGCCCGCCCGAACCCCGTCAGCTTCCGCACGACGGAATACCCGGGCTTCCCGACCGACATGCAGGCGCAGTTCATGGCCGTGAACACGATCGCCAATGGCGCCAGCCGCGTCACCGAGACGATCTTCGAGAACCGCTTCATGCACGTGCAGGAAATGAACCGCCTGGGCGCCGACATCACCATCGAAGGCAACACGGCCATCATCGCCGGCGTCAAGCAGCTGCGCGGCGCGCCCGTGATGGCGACCGACCTGCGCGCGTCGGCGTCGCTGGTGATCGCGGCCCTGGCCGCCGATGGCGAAACGCTGATCGACCGCATCTATCACCTCGACCGCGGTTATGACCGCATGGAAGTGAAGCTGTCGGCCGTCGGCGCGAATATCGTACGCATCAAATAACAAGGAACGAGCATGAACGGATCGAACAACGGTGACAGCTCCCAGCTGATCCTGGCGCTGTCGAAAGGCCGCATTTTTGAGGACACCATGCCGCTGCTGGAAGCGGCCGGCATCAAGGTGCTGGAAAACCCGGAGACCTCGCGCAAGCTGATTTTGGCCACCAACGATCCGAACGTGCGCGTCATCATCGTGCGCGCCAGCGACGTGCCGACCTACGTGCAGTACGGCGCGGCCGATTTCGGCGTGGCGGGCAAGGATGTCTTGCTCGAACACGGCGGCGAAGGCCTGTACCAGCCGATCGACCTGAATATCGCTTCTTGCCGCATGTCGGTGGCGGTGCAGGCCGGTTTTGACTACGAAAAGGCCGTGCACCAGGGCGCGCGATTGCGCGTGGCCACCAAGTTCGTGCACACGGCGCGCGAACACTTCGCCGCCAAGGGCGTGCACGTCGACCTGATCAAGCTGTATGGCTCGATGGAGCTGGCGCCTTTGGTCGGCCTGTCCGACGCCATCGTCGACCTGGTCAGCACGGGCAGCACCCTGCGCGCGAACAACCTCGTCGAAGTCGAGCACATCATGGAAATTTCGTCGCGCCTGGTGGTCAACCAGGCTGCGCTCAAGCTCAAGCGCGAGCGCTTGCAGCCGATTATCGAGGCGTTTGAACGCGCTTCGCAAGCCTAGACACCTTCAGTAGCAGAAAGCCGATTATGCCGATACAGATACGCAAGCTCGATTCAAGCCAGGATGGTTTCCAACAATCGCTCGACACCTTGCTGGCGTTCGAGGCGGGCACCGATGCGGCGATTGAAACGTCGGTCGCAAAAATCCTGGCCGACGTGAAAACGCGCGGCGACGCCGCCGTACTGGAATACACGAACCGTTTCGACCGCATCCCGCATGGCGGCGCGGCGGAAATGGCGGCCTTCGATATTTCGCAAGCCGAATTGCAGGCGGCCCTGAACGGCTTGCCGTCGGCGCAGCGCGAAGCGCTGCAGATCGCCGCCCAGCGCATCCGTGCCTTCCACGAACGCCAGCGCGAAGAACTGCGCGGCTTTACCTACACCGAGCCCGATGGCACGGTGCTGGGGCAGAAGATCACGCCGCTGGACCGGGTCGGCATCTACGTCCCGGGCGGCAAGGCCGCGTATCCGTCCTCCGTGCTGATGAACGCCATTCCCGCGCACGTGGCGGGCGTGGGCGAAATCATCATGGTGGTGCCGACGCCCGATGGCGTGAAAAACCAGATGGTGCTGGCCGCCGCCGCGATCGCCGGCGTGACGCGTGTGATCACCATCGGCGGCGCGCAAGCCGTCGGCGCACTGGCGTATGGAACACAGAGCATCACCGCCGTCGATAAAATCGTCGGCCCCGGCAACGCCTATGTGGCCGCCGCCAAGCGCCGCGTGTTCGGCATCGTCGGCATCGACATGATCGCCGGGCCTTCCGAAATCCTCGTGCTGTGCGATGGCACGACGGACCCGGACTGGGTCGCGATGGACCTGTTTTCGCAGGCCGAGCACGACGAACTGGCGCAGGCGATTCTGCTGTGCCCGGACGCGGACTACATCGCGAAAGTGGAAGAGAGCATCGCCAAGCTGCTGCCGACGATGCCGCGCCAGGCCACCATCAGCACCTCGCTGGCCGACCGCGGCGCCCTGATCAAGGTGCGCAGCATGGAAGAGGCGTGCGAGATCGCCAATGCCATCGCGGCCGAGCACCTGGAAATCTCGGCGGAAAACCCGCAGCAGTGGGCCGAGCAGATCCGCCACGCGGGCGCCATGTTCCTCGGGCGCTTCTCGTCCGAATCGCTGGGCGACTATTGCTGCGGTCCCAACCACGTGCTGCCGACGTCGCGCACGGCGCGCTTTTCGTCGCCGCTGGGCGTGTACGACTTCCAGAAGCGTTCGTCCATCATTCACGTCAGTGAAGCGGGCGCGCAAACCCTGGGCCGTGTCGCCGCCACCCTGGCGTATGGCGAAGGCTTGCAGGCGCACGCGCGCAGCGCCGAACTGCGCCTGAAGCCGCAGCCATGACGAAGTTGGCGGAGCAGCCGGACTGGGTCAACCGGGTCTATTGCGAAGATGCGCTGGCGGGGCTGGCGCGCATTCCCGATGGTTCGGTGGACCTGATCCTGACGGATCCGCCGTACAACCTGGGCAAGGATTACGGCAATGCCTCGGACCAGCAGTCGGTGGCCGACTACCTGCGCTGGACGGAACAGTGGATCGATGCGGCGCTGCCCAAGCTGAAAGCCAACGGCAGCCTGTATATCTTCCTCACCTGGCGCTATTCGCCGGAGATCTTCGTCATGCTGAAACAGCGCATGGCGATGATGAATGAAATCATCTGGGACCGCCGCGTGCCGTCCATGGGCGGCAGCGTGCGCAGCTTTTCATCGGTGCACGACACCATCGGCTTCTTCGTCAAGCGCAAGGATTACTACTTCGACCTTGACGCGGTGCGCATCGCCTACGACGCGGCCACCAAGAAAGCCCGTTCGCGCTCGATCTTCATCGGCGCCAAATGGCTGGAAGTGGGCTACAACCCGAAAGACTTGTGGAGCGTGTCGCGCCTGCACAAGGAACACCCGGAACGGGCCGACCACCCGACGCAAAAGCCGCTCGAAATCATCGAGCGCATGGTCAAGGCGTCGTGCCCGCCCGGCGGCGTGGTGCTCGACCTGTTCATGGGCAGCGGCACCACGGCGCTGGCGGCGAAGCGCTGCGGGCGCGATTTTGTCGGCTTTGAATTGAATCCCGACTACTGCGCCATCATCGAACAGCGCCTGGCGGCGTTGACGCAGGAGCTGGCAGCACCGCCCGCGACCAAGCCCGCCAAGGCGGCAGCGAAGAAACCGGCGGCGGCCAAAAAGCCGCCCGCCGTGAAAAAAGCGCCGGCCCGCAAGGCGCGCAGCGCCGCCGTGCCGGAAGACGTCGTCATTTAGTCTCCACTTAATTTCATCAGGAGTGTTTGCAGCATGTCTTTCCTCGATCAGTTAATCAGCAACACCGTGCGCGCCGATGTGCGGGCCGTCAAAAGCTACCAGGTCGCCGATGCCAGCGGTTACATCAAACTCGATGCGATGGAAAACCCGTATCCGCTGCCGCCGCATCTGCGCGAGGAACTGGGCGCGCGCCTGGCCGCCGTGGCGCTGAACCGCTATCCGCCGTCGTACGCCAGTCTGCAGGCGGCCATCTGCGCCAAACTGGGCGTGCCCGCCGGCTACGACGTCATGCTGGGCAACGGCTCCGATGAACTGATTTCCATCCTGGCCATGGCGTGCGCGCACCAGGAGCCGGGCAAGCGCGCCGTGCTGCTCGCGCCCGTTCCCGCCTTCGTCATGTATGCACGCTCGGCGCAGTTTGCCGGCATGGATTTCGTCGGCGTGCCTCTGCAGGCCGATTTCAGCCTGGACATGCCGGCCATGCTGGCGGCCATCGAAGAACACCGCCCGGCGCTGGTGTTCCTCGCCTATCCGAACAACCCGACGGGTAACCTGTTTGCCAGCGCCGATATCGAGCGCATCCTCGCGGCGCTCGGCGACACGGGCATCGCCGTCGTCGACGAAGCCTACGAGCCGTTCGCGCAGCACAGCTTCATGGGCCGCCTGCCCGAGTTCGAGAACCTGGTGGTGATGCGCACCGTGTCGAAACTGGGTCTGGCCGGCATCCGCCTCGGCTACATGTCGGCCGCGCCGGCCCTGCTGGCGCAATTCGAGAAAGTGCGCCCGCCGTACAATGTGAACGTGCTGACGCAGGCGGCGGCCGAATTCGCGCTCGATCACCTCGATGTGTTGAATGCCCAGGCGGACCTGCTCAACAGCGCGCGCGACGACCTGGCGCTGCGCTTGGCGCAGCTGCCCGGCGTGACGGTATTTCCCTCGAAGGCAAATTTTCTTCTGATTCGTGTGGCTGATTCCGACGATGTTTGCGCAAAACTGCTTGCCCGCCGGGTTTTAATTAAAAATATGAGTAAAATGCATGCTGCGTTGGCCAATTGCCTGCGCATCAGCATCAGCACCCCGGAAGAAAATTCCCTTTTTTACGATGCCTTCAAGGCATCCCTCGTTTAGCCTACCGCCAGAGCCTCCCATGAACCGCACCGCAGAAATCACGCGCAACACCAATGAGACGCAAGTTCGCGTCGCCCTCAACCTCGATGGCACCGGCCAGCAAAAGCTGAACACTGGCGTGCCCTTCCTCGACCATATGCTGGATCAGATCGCCCGCCACGGCTTGATCGACCTCGATATCGAAGCGACGGGCGACGTGCATATCGACAACCACCATACGGTGGAAGACGTGGGCATCACCTTGGGCATGGCCGTGGCCAAGGCCATTGGCGACAAGAAGGGTATCCGCCGCTACGGCCATGCGTACGTGCCGCTGGACGAGGCGCTGTCGCGCGTGGTGCTCGATTTCTCGGGCCGCCCGGGCATCGAATACCACATCCCGTTTACGCGCGCCATGATCGCCGGCTTCGATGTCGACCTGACCCTGGAATTTTTCCGCGGCTTCGTCAACCATGCGGGCGTGACCTTGCATATCGACAACCTGCGCGGTACGAATGCCCACCATCAATGCGAAACCGTGTTCAAGGCCTTTGGCCGCGCGCTGCGCATGGCTGCCGAGCTCGACGAGCGCGCGGCCGGCATCATTCCATCGACCAAGGGTAGCCTGTAAGCGCCCGCGAACCACTGTAGATTCCGAGATCAAACATGAATAAAATTGTGGTGGTGGATTACGGCATGGGCAATTTGCGCTCGGTGGCGCAAGCGCTGCGTGCCGTGGCGCCCGAAGCCGATGTGCGCATTTCCGGATTGGCGCAAGACATCGACAGCGCCGACCGCATCGTCTTGCCGGGCCAGGGCGCCATGCCCGACTGCATGCGCAGCCTGCGCGAATCGGGCGTGCTCGAAGCGCTGCTGCGCGCCGCCGATAGCAAGCCCGTGCTGGGCGTGTGCATCGGCGAGCAAATGCTGTTCGACGGCAGCGAAGAGGGCGACGCGGCCGGTCTGGGCTTGCTGCCCGGCAAAGTCGTGCGTTTCCAGCTCGACGGCCAGGTGCAGGAAGATGGCTCGCGCTTCAAGGTGCCGCAAATGGGCTGGAACCAAGTGCGGCAAACGGCGTCCCATGTCATGTGGGATGGTATCGCCGACAACGCCTATTTTTACTTTGTGCACAGCTATTTTGCTCAACCTCAAGAAGCGTTGCACACGGTGGGCGAGACTGTCTATGGTGCGCCGTTCGCTTGCGCCGTCGCCCGTGATAATATTTTCGCCACACAGTTCCACCCTGAAAAAAGTGCTGCCGCTGGCTTGCAGCTGTACAAGAACTTCGTTCACTGGCAACCTTAACGTTAGCTCTCCGGCTTTTTTTCCGCCTCTCACTCACTTTTAAATCACACTGACCATGCTGCTCATTCCCGCCATCGACCTGAAAGACGGTCACTGCGTACGCCTGAAACAAGGCGATATGGAACTTGCCACCGTATTTTCCGAAGACCCGGCCGACATGGCCCGCCATTGGCTGATGCAAGGCGCGCGCCGGCTGCACCTGGTCGACCTGAACGGCGCCTTTGCCGGCAAGCCGAAGAACGAGGGCGCCGTCAAAGCCATCCTGAAGGCCGTGCAAGATTTCGCCGTGGAAAACGACATCGAGGAAATCCCCGTGCAGCTGGGCGGCGGCATCCGCGACCTCGACACCATCGAGCGCTACCTCGACGCCGGCATCACCTACATCATCATCGGCACGGCGGCCGTGAAAAGCCCCGGCTTCCTGCACGATGCCTGCAGCGCCTTCCCCGGCCACATCATCGTCGGCCTCGATGCCAAGGATGGCAAGGTGGCAACGGATGGCTGGAGCAAGATGTCGGGTCACGAAGTGATCGACCTGGCGAAAAAATTCGAAGCCTACGGCGTCGAATCGATCATCTACACGGACATCGGCCGCGACGGCATGATGGGCGGCATCAATATCGACGCCACCGTCAAGCTGGCGCAAGCCGTCAAGATCCCCGTCATCGCTTCGGGCGGCCTGCACAATATCGGCGACGTGGAAGCGCTGTGCGCGGTCCAGGCCGAAGGCATCGAAGGCGTGATTTGCGGCCGTTCCATCTATGAAGGCACGATCGACCTGGCGCAGGCGCAAGAACGCGCCGACGAACTGACCGACGCCGCCGTTTAAGCCTGCCGGCCGGGAGCGTGCCTGCGCACGCCCTGGCCTGGCGACAATCTGGATACCATCATGCTTGCAAAACGTATCATCCCCTGCCTCGACGTGACCAATGGCCGCGTCGTCAAAGGCGTCAATTTCACGGAATTGCGCGACGCCGGCGATCCGGTGGAAATCGCCCGCCGCTATGACGAGCAGGGCGCCGATGAAATCACTTTCCTCGACATTACCGCGTCCAGCGACAACCGCGGCCTGATCTTCGACATCATCGAAGCCGTGGCGTCGCAGGTGTTCATTCCGCTGACGGTGGGCGGCGGCGTGCGCGTGGTGGAAGACGTGCGCCGGCTGCTCAATGCGGGTGCCGACAAGGTCAGCATCAACACCTCGGCCGTGACGAATCCCCAGCTCGTGTACGAGGCGTCGCAAAAGCACGGCTCGCAGTGCATCGTCGTCGCCATCGACGCCAAGCAGGTGTCGCCCGGCAAATGGGAAGTGTTTACCCATGGCGGGCGCACCGCCACGGGCCTGGACGCGTTCGAATGGGCGCGTAAAATGGAAAGCCTGGGCGCCGGCGAGATCTTGCTCACCAGCATGGACCGCGACGGCACCAAAGTCGGCTTCGACCTGGGCCTGACGCGCGGCGTGTCCGACGCCGTCAGCATTCCCGTCATCGCCTCGGGCGGCGTGGGCGGCTTGCAGGACCTGGTCGACGGCATCAAGGTGGGCCGCGCGGACGCCGTGCTGGCCGCCAGCATCTTCCACTATGGCCAGCACACGGTGCAGGAAGCCAAGCGTTTCATGGCGCAGCAGGGCATCCCCATGCGCCTGGCGTAAATACAAGCAATAAAATCAGCAGGATAGAAGAACATGCAAAACGGAACCATCGTAGCAAGCAATGCCAAGTGGCTGAAAAAGGTCAAATGGGACGAGCACGGCCTGGTGCCCGTGATCGCGCAGGAAGCGGGCAGCAACGACGTGCTGATGTTCGCCTGGATGAACCGCGATGCGCTGGCGCGCACGGTGGAGCTGGGCGAAGCCGTGTACTGGAGCCGTTCGCGCAAGAAACTGTGGCACAAGGGTGAAGAGTCGGGCCACACGCAAAAGGTGCTGGAAATCCGCCTCGATTGCGATGAAGACGTGGTCTTGCTGAAAATCGAGCAGGCGGGCGGCATCGCCTGCCATACGGGCCGCCATTCGTGCTTCTTCCAGAAATTCGAAGGCGACGAAAAAACGGGCGAATGGCAAGTCACCGACCCCGTCCTGAAAGACCCTGAGACGATTTACGCGGAAAGCAAGAGCAAATGAGCGAAACCCTGAAGCGCCTGGCTGCCGTGATCGAATCGCGCAAGCTGGCCAATGGCGGCGACCCCGCCACGTCGTATGTCGCGCGCCTGTTTGCCAACGGCGATGACGCGATTTTGAAAAAAATCGGCGAAGAGGCCACGGAAACCGTGATGGCCGCCAAGGATGCGCGCCGCGACAACGATCCGTCGAAGGTGCTGTACGAATGCGCCGACCTGTGGTTCCACTCGCTGGTGATGCTGGCGCAGTTCGACCTGACGCCGCAGCAGGTACTTGACGAGCTGGCACGCCGCGAAGGCCTGTCGGGTCTCGAAGAAAAGGCGGCACGCAAGGATGAGTTGCGCGACGCCGGCGAAACAGACAAACACTGACCTACTGGAGCATGCGTGGATAACTGTATTTTCTGCAAGATTGCCGCAAAACAAATTCCCTCGAGCATCGTGTATGAAGACGAGGACTTGCTGGCCTTCAAGGACATCAACCCGGCCGCCCCCGTGCACCTGCTGCTGATCCCGAAGCGCCACGTGGCCAGCCTGTCCGATTGCGACGACAGCCATACGGACATGCTGGGCAAGCTGCTGCGCCTGGCGCCGAAACTTGCTGCCGAGTTCGGTTGCGCCGTCACGTATGACGCCGATGGCGCGCCCGCCGGCGGCTTCAAGACCATGATCAACAGCGGCCCGAACGGCGGGCAAGAGGTGTATCACCTGCACATGCACGTGTACGGCGGTCCCCGTCCCTGGCGCGGCCAACACTGATTTCGCTGCGCGCCGGGTTCACGTGTATACTACCGGCATTGGTTGACGCTATTCGGGCACCGTCCCGCAAGGAGAATGTGATGGGTTCATTGAGTATTTGGCACTGGGTGATCGTTCTGGTCATTGTGATGCTGGTCTTCGGCACCAAGAAACTGGGCAATATCGGCGGTGATATCGGCAAGGCCGTCAAAGGCTTCAAGGATGGCGTCAAGGGTGAAGATGACGCCCCGGCAGCCAATACCCCTCCTGCTGCGCCATCGCAAGTGGCCGACAAAAGCACCATCGACGTCGAGACGAAAGAGAAAAGCAAGTCCTGATAGCGTGGCGGGGCGCTTGCCTCGTCCGGTAACGGCCCTTGTCCGCTTATGATCGATCTCGGTCTCTCTAAAATCGCCATCATCGGCGTGGTTGCGTTGATAGTCATCGGCCCTGAAAAGTTGCCGAGAGTGGCGCGCATGGCCGGTACCCTGTATGGCCGCGCGCAACGCTACCTGAACCAGGTGAAATCCGAAGTCTCGCGCGAAATTGAAATGGAAGAGCTGAAAAACCTGCAGAAGGAAGTGCAGGATGCGGCCCATTCCGTCAAGCAAAGCGTGGAGAAATCCATGCATGGCGTGGAAAATTCGATCTCGGGCAACCTGGCCGAGGTGGAAAACGCCTGGCGCGGCGATGCCAGTGCGTATGACGGGCATCACGATGCCCATGAAGCCATGCTGCGTGCCACCAATGAAGACCTGGCCCGCAAGGCGCGCGAATTCCGCCGCAAGAAGCTGGTGCGCAATTCCGCCATCCCTGGCTGGTACAAGCAGCGCCATGGCGGCAAGCTGCACGTGCAGTCGGCGGCCGCCCGCGTGGCGCGCTTCCGTCCGCGCGCCAGTTCCTCCTCCTTTTACTCATGAGTAGCAAATCCCCGGTGGAAGAAACTTTTATCTCGCATCTGGTCGAGCTGCGCAACCGCCTGGTCAAGGCGTCGATCGGCATCGCCGTCGTCTGCGCCGTGCTGTTCTATTGGCCCGGCCCCTCGCAGATCTACGATTTTATCGCGGCGCCGATGATCGCCTCGCTGCCGGCCGGCTCGAAAATGATCGCCACCGGCGTCATTTCACCGTTCCTCGTACCGATGAAAGTGACGTTGGTGATCGCCTTTATCGTCGCCTTGCCCTGGGTGCTGTACCAGATGTGGGCATTTATCGCCCCCGGCCTGTACACGCATGAAAAGCGCCTGATCGCGCCGCTGGTCATTTCGTCTTCCCTGCTGTTTATGTCTGGCGTGGCCTTCTGCTATTTCTTTGTGTTTGGCCGCGTCTTCCACTTCATCAGCGACTTTTCGCCATCGTCGATCGCGGTCACGCCCGATATCGAAAACTACCTCGATTTCGTCATGTCGATGTGCCTGGCCTTTGGCGCCACGTTCGAAGTGCCCGTGGTGGTGGTGATCCTCGTGCGCATGGGCATTGTTTCTATTGCGAAACTCAAGGAAGTGCGTCCCTACATCATCGTCGGCGCCTTCGTGATTGCCGCCATCGTCACGCCGCCGGACGTGGTCAGCCAGTTCTCGCTGGCCATCCCGATGTGTCTGCTGTTCGAGCTGGGCCTGCTGGTAGCGCCCATCTTCGTCAAGGCCACGCAGGCGCCGGAAGAAGCGTCCTAGACGGTTTGCAAGACGCGCAAGCAAAAGCCGCTGGCCTCCTTCGGGAGCAGCGGCTTTTTTATTGCCAGATCAGTTAGCAGGTGCTTACTGCAGCATCAGTTTGCTGAGTATGCCCAGATTGAGCAGGATCAGGGTACTCATCATCCAGTACACGTGTTTCATGTCCGCGCCATGGCGCAAGTCCAGGCGTTCCAGACGGGCGTCGAATTTGTGTTCCAAGGCGTCTAATTTGGTATCGAATTTGTGCTCCAGCGCATCGATCCTCGTATCGAGTTTCAGGTCCAGTGCATCGATCCGGGTATCGAGTCTGAGCTCCAGCGCATCGATCTTCAACTCCAGCGCGCCCACCTTGGTATCGACGTTGTGCGACACCAGCTTGATTTCCCCCAGCAGATTGCGCTCGAGCGCCGCCAGTTCGCCATGCACGACGACGGCCGAACCCAGTACGTCGCCCAGCGCCGTCGCATGGGCTTCCGCCTGCTGCGTGGGCACGCCGGCCGAGGCAAGGCGTTTGGCGTAATCAAGGGTGTCGAACTGGATGGGCATATGCATGGACGCTCCTGTATCCAGCGTAGCAGGAAAATCGGCAATTGCCAGTGAGGAGTGCGGTGGCGCCTGCCTTCCCGTCAGCGTAATGGACAGGCACGCCGGCGGTTTGCGGTGGCGCAAACGCATGCAAAAAGGGCGCCGCGGCGCCCTTTGCAAGGAGAGGATGCGTACGAGTTAATTCATCAGTTCCTTGATGACTTTCACGGGCGCGCTGCCGTAGCTGAGGAATTGCTCGTGGAAATCCTTCAGCACGAACTTGCTGCCCAGCGCTTGCTTGCGCTGTTCGCGCAAGTCCATGATTTCGCTGTAGCCGCTGAAATAGCTGGTCAGTTGCACCGAGCTCAGCTGCACACGGCGCCATTTTTCCTTCGCTTCACGCTGGGTCTGGAAGGCCTGGCGCGTCAGCAGATCGAGCGCTTGCGCTTCCGTCATGCCCAGCACGTGCACGCTGTAATCGAGGATGGTGTTGGTGACGCTGCGCAAGTTCCACTTCGAATACATCAGCCACATTTCCGGCGCGTTGTTGCCATAGCCCGATTCGAGCATCATGCGCTCGCCATACACGGCCCAGCCTTCGATCATGGCGCCGTTGCCGAAGATCGACTTGACCAGGGACGGCGATTTGTTGGCATACACGAGCTGCGTGTAGTGGCCGGGGATGGCTTCGTGGATGTTCAGAATCTGCAAGATCCAGTGGTTGTATTCGCGCAAGCTGCTTTCCGCCTGTTCCGGCGTTTCGCCATCGAGCGGCGTCACGTTGTAATAGGTGCGGTCTTGCGGACGGTACGGGCCGGGCGCCTCGATGCTGGCGCCGGCCACGCCGCGCTGGTAAGCGGGCGTTTCACGCACGACGAGGGGCTTTTTCGGGTCCATCGTCAGCAGGTTGTGACTGGTCACCCATTCCTGCAGCTCGGGAATCTGGCGGCGGATTTCCGGCACGAAATCGGCGGCAGCCACGTGGTTGCTCGACAGCTTGTCGATCACCATGCCGATCTTTGCCGTGCGGTCCGCCGGCTTGGCCGTGGCACCCATGGTTTTTACCCACAACTCGTCGGACAGGCTATCCATGTGCTCGAGCAGCTTTTCGCGCGCGGCCAGGGCTTTCTGGTACATCTGCTCGGCGCTCACGCTGGCCTGGATATCGTAGGCAAATTTCTGTTCGTACAGATCCTTGCCGATGCGGAAGGAGCGCGCATTGCCGTTCTGCGCCAGCGCCGCATCCTGTTCCGTCAGCCAGGCCGCATAGCCTTGCACGGCCGTGCGGGCCGCAGCGATGCGCGCGTTGTATAGCTGTTTTTCCGCCGGCGTCAGGATGGAACCCTGTGCCGTCTTGTTCAAGTCGTCAAGCACGCTGAGCACGCCTGCGCTCTGTGCGATGGCCAGCTGCGTGTGTTCGCGCGTGGGGTTGACGATGCTGGCGCGCGCGGCCGCATAGTATTGCGGCACGGTGGCTATGCGCTTGAGCAAGGTGCGCAGGCGCTGCGGCTGGGCCGCATATTCCGTGTTCAGGATGAAGTCGATGGAACCGGCCACGTTGTACTGGGCGGGATTCCATTCGAATTCGCGGAAGGTGGTCAGATACCAGCGGTCCGATTGCAGTTTATTCGTCAGCAAGGCCAGGTCGGTACGCTGCTTGTCCGACATTTTGCCGGCATTCAGCTTGCCGAACTTGCCCAGCCATTCTTCGATGAAGGCCAGTTGCTTCTGGCGGTTGGCCGCGTCGGGAATGCTCAGGTTGGCGGCGCCATCGTACTTGCCGACGGAAATCGCGCTTTCCGGGTCCAGGCGCCACAGGGCCGTGAGGAACTGGCCGCTCAGGTTATTCATGGAGCGGTCGCTGCTGTTCTCGCTGGCGACGGCCGCGACCGTGGCTGCCGTTGCCGCCGTGACGACGGCCGCTTTCTTGGCGACAGTTTTCTTCTTGCTGCTGCTGGTGCTGGCCTTGCCGTTTTTCTGCGGCTTCTTCGCGGCGCTGGCCGGTGTCAGGGTAAAAGCCATCATCAATGCGGCGAGCGCAACTTTATTTTTTATCAGCATAGTTTATCTCTTGAATATTTTGTCGTTTGCCATCATCAGAAAATAATAAACTGATAATATAAGTAACAAACGACTATTGAAAGGTTGGCCTTGCTTGCCTGGGCGGCCCAAAGATTAGCACTAATTGCCCCTGCGGCGCTAGACGACGATGGCGCTGCCGTGCAGCAGTTCCTGGTGGCGCGCATTGATGGCCGCCACGGCATCCTTGCCGCGCGCCATGCCGGTGGCGTGGATTTCCGTTTCCTGCGTGTAGCGCTGGCTGACGCGCACCGTGTAGGACTGGAACAGCCAGCTCCAGAAGTTCGTTTCATAGACGGCTTCATCCATGTCGCGCCATTTGACGCCCGTCAGTTTCTTTTTCCACGGCAAGATGCCGGACGCCAGCCACACGCCCGCCTCATCGTAGTACAGCTGGTAGCTGCGTATCGTCAGCAGGCGGTAGCCGACGATCAGGGCCGAGCCGATCAGCACGACGAAGGCGGCGCGCGTGTTGTACTTGAAGGCCAGCGGCAGGGCGGCAAAAAATAGCAGCACGGCAATGAGGAAGGTGCTGACATAGGCGGTCCAGGATTTGCCGCACAAAAAGGTGGCGCGCTGGCCGGCGCTGGTGGCGATGTAGTCGGTCATGGCGTGGGAGGGCAACAGGGAAAATGGATCATCGCATGGAACGCGGTGGCCCCGCTCATTTTTTCAATCTCATCGCTTCAACCCTTCCTGCAGCATGCCCAGCATGTCATTGGCTGACATGCGCGCGGCCGCATCGCTGCCTTCCAACAGACTGTCGGCCAGGTCGCGCTTGTGCTGGTGCAATTCGACGATGCCTTCCTCGATCGTATGTTTCGCCACCAGGCGGTAGATGGTGACGGGGCGCAATTGCCCCATGCGGTGGGCGCGGTCCGAGGCCTGGTCTTCCACGGCCGGGTTCCACCACGGATCCATGTGGATCACGTAATCGGCCGCCGTCAAATTGATGCCCATGCCGCCCGCCTTCAGGCTGATGAGGAAAACATCGCCGTCGCCCGCCTGGAAGGCGTCGACGCGGCGCTTGCGCTCCTGCATCGGCGTACTGCCGTCGAGATACTGGTAGCGCACGCCATGCTGTTCCAGATGCTGGCGGATCAGGGTCAGATGGTCGACAAACTGGCTGAAGACGAGTACCTTGTGGCGGTTTTCCAGCAAGCCCGACAGCAGTTGCGCGAACGCCGCCAGCTTGCTGCTGGCCAGGCCCAGCTCGGGCGCCACCAGTTGCGGATTGCAGCAGGCGCGGCGCAGCTTCATGATCTCGGCCAGGATCTGGATGGCTTTCTTGGACGCCGGCCCTTCCACCATGGCCAGCTTTTCCAGCGCTTCGCGGCGCAACGATTCGTACAGCGCCGTTTCCTGCGGCGACAATTCCACTTCCAGCACGATTTCCGTGCGCGACGGCAATTCCGACAGCACTTGCGTTTTTGTCCGGCGCAGGATGAACGGCGCGATCAGGCGGCGCAGCCGCAAGCGCGCGCCGGCCGCCGCCCGCTTGTCCTGATCCTTCTCGATGGGCCCCGCGAAGCGCAAATTGAACTGGTCGAGGGTGCCCAGCAAGCCGGGGTTGATGAAGCGGAACAGGTTCCACAATTCGCCCAGGTGGTTTTCCAGCGGCGTGCCGCTGGCCACCATGCGGAAATCGCCTTGCAGGGCCATCACGGCTTGCGAGCGCTTGGTCGCGCCATTCTTGATCGCCTGCGCTTCGTCGAGCACGATCGTATGCCAGTGCACGCCGGCAAACATGGCCGCTTCCTGTTGCAGCAAGCCATAGCTGGCCACCACCACGTCGAACGGTTGCAATGTATCGAGCATGTCGGCGCGGTCGCCGCTGCCGAACAGTTTGATGTTCAAGGTGGGCGCGAAGCGCTGCGCTTCGCTGATCCAGTTCATGCAGACGGACGTGGGGGCGACGACGAGGGTGGGGCCGTTCGGCGCGCGCGCCAGGATCAGGGCCAGCGCCTGTAACGTCTTGCCGAGGCCCATGTCGTCGGCCAGGCAGGCGCCCACGCCCCAGTGCGCGAGGCGCGCCAGCCATTCGTAACCGGCCAGCTGGTAGTCGCGCAAGTCCGCCTGCAGTGTGCTGGGCAGTTGCGGTTGATAGTCGTCGAGGGCGCGCAGGCGCAGCAAGTGTTCGCGCCACAATTTGTCGGCGTTCACGCCGCCCGCATCGTTGGCCAGCTCTTCCAGCGCGAAGGCGGCCAGCGGGTGGATGTGCACGCCGTCGGCATGCGCCTCACCATACGCGGCCAGTTCCGACAGTCGCCGGTGCAGCTCGTCGCTGAGGGCCAGGAACTGGTTGTCGCCCAAGGCCACGAAGCGGCTTTTATTGTTCTGCATCAAGTCGAGCAGGGCGCGCAAATCCATCACCTTGTCTTCATCGATCTGCACCTCGCCGCTGGCGGCAAACCAATCTTTTTCACTCTTGATATTCAGGCGCATCTGGCCGCTGTCGATGCGTTTCGACACGCGCATGGTTTCGCCCTCGGGCCAGGCCAATACCATGCCATTCGGGTCGAGCGCTTGCAGCTCGACCAGCAATTGCAGGCCCAAGGCAGGCTGGCCCAGCAGCCACTCGCCATGCTCTTCTTCCGCCTCTTCCAGCACCAGGCATTTACCGATCAGCTGGCGCTGCGCTTCGCGTTCCGCGTTCAGGTCGCGCCGCGCTTGCACGGCACGGCCTGCCACATCGGCAAACACGCTTTCGGCGCCGCTGCCGGGCGCGTAATAGGCGCCGTTGTCGAGCAATGGCCGCACGAGAATTTGCATCTTGAGACCCTGCTGGTAGGGCAGCAAATGCACGTGCAGGCGGTGGTCGGCCGTGATCGCTTCCGCGTCGCCGGCGCCGCCGCCGATGTCCGATTGCACGGTGACCATGGACGAGATGGCGCCGATCGCCTGCATCACCTGTTTTTCCGCATGCAGCGGCACGGACAGGCCCAGGCCGACAATGGCGCCGATGCGCCGGTGTTCGTCGAGGATGTGCACGACGCGCAGGCGTGTCGGCGTCTCGCGCTGCACCACGACATTGCTGCCGCTGTCGGGCAGCGGCGGCTGCATGCCCAGCCACAGTTGCCCCTCGTGCGACTTGATCAGCAGTTCGGGCGCGCCGGCGATCAGTTCCACGCGCGTGTCGGGATTGTCGAGCCAGAAGACGAGCGGGTGGCCGACGAGCAAGATGGCGGCCTTGTCCAGCTCGACTTCATAGCGCGGCGCCGATGAATAGTATTGTTTGAACGGCGCGATGCTGCCGGCCGCGCGCGCGTCTTGCGGCGTGAGGAAATCGATGTCGCCCGCTTCCTCGGCCAGGCGTTTCAGGCCCATGGCGCGGCCCTTGCTCCAGCCGCCGCGCGCATCGCGTTTCTGCTCGCGCACTTCCACGGCGGTGAGACCAAAGCGCGGATCGAACGCCACCAGCCATACGAGCCGCGACACGCCGCCAATGGCCTCAGCGGGGGCGTTCTGCTGCAGGTTGATCAGGGCGCTCAGCTGGCGCTGCCACGCTTCCTGGCGTTCGAACCACGGCGCCATGTCCGTCAGGCCGTGTTGCGCCCGCTTGGCCGTGGCATAGCGCTCCTGCTGCGGCTCGCCCATCAAGCCCAGCAAGCCGGCCGCCTGCGCCGCGATCAGATCGTAGCCGGCGGCGTCCGCTTGCTGCACCAGGGCTCGCAGCTGGTCCTTGCGTTCGGCCAGTTGTGGTAGCGCCAGCCAGTAGTACAGCAAGGCCTGAAACAGCTGCGCCTGCAGTCCCGTTTCCCAACTGCGCGTGGAAATGCTTTCCGCCTGCTGCACGCCGGCGCGCACGAGGCGCAAGGTGTTCAGTTGCTGGTAGACGATGCTGTCGTGGTTCGGCTGCGCGTGCAGCGCGATATCGAGATAGGTTTCCGCGTTTTTCAGCAGCTTGGCATCGTTGCCGCGCAATAGCGCCAGCACGTACAAATGGCCGCCGATGCCGGTGAAGCACAGCTTGCGCTTGCCCGCCTCCTTGCGCAGCCCTTTCAAGGCCGTTTCAAAGCCGGCCACGGCGTGCGCATGTTCGCCGCGCAACAGGGCGATGCTGCTGTCGACAAACAGCGCCTGCGGCCCCTGCTGGCCCGCCAGGTAACGGGCGGCCGCGTCGAGTTCGCCGCACAGCAGGGCGTCTTCTGCCAGGGCCAGCGGCAGGGCGGCGCCGATATGGTCGCCGGCGGCCGCCTGGCGCGCATGGTGGGCGCGCGCATACGTGCGGATGGCGTGCGCCGTGGCCGGCTCGCGCGGGGCGTTGCCCAGCAGCACGGCGAGGATGTCATCCTGCAATTGCGGCATGACGAAGGACAGCATTTCCGGCTCGAACGGGCGGCCGAAAATCTCGATCAGCGGATGCAGCTGCTGCGCTTCATAGCACGCCATGCAGGCGGCCAGGATGGCGGCCACGTGGCGCACCTCGTCGTTGCGCAGCAGGGCGATGCGCAAACGCGCCACGCCTTGCCGGTAGCTGCGCAATTCCACATAGCCATCCCAGTTGCGGCGCACGGGGTTGATCAGCTCGATGGCCTGGCACAGGTCGCGAAACACCAGGTGTTCGATGGCGGCGCGCATGGCGGGCCAGCGCAATTTCGCTTCGCAGGCAAAGCCCCGTCCCACCACTTCGGACGCCAGCGCGTGCCGCGTCAAATGCTGCAGCATGTTCGTGACGGTGAGCAGGGCGAACGGCGTGCCGTCCGGCTCGACGACATTGGCGCGCTGCAAGTGTTCATACACGGCATGCTTGCCCACCGGTTCGCCCGTGATCGCCAGCAGGGCCAGGATCATCTGCTCGTGCTGCTCCAGGGCGGCAAATTCGTCAAGCAAGAGCTGGTCTGTCATGCGGACAAATTGGCGATGTGGACGGGCGGTTCGCCGGCCGCCACTGGCAGGCCGAACACGCGCTGGTAGAAATACAGTTCCGCGTCCAGGGTGCGCACGATGTTTTCCGCCTTGCGGAAGCCGTGCCCCTCGCCTTCGAGCGGCACATAGGCGACGGGCACGCCGCGCGCCTGCAGGGCGTCGACCATCAGCTGCGACTGCTGCGGCGGCACGACCTTGTCGTCGAGGCCCTGGAAGAAGATCATCGGGCGCGACAGTTTATCCGTGTGGTGGATGGGCGAGCGCTCGCGGTACAGGGCCTCGGCTTGCGGCTGCGAAGCGATCAGGTAATCGGTGTAGCGCGATTCGAATTTGTGCGAATCGTCGTCCAGGCCCTTCAGGTCGGATACGCCATAGTAGCTGGCACCGGCCTTGAAGACGTCGTGGAACGTCAATGCGCACAGGGTCGTCAAGCCGCCCGCGCTGCCGCCGCGGATGATCAGGCGCTCCGGGTCGGCCAGGCCGTTGGCTGCCAGGTAGCGCGCGCCGGCGATGCAGTCTTCCACGTCGACGATGCCCCACTGGCCGCGCAGCGCGTCGCGGTACTCGCGGCCGAAGCCGCTGCTGCCGCCATAGTTGACGTCGAGCACGCCGATGCCGCGGCTGGTCCAGTATTGCGTCGCCAGTTTCAAAGTATTGCTGGCCATGCTGGTGGGGCCGCCATGGCTGATGACGATGACGGGCGGCAAGGTTCCCGCCGGCGCCTGCACGTCGCCATTGGTGGGCGCATAAAAGAAGGCGTAGGCCGTGCGGCCATTGCTGCTTGGGAAACTCAAGCTGCGCGGCACGGACAAATACTCGAGCGCGGGCAATTGTGCGATCGACTGCGCCAGTACTTCCAGCTCATGGTTAGCTAAATCGATGCGCGCCAGTTCCAGCGCGATGGTCGGGCTGCCGCCCAAGAGCGCGACGAAGCCGGGGCCCACGCGCAGTTCGCGGATTTCCTGGTAGGGGTGCGGTATCGGCTCGAGCTTGGCCGCCGCCACGTTCAATTGCGCCAGGTAGCTGACGCCGGCCTGGATATATGTGCAGACGATCTCGTCGTCGGAAAGAAAACCGTACATGCTGCCGCCGAAGGTCCAGTGCGGCGTGGCAAATTCCGCTTCCATCGGGCACAGCGCCTCGATGTTGGCGCCATGCAGGCGGTACAGATTCCACCAGCCGCTGCTGTCGGAAACGAAGTGCAGCAAGCCGTTCGGCGACCATTCCGGCTGGCAAATCGACTCGCGCGCGCCGCCGGCGATCAGGCGCGGCGAACCGAGGCTGCCGTCCGCCTGCACGTCGGCCAGCCACAGTTCCGTGCCTTGCCACGGCAGGCGCGGGTGGTCCCAGCTGATCCAGGCCAGCTGGCTGCCGTCCGGCGACAAACGCGGCGCCGCATAGAAATCGTGACCGCGCGCCAGCACCGTTTCGCGCCCGTCGAAACCGACGGCCGCCAGGCTGTTTTCCGGATGGGCGTGACCTTCTTCCGGATGCTGTTCGCGCACGGCGATCAAGCGGGAACGGGCCGCATCGACGACGAAGTCCGCATGGCGCGTGTTGCCGCCCGTGGTGAACGCTTCAGGCGCGCCGTCGCCGCTCACGCGGTACAGGCAATTGTCGGCGAAATGCGAGAAATACACGGTATCGCCGGCCACGGCATACGCGCCGCCGCCGTATTCATGCACGCGGGTGCGCACGTTGAACGGCGCCGGCGTCAGTTCATCGACACGCGCGCCGCGCTGGCGCAGCAGGGTATTGCGGCCCGCTTCGCTGGCGCGCCCGGCCAGCCAGAACACGTCGGTGCCATCCGCCCCCCCCAAGGCCAGCTGCGTCAGCGGCGAGGCGCCGGCGGCGACGATGGCCGCGCTGATCGGCGATGGCCAGATGCCATAAGGGGTGCTGGATGCGGTCGAGGTCATGCGGGCTCCGTGTAGTGAGGGGATCAAGGGCCGCCAGGCAGGGTCAGGGCGCGCGGCGGCGTGCATCATCATAATGGAAGGGCTGGCACAACGAAAGTCATCGCTGTGCGTGGCAAATGCTGCAAAGCGGCACCGGAATCAATGAAATGGCAGCGATTGGATGCGATAATACCGCTTCTCCAAGCTCGATTGCCTGCCATGCCACAATTTGCTCCGCTCCAGAATGATACTTTCCTGCGCGCCCTGCTGCGCCAGCCAACCGAGCACACCCCTGTCTGGCTGATGCGCCAGGCGGGCCGCTACCTGCCCGAATACCGCGCCACGCGCGAGCGGGCCGGCTCCTTCCTGGGCCTGGCAAAGAATCCCGATTACGCGACCGAAGTGACCTTGCAGCCGCTGGAGCGCTTCCCGCTCGATGCGGCCATCCTGTTTTCCGACATCCTGACGGTGCCCGACGCCATGGGCCTGGGCCTGTATTTTGCCGATGGCGAAGGGCCGAAGTTCGAGCGTCCGCTGCGCACGGAACAGGACGTGAAGGCATTGCAAGTGCCGGACCTGGAGTCGCTCGACTATGTCTTCAAGGCCGTCACGCAAATCCGCACGGAACTCAATGGCCGCGTGCCGCTGATCGGTTTTTCCGGCAGCCCGTGGACCCTGGCGTGCTACATGGTGGAAGGCGGCGGCTCGAAAGAGTTCCACACCATCAAGAAGATGCTGTACAACCGCCCGGACCTGATGCACCACATCCTGGCGATCAACGCCACTTCCGTGGCGCAGTACCTGAATGCGCAAATCGATGCCGGCGCGCAAGCCGTGATGATTTTCGACTCGTGGGGCGGTGCGCTGGCCGATGGCGCCTACCAGGAATTCTCGCTGGCCTACATGCAGCAAGTGGTGGCGCAGCTGAAACGCGACAAGGATGGCGTCAAGATTCCCGCCATCGTGTTTACCAAGGGCGGCGGCCAGTGGATCGAGCAGATCGCCGACATCGGCGCCGATGCCGTGGGCCTGGACTGGACCGTCAACCTGACGCGCGCGCGCCAGCTGGTCGGTCATAAAGTGGGCTTGCAGGGCAATCTCGACCCGGCCATCCTGTTCGCCAGCCCCGAGCAGATCCGCGCCGAAGTGGCGAAAGTCCTCAACGCGTTTGGCGCGCCATCGGCCGGCACGGGTCACGTATTCAACCTGGGCCATGGTATTTCCCAGTTCACGCCGCCGGAATCCGTGGAAGCCATGGTGGAAGCCGTGCACAGCATGAGCCGCGCCATGCGCAGCGGCCAGTAAGTATTCGCTTCCCCCTGGTTCAGGGGCAAGACAAGGCAGGCTTTCCAGCGGAAGCCTGCCTTTTTCTTTGCTGCGCCCTAGCAAGAAATACCGACTTATGCACAATTTTTTTTGCTGCGGAAATAAGAGGCACCGTAAAAGCCATGCCCGGGGATGCTCTGCAAGTGATTGATTATTAAGACATAAAAAATCCATTGTTCGGCGGACTTTGTTGCTATTGATAAGGTTATTCTTTCGTTCGCTTGCCTTATTCCTTCATTGTCCACAAAGTTATCAACAGATTCTGTGGATAAAATTGAAAAGTATTTTGTTAACCGATACTTAGCGCCGATGTTCAGGTTTCACCTGAAGTGCATGTTGCAGTGCATGATAATTGAACAATGTTTCGCCGCTCGTCAGCTAAAAACGAACGCTTGCCCGGCAATTGTCAACTTTGCTTCATTCCTCCCGTATTTTTGCGGATCGCATGCATCAAAACGGTGCTGATTTCTGTATAAATACATTACAAATGGTTCAGTTATGCACAGCGGCGGAAATGCCCTGTGGATTTATGGCTTCCCGGGCATCAATTTTTAAGCCATTGATTTTAAAAGGGTAATTTTTCTTGCGTGCCGCTCTTGACGGCGATCGAAATTTTCTGTCCACATTTTTCTGAAAGTTAATTTTGCTTTGTCCACAAAGTTATCCACAGAATTTTCTTCAGGCACGATGACACGCTGTCCTGCCTGCCGTTAGGTGTTTGATGGGCGAAACAAGTATCATGGCCCGCTGGCTTGATGCCGGACATCCCGTGCGCCACCGACCCTGCGGCGCGCTTTTTTATTGAGATAGGCCCACCTTCCATGTCGCAGTGCATTTTGACGTCGTGCATCCTGAAAATCGCGCTCGACACGCCCTTGAACGCCCTGTTCGACTACCGCTGGAACGCGGCGGCCGATGCCGGTGCGGACGCCGCCGCACCGCTGCCACAAGTGGGACAGCTGGCGCTGGTGCCGTTCGGCCGGCGCGAAGTGATGGGGCTGATCGTCGGCGTCTCCGACAGCACCGACGTGCCCGCCGCGAAATTGAAGGATGTGCTGGCCGTGCGCAGCCAGCTGGCGCCGCTGTCGGCACAGTGGCTGGCGCTGGCCGCCTTTGCCGCCGACTACTACCAGCGTCCGCTCGGCGAAGTGGCGCTGCCCGGTTTGCCGAAGAATTTGCGCGTGCTCACCACCGTGGCGCTGGACCGCGCCATCAAGAAGCTGGGCAAGCTGGCCGATGCGCACGACGGCACGCCGCTGAACATGCCGGCGCTCAACCCGGCGCAGCAGGAGGCGGCGGATGCCATCGGCGGCGCCCAGGGTTTCAAGCCGACCCTGCTGTACGGCGTGACGGGCAGCGGCAAGACGGAAGTGTATCTGCAAGCCTGCGCCCAGGTGCTGGCGCGCGAGGACGATGCGCAAATCCTGATTCTGGTGCCGGAAATTAACCTCACGCCCCAGCTGGAAGGCAATATCCGTGCGCGCTTTCCCGGCGTCATGCTGGCTACCTTGCACAGCAGCCTGTCCGAGGGCGAGCGCATGCTGCACTGGCTGGCCGCCCACCAGGGCCAGGCGCGCATCGTGCTCGGCACGCGGCTGGCCATCCTGGCGTCGTTGCCTAAGCTCAAGCTGATCGTCATCGACGAGGAACACGATCCTTCCTACAAGCAGCAGGAAGGCTTGCGCTATTCGGCGCGCGACCTGGCCGTGTGGCGCGCCTGGCAATTGCAAATTCCCATCGTGCTCGGTTCGGCCACGCCCTCGCTGGAAAGCTGGCACCACGCACAGACGGGGCGCTATCGCAAGCTGGAATTGCGCGAACGGGCCGTCAGGAATGCGGTGTTGCCGCGCGTCAAGATCCTGGACATGGAGCGCGACAAGCCGAAAGATGGCCTGACTTCGCATCTGGTAGCCGCCTTGAAACTGCGCATGGAGCGCGGGGAGCAGTCGCTGCTGTTCCTGAACCGGCGCGGCTATTCGCCCGTCATCTGCTGCGAATCGTGCGGCTGGATCAGCAATTGCACGCGCTGCACCTCGTTCATGGTGCTGCACAAGCCCGAACACCGCTTGCGCTGCCACCATTGCAGCCTGGAACTGCGCATTCCCCGCCATTGCCCCACGTGCGGCAACGTCGACCTGCAGCCGCTGGGACGGGGCACGCAGCGCGTGGAAGAGGGCTTGCAGCAATTGTTTCCCGAGGCGCGCATTTTGCGCATCGACGCCGATTCCACGCGCAAGAAGGGCAGCGCGCAGGAAGCGTTCGACACCGTGCACCGGGGCGAAGTCGATATTCTGATCGGCACGCAGATGGTGGCCAAGGGCCACGATTTCAAAAAGCTGACCCTGGTCGGCATCTTGAATCCGGACACGGCCCTGTTTTCGCAGGATTACCGGGCCAGCGAACGGCTGTTCGCGCAATTGATGCAGGTGGCGGGCCGCGCCGGGCGGGCCGCGCAGACGGAAGGGGGCAGCGTGTCCGAGGTGCTGATCCAGACGCGCTATGCGCGCCATCCGCTGTACGACGCCGTCGTCAACCACGATTACGACCACTTTGCCACCACCTTGCTGGAAGAGCGGGCGCAGGCGGCGCTGCCGCCGTACCTGTTCCAGGCCCTGCTGCGCGCCGAGGCGCCCGAGCTGGCCACGGCCATCGAATTCCTGCAGGCGGCGAAAGAGTGCATGGAACACCCGCAGGTGACCATCAATGACCCGATTCCCATGAGCATGACGCGCGTCTACAACGTGGACCGCGCCCAGCTGTTGCTCGAGTCCGCCTCGCGGCCCGCGCTGCAGGCATTTTTGAAGGAATGGTTAGCCGAGCTGCGCGCCATGAAGACGCGCGTGAAATGGTCGCTGGAAGTGGACCCGCTCGATATTTGATTACTGCAGGTAGTTGCGCGCCGACTTGACGACCTGTTCCGACAGCAGCTTGGTAAACGGCGTGTCCAGGGTCCAGGCATGCCAGCTCAGTGCCACGTCCAGGGTGCTGCCCGGCATCAGATCCACAAGACGGTCCGCCGCCAGCGCTGGCGCGGCCAGGCGCTGCGGCATCAGGCCGTAGGCGAGGCTATCCTGGACGCAGCCGCGGCGCGCCGCTTCCACCGGCAAGGTGTGGTGGGGGAATGGTTCACGCATGCTCAATTGTTCAGCGAGGAAACGCGCCAGCAAGCTGTGCTGGCCTACGACGGCCGGTGCCAGTTGCACCGCCTCGGCAATAAAACCATCGCCGAACCAATGGCCCGCAAACACGGGTGTTGCCACGCAGACATAGCGCAAGGTGCCCAGCGGCGTGACGCTGGTGGCCGCCGCCGCGTCGATCGCTGTGCCGGACTCGGCTGCCACGCAGCCAAACACGGAGCCGTCGCGCACCATTTGCAAGGCGCTGTCGCTGTCAGCCAGGCGCACGTCGAGCTGGCAGCGCGGCGGCGCCAGCAGGGCGGACAAGGTGTCGGGGAACCACGTGGCCAGGCTGTCGGCATCGATGGCGATGGCGATTTCCGGCATGCTGACGCTGTTGCCCAGGTCGATGTCGAGCGACGCTTCCATCAGCTTGACGTTGCGGTGATGCACGATCAGGCGCTGTCCCAGGCCCGTCGGCACGGCTGGCTGGCCACGGATGATCAGCAATCGCCCACTGGCGTCTTCCAGCGCCTTGATCCGCTGCGAGACGGCCGACTGGGTGATGCCCAGCGCCAGGGCGGCCTTGTCGAAACTGCCATGGCTGGCCACGGCGTCCAGCACGGCCAGCGCGCGATAATCGAGTGATCCCATTAGCTCAGCTTATAAATTTTGAAAATGATTAGTTATACTAATGCATATATTGCTGCAAAGTAAAACCTTATTTTCGGCAAACGGGTAGTATCGAACGCTGTGAGCAACCTCAGTGGATGGATAGCACCATGAAGACGATACAAGTGGATGTGGCCGTGATCGGCAGCGGCACGGCCGGCATGACGGCGCACAGGGCGGCGCGCATGCAGGACAAGCGCGTGCTGATGATAGAAAGCGGACCGTACGGCACGACCTGCGCCAGGGTGGGCTGCATGCCCAGCAAACTCCTGATCGCGGCGGCCGAGGCGGCCCATGCCGTGGCTGCCGCGCCCGGTTTCGGCGTGCATCCGGGCCCCGTGCGCATCGATGGCCGGCAAGTGATGGCCAGGGTGCGCAGCGAGCGCGACCGCTTTGTCGGCTTCGTGCTCGATGGCGTCAACGCCATTCCCGAGGAAGAGAAACTGCGCGGCCATGCGCGCTTCATCGCCCCTGGCAAGCTGCAGGTGGATGAGCATACGATCGTCGAGGCCGCCAGCGTGGTGATCGCCACCGGTTCCACGCCCATCGTGCCGCCCGAGTGGCAGGCGGCGGGCGAGCGCCTCATCACCAGCGACGCCGTGTTCGAATGGACGGATTTGCCCAGCTCGGTGGCCGTGGTCGGCAGCGGCGTCATCGGCCTGGAGCTGGGCCAGGCGCTGGCACGCTTGGGCGTGCGCGTGACCCTGTTTGCGCGTGGCAATAAAGTCGCGCAGCTGACGGACCCGCTAGTGCTGCGCGAGGCGGATGCCGTGCTGGCGCGCGAACTCGATATCCGTTTCATGACCAAGGTCGCGCACATGGCAAAAACGCCGGACGGCAGCGGTATCGTGCTGACCAGCCGCGATGACGCCGGCGTGGAAAAAACCGAGCAGTTCGAGTATGTGCTGGCCGCCATCGGCCGCGCGCCGAACGTGGACAAGATCGGCCTGGAAACGGCGCAAATCGAGCTCGACCGTCACGGTATTCCCTTGCACGATCCGCACACCATGCAATGCGGCAAGAGCGCCATCTTCATCGCCGGCGACGCCGACAACGAACTGCCGCTATTGCCCGAGGCGGCCGACGAGGGCCGCATCGCCGGGGAGAACGCGGCGCGTTTTCCCGATGTGAAGCCGGGCTTGCGCCGCACGCCCTTGACGATCGCCTTCACGGAGCCGCAGATCGCCACCGTGGGCGCGACGTACCAGCAATTGTGCGTGAGCCACGCGGGCCGCTTCGCCGTCGGTGCCGTGTCGTTCGGCAACCAGGGCCGCAGCCGCGTGATGCTGCAAAACCAGGGCTTGCTGCGCGTGTATGCGGAATTTGGCAGCAAGCGCTTTCTCGGCGCCGAGCTGATCGGCCCGCGGGCGGAGCACTTGGGCCATTTGCTGGCCTGGGCATGCCAGGCGCAGCTGACGGTGCCGGCCATGCTCGACATGCCGTTTTACCACCCCGTCATCGAGGAAGGCGTGCGCACGGCCTTGCGCGAACTGGCGCTGCACCTGGAAAAAGACCCGGAACATGCGCCCGGCTGCGCCGATTGCACACCCGGGCCCTGAATGCAACTTTATGATTTACATAATTTTGTAGACAAGCTCACATGATTGCGCGATCATCGCTGCCACATTGAAATATTGATTAAAAGCAAAAAACATTTCAATTGGCACATGCCGCCCATGCCGCAATGGTAAAAAGGGTAGCGGCTGGCGATGACACGGAGACGATGTGAAAATTCGGCGCATTTACGCGGGAGAACTCGCCCTGGGCGTGGCCCTGCCTTGGGACGTGCACGGCGAAACGGGCAGCTTGCTGGCCAGGCTGGGCCATGTCATCAGCAGCGAGAACCAGATCGCATTGCTGCTGGCGCGCGGCGTCATCGCCGATACCAGCGCCGACGTGCCGCGCACAGCCACGGAAGCACCGTCGGCCCTGCGCATGCTCAACCTCGTCACGGCCGGCCTGGCCCTCGTCTTGCCGGCCATTGCCGCCGGGCAGGCGGGCAACCATGCATCCCTCGCGCCGCTGGCGCAGCTGGTGGAAGAGGCCGTTGCACTGGACGCCGACGTGGCGCTTGCCTGCATCCTGCACAACCAGGGCGCGGGCGACTTTGCCGTGCGCCACAGTGTCGACACGGCCGTCATCACGGCCCTGCTGGCGCGCGCCCTGAAACTCGATGACGGCGTGATCCGCAGCGTGGTGCTGGCCGCGCTGAGCATGAATGTGGGCATGCTGGAACGCCACGCCGATTTCCAGCACAAGGCGGGGCCGCTGGATGCGCAGGAACGCGCCTATTTGCGCGCCCATCCGCAAGCCGGTGTCGACGTGCTGCGCGCGGCTGGCGTGACGGACGCCGTCTGGCTGCAAGCCGTGCTGCAGCACCATGAAAATATCGATGGCAGCGGTTATCCGCTGGGCACGCAAGGCGAGGCGATCGGCATCGGCGCGCGCCTGATCATGCTGGCTGACCGCTATTGCGCGCGCGTGTCAAGGCGCAGCTACCGCCAGCCCCTGCTGCCGAACGTGGCCCTGCGTGAAATGCTGATGGCCGACAAGGCCACGCTGGATGCGCCGCTGGCCTCGCTGCTGGTGCGCGAGCTGGGCATCTATCCTGTCGGCACTTTCGTGAAACTACTCAATGGGGAAATCGGCGTCGTCACGCGCAAGGGCTTGAATGCGACCACGCCGCACGTGCAGTCGCTGGTCGGCCCGCGTGGCGCGCGCCTGGACGTGCCGCTGCGGCGCGATACGCGCGTGGACTTGCACGCGATTCGTGAAGTGCTGAGCGCGGAGCAGGCGGGGCTGCAGTTTCGCCCCGATCAGCTGTGGGGCCGCAGCGCACGCGTTTGATTTAGTTCAGCAGACCAGCATCGAGCCGTCCCTCGAGCGCCAGCTCGCGCATGATGCGCACCGTGTCGATGTCGGACTCCTTGTAGGCCGAGCGGCGGAAGTCGTCGTACAGGGCATTGGCCGCGTCGGTGGCCGCGTCGTGGCCATCGTCGTACTGGAAGCGCACCCACATGCTCGCTTCGTCGGGCATTTCGATGGTCATCACCAGCGAGGACGCGCTGATATCCTGTTGCGCCGGCACTTCGTAGCGCACCTGCAGTTGCGGTATCAGCACCACCTTGTCGTTGATGACCAGCTCGCCATAGCGCAGGCTGCGCGCGAAACCGGCGTCGCTGCGTTCGCTGATCTGGCATTCGTCGAGGTGCGGCACGAACAGCTTCGGCGACTCGGCGCGCAAGACCAGGCCGCGCCACACCTGTTCCAGAGTCAAGGTGTCGATCAGCGGGTTCAAAGGATCGTTGATTTCAATCAGGTGTTCAAATTTCATGGGACTGCCATTCTGTAAGTGGGCGCGCACGGGCGATATAGGCGGAATGGTACTCCAGGCGTGGCATCGCCGCACGCATTGAATCGGCCAAGATGGCGGCATATGGCGATATATCAATGACTATGCCTGTTTTTCAGGCAGGGTCCGCCATGCAAATAGCCCACGCGACGCTGTTACAATGGGCTGCTGTTCCCTGCGGAAATACCCTGATGTCCAAAGCACCACAGTTCGGTCTGAATGCGCCCCAAAGTGAAGCGGTTACCTACCTCGACGGCCCTTGCCTCGTGCTGGCGGGCGCCGGTTCGGGCAAGACGCGCGTGATCACGCAAAAGATCGCCCATCTGATCGAAGACCGGGGCTATGACCCGCGCACCATCGCCGCGCTGACCTTCACCAACAAGGCGGCGCTGGAAATGCAGGAACGCATCGCCAAGCTGTTGAAACAGCCGCGCCAGGCCAAGCAGTTGACAGTGTCGACCTTCCACTCGCTGGGCGTGAAAATCCTGCGCCAGGAAGCCAATGGCGTGGGCTTGAAGGACCGCTTTTCCATCATGGATAGCGACGATTGTTTTTCTCTCGTGCAAGATCTCGCCATTACCACCGATAAACAGGTCATTCGCGGCATCCAGAATGCCATGTCCCTGTGGAAAAATGGCCTGATCGATCCGGACATGGCGCTGGCGCAAGCCAAGGATGAGGACGAAGCGAACGCGGCGCGCATCTACCGCAGCTATGTCGCGACTTTGTCCGCCTACCAGGCCGTCGATTTCGACGATCTGATCCGCTTGCCGGTGGAACTGTTCCGCAACAACGGCCCCGTGCGCGACAAGTGGCAGCGCCGCCTGCGCTACCTGCTCGTCGATGAATACCAGGATACGAACACCTGCCAATACGAACTGGTGAAACTGATGGTGACGGGCATCGGCAAGAAGCCGATGTTTACGGCCGTGGGCGACGACGACCAGGCGATTTATGCGTGGCGCGGCGCCACCGTGGAAAACCTGAAGACCCTGGAGACGGATTTCCCCGATCTGCGCGTGATTAAGCTCGAGCAGAATTACCGCTCCACCATGCGCGTGCTGAACGCGGCCAATGCCGTCATCGGCAACAACCCGAAACTGTTTGAAAAGTCGCTGTGGTCCGAGCACGGCCTGGGCGAGCCGATCAAGGTGCTGGGCATGCAGACGGACGAGCAGGAGGCGGAGCAGGTCGCCATCATGATTTCGGCCGACCATTTCGAGCGCAAGAACAAATTTTCCGACTACGCGATTTTGTACCGCGGCAACCACCAGGCGCGCATCATCGAGCAGTGTTTGCGCAAGGAACGCATCCCGTACACGATTTCCGGCGGCCAGAGTTTCTTCGACAAGGCCGAGATCAAGGACATCATCAGCTATCTGCGCCTGCTGGCGAATGAAGACGACGATCCGGCGTTCATTCGCGCCGTGACGACGCCGCGCCGTGGCGTGGGGCAGTCGACGCTGGAGGTGCTGGGCGCGTTTTCGGGGCAGTGGCAGTGCTCGCTGTTCCAGGCTGTGTTCAAAGGCGGCATCGAGGCCAAGCTGACGGACCGCCAGCTGGGGCCGCTGCGCGACTTCTGCAACTTCATCAATGACCTCGAATCGCGCGCCAGCCGTCCCGGCGCGGCCGGCAGCGGCGATAACGCGGCCGAAGTGTTGGACGACATGATGAAGGAAATCCACTACGAATCGTATCTATACGATGCTTTCGAGGAACGCCAAGCGCAAAGCAAGTGGCAGAACGTGCTGGAATTCGTCAACTGGCTCAAGGAGCGGGGCCGGGGCGGCAAGGACCGCGACGGCGAAGAAAAGAACGTGCTGGAACTGACGCAGATGGTGGCCCTGATGACGATGCTCGAGGGCAAGGACGAGGAGCAGGACGCCGTGCGCATGTCGACCCTGCACGCGTCGAAAGGTCTCGAGTTTCCGCACGTGTTTCTGGTGGGCGTGGAAGAGGGCATCTTGCCGCACAAGGGCGACCCTGACGCGCCGGCCGAAACCATCGCCGCGCGCATCCAGGAAGAGCGGCGGCTGATGTACGTGGGCATCACGCGGGCCCAGCGCACCTTGCACATCACGTGGTGCAAGAAGCGCAAGCGGGCCGGCGAGCAAGTCCATTGCGACCCGTCGCGCTTCATCAAGGAAATGGAACTCGACGTGGGCGACGCCGTGCCGACGGAGGCGGAAGTGATTTCGCCCAAGGAGCGGTTGGCGCGCATGAAGGCCTTGCTGGCCGCGCCGAAGGGCTAAGCGGCGTTCACGCTTCCACGGCGCCGTCTGGCGTGGTTTTCGGCACGATGGCCAGCTGCATGCCCAGCGCATCGAGCATCTTTAAAATGGTTTCAAAGCGCGGCTTGCTGCCTTCGCGCAAGGCTTTATATGCGCCTTCGCGCGTGATGTCGGCCCTGGCCGCCACCTTGCCCATACCGTAGGCGCGCACCACGTCGTTCATGGCCGACTGGAACAGTTCGGCGTTGCCGGTGGCGACGATTTCGCTCATGTAGGCGGCCACGGCTTCCTTGCTGGTCAGGTGTTGTGTGGGATCAAATTTGCTCAGGCCTAATGCGTCCAGGTCGTCGAGGTCAAAGCCGTCAGCGTCAGTATGGTCGTTCATTTTTTTCGTGCTCCTGTCGATGGGCTGGCCACCGCTTTTTGTTTCCGGATGGCCGCCTGTTGGGCCTTCAATGTTTGCAGTATCGCTTGCGCGTGCTTGATGTCGCGCCGCTGGCTCGACTTGTCGCCACCGAGCAGCAGCAAGATCAGGGTGCCCAGGTTGGTTTCGTGAAAATACACGCGCCAGCCGGGCCCCGTCTGTAAAAAACGCAGCTCGCACACGCCTTCGCCCACGGGCCGCCAGTCGCCCTTTTTTCCGTGCTGCAAATGCTTGATGCGTGCATCGATGGCTGCGGCAGCCACGTCGTGCAGGGAGTCTTCCCAGCGCCGGTATTCAGCCGTCTTGCGCGTATCGATCAGGTCAGGCAAAGTGGATACGTCCATTGTAATCGTTTGTTCTCATTCGTCAAGCGGTTTGATTCAGCCATACGGGGAGAATAGGCAGAAATCGGCACCGCTACAGGAAGAATGCCGCTTGTTTGTCCTGGCTCACGCCGTGACGGCGGTAGAATGCCGCTTTCAGTGAGAAATGATCGTGAGCACCATGGACAATGCAGAACAGATGGAAGTACGTTTCGTCGATATCGAAATCAAGCTGGCGCAGCAGGAAGACCTGGTCGAATCGCTGAACCAGATGGTGTACCAGCAGGGCAAGCGCATCGACCAGCTCGAGGCGATGCTGCACAAGCTGGGCGAACACGTGCGCGACGGCGCGCAGCAGGCAAATGGCGGACTGGTCAACGAACGCCCGCCGCATTATTAAATCAGCATCGTGACGCGGGACACATGAAAACCGTTCATCAAAGGCGGGCGCGCTACCATCGGTAGTTGCTGGTGACGCAAGTGTTTCAGGCTGTTATTATTTCAGGCTGGCCCGCGACACAATCGCGGCTCTCTTGCGTTTCTTGAAAGAAGACATGACCCGTCCAACAATGCTCGTCATCGCCGCCAGCCTGATGCTGGCGCCAGCCGCCGCTGTTTTTGCCGCCACCGCGGCGCCAACCACCACCGCTACCGCGGCGGTAGCCTTGCCTGCCTCGAACCCGTTTGCGCAAGCGAGCAGCCTGCCATTCAACTATCCGCCGTTCGACAAGGTGCAGGACGCCGACTACGCGCCCGCCTTTACGGCAGGCATGGCCGCCAATCTGGCGGAAATCAGTGCGATTGCGAACAACAAGAAACCAGCCACGTTCGACAACACCATCGTGGCCATGGAACGTTCGGGCCAGTTGCTGAGCCGTGTACGTACTGTGTTTTCCGTGATGTCCGGCTCGAATACGAATGACACGATCCAGGGCCTGGAACGCGAGCTGGCGCCGAAAATGGCGGCCCATAGCGACGCGATCATGCTCAATGACAAACTCTTCAAGCGCATCGACACCCTGTACGCCAAGCGCGACAAGCTGGGTCTCGATGCGGAATCGAAACGCTTGCTGGAGCGTTACCACACGGACTTCGTGCGCGCCGGCGCCAAGCTGTCGGCGGCTGACAAGGAAAAGCTGCGCGCCTACAACGGCCAGCTCGCTGCCCTGTCGACCAAGTTCGCACAAAATGTGCTGAAGGAATTGAACGCGTCGGCCGTCGTCGTCGACACGCGCGAAGAACTGGACGGCCTGTCGCCTGCCGCCATCGAAGTGGCCGCCGGCCTGGCCAAGAAGCGCGGCCTGGACGGCAAATATGTGATCGCCCTCGTCAACACGACAGGGCAGGCGCCGTTGTCGCTGCTGACCAACCGCGCCTTGCGCGAACGCATCATGGCCGCTTCGCAAGCGCGCGGTAGCCGTGGCGGCGAGTTCGACAACACCCAGGAAGTGCTGGAACTGGCCAAACTGCGGGCCGAACGTGCCGCGCTGATGGGCTACCCGAACTATGCGGCGTATTCGCTGGAAGACCAGACGGCGCACGACACCACCGCCGTGAACGCCCTGCTGGGCGAGCTGGCGAAGCCGGCCGTCGTCAATGCGCGCCGTGAAGCGGACGATATCCAGAAGGTCATCGATGCAGGCAAAGGCGGCTTCAAGGTGGGCGCCGCCGACTGGGCCTTCTATAGCGACAAGGTACGCGCCGAACGCTACAACTTTGATGAAACGCAATTGAAACCGTACTTTGAAATGCACAGCGTGCTGACCAAGGGCGTGTTCTTTGCCGCCGGCAAGTTGTACGGTCTCACGTTCAAGCAGCGCACCGATTTGCCCGTCTACAACGCCGACATGCTGGTGTACGACGTCTTCAATGAAGACGGCACGCAGCTGGCGATTTTCACGCTCGATCCTTACGCGCGCAGCAACAAGCGCGGCGGCGCCTGGGCGAATGCCTATGTGGGCCAATCGACCTTGCTGAACCGCAAGCCGGTGATCGCGAATAACCTCAACATTCCAAAGCCGGAAGCGGGCCAGCCGACCCTGATGACGTTTGACGAAGTCAACACCATGTTCCACGAATTCGGCCATGCGCTGCACGGCATGTTTTCGAACGTGACATACCCGCGCTTTGCCGGTACCAGCGTGCCGCGCGACTTCGTCGAATACCCGTCGCAAGTCAATGAAATGTGGGCGCTGTGGCCGGAAGTGCTGCAAAACTATGCCAAGCACTATCAGACGGGCGCGGCTATTCCCGCCGAGCTGCTGGCGAAAGTGACGGCGGCCGACAATTTCAACCAGGGCTATAAAACCACGGAATACCTGGCGTCGGCCCTGCTGGACCAGCGCTGGCACCAGCTGACCCCGGCACAGATCCCGACCGACGTGCTGGCATTTGAAAAGGCCGCCTTGACGGATGCGGGCGTCGATTTCGCCCCGGCGCCGCCGCGCTACCGCACCACCTATTTCTCGCACGCGTTCGCGGGCGGCTACTCGGCCGGCTACTACGCCTATCTGTGGTCGGAAAAGCTCGATGCCGACACGGTCGAGTGGTTCAAGGAAAACGGCGGCCTGACGCGCAAGAACGGCGACTGGTTCCGCAATAAACTGCTGTCGCGCGGCGGCAGCGCCGATGCGCTCGACATCTACCGCAACTTCCGCGGCCGCGATGCGAAGATCGAGCCGCTGCTGGAACGCCGTGGCCTGAACGGCAAGTAATCCTCGTACCCGTCACCGGCCTGGCCGGTGATGAACATCAGTGGCCGCCATGTAATGGGCGGCCATTTTTATTTGGCGAATTGCCACGCAAACCGTGGTAAACCGCGCAGTTGGCGCGATGCACCACAGGATCGCCCATGTTGGATGACGCCTGTGTGACAGGCTGCTATGATCTGCCACTGGCCCGCGACGCGATCGCGGCTCTTCCCCGCGCCTTCTGAAAGATGTCATGATCCGTCCACAACTGCTCGTCATCGCCGCCAGCGTCATGCTGGCCCACGCCGCTCCGTCCGCCATGGCTGCCGCCACCGCAAAATCCGCGCCTGCCGCTGCCATCAGCGCCCAGAATCCCCTGCTGAAAGCGAGCCCGCTACCATTCCAGATGCCGCAGTTCGGCCTGATCAAGGATGCGCATTACGCGCCGGCGTTTGCCGAAGGCATGAAACGCCAGCTGGCTGAAGTGAACGCCATCGCCAACAACCGCCAGGCGCCCACGTTCGAAAACACCATCGTGGCCCTCGAGCGCACGGGGCAGCTGCTGCACCGCGTGCAAAGCATCTTCAGCAACATGACGTCGACCAACACGAACAGTGTGCTGGAAGCGGTGGAAGTGGACGTGTCGCCCAAACTGGCCGCGCATGGCGATGCGATTACCCTGAATCCAAAACTGTTTACCCGCATCGACACCCTGTACGCCAAGCGCGACAAGCTGGGTCTCGATGCTGAATCCTTGCGCTTGCTGGAACGCTATCACACGGACTTCGTGCGCGCCGGCGCCAAGCTGTCCGATGCGGACAAGGAAAAATTGAAAGCCTACAACGCCGAACAGGCGGGCCTGGAAACGGCCTTCGCGCAAAACGTGCTGAAGGAAACGAATGCCAAGAGCATCGTCGTCGACACGCGCGCCGAGCTGGCCGGCATGACGGATAGCGATATCGATACGGCTGCCGCCGCCGCCAAGGAACGCGGCTTGAATGGCAAGTTCGTCATCGCCCTCGTGAATACGAGCGGCCAGCCGCCATTGGCCGTATTGACGGATCGTAAGACACGCCAGCGCCTGATGGATGCGTCGCTGAACCGGGGTAGTCAGGGCGGCGAGTTCGACAACCGCGCCATCGTATTGAAACTGGCCAAACTGCGCGCTGAACGGGCTACTTTGCTCGGTTACGCCAACTACGCCGCGTACTCGCTGGAAGACCAGACGGCCAAGACGACCACGGCCGTCAACACCCTGTTGTCGGAACTGGCGAAACCGGCCGTCGCCAACGCGCGCCGCGAAGCGGCCGACCTGCAGCAAGTGGTCGATGCGGAAAAAGGCGGTTTCCAGGTAGCAGCGGCCGACTGGGCCATCTACACGGACAAGCTGCGCAAGCAGCGTTTTAATTTCGATGAAAACGAGCTGAAACCGTACCTGGAATTGAACAGCGTGCTGAACAACGGCGTCTTCTTTGCTGCCAATAAACTGTACGGCATCAGCTTCAAGCAACGCACTGATCTACCGGTGTACAACCCGGACGTGCGCGTCTACGATGTGACGGACGCCAACGGCAAGCCGCTGGCCCTGTTCATCGCCGACTTCTATGCACGCGGCAACAAGCATGGCGGCGCGTGGATGAATGAGTACGTGTCGCAGTCAATGCTGATGGGCACGCATCCAGTGGTGGCCAACCAATTGAACATTCCGAAGCCGCCGGCCGGCCAGCCGACGCTCTTGACGTTCGATGAAGTGACGACCATGTTCCACGAATTCGGCCATGCGCTGCACGGCATGTTTTCGAACGTGAAATATCCGCGCTTTGCCGGCACCAGCGTGCCGAGCGACTTCGTCGAGTATCCATCGCAAGTCAATGAAATGTGGGCCGTCTGGCCGGAAGTGCTGCAAAACTATGCCAAGCACTACCAGAGCGGCGCGGCCATGCCGCAGGAATTGCTCGACAAGGTGACGGCGGCGAAGAAATTCAACCAGGGTTTCATGACGACGGAATACCTGTCGGCGGCCTTGCTGGACCAGCGCTGGCACCAGCTGGCGCCGAGCCAGATCCCGACCGACGTGCTGGCCTTTGAAGCAGCGTCGCTGAAAGACGCTGGCGTCGATTACGCGCCCGTGCCGCCGCGCTACCGCACCAGCTACTTCTCGCACAGCTTCTCGGGCGGCTACTCGGCCGCGTATTACGCCTACCTGTGGTCGGAAAAACTGGATGCGGAATCGGTTAACTGGTTCAAGGAAAACGGCGGCCTGACGCGCAAGAATGGTGACTGGTTCCGCAGCAAATTGCTGTCGCGCGGCGGCAGCGTCGATGCGCTGCAACTGTTCCGTGACTTCCGTGGCCGCGACGCCACCGTGGAACCGCTGCTGGAACGCCGCGGCCTGAACGCGAAGTAAGACGTCCTCGTCAGAAGCTTGCGTTGCGTTGACATGGCGCACGCAAGCTTTCCGTGCCGGCGGCGTAGAATTGAGTAAGATGTAAACAAGAAGGCAGTTGAAAGAGTATATGAGTCAGCAAGATTTGAATGGCATTACCCTGGAAGGTATCGTGACGCGCCTGCAAGCCCACTACGGCTGGGACGGCCTGGCCAAGCACATCGATATCAATTGCTTCATCAGCGATCCCAGCATCAAGTCGAGCCTGAAGTTTTTGCGCAAGACCCCGTGGGCCAGGAGCAAGGTGGAACAATTGTTCCTGGACACGCAATTTACTGACTGACAGGAAAAAACATGGATAGCAAACTCAAGGAATCGCTGCAACAACTGCATTCGACACTGGAAACCAGCGGCCCCGTCGATGAAGAACTGCATGGTTTGCTGCAAAAACTCGATGTCGACATCAAGTTGCTGATGGAAAAGCGCGCCGCGCAAGAGCAGGAAGAAGAGTCGACCACCTATGGCCTGGCCGAGCGCAGCCAGGAATTGTCGGCCAAGTTTGCCGTCAAGCACCCGAAATTGGAGCCGGCGTTGCGGGAACTTGGTGAGATTCTGGCAAATATGGGAATTTGATCGGGGTCCGTCGCTTCGCGATCGCAATGCGCCCCACTGGGGCGCATTGCCCCGCCGGATCTGCCCCGTTCCTCCCAAGTAATTGAAAAATAAACGTTTTTTGTACTGAAATCCAACAGTAAAAAGCAGGCCGTCAGGTTGGAAATGGCCAATTCCGGTACAATCCGTACCCTATGAGCTCCCCTACCAATTTATTTGCGACCGTTCCCAAGCGGTCTGCCCGCGCTGCCGTGGCGCCTTTCCTGCCGATGTCGCGTGCCGAGATGGACGCGCTGGGCTGGGACCAGTGCGACGTCATCCTCGTCACGGGCGACGCCTACATCGACCATCCGAGTTTCGGCATGGCCCTCGTTGGCCGCCTGCTCGAAGCGCAAGGTTACCGCGTTGGCATCATCAGCCAACCGGACTGGCTGTCGGCCGACGCGTTCCGCATCCTCGGCAAGCCGCGTTTGTACTACGGCATTACCGCCGGCAACATGGATTCCATGGTCAACCAGTACACGGCCGACCGCAAGATCCGCTCCGACGATGCCTACACGGCGAATGCGGAACCGAACAAGCGCCCGGACCGCGCCGTCACCGTGTACGCCCAGCGCGCGCGCGAAGCGTATCCCGACGTGCCCATCGTCATCGGCAGCATCGAAGCATCGTTGCGCCGCATCGCCCATTACGATTACTGGTCGGACAAGGTCCGCCGTTCCGTCTTGCCCGATTCCAAGGCCGATCTGCTGATCTTCGGCAATGCCGAACGGGCGCTGGTCGATCTGACCCACCGCCTGGCCGCCGGCGAATCGATCAAGGATATCCGCAACTTGCGCGGCACGGCCTTCATGGTGCCGTCCGGCTGGCTGCCCGGCGACGACTGGGGTGTGCACAACTCCACCCGCGTCGACGTGCCCGGCAAGATCGATCCGCACTACAGCCCGTATGAGATGGTGCAGGAAGACAAGACCGCCTGCGCCACGGAAAATGCGTCGAAATCGGCCGAAGTCATCAAGCCGATCCGCATCATGAGCCGTGAAGAGCGCCTGGCCATGGCCAAGGAAAAGCATGACAAGACGGTCGTGCGCCTGCCCGCCTACGACGTCGTCAAGGATGACCCCGTCATGTATGCGCACGCGTCGCGCGTGTTCCACCTGGAATCGAATCCCGGCAATGCGCGCGCCATGGTGCAGGCGCATGGCGAACGCGACGTGTGGCTCAACCCGCCGCCGCTGCCGCTGGCCATGGACGAGATGGATGGCGTGTACGACATGAATTACGCGCGCGCCCCGCACCCGAGCTATGGCAAGGCGCATATTCCCGCCTGGGAAATGATCCGCTTTTCCGTCAACATCATGCGCGGCTGCTTCGGCGGCTGCACCTTCTGCTCGATTACCGAGCATGAAGGCCGCATCATCCAGAGCCGTTCGGAGCCGTCGATTCTGCGTGAAATCGAGCATATCCGCGATAAAACCAAAGGCTTTACAGGCACCATTTCCGATATGGGTGGCCCGACGGCGAATATGTACCGCCTGGCCTGCAAGGAAAAAGAGATCGAAGTGTCGTGCCGCCGCCTGTCGTGCGTGTACCCGTCCATCTGCGTGAACCTGGGCACGGACCACAGCAAGCTCATCTCGCTGTACCGCAAGGCGCGCGCCATTCCCGGCATCAAGAAAGTGCTGATCAGCTCAGGTCTGCGCTACGACCTGGCCGTACGTTCGCCTGAATACGTCAAGGAACTGGTGACGCACCACGTCGGCGGCCTCTTGAAAATTGCGCCCGAGCACACGGAAGAGGGGACTTTGTCGAAGATGATGAAGCCCGGCATCGGCGCGTATGACGAGTTCAAGGAAATGTTCGACCGTTTCTCGCTGGAAGCAGGCAAGAAGCAGTATCTGATCCCGTATTTCATCGCCGCCCATCCGGGCACGACGGACGTGGACATGCTGAACCTGGCCCTGTGGCTGAAGAAGAACAATTTCAAGCTGGACCAGGTGCAAACCTTCATGCCCACGCCGATGGCCATGGCGACGACCATGTATCACACGCGCAAGAATCCCTTGCGCAAGGTCACGGCGGATTCGGAAGTGGTGGAAACGGCCCGCAGCGGCAAGATCCGCCGCACGCATAAAGCGTTCCTGCGCTACCAGGATCCGGCCAACTGGCCGATCCTGCGCGAAGCGCTGGTCAACATGGGCCGTGGCGACTTGATCGGCAATGGCGACAAGCATTTGATACCCGCCTGGACGTCGTCGGAGTCGGGCGGACTGGCCGCAGGCGAACGCAGCCGCCAGACGCATGGCGCCGGCACGCCAGACAAGTTCAAGGTCACGCCGGGCAAGAACCGCATTGCCCTGGGCGGTACGGCAGCGGCGCCCAAAGCGTCGGCCGCCGAGTCGAAGGTGCGCCCATCGATCCTGTCGACCATCAAGACCAAGGCCAAGCCGGCCGCCGCGCCGATGGGCCGTGGCGGCAAGCCGCCAGCCAAGGGCGGCCATGCCGCACCGGCACGGGGCGGACGCAAGTAAGCCAGCGTCACTGTCCCCGGCATCGACTGAGAACCCGGCAACGCATACAGCGTTGCCGGGTTTTTTGCCATCTGCGCACCAACATGGGGCGCAGCACGCCATGCTGGCAGGATTTTTACCAATATTTAAAAATTGAATAGAGCAAAAGGCAATTTTCCCTTGTGGCAACTTGGTATTTGAAAATATACTCGTTGAACATTTAGCCGTACGTCAACAATACTGCCATTCTGGCAAGCGCCGGCGTACGCGGCTCCCAGCGTTGATATGAAAAGAGATGCCAATTGAAATGCCTTTCCTGCCAGGCCGAGAATAAGCCGGGCGCCAAATTCTGTTCTTCCTGCGGCACGACGTTTGCCGTTGCCACGACCGTTGCCGCCCCGGTGCCGGGAAAATCCTGTGGCCAGTGCGGCCATGACTGCAAGCCGGACGCCCGGTTCTGCCCCAAGTGCGCGTTCAGCTTTGCCGTGGCGCCGGTGGCCGCAGCGATGCCGCCGCCGCTGCCAGAGCCGGTCATCGCGCCGGAGATTGCGCCCGTCATTGAACCCGTGTCCGTGCCTGAGCCTGCCCCGGCACCGGTGGCGGAACCGATCGCGCCACCTGCGCCACCGCCCGTGCTGGAAAAGCGCCGTGCCGATCCGGTCCCTGCGCCCGCCCCTGCACGGGAACCAGAAACCGCTCCCGCAGCAGTGACAGACAGCGTTCCCGACACGCCGGCTGACAGCCCACCGGCTGGCAAGCGCATGAAACTGATCGCCGCGGCCGTCGCAGCGGTGGTGCTTCTGGGCGGTGCGGGCGCTTACTATTTCTTGTCAAGCAAACCGCCTGTCGCCGTGCCTGAACCGGAGGCAACCTTGCCGGTGCAGGAAGACCCTGCGCCGGCCGCCGAGCAGCCGCTGGCCATCGATGACGCTGCGCTCGATGGCGGCACGGCGGGCGACCTTGCCGCGACACCTGCTGCCGAGCCTGAGCCTGAGCCAGCGGCAGCGCCTGCTCCAGCACCCGAGCCGGCTCCAGCAGCGGCCCCGGCCCCTGTCGTGGAAAAACCGGCCAAGCCCGTCAAGGTGACCCCGCCACCGGCGCCTGTCAAACAGACGACGGGCCTGGAAAGCGTGATCACGGACAGCCTGTCGGAAGCGAGCCACTGCATGAGCCAGCGCAAATACGACTGTGCCATTGCCAATGCGAATGCCGTGTTGCGCATGGACAAGGGCAACCGCCATGCGCAGGACATCAAGCGCAAGGCGAAGGAAGCGCAAGACAAGGCGCTGTCGCAAATCCAGATCGAGTAAGCCGTAGCTTGCCTCCCATTCCTATTTTGATTCTTTCGGAGAATAACGTGAAAAACTTGAAACAAATGGCCAAGCCCCTGGTGGCGATGCTGGTCGTGTCGTCGATGCTGGCCGGCTGCGCCGCGCCGGGCGGCCCTGGCGCCACGGGCAATACCACCACCGCAGGCACGGAAGCGGCCAGTGGCGAATGCAATACGGCCATGCTGGCCGGCATCGGCGCCGTCGTCGGCGGCTTGCTGGGCGGTGGCAACAACACCGTGCGCGGTGCGGCCCTGGGCGCCAGCTTGGGCGCGCTCGCCTGCGTGGCCTTGAATTATCAAAGCCAGCAAGTCAAGACGTCGCAGCAGGTGCAGGCCGATTACAAGGTGGCCAACAAGGGCAAGCTGCCCGAGCAGTCGACCCTGGTGAAATACGAGACGGGCTTTACGCCGTCGTCCGTGCGTCCGGGCCAGAAGGCGCAGACCAATTCGTACATCGAAGTGGCGGCCGGCACGCGCGATCCGAACCCGCTGGTGGAAGAAGAATTGAGCCTGTACAAGCCCAATGGTGAGCTGATCAAAACCGTGCGCAAGGTGGTCAGCAGCAATAACGGCAGCGGCGCCTACAAGGGCGGCTTCTCGATTCCCATGCCTGAAGGCGTGCCGCAGGGCATTTACCCGGTACGCACGGCCCTGTACCTGAATAGCAAGCGCGTCGGTGGTCAGGACGTCAAGCTGCAGATCGTCCAGCGCCAGGCGCCTGCGAGCGAGCTGCAACTGGCGCTGGCCTACTGACACAGCATGACCATGGGACGGCCAGGCAGGCCGTCCCCTCCCGATTCACCCCTTCCAGGCCAGACATGACCATTTCCACACAAACACATCAACCTCTTCCCTTTTCCTCCGCCGTGGGTTCGCTGATCGAAGCGACCGACGCCATCAGGAACTTTCGCGCGATTGCGCTGCTGGCCCTGACCTTCATCAGCGCCGTGCTCGTCGGTGGCGTGCTGACGATGCTTGCCGGCGGCATGAGCAGTCCGCTGCTGGTCTTTGTCGGTGGCCTGATGGCCTTCCTTGTGATGTTTTACGGTTCTAACGCTGTCGGCATCATGCTGATGCGCGACGCGCAAGGCCAGCCTGGCATGAGCCTGGTTGATGCCATGCTCGTTTCGCTGTACACGAGCCACCGCCTGATCGCGGTCGTCTTCCTTGAATTTTTGATCGTGCTGGCGGCCATGATCACCATCGCCATCATCTTGTTTGTCTGCAAGATTCCCGTGCTCGGCCCCGTGCTGTACACGGTCGTCTTCCCGCTGTCGGCCATCGTGCTGGGCGTGCTGGTGTTTGCGCTGTTCTACGTGATGCTGCCGCTGGCCGGCCCTGCCGCCTGGTCGGGCGCCACCGTATTCCAGATCATTGCCCGCCTGAACCTGATCGTGCGCACCAAGCTGGTGTCCGTGATTCTGCTGGAAGTGCTGCTGTTCCTGATCACCTCGTTTGTCGCGCTGCTGATCTTTGGCGTGGTCGGTACCGGCGTGTCGCTGACCAGCGGCATGTCGGCCGGCATCCTGGGCCTGGGCGGCCAGATGAATATGTACACCCTGGCTTCGGGTCTGAATGGCGGTTCCGGCTACATCATCGCAGCGGGCCTGGGCGGCGGCTTGCTGTTGGCGGCCGCGGCCGTGGTACCGGGCCTGATCTTCACCAAGGGCGTGTGCATCATTTACCTGAACGCCACGCGCAATGTCGATTTCAGCGCCTCGGAAGCGAGCCTGAACGACGGCCTGGCCACGGTCAAGAAAAAAGCCGAGGAAGCGCGTGACCGTGCGCGCGCCCTGGCCGAGCAAGCTGCGGCACCGGCCACGCCAGCCGCTCCGGCTGCCGCGCCCGTTGACAGCCTGCATTGCCCGAGCTGCAAGGCACCGGTCGCGTCCGATGACGTGTTCTGCGGCGAATGCGCGCATAAACTCAAGTAAGGCACACCATGGCTCACTTCTGCACCAAATGCGGCACCGCCCATGCCCCCGGGGCGCGCTTCTGCGATGAATGCGGCAAGGCTGTCAACGCCGCACCGGCGCCCGCGTCCGCTCCTGTACCGGCATCTGCACCAGCCGCGACGCCGGCGCTGTCCGGCGTGAAGCGGCGCCACATCGTGATCGCCGGCGGCGTGCTGGCGGTGGTCGTCGTGGCTGGCGGCGCCCTGGCGTGGCTGCTGAAGCCAGAGGCGGCCTCGGCCAGCAGTTTCAGCCGCGCCATCGATGCCCACCTGGCCGCTGACGAGGCGGTGCGCGACAAGCTGCTGTGCCTCACCAACTTGCCGTACCAGAAGGAAGAGATCCGCGTGGCGTCGTACGACAGTTCCACTCGGCAATGGCTCGATATCCTCGTGCGTAGCGGCCTGTACAACGCTCCCGTCGAACAAGGCAGCGGTGGTTGGGTTGCGCAATCGCAATTTGTCTACGCGCTGGCCGCGCCGGGCAAGGCGGCCTTGCGTGGCGACAAGCTGTGCGTGGCCAAGGGCGTGAAAGTGGCCAAGGTCAGCGGCTACGATCAGGTGCGCGACCTGGGCGTACAGCAAGTGGCGATGGCCAAGGCCACCCTGACGCTGACCGATGAGGCGGCGTGGTTCGCCAAATCGCCGGACCGCGCGCTGATCCTGCAGCGCTTGCCGGACGGCGATCTGCAAGTGCGACTGCCGATGGCGCTGGTTGACAAGCAATGGCAAGTCATCGATGAAGCGCAGATGAGCCAGGCGGCCATGACCGGTGCGATAGGCAAATCGTCGGCCGCGCAGGGTGCGGGCATGCTGGACAAGCTGAAAAGCGTGTTCAGCTTTGGCGGCCACCCGGCGGTGGGGAAATGGCAGGCGGCGATGGGCAACGTCCTGGAATTTACAAGTGACAGCGTGATCAATAACGGCACCTCGACCAAGGCCACCTTCACCACCAAGGGCAATACCGTGACGATCGCGCCGGAAGGCGCGGGCGAAGCGGCCATGGATATTATCGTCAGCGACGATGGCAGCACGGCGCAGATCAGCATGGGCGGCATGCGGGTAACGACCCTGCGGCGCGTGCGCGATTAAGTATCTGTCAGACAGCGCGGCTTGCTGTCTGATCTGCTTCCCGAAGCCCGGCCATGCCGGGCTTTTTTTCGTCCGCAGGTAGCGGTGCGCACGCCCATTTGTCTTTACATCAAGATAGTTCGCGTCCACACTGAGTTTTTATCTTAGTATCGAGATAGTTGTATGGTTTCTTCTTCCGTCCGCCCCGTCTGGGGCGATATTCTGCTCACGGCGCTGGCGCCCCTGATCTGGGGTTCCACGTATATCGTCACGTCCGAACTGCTGCCGCCCGACCGGCCTTTCACTGCGGCCCTGATCCGCGTGTTGCCGGCCGGCTTGTTGCTGCTGCTGGTCATGCGGCGCCTGCCCGCGCGGCGTGACTGGATGCGCGTGCTGATCCTGTCCGCGTTGAATATCGGTGTGTTCCAGGCGCTGCTGTTCGTGGCCGCCTACCGCTTGCCCGGCGGCTTGGCGGCCGTGGTGGGCGCCATCCAGCCGCTGCTGGTCATGGGCCTGGCCTGGGGCGTGGAAGGGCGCCGTCCGGCCCGGTTGGCCTTGCTTGCCAGCGTACTGGGCGTGGCCGGCATGGGCGTTTTGTTGTTGTCGCCGCGCACCGTGTGGGAACCGGTCGGCATCGCCGCCGCGCTGGGCGGCACGGCTTGCATGGCGGCCGGTACCTACCTGACGCGGCGCTGGAAGCCGGACTTGCCCGTGCTGGCGCTGACGGGCTGGCAATTGCTGCTCGGTGGCCTGATGCTGGCGCCCGTCGCCTGGCTGGCCGATGCACCGCTGCCGGCCTTGTCCTTGCCGCAAATATTGGCCTACACCTACCTGTGCCTGGCCGGCGCCCTGCTGGCATATGCGCTGTGGTTTCGCGGCATCGCCAGGCTGTCGCCCGTGGCCGTCTCCTCGCTGGGCCTGCTCAGTCCCCTGATGGCCGTCGTGCTGGGCTGGGCCTTGCTGGGCCAGGCCATGACGGGCTGGTCAATGCTGGGCTTGCTGCTGGTGCTGGCCAGCGTGCTGGCCGTGCAGTGGGCCAGCGCCCGTCCCGCAACAAACGTCTGATTTCTACGCATTTCTCCTCGGCAGGCCGATCGCGTCGGTCTGCCTGTTTCCCTCTGGGCGCTCCCTTTTTGCTGCACCGCACATACAGTTTTGCTTGCACTGTAATAGGGCATTGAGGCACTATTCGCTTCGCGCAAACGTTTGCGCGCCGTAAAATTTCATAAAAGCATGGTGTAGACGTGCTTGACCAACAACTCTGGAGACGCTCATGACATCCCGTATTCGCCTGAAAATGATTGCCGCCGCTGTCCTGGTGTGTGCCTTGCCCGCCGTGCCGGCGATGGCGCAGACACCTGCCAAACCGAAGGTGGCGCTGGTGATGAAGTCGCTCGCCAATGAATTTTTCCTGACCATGGAAAATGGCGCCAAGGCGCATCAGAAGGCCAATGCCGCCAAGTACGACCTGCTGTCGAACGGCATCAAGGATGAGACGGATACGTCGAGCCAGATCAAGCTGGTCGAGCAAATGATCGTCTCGCGCGTCAACGCGCTGGTGATCGCCCCGGCCGACTCGAAAGCGCTGGTGCCGGTCCTGAAGAAAGCCATCGACGCGGGCATCATCGTCGTCAATATCGACAACAAGCTCGACGAAGGCGCCCTGAAAGAGAAGGGCATCAGCGTGCCGTTCGTCGGCCCGGACAACCGCAAGGGCGCCAAGGTGGTCGGCGACTTCCTCGCCAAGCAGATCAAGAAGGGCGACCCGGTCGGCATCATCGAAGGCGTGTCGACGACCTACAACGCTCAGCAGCGCACCCTGGGCTTCCAGGACGCCATGAACGCGGCCGGCGCGAAAGTTGTCAGCGTGCAGTCGGGCCAGTGGGAAATCGCTCCGGCCAATACGGTGGCGGCCGCCATGCTGAACGCCAACCCGAACATCAAGGCTTTGCTGTGCGGTAACGACAACATGGCCATCGGTGCCGTGTCCGCCATCAAGGCGGCCGGTAAAACGGGCAAAGTCATCGTCGTCGGCTACGACAACATCAACGCCATCAAGCCGATGCTGGCCGATGGCCGCGTGCTGGCTACCGCAGACCAGTTCGGTTCGCAGCAAGCCGTGTTCGGCATCGAGACCGTGCTGAAAGCCCTGGCACAGAAGAAGAAACAGGCCGAGCTTGGTGGCGTCATCGAAACCAAGGTCGAACTGGTCGCCAAGGCCGCCAAGTCCTGATCGTTTGATCCCGCCGGGGCCGGCGCCTGCCTACTCATGCGAGCAGGCGGCGCCGGCCCCGCCGCCACTACCGCGGAGTTTTATCATGCCTACCGACATCCCCCCGGCGCCATCAGCCGCCATCCCTCTATTGACCCTGGACAACATCGGCAAGTCCTATGTCGGCCCCGTGCTGGGCGGCGTGGGCTTGCGCTTTGCCCCCGGCCAGGTGCTGGCGCTGACGGGCGAAAACGGTGCCGGCAAAAGCACCTTGTCGAAGATCATCTGCGGTCTGGAGCAAGCCACCACGGGCACGATGCTGCTCGACGGCAAGTCTTACCAGCCCGCCTCGCGCGGCGCCGCCGAGGCGCTGGGCATCCGCATGGTGATGCAGGAACTCAATCTGATTCCCACCCTGTCGATCGCGGAAAACCTGTACCTGAAAAACCTGCCGCAGCGTTTCGGCTTCATCGACCGCGGCCGTCTCGAACGCGACGCGCGTGAACAGATGGAAAAAGTGGGTTTGGGCGGCCTCGATCCGTGGACCCTCGTGGGCGAACTGGGCATCGGCCACCAGCAAATGATCGAAATCGCGCGCAATCTGATCGGCGCTTGCCGCCTGCTGGTGCTCGACGAGCCGACAGCCATGCTGACGCACCGCGAAGTGGAGTTGCTGTTCCTGCAAATCGAACGCCTGAAAGCCGAAGGCGTGTGCATCATCTATATTTCCCACCGCCTGGAAGAACTCAAGCGCGTGGCCGACCGCATCGCCGTGCTGCGCGACGGCCAGCTCGTGTGCGACGACGATATCGCGGGCCATTCGGCCGCCGATCTGGTCAGCCTGATGGTGGGCCGCTCGGCCGATGATGCCGTCGACCTGAGCGGGCGCACATTAGGGGCGCCGTTGCTGCGCGTGCGCGGCCTGGCGCGCGGCAAGGTCGTCAACCCGACCTCGTTCGACTTGCGCGCCGGTGAAATCCTCGGCATCGCCGGCCTGATCGGCTCTGGCCGCACGGAATTGCTGCGCCTGATCTTCGGCGCCGACCGCGCCGATGCCGGTGACGTGTTCCTTGGCGACAGCGAAACGCCTGCCGCCCTGGCCTCGCCGCAGGCAGCGGTGAAAGCGGGCATCGCCATGATCACGGAAGACCGCAAGGGACAAGGCTTGTTGTTGCGCCAGTCCATCGCCGTCAACACGACCCTGGCCTCGCTCGACACCGTCAGCGGCGCCGGCTGGCTCAACGATGCGTCCGAAGCGTCGGTGGCCGACGACTACATCGAGCGCCTGGGCATCCGCTCGCGCAACAGCGCGCAAACGGTGGCGGAACTGTCCGGCGGCAACCAGCAAAAGGTGGTGATCGCCCGCTGGCTGTACCGCGACTGCCCCGTGATGCTGTTTGACGAGCCCACGCGCGGCATCGATATCGGCGCCAAGTTTGATATTTATCAGGTGCTGGCCGAGCAGGCGCGTCAGGGCAAGGGCCTCGTCATCGTCTCGAGCGACTTGCGCGAACTGATGCTGATCTGCGACCGCATCGCCGTCATGAGCGCGGGCAGCATCGTCGAGACCTTCGAGCGCGGCGCCTGGAGCCAGGACGCGCTGCTGTCGGCCGCCTTCTCCGGCTATTTGACCCCTACTTCCACTCCAGCTGCGGTCTGATCCGCCGGAAAGATTCCCATGACCACCAATTCCTCTCCTTCGTATCTGCAGCGCAGCCTGGCCGACCTGAAAAACTATGCGGGCCTGATCGGCGCCCTGCTGGCCATGTGCGTGCTGTTCTCGTTTGCCAGCGAAAACTTCTTCACCCTGGCCACCTTGAGCACCTTGTCGAACAATATTCCGACCCTCGTCGTGATGGCTGTCGGCATGACCTTCGTGCTGATCATCGGCGGCATCGATCTGTCGGTCGGTTCCGTGATGGCGCTGGCCGCTTCCGTGCTGTCGCTGGCCGTCGTGCACTGGGGCTGGCCCGTATGGAGCGCGGCCCTGCTGGGCATGTTCGTCGCCGCCCTGTGTGGCGCCACCACGGGCCTGATTTCCGTCGGCTGGCGCATTCCCTCGTTCATCGTTTCCTTGGGCGTGCTGGAAATGGCGCGCGGCATGGCGTATCAAGTGACGAACTCGCGCACGGAATACATCGGCAGCGCCGTTGACGGCATCAGCTCACCGATCGCGTTCGGCCTGTCGCCCGCTTTCATCGCCTCGATTGCCATCGTTGTCATCGGCCATTTGGTGCTCACGCGCACGGTGCTGGGCCGCCACTGGATCGGCATCGGCACGAATGAAGAAGCCGTGCGCTTGTCGGGCATCAACACGAAGCCGTCGAAAGTATTGGTCTTCGCCCTGATGGGTTTCCTCGCCGGCGTGGGCGCGCTGTTCCAAGTGTCGCGCCTGGAAGCGGCCGACCCGAACGGCGGCGTGGGCATGGAATTGCAAGTGATCGCAGCCGTCGTGATCGGCGGCACGAGCCTGATGGGTGGACGCGGTTCCGTCATCAGCACCTTTATCGGCGTGTTGATCATTTCCGTGCTGGAAGCGGGCCTGGCGCAAGTGGGCGTGTCCGAACCCGTGAAACGCATCGTCACGGGCCTGGTGATCGTTGCGGCCGTGGTGCTCGATACCTACCGCCGCCGTGGCGAGCGTTCATAATACTGGCCCATGGCAACCATCAAACAAGTGGCGCAGGCGGCGGGGGTGTCGTTTACCACCGTGTCGCACGTCCTCAACAATACCCGTCCCGTCAGCGACGAGGCGCGCCGCGCCGTGCTGGCGGCCGTGGAACAATTGCATTACGTGCCCAGCGCGCTGGCGCGTTCCTTGCGCAGCCGCAGTACGGGCACCATCGGCCTGATCATTCCGAACAATACGAATCCGTATTTTTCGGAGGTGGCGCGCGGCATCGAGGACAGCTGCTACGCGGCCGGCTACAGCGTGATTTTATGTAATTCCGACGACGACCCCGTCAAGCAGCGCGACTATTTAAATGTGCTGCTGACCAAGCGCTGCGACGGCCTGATTTTGTCCGCGCTGGCCGACAGCGATGGCGAATTGCTGCGCAAGATGAAGGTGCCGGCCGTGCTGCTCGACCGCGCGCCCAGCGACCTGTCCATCGATGCCGTGGCCGTCGATAACCGCGCCGGCGGTGCCTTGGCCGCGCGCCATCTGCTGGGTCTGGGGCGCCGGCGTTTCGCCTGCATCGCCGGTCCCCGCGAAGTGAGCATTTCCAACGAGCGCATCGACGGCGTGCGCAGCGCTATGGCGGACGCGGGCGTGGCCCTGGACGACGCGCTGTGCCGCCATGGCGATTTTACGAGCACGGGCGGCTATGCGGCCGCGCTGGATCTGCTGGCGCTGCCGCCAGGCCAGCGCCCCGACGCCTTGTTCTGCTGCAATGACTTGATGGCCTTTGGCGCCCTGCGCGCCGCCGCCGAGCGGGGCATTGCCGTGCCGGGCGAACTGGCCGTCGTCGGCTTCGACGATATCGACCTGGCCAGCTTCGTGCATCCGGCCTTGACCAGCGTGGCGCAAAATATGCGCGAGCTGGGCCACATCACGGCCGCCTGCTTGCTGGCGCGCATCGCCGACCCCGCCTTGCCGCGCCAGCAGCGCAGCATCGCGCCGGCACTGCACGTGCGCGGCTCCAGTGCCGCCGCAGTGCCTTCTTCTGTACCTACTTCTTTACCTGCAACTGAACTGATGGGAATGACATCATGATCGTGGTTATCGGCAGCATCAATATGGACCTGGTCTTGCGCGTGCCGCGCATGCCCCTCCCCGGCGAAACCCTGACGGGCGGCGCGTTTAGAACCATTCCTGGCGGCAAGGGCGCCAACCAGGCCGTGGCCTGCGCGCGCCTGAGCGGCAAAGTGGCCGGTGCCCAGCAAGTGGCCATGGTCGCTTGCGTGGGCGACGATGCGTTTGGCGCGACCCTGCGCGCGGCGCTCGTCGGCGACGGCATCATCGACAGCCACATCACGACCTTGCCCGGTGTCGCCTCGGGCATCGCCTCGATCCTTGTCGACGACAACGGCCAGAACAGTATCGTGATCGCCGGCGGCGCCAACGATCTGCTCAGCCCCGCGCACATCGACGCGGCAAAAGAGCTGATCGAGCAGGCCGACATCGTCGTGCTGCAGCTGGAAACCCCGATGGCCACCGTCGTGCATGCGATCAAATTGGCCCGTTCGCTGGGCAAGACCGTGGTGCTGAACCCGGCCCCGGCCGCCAGCTTGCCGGAAGGCGTGCTGGAACTGGTCGATTACCTGATTCCGAATGAAATCGAAGCGGCCATGCTGGCCGGCGTCAGCCCGGAAGGCGCGGACGTCAAGGCGCTGGCCGCCGCGCTGCAAAAGCTGGGCAGCGACAACGTCATCATCACCTTGGGTTCCAAGGGCGTGCACGCGGCCCTGTACGGGGGCGATTACACGTTCCAGGCCGAAGCCGTGAAAGCCGTCGACACGACGGCCGCGGGCGATACGTTTATCGGCGGTTTTGTGGCGGGCCTGGCGTCCGGCATGGACGAGGCGGAAGCGATCCAGCAAGGCCAGCGTGCGGCCGCCTGGAGCGTCACCAAACCCGGCGCGCAAACGTCGATCCCCCACTTGCACGAGCTGTTCTGAATCCATGAAAAAATCACCGCTGCTTAATATCGCACTGTCGCAACTGATCGCGTCGCTCGGGCATGGCGACATGCTCGTCATCGGCGACGCGGGCTTGCCGTCGCAGCCGGGCGTGCCCCTGATCGACCTGGCCCTGACGCGCGGCATCCCCGGCTTCATCGATACAGTCAACACCGTGCTGAGCGAAATGCAGGTGGAATACCATTTGCTCGCCAGCGAGTTGCCGCAGCATAATCCGGCCATGGCGGCGCAGGTGGCGGCCCTGGCCTTGCCCGATGCGCGCCAGGTGACGCACGACGAGTTCAAGCAATTGTCCAAGGGCGCGCGCGCCATCGTGCGCACGGGTGAGTGCAGTCCGTACGCCAACATCATTTTGGTGGCTGGCGTCGTGTTCTAATGCAAACAATGGCGCGATTGTTTGCTAAAAACATCAACGCTATTGTCCGCACTGAAATAATTATCCATCGGCAAAAGGGGCGGCTACAATAGCCTTACCCCTGCCAACGCGGCAGCTTCCTGTGGTGTCCCGCCATGCCGATGAAAGCCTCCGATGCTTTCCGCTGCTGTTTCGTTCTGCTGCTGTGCCTGGCCACGCCCGTCCGGGCGCTGGAAGCCGTCTCCCTGCACCTCAATTTCACGCACCAGTTCCAGTTCGCCGGCTATTACGCGGCCATCGAGCAAGGCTATTACCGCGAGGCGGGGCTCGAGGTGACATTGGTCGAAGGCAGCGGCGTGCCGCCTGCCGAGGCGGCTGTGTTGTCGGGCCAGGCTGAATATGGCGTGGGCAACAGCACCTTGTTGCTCAGCCGCCTGGCGGGCAAGCCCGTGGTGGTGCTGGCCGTGGTGTTCCAGCATTCGCCCAGCGTGCTGCTGATGCGCCAGCAGGGCGGGGCGCCCGACGTGCGCAAGCTGGTGGGGGCGCCCGTGATGATCGGCGCGGCCGTCAATGTGGCGGCCGCCTCCGATGAAGTGTCGCTATTCCTGGGAAAAATGGGCGTCGCGCCGCAGCAGATGCGCCACTTGCCGCCCAGCTACCGGATCGAGGATTTGATCGATGGCAAGGTCGATGCGATTGCCGCGTACTCCACCAATGAACCGGACTACCTGGACCGGGCGGGATTTTCCTATTACCAGTTTACGCCGCGTACGGCCGGCATCGATTTCTACGGCGACAACCTGTTTACCAGCGAGCAGGAACTGCGCCGCCATCCCGAGCGTGTCAAAGCGTTCCGTGCGGCCAGCCTGCGCGGCTGGCAATACGCGATGGCGCACCGTGAGGAAATGGCGCAACTGATCCACGTCAAATACAGCCAGCGCCACGACCGCGCGCACCTGCTGTACGAGGCGCAGCAGATGGAATTGCTGCTGCAGCCCGTGCTGGTGGAGCTCGGCTACATGAATCCCCAGCGCTGGCAGCATATTGCCGACACGTACGCGGCCATGGGCGTGCTGCCGCCCAAGGCCACGGACAGCCGCGCCTACAAGGGTTTCCTGTACCGCCCCGTGCCAGGCGCCGACCTGGGCTGGCTGTATTTGTCGCTGGGCCTGGCGGGCAGTTTGCTGGCCGTGTCGGCCGGCTTCCACTTCAACAACCTGGCGCGCGAGCGCCGCCGCACGGAGGAAACCATCCGCCAGGGGGAATTGCGCTTTCGCACCATGTTCGAGGAAGCGCCCATGGGTATCGCCCTGATCGATACCGTGAGCGGACAGTTTCTCGATATCAATCCGCGCTATCTGGCCATCGCCGGACGCACCCTGGAGCACATGAAGCAGACGAGCTGGATGGAGATCAGCCATCCCGACGATGTGGCCGGCGAGCAGGCGCACGTGGCGCAGCTGCTGGCGCGGCGCCTGCAGGGCTTCCGCCACGCCAAGCGCATCGTGCGTCCCGATGGCGGCGTCGTGTGGGTCGATGCCTCGGTGACGGCCATCGCCACGGCGCGCCATGGCGGACCGCACCATTTGTGCATGCTGGAAGATGTGACGGACAAGCGGCAAACGGAAGCGCTGATCTGGCAGCAAGCCAATTTCGATACCTTGACGCAATTGCCGAACCGCCGCATGTTCCACGAGCGTTTGCGCCAGGCGCTGGCGCAGGGACGGCGCGATGCGAACCGCGTGGCCATCCTGTTCATCGACCTCGACCATTTCAAGGAAGTCAACGACACCCTGGGCCACCACCAGGGCGATATCTTGCTGATCGAAGCGGCGCGGCGCATCCGCGTGGGCGTGCGCGAGACGGACACGGTGGCGCGCCTGGGCGGCGATGAATTCACGGTGATCCTGTCCGACATCGACGACCTGCAGCAAGTCGACCGCATCGCGCGGCAGATACTCGACGGTTTGCTGGCACCGTTCCTGCTGGGACAGGAGCAGGCCTTCGTCTCGGCCTCGATCGGCATCACCCTGTATCCCGATGACGCGGGCACGATCGAGGATTTGCTCAAGCAGGCGGACCAGGCCATGTATGTGTCGAAAGGCGCGGGGCGCAACCGCTACAGCTACTTTACGCCGGCCATGCAGGTGGCGGCCGTCAACCGCATGCGCATGGGAGCGGACTTGCGCACGGCCTTGCGCGAACAGCAGATGCAGCTGTATTACCAGCCCATCGTCGAACTGCATAGCGGCAATATTGTCAAGGCGGAAGCCTTGCTGCGCTGGCAGCATCCGCAGCGAGGCATCGTGTATCCACCCGATTTCCTCGCGCTGGCCGAAAGCAGCGGCCTGATCGTGGAGATCGGCGACTGGGTGCTGCGCACGGCGGCCACGCAACTGCTGCACTGGCGCGCGCAAGGCCAGGTTATCGGCTTGCCGGGACTGCAACTGTGCCTGAACCAGTCGCCGCTGGAATTGCAGCGCGAAGTGGAGGCACCCGGCACCTGGCTGCGCCAGCTGATGGCGCTCGATGTGCCGGCCTCGGCCATTGTGCTCGACATGCGCGAAGATGTACTTTTACCCAACGGCAATAGCATGGCGCCACGCCTGCAGCACTTGCGCGAAGCGGGCCTGCAGATCGCCCTCGACGACTTCGGCAGCGGTCATGCCTCGCTGACGCAGCTGCAGCAATGCGGTATCGACTACCTGAAGCTCGACGGCGTGCTGGTGCGCAAACTGGCGGCCGGCGCCAGCGAACTGGTGCTGTGTGAAGCCATCGTCACCATGGCCCACAAGCTGGGCTTGCAGGTCATCGCCGAAGGCGTGGAGACCGAAGAGCAGCGCGCCCGGCTGCTGGAGATCGGCTGCGATTTCGCGCAAGGCGAGTTGTTTGCGCCACCGCTGGCCATCGAAGCGTTCGACGCGCTGCTGCACGCCCGGCGGCCCTTGCGCCCTTGAAACAGGCCCAGCCTGCCACCAGATTTCATCCAGGCCTGCGGGACGGGGCTCCCGGCTTGAACGGGCTTATACTCGATGGGCTGGCGCCTGCGCCCGGCTTTGCTGTCACCGGTACCTACACCGGGTGCGCAGGCAATCTTCTTCCATTCACTCAACTCGAGGTGACCTCATGGGCATTTTCAGCAATATCTACAACAAGATCTTCCACCATTCGTCCGATGCCGCACCGGCTGCCACGCCGGCCGCCGCCACGACAGCGCCTGCCGCAGCACCGGCCACTCCTGCTGCCGCTCCGGCCGCTGCCGCGCCCGTGGTGGACGTGGAAGTGGTGCTGGTCGACCTGGCCAGCAAGAACGCGGAAAAACTCAATTGGCGCACGTCCATCGTCGACCTGATGAAACTGCTTCAACTCGACAGCAGCCTGGCCGCGCGCAAGGAACTGGCGCAAGAGCTGCACTTCACGGGCGACACCAACGATTCGGCCAGCATGAATATCTGGCTGCACCGCCAGGTAATGATCAAGCTGGCCGAAAACGGTGGCAAGGTACCGGAAGAACTCAAGAATTAAACACTTGGCGGCGGCAGGGGTATCCACTGTCACCGCTATCCAATCGCGTGGGAACTGCCTATCATGGAGTTCCCATAGTGTCATGATAGCTAAAACCAATTGAAACTATTGTGACAATCAATTTTGCATATGGGTTAAAACCCCTTACACTAGAGTCTTACTGATTCACCACACGAGAGGAAATGAAATGTCGCTGATCAATACCCAAGTTAAACCATTCAAGGCAACCGCATACCACAATGGCAAATTCGTCGACCTGACGGAAGCGTCGCTGAAAGGCAAGTGGTCGGTATTCGTCTTCTACCCAGCCGACTTCACCTTCGTTTGCCCAACCGAACTGGAAGATCTGGCCGATCACCACGCTGAATTCCAGAAGCTGGGCGTCGATGTCTACGGCATCTCGACCGATTCGCACTTCGCGCACAAAGCATGGCACGACACCTCGGACGCGATCAAGAAAGTGCAATACGCACTGATCGGCGACCCAACCGGTACCCTGTCGCGCAATTTCGAAGTCATGATCGAAGAAGAAGGCATGGCGCTGCGCGGTACCTTCGTCATCAATCCAGACGGTTTCATCAAAGTGCTGGAAGTGCATGACAACGGCATCGGCCGTGACGCATCGGAACTGTTGCGCAAAGTTAAGGCAGCTCAATACGTTGCCGCTCACCCAGGCGAAGTTTGCCCAGCCAAATGGACGGAAGGCGCAGCAACCCTGACCCCATCGCTGGACCTGGTTGGCAAGATCTAAGTCTCGATGCAACACGTAGCAAACAAGTAGTTACCGCGATGCCGGACCGGGCGTCCGGCCCGGCATTCGCCTAAATATTTGTAAAGGAAGAAAAAATCATGTTAGACGCAACCCTCAAAACCCAACTGAAATCCTACCTGGAAAAAGTGGTGTATCCGCTTGAGCTGGTCGCTTCTCTCGATGACAGCGCAAAAGCCCGCGAGATGAAGGAATTGCTCCAGGAGATAGTCCTGTTGAGCGACAAGATCACGCTGGTCGAGCGCCTTGACGCTGGCGTACGGGCCCCGTCGTTCAGCATCAACCGTGCAGGCTCCGACATCGGCGTGCGTTTCGCCGGCGTGCCGCTGGGCCACGAATTTACCTCCCTGGTGCTGGCGCTGCTGCAAGTGGGCGGCCACACCATCAAGTTCGACGAGGCCGTGATCGAGCAGATCCGCAACCTCGACGGCGATTACGAGTTTGAAACGTTTATTTCGCTCTCCTGCCATAACTGCCCGGAAGTGGTGCAGGCATTGAATGCCATGGCGGTGATCAACCCGCGCATCAAGGTCACCACCATCGATGGCGGCGTGTTCCCGAAAGAAGTGGAAGAGCGCCAGATCATGGCCGTGCCGATGATGTTCCTCAATGGCCAGCATTTCGGCCAGGGCCGCACGAATGTCGAGGAAATCCTCGCCAAGCTCGACACCAATGCCAGCGCCCGCCAGGCCGCAGCGTTGTCGAAAAAAGACGTGTTCGATGTGCTGATCGTCGGCGGCGGCCCTGCCGGTGCGGCAGCTGCCATCTACGCTGCCCGCAAAGGCATCAAGACGGGCGTGCTGGCCGAGCGTTTCGGCGGCCAGGTGCTCGACACTCTCGCCATCGAGAACTTTATTTCGGTCAAGGAAACCGATGGTCCGAAGTTCGCCATGGCGCTGGAACAGCACGTCAAGGAATACGAAGTCGACATCATGAACACCCAGCGCGCCGCGAAACTGACGCCGGGCAAATTGGTGCAGATTGAAACGGCCAATGGCGCCATCTTGAAAGCCAAGACCGTCATCCTGGCCACCGGCGCCCGCTGGCGCGAAATCAACGTGCCGGGCGAGAAGGAATACCGCAACCACGGTGTCGCCTACTGCCCGCATTGCGATGGCCCGCTGTTCAAGGGCAAGCGCGTGGCCGTGATCGGCGGCGGCAACTCGGGTGTGGAAGCGGCGATCGACCTGGCCGGTCTCGTGAAACACGTGACCCTGATCGAGTTCGGCGCGGAACTGCGTGCCGATGCGGTGCTGCAACGCAAGCTGCACAGCCTGCCTAACGTGACCGTGATCACGTCGGCGCAAACGACCGAGATCCACGGCGACGGCAAGATCGTCAATGGCCTGAGCTACACGGACCGGGTCAGCGGCGAATCGAAAAAGGTCGAGCTGGAAGGCGTCTTCGTGCAAATCGGCCTGGTGCCGAACACGGAGTGGCTCAAAGGTACGGTGGCACTGTCGCGCCACGGCGAAATCGAAGTCGACGCCCGCGGCCAGACCTCGATCCCCGGCGTGTTCGCGGCCGGCGACGTCACCACGGTGCCGTACAAGCAGATCATCATTGCCACCGGCGAAGGTGCCAAGGCAGCTTTGTCCGCCTTTGACCACCTGATCCGCTCGGACGACGAGGAAGTAGTGGAAGAGTCCGCGTCGAAAGAAGCATTGACTGCGTAAATCTTTACGCTGCAAAAAAACCGGAACGGCCGCGAGGTGGTTCCGGTTTTTTTATGCGTAGAAGAAACTTAGCTGCCCGCGTACAGGGGATTGGCGGCCACATACACTTGCACGCCGTCGACGGGCATGTCCTTCGGCGCGATCTCTGCCAGGGCGAAGACGGTCTTGTTGTTGAAGGTTTGCACGTGCCAGGTAAAACGCTGGCCGGCGCGCGCGATGGTGACGGTTTCGCCGCGCGTGACGTTGATGTGGCGGGTATCGGGTTGCAGTTCGATGCTGCGCTGGGCGGCCGCGTGCGGGGCGCTGCTGCCATAGTCGGCGGCCGTGCCCGTGGGGCCGGCCGCGATGGCCGAGGTGGCAAGGACGGCGCACAAAATCGCCAGGGCGCCGCGGTGGGTGTTCAACATAATTTCTCCAAGAATAAGCCTGGCGCAGCGAGTAGCCGCGCCATATTGTCGTTGTGGCTGCACCGGGATCGCCGGTTTTTGCAACACGGCATCCTAAGCGTTTCTTGTCGGATCTGCAAAGTCCTATTTCACAATTGCATGGTCGCCGCTAGGGGCACGTCCGGCGCCAAATGGCTGGTCAGCACGATGCGCTGGCGGCAGATTGCAGCAAAGCATGATGGGCCAGAGGCAAGCGCAGCACGCGGTAGGGAGAAAAGCTGCGGGGCAGGGGCAGAATCGGGGTAGCGCTGATTCTAGAGCATTTGCGGTCCCACAATGGGAAAAGCCCTTCGGTTCAGAGAACCAAAGGGCTTTTCTTTTATTGGCGGAGCGGACGGGACTCGAACCCGCGACCCCCGACGTGACAGGCCGGTATTCTAACCAACTGAACTACCACTCCAAGCTCGTATGATCTGTGTTGCTGATCCATGAAGCACTGGATAATTTTCTGTATTGGTGGTGGGTGCTGAGAGGCTCGAACTCCCGACCTACGCCTTGTAAGGGCGCCGCTCTACCAACTGAGCTAAGCACCCGCATACCCAGAAAACTATCCCGACGTTTGTCACCACGTCTGGAAGAGGCACTATTATAGGGGGCGCTTTCGTGCTTGTGCAACTATTCTTGAGGGTGAACAGCAGTTTTTTTGCTGAAAAGCGCAAAAATAGTCAGGGAAGGGGGAACTGACGTGTTTTCTGCTTCTGAAATGGGAAAAGCCCTTCGGTTCAGAGAACCAAAGGGCTTTTCTTTTATTGGCGGAGCGGACGGGACTCGAACCCGCGACCCCCGACGTGACAGGCCGGTATTCTAACCAACTGAACTACCACTCCAAGCTCGTATGATCTGTATTGCTGATCCATGAAGCACTGGACAGTTTTCTGATTTGGTGGGTGCTGAGAGGCTCGAACTCCCGACCTACGCCTTGTAAGGGCGCCGCTCTACCAACTGAGCTAAGCACCCGTTGCTTGTCTCAGAAAACCATCCCGACGTTTGTCACCACGTCTGGAAGAGGCGCTATTATAGGACGGACAAAATCCTTCTGCAAGCGCTTTTTTCACTTTACTCCGTAATACCCCACTGCGACAGCATCCACGCCATATTGAATGCATTCTCGGCAATGGCGTTATAGCGGCCCGAAGCGCCGCCGTGGCCGGCGCCCATATTCGTTTTCAGCAGCAGGGGATTGCCGTCCGTCTTGTGCGCGCGCAGCTTGGCCACGTATTTCGCCGGTTCCCAGTACATGACCTGGCTGTCGTTCAGGCCCGTCGTCACCAGCATGGCCGGGTAATTCTTGTGCGCAATGTTGTCGTAGGGCGAGTAGCTGAGCATGTAGTCGTAGGCCGCCTTCTGGTTCGGGTCGCCCCATTCGAGGTACTCGCCCGTCGTCAGCGGCAGGCTGGCGTCCATCATGGTGTTCATCACGTCGACGAAGGGCACGGCCGCGTGCACGGCGTGGAACAGGTCGGGGCGCATGTTGACGACGGCGCCCATCAGCAAGCCGCCGGCGCTGCCGCCCTGGATGATCAGGCGGTTCGGGCTCGTCCATTTTTCGCGCACCAGGTAGTCGGCGCTGTCGATGAAGTCATTGAAGGTGTTTTTCTTCTTCATCAGCATGCCGTCTTCATGCCACGCTTCGCCCATGTCCGTGCCGCCGCGGATATGCGCCTGCGCATAGATGACGCCGCGTTCCAGCAGGCTGATGCGGCTGATGGCAAAACTGGCTTCCGTCGAGATGCCATACGAGCCATACGAGTACAGCAGCAGCGGCGCGGAACCGTCGAGCTTGACGCCTTTCTTGTAGACGACCCACAGCGGTACTTGCACGCCATCGCGCGCTGTCACCCACAGGCGCTGCGTTGTGTAGCGGCTGCCATCAAAGCCGCCGACGATTTCCTGCTGCTTGAGCACCGTGCGCTTGCCGTCTTGCATGCTCACGTCGATGACGGTAGGCGGCGTGATGGGCGACTGGTAGGACATGCGAAATTGTGTGGCGGAAAACTCCGGCGTACCGGCCGCCGTGGCCAGGTAGACGGGGTCGTCGAACTGCACCGTCTTCCAGTTATGCCGCGCGAAATCATGGATGCGGGCGCGGTTCAGGGCGCGGGCTTTTTCCATCACCACCAGATAGCCCTGGAAGACGTCGATGGACTGGATCACGGCGTCCTTGTTGTGCGGCACGACGCTCTTCCAGTTCTTCGGCTGCGGGGCGGTCACCGGCGCGCTGACGACGCGGAAATTCTTCGCTTCTTTGTTGGTCAGAATAAACAGCTGTCCGTCGCGGTGTTCGATGCCGTAGCGGTGGCCTTTTTCGCGTTTCAGCACGGACTGGAAACTGCCTTCCGGCTTGCTCGTTGGCAGCAGCAGCACTTCGCTCGTATCCGTGCTGCGCGCAGTGAGCACGAAATAACGATGGTCGCGGGTGCGGCTCACGCCGATGGCGAACTGTTCCACTGGCTCGTGGTAGACCTGCTGCAAGGTGCCGCCCAGGGGCAGGCGGAACAAGCGGTCCGCGCGCTTAGTGGTGGCGTCTTCCTGCGTCAGCATCAGGGTGGCATTGTCCGCCGCCCACGCCAGCGAGGTCACGCGCGGCATGGTGTCGTCCAGCAGCTTGCCCGTCTTCAAATCCTTGACATGCAATTCGTACTGGCGGAAACCCGTCGTGTCGGTGGTGTAGGCCAGCAGTTGTTCATTCGGGCTGATGCTGAATGCGCGCACGGCAAAGAATTTGTGGCCTTCGGCCAATTGGTTCTGGTCCAGCAGGATTTCCTCAGTCGCCTGCGCATCGTAGGCGCCGTTCTTGCCGACAGGACGGCGGCAGTGAATCGGGTATTGCTTGCCCGCTTCCGTGCGGGTGTAATAGTAGAAATTGCCCTGGCGCGCAGGCACGGACAGGTCTACTTCCTGCATGCGTCCCTTCACTTCCGCAGTCACCTTGTCGGCCAGCGGCTGGATCGGGGCCGTGACGGCGGCCGTGTAGGCGTTTTCCGCATTCAGGTAGTCGATCACGGCAGGATCGGTTTTCTTTTGCAGCCAGCGGTAGTCGTCCGTGACGACCGTGCCGTGGCGCGTTTCCTGCCAGGCGGTCTTGGCGGCAACGGGCGCCGACATGGTGGCGACGGTGGCGGCATCGGCGGCCAGCGCGGATGGCGCCAGTGAGGACAGCAGCAGGGCCGGCAGGATGGATAACCAGGCGGACCGGCGGCGCGCAGCGTGATGGGCGATAGACAAGGCGACTCCTTTGAATAGTTGTGTCAGGATTGTAATCTTGCTATTGAGAAAAGCAACCGCCTTGCGCGTGCGTTTCAACTTGCATCCATGGGCATTTCCAGCGATACTGTATATAACTACAGTATCCCGCCGCGAGGTGTCCTTGACCACATCTGCCTCCCCCCTTCCCGAGCCACCCGCAGCCCGCCGCTGGATAGCGCATCTGGACATGGACGCCTTCTTTGCCTCCGTGGAACTGTTGAAATATCCGGAATTGCGCGGCGAAGCCGTCGTCATCGGCGGCGGGCGCTTGCAGCAGCCCGTGCTGCAGCAAGACGGCACGCGGCAGTTTGCGCGCATGCGCGACTACGTGGGGCGCGGCGTCGTCACCACATCGACCTATGCGGCGCGCGTGTTCGGCGTGTTTTCCGCCATGGGCATCATGAAGGCGGCCAAGCTGGCGCCCGACAGCATCTTGTTGCCGGCCGATTTCGAGGCTTACCGCGACTATTCGGCGCGCTTCAAGCAGGCCGTGGCCCAGTTGTGCCCCATCATCCAAAACGTGGGCATCGATGAAATCTATGTCGACCTGACCGAATACGGCGAGCAGGCGCCGGCCATGGCGGCGCGCCTGAAGGCGGCCGTGTTCGAAGCCACGGGCCTGTCGTGCTCGATCGGCCTGGCACCCAACAAATTGCTGGCGAAAATCTGTTCCGACCTGGAAAAACCGGACGGCCTGACCATCCTGAACCCGGAGGATATTGAAACGCGCGTGTGGCCCTTGCCGGCGAAAAAGATCAACGGCATCGGTCCGAAAGCCACGGCCAAGCTGGAAGCGCTGGGCATTGTCACCATTGGCGAGCTGGCCCGGGCCGACATGGCCATGCTGCGCACGCAGTTCGGCGACCTGTACACGGGCTGGCTGCGCCAGGCGGCGCTGGGCATCGATGACCGGCCCGTGCAGACGAGCCGGGAAACCAAGTCCGTCAGCCGCGAAACGACGTTCGAGCGCGACTTGCAGGTGGTGCGCGACCGCGCCACCCTGTCGGAAAAACTGGAAAGCCTGTGTACGCGCGTGGCGGGCGACTTGGATAAACAGTCGCTGGCGGGGCGCACGGTGGGCATCAAGCTGCGCTTCGAGGATTTCAGCACCGTCACGCGCGACATCACCTTGCCCAGCGCCACGGCGGACGCCGCCGCCATCCTGCGCGCCAGCCGCGATTGCTTGCGGCGCGTGCCATTTGACAAGAAAATCCGCCTGCTGGGCGTGCGCATCTCGACCTTGTCGGACCCGGCCATCGTGACGCGGCAGGCACCGGCCCAGGCGGAGCTGTTTCCCGCCCTGTAGCGGCATTCCCCACGCAGCAACAACACCGCGCCAGTCCGCGCTTTTGACGGCATTCCCGTGTCGAAAGTGTAGAATGGCGTTCCCCTGGCACTACTGAAACAAACGGAAGACAAAAACTATGTGGTTCAAGAATCTTCAGATTTACCGCCTGCCCGCACCGTGGGCTTACACGCCAGAACAACTGGAAGAGGCGCTGTCCTCGAACAAATTTACGCCGGCGACCAGCATGGATCTGATGCGCCAGGGCTGGGATACGCCACGCCCGAACGGCGGCCTGGTCCACGTGGTCAACAAACAGATGCTGATCTTGCTGGGCACGGAAAAGAAACTGCTGCCAGCGACCGTCATCAATCAGGTGGCCAAGGCCCGCGCCGCCGAGATGGAAGAAGCGCAAGGCTTTGCGCCTGGTAAAAAGGCCATGAAGGAATTGAAGGAACGCGTGGCCGACGAGCTGCTGCCGCGCGCCTTCAGCATCCGCAGCAACGTCTGGACGTGGATCGACCCCGTCAATGGCTGGCTGGTGGTCGATGCGGCCAGCCCGGCGAAAGCCGATGAAGTCATCAAGCTGCTGTTGAAAGCCGTCGACAAACTGCCGCTGGAAAGCCTGCGCGTGCAGCGCTCGCCCGTGGCGGTGATGACGGAATGGCTGCAAGCCGACGATGCGCCTGCCGGCTTCACGGTCGACATGGATACGGAATTGCGCGCCACGGGCGAAAGCAAGGCCACCGTGCGCTACGTGCGCCACACCCTGGAAGCGGACGACGTGCGCCGCCACATCGCGGCCGGTAAGCAGTGCACGCGCCTGGCCATGACGTGGAACGACAAGATCTCATTCGTGCTGACGGAGTCGCTGGCCATCAAGAGCGTCAAGCCGCTGGACGTGATCAAGGAAACGGAATCGAGCACGAAGAACGACGAAGAGCGTTTCGACGGCGACGTGATGCTGATGACGGGCGAGCTGAGCAAGCTGATGGCCGACGTGGTCGAAGCCTTGGGCGGCGAAGCGACGGCGTAACAGCCGTCATGCCGGTACAAAAAGGAGCTGCGGCTCCTTTTTTTTCGTCTGCGCAATATGTTTCGGCATAAAAAAACGCCTTGCACGGTGAAGTGCAAGGCGCTTTCGGACAAGCTAATTCAAAACGTCACATTAGAACTTGTAGTTGCCGGTGATGTAGAAAGAACGCATCATTGGATCGGCGTAGCGTGGGTCGAAACCAACCTGGTGGCCCGACGAAGCGCGCAGCGACAGCGGTGGTGCACGGTCGAACAGGTTTTTGATACCTGCGCGGATCGTGGTTTGCTTGTCAAAGGCGAAACGTGCTTGCCAGTCGAACGTCGTGTACGACGGTACTTGCAGGCGGAAGTTTTTCTCTTCCTGCTGGGTCGCCAGGTTGTACACGGTAGCGGCTGCATCGGTGTAGCCGTTACGGTAGTTGACCGTTACCGTGTTGCTCAGGCGGCCCGTATCCAGGGTCGTCGTCAGCTTCATCAGGTTGCGGAACGTGACTTCGTTGGTGTCGCCGAAGAAGTTCATGTTGCTGGTGTAGATATTATCGCTACCGGCTTTGGTGTAGTTGGCGTGCAACATGTGCGTACCGCTCAATTGGGCGGTCAGCTTGCCGAAGGAGAACTTGTGGTTGGCCGACAGATCCCAGTCGATACCACGGTATTCCTTCTTGCCGATGTTGACCGACAGTTTCTTGAACGAGTAGTAGGTGATGCCGGTCGATGGCTCGGTATAAGTTCCGAAGCTCGACGCATACTTGATCGGATCGGCAAATGCTTGCTCTTCGGAAACTTCCGACACGGCATTGCGCAGTTTCACATCCCACAGGTCGGCGCCGAACGAGAAGGCCGAGCTAGGTTCGACACGGAAGCCCAGGGTGAACTGCTTCGATTTTTCCGATTGCAGATCCGGATTGCCTTGCGACACGGCGTTGTATTGCGTTGCTTCCGCGCGGCACAGTGCGTTGCCTGGGTATGGGCAGTCAAATTTCTTGGCGGTAAAGCCGGCGTTGACCAGTGGCTGAGCAATTTCCAGCATGCTTGGCGCCTTGAAGCCCGTGCCGTACGAACCGCGGATCAGCACGGTCTGTACTGGCTGCCAGCGTGCCGATACCTTGTAGGTATTGGCGCTGTCTTTTTTGCCGACAGTTTTGTTGTTCAGCTTGTCATCGATCGCCTTGACGGCGTCGTGACGGCCACCAACGGTCATTTCGAACGACTTGGTCAGCGGAGCCAGCAACTCGACGAACGCGCCGTAGGTGTCGCGGCTCATGTCGTAGGCGGCCTTGGTGTTGAAGTTGTAGATATCGTCGCCGGTGGCATTGCTGCCTGGCGATTGCTCATAGGTATAGGTGCGGTAGTCGCCACCGATACCGAGGCTGGCTTTGCCGCCTGGCAGGCTGAACAGTTCACGCGAGCCGTGCGTGTCGACGCCGCGCATCGTGGTCGATGCGGTACGCACGGAGCCAACGAACTGCGCGCCAGCGACTTGCGCTTGCACCGATGGTTTTTGCGTCGCTGCAAACGGGTTGAAGTCCGGATTGGCGAGGATGTTCTTGAACTCCTGGCTCTTCTGGTAACCGCCCGTGTAGCGCTCGTCGATCGAGTTTTGCGACCAGGTCAGGCCGCTTTCGAAGTTCCACGCGCCCAGCTCGCCTTCCACACCAACGACCATGTGTTTGGTTTCGGTGATGGTGTTGCTGGCGCGCAGACCGAAGTCGGTGCTGCGGTAGTTGGCGGTGATCGACTTGACATCGGCACGTTGCGCTGGCGTCAGGTATGGCGATACATAGGTGTTGTACAGCGGGCTGCCCTTGGCGATCGAAATCGGGATCGGATTGGCGGCGATACGCGCCGTCAGGTCGTAGCGCGAGTAGGCCAGTTCGGCGAACGCGTTCAGGTTGTCGTTCAGCTTGTACGTAGCTTTGGAGAACAGGCTGTCACGTTTCGATTGCGGTACGACTTCCACGGTGGAGCCCGTGTCGAAGCCGCAAGCGCGCGAATTGCTGGTCGTCTTGTAGGAGTCTTCAGGGCACTTGCCATTCATCGCCAGGTAAGGCGTAAAGGCTGTCGATTTAGCACCGCTATTGTAGGCAACAGTGGCGCCTGCTGGCGAAGCCGAGGTGCTGGTGCGGTCCCACACGTAGTTGTTGCCGTTGCGGCTGAATGGCACATACGAGGTAGCGGCGAAATCGCGGTCGGTGGCGCGCAGTTTCGATTGCTCGTCGTGGCGGTACGACAGCAGCACGTTGAAACGGTCTTCGTCCAGGTCGCCGAAACCGTAGGTGACGCTGGTATTCCAGGCGTTGCCGCCTTTGTCTTCCGGACCGCCATAAGTGGCTTCCAGAGTAGCGCCTTGCTGGTTTTTCTTCAGGATGAAGTTTAGTACGCCGGCGATGGCGTCCGAGCCGTACAGGGCCGAAGCGCCGTCGGTCAGGATCTCGACGCGCTCAACGGCGCTCATCGGGATGGCGTTCAGGTTGACCGTGGTGCCGGAGCCTTGTGGTGCGATGCGGCGGCCGTTCAGCAGTACCAGGGTGTAGGACTCGCCGATACCGTGCAGCGATGCACTGGTATTGCCGCCCGAGTCGGAACCGGCAGCAACTGCGCCGATGGTGAAGCCTTGCATGGCTGGCAGGGCCTGGATCAGGTCGGCTACCGAAGTGGCGCCCGATTTGGCGATCGCTTCTTGCGACAGGCGCTGTACAGGCAGTGCGCCTTCGACAGCGATACGCTTGATACTCGAACCGGTAATTTCAACTTTTTGAATTGCTTCGTCCGCCATGGATTGGCCGGAGAACAAGACGCTACCTGCCAGGACGGTCAGGGCCAGGCGTACGCTGCGTACGCCAATTTTTTCTTTAAATGCCATTGTAACAATTACTCCGTAGTAGTTTTAATAACGACAAGCGGCACACGAGCACCGATATAGCCATCGGGTAGATGGTCTGCGGTGCTCGTGTACGGTAGGCGGAACCACGTCGGTGGGAGGTGGAAGACTACTTGGTGCAATATTGTTATAAATGCACTTTTGACTTGTCGAGGCAAACATTATGTCGTCTCAGCAAGAAAAAATGCACATCAACCGTGTCGGATTTGGCAATAAATTCGAGATACTGAAGAATATTTGATTTAAATGTTAAATATAGATTTTATATTTATAAATATCTACGTTTTTAAAAATGATCAATGGCGTTTTTTTGCAACATAAAATTACTGTATTGGCAATTTGATGTTTTGCCAGTAATAATTAGATGAAAAAGGTTGTATTGCAGAATTTATGCAAAGTAAAAAAACGTAAAAAAGCCCGCTGAAAGCGGGCTGGTGGAATTGTGACAGAGTGTCAGTCAGAGCGTTGGCCGTTCTGCTCGTGCGCCCTGTCCCGCCATCGGCTTACAAGGGCTGGAACACGCCGGCGGCGCGGTTCTTTTGCACATTGTCCCAGGCGAAGATCTGGCCGTTCATGGCCACATACACGCCGGCTGGCAAGGTTTGCGCCACGCCGCAGGCAAAGCCCAGGTTGAACAGGGCATCGGAGTTGTCGATTTCGTAGGGAATCATGGCGCCCGTCAAAATCACCGTTTGCTGCAGGTTCGCCGCGCCCAGCACTTGCGCCGTTTCGCGCATGGTGTCGGTGCCGTGGATGATGACGATGGCTTTCTCGTGCGCCGCGCGGCACGAAGCGAGCACGCGCTGGCGGTCCGCATCCTGCATGTCGAGCGAGTCGAGCAGTGGCAATTGCTCCAGCGCCACGGGCGCCGTCATGCGCGCGCGGGCGATCGCTGCCGGCAAATGACTGTCGGAAAAGCCCAGGGTACCGTTCAATTCGTTGTAGTGCTTGTCGAAAGTGCCGCCGGTGGCGAGTATGCGCAATGTCATGATGTGGTCACGATGTCAGTGGAGAATGACGCGCATGATATCGTGGATTGATGCCCTTGCGTGAATGGCGCTGCGGATGGGGCAGCGTGCTTGCCGCCTGCGCTTGCGCCGCATCTGGAAAAATTGGCCATCTGTGAGTACACTGGTTTCTTTGTTTGCCTGCCCCCCGACTCCGTATGAAAGCGCTCGCTCCCGGCACCGTCATTTTTCACCGCCACCGCGGTTACGGGGTGATCACGTCCGTCAATTTGCTGACGGGCTGGATCGCCGCCCGTTTCGGCAGCGAAGCGCGGACCCTGGACCTGAACCTGTCGACCGATGACGTGCAGTTTGCCGATGGCGAAGCGATCCTGTTTCGCCGCGCGCCGCCGGACCGCATGCCGCACGCGCGTCTGATGGCCATGGTGCGCGAGCTGCACCAGGCCGGCTATCAAAAGCTGTATCTGTATGCCTGGCCCAAGCCGTCCGGCTTGCACTGGCGCTGGCATTTGTTTACGGGGCCGCGCGACTGGATGCAGCGGCCCTGGCGCGAAGGCTGGTATGGCTCGGGCGCCGATTACAACGTCAACCCCGTGATGGGCTGGAGCGATTCCCCGGGCGCCACCACTGGCGAGCTGATCGATGCCCTGGCCCGCTTCGACCCGCAGGGGCTGGCGCAGGCGCTGGGCCGCGACGACGACCATAGCGACTGGTTTGGCCGCGTCTGCGACGCTTTATTGCCCAATTACATGTACAGCCTGGATATGCAGCGCACCGCAGGCGAGCCCCTGCAAGACATGCCGCCCGTGCCGGTCGTGGCCGTGCGCGCTGGCGTGGCGCCGTACAGTGGGCCGGACATCGCCTGGCCGCCCGGCTGGGCCGGCCTGTGGCGGGGCCGGCACGTGCTGCCCGCGCCCGCCATCGGCATCACGGGCGAGCCGGACTTGCTGAAGGGTTTTCAGCGTTCCTGAGGGCTTTGCCGCGCATGTTGCAACACCTCGGGATTGAGCAGGCGCGTGCATTGGCCCTGCGTAAAATCGACGATGTTTTGCAAGGCGTAGCGAAAATACAGTTCATAGCTGTCACGCTCGACGTAGCCCAGGTGCGGCGTGGCCAGCACGTTCGGTAGCAGCAGCAATGGCGAGCCTGGCGGCAGCGGCTCGTCCGTAAACACGTCCAGCGCGGCGGCGCCCGGGCGCCCCATCTGAAGCGCCGCTTCCAGCGCGCCATCGGCCACCAGCTCGGCACGGCTGGTGTTGACGAACAGCGAAGCCGGCTTCATGCGCGCCAGGTCCTCGCTCGTTACCAGGCCGCGCGTCTTGTCGGACAGGCGCAAGTGCAAGCTCAGCACGTCGGCCTGCTCGAAGAAGGCCTCGCGCGACTCTGCCGCCGTATCGCCGGCCGCCACGGCCGCCGCGCGGCTCGCTTCGCTGCCCCACACGAGGATGCTCATACCGAAAGCGCGGCCGTAGCCGGCGATCAATTGCCCGATCTTGCCGTAGCCCCAGATCGCCAGGGTGCGCCCTTTCAATACCGTACCGAGCGTGTTGCGTGCCGGTTCCAGCGACGACGTCTGCCACAGTCCTTCTTGTAAATGTTGCGCGTACGGCACGATCTTGCGCTGCGCCGCCATGATCAGCGCCCATGTCAGTTCGGCCGGCGCCGTGGGCGAGCCGATGCCTTCCGCGATGGCGATGCCCAGCTCGGTGGCGGCCGCCACATCGATGTGGCCGCTGACCTTGCCCGTTTGCGAAATCAGTTTCAGATTCGGCAGTTTCGACAGCAAGGCCCGGTTGAAACTGCTGCGTTCCCGGATCAGTACCAGCGCGTCGAACGGCGCCAGGCGGATCGCCAGCTGGCCCAGGCCCCGCGCCGTATTGCTGAACACTTTGACCTCGTGGCCGGCAAGCAACTGGAAGCAATCGAGGCCGCGCACGGCATCTTGGTAATCATCGAGTATGGCAATTTTCATGGTGGATGGCCGATTTTAGTGAGGATTTGGTAGGGAAATAACAGGATACGGGAAATGCTGAATAGCCTACTACATTAGTCAAGCTATTCTCCTACATTTTTGCGAGAATAGCTGTTACGCGGGTGTACAATCGCCGGCACTTTTGAAGCTTCCTGATGATAGTGATAGCGCAAACTGTTCCTGCAGCCCGGGAGCATGATCCAGGTAAATGCCGCCGGCGCGAGCGCCGCGGCGGACACGACACCAGAGCCCTGCCCGCGTGAACACGCCGCCCGCAGTGAGCCGCAGCCACCTCTCAACGATGCTGCCTGTCTTGCCGGAACGACCAGAATTTCTTTTATTGGTATTGGAGGTAATATGAATCAGCCCGTCATGGGTGGCGTCGCCGCACTCAACGTCCCAGCTTATATTAAACAACAGAAACTGATCAACTGGGTGGCAGACATTGCCGCGCTGACCAAGCCAGACCGCATCTACTGGTGCGATGGTTCGCAAGAAGAGTACGAGCGCCTGTGCGCCGAAATGGTTGCCAGCGGCACCATGAAAAAACTCAATGCCGAAAAGCGCCCGAATTCCTACCTGGCCTGCTCCGATCCGAGCGACGTGGCCCGCGTCGAAGACCGCACGTATATTTGCTCGGCAACGAAAGAAGCGGCCGGCCCGACGAATAACTGGACCGAGCCTGGCGAGATGCGCCACACTCTGAACGGCCTGTTCGATGGCTGCATGCGCGGCCGCACCATGTATGTCGTGCCATTCTCGATGGGCCCGCTGGGCTCGCCAATCGCGCACATCGGCGTGGAACTGTCCGATTCGCCGTATGTCGCCGTCAACATGAAGATCATGACCCGCATGGGCCGTGCCGTGTACGACGTGCTGGGTACCGATGGCGCATTCGTGCCATGCGTGCACAGCGTGGGCGCACCGCTGGCTGCGGGCCAGGCCGACGTGAAATGGCCGTGCAACAGCACCAAGTACATCGTGCATTTCCCGGAAACGCGCGAAATCTGGTCTTTCGGTTCGGGCTACGGCGGCAACGCCTTGCTGGGCAAGAAATGTTTCGCCCTGCGCATCGCCTCGAACATGGGCTACCAGGAAGCGCAAGCATCGGACAACAACCCGGGCTGGCTGGCCGAACACATGCTGATCCTCGGCGTGGAATCGCCGGAAGGCAAGAAGCATTATGTCGCGGCAGCGTTCCCATCGGCTTGCGGCAAGACCAACTTCGCCATGCTGATCCCGCCGGCAAGTTTTAATGGCTGGAAAGTGACCACCATCGGCGACGATATCGCCTGGATCAAGCCAGGTGCCGATGGCCGTTTGTATGCGATCAACCCGGAAGCGGGCTACTTCGGCGTGGCGCCAGGCACCAACGAAAAAACCAATTACAACTGCATGGCGTCCATGCGCGACAACACGATTTTCACCAACGTGGCGTTGACGGACGACGGCGATGTCTGGTGGGAAGGCTTGACCAAGGAAGCACCTAGCCATTTGATCGACTGGCAGGGCAAGGACTGGACGCCGGCGTCCGGTACCAAGGCGGCGCACCCGAACGCGCGCTTCACGGTGGCGGCAACGCAAAACCCCGTGATCGACTCGGCCTGGGACGATCCGGCCGGCGTGCCGATCTCGGCTTTCATCTTCGGCGGCCGCCGCTCGACCACCGTGCCACTGGTCACCGAAGCGCGCAACTGGGTCGAAGGCGTCTACATGGCCGCCACGATGGGCTCGGAAACGACGGCCGCGGCCGTGGGCCAGATGGGCGTCGTGCGCCGCGATCCATTTGCCATGTTGCCGTTTATCGGCTATAACATGAGCGATTACTTCCAGCATTGGCTGGACATGGGCGTCAAGGTGGGCAAGGTCAACCCGGCCGCCCTACCGAAGATCTACTGCGTCAACTGGTTCCGTACGGATGACGCTGGCAAGTTCGTCTGGCCTGGCTTTGGCGACAACATGCGCGTGCTCAAATGGATGTTGGAGCGTATCGAAGGCAAGGCCGGCGGCGTGGAAAACCTGTTCGGCACGACGCCGCAGTATGGCGACCTGAACTGGGATGGCCTGCCATTCACGCAAGAACAGTTCGACACCATCACCTCGATCGACAAGGCCGCGTGGGTGGAAGAGTTGAAATTGCATACGCAGTTGTTTGAAAAACTCGCGTATCATCTGCCGCAGGAATTGGCAGATAACAAGGCTGCGCTGGAAAAGCGGCTGAGTGCATAACTAAGTTAGCGTAAAGCGGCATCTGACAAGCGTAGCGAGCGGCAGTGATTTGTGGCTAAGAAGCGCAACCGTGCTGAAGCACGGTGAGCATCGCAGGCCGCAAAGCGCGCCGCGCAGTAGCTTGTCAGGTGTTGAGAGTTGTAGTGGGGGAGAAACACGCCAGCAAAGACTGGCGTGAGATAAATGACACGCCGGCAATGACTGGGGTGCTATCAAAAAGAGAAACGGCGCGGATTGCATGAGCAATCCGCGCCGTTTTTTATTGCGCTGCCGTCGTTATTGCTTCAGCAGCGGCCCCAGGTATTTACCCGTCACGCTGGCCGGGTTCAGTGACACGTCTTCCGGCGTGCCTGTGGCGATGATCTGGCCGCCGCCAGCCCCGCCTTCCGGGCCCAGGTCGACGATCCAGTCGGCAGTCTTGATGACGTCGAGGTTGTGCTCGATGATCACCAGAGTGTTGCCCTGGTCGCGCAGGCGGTGGATGACTTTCAGCAGCAAGTCGATATCGTGGAAGTGCAAGCCCGTCGTCGGTTCATCGAGGATGTACAGGGTGCGGCCCGTGTCGCGCTTGGACAATTCCAGCGACAGTTTCACGCGCTGCGCTTCGCCGCCGGACAGGGTCGTGGCGCTCTGGCCCAGCTTGATGTAGCCGAGGCCCACGTCGAGCAGGGTTTGCAGCTTGCGTGCGATCAAAGGGACGGGCTTGAAGAATTCATGCGCTTCTTCCACCGTCATGCCCAGCACTTCCGTGATGTTCTTGCCCTTGTATTGCACTTCCAGTGTTTCGCGGTTGTAGCGCTTGCCGTGGCACACGTCGCACGGCACGTAGACGTCAGGCAAGAAATGCATCTCGACCTTGATCACGCCATCGCCCTGGCACGCTTCGCAACGCCCACCCTTGACGTTGAACGAGAAGCGGCCTGCGCTGTAGCCGCGTTCCTTGGCCGTCGGCACGGTGGAGAACAGATCGCGGATCGGCGTAAACAAGCCCGTGTACGTGGCGGGATTGGAGCGCGGCGTGCGGCCGATCGGCGCCTGGTCGACGGAAATGACCTTGTCGAAGTGTTCCAGGCCGCTGATCGACTCGTGCGGCGCCGGTTCTGTCTGCGAACCATACAAATGGCGCGACAGGGCCGGATACAGGGTATCGTTGACCAGCGACGATTTGCCCGAGCCGGACACGCCCGTCACGCATGTCATCAAGCCCACAGGCAAGCTCAGCGACACCTTTTTCAGGTTGTTGCCCGTCGCGCCAGTAATGACCAGCTGCTTTTCCGGATTGCTGGCGTGGCGCTTGGCCGGCACGGCGATTTTCAGCTTGCCGTTCAGGTATTGCGCCGTCAGCGATTTCTTGTTCTTGAGAATGTCTTGCAAAGTGCCTTCGGCGATGATCTCGCCGCCATGCACGCCCGCGCCGATGCCCATGTCGACGATGTAGTCGGCCGTGCGAATGGCGTCCTCGTCATGCTCGACCACCAGCACGCTGTTGCCGATGTCGCGCAAGTGTTTCAAGGTTTCGATCAGGCGGTCATTGTCGCGCTGGTGCAAGCCGATCGAAGGCTCGTCGAGCACATACATGACGCCCGTCAAACCGGAGCCGATTTGCGACGCCAGGCGGATGCGCTGTGCTTCGCCGCCGGAGAGCGTGTCGGCGCTGCGGTCCAGCGACAGGTAGTCGAGGCCCACATTGTTGAGGAATTTCAGGCGTGAAATGATTTCCTTGACCACGCGGTCAGCGATCTCTTTCTTGGCGCCCGTCAGTTTCAGCTTTTCAAAGAATTCCAGGGTCTCGCGCAGCGGTTTTCCCGCCACTTCATAGATGGCGCGCTGCTGTTTGCCCGTGCCGACCTTGACGAAGCGCGCTTCCACGCGCAGGCGTGCGCCATCGCATGAGGGGCAGCATTTTTCATTGATGAACTTGGCCAATTCTTCCTTGACGGCCATCGAATCCGTCTCGCGGTAGCGGCGTTGCAGATTGTTGACCACGCCTTCGAACGTGTGTTCCTTGATGACGGTGCGGCCCCGTTCGTTGACATAGGTAAACGGAATCACTTGCTTGCCGGAACCGTACAGCACGGCTTGCTGTGAATTCAAGTCCAGCTGCTCGAACGGCATGTCCAGGTCAAACTCGTAATACGCGGCCAGGTTCGACAGCATCTGGAAGTAAAACTGGTTGCGGCGGTCCCAGCCCTTGACGGCGCCCGAGGCAAGCGACAGGTTCGGGAACGCGACGATGCGTTTCGGGTCAAAGAACTCAATGTGTCCCAGGCCGTCGCATTCCGGGCAGGCGCCCATGGGGTTGTTGAACGAGAACAGACGCGGTTCCAGTTCCTGCAGGGAATAGCCACACACATTGCAGGCGAACTTGTTGGAATACACGTGCTCTTGGGCCGTATCCATTTCGTAGGCAATGGCGCGGCCATCGGCCAGGCGCAGGGCTGTTTCGAAACTTTCCGCCAGGCGTTGCTTGATCTCCTGGTTCACCTTGACCCGGTCGATGACGACGTCGATCGTGTGTTTTTCCGTTTTCTTCAGTTTCGGGAGATCATCGACTTCATAGATCTTGGCCGCATGCGTGCCGCTTTGCACGCGGAAGCGCACGAAGCCCTGCGCCTGCATCTGCTCGAACAGGTCCACGTGTTCGCCCTTGCGGTTGGCAACGACGGGCGCAAGTATCATCAGCTTGGTGTCTTCCGGCATGGCCAGCACGGCATCGACCATTTGCGACACGGATTGCGCGGCCAGCGCGTTTTCCGGATGGTCGGGGCAGTAGGGCGTGCCCACGCGCGCATACAGCAGGCGCAGATAATCATGGATTTCCGTCACGGTGCCCACGGTCGAGCGCGGATTGTGCGACGTTGCCTTCTGTTCGATGGAGATGGCCGGCGATAGGCCCTCGATCAGGTCGACATCGGGCTTTTCCATCAACTGCAAAAACTGGCGTGCATAGGCCGACAGCGACTCGACATAGCGGCGCTGGCCTTCAGCGTACAAGGTGTCGAAGGCCAGCGACGACTTGCCGGAGCCGGACAAGCCGGTAATCACGATCAGCTTATTGCGCGGCAAATCGAGATTGATATTCTTGAGGTTATGCGTGCGAGCGCCGCGAATGCGGATCTGTTCCATGTGATTGCCTTGCTTTCAGTGAGTGGTGCGGCCGGCGCATTGTGCCTGGGTGCGGATGAGGAGCCACAACGGGTCAACCTGTAACTATAGCCGGGTTTTGCTCTGCATGCCTGAGGCGTCCATGGGCGGATTGCGCCGCCGGGCGAACGTGCCCTGACAAAGTTTGATGCAGATGCGTACTGACGTTTGAATACTGTATATAATACCAGTATTCAAGTTTCTTGTTTTCACCTGCCGTGAAAAAAACGTGCTGCCGCACGGGAGAGGGCGTCCGCCAGAAAGCGGGTGCTTTGCGCCGCGTGGTCGCTTATAATCCTCGTTTAGTACACTAAACTAACGCGCGGGACACCGGCTCCCGCTGCAGTTCATCAGGAGTTATTCATGGCATCAGTCAACAAAGTCATCATCGTCGGCAATCTGGGCCGTGACCCGGAAATCCGCTACATGCCTAGCGGCGACGCGATCGCCAACATCGCCGTGGCCACTTCGTACAAATCGAAGGACCGCAACACGGGCGAACAAAAAGAATTGACAGAGTGGCACCGTATCTCGTTCTTCGGCCGTCTGGCGGAAATCGTTGGCCAGTACCTGAAAAAAGGTTCGTCCGTCTACGTCGAAGGCCGTCTGCAAACCCGTAAATACACGGACAAGGACGGCGTCGAGAAATATGCAACCGACATCATCGCGGAACAGATGCAAATGCTGGGCGGCCGTTCCGGCATGGGCGGCGACGCCGGCGGTGGCGATGACAGCTACGGTGGTGGCGGTGGCGGCGGCTACGACGCCCCGGCCCCGCGCCAGGCGCCAGCCCCGCGTCCAGCTCCGGCACCGGCGCCACGCCCGGCACCGAAGCCAGCACCGAACTTCTCGGATATGGATGACGACATCCCATTTTAAGCACGCTGTTCTGAGGCCTGCCGTCAGACACTGCCGATAAAGAGCCTGCTTCCTCCGTGAAGCAGGCTTTTTTTATGCGCACGGGGTAGTAGGCGATCTGGGGCGCATTCTCACATTCCATAGCAAGAAGTGGCTGGCGGCGCCGTCCCGATGCTGGTCTGATGGTGGTTTTGACGACGCCGGAGAACAGTATGGATTTTCGTATTACGGGGCTGTCGCCCGAACCTTTTCTGCCCTATTTTTCCTTGTCTGATGCCGAGTTAACGGCGCTCGGCATGCGGCGCCAGGTGGTCGACCAACACCCCGGATTTCCTGACCGTGTAACGCTGATGGACGCCGAACTGGGCGAGACCGTGCTGTTATTGAATCATGTGTGCCAGCCCGCCATGACGCCTTACCGGGCTTGCCACGCCATTTTTGTCCGCGAGGGCGCCACGCAAGCGTACGATGCCGTCAACCAGGTGCCGGAATCGATGCGGCGGCGCCTGTTGGCGCTGCGCGCCTATGCTGCCGATGGCATGATGCTCGATGCCGACGTGGTGGACGGCACTGCCGTGGAAGCCGTCATTGCACAATTATTCGCCAATGCGGACGTCAGTTATATTCATGTTCATAATGCCAAGCGGGGCTGTTACGCGGGCCGTATCGACCGTGTTGGCAGCTCCCTTGTTTAATCGCGCAAGCCGATATCGAGCGTGTATGCCGCCACCGCATTCCTGCGCGCCGCGTTGCGCATCAGGTAAACCTGTACCGTGTACTCGCCATCGGCCGGCAGTTTTGCCTGGTAGCTGTTGCCGCCGGATGAACCGATGAACAGGGCTTCATCCTGGCCTGGCTGGCGGATGTTGAAGTAATTCGACGGTTGGTTGGTCTTCAGCTTGAGGCTGAGGGTCTGGCCGGCCTTGCCTGTCACCGTGTATTCGGCCGTGGCGTAGCCCTTGATCTTGCCTTTCACGCTGTGCACGGTTTTTCCTGCCGTCAGTTCCACTGTTTCCTTGTGGACCGGGTCGGCGCTCCAGGCGGGCATGGTGAAAACGAGGGCTGCCAGCAGCAGGCTGGCGCGAATGGGCAGATGGCGATGCGGCATCGGGACTTCCTCTTGAACGTGGTGCCAGCGCGCTCGCCGGCGATGCTGGCCATGTTACGCCAGATGCCGCCATTGGCCAGTACGGCAGCGCTCGTATAGCGTGTGCCGGTGCGTTTTTTCCTCCTTTCTTGACCTGTGCGCTTTTTCCGGGCGCGCACGTTTCAATACGCGGAAAAAGACGAAATTCAGGTAGGCTGAAGCGTCTCTTCTCACTACTCTGAAAGGAACGCAGCATGGGTATTTCCGGAAAAGTCGCGCTCGTCACAGGTGCTGCGCAAGGTATCGGCAAGGCTATCGCCTTGCGCCTGGCCAAGGATGGCGCCGATATCGCGCTGGTGGATTTGAATCAGGAAAAGCTGGACGCCGCCGCCGCCGAAGTGCGTGCGCTGGGGCGCCGCGCCGTCACCTTCATTGCCGACGTGTCGCAGCTCGCTCAGGTCACCGAAGCGGTGGCGTTTGCCGAGCAGGAACTGGGCGGCTTCGACATCATCGTTAACAACGCCGGTATCGCACAAGTGCAGCCGCTGCTCGACGTGACGCCGGACGAGGTCGACCGCATCATGCGCATCAATGTGCAAGGGACGCTCTGGGGCATCCAGGCGGCCGCCAAGACCTTCAAGAAGCGCAAGCAGAAAGGCAAGATCATCAATGCCTGCTCCATCGCCGGTCATGACGGTTTTGCCTTGCTGGGCGTGTACTCGGCCACCAAGTTTGCCGTGCGCGCGCTGACGCAGGCGGCGGCCAAGGAACTGGCGGCCGACGGCATCACCGTCAACGCGTATTGCCCTGGCGTCGTCGGCACGGACATGTGGACCGAGATCGACAAGCGCATGGCTGAAGTGACGGGCGCGGAACTGGGTGCGACGTATAAAAAATATGTGGACGGCATCGCACTGGGGCGCGCCGAGACGCCGGACGACGTGGCAGGGCTCGTCTCCTTCCTGGCGGGGCCCGATGCCGATTACATGACGGGCCAGGCGCCGCTGATCGACGGGGGATTGGTGTACCGTTGATGGCGTGATTGGGGGGCTGGCGGGGAATCGGCGTCCCCGTCAGACCCCCATCGATTAATTCACGCTGACTTCCTTGCGGTTGTCGCGCGGAACCCTGTCGATCATCTTGTTGTACGGATCGACGCCCACTTCAAACGGTTTGTCCTTCACCGTCATCGTCACCACGGGGTCGCTGCCCGACAATACGCGCTTGTCGGTGAACAGGACTTTTTCATCTTTTTCCTTGCCGCCTGCCGGGCGCGCGAAGATGGCGATTTCCACCGGCTCGTCGTAGGCGCGTGGGCTTTCCTTGCCCTTGCCGTCGGACTCCAGTTTGGCCAAGTGCAATTGCATGGTGACATCCCACTGACCGTCCTTGCGCTGCACGGCGCTCGCTTGCGTGACGCGGTTGTCGTAGAAGACGATTTTCTCGAACAGGTCCGTGATCAGCGCCTGCTTGTCCTGCGGCGCTTCGGCGCGGATGTAGGCCAGCAGTTCCGACGACGTGGTGAACGGCGCCTGCTGGTAGCCCTTGTCCTGCAGATAGCGTTTCAGCGCACGGTTCAGCGCTTCCTCGCCGATTTCATCGCGCAGGCGGTAGAACACCAGGCTGCCCTTGTTGTAGTGGATATATTGCTGTCCCTCCACGCGCGCCAGCGGCAGTTCCTCGATGGCTTCGCCGCCGCGCCCGCTCAGGTAGCGGTCAAGTTCATAGCGCAGGAAGCGGCGCATCTTGTCGCGCCCGTATTCCTTTTCCATCACCATCAGGGCCGAGTATTGCGCCAAGGACTCCATCAGCATGGTGGCGCCCTGCACGTTGGCGCCGATCACCTGGTGGCCCCACCACTGGTGCGCCATTTCATGCGCCGTGACGTAGAACACGTAGTCGATGTCATCCTTGTCGCGCAGGTCGGCGATGAAGCCGATGCCTTCCGAATACGGAATCGTATTGGCAAACGACTGCGCGAAGCTCTGGTAGCCGGGGAATTCCAGGATGCGCACCTGCTTGTGCTGGTAGGGCGTGAACTCGGTGGTGTAATAGTCGAGCGACTTTTGCACGGAGGTAATCATGCGCTGCGTATTGTAGCCATGCTTTTTATCGAAATAAATTTCGATCGGCAAGCCTTTCCACGCATCTTTCTTGACTTCCCAGCGCGCCGACAGGTAGGCGAAGAACGGCATCATCGGCTGGTCCATCTTGTAGCGGTAATAGCGGCGGCCATCCTTTTCCCAGCTCTTCTGCAGGTAGCCGGGCGCCAGGGCGATCTGCTCGCCGCTGGTGGACACCGTCGTGTCGAAATGGATCCAGTCCGCCTCGCCGCCAAAGACCGTATTGCCATACGCCGAGGTGTCTTCCAGCTTGGCCATGCGCTGCGGTTCGCCCAGGCCCCGCTTGCGGCGCTCGTTGCGGTCCGTCAGCTCCATTTCCTTGGCATAGCCGAAGTGCGGGAAATACGCCTGGTTGTTGAAGAAACTGCCGTTCAGGTTGACCTGGTCAGGCGCGCCGCTGTTGGTAAAGCCCGCATGCGTGACGGCCACCGTGAAGTCGAGCGGCAGGGTGGCGCCAGGCGCCACGGGACGGGCCAGCTTGAGGATGCTGAAGCCCACTTCCTTGTCGTCCAGCGCCACCTTGTGCTCAGGCAAGTTCAACCAGTGCGTGTCCAAGTCCGGATTGAGTTGGATGCGCAAGGTGTCGAGCGGCTGCTGCGTCTTGTTTTGCAGCACGTAGTGGCCCTTGATCAAGACTTTGCGTTGCTCGGGATAGATATCCACGTCGGCCTGGATATCGGTGATCTTCAGCTGCGGCAAGTCCTTGTACTGCTTGTACAATTTTTCGTAGCGCGCCTGCTTGTCCATGCTGACATTCGCCGTTTCGTACTGGTTCAGCACATTCGTGTTGTAGAAGATCCAGCCGCCCGTGCCGGCCCAGCATAGCAGCACCAGGGCCAGCGCGGCGCCAGCTTTGCCGCTCAGGCGTTGGCGGGCCAGGCGCACGCGCGCACGCCAGTCGGCGGACAGGCCGCGCACCCAGAATGCCTGCGCCAGCATGACGAGGGCCACCGTGAACAGGCTCCAGTACAGCGCGAACCAGGACCAGCCGGCCAGGAAGTGGCCATAGCCGTTCATGTCCGAATACTTGATGGCCGGCGTGCCGCCGAACGCGTACAGATTGTGTTCGAAGTGCAGCATGCCCAGCACCATTTGCGCCACCATCAGCAGGATCACCAGCAGGTAGCCGATGAACTTGTTATTTGACAGCACTTGCAGGGTGAGGGCGCACAAGGCCATCAGCACGAAGAAGAGGGCCCCCAGCAGGGTGCCTTTCAGGTACAGCCCCAGTTCCACGGGCGCGCCGCCCTTGTAGAGCTGGAAACCGATGGCCGCGATGACGCCCACCAGCAGGTAACCGGCGATGACGCCGACCAGGGCCGTGCATTTGGCCAGCAGAGGGACCCAGCTGGGCACGGGCATGGCATCGCTGACGTCGGCGATCCTGGCTTGCCGCTCCTTGAAGATCAGTTCGCCTGCGTAAAAGGTGACGATGATGATCAGCATGAAGCTGAAGCTGTTGTTGATATTTTGCAGCATCAAATGCGTCATCGGATACACGGCCGTGCCGTACATGTTCTTGCCGATATTCGCTCCGGCGATCAGGTTGATTACGGCGAACAGCAGCATGACGAGGAAGGGCACGCTCTTGAACACGCCGACGGCGTCGAAGCGCAGGATTTGCCACCACTGGCGCCAGGCTGTCGCGCCCGTAAAGGTGGGGACGCTGCGCGGCAGGTGCAGCGGCGCCGCCACGGCCGGCGCGGTGGCCTCTGCCTTGTGCTTGCCGAACAGGCGCTTGCCCGTGCCCGTGCGCTGCGGCTTGAACAGGATCACGGTGGCGGCGAACAGCACCACCGTGATGGCCAGCCACAGCAAGCGGTTGGCCAGCAGGAAGCCGGAAAACGGCGGCAGGCCCGCGTTCGCTTCGGCGGACGTGAAGTAGCGCGTCATGCGGCCAAACGCGCGCATGCCGAACGGGTCGAGCAGGACGGCGATCCATTCGTTGTTGATGTCGCGCGTAAAGGCGCCGGCCATGCCCCACAGCACGAAAAAGCCCAGCACGCCCACGTAGACAAGCAACATCGAGCGCGTCGTGGCCGCCAGCAGCATCAGCAGGGCGCCGATGAAGAGCAGGTTCGGGATCACCATCACGCCAAAGCTCCACGCGTACGCATGCAGCGAGAACGCGCCCACGCGCTGCGGGTCGACCCAGGGCATGAGGGGGCCGAGCATGATGGCCAGGGCGATGGCGGCAAAGATCACCAGGCAGGCGACGAAGCCGGCGGCAAAGCGGCCGAACAGGTAATCCCACTTGCGCATGGGCGTGGCGAACAGCATGTCGGCCATGCCCACTTCGCTGTCGCGCAGCACGGCGCCGGCGATGAAGATGGTGATGAGCAGCATAGACAGCAGACTGAACATCGTCAGCAGCTGCGCCACCACGGTGGGCGCATTGCGGTTGATGTTGCCGATGGCGCCGCCGACCTGGATCGAATCGCTGCTGCTGGCGCCAAACGCCATCAAGGCGAGGATGACGGCAAATATCCACAGCAGCGGCTGTTTCAGCTGATAGCCGAGGTCAAACTTGAAAAATTCCTTCCACATGGCGGCCCCTTACGCTGCGGCTGCGGCTGCGGCCGGCGCGGCGGCGCCGTTGCGGGCGGCGTTGCGCACATGCAGGAAGTACACGTCTTCCAGGTCCGGGGCGATCTGCGTGAAGCCGCTGTCGGGCTGGCTGTCGGCAAACACATTGATTTGCGGCTTGCCACCCACCAGGCGCGTCGACAGCACGTTCAAGGTTTGCTGGTACTGTGCCAGCTCGTCCATGCTGACGCTGCGGCGCCAGACCTTGCCCAGCAGCGTATCGATGGCCGCCTGCGGCTCGCCCTGCACCAGCACCTGTCCCTTGACGATCATCGCCATGCGCGGGCACAGGTCCGTCACGTCGTCGACGATGTGCGTCGACAGGATGACGACCACTTGCTCACCGATCTTCGCCAGCAGGTTCAGGAAGCGGTTGCGCTCGTCCGGATCCAGGCCGGCCGTCGGTTCATCGACGATCACCAGGCGCGGCGCGCCCAGCAGCGCCTGGGCGATGCCGAAGCGCTGGCGCATGCCGCCCGAATACGTGCCCAGGTTGCGCTTGCGCGCTTCCCACAGATTGGTTTGCTGCAGCAAGGCTTCCACGGCCTCCTTGCGCGGGCCCTTTTCCGTCAAACCTTTGAGCACTGCAAAGTGGTTGAGCAGGGTTTCCGCACTGACCTTCGGATACACGCCGAAATCCTGCGGCAGGTAGCCGAGCTGGCGGCGCAGGCCGGCCTTGTCCTGCAGCACATCGACGCCATCGAAATGGATGCTGCCGCTATCGGGATCTTGCAATGTCGCAATGGTGCGCATCAGCGAGGACTTGCCCGCGCCATTCGGTCCCAGCAAGCCGAACATCCCGTTGGGGATTTCCAGGCTGACATTGTTGATGGCCTTGACGCCATTGGCATACGTTTTGTTCAGCTGTTTGATCGATAGCATGTGCAGCACTCTCCAGAGCTTGGGTATGAAAGCCGGCAGATGCATGCCTGCCGGTCTGTGGAAGGGGATCACCCTTGTTTTGCAGCCGCGATGGCGGATGTTACTTAAAAACAATAATATATAACCAATTGGAAGGAAATTAATATTTTTGCGACCAAGGGCGGAAATGCAGGGCTGGAATGCAGGAGGAAGCGATGAGCGACGTGGTGCTACACTCGCCATCTCAATGACGCCATGCGGCGGAAAGACGGGACCATGACGGTAATACAGAACATGACATTGCGCGCCGTTGCGCCCGGCGAAGAAGGGACGCTGGCGCGGTTGTTCCAGCTGTACTGCTACGACAACACCGTCTGGAGCGGCGAAGACGTGCTGGCCGACGGCCGCTACGATGTGTGCGATGCCGGGCTGGCTGACTATGTGCATGCGCCCGGGCATACGGCCGTCTGGATCGAGGTCGGTGGGGCGCTGGCGGGCTTTTTCATCACGGAGCCCGGCATGGCGGGCGAGTTGCCGGTGCAGGAGTTCAGCGACTTTTTTATTTTGAAGAAGTACCGGCGCCGGGGGCTGGCGCTGGAAGTGGTGCGGAGAGTGCTGCTGGGCAGCACGCAGACGTGGATGGTGGCGACGTTCCGCGCCGATGCGGATGCCTGCGCGTTCTGGCGGCAGGCGTTTGCGCGCCTGCCGTTCGCCAGGGTCGAGGCGTGGGACGATCCGGACTTGCCGCAGTTCCAGCTGACGTTGCTGAAACCTGCGGCCTGAGCTGGATTAGAAGCGTACTTTCACATATGCCGACGGTCCCGTCAGGCGGATGTTCAGGTCGGCATCGCGTTCGCTGTCGCGGTGCAGCTTGATTTTCGAGATGCCGTAATCGGCCACGAAACCGATATTTTTGAACGGGAACCATTCCACGCCGACATTGCCGCCGTAGATGTGGCCATTGATGCGTCCGCCGTTTTTCTTGATGCCCGACGCTTCCGCATACATGCGCAAGTCCGGCGTGAAGGCGTGGCGCCAGCCCACTTCCAGCAGTGGCGCAAACGCGTGCTCACTGATGGAATCGCGTGCCGTGGCCGTTTCACCATTGACGACGCCGGTGGCCGTGCCTTTCAGGTTGGCGTGGTAGTAGGCGGCGCCCAGGCCGATGCCGAAGGTATCGTTGCCGCTGCCCAGCCACCATTTATAGGCCAGCTTGGCCAGGTCCAGCTTCAGATCGGCATTCGCCGTGGCCGTGCCCGTGACGGGCTGGCCATTGATGATGGTTTCGCCTGTCAGGCTTGGCGTGTAGGATTTGTCGTAGCGGTAGTAGTCGAATGCCAGGCCATGGCGGTCGCCGATCAGCAAGTCCGCCTTGACGCGCGGGATGGTGGTATGGCTTGGCTTTGATTCGGGCGCGTCGATGCGGCCAAATTGCGTGTCGGCGCCGATATTGATGCGTGGATCGGCGGAAAACGCGCCCACGGAAATGCTGGCGCGGTCCAGGGTGGGCGACGGTTCAGCGCGCGCCGTGGCGGCCGCCGTGGCAATACCCAGCACGCCCAGCATCATGGCACCGCGCAAGGCAAGGTGGTGCGGGCGTGGTGGGGACAGGCGGGTGAACACGGACATGGCAGACATGGGGCAACTCCTCAAGATAAAGTGAAAACTGTCGCGACGTTTTGGGCAACAGTGCAATAAGGAAATGGTAGCAACTGTTACATTTAGATCACGTAGCCGCACGGCGCAACTGTCCGTCGGACTTGTCCTACCGCCGGTCAAGCAACTGTAAAAACTGGTAATGAAGGGATGTCAACGATGCAGGAAATCATGGAACTGGTGACGCCGCGGCTGGTACTGCGGCAATGGCGCGACAGCGACTTCGCGCCGTTCGCGGCGCTGAATGCCGATCCCCGCGTGATGGCCTATTTTCCTGGGGCCCTGTCGCACGACGCCAGCGACACCATGGCGAAGCGCTGCAGCGGCCTGATCGCCGAGCGGGGCTGGGGCTTGTGGGCCGTGGCCTTGCGAGAAAACGATGCCTTCATCGGCATGACGGGCTTGCATATTCCCGCTGTGCAACTGCCATGTTCGCCGTGCGTGGAAATCGGCTGGCGCTTGGCGTTCGATTACTGGGGGCAAGGTTATGCACAGGAAGCGGCACGGGCCGCCCTGCAGGCAGGTTTTGAACGCTTGCAATTGCCGGAAATCGTCGCGTTCACGGCGTTGCCCAACTTGCGCTCGAGCACGCTGATGGCGCGCCTGGGCATGCGCCGCGATGCGGACACGTTCGAGCATCCGGCCATGGCGCCAGGACACGCATTGCGCACGCATTGCCTGTATCGTCTGACGCGCGCAGAATGGTGTGCACAGGAGGGAACATGAGAATCGCCGCCATATCCGATATCCACGGCAACCTCGACGCGCTTGACGCCCTGCTGGCCGACATCGCCCGGCGTGGCGTGGACGTGACCGTCAATCTTGGCGATATCGTCTCGGGCCATCTGCAGCCGCGCGCCACGGCAGCACGCCTGATGGGGCTCGGCTTGCCGACCATCCGCGGCAACCACGAACGCCAGCTGCTGGGCGATCCGGCCCGCATGGGTGTGTCGGACGCCTATGCGCGCGCGCAACTGTTGCCAGAGCAACTGGACTGGATTGCGGCGCTGCCCGCCACCTTGCGCCTGCGGCACGATGTGTTGCTCGTGCATGGCACGCCCGTCAGCGACCTTGTGTATTTTCTCGACAGCGTCACGCCGCAAGGCAGCCGCGCCGCCACGCCGATGGAAGTGGCCGAACGGGCCGGCGAGACAGACGCCGCGCTGATCCTGTGCGGCCACACGCACATGCCGCGCCAGGTACGCCTGGCCGACGGGCGGCTGATCGTCAACCCGGGCAGCGTCGGTTTGCAAGCCTATGCCGACGACCATGGTTATCCGCACGTGATGGAAAACGGCACGCCGCACGCGCGCTATGCGATTGCCGAACAGGGGACCGATGGCCGCTGGACGGCGCAGTTCTACGCCGTGGAATATGACTGGGAAAAGGCGGCCCGGCTGGCGCTGGCCAACGGCCGGCCCGACTGGGCCACGCCCTTGCGAACGGGATTCGTCGGCGCCGCCTGAGCGCTTTAGCAGCTTGGGGCGCGCGTGACGGGCACGGGCACCAGTTCCGTCTTGCCGTCCTTGGCGATCACCTGGTTGATGCTGATGCTGCAGCGCTTGCCTTCCCACGAGAACGCCGCTTCGTAATCTTCGCCGGCGCGCGGCGTGAAGGTGATGTCGCCATGGCAGCTGGGTGATACGCTGTCATAGCGCACGCCGTTGGCCACGTAAAACGAGGACACGTCTTGGAAGCCCAGGCGCAGGCTGCTGGGCTTGTCGGCGGGAACTTCATATTCGCGGAAATAGGCTTTCGAGAAAAAGCCGTCCTTGCGCGACAGGTTTTGCGACGTTTCCGTCTCCGGGATGCCCAGGCTGGTATTGCTGACAGTGCCAATCAGGGAGCCGAAGGCGGAACTCATGCCGCCGCTGGCCTTTTCCACGCCATCGCTGAACATGCCGCGGATGCAGCTGCTGTCGCGGTACAGGAAGGCCGTGGCGCCATTCTGGCCGAACAGGCGCAGGCGGCTGATGGCCGATGTTGCCGGTGCGGCTGGGGCGCTGGCCGCATCGGCGGCTGCAGCTGCGGGGGCGTCGGTGGTGACGGCATCCTGGGCAAAACCGGAGGCACTGAGTAACAGGGAAAACAGGACGGCAGGGTTTTTCATTGTGAATTTTAAATTATCAAAAAGAAACAATATATACCATGTGGCAATATATTGCTGCTCTTTCTGATAAGTTTCCCCCGCGCCGCTCCCTAGCGGAACTCTTCCGCCACCAGGTTGTACTTCTGCATCTTGTGGTACAAGGTCTGTTTCGGCAAGCCGAGCACCGCACTCACTTCGCTGACGTTGCCCGAATATGCGCGTAGTTCCTGCTCGATCAGAGCGCGTTCGAAGCCGTTCACCTGTTCCGCCAGCGACAAGGGGCTGGCCTGGCCGCTCGCCAGCAGGCTCGATGCGCCACCGGCGATGCCCAGCACGAAGCGGTCGGCGATATTACGCAGTTCGCGTACATTGCCGGGCCAGGAATGGGCCATCAGATTGCGCATCTGCGCGCTGGAAACGACGGGCGCGGCGCGGTTGTAGCGGGCGGCGGCGGCCAGCACGAAGTGTTCGAACAGGATGGGAATATCCTCGCGCCGTTCGCGCAGCGGCGGCAGGTGCAGCACGATCAGATTCAGGCGGTAGTACAGGTCGCTGCGGAATTTCTGCTGCTGCGACAAGTCTTCCAGGTCCAGCTTGGCCGCCGCGATGACGCGCACGTCAACGGGCGTGGGCACGTTCGAGCCGAGCCGCTCGATATAGCGTTCCTGCAGCACGCGCAGCAATTTCACTTGCAGCGACAGGGGCAGCGATTCGATTTCGTCGAGGAAAAAAGTGCCCTGGTCCGCGTGCTCGATCTTGCCCACCTGCCGCTTCGCCGCGCCCGTAAACGCGCCCGGTTCGTGGCCGAAGACTTCGCTCTCAAAAATGCTTTCGGGAATCGCGCCGCAGTTGACGGCGACCAAGTTGTGCTTGCGGCGGTGGCTGAAGTCGTGCAGGCAGCGGGCCACCATTTCCTTGCCCGTGCCCGTGTCGCCATAGATCAGCACATCGGCCGGTTCGTCGGCTACGTCGAGTATCAAACGCCGTATGTCGCGCATCGCCACGGAATTGCCCAATAGCCGCGCTTCGATGCCGCCGCCGTCCTCGAGCTGGCGGCGCAGGCTGTGCACTTCCAGGGTCAGGCGGCGGGTTTCCAGCGCGCGCAGGATGACGTCGACCAGCTGGTCGGACGAATACGGTTTTTCGATGAAATCGTAGGCGCCCGTGCGCATGGCGTGCACGGCCATGGTGATGTCGCCATGGCCCGTGACGAGGATCACGGGCAGGTTGGCATCGAGCGTCTTGACCGCTTGCAGCAATTCCAGGCCGCTCATGCCGGGCAAGCGCACGTCGCTGACGACGATGCCAGGGAAATCGGGCGTGAGCAGTTTATAGGCCAGCTCGGCCGAGTGGAAGGCCAGCACGTCCAGGCCGGCCAGTTGCAATGCTTGCTCGCTGCCTTCGCGTACGGTGGGGTCGTCTTCGACCAGCAAGACCTTCAAGCCGTCAAACATGTTTTTCCTCCTGCGTTGCAATCTGTAGTTCGATGGTGAAGATGGCGCCGCCGCCGGGAGCATTTTCGGCGCGCAGCACGCCGCCAAACTGACGCGTGATCTGTTCGGAAATGGCCAGTCCCAGGCCCAGTCCCAGTCCTTGCGGTTTTGTCGTGAAGAACGGTTCGAACAGGTGTTCGTACACTTCCGTTGACAGGCCCGGTCCCGTGTCGGCAACGTGGATCAGCACATGCTCGGGCGTGCATTCGACGGATACGCGCAGGCTGCGCACGTCGCTGCCATTCATGGCGTCGAGCGCATTGGCGTACAGATTCACCAGCACCTGCTCGAGGCGGTTGCTTTCGCACATGGCGAAGATGTCTTCGGGCGGCAATTGCAAAGTAAAACGCACATTTTCCACCTGCAGCCGGCGTTCGACGAGGAACAGGGCGTTGCTGATGGCCGTGGGAATCGACACGGACGTCAGGCTGGTCGTCGACTTGCGCGCAAAAATCTTCAATTGGCCCGTAATGGTCCCCATCCTGGCCGCAATTTGCGATATCTTCGTCAGGTTGCGCCGCGCGTCGTCGAGCCGTCCCCGCTCGAGCAGGATGACGGCATTGTCGGACATGGTGCGCAGCGCCGTCAGCGGCTGGTTCAGTTCATGCGTGATGCTGGCCGACATTTGCCCCAGCACGGCCATCTTGCCGGCCTGAAACAGTTCGTTTTGCGTGATGTGCAGCTTTTGCTCGGCCTTGCTGCGCACCTCGATTTCCTGGCTCAGGCTTTGCGTCATGGCATTGAGTTCCGACGTGCGTTCCTCGACCATGGCTTCCAGGTTGTCATAGGCATGCTGCAGATCTTCGCGGGCGCGCAATTTTTGCGCCACGGCCGCGCGGCGTTGGCGCAGGTAAAAGAACAGCAGCATGAAAAAGCCCAGCAGCACGCAGGAGAAGGCGGCCGCCGCGCGCGCGCTGGCCTTGGCCTGCGCCAGGTCGGACAAATAAATGAAAGTCCAGCCTTGCGGCGACTTGAGTTTGATCTGCGTCATGACGCTCGAACTGATCTTCGGCGGCGTGTCGGCGTGTTCCTGCTCGCGCACGCTGATCACGCGGGCGCCATTGCCCAGCTGGCGGTCGGAAACGAAAGGAATGGCGGCCAGCTGCTTCGAATAGTACTGGCGCGTGCGGTTGAGTTCTTCGACGATGGCGGGCGACAGCGGCGCCAGGGTCTTGTACTTCCAGTCCGCCATGGAACTGAGAAAGATCACGCCGTGCTCGTCGGCCAGCATGACCTTGTCGGCGCCCTGCACCCAGCGTTTTTCCAGGGTTTCCAGGTTCACCTTTACCGTTGCCAGGCCCAGCATGTGGCCATTCTGGTAGATGCCGTGGGCAAAGAAGTAACCGGGTTCCAGCCGTGTCGTGCCGACGCCATAGAAGCGGCCCGGCGTGCCGCGCAGCGCGTCCTGGGCGTAGGGGCGGAACGAGATATTGTCGCCAATAAAGCTGTCGGGCTGCTGCCAGTTGCTGGCGGCCCGCGTGTTGCCATCGAGGTTGCTGATGAAAATGGTCGACGATTTCGCCTGCGCATTCATCTGCTCGAGGTAATGGTTGACCGTATCGACCAGCACAGGGTCTTCGGGATGCTGCAGCAGGCGGATCACGTCGCGGTTCAGCTCCAGGGTTTTGGGCAGGAAGTCGTATTTCTCCAGCGCATTTTCCAGGCTGCTGACATACACCTCGAGGCGCTGCGCGCCGCTGGCCTGCAGCTTGCCGATGGCGATGCGTTCGGTCCAGAAATACACGAGCCAGACGGTGGCCAGGCAGGCGGCCAGCACCACGCCCCAGGCCAGCGTTTCGCGGCCCGACCGTTGCGACAGGCGCTGGCGCCAGGAAAGGGAGGGTTTGGTAGTACTGCTATTCATAAAATCAGCTGCCAACTTGCACGAACCCACAGTATCGCATTTAAATATTGCGTAAAAAGAAAAAGCCGCCGGATATGCATCCGGCGGCCCACACTTCTATTTTACGGACATCTCAACGTCCGACAAAATCGTAGCGAGCGGCAGTGATTTATGGCCGAGAAGCGCAACCGTACTTTAGTACGGTGAGCATCGCCGGCCGCAAAGCGCGCCGCGCAGTAGATTTTGGCCGACGTCCTTAGAACGTGTGGCGCATGCCGAGGTTGAAACCGCTGTTACCGGTGCCATCGTCGGTGGCATTGCCAACCTTGTAGGTAGCGCCGTTCTTGTTGCTGATGTGGCCGTAACCTGTGTACAGGTCGCTGCGCTTGGACAGTGCATAGAAGGCGCCGATGGCCCACTGCTGGGCGTCACGGTTGGCATTGCTCTTGTCGTTGTGGCGGATGTACGACGCGACCAGCTTGGTGGCGCCGAACGGGGCGCTGAAGCCAACGAGGATGTCGTTGCTCTTGCTGTCGTCGAGGGCGCGGTTGTCGGCGTAGCCGAAGTTACCTTGCACCACGCCAAAGTCGTAGCGCGTGGCCAGCAAGGTGTTGCGCGTTTGCTGGGTCGCCAGCGCATTTTCCTGGCGGTGGTGTGTCAGGGTCACGTTCAGCGGACCGTCGATGTAATGCACGGCGCCGCCCATGCTGCGGTTTTTCGCATTGTCGCCGGCCACTTCGCCAAAGCCATACGCCAGGTCGGCCGACAGCTTGCTCCAGGTCGGTGTGCTGTATTGCACCATGTTATCGATGCGATAATTCGTCGCCATAATGTTCGACGCCGTGCCGGCCAGGCCGATGACAAACGGATCGGCCACGTCGCGCAGGGCCAGGTAGTACGGCGTATATTGGCGGCCCAGGGTGAGGGCGCCGGCGCTGCCGGTCAGGCCCACATACGCCTGGCGGCCGAACAGCCGGCCGCCCTGGCCCGAGGTACCGGTATCGATATTGAAACCGCTTTCCAGCACGAAGGTGGCGGCCAGGCCACCACCGAGGTCTTCCTTGCCTTTGAAACCGATGCGCGAGCCCGAAGCGACGCCGGAAGCGACGCGGTTCAGGCGGTCTCCGGACGCATCCTTGTCGAACACCAGGCCGGCGTCAGCCACGCCATACATGGTCACGCTCGATTGGGCCATGGCGCCGGTGGAGGCTGCGCCGAGGGTCAGCAGGGTAAACAGGACTTTTTTCATGAAAATCTCTCTAATAAGTTGGAATGACTACTGATCGCACTACCTGACTGCTTGTTACTCAACATCGACAACAAATAAATGGCCCGCTTGTGGCGGGCCATGGCGCTATCAGGCTTTGCTAGCGTGATCCGCTTCGCCCCAATGGCTTTCCGTGTTCTGGCTGGCCGCGTTGGCCGCGGCGGCTTCTTCCTCGGTGGCCAGGCCACCTTCCCACTTGGCGACGACAGCCGTGGCGACGGCATTGCCGACCGCGTTGGTGGCCGAACGGCCCATGTCGAGGAATTGGTCGACGCCCATCAGCAGCAGCAAGCCCGCTTCCGGGATATTGAACTGGTTCAGGGTAGCGGCAATCACCACCAGCGAGGCGCGCGGTACGCCGGCCATGCCTTTCGAGGTCAGCATCAGCAGCAGCAGCATGGTGATCTGCGTGCCGATCGACAGGTCGATACCGTAGGCTTGCGCGATGAACAGCACGGCAAAGGTGCAGTACATCATCGAGCCATCGAGGTTGAAGGAGTAGCCCATCGGCAGCACGAAGCTGGAAATCTTGCGGTCCACGCCGAACTGGTCGAGCGCCGTCAGCAGTTTTGGATAGGCCGCTTCCGAGCTGGCCGTCGAGAATGCCAGCAGGAATGGTTCGCGGATCAGGCCGACCAGTTTGAAGACGCGCGGGCCGATGACGACGAAGCCGGCGCCGATCAGCAGTGCCCACAGGCACATCAGGCCCAGGTAGAAGCCACCCATGAACTTGGCAAACGTGACCAGCACGCCCAGGCCGTGCGTGGTGATGACGGAAGCCATCGCGGCGAACACGGCCAGTGGGGCCAGGTTCATGATGGTGCCGGTGATGCGCAGCATGACTTGCGCCAGCTGGTCGACGACGGCCGTCAGGGTCTTGCCCGATTCGCCCAGGCCGGCCAGTGCGCCGCCGAAGAAGATCGAGAACACCAGCACTTGCAGGATTTCATTGTTGGCCATGGCCTCGATCGGCGACTTCGGCACCAGGTGCGTGAAGAAATCTTTCAAGGTGAAGGCGGCCGTTTTCAAATTTGTCGAAGCGTGTACGTCCGGCAATGGCAAGCCCAGGTTGGTACCCAGCTGCATCAGGTTCGACAGCACCATGCCCAGCGCCAGCGAAACCAGCGAGGCAACGACGAACCAGCACATGGCTTTCAGGCCGATGCGGCCTGCCGTCTTGCCGTCGCCCATGTGGGCGATACCGACTGTCAGGGTCGAGAACACCAGCAGCGCAATGATCATCTTGATCAGGCGCAGGAAGACGTCGGTGACGATGGAAATATTGCCAGCGATCTGAGCGCTGAGCTTGGCATCAGGGAAAGCGGTGTTGCATCCATAGCCGACAATAATGCCGAGGACCATGGCAATCAGGATGTACAGGGTTAATGGCCGTTTCTTTTTCATTTTGACTCCTCCGGTGAAACGCCGCTGTGAGCGGATTATTGATAGCGAGCAACTCAAGCTTGGAGTCAATATTTCTCAAAAACAAGCCCTTGCGTGCTAGCGATTATTTGCAGCAAAACCTGTACATAGCAAAGGATATGCCTGAAATTGGGATTTGGCGCATAACTTCTTAAGTTGTTGATTTAAGGAAGCTTTTTTGTTGTTAGGATGTTGCAACTTCGCGTGCTTGCGCGAAATATTGGACGCGGCGGGCCATCGCTGTATGACTTTTCATACGCTAGTCGCGGCAGGGCGGCAGTGCGTCAAAAAGGCAAGATTATCAGGACAATAAAAAAGCCCCTCCGAAGAGGGGCCGATGTTACGTAATGCGTGTTCTATTGATGTTAGAACTTGATATTGGCCATCAGACTGAACGAACGGGGCTGGCCTGGCGTGTAGCGGAAGCCGGACTTGTTGATGGCCGCCACATAGGTCTTGTCGGCCAGATTGTAGGCATTCAACTGCAGGTCGAGGTTCTTGTTGACGGTGTAGCTTGCCATGGCATCGAAGACCCAGTAGGCATCGACGCGTGCCGGCGTGCCGACGGCGCCATCGGTGCCGCGCAGCATTTCACCCACGTAACGCGCGCCGCCGCCGATCTTCAGGCCGAATGGCAGGGTGTACGAGGTCCAGCTGGTGAACGCCTGTTTTGGCGTGTAGCTGAGGTTGTTGACGCCGCTGGCCGTGACGACCTTGCCCGACTCGACCTTGGTATTCATGCGCGTGTAGCCGGCGCTGACCAGCCAGTTCGGCATGATCTCGCCCACCACGCCCAGTTCCAGGCCTTCCACGCGTTTCTTGCCGGTCTGGTAATAAATGGTCGGGATCACAGGATCTTGTTCCACTTCATTCTTGACGGTGGTCTGGTAGACGGCGGCCGAGAACGACAGTTTTTGTTTCAGGAAGTCCCACTTGGTACCGATTTCCTTGGTAATGGTTTCCTGTGGGTCATATTTTGGATTTTGCGCGCTGTTGGCGCCCGCGCTCAAGGCGAAGTTGACGCCAGGCGGCGCTTTCGACGTGGCCAGCAACGCATACACGCTGCTGTCCGGCGTCGGCTTGTACATGGCCGAGATCTTGCCGTTGGCCAAGGTGTCGCTCAGGGTCAGATGCGTCGGAATCGGCGTGCCGACGGGCAAGGGCTGTACCGCAGGCGCGGTCACGGCCCCTTGCAGAGCGACGGCATCATACGTGGTGTTGAAATGGTCGAAACGCACGCCGCCGTTGAACAGCCACTTGTCGCCGAACTTGATGGTGTCGAACACGTACAGGCTTTGCGTATTGACTTCGCCTTCGGTGAAGGCGCCGCTGCGCACGGGGTTATGGCCGGTGACGGTGTCACGCGGGTTCGGGTTGTACAGATTGGCATCCTGCAAAGTGCCCAGGCTGGCTGGCACATAGCTGTAGTTCGTCTGTTTTTCGCTGGTGAACTCGGCGCCGGCCACCACGGAGTGCTTCAGCACGCCCGTGTCGAATTGTGCGCTGACCACGGTCTGGTTGGTCAGGATCGTGTTTTCCTGGTCTTTCACGGTGCGCAGCGAGCGCGCCATGGTCCAGGTCGACGGATCGGTGGCGACCGGTGTCTTCAGGTTGACGGTGCTGCCCATGAAGGCCGTCAGCAGGTAGTCCTGCTGGGTCTTGCCATAGCGCGTGGTGTTCTGGATTTGCAAGGTTGGCGAGAAATCATGGTCGATGCGCAAGGTGCCCATATCGGCCTTGACCTTGTTGTAGTCCGAAGTGGAGCCGTAGAAATTCTTCGGATCGACCTTGGCCGCGCCGTTCAGGAAAGTGCGGATGACCGGGTTTGTCTTCGTGATGGTGTCCGGCGTCGAGTAACCAGGCAAGCCGATGGTCGGCACGCCGCCGTCGGGTACGTTGTCCTGATCCACATGCAGGTAGCTGGCCGTGATGCGCGTCGGTTTGCCGATGCCGAAGGTGACGGTGGGCGCGAAGGCCCAGCGCTTGTTCTTGACTTCGTCGCGCGCCGGATCGCCGCTGTCCTGCGTCATCAGGTTCAGGCGCAATGCCGTGCCGGTATCGCTGTCGAGAACGCGGTTCCAGTCGGCCGTGGCGCGTTTCTGCTTGCCGCTGCCCACTGTCAGCAGCGAATTGAATTTGTTTTCCATGGTCGCCGTCTTGCTGACCAGGTTGATCGAGCCGGTCGGCGAACCGCGGCCGCTGTCCGTGCCCGCCGGGCCCTTCAATACGTCGATCTGTTCGATGTTGAAGACGTCGCGCGAGATGGAGCCCACGTCGCGCACGCCATCGACATAGATGCTGCCCGACGAATCGAAACCGCGCATGTAGACGGCGTCGCCCGTGTTCGTGTTGCCGTTTTCACCGAGGAAAAAAGTACCCACGCCTGGCGTGTTGCGCAGCGCGTCCGTCAGGGTCAGCGCACCTTGCTGCTCGATCAATTCCTTTTTGATCACGACGATGGTTTGCGGCGTATTGACCAGCTCTTCCGTGTATTTCGGCGACGAGGCTTTTTCTGCCTTGAAATCATTTTCCTTGGAGCCCACGACCTTGATTTCGTTCAGGGTTTGCTGCGATGCGGGCGCGCTTTGGCCGGCCGGGTCGGCTGCCTGGGCGGCAACGGGCAGCAGCATCACGGCCAGGGCGGCGCCGATGTGCTGGTTGAAACGGGTGGGGGCGTGTTTGCGGCTCTTGATTGCCATCTTGCTCTTTCGAAAAGGTCAGGGTAGTGGTTCCTGGCTGGCTCTGCGCCGCAGTGCTTGGGCACGCGGGCAAGTGGCTGGCGATGGAGACGGAATAGGCCGTATTGTAATAACTGGGCGCTATTTCGTAAATGAGAATCGTTATCAGTATCATTTACGCAACGGATTGGGCGTGCCGCAAAAAAAACACTGTCATGGCTGATGAATGCTTGCTTTGCGGCCCGGCCGCTGCTATGCGCGCAAGCGTCCGCCGGCGGGAGTATGATGAGCAACCTTTACAAATTTCCTTTCAGAATGCTGCAGACTCCCGATGCCTTTGTCCCCCTGATCGATGCGCCCGAACCGGCCCCGGCCGCCACGGATACGCTGACGTTTGTCTTTCACCGCGGGCGTTTGTTGTTGCGTACGCCAGAGCTGACCTTGCCCACGGCCGCCGAGGTAGCCGCGTACGATATCGATCTGAGCCGCGCACAGCCCGTGGGCTGGTGGCAGGGCCGCTATTGCCAGACGGTCTGGGCCGACGAAGAGTTGCCGCCGGGTGCCGGCCTGGCCTGGCACGGCATGCGCTCGCTGTTCAATGCCGTCGACGATGCTTTCCTGGGCTTGGCCAGCCGCGCCGTGCAACTGGCCGAGTGGGCGCGCACGCACCGCCATTGCGGCGTGTGCGCCACGCCCATGCAGCGCACGCGCGGCGAACGCTGTTTCACCTGCGCCGCCTGCGGCATGCTCGCGTATCCGCGCATTTCGCCGGCCATGATGGTGCTCATCCGCAAGGGCGAACAGGTGTTGCTGGCCATGCACAAGCACTCGCCATCGCAGCGTTTCAGCCCGCTGGCCGGTTTCCTGGAAGCGGGTGAATCGATCGAGGAAGCCGTGCACCGCGAAGTGATGGAAGAGGTGGGCTTGCGCGTGCACAATCTGCAGTACTTCATGAGCCAGTCCTGGCCGTTTCCCCATTCGCTGATGATCGCGTTTACGGCCGATTACCTCGACGGCGAGATCCGCCTCGACGAGAACGAGATCGCCGAGGCGCGCTGGTTCGGCCCCGGCGATGCGTGGCCGGAGGCGAGTTCGAGCGTGTCGATTTCCGCGTTGCTGGTGGGCGCCCACCGTCCGCCAACGGCATAGAAAGCCGGGGCTGCTCGGGCAGCCTGCCGCATTTTCTATATACTGGCGGCAATTGAAAATTTTAGGGTGGTGTAGCATGTCTCAAGAAGAATTCTCCGAAAACGACTGGCGCCGGCTGATCAGCAGCTTTGGTGAAGATCCGCAGCGTCCTGGCTTGCTGGAAACGCCGGCACGCGTGGCCAAGGCGTGGAAGCACTGGACGTCCGGCTATGGCCAGGATCCGGTGGACTTGCTGAAAGCGTTTGAAGATGGCGCGGAACAGTACAACGAGCTCATCGTCGTGCGCGGGATTCCCGTCTACAGCCATTGCGAACACCATCTGGCGCCGTTCTTCGGCAAGGCCACCATCGGTTACGTGCCAAACGGCAAGATCGTCGGCCTGTCGAAACTGACGCGCCTCGTCGATTGTTTCTCCAAGCGCCTGCAAGTGCAGGAACGCATGACGATGCAGATCGCCAATGCCCTGATGGAAGTGCTGGAACCGAAATCGGTGGGCGTGGTCGTACGCTGCCGCCATCTGTGCATGGAAAGCCGCGGCATCCGTACGCCGGGCGAAGAAACCATCACCTCGGCCATGCTGGGCGAGATGCAGCCGAACCTGGCGCTGCGTACGGAATTTCTGGCACTGGCGCGCGAAAGCTGATTGTTCGGCGATGATGCGTGACGAAGGCGGCAGATGCCGCCTTTTTTTATGCTCTTCCCGATTCCCGTTCCGCCAGGTAGCGCGCTGGCGGCTTGCCCGCCGCCTTGCGGAACATGGTGACGAAACCGCTGGTATTTTCATAACCGAGTTCCAGCGCCACCGCTTTTACGCTGTGGCCTTGCGCCAGCCGTCGCAAGGCCAGGATGACGTGCAATTGCCGGCGCCAGCGGCCCACGCTCATGCCCAATTCCTCCAGTGACTGCCGGGTCATGCTGCGCTCGCTCATGCCGATGCGGCCGGCCCACTCGGCCAGGGTGCTTTTATCGGCGGGCTGCGCCAGCAGCAGGGCGGCCAGGCGGCGCAAACGCGCATCGCGCGGCATCGGCAGATGCAAGTCTTCCACGGGCGCGGCCGCCAGTTCGTCGAGCAGGGTGAACACCAGGCGTTCCTGCGCGCCATGCAGCGCGGCCAAGGTGGGAAAACCGGCCGCCTTGGCGATCAGTTCGCGCAGCAGGGGCGAGACGGCCACGGTACAGCAGACGGTGGGCAAGGCCGGCGCCATGGCCGGTTCGACAAACAGGCAATAACATTGGGCCTCGCCCACGCCCTGCGCGGAATGCATCAGGCCGCCCGGTATCCACACGGCGCACTGGGGCGGCACGATCCACACGCCGCTGTCCACCTCGCAATGAATCACGCCGCGCGTGGCATACAGCAACTGCCCCTTGCGGTGCTGGTGCGGTGCCTGCTCGGCCTCCTCGGGCACGCTGGCCAGGCCCACGGCCAGCAGCGGGCGCAACACGCCATCGACGTCGAAATCCATGAGGGAGGCGCTGGCGTCAAGGCCCAGCTCGGTGGTGAGCATGTTGGGCTGCAATGGATGGGACATGGGTGGATTCTGGCTGGATTGAATAATATTGTGGCTATTTTATGCAATGACGCGCGGTACCGCCAACGGTATTGTATGGAGATCCGCAGCCCCGCTTCAACGGCAACCGCCGCCGCCAGTGTTCTGATGAAGGTAAGGAGGAACGGCAACCCCTTGAAGGAGTCATCACCATGCAGCTTGATCTATCCACTTTTCCCCTCGTCTGGATGCGCCGCGAGGCAGCGCCTGCCCAGCCCGATATGCTGTTTGCCCAGTTTGACGCGCTGCTGGCGCGCCGCCAGGCGTTTGTCATTCTCAGCGAGGAAGGCTTTGACGAGGATGGGCACGAACACCCGCAGGAAGAGCGCAAGCGGGCGTCACTCTGGATGAAGCAGAACAAGGCGGCCATCCGCGCGTATATCCAGGGCATGGTGCTGGTCGAACCGAGCGCCGCCAAGCGTCTGGCGGGCAAGGCCTTTGCCGTGATGTTCGGCAAATTCTGGGGTTATCCCCTGCATTTCGGCACCAGCCGCGACGACGCGCTCGACATCGCCCAGCATTTGCTGCACGCGTGGCTGCCGCCCCAAAAATGATCTGACAAGGCTACACAACGCCTGACAAAACCGACGCGCAGCAGGTTTGGTCAGGTGTTCCTAATAGCGATAGTCGTTGATAAAGTGTTTTGTAAAATTGTACTTGCTGCCGCCGTCGAGCAAGTCGACCAGGCGTTTCGGCGCCGAGGCCGACATGAAGGCGTCGGCCGCGCCGCCCGTGCTGCGAAACTTCATGCCGGGGCTGAGGATCTGGTTGGCGCCGATTTTCAGGTGCTGGAAACTTTTCGTTTTCTCATTGTTGAGAATAAAATGCAATTCCTGCCTGAAGGTCAGGAAGGGGATCTTCAGCCACCAGCCTTCGTCCGTGCCATAGCTGGCGACGCTGGCAAAATGCGTGTTCTTGTCCGTCAAGGTGGGTTTGCCCAGGCGGTCGTTGATGCGTTTCATGGCTTCATTCTTGGTCATGCTGTGCTTTCGTGATTCATCTTATATCCGGCGTGCATTTTGACACAGGCACGCCACCCCCGCCTGCCTTGCCACCCCCTATCTGCATGCTTTTTTACTGCAATGCAGCATCAATTCTCATCAATTCTCATCAATTGTCGCAACGCATTAACAACACCAAGCAAAAATCATTGCCTCCCGGCATTGTAAATACCGGTATTTCGAGCGTATGCTGGTGTCGTCTGAACGGTGCCGCCAGAGCATCGTCGCCGCCGCATTCCTGGCCTGTCGCGCAGGAAGCGGGCCACGCCCCACCGCCGCAAATAGATAGTTGGAGACACAGCATGAAGAAATTGACGTTCCAGCAGAAGTTATGGATTCCCCTGATTTGCAGCCTGTTGTGCATCACCGTTATTTTTGTCTATAACGCCCTGGAAGTGCGCAAGATCCGCATCGAAGAGCGCAGCGCCGACCTGAGCAATGCCGCCGACCTGGGCCTGGGTGCCGTCAAGATGTTCGGCGACCTGGCCGCCAGCGGCGCCTTGACGAAGGAAGAAGCGCAAAAGCAGGCCACGGCCGTCATCAAGAGCATGCGTTTCGGCGAGACCGGTTATTTGTCCATCATCAACCTCGACGCCGTCGTCGTGATGAATCCCGCCGCGCCGCAAACGGATGGCAAGAACATGTCGGATTTTAAGGATGCCAACGGCACCTATCTGTACCGCGACATCGTGGCTGTCGGCAAGAGCGATACGGGCAAGGGCTTCGTTCATTATTATTTCCCCCGTCCCGGCCAGAAGACCCCCGAACCGAAGATGAGCCGCGTGGCGGCCTACAAGCCATGGGCCTGGACCCTGGTGGTGGGCGTGTACATGGACGATATCGACGCGGCCTTCCGCCAGTCGCTGCTGACCTCGCTGGGCGTGCTGGTGCTCGTGTGCGGCTTGCTGGCCGCCGTCGTCGTGGTGATCAACCGCAGCTTGCGCCATGCGCTGGGCGGCGATCCCGAGTATGCGGCCGACGTGGCGGAAAAGATCGCGAATAACGATTTGAGCGGCGTCGTGCGCACGCATGCCAACGATCGCCACAGCGTGCTGTACGCGATGAAAACCATGCAAACCAACCTGGTCGATGCGATCAGCGAAATCCGCCATAGCGCCGAGACGATCGCCACGGCGTCGAGCGAGATCGCCAGCGGCAATATGGACTTGTCGGCGCGCACGGAAATGCAAGCCAGTTCGCTGGAAGAAACGGCTGCCTCGATGGAGGAATTGACCTCGACCGTGACACAAAACGCGGGCAACGCCGTGCAGGCAAATGAGTTGGCGCAGTCCGCTTCCGCCGTGGCCCGCCAGGGCGGCGCCGTGGTGGCGCAAGTGATCGGTACCATGGACACCATCAACGCCTCGTCGCGCAAGATCGTCGACATCATCGGCGTCATCGACGGCATCGCCTTCCAGACGAATATCCTGGCCTTGAACGCGGCCGTGGAAGCGGCGCGCGCCGGCGAACAGGGTCGCGGCTTTGCCGTCGTGGCATCTGAAGTGCGTAATCTGGCGCAGCGCTCGGCCGGTGCGGCGAAGGAAATCAAGGAGCTGATCGGCGCTTCCGTCGACAGCATCGCGGCCGGCAGCACGCTTGTCGCACAGGCGGGCACGACCATGGATCAGGTAGTCGCTTCCGTCTCGCGCGTGACCGACATCATGGCCGACATCACGGCCGCCTCGCACGAGCAAAGCACGGGCATCGGCCACGTCAACCAAGCGATCACGGAGATGGATAGCGTGACGCAGCAAAATGCGGCACTGGTGGAAGAGGCGGCGGCAGCGGCGTCGAGCATGCAGGACCAGGCGGCCGTGCTGGCGCAACTGGTGGCGCGCTTCAAACTGTCGGCGCAGGAGCCGGGCACGTCGCCGCGCCTGGCGGCCACTTCGGCTGGCGCACCGCGCGCCGCGGCGAAAAAGCCGCTGCGCAGCCTGGCGGCGCGCTAGGGTTCTACTGGGCTGGTGCCGCCGCTGGCGGCGCCGGTTCGAATTCCAGCTTGTCATCGACGACCACGAATTGCCCGACCGGCTGGCCCAGGTCGGCTTTCGGGTCGTTTTCCATTTCCGTCAGCTCATTGCAGGTATTCGTTTCCGCCTGCCACAACTGCTTGCCCATGCGGATATTCCACAGGCCATCGCCGGCCGCGAACAGCTCGACGGTGATGTCGGCCGGCGCATCCGTGGACAGGGTATGCAAGCGCTGGCATTGCGGCAGATTGGTCGCCATCAGCTGCACTTCCACGGTATCTTGCCAAAAATAACGTTGCTGGCGGCGCACGGTCAGGGAATGGTCTTGCCCATCGAACATGTAGATGGCGAAGTCCTGGACACAGCCTGACAGCAGGACGGACAGCGTGACGATCAGGAGTTTGCGCATGGTCGGCTTTCTTTGTTTTGTGCTCGGGAATGTCGGGATGCCTGCGTGACGGCGCTAGTGGGTGCTTGCGCCGCCTTGTTTTTCGCTTACGTGGCATTATATCCATGCATATCAGTTGCGGCGCGACAATAGTTATGCCAAGTTCGCCTGCTCCTACTTATCTACCTGGAAAGACCACGATGATCGACCTGTATTACTGGACCACGCCCAACGGGCACAAAGTGACGATGTTCCTGGAAGAAGCGGGCATCCCCTACAACCTCATTCCCGTGCATATCGGCAAGGGCGAGCAGTTCAAGCCCGAGTTTCTCGCCATCGCGCCGAATAACCGCATTCCCGCCATCGTCGACCAGGCGCCGGAAGATGGCGGCGCGCCGCTGTCGCTGTTCGAGTCTGGCGCGATTTTGCAATACCTGGCCGAGAAAAGCGGGCAATTCCTGCCGATGGATGTGCGGGGACGTGCCGAAGTCATGCAGTGGCTGTTCTGGCAAATGGGCGGCCTTGGCCCCATGGCGGGACAGAATCACCATTTCGTGCAATATGCGCCCGAACCGATCGACTACGCCATCACGCGCTACGTCAACGAAACGAACCGGCTATACGGCGTGCTGAACAAGCGCCTGGCGGACCGTGCATTCGTGGCCGGTGACAGCTATTCCATCGCCGACATGGCGATCTACCCGTGGATCGTGCCGCACGAACGCCAGCGCCAGAAGCTGGAAGATTTCCCGCATCTGGCGCGCTGGTTCGCGGCCATTGCCGCCCGTCCCGCCACCGTGCGCGCGTATGCGCGGGCGGCGGAAATCAATGTGCAGCCGACCGTCAGCGGCGATGCGAAAAGCGTGCTGTTCGGGCAGACGGCGAAGACGGTGGCTTGAGCAACGGTTAATTGCCCCGGTACGTGGAAAAGCCGAAAGGGCTGAGCAGCAGCGGAATGTGATAATGCTGCTCAGTCTTTTCTACGTGGAATTGCACGGGGATTTCCGGGAAAAAGGTTTCCTGTTTCAGGCGCGCATAGTGCTCGCCTGTCTTGAACACGATGCGGTAATCGCCCGCCTGCATGGGCGCATTCACCGGATACATGGCCGCGATGCGCCCCTGCGCATTCGTCACGGCACTGCCCAGTTGTTGCCAGCCTTCACCGTTCTTTTGCTCCAGGGTGACCGTTACGCCCGCCGTCGGCTGTCCGCTCTGCAAGTCGAGAATGTGCACGCTCAAGGGATTGGCGGCGGCCAAGGCCATGCTGGACAGGCTGGCGAAGGCCAGGGCGGCGGTGATTTGTTTCAGTGTGCTCATCGTCGTATCTTTCAGTTTAAAGGGTAGGGGAATCGAGTTCAGGGATAGCGGCCAGGGCGGCATGGGCGCAGGCCCGGTCTTGCAGGGCACCGCCGCCACCGGCCACGCCGATGGCGCCGGCTACTTCGCCCTTGCTTCGCAAGGGCAGGCCGCCGCCCAGCAGCAACAGTTCCGGCACGGTCGTCAAATTGGCCATGTCGGGATTGCCGCGTGCGGCCACGGCCAGCGCCTGGGTATCATTCTTGGTGGACAGGGCCGTGTAGGCCTTGCGCCGGCTCGCATCCGTGTTGTGCGGCCCGACGCCATCGGCGCGCTGCACAGCGACAATATTGCCGCCACGATCGAGCACGGTGACGACGATGTGCCGTCCTTGCGCCTGGCATGCGGCCATGGCAGCATCAGCCAGCTTGTTGGCCGCCGCCAGCGAGAGGTCATCGACCTTGCGCAATTGAGCGTGCGCTGGGCTGGCCAGCAGGCACAGCAGGGTACTGCCGAGTAACAGGGTTTTCATGTGGCTGTCCGTTGAGTGAAGTGACGCCAGTATGGCCAGTGTTGCCCTACGAGAAGATGATCGCCGCATGACATTTTTATCATCCGCAGCGGTTTGCACGCGGCGTAAAATGGTTCAACTTCCCACAAGAAAGCCCCTACCCATGCGCATCCTGGTCATTGAAGACGAACCGAAGACGGGCGACTATCTGCTGCGTGGCCTGGCCGAGTCCGGCTTTACGGTGAGCCTGGCGCGCAATGGCCGCGACGGCCTGCATATGGCCAGCAGCGAGGCGCCCGATCTCATCGTGCTCGACGTCATGCTGCCCATCATGGACGGCTGGCAAGTCTTGCGCGCGCTGCGCTTGCAGGAAGGCGGCGCCGACGTGCCCGTAATCTTCCTCACGGCGCGCGACGAGGTGCAGGACCGCGTGAAAGGCCTGGAACTGGGCGCCGATGATTACCTGGTGAAACCGTTCGCCTTTGCTGAACTCGTGGCACGCATCCGCACTTTGCTGCGGCGCGGGCCGCCGCGCGAAGACGACGTGATCCGCATCGGCGACATGGAAATCGACGTGATGAAGCGCAAGGTGAGCCGGCAAGGCCAGCGCATCACCCTGACGGCCAAGGAATTTGGCTTGCTGCATCTGCTGGCGCGGCGCCAGGGCGAAGTCTTGTCGCGCTCCATCATCGCCTCGCAAGTGTGGGACATCAATTTCGAGAGCGACACCAACGTCATCGATGCGGCCATCCGCCGCCTGCGCAGCAAGCTCGACGATCCGTTCGAACCCAAGCTGATCCACACCTTGCGGGGCATGGGCTATGTCTGCGAATTGCGCGCGCCTGCCGTGGCTGACAGTGGCACCGCTCAATGAAGCTGGCGCAACTCCGCCGCTCGCTGACCCTGCGCGTCACGCTCGTGTTCGTACTGATCGTGGCGCTCGTGTCGGCCGGGCTGGGCATGCATTTGTACCGTTCATTTGTCGCGGAAATCGAGCGCCGCGACGATATTTTATTGCTGGGAAAACTGCGGCAGATTCAGCAGCTGCTGGGCAATGCGGGCACCCTCGACATCATCCGCGAGCGGCCCCAGTATTTCCGCGACACCATGAGCGGCCAAGAAAATTCCCTGGTGCGCATCGTGCGCGCCGATGGCACGCGTTTGATCGACGTCAATCCGAACGGCGAGACGGTGGCGCATCCTGTGCCCGTGGCCGTCGATGCGCCCGTGACGGACAGCGACATCGTCAGCTGGACCAGCCGCGACGGCTATCCGGCCAGGGTCGTGGCGGCCAGCGCGCGCATCGGCGACCCGGCGCAGATGGCGGACATTTCCGTCGCCCGGGTCTACGGCGACCGCACGGCCATGTTTGCGGCCTACCGTTGGCAAATCGTCGTCTCCGTGGCCGTCAGCGCGCTGGTGGCGGCGCTGTTGGCGAGCCTGATGCTGCTGCGGGGACTGCGGCCGCTGCGCAATATCGCCGCCCATGCGGCCCTCGTGCGGCCTGGCAAGCTGGAGCAGCAACTCGATGCGCGCGGCGCGCCCACGGAATTGCTGCCTCTGATTCAGGCGCTCAACGCCATGCTGGCGCGGCTGCAGGAAGGCTATGCGAGGCTGTCGCAGTTTTCCGCCGACCTGGCGCATGAATTCCGCACGCCCGTCACCAATTTGCTGGGGCAAAGCCAAGTGATGCTGGCCCGCCCGCGCAGCGCGCACGAGTATGAACAGCTGGTGTCATCGAATGTGGAGGAGCTGGAACGGCTGTCGCGCATGATCGACAGCATGCTGTTCCTGGCGCGTGCGCAGCAGGATGAAATGGTGCTCGTCAAGCAAGTCTTGCCCGTGCAGGACGAGTTCTTGCGCCTGGCCGATTTCTTTGAGGGACTGGCCGAAGAGCGCGAGCTGGCGCTGGCTTGCCATGGCAGCGGCACGGTGACGGCCGAGCCGCAACTGCTGCGTCGTGCGCTCGGCAATTTGCTGTCGAACGCGATACGCCACGCGGCGCCCGGCAGCACGATACTGCTGCGCTCGCATGCGACCAACGAGGGTGTGGAACTGAGCGTAAGCAACCTCGGCCCCGCCATCCCCGCGCGCCACTTGCCGCACCTGTTCGAGCGTTTCTACCGCGCCGACCCGGCCCGCAGCGACTCGGCCGCTTCCACAGGCTTAGGGCTGGCCATCGTCACGGCCATCATGCAGTTGCATGGCGGCAGCGCGACCGTGGCATCGGACGCGGCCGCCACGACGTTTACTTTAGTGTTTCCGCTCGAGGACTGTAGGTCGGATTAGCGCGCAAGCGCGTAATCCGACATCACGCGCCAACCATATTGTCGGATTACGGTCCTGCGGACCTAATCCGGCCTACGCCGTAAAGCATGGTCATGGGGCCGTCAACCCATCTCCACCAAAAACTCATGCATGCCCGTATGCGGCAACTGCGCACACGCGGGCGCGAAATGCGGCAATTGGCCCCACAGCAGCGGGTTGCCTACGATATACACATGGTGCTGCGCGCGCGTGAGGGCCACGTTGAGCAAGTTCGGCGTGGCTGCCGCCCACTGCGCGGCACCGGCCGTGCTGTCATCGGCGCCGAGGACCAGCATCACCACGCTTTGCTCCTTGCCTTGGAAGGTATGCACGGTGCCCACCATCTGGCTGCTCCACTGGCGCAATTCGCGCGCCGTCGGCGCCTTGCCGTAGCCGAGGCGGCGGTCCCAGTCCATGTCGACGATGCGCGAACGCAATTCGTTGCGCACGGCCTTGAATGGCGTGATCACATACATGTCGGGCAGCTTGCCGTCGCGGCGGTACAGTTTCAGCAGCACCTCCAGCACGAAATCGAGTTGCACGGGCACGACCTGCTTGTAGCTGACAGGACCGGCGGCGTCGATCCAGCAGCTGGGGCCACGCGTGAGTCCGCGCGCGCCGGCCGGCGGCGTGCGCTCAGCCAGCCCATAGACCATCTTGTCTTCGTAGGCGATGCTATTGGCCAGCGAAAACATCGGTTCCACGCAGCGGCGGTGCACGCGCAGGGGGCTGCCGATCCACAGGGGCTGCGCGCTATTGGCGCCGACAGTCGCACCATAGCGGTTGGCCTTGTCCGCCAATGTCTGCACGGAAACGGAAGTCGGCGCATAACTGCCATCCTGCGTGTGCGGCGACAGGGCGGACAAGGTTTGCACGAGGCGGCCCGGCACCGTGAACACGGGCTCGATCTGCAGCGGGTCGCCCACGACGACAGCACGCTTCGCGCGCCACAGGCTGCCCAGCGCCGCTTGCGGCACGGCCTGGGCCGCCTCGTCGATGAACAGCCAGCCCAGCGATTCGGGGCCCATGCCCTGGAACTGGCGCGCGAACGAGGCAAACGTCGTCGACACGACGGGCACCACCATGAACAGGCTGTGCCAGACCATGGCGATGTGCGACTGGTCGTAGGCGCGCTTGTTTTTCAGCAATTTCGACACGGCCAGCAAGTTGCCGCCAAAGCCGGGGCCGCCTTTCTTTGCCACTTCCGCCAGCCATGCTTCATGCAGGGCCAGGGCCTTGGCAAACAGGCGCGAGCGCAGGCGGGCCAGGGCCGGTTCATGCCACAGGCCGCCAATTTGCAGGGCGTCGCCATCGAGCTCGTCCAGGGTTGCCGGTGCGGCGATGGTGGGGAAGCGCATGCGCGCGCGGCGCAGCAGTTCCGTGCTGTCATCCCATTCGCGCTGGCGCGATTGCGCCGTGCGCAGGGCGATGTGCAGGCTGTTGCGCGCGCGTTCGCAGCGCGGCTCCAGCTCGCCCTTCAGCAGCAGCTTGATGGCGGACACGTCGCGCGCGGCCTGGCGCTGCGCTTCGGCGTTGGCGACGACGGCATCCTTGTAGGCGCGCGCCGGTGCCGTGCGGAACAGGCGGGCAAAGAAGCCGGGCTGCGTCAGCGCCACCAGGCGTTCTTCTTCCAGCAATTCCTTCTTGCTGGCGAGCAGGGTGTCCTGCTGCGCCAGCGCGCCGGACAAGGCGCCATTGGCTGCATCCATCTCTTGCTCGGCCGCAATCAGCGCTTGCTGGCTGGCCTGCATGAAGTCGGCTTCCGTGCACGTGCCCACGGCTTGCCACAGGGCCGCGTACTGGGCGTGCTCGGCCAGCGCCTTTTCCACCACGTGTTCCGTCTCGCGGAATTCGCGCGCGGCCTGCGCGAAGCTCACGCCCTGGTGGCTGGCCAGCCACTGGCGGATATTTTGCGCATTCGGCGTCTTGCGCGTCGTGGTCTTGTCCCAGTCGTCGTCATAGAAATTGCTGACGAAGCGGCGGCGGTTCGCGCTATTGCCCAGTGCACAGGACATCAAGCCCCATGGCGCTTCCGCCTCACTCAGCGCGCGGTTGGCGCCATTGCCGTCCGCCACGACCCGGCGCGCCACGCTTTCAAAGTAGCGCGTGCGTGCCCATTCCTTGCCCAGCTGCTTCGGTTTTGGCAGGTCGCCGGAAATGTTTTCCACCGCCGCGTTATTCGACGAGGCGACGACCATTTCAAAGCCCGTCAGTTCCGGGCGCAAGCGGGCGATGGTGATCGGGTCGCGCACGCCTTCAAAGGCCACGGCCACCTTGCCGATGAAGGCGTCGCCGGCGCGATCGAGGCAGGACAGCACGCTGGCCCGGCGCACGATGTTGTCGGCGAACAATTCGCGCAACAAGGTCGTCTTGCCCGTGCCCGGCGGGCCATTGACGGAAAAGATGCCGCGTTCGCTCAAACCCGTGCGCGCGCCGTGGATGGCGAACTGCTGCATCAGGCTCATGGCGTAGCTGGCGTCTTCCAGCCAGTGGCCACGGTTCATATTGCCCGGGTTGAGCATGGCGGCCAGCGCCTGGCGTCCGGCCGGGCTGTACAGGTCGATGCGCTCATCCTGTGCCAGCGGTGTCAGGTAGGCGGCGACGGTCGCCGGCAGCTTGCCGCCACGCAAGGCGCGGATGATCTGTTCCAAGTCATCGAGGTAAAAACTGTTGAGGATATCGATCGATGGCTCCACCGCGTCGCCAAAGTCCAGGCTGCGGTTCTGGCTGGATTCAAGCGGATCGGTTTCCGTGGCCGTTGCGCGTTTCTTGCGCGTACGCAATTCCAGCACGGCCAGCGGCTGGCCGGCGGACGGGTGGAAGCCGGCCCAGTCGCGCAGCAGGTCGGCCAGGGCTGCGATTTCCATGCCGGACAGGGGAGAGGAGACATTGCCGGCCTCGTCCGTCACTTGCTGTGGCGTGCGGCTGGCTGCGAAGTTGCGCAGGCTGTCCTGCAGCGCCAGCTGGCTGTCGCTGAAGGCGTCCAGGCTCAGGCCAGACCAGTCCGGCGTGCGGGCGCGGCCCAGCGCCCACGGCAAGGTCGACACGGACACCGGATCGAACTGCGGCTCGCCCAGCGCATTGAGATTGAGGCGGGCAAAGCACGAGCGTCCCAGCAGTTCTGTTTTTTCTGTTTCGGCAATGTTTTCCGGGCCAGTGGCTGGCGGACAAGCCTTGTTGATTTCCGCCTTGTCGAACACGCCGAGGAACAATGAAAAGCCGTCGATCTCGCGGTCGGACGGTACTTGCCATTGCGTGGCGAACTGCGGCGGCAATTGCGCCAGCTGTTCGCGGTGCAGGAGACGCACGGTGGACTGGTCTTCAACGTCCGTGATTTGATTCAGGTCAAACGGGATAAAAAATTCGATCTTGTGCCAATACTCCAGGATAGCCAGGAGGCGCTGCTGTTCTGCCTGATTCATGATGACCAATATTTTGTAAAGCGAGCGAGGATTGTAAAGCGTATGCGCGCTGCACGTTTTGCACTTTTGTCTATTGCGCGGGCTTTGCGGCAAAAAAAAGTGGTATTGGCAGACGAAAAAAAGCCAGGCAGCAACTTCCTGCCTGGCTTTCTCCCGTTGGGATGTTGCTGAGGGTTAAAACTCGTGCATTAAAACTCTTCCCATTCGCTCTCGGCGGCCGCATTGCTGCGGCGTGCCGGCGCGGCCGCGACGGCCTTGCGCGCTGGCGCTGGCTTGGCCGCGGGGCGCGCGATGGCGGGGGCGGCTGGTGCCGTGCGCACAGGCGCCAGCTTGGCTGCGCTGGCGACATGGTTGCCGGTTTTAAAGAAGCCGACCACATGTGCCAGTTCGCCCGCTTGGTCCTGCATGCTTTGCGAGGCGGCCGCCGCTTCTTCCACGAGGGCCGCGTTTTGCTGCGTCACTTCATCCATTTGGGCAATGGCCATGTTGATCTGCTCGATGCCGATGGTCTGTTCGTGCGTGGCCGACGTGATCTCGCCCATGATGTCGGTCACGCGCACGATGCTGTCGACGATGTCGCCCATGGTCTGGCCCGCTTCATTGACGAGGCGCGAACCCGTGTCCACGTTGGCGACGGAGGCGGCGATCAACTCCTTGATCTCTTTCGCCGCGCCAGCCGAGCGCTGCGCCAGGTTGCGCACTTCCGAGGCCACGACGGCAAAACCGCGTCCCTGTTCACCCGCGCGTGCCGCTTCGACGGCCGCGTTCAAGGCCAGGATGTTGGTCTGGAAGGCGATGCCGTCGATGACGCCGATGATGTCGACAATCTTGCGCGATGAGGCGTTGATGGTGCCCATGGTATCGACCACTTGCGAAACGATGCTGCCGCCGCGCACGGCCACTTCCGATGCGCTTTTCGCCAACTGGTTCGCCTGGCGCGCATTGTCCGCGTTCTGCTTCACGGTCGAGGTCAGCTCTTCCATGGCCGACGCCGTTTCTTCCAGCGAGCTGGCTTGCTCTTCCGTGCGGGACGACAGGTCGAGGTTGCCGGCGGCAATTTCGCTCGATGCCGTGGAGATCGCATCCGTGCCGTTGCGCACTTGCGCCACCACGCCCAGCAGGCTGGTGTTCATGGCTTTCAGGGCGCCCAGCAGGCGGCCCGTTTCATCGCTGGAATTGACGACGATGTGCGATGACAAGTCGCCCGAGGCCACGGTTTCGGCCACGCTGACGGCCGCATTGATGGGCTGGGTGATCGAGCGCGTGATGATCCACGCAACAAAAGCGCCCAGCAGCACGGCCACGCTGCCCAGGGTAATCATGGAGGCGCGCGCGCTGTTGCTCAGCGTTTCGGCTTCCGTTGCCGCCTGCGCCGCCTGCTCGCCTTCATACGCGACCAGGCTGTCGAGCGCGCCCAGCACGCGCTTCAGGCTCGGCGCCGCTTGCTGCGTCAGGAAAGCGATCGCTTCTTCGGTCTGGCCCGCATTGCGCAGCTCGATGACCTTGTTGTTCAGCGGCGCGCCCGATTTCAGGGCCGCGTCCAGCTCGGCCATCAGCGCCGTTTCCTTGTCCGTCGAGATTTTCTTTTGCAAGGTTTCCTTGGCGGCGCCGTATTTCTTGCGCGACTCGCCAATCTTTGCCAGTTCCGCCTGCACCAGCGCTTCCGTCGGCGCCACCACAATGCTCGTGATCGCCAGGGTAATGTTACGCACGTTGTCGCTCATGGTATTGGCGGCCGCCATTTTGACGTTCTTGTCGGCCACGATGTCGTGCGTGCGCGCGCTCAGTTGTCCCATGGAATACAAGCCGACGAGCAAGACGGCCACCAGCAGGCCGAGGACGACAGCAAACCCGATCCCGAGCCGGGTGCCGATTTTGAATTGTGTGAGTGACATGATTGCTTTCGTATTGCGGAAGTGAGGGAAAACATCGGACAGGCCAGCGCTACGGGTTTATACGTAGCGGCGGCTAGCCTGTAATTGTTCCTCAAAATTCCGCACTGCAATACAAAAACTTGTATCAAGTCCGTGAAAAGCTGAAAAACCGGTAGCAACTTGACTAAGTTGTCGTGTGGAAACAACGAGCGCGGCGCCGGATGCGGGCTCAGCTTTCCGGAAATACGTGGGTGGCAAGGAAATCGATGAAGGCGCGCAGTTTCGGCGTCAGATGGCGGCTGCTGGGCCACAGGATGCGAAAGGCGCCGTCGTGCTGGCGGTGCGCGTCCAGCACCGGCTGCAAGCGGCCTGCGGCCAGCGCGGCGCGCACGGCAAAGTCGGGCAGGGCGGCGATGCCCAGGCCGCTTTCGGCAAAGTGCAGCAAGGTGTCGACATTGTTGCAGTGGAGCAGAGACGGCAAGCCGGCCGCATGCAGGGCAGGCCACTCGGGCAGGGGCCAGGCCTCGACCTTGCCGCTGCTGGGAAATTTGTACAGCAAACAAACGTGATGTACGAGGTCGGCGGGAAGCAGCGGCATGCCGTGCTGCGCCAGATAGGCGGGCGCGGCCACCAGCTGCAGCTGGAACTGGCCCAGCTGGCGGCTCATCAAACGGCTGTCGGCGCTCTCTCCCGCGCGCACGACGGCGTCGTAGCCTTCCTCGATCACGTCGACCCGGCGGTCGCTGAAGTCGAGATCGAGCTCCACCAGCGGATAGGCGCGCGCGAACGCGGCCAGCACGGGATTGAGCAGGCTGCCCACCTGCGGCAAGCTGACGCGCAGCCGGCCTTGCGGCGCGCTCTTGCTGTTCGATAACTCCAGTTCGGCCGCTTCGATCTCGCCGAGGATGCGCCGGCAGCGTTCCAGGAACACCGTGCCCTCGCTGGTGAGCGCGATGCTGCGCGTGCTGCGGTGAAACAGGCGCACGCCGAGGCGCTCTTCCAGCCGCGCGATGCTCTTGCCCACGGCCGAGGCGGAAATACCGAGCACGCGGCCCGCCGCGACAAAACTGCGCGTTTCGGCCGCCTGTACGAAGGCCGTGAATCCCGCCAGGTTATCCATTTTTTACCTTTGATTGCGGATGCCAACGTCCGCACAGACAGAAACTATAGCCTGTTTTTCTTTGATCGCGCCTGCCTTACCTTGGCAGCCTGATCATTTGAAAGGCTACGCCATGATGTACAACTTCTCTCCCGCGGCCCTGTCCGCCCGTATCGATCCCTTGCTGGACGCAGTCTTGCAGCAGCAGCGCCTGGTGGGCGCCGTCGTGCTGGTGCGCCAGCGCGGCAAGGACGTGTACCGCCGCGCGGCCGGCCACCTGGACCGCGAGGCGGGTACGCCCATGGTTGAGGACGCCCTGTTCCGCCTGGCGTCCGTCAGCAAACCCATCGTCTCGACGGCCGCGCTGGCGCTGGTGGGGCAGGGCCGGCTGGGCCTGGACGACTTGGTGACACGCTGGCTGCCGTATTTTGCGCCGCGCCAGCCGGACGGGATGGTGGCGCCCATCACCGTGCGGCATCTGCTCACGCACACGGCCGGCCTGGACTATGGCTTCTTCCAGCCGCCGGGCGGTGCGTATGCGCAGGCCGGGGTGTCCGACGGCATGGATGCGTCCCGCATTTCCCTGGAGGACAACCTGCGCCGCCTGGCCACCGTGCCGCTCGCATATGCACCGGGCGGGCGCTGGGCGTATTCGATTGCCACCGATGTGCTGGGCGCCGTCATCGAGCAGGCGGCCGGTATGCCGCTGGCGCACGCCGTGGAATATCTGGTGACGGTGCCGCTGGCCATGCGCGACACGGGTTTTGTGGCTGCCGACCCGGCGCGTCTGGCCGTCGCGTACGCGGACCGGGCAGCGGGAGAATCCCTGCCGCGCCGCTTGCGCGACGAGGGTGAAGACCATCTGCCGTTTCTCGATGGCATGGCAGGTTTTACCCTGTCACCGGCGCGCGCCCGCGACGCGCAGGCGTATCCATCGGGCGGCGCGGGCATGGTCGGCTCGGCGCCCGATTTCATGCGTTTGCTGGAAACCCTGCGCCTGGGTGGCGCGCCCTTGCTGCCAGCCGATCTGGCGCAGCAGATGGGCACCAGCCAGACTGAGGCGTTCGACTTGCCGTTCTGGCCGGGCCGCAGCTTTGGCCTCGGCTTTACCGTGTTGACGGACCCGCTTGCCGCTGCCACGCCGGAGTCCGTCGGCAGCTGGCGCATGGGCGGCACATATGGCCATTCGTGGTTTGTCGATCCGGCGCAAGAATTGTCCGTGGTGGCGTTTACGAATACGGCACTGGAAGGCATGGCGGGACCGTTCGTGGCGGAGCTGTGCCAGGCGGTGTATGGCGTGATGGAGGCGCCATGACACGGCCGCACCCGATCGTCTTCCTCGCGCTGGGCCTGTTCGGCGTGTACTGCATCGAGTTTGGCGTCGTCGGCATCTTGCCGATGATCATGCAGCGCTACGGCGTGACGGCCGCGCAGGCGGGTTCCTTGGTGAGCCTGTTCGCCCTCGTGATTGCCGTGGGCGGCCCCTTCCTCGTGCTGCTGGCCACGCGCTGGCGCCGCAAGCGCGTGCTGATCGTTTCCTTGCTCGTGTTCGCGTTGGCCAGCGTGGTGTCGGCGTATGCGCCCCGCTTCGAGCTGCTGCTGGCGCTGCGCATCGTGCCGGCCCTGTTTCATCCTGTGTATTTCTCGCTGGCCATGGTGGCGGCTGCAGCCCTGTACCCGCCGCAACAGGCGGCGCGGGCTGGCGCGCATGCATTTACGGGCACCAGCATGGGCATGGTGCTGGGCATTCCGCTCACCACCTGGATCGCCGCCCAATATGGCTACGAGGCATCGTTCCTTGCCTGCGCCCTCGTCAATGCCTTGGCGGCGCTGGGGCTATATCTGTTCTTGCCGGACACGCCGCAGGAAGCGCCAATGGCATATGGCCGCCAGCTGGCCGTGCTGGGTAAACCCGCCCTGTGGCTGACCATTGCCGCCGCCGTGCTCGTGTTTGCCGCCATGTTTGCCGTGTATGCGTATGCGGCCGCGTATCTGCAGCAGGAAGCGGGCTTGTCGGCGCGACAGACGGGGCTGGCGCTGGTGGTATTTGGCGTGGGCGGCGTGGCGGGCAATCTGTTCGCGGGGCGGCAGCTGGGCACGCACGTGCTGCGCACGGTGCTGCTGCAGCCCGTGCTGCTGGGGCTGGCGTACTGGCTGCTGTACCGCTATGCGGGCAATGGTATCGGCTGGGCGCCCATGGCGGTGCTGTTGCTGTTCTGGGGTGCGGCGCATACGAGCGGGCTGATCGTCACGCAAGTGTGGCTCAGCAGCGAAGCGCGCGAGGCGCCCGCGTTCGCCATCGGCGTGTATATCGCCGCCATCAACCTGGGCGTGACGGTGGGCGCGCTGGCGGGCGGCATCGCCATCGAGTCCTACGGCATGCAGGGGGCGCTGGGCTGCGGCGCGCTACTCGGTGCCTTGGCGCTGGCGGCGATTAGCGTGAAAGCGTGGCTGTACCGCGCGCCGTCAGTCGGCAAGATGGTTGGGGATGCGAAACAGTAAATCCGTGTCGCCAATGTCCACGCCCGCTTGCGACAGCAGGGTGCTGGCCTGGCCCCGGTGATGGGTCTGATGGTTGAAGAAATGCATGAGCAGGCTGAAAAATTCGCGCCGGTTCGGCCCCTTGCTGTTGCGGTAGTCGAGCAGGTGGTCGAGGTCCGCTTCCGTGATGGAGGCGGCCCAGTCGATGATGACCTGGTCCAGCCATTGCCGGTGCGCGTGCATGGCGGCAAAATCCTCGGCCGCGAACAGCGGGTGCGTGAGCGACGCGGGCGGCGTGATGGCGCGGATGGGGTCGAGCAGGGGGAAGCCGGCCGGGTGCTTCGCATAGCGCTGCAGCCACAGGGTGTCGCCCACCATCACGTGATTCAGGGTGGCCAGCAGGGAGCCAAAAAAGGCGCCCCGCTCGCGCTGCAGTTCTTCCGCCGGCAGGCTGGCCGCCGCCGCATAGACCTTGGCATTCATCCACTGGTTGTAATCGGCCATCAGGCAAATGTGGGCGCAACGGCTCATGCTGGACTCCTTCAGTGGATGAATGCTGATGTTAAACGGATTTCAGGAACGCGCGTATGCCGGCCAGCAGCATTTCAATGGCCATCGCCGTCAGGATCAAGCCCATCAGGCGTTCGAACGCCGTCATGACCCTTGGACCGAGCGCCCGCTGCAAGCGTTCGGCGCACAGGAAGACGGCCAGCCAGACGACGGCCACGGCCGTCAGCCCCGCCACGTGGGCGATCACTTCATTCATTTCATGCGAGGAAAACAGCAGCACGGTCGCCAGCGCGGACGGACCGGCCAGCGCGGGGATGGCCAGCGGCACGATGAACGGTTCGCCGCCCATCTCGTGGTCGCTATTGCCCGCGTTTGGCTGCGGAAACACCATGCGCATGGCGATCAGGAACAAAATCACGCCGCCGCCGATGCGCAGCGCCACTTCCGACAATTGCAAGGCGTTCAGGAAATGGCGGCCGAAGAACATAAACAGCAGCAAGATGCCGAAGGCGATCATGCACTCGCGCACCACGACTTTCCAGCGCCGCTCAATGGGCACCCGTTTCAGGGCATTGACGAACAGGGAAACGTTGCCGAACGGGTCAGTGACGAGCAAGAGCAGGATAAATGTCTGGAAGAAATTCTGTGTCATGGTGGCGTGGAGATGAGGTCAACACCGTTGCCAGGATGGGCGCGGTGCGATAAGGCTTGCGATGATAACAAGCCTGCTCCCAATCGCCCATGATTATTGATGCATAGCAGCATTTTTTTTACGCCGCGATGACTTTAGCCTGGTAAAACGCGGTCGGCGTGGTGCCGAAATGTTTTTTAAACATGGCCGTGAACGCGCTTTGGCTCGTGTAGCCGTTGTCCATGGCCACGTCGATGACCTTGACGCCTTGCGCCAATTGCTCGAGCGCCCGCAGCAATCGCGCCTGCTGGCGCCACTGGCCAAAGCGCATGCCCGTCTGTTTCTGAAATAAACGGTGCAAGCTGCGCTCGGTGATCGCCAGTTCCTGTGCCCAGTGCGCCACCGTCTGCTGTTCGCCCGGTTGCTCCATCAGCCGCGCGCAAATGCCGCGCAGGCGTGCGTCCATGGGCAGGGGCAGATACAGGGGCAGCACGGGCAGGCTGTCGAGCTCGTGCAACAACAATTGCAGCAGATGCCAGTCGCGGCTGCCTTCCGTGAAATCGGGCGCGATGTCGACGGCCGCCACGATCAATTGCCGCAGCAAAGGACTGATGTCGAGCACGCAGCTGTGGGCCGGCAGCAATGGCGAATTGGCGCAGTTGACGAACACCGTGCGCATCTTGACGGCGCCGCTCATGCGCACCTTGTGCGCGATGCCGGGCTGCAGCCACACGCCGCGCGTGGGCGGCACCACCCAGCGCCCGCCCTGCGCCTCGATGGTCATCACGCCTTCGATGGCATACAGCAACTGTGCATGCGTGTGACGGTGCGCGGAAATCACGTGGCCGTGTGCATAGTCGACGGCCAGCGCCATGGCGCGCGCCGTGACGGGCAGCAATTCCTGAAAGGCCGGAGAGGAACAATCCATCAAATAAGGTCAGTTTTGCGATAGGTTCGGACATCTTAGCGCGAGAAGGCGCAGCGCGCCTGCGGCATGATGGTTTCCCGTAACTATTCCCGGAGTTTCGCATGCCTGTGCGCGCCTATCTGTATCCGTTTCTGGCCATGTTGCTGTGGGCCGGCAACGTCGTCGTGTCCAAGCTGGCCGCGTCCAGCATCGCTCCCACGGCCATCACTTTTTACCGCCTGGTGCTGGTTTTGCTCGTGATGACACCGTTTATCGCCCGGCCCCTGTGGCGCAACCGCGCCGCCATCCGCCGCCACTGGTGGCAGCTGGCCCTGTGCGGCCTGATGTCGATGGCCCTGTTCCAGAGTTTGTCCTACCGCGCTGCGGAAAGCACCACGGCGACGAATATGGCCATCGTCACGGCGCTGGCGCCCCTGATGACGGCCCTGCTCAGCGTGCTGCTGCTGGGCGAGCGCCTGACGGTCGGCATGGCGGCCGGCGGCGTGCTGTCGTTTGGCGGCTTGCTGTACCTGGTGGGGCGCGGCGACGTGCTGGCCTTGCTGCAGCAAGGCGTGCATGCGGGCGATGCGCTGATGCTGCTGGCGTCCCTGAGCTTCGCCCTGTACGGCGTGCTGCTGCGCCGCTGGCGTCTGTCCGTTCCCGCCTGGCAAGCCATTTATTGCCAGGCGCTGGCGGCCCTGGCGTGCATGCTGCCGTTCTTCCTGCTTTTGCCGCCCGGCAGCGCCAGGCTGGACGCCACCACCTTGCCACTGATCGGCTATGCGGGCATCGGCTCATCCATCGTGCTGTCCTACCTGTGGATCGAAGGCGTCAAACTGCTGGGGCCGAACCGCTGCAGCATCTACGTCAACCTGCTGCCCCTGCTGACGGCCTTGCTGGCCATCGTCTGGCTGCACGAAAGCATGCATGTGTACCACCTGGTCGGCGGCGGCATCTCGCTGCTGGGCGTGCTCTTGGCGCAGACGGTACAGCGGCCCCTGTTTGGCCGGCGTCCTCGCGTATCCGGTCTTGCCTGAACGGCCATGCATAATGTCGGTTTTCAGGCAGTGGAGTGGGCATGCGGCAAACATTTTGGATGAGAACGATGGCGGCGCTGCTGGCGCTGGGCACTCTGGCGCCAGCGCATGCGGCGCGGTTCTACGAGGGTAAACCGATGGCCACCGCCAGCGCTGTCGAGCGCGGCGCGAAAACCATGGACGAGGTACAGGTGCGCACGGCGCCGCAGATCGACGACAGCATAGCCTACGCACCCACGGGTGTGGCCGAGTTCGACGCCATCGAGCATGGCCATGGCAAGCTGGTCGGCTATTTCAATATCGATGGCGATTTATTGCCCGGCAAGCCGGCCGATGCGCCGGCGTTTGCCTATAAAAAAACCTTCGTGGAAAAGGATGGCCATTTCCTCACGGTCACGTATCTGCTTGGCAAGGGCCGGAAAGGGAACCGCGCACCCAGCTATCACATCAAGTGGATCACATGGGAAACGCAGCCGCAGCGCTTTGCCGCCAGCCAGGATGGGCTATTCATCGAGTACAACGTGAGTTGCTGCGTGGGCAGCGTGTATGCCCGTGGCCAGTATGCACAGGGCAAGCGCACGGGGCAGTGGCACTACGAGGAGCCGAACACCATCCGCTCGTTTGGCGCCTTTGTCGATGACAAGGCCGAAGGGCCGTGGACGTATGAAAGCGGCGATGAAACGACGACGGGCATGATGCAGCGTGGCCAGCGCACAGGCCGCTGGGAAGTGAGCCCGGGCGTGGACGAATGGCGCGAAGTGGACATGCACAGTTTCACCGGCTACGACACGTTTGTGAAAGACCGCTTGAACGGCCCCAGCGAACGGCGCATCGACGGCGTGGTGCAATGGCAGGGCAACTATGTCAACGGCAAGAAGCAGGGCCAGTGGGTGGAACCTGGCGGTGGCGGCATGTATGTCGATGACGTGAAACAGGGGCCGTAAAAGGCGACGCCGGACGGTGGCTGGCAAATGCTGACCATGCTCGATTGCAGAAACCGTCTATTAACATAACTGGCATTCCCACGCGACCGCGCACGATTGCGGAATGCCAGTTCTGCGCAAAAAACATCATCTACTTGTTACAAAGCGTGAAAATCCATGCTGGATGTTGCTACTAGTAATCTTTCCCTGTATCTTGCAGTCAGGAAATAAAAGTACAGGAAACCTCGACCTCGTTGCCCTGTCTTGCACTCCTGACGATATGCGCGGGCCGCCTTCCCCCCTGCCGCCGCACACGCCGTATCGATCTGTCCTGAACAATTCACGTGACCCGCCCATCAGGCGTTTGCTGCTATCCCGTTTGGCGGGCGCAGGCATGGTTGCGCCCCTACCAAGGAAAATTGCATGCTGTCGAACATAACAATAAAGATGCGCCTGATTGCCACCATGAGTGTGCTGGGCTTGCTGATCGCCGTGCTCGGCGTCATGAGTATCATCAGCCTGAAATCGGCCAACAACAGCCTCAACGAGGTCTACAGCAATCAGCTGGCATCGACGCAAGCGATCGGCGAATCGCAGATTCTGCTGGGCCGCGCCCGGTTCACAATGGACCGCGTGATGGTGCATCCCGATGCGGCCGACGCCAAGGATATCCTGGCCCGTGCCGAACAATTCATGGAAGCGTCGAACAAGTCCTGGAAGGTGTATTTGGCCTTGCCGCAAAGCGCGGATGAAAAGCGCCTGTCCGACGACATGGACAAGAAGCGCAGCGATTACATGAGCAACGGCTTGCTGGTCATGAGCAAGGCTTTGCGTGAAGGCAACGTCGCACAAGCGGACGGTTTGATGATGACGGGACTGACGCCGCTGTACCGCACCCTGGACCAGGCCGCTGAAACATTGACGCAGTACCAGGCCACTTCGGCTGCCCGGATGTATGCGGAAAGCCAGTCCAGCTATCGCACCCAGTTGGCCATGGCCATCGGCGGCGTGCTGGTGGGCGCCTTGCTGACGATTATTTCCAGCATCTTGCTGCTGCGCGCCATCTTCGGCCCGCTGGACCAAGCCCTGCGCCATTTCGGCGCCATTTCCGACGGCAATCTGGCCAACGATATCGTCATCACGCGCAACGACGAGATGGGCGCCTTGCTGACGGGCTTGCAGAAGATGCAGGAACGCCTGTCGACCACTGTGCGCGGCGTGCGCGACGGCAGCGGCGCCATCGCCACGGCCAGCAATGAAATCGCTTCGGGCAACCTGGACCTGTCCAGCCGCACGGAGCAGCAAGCGTCGAGCCTGGAAGAAACGGCCTCGTCGCTGGAAGAGCTGACCTCGACCGTCAAGCAGAATTCCGACAATGCGCGCCAGGCGAACCAGCTGGCCGTGTCGGCCTCGGACGTGGCGGTAAAAGGTGGCGCATTGGTGGCGCAAGTGGTCGATACCATGGGCACCATCAGCGAATCGTCGAAAAAGATCGCCGACATTATCGGCGTGATCGACGGCATCGCCTTCCAGACGAACATCCTGGCCTTGAATGCAGCCGTGGAAGCGGCGCGTGCCGGCGAACAAGGCCGCGGCTTTGCCGTCGTCGCCACCGAAGTGCGCAACCTGGCGCACCGCTCGGCCAGCGCCGCCAAGGACATCAAGCTGCTGATCGAAGCGTCGGTGCAGAACGTGGGCGCCGGTAGCGAACTGGTCAGCCAGACGGGCACGACGATGGACGAGATCGTGGCCAGCATCCGCCGCGTGACGGACATCATGGGCGAAATCAGCGCCGCCGGCCGCGAACAGGAACTGGGCATCGGCCAGATCAACCAGGCCGTGGCAGAAATGGATACCGTGACGCAACAGAATGCGGCCCTGGTGGAAGAAGCGGCGGCTGCCTCGGAAGCCATGCAGGAACAGGCGGCGGCGCTGGCCGAAATGGTCAGCATCTTCAAGCTCGATGCCAACCATAGCGGTCCTGCCGCCAAGCCTGCCTTGCGCAAGCCTGTCGTGGCCGCCGCCAGCACGGCCTTGAAACGCCCGGCGCTGCGCCTGGCGCCAACCCGCGCCGCGGCAGCACCTGTCGCTGCCGCAAAACCGCGTTCCGCCAAGCCTGCCGCCGACAATAGCGGCGAGTGGGAAGAGTTCTAACAACACCTAAAAACCTACTGCGCGTCGCAATTTGCGGCCTGCGATGCTCACTGTGCTCTAGCACAGTTGCGCGTCTCGGCCACAACTTGCTGCCGCTCGCTACGGTTTTTTAGGCGTTGTTGATTCTAGATTATTGTTGTTCCAGGGCTACCTTGCTGCCCTGTTCCTGCAGCATCGCCGCCTCGGCCAGGGCCTGGGCGCGCGCTTCCTCCGCGGCCTGTTCCGCTTTCTCCAGCGCATCATGGCGCGCCTGCAAGGCTGCACGCGCGCGCACGAAGACGATCTTGATGGCCGCCATCACGGGCACGGACAGGAAGATGCCGACCACGCCACCCAATTGGTCGCCGGCCAGCAGGCCGACGATCACCATCAGCGGACTCACTTCCACGCCTTCGCTCATCAAGTACGGGTTGACCACGTAATCCTGGAACAAACGGTAGGCGGCGATAAAGCCGATCAGCCAGAACACGTGCTCGAAGCCGCTGAAACCGGCCACGACCACGGCGATGACGGCGGCTGCCAGCGGGCCCGCAAACGGGATGAATTCCAGCAAGGCGGCCGCGCCGGCCAGCAGCAGGCTGTACGGCACGCCCATCAGGGAAAAAGCAATGCTGTACGACACAAACGTGGCGATCGACAACAGCAGCAGGGCGCGCACATAGCGCGACAGCAAGATGTCGAGGTCATCGATGATGGCGCCCCAGAGCTTCTTGTTCGGGCGGTTCAGCAGGGACAGCAAGCCGTCGCGCATGTCCGGCCCTTCCTTGATCAGCAAAAAGCTCAGCACGGGCACCAGCACCAGATAGATCAGGTTGCTGGCCGCATGCATGACGGTCAAGCCCAGCTCTTTCGCCAGCGGCATCGCTTGTCCCGTACCGCTGCTCAGCTGCGTCTGCATGAACGACAGCAGGCGCGCGCGCAACGGTTCCATGAATTCCGGCAACGGGATGCGTTCGGCAAAGTTGTTGCCCTTGAGCAGGGTCGGCAACTGATCGCTGAGCTTGATCGCTTCTTCCTCGATGCGCGCGCCGAAGATGGAGCCCAGCACCGCCACCAGCAAGATCACCACGAGGAAGACGATGCCGATGGCGGCCGTGCGCGGCAAGCGTTTCGGCCCATGGCGTTCCAGCAGTCCGATCAGCGGATACACAAGGTAGCTGAAGAAAATGGCAAAGACCACGACGATCAGGGTCGACGAGACCTTGTAGGTGAGGAACAGCAGGAAGGCGATGAGGAAAGCCGTCCACACCATCTTGGCAACGCGCAAGTTAAAACCGAACATATGAATTCCTTAGGGGCAGGATGCGACGCAAGCGTGACTGGCTTGAAGGGCAGGGTGGGCAAGGCAGGGACAGGGCCGCGCCGCACGGCCGGAAATCATACCGCAAAATGCCAAAATGCCATGCTCTTGTGCGTAATGGCAATGCTTTCCCTATGCGCCTACCTTATTTTTCCCGCCAGCTGGCCACGGTGATGAGGACGCCATCGTCCTTGTTTGGTTCGCGCAAGGTCACCGTATAGCGGCCGCTCGCATCGCTGCCCGTAAACACCACCTTGTCGTCATGGCCTTTCACTTGCGCGCCCTTGGCCAGCTTGGCGTAGGTGTTGAGTACCCAATGGAAATCGGCATAGCTGCGCAAGGTGATGTCGGCATCGGGCATGGGCTCGTCACCGGCCTCGGCCGCTTCCGTGGGCGTGCGCATGGGCAAACCGGCCAGGCCCACCGGTGTGACGATCTTGCCGCCGCTGGAGCTACCGGTCAATTCCGCATTCTGCAGCAGCAGGTGCAGCAGGCTGACGGGAAAGCCGGGCGGCACGTCGCGCTGTTCCCAGCCGGGCTGGCCGGGGCGGGTCGTGATGTATTCCACGGCAGCAATGCTTTGTCGCTGTGCCGGTGCAGCCTGTGCCAGCGTGGTCGGCAACTGCCGTGCCCAGACCAGCAGCGGTGCGGCCATCTCATCCTCCGCGCCCGGTGGTAGGAACACCGTCAGCACGGCGTGCGTGGATGGCAGGCAGGCGGGGGCCGCGCCGCCGATGGCGGCCTGGCAATGGCCGTTGACCAGGCCCAGCGCCAACAGTTTGCGTTTCGGATCGAACAGCATGGCGGCGCGCCGTGCACCGTGTGTGCTGGCATCGATGGAGGCCAGCACCGAGCGCCCATCGGGCAGCATGGTGCGCGTGATGTCGTCGAGTGAATACATGCTGTCGAGCACCTGGCGCGCGATCAGGGTGTTGCCCTGCGTATAGCTGCCGCGCGCATAGCCGAGCAGCTTGAAGACGTCGGCGCGGATCTCCGGATGCGCACTCAGGCGCAGCGGCGGCGATGGCACGGGCACGGTGGCGGCCACGAAGGCGGCATCTTCGGCAGAAATAGTTTCTGCCATGGTGGAAAGCGGCAGGCACAGCGCGGCGCACAGCGACAGCATGCGTAGAGTGATTCTTCCTGGGGTGTTCAATGGCCATCCTTGTCGAGACGCCATGCCGGACCGGTTGCCGGCATGCGCGGGCCGCGATCTTAGCATTTCAGGAATAAATCCCTTTCTGCCAAGCTTGGCTATTGAATCACTGTCCCGCTTGCCATGGCCCAGATCTCGTGTGTCGGCGCGGCCAGGAAATTGCGCATGGGAGAGAAGGGCTGCTTCTATACCAGTTCGTTGTACCGAGAAGACCACGCCAAGGTGAGCCGTTTGATTCGCCCCATGCTGGCATTCTTCGAGAGCAAGGACATTCCCTTGACCATCCTCAAGATCGGCGCCCAGGACAGCTGGTACGAGGTGGGCCCCGCGCAGCGCGATCCCTGGAAGATTTCCCCGCAAGCTTTGCTGGCGCTGCTCGACGCGACTTCGGACGGCGGTGTTCAGGCAGCGTTGAGCACGTAGCGGTTCTTGCCGCTTTTCTTGGCCTGGTACAAGGATTCATCGGCGCGCCGGTAGCTGTGCGACAAGTCAGCTTCCTTGAGCAGCTCTGCGACGCCGATGCTGACGGACACCTTGCGTTCCGGCACGAAGGCCGCCTCGACGCTGTCGACCAGCTGCGCGGCAAAGGCGCAGGCCGCGTTTTTTTCGCCCAGGTAAATGACGGCAAACTCCTCGCCACCGAGGCGCCCGCACAGGTGCTCGCCAGACAGTTTGGCGATCACGTCGGCGATTTTTTTCAGTACTTCATCGCCCACGTCATGGCCGTACACATCGTTGATCTGCTTGAAGTCGTCGATGTCGATCATCAGGAAATAGGCGGGCGTGCGCGCCGTGCGCTGCAGGGTGCGGGCGCCCTGCGTGAACATGCGGCGATTGTTGAGCCCGGTCAAGCCATCTTTGTAAGCCATCGTCGCCAGCTCGCGCTGGGCACGGTAGTTATGGATGCGCAGGACGAGAAAATAGATATTCAGCGCCAGGCCGATGATGACGCTGATGGTGACGGCCAGCACGGGCCAATGCTGGTCAGCCTGGCCCGCATGCACGGGAAATTGCCCCAGTCCCAGCATGGCCCACACGCACAGGGATACACCGAGGTAATACGCGATGCCGCTGAAGATGGGCGCCGTCGTCAGGGTGATCATCACCCCCAGCGGTAACACCCAGAAAGCAGGGTCTTCCGTGCTCAGCATCAGCACGCGAAAGCCGAACGCGATGAACAGCACACTGATGGTGCCGCTGGCGATAATTGCCTGCAAGGACTTCGCATACACGGTCAGCAGCAGCCCGCCCAGCATGCCCGTCACACCCAGCGCCGCCTGCGCATGATCGAACGAAGCGCGCGGCAAGGTCAGGCTGAACGTGACCAGCCAGCAAGCCAGGCCAAACGTCAGGATGGCTATCGAAATGAAATGCAGTTCCTTGAAAAAGCGCTGCTGCTGCTCCCGTTCTCCTGAAAAGAACAGGTAATAGAAGGCAGGAGACAGGCTGCGCGAAGTGAACATTCCATTCGTCCAGGCAGACAACACGCCTTGCGGCAGGGACGCCTCCCGGCAACAGCAGGCGGCATGGCGCGCGTACAAAATTAGTTGCGCTCAGGAACTAGTGTACTGGTTTCTTGGGGGCAGTGGTGCTGACTGTACTGTCCGATATGAATATTTTGTTGTTCGGCAACAAGGTTAAAATCTGCTGGTGATACATTCAGAGCTTTTGTTAGGTGCTTTTAGTTAAAATAAATCTTGGGGTATCAATGACATTATAAAACTAGAAGGCTGTACTTCGGAAGCATGGCGTATACGTAGTACCGCCATGCTTTATTGCTTCGGAGCTACTTTAGCTCGAAATACAGACTGCCAGAATCATGCCATCAGATGCTTTCCCGATTCTTGAACATGCCACAATCAGCTGGATAACTCATCAAGTTCACTGGTGATCATCATCGGCTTCCTGCCGAGTAACCTGTTCCCATATATCCTGTTGCACAGGGGGAGATCCGCCGGCATCGGCGCCTCTCAACAGAGCATAAACGATATCTCCAATTTTTTTCGCGAGAAGGGGAGGAACAGCATTTCCCACCTGATGGAACTGTTCGGTCCTGTTCCCCTGAAAAAAATAGTTGTCCGGGAAGGTTTGCAGTCTTGCCGCTTCCCGCACCGTCAGACTGCGGCACTGCGTTGGATCGTAATGGATGAAATAGTGACCGTCCTTGGAAATGTGACTGGTAACCGTCGTGGCTGGCCGCCCGCGCAACTGGACACGGAAGCGATCAGAGAATTTCCCCGTTTCCCAATTGTCATGATTGGGTCTCAATCCCTGCAGTGAGAATTCGCCATGTCCTTTTGGTGACCAGCCAAACGCCTCGGCAAACGCCGCCGCGTACGCATAGCGCCGTAGATCGGTGCGCATATGTCCTCGCGCGTCATGGTTCAGCCAGACCGTAAGCTTTGGATCGTGATACCAGCCATTGAGTAATCTTGGACTCTCCATATCCTGCTTCAGGAGATTAAGCTGCTTGTTGCCTGTGCCGAGTCCTCGTTTGATCGAAACAGATGCCTCCTTAAGCACCTCTTGCAGTCCAGCATCGCCATGGCCGTCCCTCACCTCACGTGCCATCTCGCTGAAATGATTCGCCACCACGTCGCCCCAGCCTTCATCCGAATCGGGCTCTTTGCTGAGGCGGCTGCGTAGATTTGGAAGAGAACCAATGACTTGCTCGACTGTAACCTCACGTGCTTTCTCGATCTGCCCGGGAGTACCCAAGCCGATGCCTTCGCGCACGCCGATAAGAATCACACGGTGCCGTGCCTGTGGTATTCCATGCTGTTCTGCCTTGATGACGAAATCGTGTACATCGATATTGCGTGGGGAGTCTTTCGCGGAGTAGTTGGTTGCACACGTAAGCGAATGGATGCGATACCCACTTCCGGAAGCCGGCATTTCCATTGCCTTGTCAGGATTCGAAAGATCTTCAAGGATCGTCTCGAAGATCTTTTTCCCACCAACAGTTGCTGTGAGAATGCCCTTTACGTTCTCCATTACGAACACTGCGGGACGATATTTCTGAATAATCCGAAGATATTCCTTATAGAGGAAATGTCGATGATCCTCTTCAGGACGGTATTCGACATTGCTTCGGTTGCGAGCTCGCCCCACGATCGAGTACGCCTGACATGGAGGGCCACCGATCAGCACCCATGGCGTGTCTGGACCAAGCTCATGTGCAGAAATTCTCCGATCAAGCTGCTCGTTATCATGAGGCTTTCCCAGCTCCAGTTGTAGAGCTTCATCTCCTGCCTCCACCCATGCATCATGGTTGGTTTCGTCGTACGGACATTCCGATTCGCCGTTGCAAAAACGGTAATAAGATTTGATGGAATTCCCACCTCGACGTTTGAGTAGGCGATAGAAAGCCCTTAGACGAAGTGTACTGTGCGCAGAAGAACTCATTTCTGCCGATACAATTATTCTGAAAGGGTCACTTTCTACTGACGAAAATCCTTCACCAAGACCTCCAGGCCCAGCAAAGAGGTCAACGATAGGAATATTTCCCGTAAAACTGGATTTCTGTTTGATGAGCAACTTTGCCTTGGATAAAAACTAGTATGGGTACGTAGGATACCAGGAAAAATGGACATAGTCGATTCAGCTACCCGGTCGAGAATGATGTCAGGGATTCAGTCGAAAAATACAAAACCCGAGATGCTCGTACGCCGATACCTTCATGCGCAGGGATTCCGTTATCGGCTGCACACGCGTGAACTACTTGGGTCGCCCGATCTTGTATTGCCAAAATACCGCGTAGTGATTTTCGTACACGGCTGTTTCTGGCATCGACACGCGGGCTGCCGTTTTGCGACTCAGCCTGCATCCAATATCGAGCGATGGGAAACGAAGTTCCAGAGCAACTTGGAACGGGATGCTAGGAATATGGCTGCGTTGCAGGCAAAAGGATGGCGCGTGTTAGTGGTTTGGGAGTGTGAACTCAAGCGCGAACCCTTGGACAGACTTCAGCGGCTCGCTAGCGAAATCACGCAACAAACAATTGATTAGCTCGAATTCATCAAATTGCGTTCAGAATGCTCTGGTTGATGGGACGTTGAAGTAATAGCATCCGATGTGAGCGTGCCAGAAACAGCAATGGACAAAAATGGCGATCTTCCTGCCAAATAGAACAATGTTGGGAGTGCCCAGTAAATCATGGCGGTGAAGTCGGAAAACGTAAGCCCGCAGTAAAGAATAAGCGTCTTTAGAAAAACTTTCGGTTTGGGCTTTTCTCCCTTAATGTCAGACATCATCCGACTTCGAACATATAGTTTAACGATGTCTGTCACTAAGCTACCTATCCCCCACGAATTGATTTCTACATTGCCTTGAGTTCTGGTATATCAGCAGCCGGCGCCGAATAACTGGCATTCATGACCTCGTCCTTGCACTCAGGCTTCTTGGCCCATTCCGATACCATACGCCCACCGGCAGAATTATGTAGCACTTCATTCACTTCATTGGCCCACACAGCCAGTTGAGCGAGAAACTCAGGCGATACAGATTGCTTGGTCCAAATACGTTCCAAGTCGATGCGGCTTCCAAGTTTTTCTGACATGAGCGCTACGGTATAAGCCGTGACGTTGGCTTGGAACGCCGGGAACATAGGTCGTAGATGTTTTTGAGCATCGCGGTAGATCTTCGCCTTGGCGATCATCGCTTTGAAGTCCTGAACATTTGGCAGTGGAATTTCTTGGCCTTCAGCAGGGGTAAGACTCGCCATAAAGCGATCGAAATTCTTTTGTGATCCCAAGCTTACGATATCTGGCTTACGGTCCCACGCGGTCAAATACTTCGCCAAATCGGTTTTTGTAATACGACGAGCAGTAGGGATTGCATCTTTAAGTGCTTTGAGTTTTGCTGGAGTGGAGCCTTCGCGGGTGAGCAGAGTGTTATAGCTACCCGACGCTCGCTCGTAGAACCACTGGCCGACGCCATCTGGGCAATAGATTGAGCGAGACAGTTTTTCAATCTCAACATGGAACGGCTTGTTCGCGGACAAGTCCGATTGTTTCACCGCATTCTGACTGTTCGCAAAGCGAGAGATGTCCGAGACGAGAGCCTCCTCCTTCGAGGCATCCGTCGTCTTCATGACAATAATCTTGGCTGGAACCCGCACATGGCTCAAGTCCGTCGAAGGATATTTCTTTTTAGTGAAGTAGAGGGAGGCCGTAGTCTGACCGCCATTGACGATTTGTAGGCCTTTGAGCCATGCGATGCCGGAGGAACCGTCATTCGCTTTTCCAAGTATCATCTCGTCGGCTACAACAACAATACCGTTGTTATAGGCCATAAATCGCTCAGGTGCTGATCGCAGCGTGCTTTGTATCCCCGCGTTTACCCCTTTGCCTTTTACACTCAGGAAGGAACGCACGTTTGCTTCGAGCAGCCGTGCACCAAACCTTTCATAGAGAAGACGCAAGGCTTCACCAGGCACGGCCGTTAGCGCATAGTCATAGTCATCATTTTCACCAGGCACAAACACACAGGGTAGAGGAGCGCCAGACACCTCGGCAAAGTCCACCACCAGCTCATCGCGTGGTTTGCCTTCAGACCAGTGACGATGCAGCCTTTCGATGTCCATGACTTCGAGGCGAACGGATTTGCCGCCGACTTCTCGAGTCTTGAAGCTCTTGGATTTCGCTACCTTGTCTGTGATCACATAGACTCTGATCTGCTCCAAGTCGTTATAGATAGCTTGTAGCGTCTCTGCGAGAGACCGAACGTTGGTGGATGGGTCCAACTTGGGCGCCATCTTTCCTTCGGCACAAAGCGTCAGAAAGCGAAGGCATTGTTCGACTGCGGTTTTGGTTTCGGAGTCCGGGATCGGCGTCGGATCGTCAACGCCGGCATAGAGGCTGACGAATAAATCTAGCTGATCCAAGTCCTCCGAAATTGCATAGCCGCTAAGACGCAAATTTGCTGAGCCGAACTTGCCTTCAAAGTGGCATTCGACCGGCTCGAATGTCATGCCGATTTCCGACATGTGATCCATTACAATGCCCGAAAAAACCAGCTCTTCATACAGTGCACCTTCTCGCATTTGCGAGCGAACACTAGCCTGCGTTTCACGCAGAAAATCAGTCAAATTCATATCTTCATTGCCCCTAATTTTTTCAATGCTTCATCGATCTCGACTATCGTGCCTACCACCTTATCAAGATCGATCTCATAGCTCGCCTTCGTAATGCCCAAGGGAACACTTCCGAGAGTGAGGCGTGGGAAATTTTTGTCCACCTCGGTGATGCGAGTACCAGCTTCTGTGAAACGTCTGACATATCGGTCAACATGTTGCTCGATAAACCCTGCGGCGAGCAGTCGGTCGGAGAGAAGGCGTTCAGCTTCTGCATCTCCTTTTACAATGCACTGCATATCATCGACTATCTCTGGCAAGGTCTTTCCCGTGGTGGTTTGTTTAAGACGAACACTAACCACAAACAACGGTTGGCGAACGGAGTCTTCAAGCTGTTCCAAAGAGCCTATCTGCGCCAAGAATCCAATGGCCGACAGCGTAGACTTCACTTCCAATGCTCCGGTTCCCAATTCGAAATCTTGGAGAGCATCCAGTGGACCACGCCAAGATTCGACAGCGAGTGGTGCAGGCACGCCTGCGTCAATGATTAACCGAAGCACGGAAATCTCACCTACCAATCCAATTTCTGCTTCGGCACTGAGGGCTTGAAACCCTTTCCTCATAAACTCTTGCCAAGCTCCGACGCGGCCCAGAAACACACGCAGTAGTTTTTGCTCATTCGCCTGCGTAGCCACGGCATCATCGAGTGCTCCGACAACATCCGAGGCCATGCTGGCGAAGAGTTCTTCGCTGCCTGCGAGCTTTCGTGTCAATGCAAGCCACATCTTATTGTCACCTTGTGGATCAACTCGCTCAACCGCAAAGCCTTGGCCCTCCGGCATCTTGTCGGCTGCTGGTAGATGTATTGACGGGAACCCGACAAATACAGCTTCCGCGTTATCTGGCGAGCGACGGCCCGCCTGTAGCTCAAGCGGCAGTGCCGGAGCAATAGGAATCGCTTGCCAGCCCGCCTCTTCACCGAGGCCAGACAGTGATGACCACGCCATCAAAAACTCATCATTCTGCCGGGCCATATTCCTGCATCCAATATAAAAGATTGACTTCGTAAGACACGGTAATCGTGTTGTCACTTGATGGGAATGCAATGGAAAATGCAATGATGGGTTTTTCCCAATCCTGAACGACAAGACTTTTATCCTTGTTCTCGTCAATGAGATAAGGCGCCAAGGGATATAGCAAGAGCAGACCTCTATCAGCGTCTTCACCGATTAATTTGCGTGCTTCCCGGATGCCTTTTCCGCTTGGCTCAGTTGGAGGCTCAGTCCGTGGCGGGGAACGCGCTGGATCTGGCTTCCAGGCCGCCAAGGTCAGATCCAATGCCTTACGCCAGTGGTTGTCTTCAAGGTCCATCCCTTCGTCCTTTGGGTCAGTCAGAACTTTGATGGAAAACTTGTTGTCAGACGCATCGAATTTACGCATCGGGAAGGTTTTAATTTCAATCTCCCCAAATTTATGAGGAGTTCCCTCGATGCTGCCGCTCCCAATCAGGCCAACGTTCCATTTTTTTAGCTGACCGATCTCGAGCATCTTGCTAATGAAGTCCGCAAGCACACTAGCCTTGGCACTCGTCGCATTTGGATGTGTCGTGTAATCTCCAAGAAACTTAAGGATATTGTTCGCATCGACATCTTTCCAGAGGGCACCGTTTGACCAACTATGTGCCTCTCCATTGCGTTCATATTTAAAGTTGTGGTCTGCGTAGGAGCCCAAGCTGCTGATAAGTGATTCGGCTGCCGATAGATTCGCTTCTTGGATCTTTTTGTCTCGATGGAAAAGAATGGTCTGAGGCCGCGTGCCACTGTAGCTCAGAGATAGCGTCTGAGAATTCCGCATCTTCATCGGAGATGTCACGGTCAAGATTTCATGCGACTTGACCCTCAAACCATACTGTTCCGGAGTTAGCCCGGTCTGTGCCATGAAATCAAATTCTTCACGTAACTCTTCGGAAGCATCCGCGATGTGTTCAAACCACTTAATGAGATCCGGCGATGTGTAGAGGCGACACAAGTCCAGATAACCAGGACGGTATCCAAACCAGCGGCCCATCTGCATGAGCGTGTCATACATTTTTGTGGTTCGCACAAAGTAACTGACGCATAAGCCTTCCAGAGTCAGGCCCCGTGCAAGCTTGTCACCGCCCACAGCGATGACTTTCAACGCCGCTCCTGGGGTAGCATAGTCAAGAGCGTCTTTGGCAGTGCCGTTGATGGAGCGAACCTGAATATCGGCCAAAACGTTGGGGAGTGCTGCTACCACCTCATCCCACAGCGGTAAGACAGGCGGCAGCTCCTCTTTAGGCGATAGAGCTGCAACTTCATCGCGCGTTGGAATGAAGTCGCTTTCCCAAAGATCATGCAGTTGAGCTAGAAGGGCATCGCTGCCCGTACCTCTAACGATCCGTTGTCTCATGCGACGAACAACTTCTTCAACCTGAGCTCTCACATGATTCTGCACATCGACATATCGAGTGACGTGAACCAGCATGGAGCTGTGTTGTTTTCCCTGTCCGCGAAGTTCACGCACAGCACAGGCCAGAACAAACGCATGGATTGCTTCATATAATGATGGCGGAACTGTCTCCTGTCCTTCATAAAGCGGCTCATGAGTCTTCTTATGCTTAGGCGGCATCCATCCTGACTTCGTCTCCTCGTCGTAGTTATCTTCGATATCTCGGGACAGCGGCAGGACGCCTTGACGACCATCCTTGGTGACTTTCCCAAACATGCGAGCGGGACCAACATAGTTTGAAGGAGCCGACAGGTTGATGATGAATGCCTTCGGGAAGAGGTCCGGCCCCTCTTTAGGGGTCGCACCTTTCTGATGGATAAAGATGTTGGCGAACGGCGTAGCGGTGTAACCGACATAGGCTTTGCGAGTGAAGGCGTGTAAAACCTGACGAATAAGGCTGTTAATTGCTTTCGGACGATGCTCTTCATCAGGCTCGTCGTTTTCGTCGAATGCCTGTTCTCCGGTATCAACGGATGCATTGTCAGCTTCGTCATCGATAACGAGCAGTGGAAGCTTGGTCACAAGCTTTCGACCATCTTCCGAATCGGTAGCATCGGCCACACGAGTTTGAATCCAGTTAAGCAGTGCTGTTAGCACCGTCTTCTGTTTTTTGACCACAAACAGCCAAGGACGCTCTTCTGGGGATATGCCGTGGAAGTGTTTAGCAATCGCTTTGCTAAAGTCACCGTTATCCGCACGTGTTGTTGCGGAATTTGTTTTTAGATCCTCACCAAATTCAGCAACGCCAATAGGTAATCCTGGATCTCGATCCAAGGTGGTCTCATAGCCTAAGAAGCCTTCTTCAAGCCGCACTTGGGTTTGTGAGCGAAGATTGTTGTGAAGCCCTGCAAGCACAATGATAATTTTGTAGCCGGCGTCCGCTGCCTTGCAGATAAGGCCAGAGTAGTTGCTGGTCTTACCCGATTGAACGTGACCAACTACAAGGCCGCGACGATCCCACGCCTCTGCACGCTGCGGATCTTCCAGCAATTCAAGGATGCTATCCGTAGCTTCGTCGAGGCCTTCTACAACAGTGTCGGACAATTTTGATTCTTGGAAGTCGCGATAACGACGCCAGTAGTGCCAGTCCTTCTTGCGTGCAGCGTTCAACCAATCTTCATGATTGGTGTTGTCTTTCATGGTCGTGGACTTGCCTATCCAGTGACTGAAGCGCTGGATCAGAGTCGAGATGATTTCCTGTTGATCGATGACAATCGGCTCATCGTCTGTGAACATGTCCACGGCCTTCTGCACTTTGGCCGCAATGTATGCGGCCGTGACTTTGGATTTGTCCTTTTCGGCTCGAATCAGTCGCTGTGCAGTAGCGATGACGTTTTCGACTAACTCGTTCTGTGCTGCTATCTCTTCAGCTACAGTCATGTTTTAGCTCCCAGTTTAGCAACAAGCGTTGGATATTTTTGGAATGGTTCAGTGCGTAGCATGGACTTGCGCGCCTCCTCCACACTGAGACCTTTGCGTTCAATGAGATCATCAAAGAGAACAGTCGCAACTTCGATAATGGCTGCGTTTGGTTCTCCATCAAAGTTTGTCCGAGGAGTCTCTTTATTTTCTGCGGTATCCAGCCAGATACGTTGCACCGGCACGGTTTCTTCGATGACCCGCAGCATTGACTGAACGAGTGGCTGAAGCTCCCCTGAACTTGCCAAGACCGCCGCAATGGATGGATGATTTTGATCGATTCGATAGCGGATGCCGGCTTTGAGACGATCCACACGCCAAGCTTGTTCGATGGGCACGTTGCCGTTTGTCGGCGCGGGTATCCCTCGATATGCAAATACCCGCCGTGCTCGTTCGCGAGTGTTTTCGGCGAGCGACATCAACCAAGGACGCAATGATACCGGTGGCCGTGCAGTAGATTTTCGAATATCAATTTTCCAATCGGCGTCTGCCGTATTCGGGATATCGAGTCGAATTCGGGCAAGGCGATGGGCCTCTTCTCGGTTCCAAGCACGAGCGTTGCCCAGTCCTAGCCATCCGCCTGCGACGAGAAGACGCTCATTTCGATACACGTAAAAGCCCTGCTGTGCGGTCCAGCCTTCAGGGCCTGCATGCTCCTCAAATTCAGCAGCCGTTAGCTTGTCGCGGTGCGGTAATACATGGCATTGAACTGCCACATTTCCGTAACTGGTCGAGTGGTTCGTCACTGGCGAGGTCCATGGTTTCGCAGAATGACCTGACATAAATGGGTCCCAAGGAGCGACAGCTCTGCCGTTGAATAGTAGTTTGAGCTTGGCCCGCGGACCTTGAAGCAAGCGATGAAAAATCATTGCTAAATGCGTTTCAACTGTATCGATCAGGTCGTTAAAGTTATCGGCTGTATAGCTATCCGTAACGATTCGATCCATCAACTCCCAGAGCACCAGCGTGCCAGATTTCGCGGCGATGAGTGCGTTGAGATAGGCTGCCGAACCAGAAGCCGGGCCTTCAAATAAAAGCCATCCACCCTGTGGATTTGCCGCCAACTCGTCCAAGTCCCAACGCAAGCAGCTTTCGGTTTCGTTTTTTACGGTTTTTACAGTTAGACGGCGGCATTGCGAAAACGACGCTGTTTTTAGCCCCATCCCAAAGCGGCCAAGATCATGCGAAGCACGAACATCAAGTGGATTTTTATCACCCAGTCGCATCGCGTTTTCTAGCTCGGCATCGGTCATACCTCGGCCGTTATCCAAAATCGAAATGCGACTCGCAGTGCCATCCCAAATGAAATCAACGCGGACTTCCTTTGCTCCGGCGGAGATGCTGTTGTCGATGATGTCAGCCAGTGCCGCAGACGTTGAATAGCCTAAACCCCGGAGAGCCTCAAGCATCGCCATTGCTTGAGGTGGTGCACTACGTGTTTTCAAAGTCATTTCCAGTAGCCTTTTTCTGGCGAAAATTCAAAACCGACGGCCAACAGCTTGCGAACGAGCTTGTGCCGCTGCCCATCGCTGGTATCCGCCACGTCTACCCAAATTTTTCCTGACATCCCTTGGCGATCATCTAACACGCGAACACCTGCGTCCTCCATTTGCGACAACAGTCGATCTAAAGACTTTGATGTCACCGGCAATTGGATGAATGCACTAGATTCACGAGCTTCATTAGCTGAAGACGTTTCCACGCAAGTGATTGGGTTTTCATTGATCTCACTGGAAGGATCTATCCTAGCCGTTTGGTCGAGGTTCGCAATGATCTCCTCTATGATGGCACCGTCTACCTCATCAGCTTCATCTACTGACACGTCAACACTTGGCGGTTTTTTCCCTCTCACGGGCAGACTTCCAGAGAATGCCAATAACAGCCGATCTAAATGAATAGGATTGCGTAGCTTTCGAAGAGATTTGGCTTCGATCTGACGGATGCGTTCCCTTGTAACACCGTAAGCCATGCCAACCTCTTCAAGCGTGAACGAGCTATTCACTCCGATACCAAAGCGGAGGCGAGTCACCTTTTCTTCTTTCCGTTTGAGCGTCAAAATTACAGAGTCCACTGTCCGGCAGAACTGTGATTCTGCACAGGACTCGAACGGATGTGGCGACACTAGGCTGTCATAAGCACTCGCATCGATCAGCTCCTCATCAAATTCATCATCAATGGATGTCGGCTCTTGCGGAATCCGCTCAAGCGTTCCGAGAATCCGTAAGCTGATACCCAGGCGCTGTGCGATTTCTGCTGGCTCCGGCGGGCGTCCAGTTTCGGATTCAAAGGCTCGAGTTTCTTTTGAGAGTCTTTGAAGCTTCTCGTGAACATGAACAGGAATTCGTATTGTGCGTACAGTATCTGCAACGGCACGGCCTACTTGCTGTCGTATCCACCAAGTTGCATAAGTCGAGAACTTATAACCGCGTCGCCAATCAAAACGTTCGACGGCTTTCATCAGACCGATATTTGCTTCTTGGGCCAAGTCGTCAAGAAGCTCGCCGCTATACAAATATTTTTTGGCGATATGGAACGCCAGTTTCAAGTTGGCAGCAGCCATCTGTTCACGAGCTTGCAGATAACCCGTTATTGCGGCTACAAATGCATCAGCCGATTCATGAGAGTCCGTAGCTGCGGTCTTGGCTAGTCCGAACAGGAATGACGTAGTAAGTCTCAGCGGATCAAGGCGCTCTCTGATTTCATAGGTACTGCTAGCCGACACCGGATTTGTCACCGATTCGCTTAAGCGAAGCAGGGCATCGAAGAAAAGACTGGCTGCGTTGTCGGATGTTACAGGAGACTCTTCGGCTTCCTCATCGCTCTCATCACTACGGCTCTCCACTACCGCCACAATGGCAGGTTCGTCGTCTGTATCGTTTAATTCAGGTTGTGCCTCAGGCGGTCCCATCGACATGGAGAACAGCGTTCGCTTTTTGGCCTGAACCAGGCGACCGGCAGCCAATACCACCTCGACACCATACGGCCAGAGAGCCAAGGCATCTAAGGCTCGCTTATGTTGTTGTTCCATTCGCTGAGCGAGTGCAACCTCTTCGTCGCCAGAGATCAACTTGATCTTTTGGAAGTCCCTGAGATAGGCGCGTAAGGGTTCGGCTCGCCGGGATGCGGCACTGTCGATAAAGTGCATGGCATTGTCGATGCGTTCTTCTTCTTCCTCACTCTCTTGAGGCGAGACAAAAATAGTGAAATCTTCATCGGGTGCTGCATACTCAAATCGCTCATCGACCTCGGCCCCCAAATCGTTCACGACCAAGGTCAGTAAGGCCTCAAATTCTGGATTGGCACTGCCGTCCGCATTCATCGATAAGGATTCGATTTCCATGCTCGGCACGCTGCCTTCTCTATACGCTCTCAAAAGCAGTAGTCGTAGGTGGCTCCTTGTTTCAACGTCGTCTTTGCGTATGAACGGAACGGATTGGTCAGGCAGGAATGCATCGACATCATCCCAGTCTGCCGATGAGTCAATCGGTTCGTGTGCTGAGATGGCGGCTTGAGCTGCACTGGCTTCCGCCACTAATACTGGGTCTAGCTCAGGCGGAAGAAGCTCATCTTCTGGCTCCCAGTTGAACAGGGAAAATCCTTCCTCGTCATTTTCTAAAATGAGATGAGGCATAGCTGCGGCGATGGTCGTTTGCGGGCTTTCTTCGGCCGAGGCTACATCAAAAGTTGGCTCAGCGCCGCTTGCATGGTCAGTGAGGGGAACGGGGGTGTCATCAGTCGCCGGTGCCTGTGCTGGTTCAGGTATCGTCAGGGGCTCAGGGGTCACAGTGGGGGGCTCTAGCAACTCAACTGCTTGTTGAGCACCCGCCGCAATCGCGATCTCATGAGCGGTTCGACCTGCCGAGTCAAGCAAAGCACCGTCAGCTCCGGCGTTCAGCAATAATCGGCACATGGCAGCTTTATTCTTGGCGGCCGACAGCATGAGCAAAGTTAACCCGTTCGAGTCGCGGGCATTGATATCATCGCCGCGATCGATATGGAGCTGGACGGCACTTTCCACGCCAGCCATAACTGCGATTTTAAAAAATTGATTGAGAGGAGGCATGCTATCTGCGCCCATATTGTGGTGAGCGTAACTTGCCAGCGTCCTGATTCCCTGCATTCATGTAGGCTAAAACGTATTATAAATAACAATCATCTTTTATCAATTCTACAGTAATTGCTTTCAGTAAACATAAAATAATGCAGAGTGATGATTTAATCTTGGCGATGTCCAATGTATATTTGGCCAGCCCCAGAAATTATTTGAGAGTTTATCTCGAAATTTTCGGGTTTGGATACAAAAACGGCGGCCATTTTGCGTGGCCGCCGATACTTTAAATAATGAGATTTATTTCATGTACATGGAATCCTAAACTACAACATGCTTATACATCGATATTTCCCGCACGCAACGCATTATTTTCAATGAACGCGCGGCGCGGTTCCACGTCATCGCCCATCAGCGTGGTGAAGATCTGATCCGCAGCAATCGCGTCTTCGATCTGCACTTTCAACAGGCGGCGGACGGTCGGGTCCATCGTCGTTTCCCACAATTGATCCGGGTTCATTTCGCCCAGACCTTTGTAGCGCTGTTTCGAAACCGTGCGTTCGGCTTCGTCGCGCAGCCATTGCATGGCCTGGTGGAAGTCGACCACGGCGATTTCCTTCATGCGCTCGCCTTCGCCGCGGCGGACAAACGCGCCTTCGCCGATCAGGCCTTCGAAGGTGGCGGCGCCGCTGCTCAGCACGGCGTAGTCCGGACCTTGCACGAAGTCGGCGTCGATGGCCGTGACTTTGACGTTGCCGTGGTACATGCGCTCGATGTGCAGCTTGTGTTTTTCCGATAAATCGTCGGAACGGACGTGCACGCGCACGGCGCTGTCGTTGATGGCCGTCTGCAGGGCCAGGGCGGAGGTTTCCGCCAAGTCCAGGGTCGACAGGTCCAGCTGCACGCCCGTCATGATGGCTGTCAGGGCGGCGCGGTCGATGACGCGCGTCAGACGGGTCATGATGGTGTTCGACAGGTTGAACTTGCGCACCAGTTCCGTCAGGGTCTCGCCGGAAATGCCTTCCGCGCCTTCGCGCGGCACCAGCACGGCCGTGTTCAGCGCCACGGTCATCATGTAGCTCGCTTCTTCCGCGTCATCTTTCAGATAGCGCTCGTCGCGGCCGGCCTTCACCTTGTACAGCGGCGGTTGCGCGATATAGATGTGGCCGCGCTCGACCAGTTGCGGCATCTGGCGGTAGAACAGGGTCAGCAGCAGGGTGCGGATGTGGGCGCCGTCGACGTCCGCATCGGTCATGATGATGATGCGGTGGTAGCGCAGTTTCTCGACGTTGAATTCGTCCGGTCCGATCGAGGTGCCGAGCGTGGCGATCAGTGTGGTGATCTGCTCCGACGACAGCATTTTTTCGAAACGGGCTTTTTCCACGTTCAGCACTTTACCGCGCAGCGGCAGAATCGCCTGGAACTTGCGGTCGCGCCCTTGTTTTGCCGAGCCACCTGCCGAGTCACCCTCGACGATGTACAGTTCGCACAGGGCGGGGTCTTTTTCCTGGCAGTCGGCCAGCTTGGCCGACAGCCCCAGGCCGTCCATGATGCCTTTGCGGCGGGTCAAATCGCGGGCCTTGCGTGCCGCTTCGCGCGCGCGCGCCGCTTCGACGATCTTGCCGCAAATGATCTTGGCGTCGTTCGGTTTCTCTTGCAGGTAGTCGGCCAGGGTCTTGGCGACGATCTCTTCGACCGGGCCGCGCACTTCGCTCGATACCAGCTTGTCTTTCGTCTGCGACGAGAATTTCGGCTCCGGCACTTTGACCGACAGCACGCAGGTCAAGCCTTCACGCATGTCGTCGCCGTTGATTTCCACTTTCGCCTTTTTGGCGAACTCGTGTTCATCGATGTATTTGTTGATCACGCGCGTCATCGCCGCGCGCAGGCCCGTCAAATGGGTGCCGCCGTCGCGTTGCGGGATGTTATTCGTGAAGCACAGCACCTGTTCATTGTAGGCATCGTTCCACTGCATCGACACGTCGACCGAGATGTTCGTGTTCTGGTCCGACATGCGCTCGCCCGTGGCCTGGAAAATGGTCGGGTGCAAGACCGACTTGGCCTTGTTGATGTATTCGACGAAGCCGCGGGTGCCGCCTTCGAAGGCGAACACTTCTTCCTTGCCTGTGCGCTGGTCGGACAACTTGATGTTGACGCCATTGTTCAGGAAGGACAATTCGCGGATGCGCTTGGCCAGGATTTCGTAGTGGAATTCCACGTGCGTGAAAATCTCTTCGTCGGCCCAGAAATGCACGTCGGTGCCGCGCTTGTCCGTTTCGCCGATGACACGGATCGGGGAGGTGGCGATGTCGCCGACCATGACGATCTGGCGGTCTTGCGGCACGCCGCGCACGAATTCCATGTGATGCACTTTGCCATCGCGGCGGATGGTCAGTTTCAGCAGTTTCGACAGGCCATTCACGCAGGACACGCCCACGCCGTGCAAACCGCCCGAGACTTTGTACGAGTTCTGGTCGAACTTGCCGCCCGCGTGCAATTCGGTCATGACGATTTCCGCCGCCGAACGCTTCGGATCGTGCTTGTCGTCCATTTTCAGGCCGGTCGGCACGCCGCGGCCATTGTCGGTGATCGAGATCGAATTGTCGCTGTGGATGGTGACGTGGATTTCCGTGCAGTGGCCGGCCAGCGATTCATCGATGGAGTTGTCCAGCACTTCGAATACCAGATGGTGCAAGCCGGTGCCGTCCGAGGTGTCGCCAATGTACATGCCCGGGCGTTTGCGTACGGCTTCCAGGCCTTCCAGGATCTGGATGGAGGAGGCGCCGTATTCTTCCGTTTTGGCCTGGATCGGGGTGTCTTGTGGATTCTCGGACATGGACTGCTTTCTCAAATAACGATTGCTGATTGATTCGGGGCTGCTGGCTGATGACCGTAGGTCGGGTTAGCCGGAACGGCGTAACCCGACAGACGGCGATTCAGCAGGTCGGATTACGCTGCGCTAATCCGACCTACGTCACTGCTGTGGTCTTTAGATGCGCATCGGCATGACGACATACTTGAAGTCGGCATTGTCGGGGATGGAGATCAGGGCGGACGAGTTCGAATCACCGAGCGCGATGTTGACGTATTCGCATTTCAGGTTGTTCAGCACGTCCAGCAGATACGTCACGTTGAAGCCGATGTCGACGGAGTCGCCGCCGTAGTCGATTTCCAGCTCTTCGACGGCTTCTTCCTGGTCCGCATTGGTCGAGCTGATCTTCATGCTGCCCGGGGTGATGATGCAGCGCACGCCCTTGAACTTGTCGCTGGTCATGATGGCGGCACGTTGCAGCGAGCGCAGCAATTCATCGCGGCCGATGGTGAAGTCGTTTTTGTAGCCTTTTGGAATCACGCGCGTGTAGTCGGGGAACTTGCCTTCCACCAGCTTCGAGATCAGCTCGATGTCGGCAAAGGTCAGTTTCACCTGGTTGGCGGCGATATCCAATTGCACCGGCTCATCGTTCTCTTCCAGCAGACGCTGCAGTTCGATGATGGTCTTGCGCGGAATAATCACTTCCTGGCGCGCAAACGTCTGCTCGGTGGCGACCTGGCAAAACGCCAGGCGGTGGCCGTCGGTGGCCACGGCGATGACATTATTGCCATCCAGAACCAGCAGCAAGCCGTTCAGGTAGTAGCGGATGTCTTGCTGCGCCATCGAGAAATGCACCATGTTGAACAGGTGCTTCAGCGTTTTCTGGGGCAGGGTGACGGAGGCGTTGTAGCTTTCCGCCTGTTGCACGGTTGGGAACTCTTCAGCCGCCAGGGTTTGCAGGGCGAAACGCGACTTGCCCGTTTGCACGGTCAGGCGCTTGTTCAGCAGGGTCATCGTGACGTCGCCCGATTCGGGCAGGGCGCGCAGGATGTCCAGCAGCTTGCGCGCGGCCACGGTGGTGCCGGTGACGTCCGCGCCGGAGCCGATTTCCGCGTGCGTGGTGATCTGCACTTCGGTGTCGGTCGACAGGAAGGAGACATTTTCACCGTCTTTGCGGATGAGGATATTGGCCAGAATCGGCATAGTGTGCCGACGCTCGACAATACCGCTCACGATCTGCAGTGGCCGGAGAAGGGTATCTCGGGTGGTTTTGACCAATTGCATATTTATCCTCAATGTATAGGTTGAACAGTACGACGTTTAACGTATTAATTTAACAATTGTTACCATAGGGAGCCCCGACAGACCGGCTGCGGTGCCCTCCCAGATGATAAGGGTAAAGCACGTTTTGAGCCAGTCTTGCTCAAGCGGCGCTTAGCCTTTTAATGTTTGCTCCAGCACATGCAATTCATGGTTGCATTCCGGATTCTTGGTGCGGTCCAGCGCGATCTTGCGCACGGCATGCAGCACCGTGGTGTGGTCGCGGCCGCCGAACAGTTCGCCGATCTCCGGCAGGCTCTTCTGTGTCAATTCCTTGGCCAGGTACATGGCGATCTGGCGCGGCCGGGCGATATTCGCGGGGCGGCGCTTCGAATACATGTCGGCAACCTTGATATTGAAGAAGTCAGCCACGGTTTTCTGGATGTTTTCCACGGAAATCTGGCGGTTCTGCACCGACAGCAAGTCCTTCAGGGCTTCCTTGACGATATCGATGGTGATGTCTTTGCCATGGAAACGCGAGTACGCGAGGATCTTGCGCAGCGCGCCTTCCAGCTCGCGCACGTTCGAGCGCAAGTGCTTGGCGACAAAGAAGGCCACGTCGTCGGAGAAGGTCACGCCTTCCTGCTTGGCTTTTTTCAACAGAATCGCTACGCGCATTTCCAGTTCCGGTGGTTCGATGGCCACCGTCAGGCCCGAGTCGAAGCGCGAGATCAGGCGGTCGTCCATGCCCGTGATTTCCTTCGGATACGTATCCGAGGTGATGATGATCTGTTTCTTCGCTGCAATTAATGCCTCGAACGCATAGAAAAACTCTTCCTGCGTGCGGCTCTTGCCGCCAAAGAACTGGATATCATCGATCAGCAGCATGTCGAGCGAGTGATAGTAGTGCTTGAAATCGTCGAAACCCTTGCGCTGGTAAGCGGTCACTACGTCGCGAACGTACTGTTCCGCGTGGATGTAGCGAATTTTTGCGCCCGGATTGTCGGCCATCACCTGGTTGCCGATCGCGTGGATCAAGTGGGTTTTACCGAGGCCGACGCCGCCGTAGAAGAACAGCGGGTTATAGGACACACCCGGATTGTTCGCTACCTGGATGGCGGCGGCGCGCGCCAGCTGGTTGGCCTTACCGGTCACAAAGCTGTCGAAGGTCAGGTCGGTGTTGATGCGGCTCTGCTCGCGGCGCGGCGCGGCGCCGATGCTCAGTTCCGGCACGCTGGGCTGCGGCTCCGCGGCGCGCGCGCTGGGCGCGCCGCCATTCGGATCGCTGGCCGGGGTGCTGGCGGCAACGGGCTTCTTCGGCAAGGCCAGGCGCGGGTCGAGCACGAACTGCACTTCCGTCGGCGCTTCGAAGTACTGAATGGCCAGGGCAGTGATGCGGCTGGCGAACTGGGTCTTGACCCAATCGAGCTTGAAGCGATTGGGCGCAGCAATGCGCAGCTTGCCCTCTTCGTAATCGAGAGGGATAAGCGGTTTGATCCACGCACTGAATTGTTGCGGTGTCAGCTCCAGTTCCAACTGCGCGGAACAGGCCTGCCAGAAATTATCCATGTATGTCTATGTGAAAAGGTGTGGGAGGGCGTATCGATTCTGCCCTGCGTTCACCGTGTTGCAAGGCCGGCGTCGCGCGAGGGCTCGCCACACGTAACGCGCTATTCTACTCCCGACTGACAAAGTTATCCACAGGCACGACGCTTATTTTTCTGTGGCGGGGTGGGGCGCCATGTGCATAAGAGGCGACTTATCCCCCGGTTATCCCGTCACAAGCAGTGCTGGCGCGGCCTGTGGCGGGGCCTTGCAAGCAGATGGGGGCCGGCGCGCAAATTTCCAGGCGATCACGGCAATCCTTGACAAGAGGGGGGCATATGCTGAATAATTCAGGGTTCCCCGCCCGTATTCCGTGTTTATTCATTTGGAACGACAATATGGACTAAGCGTGGATTAAGCGGGCGATGAGATTGGCCAGCTTGTGCCTTGGCATAAGTGCGCGATTGTCATTGGCACCAAAAACTGACGGGACGTCAGACCCGATTTTGCATTTTTTTTGTTTTTAGCGAGACCAACATGAAACGTACTTACCAACCTTCCGTCGTTCGCCGCAAGCGTACGCACGGCTTCCGCGCTCGTATGGCTACCCGTGGTGGCCGTGATGTGCTCAACGCACGTCGCGCAAAGGGCCGCAAACGTCTGGCCGTCTAGGCTTGTCGTTGACAGCTGATCGCGTGGCTAGCTGTACTCCAGTCGGCAATCAACGCGAAGGTTCACACGACTTCGCGCGCGTTCGGCGTATCGTTAAAACGGATGAATTTTCATCCGTTTTTCGTTTGCGCCCTTCGCAAAAAACAGCGCATTTTGTGCTGTACACCCGACACAATCAATTGCCGCATGCGCGGCTGGGCGTCGTTGTGGCGAAGCGTTTCGCGCCGCGCGCGGCGACCCGCAACACGATCAAGCGCGTCACGCGCGAGCTGTTTCGCAACAGCGCGATGCCGCCGGTCGACTGCGTGGTGCGTTTGTCGCGCGCCGTCAACAGCAAGGATGGCCCGGCCACCACGACCAAGCTCAAAGCCGAGCTGCGTGAAGAATTGAGCCGCCTGTTCGCGGCGCAAATCGCCGCCCAGGCCCGTTCTGTTGCTGCGCCACCACCATCCGCGCCATGAAAACCCTGCTGCTGTTCCTGCTGCGCGCTTATCAGTTGCTGATCAGCCCCATGCTGGGACAGAATTGCCGTTTCTATCCGAGCTGTTCGCATTACGCGATGGAAGCGCTGCGCGTGCACGGTACGGCCAAGGGCAGCCTGCTGGCTGCCAAGCGCCTGTGCCGTTGCCACCCCTGGAATGAAGGGGGCGTCGACCCGGTGCCGCCGGCCGACGGTAAACAATCTTCAACGACCGCTTGCGGTTGCAACCACTCCTGACAAATACCCTAATGGATATCAATAAACGTACCATCCTGTGGATCGTGTTTTCCGTCTCGCTGGTAATTCTCTGGAACGAATGGATGATCTCGAACGGCAAGCCGTCGATGTTCTCCGCGAACACGGAACAAACCGCCAAGGCGCCTGTCACCCCGGCCAAGACGGACGCCCTGGCTGCCGCGGCTGCCGGCGCAGCCGCCGTGCCTGGCGAAGCGACCGATCCCGCCGCGTTCAAGCGCGAAGTGATTACCATCACCACCGACGTCATCAAGGTCGACATCGACACCCTGGGCGGCCAGGTCAAGCGTCTGGAATTGCTGAAGTTCAAGGGCGCGGGCAATCCGGGCTGGTTCGGCGGCTGCTTCGGCCTGTTCAAATGGTGCCAGCCTGACGATGGCAAGCAAAACGAAGTGCTGTTCGACGAAGGCGCGAACCGCACCTATCTGGCGCAGTCGGGCCTGGTCGGCGGTCCATTCCCCACCCACGCGAGCGGTTTCACCGTACAGCCTGGCGTGCGCACCCTCGGCGACGGCAAGCAAGTGCAACTGGTGATGGAAGCGGTCGAAGGCGGCGTCAAGCTGACCAAGACGTTTACCTTCAAGCGCGGCGACTACGTCATCGACGTGCGCCACGACGTGGCCAACGTGGGCGCAGCGCCCGTGACGCCGCAGCTGTATCTGCAACTGACGCATGACGGCAACAAGCCGGTCGGCGACTCCTTCTTCAACAGCAGTTTCACGGGTCCGACCCTGTATACGCCGCAAGACAAGTACCAGAAGCTGACGTTCGAGAAAATCGAAAAAGCGGCAGTGGAAGACGAGAAGAAGGGCAACGACAACGCCATGAAGGGCCTGCATCCGGCCACGGCGAATGGCGGCTGGTTTGCGATTTCGCAACACTTCTTCGTCTCGGCTTTCGTTCCGCCTGAAAACGCCAAGCGCGACATCTTCACGAAGAAGGTCGGCACCAACTTGTACGCCATCGGCAACGTGCTGCCACTGCCTACCCTGGCGCCAGGCGCCTCGGCCAGCATGGACAGCAAGCTGTATTCGGGTCCGCAAATCGCCCACCTGCTCGAGCCGGTCTCGCCTGGCCTGGAACTGGTCAAGGATTACGGCTGGCTGACCATCATCGCCAAGCCGATGTTCTGGGTCATGGAACAGATCCACAGCGTGCTGGGCAACTGGGGCTGGACCATCATCGCCTTCACGATCCTGATCAAGCTGGCCTTCTTCCCGCTGTCGGCCGCCGGCTACCGCAGCATGGCCAAGATGAAACTGGTCACGCCGAAGATGCAAGCGATTCGCGAGCGCTACAAAGGCGATCCGCAAAAGATGAACCAGGCCACGATGGAGCTGTACAAGACGGAAAAGATCAATCCGCTGGGCGGCTGCCTGCCGATCCTGATCCAGATGCCCGTCTTTATCGCCCTGTACTGGGTGCTGAACGCGTCCGTGGAAATCCGCGGCGCGCCATGGATCGGCTGGATTACCGACCTGGCCCAGCATGACCCATGGTGCATCCTGCCAGTGCTGTACGCGATCTCGATGTACATCACGACCAAGCTGAACCCGGCTCCTGCCGATCCGATGCAAGCGAAGATGATGCTGTTCATGCCACTGGCATTCTCGGTGATGTTCTTCTTCTTCCCGTCGGGCTTGGTACTCTACTGGGTCGTCAACAACGTCCTGTCGATCGGCCAGCAATGGGTGATCACCAAGAAATACGCGCCTGCCGCCAAGTAATTCCGGCCAGCGAACAGAAAGCCCGCCTCGTGCGGGCTTTTTAATTCTTGTAGGCCGGATTGGCGTGGCAAGGCCACGCGTAATCCGACACTAGCGCCAGCGTGTGCTGCGTCGGCTTACGCGCTGCGCGCTAAGCCGACCTACGTTGCTGCACCTTCCCTTGCCGTACCTATTACAATATCTCCATGAAACTCGACTCTTCCCCTATCGCCGCCATTGCCACCGCTCCCGGTCGCGGCGGCATCGGCGTGGTACGCGCCTCCGGCAAAAACCTCGCTCCTTTGATGACGGCCCTGTTCGGCGCACAGCAATTGAAACCGCGCCACGCCACCTACCTGCCATTCACGGAAGCCGATGGCAGCATCATCGACCAGGGCATCGCCATCCACTTCAAGGGTCCGCATTCGTACACGGGCGAAGACGTGCTGGAATTGCAGGGCCATGGCGGCCCCATCGTGCTGCAGCTGTTGCTGGCGCGCGTGCTCGAAGCGGGCCGTGACAGCGGCTTGCGCCTGGCCGAACCGGGCGAATTCACGCGCCGCGCTTTTCTCAATGACAAGCTGGACCTGGCGCAAGCGGAAGCCGTGGCCGACCTGATCGACGCCTCCACGGAAGCGGCGGCCAAGTCCGCTTCGCAGTCGCTGTCGGGCGCGTTCTCGAACACGATACACGCGCTGGTGGAACAGGTGACGGGGCTGCGCATGCTGGTCGAAGCGACCCTGGATTTCCCTGAAGAGGAAATCGATTTCCTGGAAAAATCGAATGCGCGCGGCCAATTGAAAGCCGTCATCGAAGCGTTGAACAAAGTGTTTGCCCAAGCGGCGCAGGGCGCGCTGCTGCGCGAAGGCCTGAATGTGGTGCTGGCCGGCCAGCCGAACGTCGGCAAATCGTCGCTGTTGAACGCATTGGCGGGCGCCGACGTGGCGATCGTCACGCCGATCGCTGGCACCACGCGCGACAAGGTCAGCGAAACCATCCAGATCGAAGGCATTCCGCTCAACATCATCGACACGGCCGGCATACGCAGCGCCGGCGACACCGTCGACGCCGTTGAGCGCATCGGCATCGAACGCACCTGGGGCGAAATCGGCAAGGCGGACGTGATCTTGCACCTGCTCGATGCCGACCACGGCCCGACACTGGCCGATGAAACCATCGTCGCCGCCTTCCCCGAAGGCGTGCCCGTAGTGCGCGTGTGGAACAAGATCGATCTCTCTGGCCACAAGCCCGGCGTCGACAGCATGCCGGATGCCACCCACGTGTATCTGTCGGCGCACGAGCACATCGGCATCGACCTCTTGCGCGCCGAGCTTCTGCGCATCGCCGGCTGGCAGCAGACGGGCGAATCGCTGTACCTGGCGCGCGAACGCCATCTGATCGCCCTGAAATCGGCCGGCAAGCATCTCGATATCGCGGCCGCGCATGCGGCGCAGGACGACCAGTCGCTGGACCTGTTCGCCGAAGAGCTGCGCCTGGCGCAGGTGCAGCTGTCGAGCATCACGGGCGAGTTTTCGCCTGACGATCTGCTGGGCGTGATCTTCAGCCGTTTCTGCATCGGCAAATAAGGAGGCTCGATGAAGCTTGTGCTCGCTTTCATGTTGGGCTGCCTGCCCATGCTGGCTGGTGCGCAGGAAAAGTTGCCGCAGGACGTGGCGCGGTTCGTCGAGAACGCCCAGATGTGCGAGCACTTTGCCGGCGAGTGGGATGACAACGACAAGGCGCGCCAGCGCGAGATCATCGCTGCCGTGGACGATTCTTGCGGCCAGGCGCAGCGGCAGTGGAAGCGGCTGTCCGCCAAGTATGCGGGACAGCCGGCGATCAAAAAAGTCATCGACGCGCATGCGAATGATGCGGTCAGGACCTTTCGGAAGTAAGTCCGAACGGTGAAAAGACCGGGGTCCGACCCCGGCATTTTCCGCTGGGGTTAGCCCTTTTTTCCCTTCGCCTGCTCTTCCCTGAACTTCTGGAACGTCTCGATATGCTCGGCCCGGCGCAGCACGCGCGAGTGCGGGTCGAGCGTGTACGTGGCGCCAGCCGGCAGGGGGAGTTCGCCAAAGCCCAGCGACATGGGAACGGTATGGATTTCTTTGCCGATACGCACTTCCACCGGCATCGGGAAGGCGATGTCGGCCGGCGTCTTCCATTCCAGGCGCAAGGTGTCGCCGTCACGCACGGCGGACAGTTCCGGCAGCGCGGCCTGGTACAGATAGGTCTGGAAGAACCAGTCGTAGTTGCTGCCCGTGACTTTATAGACGATGTCCATGAATTCCTTGGTGCTGCCATAGCGCGGCTGGAACTGGCCCGGCTGCGGCTGTTCCGTGCCGTAGACGAGCAGGCGCACGGCGCGGAAGAAGGCGTCGTCGCCGATCAGGCCGCGCAAGGTGTGCAGCACCAGCGCCCCTTTCACATACAGGTCGCCGCCCGGCCCGCCCTTTTTCAGGTCGTAGACTTCTTCCTCGCTTTTCGGTTTGCCCGAGACCATGGGCGCCTTGTTGACGATGCCGGCGCGCATTTGCTGCAGCGAAGCAAAATACTCTTGCTCGCCCCGCAGATATTGCATGTACAGCGGTTGCATATACGTGCCGAAGCCTTCGTGCAGCCACATGTCGTCCCAGTTGCTGTTGGTCAGCTGGTTGCCGAACCATTCATGGGCAAATTCATGCTGCAGCAATTCATCGTAGCCATAGCTGGTCTTGGCGAATTTGTTGCCATAGGCATTGATGGTCTGGTGTTCCATGCCCTTGTGCGGGGTTTCGGCGATACCGACTTTCTCATCGCCAAACGGGTAGGGGCCGATGACGCTTTCAAAAAAGTTGAGCATGGGCGGCAATTCCGCGAACAGGGCGCCAGCCTTCGCTTCGCTTTCCGGCAGATACCAGAATTGCAGGGGGATGCGGTTGCCGTAGCGGCTCACATACTCGCCCTGCATGCTGCGGTAGGGCGCCACGTTGAGGGCAATGCCATAGGTGCTCGGATGCTTGGCGCGCCAGTGCCAGGTGCGCCAGCCGTCGGCCTCATCCATGCCGAGTGCGATGCCATTGCCGGCGGCCACCAGCGGCGCCGGCACGATGATGTGCTGGTCGATCAGCCGGACCTTGCCCATCGGGTGGTCGATGCACGGCCAGAACAGGTCGCAGCCCTCGCCTTGCACGGCGCTGGCGATCCACGGCGCGCCATCGGCCGTGCTCGACCAGACCATGCCGCCATCCCACGGCGCTTTCACGGCGACGTGCGGCACGCCGTGGTAGACGACGCGGATGGTGGTGCGCGCGCCTGCCGCGAGGGTGGCAGGCAAGGTCATGCTCAGGCGGCCGTCCGGGTTGGCATAGTCTTGCGGCCGCAGCGCCTTGCCGTCGATTTCGATGGTGTCGACAGGCAGATTGCGGTCCAGGTCCAGCGCGAAACGCGAGATCGGGTGCGTGGCAAGGAAGGTCAGGCGCGCATCGCCGGCAATGCTGCGGCTGGCCGGGTCGATGCGCAGGGTCAGGTCGGCGTGTTCGAACACCACCGCCAATTGTTCCGGCGTGCGTTCGGCGCCTGAATTGAGCGTGTAGGCGGTGGGCGCGCGCGTGGCGCAGGCGCTGAGCAGCAGGCAGGAGAGCAGCAGGGGAATGTGTTTCATGGCGGGCGCGCAAGTGAACGGAACACTGATTGTAGTGTGAAGTGACAACGTTGTCGTTTGGAAATTTCAAGGGGCCGATGGGGCAAGCGTGGCCCCGGTTGAGAAATGTCATGGGCTTCAAACGACGCTGACGTAATCTTGCTGAGCGGCCTTGAAGTGCCGCTAGGAAAGGAAGCGCCATGGACAGCGAACAGCCGGAAGTCGTGGAAAGCAGGGGGATGGTGGCGCCGCCATTGCCTTCCCTGCCGCAATTGATCGCAGCGCTGCCGCCGAAAGGCGCATGCTGGTATTGCGACAAGCCGCTCGATGCCGTGCGCCGTTTCTGTTGCAAGAGTTGTTGCGTGGCGTATGCGGAAGAGGCGCAGTACAACAGCTGAGAGCTAGCGGCGCCGCAGCAGTGCCGCCAGGGCGCCGTCGAAATCGAACTCGTGCGCGGCGGCCGCTACTTCCTGGTAGACGTTGACGCCCAGGCTGGCCGCGAGCAGGCTGGCCGAGTTTTCCAGGATATCGATGGCCGCGCCGTCGCCTTCGCGCAGGTGGCTGGCCAGGCGCGCCAGCAGCAGCTGGATGGCGGGTGCGGCCGGGTCGGGCGCCACGTCCTGCGCCGCCGTGTGGGTTGCCTCCGGCGTGCCCAGCATGCTGCTGACCGCGCCGAGCAATTGGTCTTGCGCCAGTTCCAGCTGCAACATCTGCTGGGCCAGGTCGGGCGCCTGCGCACGCAGTGCCGATTCCAGGGTTTCCGACAGGCTGTGCACGTGGCGCGCGCCGATCATGCCGGCGGCGCCTTTCAGGGTATGCGCCTTCAGGCGAGCGGAAGCGTAGTTGCCCGCGTCGAATTCGGCGCGGATCTGGCACGGCGTGGTGCCGTGGTCGTGCAGGAAGCGGCGCAGGATTTTCAGGTACAGGATGCGGTCGCCCATGATGCGGCCCAGTCCGTTCTCGACATCGAGAATACGGACCATGTCGGATGCCGCAACGGCGGCATCATCATCGCAAGTGGCGTGTGGTTTCAGCATGCTGTGCAGAGCGCCCCAAAACTTGTCAATTGCCGTAAAGCAGGAACAACTATTCTACATCCAGTCATCCTCGACGCCGCGCCCGCTTGGCCGCCAGCGACATCGCTAGCGCGTCGTGAATGACCAGCTGTGCGTGACGTCCGCGCCATTGACTTTGCCGATGAAACTCACGTCATAGCTGGTGTTCGCGTTCAAGGTCGCCAGCGGGATGATGGACGCGGCCGAGACCGGCGTATGCACATCGTTGCCGCTGGTGAGCAGGCGTACCGCCAGGTCCGTGGCGGCACCGCGCTGGCGCACGCTGAATGCCGTCACGCTGACGGGCGTGCCGTAGTTGGCATGTACGCTGATCGGGTAGCCGACCACGTCCTGGTTCGGCACGGGATCGGGCGATTCGTTATCGCTGGAAAAACTGACGGCCACCTTCTGCTGTCCGCTGACAGGATAGGTGACGATCTGTCCCGCCGCCAGCCCGGGGCCATAGTTGCGATTGCCGGCCATGTCGGTGGTGAAATAGGCATAGCCGGAGCTGCTGACGGCCGCGCCCGCGCCGCCTTCCTTGAACAACGGCTCGAAAATGACGAAGCGGTGATAGATGGCCGTGACCAGTTCTTCGGCCAGGTAAAAGCCGGACGTGTTGCCCGCGCCGGCGATGACTTCGCCCTGCAGCGAGGTGACGACGTAGCCGGCCTTGGCCAGGCGGTCGCCCAGCTTGACGCCCGTAAAGCCGGGCTTGCCCTGCACCTGCTCGTGCGCCACCGTACTGTTGAGATTGAGATAGCTGGAATGGCCCAGGGCCGCGCTGTCGATCAGGCTGTTGCGCACCATAGGCGACAGGCCGATCTGGCTGCGCCGGTAGTTGAACCAGTTAAAGCCATCGGTGGCAATATTGTTGCTGAGGACGGGAGCGCCCGGCTCCTGTGTCAGCTGTCCGGCCGGGGTCGAGGTGCTCAGCGACGTATTGCTGCCGCTATCGCCGCCGCCGCAGGCGCTCAGCAGTGCTGCACTCAGCAGGGCGGGTATCCAGTATTTCCAACGCAGTGACGAGGCAATCAAGTTGGCTCCTGTATAGGTAGGCGGACAGCGGTGGGGCCAGCGTGCTGTCCTGTAAAACGATTCTAAGGTATTTTGATACCGCGTAGCGCATTCATGAAAAGATATGTGGCGCGCTCGTGCGCGGACGGTGCCGCAGCTGCACAGGGTAGAATGAGCGTAGCGCAGCGTTTGCTGCTGCATCGCCTTACTTCCGATTTTTTGATTGCCCATACATTTGAACACATTGCCCAAGTCGCGCCTGCAGCGCGCCAAATACGCCTTGCCCAGCATGGTGACTTTGCTTTCGATAGCATGCGGTTTTGCCAGCATCGTCATTTCCGTCGATAACGCCGCCGTGGGCGACGCGGATGCCTACCGCCTGGCGGCGGCGCTGCTGGTGCTGGCCGGCGTGTTCGATGCGCTCGACGGCTATGTCGCACGCCTGACGAACACCAGTTCGCAGTTCGGCGTGCAGCTCGATTCCATCGCCGACGTGATGAATTTCGGCTGCGCCCCGGCCGTCCTGTTGTACTGCTATGGCTTCGTGCAGATGGGCGTGCATGATCCGCTGCTGCTGCGCTTTGGCGGCATGGCCAGCTTCTTCTTTGTCGCGTGCGGTGCCATGCGTCTGGCGCGCTTCAATGTGAACGTGGGGCGCACGGACCCCCTGTATTTCGTCGGCATGCCGATCACGGCCGGGGCCGCCTGCGTGGCGGCCGTCGTGGTGGCCTGGCCGGCGCCCATCGATTCCATGCTGCACAGCTATCTGCTGATGCTGCTGCTCGTGGGCGTGGGCAGCCTGATGGTGTCGACCTTGCGTTTCCCCAGCTCCAAGCAAAAGAAAAGCCTGGCCGCGCTGCTGGTACTCATCGTGGCCATCGCCCTGCTCGTGTGGCTGAAGACCAGCTTCTTCGCGCTGTTCTTCGCCGTCTACATCGGCGCCACCCTGCTGCTCAACCTGGCGTGGTACCTGGGCTGGCGCGGAATTGCCTTGCCACAGGTATTCAACGACCCCGACGAGATCGACTAAGCCACCTCGTGCCCGCGTGCGGCGCGCAGGATGGCGAACCAGTCGCTGCGGCTGAGTGTAAACTGCGTGCCTTCCACGGCCACGCCGACGGCTTCGATGCGGCCCGTGCCCGTCAGCGGCAGGGGACGGCAAGGCAGTTGCATGATCCACGCAAACACCACGCTGGCAAACGGACGCTGCAGCTGGTCGGCGATCTGCTTGATCACATTGCGCAAGTTCTCCACATTCGCGTCGCCGCCCTGGAACAGCCGGCCGCCCGCCAGCGGCGACCAGATCATCGGCGCCACGCCCACGTCCTGCAAGCCGTCGAAGGTTTCATCGAACAGGGGCGCCACGTGCAGCGGCGAAAATTCCACCTGGTTCGTTACCAGTGGGAAGCGCCGGTGCAGACACTCGAACTGGTGGCGGCTGAAGTTCGACACGCCAAAGTGCAGCACCTTGCCCGCCGCTTTCAATTGCGTGAAGGCGCCGGCGATCTCGTCGAAATCCATCAGCGGGTCGGGACGGTGGATCAGCAGCAAGTCCAGGCGGTCCGTGTGCAGCTGGCGCAGGGTGTGTTCCACGGAACTGGTGATGTGCGCCGCGCTCGTGTCGTAATGCTGGATGGCATGGCCGGGACGGTGCGGCGACAGCAGCTTGATGCCGCACTTGCTGACCAGCTCCATCTTGTCGCGCAAGCCCGGCTGCAGGGCCAGCGCTTCGCCAAATAGCCCTTCGGCGCTGTAATCGCCATAGATGTCGGCATGGTCGAAACTGGACACACCCAGCGCCAGGCATTGTTCGATGAAAGCCAGGCGCTGCTGCGCCGACATATTCCACTCGCCGATGCGCCACATGCCAGCAACGATACGCGACAGTTCGGGACCGTTGCTGCTCAAACGGCTGCGCGGCGCTTGCAGGCTGGCGGGAAACACATGGCTCATGGGCTGGCTTTCTGATGGTGGAGATGAAGGTGACGCCACGATTATAGCCAGCTACGCTACAGCATGCTGTGGAGAAATCGGCGGCGAGACAGACGAAAAAAATGCCCGCAACATCTGCGGGCATTTTTTATGGGGAACGCTAACTGCTTATTTCATCCACAGGCGCATCGAATCCCAGGCGCGGCCGAAGATCGTTGCCTGGTTGATGGTTTCCAGCGCCACGACAGGCAGTTCCAGCAGGACCTTGTCGTCGACCATCATTTTCAGCTTGCCGACCGGGGCGTTTTCAGCCAACGGCGCGACCAGCGGGTCCTTGCGTTCCAGCACAGGTTTCATCTTGGCAGCCGTACCTTTTGGTACGGTGACGAGCACATCGCGGGCGAAACCGATTTTCACGGTGCCTTTCGAGCCCTTCCACACTTCCGGCGTGGCCACTGCCTGGCCCTTCGAGTACAGCTTGACCGTATCGAAGTTCTGGAAGCCCCAGTTCAGCAGCTTCTGGCTTTCCTGCGTGCGGGCCTGGTCCGACGAGGTGCCCAGCACCACGGAGATCAAACGGCGCTCGCCCGTGCCGCCTGGACGGCGGGCCGAGGCGATCATGCAATAGCCGGCCGCTTCCGTGTGGCCCGTTTTCATGCCATCGACGGTTGGGTCCAGCCACAGCAGGCGGTTGCGGTTAGGCTGGGTGATCTTGTTGTACGTAAAGCTCTTGATGGAATCGATTTTGTAGAATTCCGGGTAGTCGGCGATCACGCGCTTGGCCAGCACGGACAGGTCTTGCGCCGTGGAATAGTTATCGGGGCTAGGCAAGCCATGCGGATTGGCAAAACGCGTATTTTTCAGACCCATGCGCTGGGCTTCGCGGTTCATCAGCACGACGAACGTGCCTTCATCGCCGGCAACGGCTTCCGCCAGCGCCACGGCGGCGTCGTTACCCGATTGAATCATCAGGCCGTGCAGCAAGTCGTCGATCGAGACAGGGGTAGCCGGGTCGATGAACATCTTCGAGCTGCTCGAATCGACTTTCCATGCGCGCACGGACACGTTGACTTTCTGGTCCAGCGCCAGTTTTTTTTCGCGGATGGCGGCAAACGTCAGGTAAGCCGTCATGATCTTGGTCAACGAAGCCGGCTCGATGCGCGCGTCAGGATCTTGCGAAGCAATGATCTGGCCACTGGTGGCATCAAGCAACAGCCAGGACTTGGCGGCGATGGTCGGGGCTGGAACGCTCTGGGCGTAGGCGGCGGAAAAGAAAAATACACTGGAGGCCAGTGCCGCTAAAAGTTTTTTCATGGAGGCTGGTCTGCGAGAAAAAGATGAAGGCTGAGGGCCATGCTGTTGCTGCTTGCATGGCCGCGTGGAAAAAACGGATCAATTATAGCCGTGGAGGCGCTAGTAAGCCCACACTTCAATGATCATCTGCTGCAATTGAGGGTTTGTCACCATGCCACAGGGCAATCACGAGGTTCTTGATGTGATTGAGCTTGCGGTGGAAAAAGTGGTCGGCGCCGGGGATCACGATCACGGGAATGTCTTGTGGACGGGCCCAGTCGAAGACGGCGGACAGGGGGATCGTGTCGTCCAGTTCGCCGTGGATCAAGATGGTGTCGGCGGGAATGTCGGCCATGGCCCACTTGCCGGCCGCGCTGCCGATCAGTGCCAGGCGCTCGACGGGTGTGCCTGCGGCGGCCAGGCGTTCCTGCAGTTTCGATTGCACGAATGTGCCGAACGAGAAACCGGAGAGTGCCACGGGCAAGCCCGGATACAGGCCGTGCATGTGTTCATACAACAACTGCATGTCGTCCGTTTCGCCCACGCCATGGTCGTGCACGCCTTCGGACGCACCGACGCCGCGGAAGTTGATGCGCGCCACCACGTAACCGAGCGCGACAAACGCGCGCGCCAGGGTTTGCGTGACCTTGTTATCCATCGTGCCGCCGTACAGCGGATGCGGATGGGCAACGAGGGCGATGCCGCGCGGAGTGTCTGCCGGGAAATCGAGCAAGCCTTCCATGCTGCCTGCATGGCCGGCGAGGGTAAATTTTTCCGAGTTTCTGTTCATGATGCTCATACTGGTGGCGTAGGCTTAATTTGAAGTTAAAACGTTGAAATTAAATATGCGGCTCAGATTTTCAGGCGTTCGACGACCTTGCCGCCCACCAGGTGCGTATCGATGATTTCATCGATATCGCTGGTGTCGACATAGGTGTACCAGGTCGCTTCCGGGTAGATAACCAGCAGCGGGCCTTCCTCGCAGCGGTCCATGCAGCCGGCCTGGTTGATGCGGATCTTGCCCGCGCCATTCATGTCGAGTTCCTTGATGCGGCGCTTGCAATGCTTTTGCGCCGCTTCCGCGCCATGGTCGCCGCAGCTGTTGCGGCCGTCTTCACGTTTGTTCATGCAGAAAAAAACGTGGCGTTCAAAATACGGTGCGTCGCTCATACTATGCTCCTGCGGAATCATCAATGCGTCATGATAACGCTTATGGGTGGTCTTCGCGACGCTGGCGCTGCACATCTTCCTGCCGGTTCAGGCGGTGCGAGGGCAGGCACAGGAACCACAGGGCCATGAAGGGCCACAGCAAGGCCAAAAATTGCGCCGCGCCATTGAAGTTGAGGAACTTGCCTTGAAACCAGCCTTGCAAGGTTGACATGAAATACGGGTTGATCGGCGTCGTATTCACCATCACCAGACTCAGCAGCAAGGTGGCGGCCGCGATGCGGCGCTGCGCCACGTGCGGCGCGAACGCCAGGCCGCCCAGCATGATCAGGCCGATCAAAAAGCCGCCCTGGGCGCCCGGCGTGATCCAGACGAAGGCGTTTTCCGGTGAGAACAGCAGCGCGCTGGCCATTGAGCGCACGATCAAGGCGGCGGCGATCAGGGCCAGCATCAAGATGGTGCGCGGCGCGGCGCGGCGCAGCAGGCACAGCAGGGTCAGTACGGCGCCCGTCATGCCGCAAGCCGTGATGATGGTTTCCGAAAGCCAATATTGCTCAACCGTCAAGATGACGTCGGGACGCAGATACGCGGCCAGGTCGATGTCGATGCCCGCCAGCTGCGACAGCCAGTCCGACAGGATGGGCAGCAGCTGGCCCAGGCCGAACAGATAGCCTTGCGGATAGATTTGCGCCAGCGGCCACAGGGCCACGAGCACCAAGCCCTGGCTGGCGTGCTGGGCAAACCAGCGCTGGCGCAAGCGGAACAAATGACTTTGGTCGAGCAGCTTGCGCGCCGTCAGGGCGCCGATGATGGAACCGATGCAGCAGCCGGCCGCATTCGTATAAAAATCGAGGTTCGACGAGACGCGGCTGGGCAGATAGGTTTGCACGGCTTCCATGCTGCCCGAAATCAACATGCCGCACAGGCTGGCGACGATGACGGCAAAGAAACCCGTGATCCTTGGAAACAGCGAATACACGATCAGCGCGCCGAGCGGAATGTAGCCGACGACGTTGATGCCCACGTCAAAGCCCGTCCAGTAGCGGGGCATGCGCGTGTTTTCCAGGAACGTCAGCGGCGACAAACCATTGCTGTGCCAACCCGTGAACGGGAACCAGCTCGCATACACGATCAGGAAGACGTAGGCGAGCAGGGTCGCGCGCGACACGGGCGAGGAACGGACGGGCGGCAGCGGCGCCGCCGGGCTGGCTGGGGATGCGGGGTCGGTCATTCTTTCGTGATATTCAGCGTGCCCAGCCAGGTCAGCAGGTCGGCGGCGATGGCGTCCGAGGCCGCCGCCAGCGCTTGCGCGCCGCCTTGCGCATCGGCGCTGCCGGCCGGGCCGCTGCGGCTGAAGGTTTTCTGGTCGATCAGGCGGTGGCCGCGAAACAGCGAGGCGCGCAGCGACACGTGGCCGCTGCTCTGCGTCTGCGTATCGAAGTTTTGCGAAAAATCATCGACGTCGATGCGCAGCAGGGGCATGCCGGCGGCCGCGTCCGTGGTCGACAGCACTTTCACGCCGCTTTGCGCCACGCGCGTTTTCAGGCGCTGGCTTAAGAGTTGCAGCGGCGGCGTGTTCCAGCGGTTGTAGGCGTACGGACGCGATTGCTGCGCATCGGCGTACAGCAAGCGGTAATACATGCGCTGGCTGTCGAGCCAGGATGGACCATTGGCGTCGGCGATCACCAGCACGGGCACGGCTGGCGCGGCTGCTGGCGCGGCTGCCAGCGGTGCGGCCGGGCCGAAATCATAGAAAGTGGGGACGGGGCCGCGGCTGGCGCAGCCGCCCAGCAGGAATGCGGCGGCCAGGATAAGTGCGCTGAGGTTGCGTGGGATAGGCATGCGGTGTTCTCCTTATTTGCCCGGTGCCGAAAAACCGGGCTCGCCCGGGCCGGGCGGAATGTCTGGGGCGCCGAACAAGATGCTCTGCGGCTGTTCATTGAGCGTGCTCATGGTGGTTTTCAGGGCGCGCATCGAGGAGCGCGCTTCGCCGCTCAGCTCGATGACTTGCGGCAAGACTTCCAGCGACACGCCATTGGCCACCGTTTCCACCGAGCTGCCGACCCGGTCAACCGTGCCATTGACCTTGTCGAGCACGCCGCCTGGCGCCTGGATGTCGTTACCCAGTTTTTTCCACGTGGCCGTCAGGTCCGATACGTTCTTGCTGGCCGTGCTCACGGCCGTCAGGGTTTGCCGCGTCTGTTCCGTCAGTTGCGGCAATTGCGTCAGGGTCGGTTCCAGCTGCTGCGGAATGGCGCCAAAGGCCTTGGCGGCCTTGCCCACTTCCGTGAAGGCGCCCAGCATGGCGGCCTGATTGTCGGGGCTGAGCAGGTTGTTGACCTTGTTGGTGATCTGCTCGGCCTGGTCGAGGATGCGCTTGCCCCGCTTTTCCAGCTGGTCGAGCAAGCCGGCGCGCAGGGGAATCAGCGATGGCTTGTCCTTGCTGGTGCCCAGCAGCTTGGAGCCGACATGTTCATCATCGAGCTGGATGTAGGCGATGCCCGTCACGCCTTGGTAGCCGAGGGTAGCAAACGTGGTGTTGGTAACGGGGGTGTCGGGCGCCACGCTGATGTGCACGAGGATTTGCCCGGCCTTTTGCGTGTCGAAGTCGATGGCGTCGACCTTGCCCACTTCCAGGCCCCGGTAGCGCACGGTCGCCTGCGGGTTCAGGCCCGGTACGGACAGGGTGGTGGCGAGCAGATACGGCACCCGTTCCACGCGGTCGCGGTTGAACCAGACGCCGAACAGGATGGCGGCCACCAGCAAGGTCAGTGTAAAAAATCCCGTCATCAGGGCATGTGATCTGTTTTCCATTACTTCTCCGCTTTCGTGTCTGTGCCGGCGTCGTCGCCTGGCTGCGCCGCATTGCCCGCCGCCGCCTGTTTCTCATCGAGGACGGCCAGCGCGCGCTTGCCGCGGTCGCCGAGGAAAAATTGCTTGATGAACGGGTGGTCGACTTCGATCACCTCGCGCGTGGGGCCGATGGCGATCACGTGTTTTTCCGCCAGCACGGCGATGCGCGTGGACAGGGCGAACAAGGTGTCGAGATCATGCGTGACCATCACCACCGTCAAGCCCAGTTCGCGGTGCAGCGACTGGATCAGGGCGACAAAACTTTCCGACAGGTCCGGATCCAGGCCCGCCGTCGGTTCGTCGAGGAACAGCAGCTTCGGTTCCAGCGCCAGGGCGCGGGCCAGGGCCACGCGCTTGATCATGCCGCCCGACAAGTCCGACGGCATCTTGAGCGCATGTTCCGGGCCCAGGCCCACCATATTCATCTTCAATAATACCGCGTCGTGCACCAGCGCCTCGGGCAGCACGCGCAATTCGCGCATGGGCTGGGCCACATTGTCGAACACGGTCAGTGCCGAATACAGTGCGCCTTGCTGGAACAGCATGCCCCAGTGGTTGCGCAACTGTTGCAGCTGGTCTGAACTTGCTTTATTGATATCTTCGCCAAAGACTTTGACGCAGCCGCGCGCCGGATGTTCCAGGCCCAGCATCTGGCGCAGCAGCACCGTCTTGCCCGTGCCGGAACCGCCCACGATGGACAGGATCTCTCCCCGCTCGATTTCCAGGTTCAAGTCCTGGTGCACGACGGTGCGGCCGAACTTGGTCCACAGATTGGTGATGTCCACCACGGGCGCGTTGCCGTGCAGGTTGAATTGGCCTTCCTTGCCGGTGCCACAGGCGATATTGGTGTCGTCCGCCATCAGTAGCCCACTCCATTGAAGACGATGGCGAACACGGCGTCGGCCAGGATCACGACGGTGATGGCCGTGACGACGGCGGTGGTGGTGCCGCGCCCCAGGCTTTCCGTGTTGGCCTTGATGCGCAGGCCGAAGTGGCAGGAGACAAGGGCGATCAGCATGCCGAAAATCACGCCCTTGCCCAGGCCGATCATGTAATTGGCCAGCGGCACGGCATCGGGCAGCTTCTGGATGAAGTAGCGCGCCGACAGGTTCAGTTCCACCTTGGCCGCCACCATGCCGCCGATCAGCGCGGCCGTGTCCGTCCAGATGACGAGCAGGGGCATGGAAATGGCCAGGGCCAGCACTTTCGGCATGATCAGGCGGAAACCGTGCGAAATGCCCATCACCAGCATGGCGTCGAGTTCTTCCGTGACGCGCATGACGCCCAGTTGGGCCGTGATGGACGAACCGGAGCGCCCGGCCACGAGGATGGCGGCCAAGAGCGGCCCCAGTTCGCGGATGACGCTCATGCCCAGCAGGTTGACCAGGTAGATGTCGCCGCCAAACGCGCGCAGCTGCTGCGCGGACAGGTAGGACAGCACGACGCCGATCAGAAAGCCGACGAGAGCCGTGATGCCCAGCGCCTGGAAGCCCGCATGGAAGATATTGGCGGAAATTTCACGCCATGGTCCGCGCATCGGATGGCGCGCGAAGCGGCCGATATCCTGCGTCACCTGGCCGACCAAGGCAATAAAGCCCTTCAAATGTTCGAAAAACAGCAAAATGGCCATGCCCAGTTTCATCACGGGCGTGAGGCGGTTGGCGCGCGAGGGCGGCGTCGTCAGCGGCCCCGTTTCTTCGATGCGCCGGAAAAACTCTTCCTGCGATGGCGCCAGGGTCAGCTGCGCGGGACGCTGCTTGCCCCAGGCATTCCAGAACAGCTGGGCGCCGATATGGTCCATGCTGTCGATGGCCGACAGGTCCCATTGCGCCTTGGCATCGCCCTGCAAGGGTTTGAGCTGGGCGTCGATGGCCTTGATGGCATTGTCATGCGCCAGCGCGTGCACCTGCCAGGTGCCGCTGGCAGTGACAAGGGCTCCCTGTTGGGAGCTGGTCTGGGAGAGGGTCAGTTTCGGCGATTGTACAGTCGGCATCGTGCCAGTTTAAGGGAGAATGGCGCAGACCGCCACCGCTGTTCAATCGCCGGCCCCTCAGGACGCAAGGTGGCGCGCCTGCCGCTGCGGCAGGGCGACGTCCGGGCGCACCTTGGTGCTGCCAGTATTCACTTCGGCTGGCTTGGCGTGCGCGGCCGCTTGCGCGCCGCCCGCATAGTCGCTGGCCACGAGGGCGTTGGCCTCCAGCGCGCTCATGCCGCGCGTCTGCAGCCATTGCGCCACCAGCTTGGCCAGGCGCTCCATGGCGATGCGGTGGGTGGCGTCCGTATGGGCATACAGCCAGTTCGAAAAATCCATGAAGTTTTCAAATGGCGCGTCACCGAGCATCCATTGCACTGTATTGGCGAAGCGGCCCGAGTTGGCCACCAGGTCCCAGTAGCGGGCGAAGCGCACGAGGCGCTGCATGCTCATGAAATCGAGCTGTTTATTGGCCAGGATGGTGTACGGCGGGTGCGGGTCGAACACCATGCCATAGTTTTCCGTATGGCGGATGATGGGCGTGCCGCGCAGCCGCTTCAATATGCCGAACTGGATTTCATGCGGTTTCAAGGCCACCAGCTTGTTGAAGCCGGCCGCGAAGCTTGCTTCATCCTCGCCCGGCAAGCCGGCGATCAAGTCCACGTGCAGGTGGGCGTTCGATTCCTCGCACAGCCAGCGGATGTTGTCGGCCGCCTTTTGATTGTCCTGCTTGCGGCTGACCAGCGATTGCACGTCCGGATTGAAGCTCTGGATGCCGATCTCGAACTGCAGCGCGCCGGGCGGGAATTTGCTGATGCCTTCCTTCAAGGCGTCAGGCAAGTGGTCTGGCACCAGTTCGAAGTGGGCGTAGATCGGGTCGTCCGGATTCGCTTCGATCTTGTCGAGAAAGAATTGCATGATCTTCAAACTGGTCTTGATATTCAGGTTGAATGTGCGGTCGACGAACTTGAACAGGCGCGCGCCGCGTGCATGCAGGGATTCCATCTCGGCCAGGAAGTTCTCCAGCGCGAAGGGCCAGGCTGTCTTGTCCAGCGCCGACAGGCAGAATTCGCACTTGAACGGACAGCCGCGCGACGCTTCCACGTAAATCGTGCGGTGGCGGATATCGTCGTCTGTATACAAGGAGTAGGGCAGCTGCAGTTCCGCCAGCGGCGCTTGCACGCCCGCATGGATCTTCATCAGCGGCTTCGGTCCGTTGAGGATCTCGCCGCACAGCTTGGGGAAGGTGACGTCGCCCCAGCCCGTGATCAGGTAGTCGGCCAGCTTGACGATCTCTTGCTCGCCCGCCTCATGCGACACTTCCGGCCCGCCCAGCACGATGATGACCTCGGGCGCCACGCGCTTGAGCATGGCCACCAGTTTCGTCGTTTCCTCGACGTTCCATATATACACGCCAAAACCGATGATGCGCGGTTTGTTGATGAGGATGCGTTCGACCAGTTCCGTGGTTTTCGTGCCAATGACGAATTCCTGCAGCCGCGTCTGTACTTGCAACGGCCCCATATTGGCCAGCAGATAGCGCAATCCCAGCGAGGCGTGGGTGTAGCGGGCGTTCAGGGTGGAGAGCAGGATGGTCATTGGAGGCGATGAAAACGGCGAAACCGCTATTTTACGCTGTCGCATCATCTGTGCGCTGCGGCAACAAATGCCATGTTACCATTTGTCAATAATTACTAACTTGTCAATGCTACGGCAGGCTAAAAGGGATACAAGGTGCTGGCGAAAAAAGTACTCAATAAAAAAGTCCTGCTCGGGACGCTGGCCGGCGTGGCCGTGGTAGCGGCCGCACTGGTCGGCTATCGGGTTTTTGGCTGGGGCGCGATGGGGCCGGTCAATGGCCTGAAGCTCGATTTATCCCGGCCCGACGCGCTGGTCCGCACGAAAAGCCTGTCGGCCTTGCCGCGCGACTTGCTGACGGTGCCGCTGGCGCGCGACGTGTTGCGTGAGGATTTCCTGTTCTATTACGAGCAAAGCGAAGACCGGCTGGGCCTCAAGGGCAGCTTGCGCCGCATCGCTTACGAGCATGAGCTGGGCTGGGGTGACCAGCTGCTGCGCATGGTGCTGGACCAGCCGGCGGAAGTAGCCTTGTGGCGCGACGCCGACGGCTCGCTCAAGCATTTCGCCATCGCCGTGTCGCGCAGCCAGCTCACGCGTTTGCTGGAAGAAGCGGGCAAGATCGCCCTGAAGGATACGCAGATGCGCGTGGCCGGCAGCTTGGGCGTCGATGGCGGCCAGGTGCCCGTGTATGCGCTGAACTACGCTTACCAGCGCACCTTGCTGTTTGCCGCGCATGGCCAACGCCTGGTCATCCTGTCTCATCCCGGCATGCTGTATGGCGGCAGCGACGGCAAGCATGGCGATGGCACGGCCGAGAAAACCGTGGCCAGCCTGCTGGCGCCGGAAGCTGCCAAGCAAAAGGTCTTTCATGCACAGTTCCATCTCGACGGCGCCGCGCCCGAGGGCCACAGCATCGCCGTCAAGGCGGACTTCCTGTCCTTCGGCTACCAGCCTTTCTTTGGCGCGTTAGAGGCGCTGCGCTTCGATTTTCAACAGGGCGCCTGGCAATCGAAGGTGCTGCTCAATGCCGATAAACTGAAAAACGGCGGCTACGACAGCAGCGCCCTGTGGCCGCAGCTGCCGCACAACCCGAGCGCCTGTTTCAGCGTGCCGGTCGACTGGACCGCGCTGCAGCCCGTGCTCAAACGCCTGGGCAGCAAGACCTCCGCGCCGGTGGCGCCGCTGGCCGGGCACTTGCAAGGCCCGGCCGCCGCGTGCTGGTATGGCAGTTCGCGCCTGCATACACCGGTTTTTGTCGCCACGCGCAGTGCGCAGGCCGGTGATGACGCTCTGTATGGCAGCCTGTTCGAGGCGGCCATCGGCGGCAAGGACCCCGTGCGCAAAACGACAGGTAAAGATGGCGCCACGCGTTGGGAACGCAGTGTCGCCACGGCGCTGGGCCAGTCCAAGCCGGCGCTGGTCGTGGCCGGCAATACCGTTGTCTTTTCCACCGACGGCAAGCTGGTGGACCAAGTGCTGGCCGTGCGTCGCAAGCAGGCGCCGGCCGCCAGCGACCTGCTGCCCGATGCTTCGCGCACGATCGGCCTGATCGCGCCGGCGTCGCTGGCCCGGCTGATCCAGCTGGAAGCCTTCGATACCCTGCCGGCGAATAACGAACCGGTCTTGCGCGCGGCCGCCAACGAACACCTGGTGCCGCGCCTGAACGCCTTGAAAAAATACCCGCCGCTGCGCATGGTGCTCAAGCGGCAGCCAGCCAGCGGCACGTCATGGGAAACGCTGGAATGGCAAGAGGCCGCGCGATGACGCTGTGGCATGGGCGGCATGGACGTCGTGCCGCCTTGCGCTGGCTGGCGGCTTGCGCCGCCACCGTGGCAATGCCCGCCTGGGCCCTGCGCGCGGCCGCCGAGCCGCAAGTGCAGCTGTCGCAGGCGCAGAGCCGCGCCTTCCAGGCGTGGATGCTGCGTATCGTCAACGCGCAGATCGAACGTGGCCCGTCGCCGCGCTGGACGCACCGCGATTGCGCCGGCCTGGTGCGCTTTGCCGTCAATGAGGCGCTCACCGTGCATGACGCGAAGTGGCTGCATGCGAACGGCATCGCCAGCGACCGGCGCCTGCCGCCCGAGCTGGAACTGAGCGCGGCTCAGGCCGCCTTGCGCAACCGTTGGGTGCAAACGGGCGGCAATGTCGGCCACTTCGTCACGGCACTGGCGCTGGTGCAGCACAACAGCCGTTTCATCGCCCGCGAAATCAGCCAGGCGCTGCCCGGCGACCTGCTGTTTTTCGACCAGGGCGACGAACAGCACTTGATGGTCTGGATGGGGGCGCGCATCGCCTACCACACCGGCACCGTCACCCCCGACGACAATGGTCTGCGGACCGTCGATATCAAAGAACTCACGAGCTGGAAGGACACGCGGTGGCAACCTGTGGTCAACAATCCCAATTTCGCCGGGGTGTTCCGGCTGGCGTTTTTATCATGAAGCCGATTTTTGTCATGAAGCTGCTCTTCATGGGCTTTCTGGCGCTGCTCATGCTGGGCAGCGCCTCCGCGCAGCAGCGCGAGCCCAGCAATTACACGACCTTCAAGGGTGAACCGTTCTTCCTGCTGTCGGACGCCAGTTATGGCAGTCTTGATGAAGCGCGCGTGCGCCTCGAGGTGCCGGGCCGCGACATGGGACGCATGAACCTGGAAGCATATTCGGGCGCCGACATCGTCGTCTACCGCGTGCCCGAACCGATGGAGTTCCTGAAAAAGCAGCGCAATCTGCACCGCATCCAGGTCGAGGGCAATTACCAGGGCGAAGGCCTGGCCAACACCTTGAGTTTTCTGTGGGATAGCTGGTGGAAGCAGTCGCGCCTGGCCTGGCGCAAGCTGTTTTCCAGCGAAGCGCGCCTCGCGGTCACGAAAGAGCAGCCGCAGCTGGCGACCAATGACGCGATCCGCCGGCGCACCGTGTTCGCCAGCCATCCGCAGTACAAGCCGATCAAGGGCATGGAACTGGTCGACAGCTTCCGCTATCCGATCTGGCAAGCCAAGGCCATCGCGCCGCCGAAAGGCGTCAAGCTCGATGGCTCCAGCAGCGACTTCATCGTCGCCGGCGCTGGCAATGTGATGATCCCGCTGGGCAAGCGCAAGCCGGGCCTGTACCTGGTCGAAGCGATCATCGGCGAACACCGCGCCACCACCCTGGTATTCGTGTCGGACACGGTGGCTGTGACCAAGGTCTCGTCCGGCCAGATGCTCGTATGGACCGCACGGCGCGACAACAGTGCCGCCGTGGCTGGCGCCAACGTGGCGTGGACCGATGGCACGGGCGTGCTGCAGTCTGCCACCACGGGCTTTGATGGCGTCGCCTCGCTCGAACGCGGCAGCCCGGAACACACGTATGTGCTGGGCCAGGATCGCGCCGGCGGCGTGTTCGTGTCCGAGAATTTTTACTATGACAGCGAGATCTATAACACCAAGATCTATGCCGTGACGGACCGGCCTCTGTACCGGCCCGGCGATGAAGTCAACGTCAAGTTTTTGGGCCGCGAATTTACCTCCGCGCGCAACTCGCAGGCAGCAAGCGCGGCGCCGATCAGCCTGACGGTGCTCAATCCGAATGGCACGCCGCTGCTGACGCAAACGCTGCAGCTGTCTGGCGAGACGGGCGCCGACACGCGCTTCCGCTTGCCCACGGAAGCGACCGCCGGCGGCTATGAACTGCGTTTCAATTACAAGGATGGCGTGTATGGCGCGGCCTTCCGCGTGGCTGAATACGTCAAGCCGCACTTTGAAATCAACGTCCAGCCTTCGAAGCCGGAATTCAAGACGGGCGAGGCGGTCAAGGGCAGCATCGCGCTGCGCTACCCTGACGGCAAACCCGTGAAAAACGCGAAGATGACCTTGTCCTTGCGCGGCCAGCAAAACACCATGGTCGAAGGCGAGTTGCGTTACAGCGGCCTGTTTCCCGTGGCCCTGAAGACGGAGGAAGTGACGAGCGACGGCAGCGGCAATGTGGACTTCAGCTTGCCGCCCGCCGCCGATCCGTCGCGCTACATCTTGACCGTGCTGGCGACCGATGGCGCGGCCTACCGCGTCAAGGCGACGCGCGAGCTGATGATAGAACGCTCGAGCAGCAGCTACCAGCTGAAGGCCACGCGCCAGTTTTCCGATCCTGGCCAGGCCGTGCATTTCGATCTGGTGGCCGATGGCCAGGGCGCGGCCAAACCCGTGCGCTGGGAGATGGTGCAGCTGGAAAAACAGAGCAAGACCGACGGCGCGTTCGATCCAAATGCCAAGGGCTGGGACGTGACGTTCCCCGCCTCCGGCTCGTATCAGCTGGCGCTGCGCGACGAACGCGGCAACCTGCTGGCCGCCGCCAGCCACTGGGTCGCCGGCGATGGCGTGCAAACGACGCCGGGCAGCATCGAGATCGTGCTGGACCGCGCCCGCTATCGTCCGGGCGACACGGCCGAAGCCTTGATCACGTTCTCCGACAAGGTCGACCAGGCGCTGTTGACGCTCGAGCGCGACAAGGTGGAACACCATGGTTTGATGGCCGGAACCGCTGACTGGTACCAGGCGAAGCGCGTGGCGCCGCGCCAGTGGAGGGTGCGCATCCCGGTAAAAGAAGAGCATGGCCCGAACATGACGTTCTCGGTGGCGTACACGCGCAATGGCGATTTCGTCTTCGAGAACGCCGGCCTGCAAGTGATCGAGCCGCGCATCGCGCTGCAATTCAAGAGCGACAAGGAGGTTTACCAGCCGGGCGAGAAGGTCACGCTCGATGTGACGGCGACGCTGGACGGCAAGCCTTTGAGCACCATGGTGGCGCTGGGCGTGGTCGATGAAATGATCTATGTGCTGCAGCCGGAAATTGCGCCGGACATCGGCGACTTTTTCTATCACCCGCGCCGCAACAACGTGCGCACGACGGCCAGCCTGTCCTTCATCAGCTACGACATGGCGCAGGGCCGCACGGCCGGCGCGCCCGCGCGACACAATTACAACGAGCGTGGCGTGAAGGTGCTCGAACGTCCGCGCCGCGACAATATCGATACGGCGTACTGGGCGCCCTCGCTGAAGACTGACGTGAATGGCAACGCGCGCGTGAGTTTTACCATGCCCGACGCGCTGACCCGCTGGAGGATCACGGGGCGCGCGATGGATGAACAGGGGCGCGTGGGCCAGCGCACGGCCTATCTGCGTTCCGATAAAAACTTCTATGCCAAGTGGACCGCGCCCGACTGGATGCGCGCCGGCGATGCGCCGCGTGCCTCGGTGGCGGTATTCAACCAGACGGGCAAGGAGCAGGCGCTCGACGTCGTGCTTTCCGGCGGGGCGCAGCCGAAGACGGAAAAGATGTCCGCCAAACCAGGTGTCAATTACGTCGAATTCCCGCTCGCCGCTGGCGCTACAGGGCCGCTGCGCCTGGAGCTGAAACAGAATGGCAAAGTGCTCGACGCATTGGACACGGCCATGCAAACCTTGCCCGCCGCCTGGAGCAGCCCGCGCTCCTTGGTGCTGCCGCTCGATGGCGCCACCGCTGATATTCCACTCAAGCTGCCGGCGGACGCGCGCAATATCCGCGTTTCGTTCGCGCAAGGAGCCGCTAGCCAGTTCGCGCGCATCGCTGACGACCTGATCGACTATCCATATGGCTGCGTCGAGCAGACGGCCAGCCGTTTGATTCCTCTCGCGCTGGCCACGCAAAGCCTGGGGCCGGACGCCGGCGCGGCAAGCGAGCGCCTGCAAACGCTGGTCACGGCGCAGCGTTTGCGCCTGGTATCGATGGCCGGCCCGAACGCCGTCTTCGGCTGGTGGGGCAACGCCACGGCCGGCAATGCCTTGATGACGGCCTATGCCTATTACGCCGACTGGTACGCGGCGCGCGCGCTGCGCATCGAGCTGCCGCCCGAGCATTGGAACAAACTGCTGGCCGTCTACAGCGAACATGGCTTGAAGGACGCGATGGGTGACCGTGCGCTGGTGCTGTGGATGGCGCGCGAGATGGGCTTGCCCACGCAGACCCTGGCGGCCGGCCTGGTGGACGACAGCGCCATCGCCGTCCTGGGCGGCAAGCCGCGCCAGGCGGGCGACACGAGCAGCCTGTTGCTGGGCGGAGCTTCTGACCGTGAGGCGCAAGCGATGGGCCTTGGCCTGGTGGCGCTGGTCGCCGCCCAGAATGGCATCGCCCTGCCGCATTCGCTGCAGCTGCAGGTGGCCAGCTCATGGCAGGTGCTGCGCGAGTCCAAAGCGCCGGTGGCACAAGCCTTGCTGATGATGGCCGGCGAAGTGCCCGCTACCCAGGCCGACGCGGTGCTGGCCAGTGTGCGCGCCGAGATGCCGACACTGGACCGCGCGATGACCTTGATGTGGGTGCAAAAGAAGCTGGGCGGCGTATCGTTTGGCAAGGGGCCCGCCGTTGCACTGGACGGCGCCTGGCAAAAACGCGACAGCCGCAGTGGCCAGCCGGTCTGGCGCTGGAGCGACACCAAGAGTATTCCCGATAAATTGCGTCTCGCCGCACCGGCGCCGGCCGGCACGGTGGCTGTGCTGCAGTACGACAGCCACGCCGCCGAAGCGCAAACCTTGCCGGTTGCCATCGAGCGCCGCATCTTGCGCATGAAGGCGGGCAAGGGCGGTTACACGACGGAGCTGGTCAAGCCGGGCGAAGCGCTCAGCACGGACGCGCTGTACCTCGATGAAATCACCTTGAAAGCGGGGCCAGGTGCGAAGCACCGTTTTGGCTTGCTGGAAGTGGCGCTGCCGCCCGGCGCCATGGTCGAATCGACTACTTGGGGCATGGTCATGGCGGGCGACAAGCCGGCCGCGCTGGAACGCGCGCGCCACACCGAGCGCCGCGACGGCTACGCCGTGCCGATCGAGCCTTTGACCGGCGAGGTGACGGTGCTCCATTTGCTGCGCTTTGCGCAGAAGGGCAGTTACGTGCTGCCGCCGGCGCGCTTTTACCGCATGTACCAGCCAGAGCAGAAAGCCTTCGAAGGCGGCGGCAAGACCACGCGCGCGCTGAAGGTCGAGTGATGCGCGTAGCACTTCCTGCATTCATGGCGGCCCTGTTGCTGGCCGCTCCTGCCTGGTCTGCATCGCTGGATGTGGCCTGGTGGCGTGACGGCAAGATGGAAGTGCGCCAGTTGCGCCAGGGTGGCACGGCGCCGCCGCCGTTTGACGGCGCGCGGCAAGTACCGCTGGCCAGCTTGTGGAAGCTGTTCGTGTATGTGTACGCGAGCGATAGCAAGGTGGCGATGCCGGACTACCGCTGCGGCGGCCGCGATCCGGAAGAGGTGTATTGCTGCGATGCAGGCCAGAGCATCGGCCACGACGCGGCGCTGGCGCAATCGTGCGGCCCGTTTTTCTCGCCCAAGCGCCTGATGATCGCGCCGGCTTCATGGCGTCAGTACTGGACTGGACGTCTGGGCGCGGTGCCCGCAGGGGATTTTTCCTGGCTGTCCGACCCTGCGCAACTGGCGCCGGCGCGCACGGTGCGCCTCGATAGCCTGCTGCGCGCGCTGGACAGTATTCCTGCCGCCAGCCGCGCGGACGCCGAAGCGGCGCTACTGCGCGTGGTGCTCGATGGACGCGGCGCCGGCACGGCGCGTTGGTTCGGCAGCCAGTTGCGCGTCAAAACGTATTCCTGGCACGAGCGGCGCCGGACGGACGAACGTATCGGCGGCGCGGCCGGCTGGCTGGCCGACGGCACGCCGATCTGGTTTGGCGGCGCGGGCGGCAGCAGCAATGTCTTCGAGCAGTGGGCGCCCAGGCTGGCCGCCAGCTTGCCACCGGTAGGCGCGGCCGACGATGGCGGCTGCGTGGTGGTTGATTATTTCAAGCGCTATCCGATCCGCACCGTGCGCGGCGAACGTGGCGTGGCCGCACCTGGCCTGCTCAATGGCCGCTACCATGTGCAATTCGACAATGGCCAGAACCTGGCCTTGCGCAGCGCCGGCGAGCTGATGCTGCTGCAAGAGAAGGGCGGCCGTCCGCAATTGCGCGGCCGCTTCGGCGTCAATGAATATGTGGCGCGCGTGCTTGACCGCGAAGCGAATGCCAACGAGCCGGAAGCGGCCAAGGCGCTGGCGATTGCCGCGCGCACGTATCTGCAGCAGAACGCGGTGACGGTGGCGGGCTGCCAGCAGATCGCCGACAGCAGCGCGACCCAGCGTGTCAGTCCCAGCCCCGCCACGCCAGTGGCCCTGGCGATTGCGCGCTGGACCGACCAGCTGATTGTCGATGGCGTCACCGTGCGCTATCACAGTAACCAGGCGTCCGAGGGCACGATGGCGTGGAGCGAGGCGGTACGCCAGGCCAGACAGGGCAAGCACTATGATGAATTGCTGGCGGCGGCCTATCCCGGCGGCGCCCTGAGCACCTTCGGCAATACGGGCGCGCGTTGCCGGCGCCTGGCGCAGAACGAGGATTGGCTGGCGCGGTCAGTGCCGCGCTGGCAGCGCGTGCTGCTGCGCGAGGCCGGTTATGAAGCGCCGCCGCAAGCGCCGCTGGTCTGCGCCTTGCAGAGCGGCGCGCCGTATTCGGAGCAGTCGCGCAACCGCATCTATATGCGGCCGCTGGCCACGCGCGAAGACCGCATCACCCTGGCCCATGAATATTTACACCTTGGCCTGCGCAATCATCCGCGCGGCCAGGACGAAGAATATGTCGAGCGGCTGGCACGCCGGCTCGTCGACCTTAACCTGGAGGCCCTGTGAGTTTTTATATCCGTTGCGCGATTCCGCTAATGCTATTGCCACTCTGGGCGCAGGCCCAAGTGACCATCGATGCGCCGAAGAGCGGCTGGCGCAATTCGGCCGGTGCGCGCGAGGACTATACGCAAGCGGTCAATTACCCCGCCGCGTCGGTCAACCTGCAGCCGGGCCAGGCTGAAACGGCGCAGATACGGGGCCGTATCGCGGGCGCCGTCAAGGGCAAGCCCGCTACCCTGGTGGTCAACGGCGTGGCGATGCCGATGGAAGTGGGCGAAGACGGCAGCTATGGCCGCCCGTATGGCTTCGGCAGCGGCTCGAACAGCGTGGAAGTACGCTCGCCCGATGCCAAGAGCCGCGCGCGCACCCAGTTTGTCGACAGCTACCAGGGCAAGACCCAGGCGCGCCTGCGCATCGTGCTGTCGTGGGACAGCGCCGGCACCGACCTCGATCTGCATGTGGTCACGCCGGATGGTGGCCACGCCTGGTATGGCAACCGCGTATTAAAAGATGGCGGCGCGCTGGACGTGGACGTGACGACCGGCTATGGCCCGGAAATCTTTTCCAGCGCGGCGCCCCTGAAGGGCAACTATCACGCCTATGTCAATTACTACGGCAGCGGCGAAAACACCGCCATGCTGACTGTCGCGCGCATATCGATCATCACCAACGAAGGCACGCCGCGTGAAAAGCTGCAAAGCTTCCAGGTGCCGATGCGGGCCGCTGGTGAGCTGACCCTGGTGAAATCGTTTGTCTTGCCATAAATGTCTCTTGCGGACAGGCTGTTGCTTGGCTATAATTCGCCCCCTCGCTGAACGACGCATGCAAATGCTGAGTAAAGTAGAGAAAAAGAAGGAGTTGACGATTGTGCTGAAATGCTTCATACTCTTCCTTCTTCGCAGCTGACAAACACAACGCTTTGTCGATAGCGCGAAAGTAGCACCGAATACAGTTCTTTAACAATTAACAGTCGATAAGTGTGGGCATTTGATGTAGTGCAGCGATGGTCTTCGGATTGTCGTAAT